>WGNL01000006.1 GCA_016124585.1 Bacteroidota bacterium | reverse complement strand
GGTCGAACCCTGCGGGTTGCTCCCTGCGGTCGCAAACCTTGACACGGCCAATCTACCACTATTTTTCTTGCTGCTAAGCGGTCACTTGACCTCTAGCTGTGCCTTTTCCCCATTTTACACAGTTTATGAAGCAGTACCATTTTATTACCTAATGAAAAAGCACCCGTCATTGATTTCGAAAACCTCTACGCAGATGTTCACGCTGGCATCAGCGCTAACCCGGAGGTATTCGAAACACCCGCCCCTACGCTGCTGGCCCTGACTGCCGCCAAGGATGCCATGTCGGCAGCAAACGTGGCGGAAAACCTCGCCAATGATGCGAGCCGTATTGTATTGAAGCAAAAGAAACTCGAATTATTGGAGCTGCTGCGCCAACTGGCGGCCTACGTCTATGGTGTGGCCAACGGCAACCGCTATATTGCGGAGCTGAGCGGCTTTAAGCTGAGCAAGGAGACCACCACGCCAAAGCATACCTCTGGCATCGTCGTGAGGGATGTAAAGCCCGGCCCCGGCGATGGGGAAGCGATGGTGCGCCTGGCCAGCCGTGGCGGTTTCGATATGTTCCAAGTGGAGCTGAAGCTGGCGGATGATAGCTGGCGGGTATTGAGAGCCTTTACCTTGAGCAAGTTTATTATCAAGGGGCTGCCGTCGGGTTCGTCCATTATCCGCATCACGGGCTTCAAGAGCGATGTGCCCGGCACAGGCGAAGGGTCGGTGATAGAGATTGTGGTGAAAGCGGTTTGAGTGAACGGTGAATGGTTGGCCCTGAAATCCCGAAGGGATTAAATATGAATAGCCCCGGATATTATCCAGGGCTATTTCATTTGACAATAGAATCAACACAAAAAAAGAGGTTAGGTATAGACGTTATTTATCCATGATGCTGATGCCCGCAGGTCTATTATTGCCCACCACCGCCCAATGCCCGATATACATTGGTGGATGCATTGAACTGTTGCAGTTTAGTCTCTATTAATTCCAGCTTGGTTTCCAGCGCATCCCTTTGCGTAAGCAATACTTCCAAATAATCCGCCCGGGCCGATTTGAATAAATCGGTGGATATATCTATCGCTGCGGTCAATGTTTCCACCTGCTTTGTTTGCAGGCTATATTGTTGTTGCAGGTTGTCAATATTGGACAATTCTGTGGCCACTTCCACATAGGCATTCAGGACAGTCCTATCATAATTATATACCGCCTGTATCTGCCGGGCATTGGCATTATTATATTCCGCTGTTATAGCATTTCTATTGATAATGGGGCCAGCTATATCACCTGCCAGGTTAAACAATAATGATTCCGGGAATTTAATCAGGTATTTAGGATTAAATGCCTGCAAGCCCAAGCCCGCTGTTATATCCAAATGCGGGTAAAACTCCGCACGGGCCACGTTCACGTCCAACTTCGCTGCCGACAGTTCGAGTTCCGCTTGTTTTATATCCGGCCTGTTGTTCAATAATTGGGAAGGAATGCCTGCCGAAACAGCCGATGGCATCAGGTTCAATATGCCCGAACGGTCCCTTTCTATGGGCTGTGGATAGCGGCCCAGGAGGTAGTTCAGTTCATTCTCGGTCGCTTTTATTTTTTGTAAAATGCCAAATTCCAGACTTTGGGAGCCCAATACCTCTGCCTCAAACTTCTTGACGGCCAGTTCGTTGGCAGCGGCGGCCTGTTTTTGGAGGCGCACAATGTCCAGCGCATTTTGTTGCAGTTTGATGTTTTGCTGGACGAAATCGAGTTGGTTGTCCAGTGCCAGCAATTCATAATAGGCGTTGGCAATCTCGGCAATCAGATTGGTCGTGATGAATTTCCGGCCCTCCACCGAAGCGAGATAGCGCTGTATGGCCGCTTGCTTTGCCGTGCGCAGTTTCTTCCAGATGTCCACCTCCCAGCTTGCAAACACGCCGCCCTTGTAATCTGGCAGCCATTCCGGCACTTCCTTCCCTTCGGTAATGTCCGTGGAAGCATCGCCAGCACCTTGGCTGGTATATCTCGCTGCTTTTTCGATGCCAATGCCGCCGCCAGCCTCCACTTGTGGCAATATATCGCCTTGGCGGGCCTGAATATCGTTGCGGGTCATTTCGATTTCCTGCAAGGCGATATTCATTTCCTGGTTGTTGAGCAAGGCCGTGTCAATCAGCGCCACCAGGTATTTATCCTTGAAAAACTGCCTGTACTGCAAGGCCGCACTGCTGGTGCTATCCGTGCTGGTGCCGAACGCTGCGGGTGCTGCCATTGCATTTGGCGACTGCACCAGCACAGGTATTTTGCAGCTCGTATAGAACAGGCTGCTGCAAAGGAGTATGGCTAAAAGGTGATTTTTATTTAGGTGCATTATTGTCAAATTCTTCAGTTAATGGATTCTCCCACTGGTCTTCTACAATGGGTTTGTTTTCAATCATTACAGCAAACAGGTAATACAATCCGGGTATGACCAGCACGCCAAATATGGTTCCCACAAACATGCCGCCTGCTGCCGCAGAGCCGATGGTACGGTTGCCCATAGCGCCCGGCCCGGTGGCTACTACCAGTGGCACAAGGCCCGCAATAAAGGCAAAGGAAGTCATCAGAATCGGGCGGAAACGGGAGCCAGCACCTTCAATGGCGGCATCGAAGACGCTGCGGCCTGCGGCATGTTTTTGCGCCGCAAACTCGACGATGAGCACGGCGTTTTTACCCAACAAACCAATCAGCATGACCATGGCCACCTGTGCGTAGATATTATTTTCCAATCCGAACAGTTTCAGGAAAAGGAAGGCGCCGAATATACCCGCAGGGAGTGAAAGTATTACTGGCAAAGGCAGTATGAAGCTCTCATATTGTGCCGCCAATAGGAGATATACGAATATCAAGCTGATGATAAAGATATAGATGGCCGTATTGCCCTGTGCTACCTCGTCTTTTGATATACCTGCCCAGTCAATGCCATAGCCCCTCGGCAGTGTTTTCTTGGCCACTTCGTTGATGGCGGCGATGGCCTCCCCGCTACTGTATCCGGGCGATGGCGAGCCGCTTATTTCGGTGGAGTTATAGAGGTTGTGCCGGGTTATTTCCGACAAGCCATATACTTTTTCCATGTGCATAAAAGAAGAATATGGCACCATCTCCCCTTCTTCATTTTTCACAAATAACTTCAATATATCCTCCGGCAATGCACGGTATTCCGGCAGCGCCTGCACCATGACCTTGTATTGGCGGTCAAACTTGATGAAGTTCGTTTCATAGTTACTGCCAATCAACGTGGAAAGGGTGTTCATGGCATTCTCGATGCTGACGCCTTTCTGCTGTGCTGCGTCGTTGTCCACCTTGAGCATATATTGCGGGAAGCTGGCGCTATAGAAGCTGAATACAGAGGTCAGTTCCGGCCTTTTTTCCAGTTCGGCCACGAAGTTCTTATTGACCTCTTCCATTTTCTTGTAATTGCCACTGCCCATTTTGTCCAACAAGCGCAGCTCAAAGCCACCAGCAGCACCATAACCGGGCACGGCAGGCGGCGGGAAGAACTCGATATTGGCACCTTGTATCTCTTTTGATTTCTCCTCCAGCTCTTTCATGATTTGTTGGAGGGAGTGCGTCCTATCGTTCCAGTCATTGAGGTTGATGAGGCAAGTACCAGTGTTGGAGCCAGTACCTTCTGTCAGGATTTCGTAGCCTGCCAGGGATGATACGGATTTGATGCCCTCAATCTTTTGAGCCAATTTCTGCAACTCGCCTACCGCTTCGTCGGTGCGCTCCAAGGTAGAACCTGGGGGTGTTTGCACAATGGCATAGAAAGTACCTTGGTCTTCGTTGGGGATAAAGCCAGAAGGCACGCCCTTGCTCACCAAGAAGGTTGCTGCGCAAAATGCCACCAACATCAAGAAGGTCACCACCCTTCTGTTTACGATGACGGAAACGAGGCGCTTGTATTTGCCCAAAACCCGCTCGAACCCATTGTTGAAACCTTCCAACCCACGGTCCAATAGGTTTTTGTTTTTCTTGTGGTGTTTGTCCTTCAGCATGGCGGCACACAAGGCGGGTGTCAGCGTCAGTGCCACAAAACCTGATAGGACAATAGAAGTGGACATCGTAATGGAAAACTGACGGTAAAATATGCCGACCGGTCCTGACATGAATGCCACGGGTATGAACACCGCCGCCATGACCAATGTGATGGCAATGATGGCCCCGCTGATTTCGTGCATGGCCTCTTCGGTGGCATACACGGGGCTTAAACCCTTTTCTTCCATCTTGGCGTGTACTGCCTCCACCACCACGATGGCGTTGTCCACCACAATACCGATGGACAATACCAAGGCAAAAAGGGTGATGAGGTTGAGTGTGATGCCAAATACCTGCATGAACAGGAAAGTACCCACCAAGGACACAGGAACGGCAATGGCTGGTATCAATGTAGAGCGCCAATCGGCCAAGAATAAAAACACCACCAGACCGACCAATAGGAATGCCTCTACCAATGTATGCAACACCTTTTCAATGGATGCATCGAGGAACTTGGATACGTCATAACTGATTTCATAGTTCATTCCCTTCGGGAACGAAGTCTCTTTGATGTCGGCCAGCCTGGCTTTTACCCGTTCTATGACATCCTGTGCATTGCTGCCATACGATTGCTTAATCACAATGGCAGCAGACGGCTTGCCATTTAATTTTGAATAAATATCATAGTATGCGCTGGCAAATTCCACATCGGCCACGTCCTTAATGCGCAGCATTTCCCCGTCGGAGTTTGCCCGCAATACGATATTCTCATATTCTTCTTTGGTGGTAAAACGCCCCGGATATTTCAGCACATATTCAAACGCATTGGAGCTTTTGCCGGATGCCTCGCCCGTCCGCCCTGGCGATGCTTCCAAGCTCTGTTCGTCCAATGCTTTCAATACATCATCTGGCGAGATTTTATAGGCGGTCATGCGGTCGGGCTTGAGCCATATACGCATGGAATATTCCCGCTCGCCCAATACATCGGCAAAGCCAACGCCGTCCACGCTTTTCAGCTCGGAGAGCAGGTTTATTTCCGCAAAATTGTACATGAATTTTTCGTCCAATGTGCTGTCCGTGCTGTATAAGTTCAGGTACATCAACATATTGGACTCTTCCCGTGAAATCTTGACGCCTTCCCGCACCACGATAGGTGGGAGCTTGTTGATGACGGAAGCCACCCTGTTTTGGATATTGAGGGAAGCCACGTTGGGGTCGGTACCTGTATTGAAAACCACTTGTATGGAGGCTTCCCCATCATTACCTGCGTCAGAGGCAATATATTTTATACCTGGGATACCATTGAGGGCCCTTTCGATGGGTATTACCACCGCTTTTATCATCAGTTCACCGTTTGCACCGGGGTACTCTGCCGTGACGTTTACTTTTGGCGGAGATATGGAAGGGAATTGGGTGACAGGCAATTGTACCAATGCAATAACTCCCAACAGGGAAATAATCAGGGATATTACAATGGAAAGGACGGGCCTATGGATGAATTTATTAAACATTGGTTGCGCTTGGAAAGATGAATGAGTCTGCTGTGCTGGATGCTGGGTGGGTAGCGTTTGCAGACTTCCGAAGGCTTGGAGCCTTCGGAAGTCCATATCCTACATGCATGATGAATACTATTTACTTAATCAATTGGAGATTAAAGACGACATCCTTCGGTTCTTCATACTTATACTCTATCTTATCGTCGTCCCTTACGTTCTGTACCCCATCCAACAGGATTTTTTCCCCATCTTGCAACCCGGATTCCAATACGTATAAGTTTGGCAGTTTGGATTTAATAGTAATGCTCCTTGAACTTACCTTGTCATCCTTGCCCACCACAAACACATATATTTTGTCCTGAAGCTCATAAGTCGCTTTTTGTGGAATAATAAGGGCATCCTTTAATGGAACGGTCATCAATACTTTTCCGGTCTCGCCATGTTTCAGCAATAAATCTGGATTGGGAAATTTTGCACGGAAAGCGATATTGCCTGTCTCATTGTCAAACTGTCCTTCAATTGTTTCGATAAAGCCTTTATACTTATGCAATTGATTATTGGCCAATTTTAATGAAACCTCTTGCTGCTTGTTATTGGTGCCTGCCTGGTTTTCATAACTTAAATATTGGCTTTCCGGCACGTTGAAATAGGCATATACCGACTTATTATCGGACAGGGTGGTGAGCAGTTCACCCTCATCAATCAAGCTGCCGAGTTTTAATGGGATGCGGTCAATCACCCCATCGAATGGTGCTTTTATTTCCGTCAATGAAAGGTGCATTTGAGCAAGTTTCACTTCGGCATTGGCTTCGTCCAGCTTGGCCTGTGCGATGGCGGATTCGGATTTTGAAACAATGTCCTTATCGGAAAGCGCCTTTGAATTCTGCAACTCCAATTCGGCCTCCTTCGCCGCCGCTGTAGCCTTCAACAGCTCCGCCTCGTACATGGTGGGCATGATTTTAAAAAGCACCTGACCTGCATGCACGAAATGGCCTTCGTCCACATTTATGCTTTGCAGATAGCCTTTCTCCAGCGCCCTTATTTCAATGTTCTTGACGGACTGTATTTGAGCCACATATTCTTGGGTGAAGGAAGTGTCCAACCGCATTGGACTTGTAACAGTATAGGTTGCTTTTTCTTCCGCTTCCTGCTTTTCTTCTTTGCATCCGATGCTACATAGGAACATCAGGCAGCTAAACAACAACAATGCTTGCTTCATGGATAAAGTAGTATTTAATGACTTTTATTAGTTAGGCAACTAAAAGGATTTAGTATGATTTTCACCAAATAATGATAGACATGAATGACCTTGGCATCCAATGAACGCAATATGATGTTGGTCACATAGCTATTGTCACCTTAATTGGGGTACCCGCTTCATGTATTACCATCTAGTGAGCGAAGCAACTATCACCATCAGAACTGCTGGAAATCTTCGCTGGAGGAGGTCTGATATGAACTAATCAGGTCTATTGGATTTTCTTAAAAGTCTGTATTTCACGTCAAAAAAAGTTTAATTTCATGAATGATGGTGCAAAATTAGATCCGTTGTTTTTGCTAGGCAATAGGTGACCCCTTGAGACGGGCATAATACAAGGTGAGACGGGCGAAAGTGCCGTTTAACTATGCAGTGGAGCTGGGTTAATGCTATTAGTTATCTGTGCCGTTGGTGACATGTCGGGTTTGTGTAAATGACAATTTCTGGGAGTCTAACTAAGGCATATTTTTAAGGAGGTATTATATATCATAAAAACGGCAGGACAGTTTTTCCCCATTAACCATATCTTACAGTTGTTATTTTCCAACTAATGCTCCCGTCCTCCACGCCCAGAAGAGTGCAAACCCAGCCACCAATACAAATGCCATAGGCAGGCTGAATGCCTTTGCCACAAAGCCAATGACTGCCGGGCCTCCCATAAAACCAATCATCGCAAAGGTGTTCATTGTAGCCAGGCCAGCCCCTTTTGCCATTCCCGGCACTTTGGCTGCCGCAGCATAGAGGATGGGAGCGCCCAACGAAACACCCGCTCCGACCATTGCGAAGCCAACCAATACAGTAGGCGTATGCGGGAGAAATACCGCCAAGAGCAGCCCAGCCGCAGCAATCAGGCCACCCATGCGCAGTACGGGCTTGCTGCCAAACCGACCAATCAATGCATCACCAAGGAAACGCCCGCCCGCCATGAAAAAGGCATAGGCTGAAAAGCCCCATCCAGCTACTGCTTCTGGGCTGCCTACTACGTCCCGCAGGTACACCGCAGACCAATCAGACATCGTACCTTCTGTCAAATTGGTGCCCAAGCTGATGGTCACCAGTACCCAGAGCGCCTTGTTAGGCAAAATGAAGCCACTGGGCTTTCCTGGGCTTTTGGCATCAGCATCAGCCAGCGGCAAATGGGATTCTTCGGGTACACCTGCTAAAGCATTTTTTGAGCTTAAAACAACGATGCATTCGGCCAGAAAAACTATTGCGACGTAGGCTACTGGCGGAAGTCCCCAGCCTGTTGCCAAGCTTGCTATTGCTGCGCCGAGCATGGCTCCAGTGCTCCACAATCCGTGGCAGGTGGACATGATGCGCAGGTCAAGTTGTTGTTCAATTTGTGAAGCGCAGGTATTCATCGAGACATTCACCATCGAGAAAACAGTGCCCGCCAAAAACAGCGATACTCCAGTTAACCAAACGTTCGGCATGGCAAATGGCAAAACGAACATGGCTGCTGCCAACGGCAATGCGAAAATGGCAGAACGAACAGCTCCTAATTTGTGAAGGATGGGCACGGAGAAGGGGTTCATCAGCGTGATGCCAGCCGGAAGACAGAGTAGCAGCATGCCGAGCTGTGCTTCATCTAACCCAAATTTTTGTTTGATGAATGGAATGAGTGCAGCCCAGGTGCCGAACAGAATACCAAAAAAACCGAACAGCAGGCCAGTGGCTTGCACGACAGGATGATGGCGGAAATTGGCGAGGTGGGAGAACATAGTTTAGTTGCTATTTGACCGGTTTCCTAGTTGGTAGTTGGGATGCAATTGTTTAGTCAGAAACTAGCTTGAACAACAAGAGGTGGTAAACTTTTTCAAGTATACCACCTCTTTATTTTACGTAAAACTTGGACTTTCGGGCTGTCAAACGACAGCCTATCTGCCGAACTATAAACTCTCTTAAGCCGACTCAAGCGCCGCAGCACCGCCTACAATCTCAAGGATTTCGCCAGTAATGGCTTCTTGACGGGCTTTGTTGTACATGAGTTTCAAGTCTTTGAGCATTTCGTTGGCGTTTTCCGTCGCCTTGTCCATAGCTGTCATGCGGGCACCATGCTCTGAGGCATGCGTGTCGAGCAGGTATTTCTGGAAAGTCGTCTGCAGGATGCTGGGCACTAGGATTTTGAGAAGCCCTTCCATATCTGGCTCGAAAATATAATCCGCCTTGGCAGTAGTATCGCCAGTAGACTCCATTTTCGGCACAGGCAGCCATTGCTCAGCTTCTGGGAACTGCGTTGCAGCGTTTTTAAAACGACCATAAGACACCGTTACACCATCGAAATTGCCAGCCTCGAATTCATCCATCAACAGTTGTGAGACCTGTGCCACGTTTTCGAAGCTTAGGTCGCTGAAGATTTCAACATAAGTTCTAATGAACGTGACATTTGGGTAGCGCCTGCGCAATACATCGTAACCTTTTTTACCGATAGGCAAAATGGTCAAATTGCCGGACTTCCAAGCATCCGCATATTTGCCTTCAATGGTTTGAATCGCCTCTTTGATAACGTTGGTGTTGAACGCACCACAAAGACCCCGATTAGAAGTCACGACCACCATGCAGGCTTTGTTCAGCGCACGCTCCACGCCAAATGACGTACTGGCTTGGCCACCAAGGTTCGACAGGATATTGCGGAGCATCTCGTTCTGCTTGTCGGCATACGGGCGGATTTGCTGTACAGCTTGTTGCGCCCTGCGCAATTTCGCCGCTGATACCATTTTCATGGCCTTCGTAATCTGCTGTGTATTTCCAACGGAAGTAATTCGCTCCCGAACTGCTTTTAAGTTTGCCATTTTATCCTAATGATGAATGATGAATGGCAAATGATGAATCTTCGAAAAGCCCATCATTTACCATTTATCATTCATAATTCATCATTATTTCTTGTACTGCTGCACCAATTCCGCAGCGAGTTTTTCTACGGTAGCCAAAGATTCGTTACTGAGGCCTCCTTTACGGAAATCATCAAGAACACTTGGGTGCAACTGCTCTAGTTTTAGGAGGAATATCTCTTCAAATTCCTTCACTTTTTCCACAGGCACATCTTTGAGAAGACCTTTTGTGCCAAGATAAATGATAGCTACTTGCTTCTCAACTGCAACTGGTGAATACTGAGGCTGCTTCAATATTTCCACGTTACGCTTGCCCTTTTCAAGTACTGCAACAGTGGCAGCGTCAAGGTCAGAGCCGAATTTGGAGAAAGCCTCCAACTCACGGTACTGCGCTTGGTCAATCTTCAGGGTACCGGACACCTTCTTCATCGACTTAATCTGCGCCGAACCACCTACCCGGCTCACGGAAATACCCACGTTGATGGCAGGACGGATACCAGCGTTGAAAAGGTTCGTTTCGAGGAATATCTGGCCATCGGTGATGGAGATTACGTTTGTCGGAATGTACGCCGATACGTCACCTGCCTGTGTCTCGATGATAGGAAGTGCAGTCAAGGAACCACCACCTTTCACGATACCAGCCTCTTTGAGACTTGGCGGAAGGTCGTTCATCGTTTGTGCAATAGCGTCGTTGTTGATGACCTTCGCTGCACGCTCCAGCAAGCGGCTGTGCAGGTAGAAGATGTCACCTGGGTAAGCCTCACGTCCCGGTGGGCGGCGGAGCAAAAGCGATACCTCACGGTAAGCCACGGCCTGCTTAGAAAGGTCATCGTAGATGATAAGCGCTGGGCGACCCGTGTCACGGAAGTACTCGCCGATACAAGCACCTGCGTATGGTGCGTAGAAAATCAGCGGAGCAGGGTCAGAAGCAGAAGCAGACACGATGACAGTATAAGCCATTGCGCCAGCGTCTTCCAGCGTTTTTGCCACGTTGGCAACGGTAGAGGATTTTTGTCCTGCGGCAACATAGATGCAGAATACAGGCTCGCCCCTATCGTAGAATTCTTTTTGATTGATGATGGTGTCAATGGCAATGGCGGTCTTGCCTGTTTGGCGGTCGCCAATGATCAACTCCCGTTGGCCACGGCCAATTGGAATCATGGAGTCAATCGCTTTGATACCAGTTTGAAGTGGCTCGTTCACCGGCTGGCGGAAGATTACACCGGGGGCTTTGCGCTCCAGCGGCATTTCATACTTCTTGCCACCGATTGGGCCTTTACCATCGATCGGTTGTCCCAGTGGGTTCACTACCCGGCCAACGTACTCCTCACCTACCTCCAAGGAAGCGATACGGCCTGTGCGACGCACAGTAGAGCCTTCCCGGATATGGTCGCCGGAGCCCATGAGTACCACACCGACGTTGTCTTCTTCCAAGTTGAGTACAACGGCTTGCACACCTGTTTCGAACTCAACAAGTTCACCAGCTTGTGCTTTGTTCAGGCCGTACACACGGGCGATACCGTCACCTACCTGAAGCACTGTACCTACCTCTTCCAGTTCGGTAGCCGAGCTAAATCCGCTCAATTGCTGCTTGAGTATGGCGGAAATTTCGTCTGGTTTTACGTCAATCATATTTATTAAGGATTGAAGGACTGAAGGATTGAAGGGCAGAAGGCAAGGGTATCTCGAACCCCTCAATCCTTCAATCCTTCAACCCATCAATCCTTATTTTAAGCCATTATTTGCGAGATGTAAAGATTGTCTTTAAAATTCTTTTTCAGTTGAGCCAGTTTGTGGGCAACGCTTGCATCGTAGAGTTTGTCCTCAAACTCAATGACAAAACCACCGAGGAGGTCTGGATCTACTTCCGTTTCCAGTTCCACATTTTTGTCAGTGGAAGTACTGGCAAGGAGTTTTTCGTGAATAGTTTTCACAGTCTCTTCGCTAAGTTTAGAAGCAGTCACCAATTTCACGGTAGAAATATGCTTGATAGCTTTGTACTGGTCAATAAACTCATTTGCGATTTCCGCCAGCTGAGATTCACGGCCCTTGCGAAGCAAAATATGCAGAAAAGCAAGGGTTGTTTCATCGTACTTTCCTGTAAAAAGCTGCTTAAAAACTTTTTCTTTGGTATCTGCTTTGACGACAGGGCTTCGCAGCATGAGCAAGAAATCACGATTCTTGGCCACTTGCTGGAAAGATTGCACGTCTTCCAACACCCTTTCGAGCTTCCCCTGCTCTTGAGCAAGGTCAATCAGGGACTTGGCGTACCTTGATGCTATTCTTTGAACACTCATCTTGTTTCAATGATGAATGATGAATGGTGAATGGTGAATGTGCCAGATTTGACTATTCACCATTTACCATTCATCATTAATTCAATTTAATTTCCTTCACCAAATCATTCACAAAGGCTTCTTGCTCTTTGTTGCCACTGAGTTCCCGACGGATAACTTTTTCAGCAATTGAAATGGAGAATGCACCTACCTGATTTTTAAGGTCAGTGATTGCAGCCATTTTCTGGTTTTCAATTTGCTCCTTGGCAGAGGCTACGATTTTCTGAGCCTCATCCTTGGCTTTGATTTTGGCCTCTTCCACGAGCTTGTTGCCAGCGTCCTTGGCTTCCTTCAAAATCTGGGCACGTTCCTCACGGGCTTGCACGAGCAGGGCTTCATTTTCCGCTTTTAGATTGGCCATTTCCTGCCGTACCCGCTTGGCTTCATCGAGGGAGCCTTGGATGTCTGATTCGCGCTTCTTAAGGGCGGAGGCAATGGGACGGAAAGCGAACTTTCCAATCATCAACCAGAAAATGAGGAAGATGACGGTCGTCCAAAAGATGAGGCCGAAATCCGGCTTGATAGGTGTAAAGTCTATTAGAAAAATCATGACGATTTGTTATTTCTTTCTTTGAATTTGAGCAACCCGCTTTGACTGCAAATTGCCCACTGTCTAACTGCCAACTTAAAATTGGTAGCCCCAGCGACCAACCGTCACCGTAGGCTACCGCTCTTTTTGCGGATCGCAGCTAAGGCTTACTTAACAAGGAACGAAACCACGATTGCGATGAGCGCAGCACCTTCCACGAGGGCTGCAGTCAAAATCATGTTCGCACGGATGTCACCTACTGCCTCTGGCTGGCGAGCAATGGCTTCCATTGCTTTGCCACCAATTTGGCCGATGCCGATACCAGCACCAATTACTGCGAGACCCATTCCGATTGCGGCTATTGAACCACCCATAATTCGAAATATTTAAAGGTTATAAAAAAGATTTTTTGAATTGCTTACCTAATAATTTAATGGTGCGCCTCTTCCGTAGCCGCTCCGATATAGGAAGCAGTCAAGATGGTGAAAACGAACGCTTGGATGAAGGCCACTAGCAATTCAATGCTCATCATGAACAATGTAAGCAAAGTGGAACCAACCGCTGTTCCATAGCCAGCACCAGCATTGATGCCGCTTTCACTAAATACGAATATCAGCCCGACAAAAATCACCATTACCATGTGACCAGCGGTGATGTTCGCAAAAAGACGAAGCATCAAGGTCATTGGCTTGATGAACACACCTAAAATTTCAACTGGTGTCAAAATAATTTTCACCCAAGCAGGCACACCAGGCATCCAAAAGATGTGCTCCCAGTAGTGTTTGTTGCCGCTGAGGTTCACCACTAGAAATGTGATGATTGCTAGCACCATAGTGACAGCGAGGTTACCAGTCACGTTGGAACCGCCTAGAAATGGGATTTGACCGAACAGGTTCAAGCCCAGAATGAAAAAGAAAAGCGCCATCAGAAATGGAAGGTACTGCTCCCATTTATGCCCCAAAAATGGCTTGGCAACTTCGTCTTGTATGAATAAGAAAATTGGTTCGATGAAACCTTGTAGACCCTTCGGAGCCATGCCGTCACGTTGTTTGTAGGCTTTTGCTACCGATAAGAACATCCATGACAACAACGCAAAAATGATGATCATGGAAGTGACGTTCTTCGTCAGCGAGAAGTCATAGAAGTTGGTCACACCACCACCGAAAAGCCCACCGTCAGCTGTACTGCGCTCTCTGGTCGTGTATAAATGGGAGTTGTAACAGATATGGGCTATATCCTTTTCAACACCTTCTGCATTTTTGACTTTTTGGAAATAAGGGTGGTGACCTACCTCCACTTCACCCATAGGGAAGGAAGCATCCTCAATTCGGTTTACCATTCCCTCCACCAGTACGTATCCATCAACAGCGACATGGCCATTGCCGTGTGCATCCGCATGAAATTTTCCAGAGGAAAAAACTGACCAACCGTGACCAGGTGCATACAGGAAACATGGGAGTGGAAAGTTCCAAGGACCAATACTGTAGATGTTTTGGTCGGCAATGTGGTGGAAGGCAGTTGCGCCTGGGTCAAACTCATGCTCAGCCTGTTCGCCACAGCCATGTTCAACCTCTTGCTGCCCTTCGCCCGTAGGGTTCTCTTGATGTTCTTGTGAAAAAGCAAAAACAGAAAGGCTGAGAAGGCAAATAAAACTAAGAAAATAGCGACGCATCAGAATTATTTTTTGTGGCATTTCGGCCCTCTTTTTGAAAAGCGGTGCAAAGGTAGGCATTCCGGCCTCTTTTCAAAAAACAGTATTTACTTTTTTTCTTGTTCGAAAACTTTGTTTTTGCCTATTCTCAAGCAGTTGAGGCGGCCAAAGACAAAGCCTATTTTTTATGTTTTGCAGCGCTGCAAAATCAAGGTAGGATGTTCTGCAATAATCTGAATGGCCGCTAATTATTCCGAAAGCACTCAACTGTCAAAGAAACCCGCCCCAGTGACCTCTCAGGGATTTTTCCAGTTCATTTTTCTTTAAAATCTTCAAAAAATCTTGACGGGCAATAGGTTTGGCTCCCAAAGTCGCCAAATGGCGGGTCTGCTGTTGGCAGTCGATGAGCCAAAAACCGAGCGATTTTAACCTTTTTACTAAGGTGATGAAGCCAAACTTGGAGGCGTTGTTCACACTAGTGAACATGCTTTCACCAAAGAAACATTTGCCAATGGCTACCCCATAAAGGCCACCTACCATCTGCCCTTCCTTATCCCATACTTCAACGGAATGTGCGTAACCCAATTCGTGCAGTTGACAGTAGGCTTCCAACATTTCAGGGGTGATCCAGGTGCCGCTCCAACCCTTCCCTCTCGGCTTTTGGCAATGTTGCATCACTTCCTCAAAAGCTTCGTCGAAGGTGGTCTTGAATTTTTGTTGGTTGAAATATGGGCGCATGCTTTTCGACACTATCAACTCGGAAGGGAACAGCACCATGCGGGGGTCAGGTGACCACCAGGCTACAGGTTCCCCTTCATTGAACCATGGGAAAATGCCCATTCGATATGCGGAAAGAAGACGTTCGGGGGAAAGGTCACCCCCCACTGCGAGGATTCCCTCCTCCGTGGCCAGCTCCGGTGAAGGGAAGTCAATGTTCTCATTTTTTAGCCAAAAGACAGGCATGGTTTAATTGGTTTATTCAATGTTCTCGGTTTTGTGCAAAAAATAAAAAAACGGGCAAGGATTAGAATTTTCCTTGCCCGTGAGAATGAAAATCTCTAATTCTCATGGCTGGCCTGCCACTTTGTTATAAGGTGGCGACCATTATCATACAATCAGTTCCTAGTCCTCTATTACAGCTGAAAGCCCCCGCTCCACCAATGCATCTTTTTTGGGACGAAGCTCTTTCAACGGCGCCGTCTTTACGGTCGCTTTACCTTTTGTGTGAATAATTACTGACAGTTGTTCAGCCTGTTGATTGCTGTGCTTAAGCACCTCCTCAAAACATTTGATGACCCACTCAAAAGTGTTCACCTCGTCGTTGTAAACTATCAACTGCGATACTTCACCAGTACCAGTATCATCCGTTAACTCCTCTTCAAGGAGCACATCTATATCTTCTTCAAAAAAAGGATCGTTAGGCATGGCTGGAAATGGACCTTTGGAATTTAAAAATTAGAAAATTGGAACCCATGGAATTTATCCAAATTCCTCAATTTCCAATTTCGTTCAAGGTAGATTTGACGGCGTCAAAGTTCGGTAAATCTCCTGCACTTTCCAAAACTTCCGCGTAACGAATTATCCCATTTTTGTCCACAACAAACGCAGCTCGCTTGCTCACGCCCTTCATTCCCAGTATCCAATCGTGGTATATGGCATCGTAAGCTGTTGACATTTCCTTGTTGAAATCGGACAGGAGCGGGAAGTTCAGCTTTTGTTCCTCCTTGAATTTTCCGAGGGTGAAAATCGAGTCCACGGAAACGGCTACTACCTCAGCGCCGATATTTTGGTAAAATGCGATGTCGTCACGGGTATTGCAAAGCTCCTTCGTGCACACACCAGTGAAAGATTGTGGGAAAAAAAGGATGACAAGGTTTTTGCCAGCATAATCACTGAGTGAAACCACATTTTTTTCAGTGTTGTAAAGTTTAAAATCGGGTGCTTTGTCTCCTAATTTGAGTGCCATAATTTTTGAGTTAAGGTTTGAATATTAAACGATTTTGGTGTTTGGGGGAAAATCAAAACCCGCTTCCAACAAGCAACAGCAATTTTTGTTCTTTTGTGCTTCCTAAAATTTTCCATTTCAACCAATTACCCAGAATGTCCCAAGCCAGGGCTTATCTTGAACTTCATATTGCCGTGTTCCTCTGGGGATTCACAGCCATTCTCGGCGACCTGATTCAACTGTCAGCACTAGCATTGGTGTGGTGGCGGGTGTTCCTTACCAGCATCAGCGTGCTTTTTCTGCTTCGCAATGGACTGAAGATAAAACATCTCACTCGAAGCAACCTCCTGCAATTCGGATTTGTAGGCGTACTCACAGGGCTGCACTGGCTCACATTTTATGGCGCCATCAAGTTAGCCAATGCCAGCATTACGCTTGTATGCATGGCCACCTGTGCATTTTTCACCTCGCTCATCGAGCCGATTTTGCTTCGCAAAAAAATGAACTGGACGGAAATCTTTATTGGATTTCTCATTGTGCCAGGTATGGCGCTCATCGTACAGAATGTTGAGGTAAAAATGCACCTTGGCATTTTGGTCGGCCTACTGTCCAGCTTTTTGGCAGCGCTGTTCAGCACGCTCAACAAAAAATGGATAGACAATGCAGAACCACTTCCTATCACCTTCATCGAGATGACCAGTGCATGGCTCTTCCTGAGCGCAGTCTTGCCATTTTTCTTTCGCTCAAAACCGGATGCTATTTTATTGCCTTCGGCAACAGATTTTGCCATGCTGGTAGTGCTTTCATTGCTCTGTACCACCCTCACCTGGGTGCTAGCCCTCCGCTCTATGAAGGTACTATCCGCCTTCGCCTCTACCCTCACTGTTAACCTAGAGCCTGTGTATGGCATCTTTCTCGCCTGGATAATTTTGGGGGAGCAAAAAGAACTTTCAGCCGGATTCTACTGGGGAGTAGCCCTGATATTGATAGTTGTTTTCAGCTATCCGTTCCTGAAAAAGGTTTTAGTGAAAAGCGCTTGAATCCTTGAGAAAATAAGATGCCAGTCTATTCCTAAAAAATACATTCCAGCAATCTTAAAAATCAATCAACGTATTTTTACGTTAAAAAGCTTAAAAAATAGTTGCACGGCTAATTTTTTAGAAATACCTTTGCCACTGTACCACCAAAACAGGTTAAAAATGACATCATTGACCAAAGCAGAAGAAGAAGTAATGCAAATCATTTGGCGACTGGAACGCTGCCTCGTCAGCGACATCATGCCTCATTACGATGAATTGAAGGGAAAGCCCACGCCCCAAAGTTCGGTGTCGAGCATCGTGCGCATATTGGAAGACAAGGGCTTCGTTTCGCACAAAGCCTACGGTCGCACCTACGAATACTTCCCCGTAATCACGAAGGAGGATTATTCAAAAACAACACTGAACCGCCTCGTCTCCGATTATTTCGAAGGCTCCATGAGCAACCTTGTCTCTTTTCTCGTGAAGGAGGAAAACATCGACAAGGACGAGCTTTCAGAACTCATTGAAAGGCTGAAGGATTGAATTCATTGCCCACAACAATCACTGACCAATGACTAATTACCTACTTGAAGTCACCCTGTGCTGGGCAGTTTTCTACGGCATTTACCACTTGCTACTGCGGTCCGAGACCTTCCACTGCACCAACCGCTGGTACTTGCTCGCAACGCTGTTGCTAGGTTTGGCCATCCCAGCACTAGATATTGACCTGTCCGCTGCTGAAGCTTCACCAGCCTACCTGTTACAACCCATCACAGTGGGGATGAAGGAGTTTGAAGCAATTGTTATCACTGCTTCGCAACGAGAGAAAAGCATTGATTTTCAAGCAGTTGCGTTTTGGACATATTGCTTGGGTGTAATGTTGGCATTGGTAAGATTTGGCTTTGGTCTGTCCCAAATTAGCAAGCTCTACCGACGAAGCGAAGTGACACCAAGCAGTGGTTACCGCTTTGTGGAAACGAGCGCCCCGCATCTGCCGTTCTCATTTTTCAACAACCTTTTTTGGAGCAAAAATTTCGTGACGACGGAAGAGGAGCGCCACAGTATCGTGCGGCACGAGGAGGCGCATATTTTTCAAAAACACAGCCACGACGTGGTGCTGCTAGAACTGGTGGCGGCTTTCGCATGGTGCGTCCCGTTCGTCTATTTTTACAAAAAAGCTGTGAAAACTACCCACGAATACCTCGCCGACGCCCATGTGACGGCGGGCTTTGACAAGAAACAATACGGCCGTTTGTTGCTCAGGCAATCGCACCCCGGAATGCAGGTTGCCATCTCCAATTCACTTTTTTCTTCACAATTAAAAAAACGTATTGTCATGATGACTAAAACTGAATCATCGAAAAGGGCTTCATGGAAGTACCTCGCCCTACTGCCTGCCATGGCATTGCTTTGCCTTGCATTTTCTTTTGCAGAAAAAGCAGATACCAACAATTTAGCCCTTGATAATCAATTACTTGAACCAGAAAGCAATTTTGTTTTGACTGACACAGTGCCCACTGGCGATGAAGTTTATCAGACGGTGGAGGAGATGCCTCGTTTCCCCGGCTGTGAAGATGTGACGGATGCAGCCGAACGTAATAATTGCAGCCAAAGCAAGTTGCTTGAGTTCCTCTTCAGTGGGGTAAAATTTCCGAAGGAAGCCCAAGAAAAAGGATTTGGAGGGCTGGTGGTTGCAAAATTCGTGGTGGACAAGGACGGCTCCATTTACGATGTTGACATTCTCAGAGGTGGCGAAGCAGGTACAGGCGAGGAAGTGAAACGGGTCATCCGTTCCATGCCGAAATGGGTGCCGGGCAAGAAGGATGGCAAGCCTGTTCGGACAGAATTCAAACTGCCTGTAAGGTTTGAATTAGATGGGAGCACAAGTGAAAAAGTCAGTGATAAACTATTGACAATTAAAGACTTGGATGAAATGCCCGAAATGATGGGTTGCGAAAGCCTCCCTACAGATGAGCGTAAAAAATGTTCTGAAACAAAATTAATTGAAACTATTTACGGCAACATAAAATACCCTGCTAAAGCTCGGGACAAAGGTGTGGAAGGGATGGTTGTCGCCAAGTTCGTTATCGAAAAGGATGGCAGCATTTCTAGTCCAGAAATTGTAAAAAGTGTAGGCAGTGGTTGTGATGAAGAGGTACTAAGGGTTATCAAAGAGATGCCGGATTGGTCTCCAGGTAAGAAAGACGGCAAAGCCGTAGCAGTGTCTTTTACGCTCCCCGTGATGTTTAAATTGGACGCAGGAAACAAGACCAACCTACCCAACGCCGATTCCAAAGCCGATAGTCCTAACCTGGTTGCTTTCAAAATTTTCCCAAACCCGGCAAGCGACAATCTCACTTTGGCTTACGATATTAAAACGCCTGCCGTTCTTCATATTTCTGATGCAGCGGGCAAAGAAATTGGCCATTATCCATTGAAAGCAACCAATGGCACTGAAGAGTTTTCGACTTCAATGAAGGATTTTCCGAAAGGAATGCTCTATTTGACATTGCTCGATTCATCGGGCAAATTATTGGGCACTAGGGTACTAATGCAGGATTAAAACAATTTCTGAAACTATGCTAAAATGGCAAGCCTGTCAGCGTTTGGAATGCGGCAGGCTTGCTTTTTTTCAATAAAATGAAACGGCCACCTAGCCAGTCTTCCCATCATTTCACTGAAAACCCAACCCAATCATCTAAAAAACAATTACATTTGCGGCAATTTCCTAACAAATACGGCGCTTTTCCGTAGAAAAAGGATTCTCCAACAAGACGCAAGTCACCTACATGGTTGCTGACATATTACTCACTGTATTATTAGTTCTTCTGAACGGGTTCTTCGTTGCCGCCGAATTTGCCATCGTTAAGGTTCGGATTTCACAGCTTCAAGTTCGTTCTGGTGCCAGTTTCACCGCTCGGATGGCCGAAAGCATCGTGGGCAATCTCGACGCTTACCTCGCTGCTACGCAATTAGGCATCACGCTCGCCTCACTCGGCCTCGGCTGGATCGGTGAGAGTGTGGTTTCCAAAATCATTATCAATACCATGGGCTTGTTCGACCTGCAAGTCGACGAGGCATTATCTCATCAAATTGCCTTGCCCATCGCATTTGCAACCATCACGGTGCTGCATATCGTATTTGGGGAGTTGGCACCTAAATCGCTGGCCATCCGTCACCCCATCAATACGACACTCGCCGTGGCAGCTCCACTGCGCATTTTCCATGTGATTTTTAAGCCTTTTATCATCATCCTGAATGGCTTCGCTAATTTCATCTTGAAATTAATTGGCATCAAACCAATTCTGGAGCATGAAGGCATCCACACGGAAGAAGAGCTAAAGCTTATAATTGCCGAAAGCGCCGAGGGCGGGGCAATCGACGACTCGGAGCGGGAGTTGATTCAAAATGTTTTTGATTTTGACGATCGTTTTGTGTGGCAGGTTTTGCGACCACGCACCCAAATCGCCGCCATAGAAGTGGATACGCCACTGGAGGAAGCCATAGATTTTTCGATTCAGGAAGGTTACTCCCGATACCCACTTTACGATGAAACAATTGACAACGTGTTGGGCTTCGTGACCTCTAAGGATTTGCTTTTGCTTTCTAGGCAAGAAGGCAAGAACATCCGGGAAATAATGCGCCCGATACTTTATGTTTCTTCCAATAAGAAAGTGCTGCAACTGCTCCGCCTCATGCAAAAAGAACGGGCACAGATGGCCATTGCCGTTAACGAATTTGGTGGCACTGTAGGTCTTATCACGTTGGAGGACATCATTGAGGAACTGGTTGGCGAGATTCAGGACGAATACGATACCGAGACGCCAATCGTGGAAAAAATGGAGGATAACTCCTTCAAAATCCAAGCACAAAACCCATTGGATGAAATCAATGAATTCTTGCCCGAACCATTCCCAGAGAGCGAGGAATATCATACAATGTCTGGTCTTTTGCAGCAAGTGACTGATGAAATACCCGCTGAAGGAGAGACGATTCAGGTAGGCAACTACGAAATTACGGTGCTGAAAATGTTCCAAGCCAGCCCCGAACTGGTACATGCCAAATACCTCGGCACAAATTCGATTGAAGAAGTACCAACTAATGGTGAGCAAGTTTAAAGCATTTAGGTTTCTGGTATGATTAGCGGTATCAATCCCCCTCATATTAGCTTTACAACTATTGCCAATGACGACGATATTAGGCAAGTGCTCGCTTTACAACAGGCCAATCTTTCGACCCAGGTTTCCCCAGATGTAGCGACCACTCAAGGCTTCGTTACCGTTCAGCACAATTTTGAGTTGTTAAAAAAAATGAACGAGGCCATTCCGCAAGTGATTGCCAAGGATGGTGATCGATTGGCAGGGTATGCACTCGTCATGCTACCTACCTTTCAAGACTTAATTCCTGTGTTGAAACCTATGTTCATTTTGTTCGATAGCCTGAGCTTTAACAACAAGAATATTTCGAATTATTCATACTACGTGATGGGGCAGATTTGCGTGGCAGAAGGCTACCGAGGCGCAGGTATTTTCGATGGTATGTACCTACAACATCGGGAACTTTACGGGGGTAAATTTGACCTCGTCATCACAGAGATTGCAAGTAGAAACACCCGCTCCATTCGGGCGCACCAGCGGGTCGGTTTCCAGACCATCCATACTTTTAAAGATGAAACCGACCTCTGGGAGATTGTGGCTTGGGACTGGAAGTGAAGTTTTGGGATTTTAAACGGAAGACTTTTGTAGCTATTTCAAAATCTAATTATCAAAAAAAGCCCCGGTCAAGCGCTAACGCCTGCCGGAGCCCATTTTTCACCAACTAAAATCATAACTTCTGGATGTAGAATGTTTCTACTCGGATGTTAATTAAAGACACATAATCAACATTTACCCCCGCGTTAGGTTTGTCAGATTCTTGTAAAAACAGGAAGCACCTTTTCATCAGTAGTGTTTGCTCCGCAAAAAACGACTGTTCGTCGAAGCAACACATAGTTGTATTTGTCAATACTGATTGCCCCGTAGTACCTTTGCCTACAAATCAAAAACAGACAATTATGAAAAAATATTTGGCTCCCGTTTTTGCTACTCTTTTGTTTACATCCGCATTGTTTGCTCAAAAAGACGAAACACTCATTGGCAAAACTGGGCTGAAACTAACCGGCCTCTGGGGAGGTTCCCAGTTTGGTCTAGTCGGCTTCGACGGGGAGAACAATGGAATGTTTGGGGGCGTTTTCGGACTTGAATTCAACAAATCGCTGCTATTGGGGTATAGTGGGTCAAGTAGTTCTGAATCAACGACTTACAACGGAAATCTCCGCAAATACGATATCAGCTATGGTGGCTTTTTGATGAGTTATGGCCACCAGACCCACAAGGTGATACATCCTAGAGTGAACTTCCTAATAGGCAGCGGCACTATCAAAGTAAAGGACAAACCCGACGATTATATCTTTGTAATACAACCCTCTGCTGGTGTTGAAATCAACTTATTCCGTTGGTTCCGATTGGGTTTGGAAGGCGGTTACCGCTTCGTTTCCAACACCGATATCCCGAAACCGAACGAAGGGGATGCATCTGCCCCATTTGGGCAACTGGCACTGCGTTTTGGCTGGTCATGGGGTAAAGATTTCTAGAGTCGGCTAATTTCAATTGCAAGCTTTTTAAAGAATCTTTAACCCTATCTCGTGTCGCAAAGTGAATAATTGAACGTCTGATGCGTTAGACAACTGAACTAAAAATTGAAGAACCATGCAAAAAATAATGATTGCTTTACTCCTGACCTTTGTTTCTACGGCAATTTTTGCCCAAAAGAAGACTACAGGAACTGCCAAAGCGGAAGTTTCGGACCCAGAGGCAAAGGCTGTTTTGGAGAAAATGCGTAAAAAATACGAGGCTTATGGCACTTTGGAAGCTGAGTTCAGCCTAGATATCGAAGTGCCACAGCAGAAAACCCAAACACAAAAAGGCACATTGACAACCCAAGCCGAAAAATATCGCCTCCAATTCAATGACCGCACCATGGTTTGTGATGGCAAATCAGTTTGGCTATACATTCCTAAAACCAAACAAGTACAAATCAATGACATGGAGGAAGGTGGCAGTGACGGCGGGATTTCTTCCCCTCAAGACCTGCTCAAAGCCTACGCTTGGAAAGATTATCTGTACGCCATCACCAACGAGTTCAGTGAAAACGGTAGAGTCGTTCAACAGATTGAGTTCAAACCAACAAGTAAAAATACCGATTACTCCAAGGTGAGACTGACGCTCGACAAAAAGACCTTGGAAATCGTCAGCATAAAGTCCTTTGGCAAGGACGGCTCCCGCTACACCCTGACAATCAACAAGTTAACACCAAACAAAACAGTCGCTGCAAGCACTTTTACCTTCGCAAAAAGCGAATGTCCTGATTGTAAGTTTGAAGACTTACGGTTGGATTAAAAAGTTGGCAGCTTGTTAGTTTCCAATGGGCAGTCAAGGGCTGCCTCCGCATTTCTGAGATATTCAAACTATTAAAAATGCGCATGGTGAAAAAACGCCATGCGCATTTTATTTTCATAAAAACCAATCAAACCCTTCTACTTCCCGTATTTTGTAGAAAAATGACGCACGTGAAAGAAAAAATCAAACAGCTTGCCAGCGATTTTCATCCTGAAATCATTGAAATAAGACGACATCTGCATAGTCACCCAGAGCTTTCATTCAAAGAAGTTGAGACAGGTAAATATATTTCCAGCAAGCTGGCTTCCTTCGGAATCCGGCATGAGCATGGTTGGGGAGAAAATGGCGTAGTGGCCTATATCGAGGGTAAAAATCCAACGAGCAAGACCATCGCCCTGCGGGCGGACATTGACGCACTTCCCATCACGGAGATGAACGACGTGCCGTACAAGTCTCAAAATCAAGGAATTATGCACGCCTGTGGCCACGATGTCCACTCGGCCTCGCTACTTGGTGCAGCTCGCATCCTCAATGAGTTGCAGAACGAATTTGAAGGAACCATCAAACTGATTTTTCAGCCAGCAGAGGAGCGGCTGCCCGGTGGTGCCTCTATCCTCATCGCAGAAGGTGTTTTGGAAAATCCAACGCCGAAAAACATCATCGGCCAGCACGTACTGCCAGCCTTGCCAGCGGGTAAGGTTGGCTTCCGACCTGGCATGTTCATGGCAAGTGCAGACGAACTGTATGTGACTGTGCGGGGCAAAGGTGGCCACGGTGCCATGCCCCACGAAAATATTGACCCTGTGCTTATCGCATCACATGTTGTGGTAGCAATGCAGCAAATCGTGAGCCGCCGATCGAATCCCACCGTTCCGTCGGTCATCACCTTCGGCAAAATCAATTCGACAGGCGGTTCTACCAACGTCATCCCAAACGAGGTAAAACTGGAAGGAACATTCCGCACGATGGACGAGGAGTGGCGAGCCCAAGCTCATGTTTTAATGAAAAACCTGGCGGAAACACTGGCAGAAAGCATGGGTGGCAGTTGCGATTTTCACATCGAAAAAGGCTATCCGTTTCTCAAAAACGATGAGGAACTCACAGCCCGCTCCCGTCAACATGCCGTGGATTTTTTGGGGGAAGTAAATGTGGTTGACCTACCCATGCGCATGACAGCGGAGGATTTCGCCTACTATTCGCAGGTGATTCCTGCCTGCTTCTACCGCCTTGGCACTGGCAATGTCGCCCGTGGTATCACCTCACCTATCCACACGGATACCTTCGATGTGGACGAGGACAGCCTGCTAGTGGGTATGGGTCTGATGAGTTGGTTGGCTATCAGTGAACTTGCAACTACATCCTAATGAAAATAACTGTCATCGGCAGCGGCGTCATTGGCTTAACCACAGCGATTGCCTTGCAGGAAGCAGGGCACGAGGTTGAAATTCTCACCAAAAATTTGCCGATGGAAACCACCTCCGCAGTGGCCGGGGCGATTTGGATGCCTTTCCATGTGGAGCCATTGGAAAAGGTGAACCAATGGAGCAGGGCGAGTTATAATGTTTTCGAGGTGATGTCTGCAGATGCTTCGAGTGGAGTGCACTTAGTGGATTTTTTGGTTTTGGATAACCAACATGATTTTCCAAACTGGACGGCTGCCATGCCTGAAGGAAGGATGCGCAGGGCTACTGCCAGTGAATTGCCAACGGGTTACGAACATGGCTTCATTGCTGAAGTGCCAATGATTGAGACGCCAATTTACTTACCATTTTTACAAAATAAATTTCAGGATAATGGCGGCAAACTGACGGTTTGCGAAGTAAAAAACCTCACAGAAATGGCGGCCAAAGCTGACTGGCTGGTGAACTGCACGGGCCTTGACGCTGGTAAACTTGTCGGTGACAAGGACGTGTTTCCGATTCGTGGACAGGTATTAAGGGTGGAGAACCAGCCTAGCGTCCCCTACCTCGCCGATGACGAGGGGCCCAATGCGCTGGCGTATATTTTCCCGAGAAAAGATTGCACCGTGCTAGGAGGCACGGCGCAAATGACCATTGACGATGAAAGTCCTAATGAAGAAGATACTTTGGGAATTCTGCGGCGCTGCTCAAACTTGGTACCAGCTTTGGCGACGGCGGTAGTGAAGTCTGTGTCGGTGGGCCTTCGGCCCGGTAGAACGACGATTCGATTGGAGCGGGAACCGGCCACCAATATTATCCATAATTATGGTCATGGTGGCGGTGGGTACACCGTGTCGTGGGGGTGTGCTTTTGAGGTGGTCGAAAATTTGAGGGTTTAAAATGGAAAACCTGAACCCTCAAATTCTTAAGCCCTCAAGCTCTTCTTGTCAAGTCTTTCTGAAAGCCAGTTGGTCAACGTAATGACGCCACCGCCAAGAAAGAATGCTCCGATTGCCAATTGAAAAATAATCATAGCCTAAATCGTTTTTGAGATGATTGGAAATAGTATCTTAAAACTGAGAAGGCTGGAAGGGAAGGTACTTACGAAAGGGAAGGACGCCCCCATGCAACCCGCTCAACACAGTTTAACTGTGTAAATGGATTTTCACATTGAATGTACAAATGTTGCATGGGACGAATTAAGTATCAGTAAATTTCGAATTTGGATGGGCGCAAAACTTAGAAAAATTAAAATTGAATTTGCGCCAAATGCTTATATTGACTACCAAGACAATTATCTTGCCAAAACACTCATATAAAGAAATAAAAATATCAAGCCAATACTTTGAACATGCCTTGCGCCTTGAGCAGACTCTCTTCATACTCCATTTCCGCCACCGAATCGAACACGATGGCACCCCCAGCTTGGAAGGAAAGGTATTGGTCGGTGGCGTTGTATAAAATACTGCGGATCACCACATTGAAGTCAAAATCACCCTGCGGCGTAAAATAACCCACCGCCCCTGAGTAAAGTCCCCGTTTCGTTTTTTCATAAGCTTCAATCAATTCCATGCTCCGAACTTTCGGGGCTCCCGTCATCGAACCCATCGGGAAGGCCCTGCGAATGGCGTCCACGGGATGAACGTCTGGCTCCAACTCACCCGTCACCGTTGAAATCAGTTGGAAAACCTGCTCAAATTGGTACACCCCAAAAAGTTCCTCCACTTGCACCGAGCCTGCCCGACAGGAGCGTGCGAGGTCGTTCCGCACCAAGTCTACAATCATAACATTCTCGGAGCGGTCCTTGGGACTTTGAAAAAGCTGCTGGCGCAAAACTGCGTCTTCTTCAGCGTTCTTCCCACGGCGCATGGTACCTTTGATGGGCTGTGAAATCAGTTTTTGTCCTGTTTTTTTCAAAAACCGCTCTGGGCTGGCGCAAAGCAGGTAGCGATCATTCAGGCGGTAAAAAGTAGAGAACGGTGCCTTGCCGAGGGCATTCAGTTTTTTGAAAGCGGAAATAGCATCCAGTTGGTATCGCTCCGCAAAAAACTCCTGGCAAAAATTCATCTCATAAATATCGCCCCTGAGGATATGCTGACGAATTTGCTGTACTGTGTCGAGGTAGTCGGAGCGGGAGATGCGGGGGTGGATGAGGGGTGAGGGATGAGGGGTGAGGGGTGAGGGTGGCTGCGAAAACTGCTGTATTTCTTCAAAAATTATGTTTGTGTTTTGGCGTAAACTAAATATCGTCGCATGACTTTCCGAAATTTCTACAACAATTTCTGGTTGGAAAAAATGAAGTGCCGGGAAACCTATTCCGTCAAAATTATTGGAACTGAGGCGGGGTTCCACATCATTTTTTAGGTCGTAGGTCAGGTAGCCAAACAGCCAGTCCTGCTTTTCGTCCACAAACGATTTCAGTAAATCAAAAGCGCCAGACTCGTTGGTTAGGCGGATTTGCGAAGCAGCCCCCACTGCCAGCAGGCAATCATGTTCTCCACCGATGACGCCTTGGTAGCCATTGCTGTCGAGGTAGCAGGCTACTTCGAATTTGGTCGCCCAATCGAAAGCCCGCTGCTTGAAATCATGCCCCAGCGGCAGTTGGAAAGTTTCTGAAAGCCTCGTCAATGCTGTAGTTTTAGGCTGAAATCCAAGTTATTTTCTCTGAAATTGGGCTGCGCTTGCTGGGCAGTTCCGGCAGATCGTGGTAGCCCATGTAGAATAGGCCGAGGCAGCGCTCCCCTTCCGCCAAACCCAAAAACTCATCTGCCACAAGAGCCGCTGGTGGAGTGCTCCAATAACTGCCGATGCCGTAGGCAGTGCAAGTGAGCCACATATTTTGCACAGCACAAGCTACTGCCGCAAGTTCCTCCCACTCGGGCACCCGCTCTTCCGCATCCCGTTGTAGGCAGATGGCGATGACGCAGGCCGAGCGGCGGGGGTTTTCTTTTGACTTCGTAAATTTTGCCTCCGAAAACTGTTCCTCAGGTGTATTGTTTTTGTGAAAATTGGCTAGGTAATCGCCCAAACGTTCGAGCGCCGGGCCAGTCAGCACCTTGAAACGCCAAGGCTCGGTGAAACGATGGGTGGGTGCCCAGTTGGCATTTTCAAGGATTTCCTCAACAATATGCTTCGGAATGGGCTTTTGATTGTAGGTTTTCGGGAAAATGGACCTGCGCTTGCGTATCAGTTCAGAAACGAGTTCGGGAGTTATTGTCATTATCTTAACTTTGCTTGAGACATTAGAATTAATGAGGCAAAGTTATCTCAAGTCTAACGTCTAGTGTCTAAAATCTACCGTCAAATCCAACCATGATTTCAAAATTCAGGATGAAAATAGACCTGCTGGGTCAAGCACTGCTGATAGTGGCCATTGTGCTACTTGCCTGCTTCGCTTCCGGGGTCGCTACTACCAACATTATGCTGGTCGTGCTGGGTATCTGGCAATTGGCCAGCGCCTTCCATCTGTTCTATGTTTATCGCCACATCAAGCGGTTGAACTACGTGAAAACTGCAATAGTACTGGCGGTCAGCTTGCCCATTTGGATGCATTTCGTGGGAGATTTGGCTTACTTGCCCGTGGCGGGCGTGGTCATCTGGTATTTCATCCAGACTATTTCCGACACCATAAAAGTTTATAACCGGCCTCGTTCTTTCTGGGACCTTTAAAAGGAGCGATTTGAAGAGGGTCGTGATAGAATCCTGGCACTTTCAAATCCTCGCATCTTCACAAAATGATTTTCCCCATCGGCGACGATCAAGTCAAAGGCGGTTACACACCTTGGTTCAGCTATAGTTTCATCTTGCTGAACATTACTGTTTTCTTATACAAAATCAGCCTGAATATTGAAGGTCAGTACGCTTTTGACTACTATTTCGGAGCTGTTCCCTTGGAAATCACGCATGGTCGACACCTTTTCACCCTCGTCACCAGCATGTTCGTGCATGGCGGCTGGGGGCACATCATCGGCAATATGCTTTTCCTTTGGGTCTTCGCCGACAATATAGAAGCTACGGTTGGCAATCTGAAGTTCTTGGTATTTTACTTAGTCGGAGGTATAGTTGCAGCCTACTCACATGCCTATTTTAACCTAGAAAGCGATATACCAATGGTAGGTGCAAGCGGTGCGCTGTCTGCCGTGATGGGTGCATATTTGGTAATGTTCCCTACTTCCCGAGTTAAGCTGCTTTTTATCGTTTTTCCATTTAGAATCAGTGCTTGGATTTTCCTAGGCATCTGGATTGTGCAGCAATGGTCATATGGAAATGCCTCACGGGCAAGCGAAGTCAGCGATGGCGTAGCCTGGTGGGCGCATATCGGCGGCTTTGCCATTGGTATTTTGTTTGGGGTATTGTTCCGAATCACAGGGCATTTGAAAAACGTTGAATTGGAATTGGACAATGAGTTGGAGCCAGAACAGGCATGATTGCAGGCAGAGTCTAATGCAAACCTTAATTTCATCCTACTAAATCGCCATTCCATCTATTTTACAAAAACAAAAACTTGAAATGGGTAAAAAATTGCAACCCGCAGCGTTTGAAAGCATTATTAGTACGTTGCCAGCAAAAGAGCAGGCCAAACTGCGAGAGCAGGAAATCACCGCTGACTGGCTGCGGGAGCAGGTCGAGCTATGCAAATCACACATGACACGTGACAAATGGGTCGGCCCGATTTGGTTCGTAGCATACTCAGTGGCGCTGTTCAAGACTGGGTTCAGTTCATTGACCGTTACTATCTTCCTAATTGGGATGGCGTATTTTTTTTACACCATTCTGAAAACAGGCACCTTCGGCCTCAACCGCAAGCGGGTTCAGGTCTTTGAAGAATTGCTGAAAGCAATGGGGGAACCCGTTTAATCTTTATTTCAATGAAAAATCCTTTTGAAAAATATGCCAGCATGTTCACAGAGAACCAATTGCTGAGTAAGATAAAAAACTTCGCCAAACAGGCTGGCCTGAAGGTGGTATACAGCGTGCTGTTGCTGTTCTACTCATACCGACGAAAGGACACGCCGATTTGGGCCAAGCGAATCATCATTGGGGTATTGGGCTATTTCATCATGCCATTTGATGCCTTGCCCGACTTGACGCCCATCATCGGCTATACGGACGACCTTGGTGTCTTGAGCTTTGGACTCGTGACCATCGCCGCCTACGTGAACGATGAAGTGCGCATCAAAGCGAGGCTGAAATTGCGGGATTGGTTCGGGGAATTTAATGTAGAGGAATTGGTTGAAGTGGATAAGCAGTTGTGATTTACCATCAAGCTGGAGCTTGACGGTACAAAAAGAAAAAGGGAAAAGTTTTGTGAACCCTTCCCTTAAACAACAGCGAAATAAAAATAAAACTATTTTTTCACGCCCCTGGCCAGCAGGGAAATCTCATTGTTCAAAACTTCGATAAAGCCGCCGCCAATCTGGAATTCCAGCGTTCGGCCCGGCTGCGTTTCCGTCATGATAGTGCTAGTTTCAGTATCGTAGAAACGATAAGTGCCGGCAGCCGTCACCAAGGATACAGTGCCGGAAGCTAGGGACGAAACAATGGGTGCATGGTTTTTCAAAACCTGAAACTCGCCAAGTGTTCCCGGTACTTTCACCGAGACAATACTTCCTTGGAAAATCTCTTTATCGGGCGTTAAGATGGTAATATTCATCTCTATAAATTGATAATTGGCAATTGACAATTGATAGTTGCATCATGCATAATTATCAATCGTCAGCTGCCAATTTTCCATTTTCAATTACTTGTTTTCTGTCGCCAGCATTTTCTTGCCAGCCTCGATTACATCGTCAATGCTACCTTTCAACATAAAGGCTGCCTCAGGGTATTGGTCTACCTCTCCATCCAAAATCATGTTGAAGCCACGGATGGTTTCTTCAATTGGAACGAGAACGCCAGGCGTACCTGTAAACTGCTCCGCCACGTGGAAAGGCTGGGAAAGGAAACGCTGTACCCGGCGAGCACGGCTCACGACGAGTTTATCTTCTTCTGAAAGCTCATCCATACCAAGGATGGCGATGATGTCAAGAAGTTCATTGTAGCGCTGAAGGATGAGTTTTACCCGTTGCGCACAGTTATAATGCTCTTGCCCAATAATGTGCGGGTCAAGTATGCGGCTGGTAGAATCGAGCGGATCCACAGAAGGGTAAATACCGAGCGACGCAATCTTCCGGCTCAATACCGTTGTGGCATCCAAGTGGGCGAAAGTTGTCGCAGGTGCTGGGTCAGTCAAGTCGTCAGCAGGTACATAAACGGCCTGTACAGAGGTGATGGAACCACGCTTCGTAGAGGTGATACGCTCTTGCATGAGGCCCATCTCTGTGGCCAATGTTGGCTGGTAACCCACCGCAGAAGGCATACGACCCAAGAGGGCCGACATCTCAGAACCTGCCTGCGTAAAGCGGAAGATATTGTCGATAAAGAAAAGGATATCACGACCGCCAGTTGGGTCGTTGAGATCGCCATCACGGTAGTATTCAGCAACCGTCAGACCCGAGAGGGCCACCCTTGCACGTGCCCCCGGTGGCTCGTTCATTTGACCAAAAACGAAAGTTGCCTTAGAATTTTTGAGGCTCTCTTGGCTCACTTTCGAAAGGTCCCAGCCACCTTCTTCCATGCTGTGCATGAAATCTTTGCCATAGTCAATGATGCCAGATTCGAGCATCTCCCGCATAAGGTCGTTGCCCTCACGGGTACGCTCGCCCACACCAGCAAACACCGAAATACCGGCGTAAGCCTTGGCGATGTTGTTGATCAGCTCTTGAATCAATACAGTCTTACCCACACCTGCACCGCCAAAGAGACCAATTTTACCACCTTTCATGTAAGGCTCAATAAGGTCTATTACCTTGATACCTGTGTAAAGCACCTCCTTCTCCACAGAAAGCTCCTCATAAGTTGGCGGCTTACGGTGAATGGAGTACTGTTTTTCACGAGAAACTGGGCCGATACCGTCAATCGCCTCGCCCACAACGTTGAACAAGCGGCCTTTGATGGCATCGCCAACGGGCATGGAGATAGGCATCCCAGTGTCTACGACTTCCATGCCACGAGTCAGACCGTCGGTAGAGTCCATGGCAATGGTACGGACGCTGTCCTCGCCAAGGTGGCGTTGTGCTTCGAGCACTAGTTTATCACCGTTTGGACGGGTCACTTCGAGGGCACTGAGGATTTCAGGAAGTTTAGAGCCTTCACCAGAGAAGCTCACGTCCACGACTGCCCCGATGATTTGCTTGATATGGCCGATATTTTTCATAAAAAAGGCAAGTTTTTAGTTTGACGGGCGAGTAGTTTCCTCTGGTTGGGAAGCCCCCTCCCGAAAATCGGCGCAAAGATACACTTTTGGGGTAGTTTGCAAACGAAGTACGAAGGTTTTTGAAAAACTTGGGAAAGATTTGCGGGAGTGTTCCCAGTCAAAGCTTGACTGTGGAATTCCATGCTGGAGCTTGGGTATTTCACAGTGGGAGCATTGAAAAGCAAGCTCGGACTGCAAAATTGTCAGAAGGGAGCTTAAAAAAGAAAGCTCGACCTCAAAATCCCATGCTCGGACTGCAAAATTGTCAGGCCTTTGAGTGAAAAAGAAAGCTCCAGGGTAGATGGCCTACGCTGGAGCTTGCAATGAGTACACTCGACCGTGGATTACTTGGGGGTATCCGAAACTCTGCTACTGCCCTTTCTTCCAAACTTTTTGAAATAGGGGGCCAGTTCATCTAGATAGGTTTGGTAAGAAGAATCATGCTTGGCCCGGATTTGCAAAGTCGTGTAAACTTCCCGGAACACAGCATTTATCTCTTGCCCGACCCTTATCATCGTTTTGCGGATTTTGTTGCCCTGCACCTCGTGAGCTAGTGCCACAGGCATCATGTTGCGGTAAAAATTCACGTCCTTGATGAACTCTGCTTTTTTGTCGGCACTAACGAGGTCGTCTTTTTGATTGATAATGTTCACGGTCTTGTCAAGGTAAAGGGTGGAGTCCTTGTCCAGTTTCAGGTCACCCACCACCTCGTCCTTGTCGAGGGTGATGAGCCAAGGCATGGAGCCGTCCACGTTCTGGATTTTGCTGAGGATGTCTGCCTGATCGGCATCCGTGATGATGATGGAGATGCGATTTTCCATGATTTAGAAAAGGGTTTGGTGAAAGAATTAGGTTTGAGTTCGATTGCCGGAGCGGCAAATCGATGGTAGAACGAATAGGATTACTTTTTATTTCACAATGCTTTGACGGAAACCGAACGAATGATGATTACAAATTTCTTGGTTTCAACAACTGCCCCATATAGTCTAGCTCCATACTGGCACAATAAATCAGCATCAAAAGTACCTGTTTTGAACTCAATGAATGATGTATTCCTCTGAGTCAATAATATAAAATCTCACTTGCCTATTAAGCTTTCTAGAACTTAATTCAATGTGCAAGCAATCAACCAAAGCCATTTTTATTAATTTAATTGAATACTTTTCAAATAAAATTTCAAAGACAAATACATGGTTTTTGTCCTATACCAGATTGTTTCACTACTTGGGTGTCCACTAGCCCCAGTTAATGGATAATCATAAACGCTTGCCAATCCCGAATCAAAACCAAATTCCAAATCAATAGTTTTAAAAACATTTACTCCAACGCCGCTCTTCCAACCAAAATCAATTTTATTAAATTTTTTAGCTTCCAAAGCGCCAGGTACAATTGTGTTTTGGGGAATATCATCTTTTGCTTTTAACAAATAACCAATATAAAATCCAGAAAATCCATACAATTTTTTTATACGAAACCTTGGGCAAGCAGATAAATTCAAATAATGGAGTTTGTAATTCACTTCTAGTCCATCACTGTAACCACCTTTTTCTTCGTAAACCAAATCACCCTGAATCCCCCATTTTTTTGTAAAAAAATAAATTGTTGACAACCCAGCCTTAAATTTATAGGAAACCTCAAATTTGTTTTTCCAGTAATTTTTGAGAACTGACCGATTAGCCCCAACTTCCCAACCAATTAACCCTTCTTTTTCCTCAAAAAAACTAGGCACACTGATAATATCCATCATGGTGGCACTGTTTTGAGCCAATAGAGTATTACCTAAAAAGCAAGAAAGCAAGCACATAAATAATTGGTTTCGCATAGATATAAAATTAAGACAATCTTCCATTTTCAAGCAATAAAGGCTACTTTATTATTGGAACTTTAGTGCTGTATCACAAATTGGTTTGAAATCACATTTTCACCGTTAATTACTATATAAGCATAATGATAACCAGGTGTAATGGTTGACACATCCATTGTTTCAAGAAGTTGTGTAACTGGCATTGTTTTTTTGACATTAAAATTAGCGTCAATCAAGGTAAGTTCTAAATTTTGGTTCAAATCATTTTCTGTGAAGTTTTCCAATTCAAAATTCACATAAGAATCTGCTGGGTTAGGATAAACTTTTATGTTCCAGTTGTTACAAGAAGTTGTTACCGCACCAATGTAAGTTGTTGTACCACATTCATTTGTAACCAGTAAACGGTACGCAATTGTTATTGGATAAGGAGGTGGAAGATAAGGCAAGGAAATATTGTAACCAAGTCCATTGTTGAATGGATAGCCATAATAACCTTGTGTCAATAATTCCCATTGGTAAGTGTTAGAGGAAACAGGGTTATTAACATAGAGCGAAATATGATTGCAATCTTTGTATACTGAGACCTGTGGCGAAGCTGGAAATCCAAGAACAGTAAATTTCTTTTTGATATTGGAACCATAACAACTATTCTGATTATCTAGCCTTGCTTGAACCCAAACTTGCCCGCTTCCTGCTGCTTTTACCGTTACTACCTGATGAGGGAATGGACTGATACTCACGATTTGAAGATTAGAGGAGGTTGTCCATTCTTCCACAGGGTAATTCGGGTTGCCAGCCACAGATGCTTTAAATTGTGCAGTATCACCTATGCATAAATAATCTGGAGTGGAACCAGGATTTTGCCTGGAAACTGTAATAGTTGGCATGCGTTGCTCTACTTTCACCCAATCAACTTGCATCTCACCCCCTGCAGTACTGCTTGTCAGGTCTTTTATTCCAACATTTAAAATTATATCCATGTAATGATTGTAAAGATTTTGCCAAGCTACGTGTTGCCACAGAGTATCAGTTTGGCCTGTTGGTATCTCATCACAATCCATTGGGTGTATAAGCGTGGTTGTACCTTCATTGTTTTGAGTCTGTGTAATACTATTAAACCTATAAAACGTCCTTTTAACAACACCATCTACACTTATTTCAAATTTATAAGGGTTCCATTCTAAAGAATACTCGTGAAATTGATTGATATTGCCAATATTGTGGTCTTCTGGCCATTCCATATTATCATATCCAGGTTCACAAAAATCATTTGGCTGTGCAGGGTTTTGCATAAATAAGTGGCGATTTGACTGCATTTCGTCACATTGAGGTTGACATACTTCTATCACATCTATCTCACCACCCCAGCCAAAGAACCAATAAGCGCCAGTTGTGTTATTAGTACCATTTGGTATTTTAGCCCGAATAGTGAACTTTCCATGTTTAAAACACCCTTGGTCACCAGGAGCACCCCTACGGGTTGTAACGTATCCTGCTGAATATTTCTTTTCAACTGTAATTGTGTTACCAGGAGACTCCTCACAATTATATATTACAGTTTGAGGTAGCCTGGTCGTTTTTAGCTTTAGGTATCCATCACTAACCGAAACAGCACTTGGCAAAGCAAAGTTATCAACAAACTGACCATCATCATCGCACAATAATATCGAATCCAAAGGAGATACATTATTATAATTTGGCAACCAATAATCTGTATTTAAAGTTGAACCATCAAAATCATCTCTAAATACTACCTGATAAGGGTTTGTATCGCAGCCTGGATGGGTGTAAACAACCTTGTAGTACCGATTGAGGTTGTTGTTGTCATTATTCCCAAATTGCCAGTATTCTGTAAATCCATCTTGAATTCCATCAAAGACATCCAAGCAAGAGTCAATAGGTCCAGAGAAATGAGTGACCTGAGCTTGAAGACCAACAGCGAATATTTCTAAAAACAACACTATTAAAAGATAATTTACTTTTTTCATAATTAAAATATTTGGATGAAAATTGCCAAAGTAGCAAGGCTTAAAACGACCTGCCACAAAAATCTCTCACAAAAAAGCCTTGACAAATAAAAAAGCTGCATAACTTAGTCACTCAAAGCATGAATTATTCACGAAAAGCATGGATTATGAAAATTGGCCCTAAAATCAAAAAAATCCGTGAGTTGAGAGGCTTCAAGCAAGAAGATGTTGCTCACCAGCTTGGTATTCACCAAACCACATACAGCAGAATGGAGAAAGAAATAGGTAAAGATAAAGTTACCATTGATACATTAAGCAGGATAGCCGAAGTGTTAGGTGTTGACCCCATAGACATTCTGAACTTCGATGAAAAATTTATATTCAACACCCAAGAACAAAAAGCAAGTCAATCAGGCAGCCTGAGCCTCAATCACTTTTCTGAAAAAATACAAACCCTATATGAAGCCAGAATAAAAAGCCTTGAAGAAGAAATCTCCTTTCTTAGGGCACTACTCGAAAAAGCTAAATATCAAATATAGGAATCACCCATGCTAAAAATCGACATGCACACCCACATCATGCCCGCGGAGCTGCCTCGCTGGGCGGAGAAATTCGGGTACGATGGCTTCATTCATTTGGAACACAACCAACCGGGCTATGCTGACATGATGAAGGGGACGACCTTTTTCCGAAGGGTGGAACAAAACTGCTGGGACGCCAACCTGCGCATCGGGGAATATGCTACGCACGGCACGCAGGTGCAGGTAGTCTGCACCATTCCCGTGCTGTTCAGCTACTGGGCCAAGCCAGCCGATACGCTGGAAATCTCCCGTTTTCTGAACGACCATATTTCGGAACTGGTGGCCGAAAAACCACGCCACTACATCGGACTTGGCACCCTGCCCATGCAGGATACAGAACTGAGTATCAAGGAGTTGGAGCGCTGCAAGGACATCGGATTGGTAGGTGTACAAATTGGTTCGAACATCAACGACCTGAACCTCGGTGAGCCGCAGTTCCTGCCCATTTTCGAGGCTTGCGAAGCCTTGGACATGGCACTTTTCGTGCATCCTTGGAACATGATGGGGCAGGCGAACATGCAGAAATACTGGCTGCCGTGGCTGGTCGGAATGCCCGCCGAGACGAGCCGGGCCATCTGCTCCATGATTTTCAGTGGGTTTTTTGAAAAACTGCCGGGGCTGCGCTGCTGCTTTGCCCATGCTGGCGGTTCCTTCCTCCCGACCATCGGGCGCATCGAGCATGGCTTCAACTGTCGACCCGATCTCGTCGCCATCGACAACCCTGTGAATCCCCGCAATTACCTTGGAAAATTCTGGGTGGATGGCATCACCCATGACCTGCCCATGCTGAAATATGTCCTGGAAATGGTCGGCGAGGACAAGGTGACGCTCGGTTCTGACTACCCCTTCCCGCTCGGCGATTTGGAAATTGGGAAGTTCATCGAGGACTCCGATTTGCCGCAGGCAACTATTGAAAAGATTTTTTATAAAAACACACTTGATTGGCTGAATTTGGATGCCTCCATGTTTAGTTAGGGATGAGACAATGCATTACTTTTGCCAAAAACAAATTCTATAGACCATTAAATCACCTGCTGTCATGACCAAAATTTCCAAATCCACTTTCCAATTCCTCACTGACCTCAAGTCCAACAATGATCGGGATTGGTTTACCGCCAACAAGCCCCGTTACGAAGCTGCCAACAAGGAATTCCATCAGTTCGTGGATGCCTTGATTCTGGAAATCCAAAAATTTGACCCAAGTATAGCACATTATACGGCGAAGGATTGTGTGTTCCGCATCTATCGGGACGTACGTTTTTCGAAAGATAAATCACCGTATAAAACACATCTGGGTGCGCACGTAACCGCTGCCGCAAAAAAGTCTGAGATACATACCAGAGCGGGCTATTACCTGCATTTGGAACCGGGCGAAACCATGCTGGCTGGCGGCGCTTATATGCCGGAAAGTAATTGGTTGAAGGCCATTCGGCAGGAAATCGCCTACAATACGGCGGAATTTAATGGCATATTAAATAGCAAAGAATATAAGCAATACTTTGGGGAAATGGAGGGTGAAAAATTAAAAACAACACCCAAGGGCTATGACGTTGAGCACCCTGCCATTGATATACTAAAGCATAAAAGCTTCCTTTCCACCCACAAATGTTCGGATAAACAAGTGCTTTCGGATGATTTTTTAACGCATTGTGCTTCTGTTTTTAAAGCACTTTATCCATTTGATATGTTTTTAAATCGGGCAATGGATTAACAAAACCATGGAGAACAAACTTATCACCGCTGCCCGTATTGCCGATGCCCTTACAGCAAAAGGAATTGTTTACGAAGAAAAGAAAATGTTTGGAGGCATTTGTTTCCTTGTAAATGACAAGATACTGGCCGGTGCAAATCGAGACAATAAACTTCTCACCCGTATTGACCCAGAAGAAGAAACCGAACTACTAACGAGAGAGGGCACAAGCATGATGGTACATGGCAACCGCCCTATGAGCGGGTTTATGTATGTAGAAGAGGCTGCTTATGAAAGTGATGCTGACCTTGATTTTTGGTTGGAAAAGTGCTTGGCATATAACCCGAAGGCGAAATCGAGCAAAAAGAAGAAATGAGACTATATTACAGTATATGTTCCATGCGCAAATACTGCAACAACATAATCGTCTTTGCATCTTTGATTTCACTTGTTTTCACCATATTAAATGCAGTTTCAAATTCCAGTTCCAACACCTGAATATCCTCATGTTCTTCATCAATCCCACCACCATCACTGACTTTCATATCGCTCTCATATTCCGCTATAAAAAAATATAGTATCTCCGTCACTGACCCCGGTGACATATAGGCTTCATATATTTTCTTAACTGCTTTTATTTTATAGCCCGTTTCTTCCTCCGTTTCACGCCGAATGCAATCCTCGGGATTATCCTTATCAAGCAGGCCTGCACACGCCTCAATAAGCATGCCCGTTTCATTACCATTCAAGAAAGTTGGCATCCGGAATTGGCGAGTAAGTATGATGGTTTTGCGCTGTAAATTGTACAATAAAATAACGGCCCCATTTCCCCTGTCGTAAGCTTCACGGCTGATAGTTTCCCATTCGCCATTATTTTTTTTAAAGTCAAAAATGACTTTGCGGAGTGTGTACCAATTATCGGAGAGTATCTCGACAGCCTTAATCTTCACGTTGTTATTTTCCATCCATTTTGATTATTTTTGACTGAAAATGATTATTTTTGCACAAATTACGCAGTAATAAATGAGCTATCAAAATCGCAAGCATAAAATTGTCAATTTCGTTGAAGAAAAAGGGGAAGCAAGCGTGAAAGAATTGTCTGACCACACCAATGCTTCTGAGGCAACTATTCGCCGAGATCTTATTCAAATGGCAGAAGCAGGCTTGATTTTTCGAACGCACGGTGGCGCGATGAAGTTGAGTTTGGTCAACCCTACCTTCACTTTCGCTCAAAAAGCTGCCCGAAATCTAGACAAAAAAGACTATCTCTGTAGTCTGGCCGCCAAGGAAATCAATGATGGTGATACCATTTTCATGGATTGTGGAAGTACAGTTTTTAGCCTTTGTCCATTCTTAAAAAACAAGCAAATTAAAATTATAACCAATTCATTACCAGTAATCTATGAACTAACAGGAACCAAAGTCTCCATTAATCTGATTGGCGGCGAATTTGACACTGAAAGACAGGCCGCCCACGGCAGCATGGCTGTCGAACATATCCGGCGCTACCATGCAGACAAGGCTTTTATTGGAACAGATGGCTTTTCCGTTGAAGAAGGATTATCAGCCAATAGTGAACGGGAAGCTGAAATCTCTTTAGCAATGATAGATCGAGCAAAAACCGTTTATTTACTCTGTGACTCCGCAAAAATCAATAAGAAGGCCTATTTTCAATTTGCTACACTTAAACAGGTTGACACACTTGTGACTGACGCAAAAAACAATGAAATTAAGGCGCTCAAGAAAATTTCAATTAGGATATTAAACCATTAAATTGAGGTTTTAATCATCAAATTTTTCCAAAAACAATAAACCATTATAAAATTGCTTATGAAGAAGGATATTGACGCAAAATCAAAAGCAATTAAAGCACTCACAGTCATGCCCGGAATCGGGAAATCACTTGCCACAGACCTATGGAATATTGGTATTTCCTCCGTGGCTGATTTAAAAGATAATGACCCCGAAATGCTCTATAATTTATCGAACAAATATACTGGCTGTGTGCAGAATCGTTGCGTATTATATGCTTTTCGATGCGCAGTTTACTATGCAAACACACCACTAGAGATGCATGATCCTGAGAAATTGAAATGGTGGAAATGGAAAGATGCTATGGAGTAAAAATTAAAAACATATTCTTATGTTTTATTTTGAAAACACCCCATAATTAACTGTCAAAACTTAAAAATAATATCATGATTCAATTATTCAATACCCACGAAAAATTCGAGAAAATCACAGAATATTGGTCACCAAAAATAGCGGGGGAACTCAACGGACAATACGTCAAATTGGTAAAAGCCAAGGGCAAAATGATTTGGCACAGCCATGAAGAAGAAGATGAGCTTTTCATGATTCTTAAAGGCGTTTTCGTTATGGATTTTCGAGACCATACAGCTACCGTAAAGGCTGGTGAAATACTCATCGTACCTAAAGGCGTGGAGCATCGACCACGAACCGAAGGTGACGAAGAAGTTTGGTTGATACTCTTTGAACCAAAAGCAACCAAGCACACGGGTGATATTGAACACGAAATAACCAAGCACAAACAAGACTGGATATGATAAAACCCAGGCCCACAACAGCTTAAGACAACCTATCAGAAGGCTCCATTTCTCCCGATTCTTTTTTCCCATCGCTTGAATCCAGCGGCCTAGCATGGTTTTTGCTCTTGACAACCAGCTACTCAAAGGCACTTCCCATCTCAGCATTTTATAAAGAACTGAATACTCGTCAAAACATGTCCTTTCAGGAACGTCTCAATAATGTACTCAAAACAGGGATTTTGCCAGACCATTCCTTTGCTGATAAGCGGGATATTATCTTTACAAACAAGGCAGCGTTTGCATTGACTGTGGCATCGCTCTTGGTGACGGCGTCCTACTTGTCTTTTGGTTATTTTTATGGCGCTATCTTTCCATTATTGGTGGCAGTTCTTTTGAACGTAGCCTATATTCTGCAGCATTTCGGTCAAAAATTTTTAGCCAAATTGTTGGTTTGGTTCATCCCAGTATTTGGGTCCATACTAGTAGCATTGTGTTTTGGAACAAAGGGGAATACGCATTTTTATATTATTGGAATGTTGGCAACAAGTGTGATTTTTTTCAAAAAACCCATCTGGCAACTGTTTTTAGTTTTGCTCCATATCCTACTTTTTGTAGGAGTGGCTAGCTACAGCGCTCACCATCCTCCACTGATATTGGGCAATGATTCAGTTGAATTAGGTTGGGTAAATGCAGGCATCATGCTTTTGTCACTAAGTGTATTAATCATAGAGTTTCAGAGGCACAACCTTCGTTATGAATCCAAAATAGGCCAACTCATGGGTTCTGTAGAAAAGCACTCGGCTACCTTGGAACTGCAAAAGAGCCATATCGAAAAGCAAGCACAAGAGCTGCTTGTATCAAATCAAATCTTAAAAAAAGAAGCCAAAGAGAAAGAAGCTGCGCAGTTACAATTGATAGCCTCCAATGAAGAACTAAAGCAATATGCCTACGTGGCCTCCCACGACCTTAAAGAACCGCTACGTACAGTGGCGAGTTTTACCCAGCTTATCCAACGAAAACACAAAGACCAGTTTGACGAAGCCTCCAATGAATATTTCCAGTTTGTTGTAGAAGCCGTTACACGTATGTCGCAGCTCTTGGATGACTTATTGGAATTTTCTCGGCTCAACCGCAGTTTTGAAACCATCGAGACCGACCTCAACGAACTGCTGGTGCTGGTGAAACACAACCTGAAGCACCAACTTGAAAAGACCGGAGGCAGCATTTTCGCATCCCACATGCCTGTTCTACAACTGAACCGCCAACAGTTTTCCCAACTTTTTCAAAACTTGATTTCCAATAGCCTTAAGTTTTGCAGGGACCAGCCACCCATCGTCCACATCCGATACCAAGAACTGGAGACCGAACACCAGTTTTTCATAAAAGATAATGGGATAGGCATACCTGAAGAATATCGGGAAAAGATATTTGTACTCTTCCAGCGGCTGCACAACCGCACTGAATATGAAGGCTCCGGAATCGGATTGACCGTGTGTCGAAAAGTAGTCCAAAACCACGGCGGAAAAATTTGGCTAGAGCCATCCAATGGCCAAGGAACGACGATTGGCTTTTCGATATCTAAGCAAAACCTATCTGCTGCATTGGACGCTTTCGGGCAATCAGCAATTAATCGAGCTTTTTCCACCTAAAGTCGCATTTAGTCGCCCCGTTTGCAATCGTGCCACTGCGCACCATCTCCAATCCGGCCATTGCAGAGGTAAGTTTATCCACTTCGCAAAGGATAGAGACGTAATGCTGCATCCCGTGTTTTTGAAATTGCTTGCAAATACCACATTCCAAAATATCCATGCCATAGCTGAGGCCAAAAGTTTGGGCTGGATCGGTGACCATCTTCGTCAAAAAACCCTCGGGGTGGCCGAGCTTTTCCGTCTTTTTCCTCATGAAATTAGTGAGCAAACTGCCCAATGGTGTGCCGATAATTTTGACGGGCAAACGTTTGAGCCATGCTTGCACTGCATTTTTGGGTCGGACGTATTCGTGGGTAATTTCTAGGCAGATTCCCCGAATCTTTTCATAAGGCTCGCCATGTTTTTCTAATACCTGCACCAAAGCTAGAAAGCAGGCTGTGAAATCGAGCCGTCGGTCAACAGGATTGCTGGACTTTTTGGCGAAGGCCACTTCTTCTTGCAGAACTTTGAAACGGGAGTTGAGTTCCACAATCAGTGTTGCAGCCTGCACTGGATATCGTTGCTGGATAGTATGGTGGAAGTACTTGAGGAAAGGTGGCATAGAAGTTAATTCAACTTATGGTGAGGTCTAAAGCTTAATATTTGACTCCACGGCATTGCTGCGCTTAAATCCAAGCATGATAAACCTTTTACCACCCCAAAAATCTTATTAGCGACTTGGGTCAAACTGCAAAAAACAAAGGCCAAGTGAGAAGCCTGCATTGCCCACCACTTGGCATAATTGTTAAATTGAAAAAATCAGCTTATGATGTAGCCCAAGCTGCGCCCACCTCGCTGTATGGAATACAGCCGTGGTAAGCACCCGGAACCGCTTCATATTTCAGGAAATGGGAAGCCCCAGCCTCCGAAGTGCAGAAGCCTGTCACCGTGAGCTCCTTCATGGTTCTAAAAAAATGTGGTGGGTCCTCTCGCTTGCGACCCGGATCGTAGGCGGCATTGTCCTGTGCAGTCAGCACCTCGTCCTGTTGCTCAGGGGTAAGGCTGACAAACGACTTACCATGAGCGGTCTTGGCAGCAGCATCCACGGCACTTAAGCCATCTTTAAAGGCCGTTTTTTCCTTGTCCTGGTAGTAGCCAGCCATCATCTCATCGATAAACGTGTGAACCCCAGCATCTTTTGCGCCTGGCGAGTCTGTCTTCGGAATAATCCGCTCCGCAATGGCTTCCACCAAGCTGCCCTCATCGGCGGTAAAATATTTTGGCGACCAATCAATTTTAGGCTCGGCCTTGCATCCGGCCATCACCCCTGAAATCGCACTGGCAGAAAGCACACCACCTAGTAGGATGGAGGCTTGTTTTATGGCATCTCTTCTGTTCATTTTTCTTTTGTTGATAAGGGTTGATAATGGTTGATGAGGTTAATAAAAGAATAGTAAATCCATACTTTTCACTTCATCAATATTATCAACACAGTTTAAATATTTCCTTTGCCAAGTTCCTTTACGGCATAGTCGGCAGCACGGGCCGTCAGCGCCATGTAGGTCAATGAAGGGTTTACGCAAGCTGCGGAAACCATGCAGGCGCCGTCGGTCACAAAGACATTTGGCGCACCGTGGACTTGGTTCCATTTGTTCAGCACAGATGTTTTCGGGTCTTTGCCCATGCGGGCGGTGCCCATCTCGTGGATGCCGAGGCCAGGTGCGTAATTGCGGTCATAAGGTTGGACATCCTTGTAGCCGGCGGCTTCGAGCATTTCGACAGCGCTGGCAGCCATGTCCTTGCGCATGGCAAGTTCATTCTCTCGAACCTGCACGTCCATCGTCAGCGTTGGCATGCCATACATGTCTTTCACTTCATTGTTGAGGGTGATGCGGTTGTCAGGATGTGGCAACATTTCACCAAAACCATTGATACCGATAGACCATTGGCCAGGTTCGTGCATTTTGTCCTTGAATCCTTTGCCGAAGCCCATCTCCGCAATGAGGTTTTGCCAGCCCGAGCGGCTTGCACCACCTTGATAGCCGTAGCCACGCATGAAATCGGTACGTTTTGTTTTTGCGTCCACATTGCGGAAGCGTGGGATGTAAATCCCATTCGCACGGCGGCCGGAATAGTAGCGGTCGCCAAAGTCGTCCGTTTTGCCGGAGGCACCCACTTGGAAATGGTGATCCATGACGTTGCGGCCCAGTTGGTCGCTGTCATTACCCATGCCATTCGGGAAGCGGTCGCTGACGGAGTTCATCAAAATCCATGTTGAATTGAAGGCGCTGGCGCAAACAAACACGATTTTTGAATAAAACTCCATTTCCTGCTTACTCTCAGCATCCAAGATTTTCACGCCCTTAGCTTTGCCTGTTTTTTCATCATAAATGATGGAGTGGACGATTGAGTTGGGACGCAGGGTCATATTACCTGAAAGTTCTGCCGCCTTTAGGCCACCGGCGTTGCTGCTGTAATAGCCGCCGAATGGGCAGCCCCTCATACATAGGTTGCGGAACTGGCAATTACCCCGGCCCAGTTTTTTCTGTGCCTCAGTAGCTGCTGTGATATGGGCGGTACGGCCCATAGTGATTTTCCTATCTCCAAATTTCGCCTCTACCTTGCCCTTCATATCCGTCTCGACACAGTTCATTTCCATCGCAGGCTGGTAAACGCCATCGGGTAATTGGTGTAACCCCTCTTTTGTGCCACTAACGCCAATCCACTCTTCCACGTAGCTGTACCAAGGAGCAATATCGGCGTATCGGATGGGCCAGTCAACTCCGACACCTTCCTTTGCATTGGCCTCAAAGTCCAAGTCACTGTGCCGGTAGCTTTGCCGCCCCCAAGTGATGGAGCGGCCACCAACGTGGTAGCCCCGCATCCAGTCAAAGCGTTTAACCTCAGTGTAAGGATGTTCATCGTCCTTGACGAACCAGTGCTTCCAGCCTTGGTTTATTGTGTAGCCGGTACGGTTTTGCTTTTGATAATGCTTTTCGATTTCTGCTGGCGGAACCCTGCCGGCAAAAGGGATTTCCCAAGGATTAAGGTTGGCCGTTGGGTAGTCTTCAATGTGCTTGACCATTCGGCCCCGCTCCAAGACAAGGGTTTTCAACCCCTTCTCCGATAGTTCCTTAGCGGCCCAGCCTCCGCTGATACCACTACCGATGACAATGGCATCGTAGCTGTTATCTTGCTGCCATTTTCCATTGATGTTACTCATGCTTGTACGTTTAGTTTTAAAGAAAAAAATCCAATAAAATGATTCAGATGGGAAGGGTCATGGATTTGGCTTTTTTAGAGTCAGCTATATTTTGGGCTGGAAAGATAGAGAGTGGAGGGTATTTTTAAGAATTTTTTTTTAAACAAAATGATGGCAACAAAGCTTTCCGACAAAACCATCTTTGCCCTAAAATATATTTTGGCGACACAAATGCTCAGTTCGGCGACATTTTTGCACTTTGAGTCGTTATGGAAAGTTTAAACTCCCCAACTTGCGTTGTGACGAATATTTTTTTCCCGTTCTTGCACAGCCATATTTGATTCAACAGCGTTAAATAATCGCCTAAAATTAATCGGGCCACACCATGAAGCGTCATTTCATCCTGCTAGGAATGCTGGCCGTTTTGGCCGCTTGCAACGAGCAAACCGTTCGGAAGGAAGGCTTTGGCGTCCATGGCATTGATGTTTCACATTACCAAAAGCAAGTAGATTGGCAGAAAGTGGCCGCTCAAGATGTGCATTTTGCCTTCGTAAAAGCTAGCGAAGGCCAGTCCATGCAGGATACGGTTTTTTGTAAAAACTGGGACGCCATGCGCTCGGCGGGCATATTGCGGGGGGCCTATCATTTCTTCCGGCCAAGTGTCTCGGCAGAGTTACAGGCTCGCAATTTCCTTTCTATCATTGACCTCCAACATGGCGACTTGCCCCCTGTTCTGGATGTGGAAGTGACGGACGGATACTCCGCTGAACAGGTTGCCCAAGGGGTTAAAACTTGGCTGAAGCTCGTTGAGGCTGCCTATTTGGTGAAACCAGTTATTTACTCCAACCAAAAATTTTACAACCAGTACCTTGCCAAACAACTGAGTGGCTATCCGGTCTGGGTGGCTCGTTATACCAATATTTGGTCGCCTGAAATTGCCGATGGCAATTCATGGAGTTTTTGGCAATACGGCAATCGTGGTCGTCTGCATGGCATCGCTGGCGATGTAGATTTTAATGTTTTCAATGGCAGTCTTGCCGACCTTGAAAGCTTGACAATCTGCCGACCTGCCCCACTGCTTGATAAAATTCCAGATATACCCACTATACCAAAAGCGGCCCAACCAGCGCCGCCAGAAACGCATGCCCTGCCAGGGGAACCAGTTGCCGCAAACCCCTAGTGCTGAGACAAACGGATCTTTGGCGAATACCAAATCTCGACCGCTTGGAGAGACTTACAGTTGGACTGTCACTACCTACCTACCGCTTTACCGTTGTAGCTTACTTTTGACTTTGTACTTTTGCTGTTCAATTTGATTTTTGAAAAAAATCCTTGTCATCCGCTTTTCCTCCATTGGCGACATTGTGCTGACATCGCCAGTGGTCAGGTGCCTGAAACAACAGTTGGGTGCTGAAATCCACTACCTCACCAAACTACAGTACCTGTCGCTACTCGAATCCAACCCATATATTGACCGCATTTTTACTATTAAAAAAAACATATCTGAAGTACTGCCAGAATTGCGACTACAGCACTACGACTATGTTATTGATTTACATAAAAACCTACGCACATTTCAAGTGCGGTTTGGGCTTTTTTTTGGAATAAAATGGTTAGCGTTCAATAAGCTGAATCTTAAAAAATGGCTACTTACTTCCCTGAAAATCAATTGGTTGCCCGAAGTACATATCGTCGACCGCTACTTGGCTGCCGTCGCTCCACTAGGCGTAAAAAATGATGGGCTTGGACTCGATTTCTTCTTTTCGGATGCCACGGTGGCTTCCACCTTTTTGCCAAATGCGCCTTACCTAGCGTTCGCCATCGGCGCACAGTATCAAACCAAGCGGCTTCCTTTTGCTAAAATTGTAGAAATCTGTCAAATGATTGGCCGGTCCATCGTTCTGCTAGGTGGCACATCAGAGGCAGCGGAAGGTGAAAATATTGCGGAGCAAGCCGGACCCCATGTCATAAACCTATGTGGAAAATTATCGTTGCAAGAGTCGGCGGAAGTGCTTCGTCGAGCAAATTTGGTCATCTCGCATGACACAGGCATGATGCACATTGCGGCAGCCTTCCAGCAAAAAATATTGTCTATATGGGGCAATACTGTACCTGCACTGGGCATGTCACCGTATTATGGAAATGCTAACCCAAACGTGAACACGAGCTTTGAAGTGGAAGGCCTGTCTTGCCGCCCCTGTTCGAAAATAGGTTTCCAATATTGCCCGAAAGGCCATTTTAAGTGCATGAAGAACCAAGATGCTCAAAAAATAGCCCGTGAAGCGACCCTTTGAAAATGGAGCACACTTAATTTAAAACTGTCATTCGGTGTGCAAAAACCCTAAAAAGCGGTCTTGCTGAGCTGGGTTTAACTGCTATCTTGCAGCCAGTTTTAAACTAATTTGAATAAGAAATTCTATCTTTCGGCCTTTCGCCACACGGCCCTCAAATCCTTATAAATTTTTTTGAACATGAGATTGACAAAAACAATTTTACTACTTGTTGTCACGCTTAGCAGCTTTGGCCACCTCAAGGCGCAAGACCTGCACAACACGCTTTTCTACATGAATCCCCTCCACATGAACCCAGGCTTTACGGGTGCTTACGAGGGGACGTTCCGCATCGGTGGACTTTACCGTGACCAGGCCCGCACAGCAATTGGTAGCTCAGCCTACTCCACACCCACGATATTTATAGATGCTCCGATTTTAATGATAGGCAAGCGGCACTGGGTTGGTGTTGGCTTTTTGGCTTTCCAAGACCAAGCTGGCGATGGCCATTTGAAAACCAATGGTGGGCAATTGAGTGGGGCCTTCCACTTGGCGCTTGATAAAAAAAGCAAAAATGTGTTGACGCTGGGCGTACAGTGGGGTAAGATTGCAAGGGAACCCAAAGATAAAGACAAGTACCGCCCTGAAGACCTTATATTGAGTTCGTTTTCAGGAACTGGCATTCCTGAATCTCAGGATAAACTTTTTATGAACGGCAGCAGTGCTTTGATGAAAAAGACTTTTTCTGACGTAAATATTGGCTTGCTTTTCAAGGCCAAGGCTAGCAAAACTACAGATTACAATTTTGGCATTTCAGCCCGCCACCTGACTACGCCAGGCAATGACTTCAACTTCCAAGCCTCCACACCTGACTTGAGTATGCGCTTCATCGCACATGCCCAACTCAATACAGCGCTTAATAAAAAATGGACACTGACACCCGAGGCATATTTTTCAAACATCAGCCCAGCCAAGCAATTCCAACTTCATGCCTGGACAGGTTACTGGCTCAAGCCAGCTGATAACATCAAACTAAATGGCGGCCTTGGCTATCGAGTCGGCGACTCTGCCCAATTGTTGTTGGGCTTGGACTACAAAGACTTCAAAGTACAACTTGGCTACGACTTCACCCTGTCATCCTTGAGCGAGGCAAACAGCCATCAAGGAGGTTTTGAAATTGCTGCATATTATACTGGCAAAATTTACAAGAAACCAACTGTAAAACCCGTTATTCTTTGCCCACATCTTTAAAGGGTTTGAGGGCTTGAGCATCCAAATCGGGATACTTTAAGCTTCTCTCAAATGAATTTCATTTCAAAAATTCAACCTGAAAAAAATTATGAAAAATAATATTCTGATAGCAACGCTCCTGCTCTGCGGCGCCTATGGCGCATTTGGGCAGCCTCTCAACCGACCCACCTACGCCATGATGGTGCAGACTGCGGAGGAACAAATGGAGAAAAAGGACTACTACCGGGCTCTCGAATGGTACGAAAAAGCCTATGATGAGTCGAAGGATATTGAAATGGTCATCAAAATAGCTGACTTGAGCTATATGCTGCGAGATTACAATAAGTCAGAAAAATGGTATGCCCGTGCCTTGAGGCCGACCAAGAAGAATAAAAAAGTAGATGAGTACGAAGAAAAGCGATTCGAGTATGCTCGTTCTTTGAAGATGAACGAAAAATACGATGAAGCCATCGAGGAGTTCAACAAGTTCATCAACAGTTCCAAAGATCCGGCGAGGAAGGAACTGGCTGAATTGGAGAAAGTTGGATGTGAGTTTGGTCGGGTTGCCAAGCCTGTAGATGGTGTGACCATCACGCATGGTGGCAAGGAAATCAATGGTAAAAACTCAGAATACTCACCTTTTTTAAGTGCTGACAATAAAGAAATCTACTTCGCTGCTTTGGTTGGGGATGACGTTATCGTAGTGGCAGACAAACCAGACGCAGATGGCAAAACCAAGGTTGATTTGGGGGTAAAAGAAGAAGAAGGTACGAGTGATTATTATTCCAAAATTTACAAATCGACCAAAGGAGAAAAAGGCTGGGGCAAACCGGAAGCGCTTGACGAAAACGTGAACCGTCCCGAATTTTTTAATGTGAACAACTCCATCTCGCCCGATGGCAAACGGATGTTTTTCAACCGTGAATTACTGGACGGCCATATTTTGAAGGAGAGCAAAATCTACGTGAGCGAAAACAACGGCGGCACTTGGGGTGCAGCCAACGAAGTTAAAGGCGTGAACGGCGACTACATCGCAAAATCGCCTTGTGTCGGCGAATTGTTCGGCAAGGAAGTATTGTTTTTTGTCTCTGATATGGAAGGCGGCCAAGGTGGATACGATATTTACTACGCCACCTACAAAGGCAATGGGCAATATGGCGACCCCGTCAATCTTGGCCCTAAAATCAATTCCATTGGAAACGAAGAGACCCCATTTTATCGGGACGGTGTGTTGTATTTCAGCTCAGACGGCCATCCCGGCCTAGGCGGTTACGACGTGTTCATGAGTACTTGGAATGGTACGATGTGGAGCAAACCAACCAACATGGGTAAGGGGTACAACTCAAGTGTGGATGACCTTTACTTCATGCTGGACAAAGAAGGCTACACAGGCGTTCTGGCCAGCAACCGCCCAGGCGAGGGTAGCCGTAGTGTACATAGCAAGACTTGCTGCAATGATATTTACAATGTCCTTTTGAAAAAAATCGAAGCAGATATCCTTGCTACTGCCTATGACCTCGAAACGAAAGAACCGCTTACAGGTGTTACTTTTGAATTGATAGAAATGCAGGGCGAGACTCCAAAAACAATTGAGACCAAAACTAACAGCGGCGCTAATAATTATGATGCAGTGCTGGAATTGGACCGTTCCTACATGATAATTGCTTCGGCTGAAAACTACGAAAACGACACAGTTCGCTTTAACACCATCGGCCTTTTTGATTCAAAAAACTACAAAGAAAGACTTGACTTGAAGCCAGGCCGCATCGTGAAGAAGATTGTCCGTAATGAGCCGTTTGTACTAGAAAATATCTTGTACGATTTTGATGATGATAAAATCACCGTGCCAGCAGAGGGGGATCTACAAGTTATCTACGACCTGATGAACAAGTATCCTGACATGGTCATTGAGCTTTCTTCCCACACGGATGCAAGAGGTGACGAAGCATACAACCGGAACCTCTCGCAACGTCGTGCAGAGTCCGCTCGCCGTTGGTTGACTTCCAAAGGAATCGTCCGGAACCGCATCGAGGCGAAAGGTTATGGAGAGTCTCAACCTAAAACTGTGGACGCAAAGAGCAATGCCAAGTACCCCTACCTGAAAGTAGGCGATGTGCTGACGGAAGAATACATCAATACCCTACTACCTGATAGCGTGAAATTCGAAGCTGCGCACCAGCTCAACCGTCGTACGGAATTCAAAATCCTGTCAGGCCCTACGAGCATTACCATTGAAGAAGAGCAGCTTATCCAAATCGGCAACCGTAAGGTGGACCCGAACGCACCTAAAGCTGAGCCTAAAAAAGAAGAAAAGCCTGCCCAACGCAGACCAGCTCCGAACCGCAACAATCGCCGAGGCAACGCACCTAGTGGCGGTGGCGACAGCCTAAAACCTGCGCCCATCAAATTGAATGTAGAACCCATAAAAAAAGATAGCATTATCATCGATAAACTGTCTTCGCTTTATGGCAAAAAAGACCTGAAGGGATTCCCAATCATGCAATTTGATACACGCATGTATGACATGGGGGAAGTGAAGAAGGGCGACTTGAAGGAATACACATTCCATTTCACTAACGTCGGTGATGTTCCTGCAGACATTGACATCGTCAGTGTATGTGAATGTACGAGCTACGAACTTGGGCCGAGTTTGGTGAAACCAGGGGAAAAGGGCTGGATAAAAGTCATTTTTGACAGCGGTAAAAAGGATGAGAGCGACACCAGCGATGTTGACATTTACTTGAAAAACATTGACCCAGAGATTGACGCTCCGATTTTTGAGCGGGTACAGTTCAAATATGATTTGATACAGTAACTACTTCAACTTGGTAAATAAAAAATGCCGTGCCCCTTCAATGGTTCACGGCATTTTTGTTTTAGCAATATGAGTCAATTCATTTTAAAAGGAGGTGCCAATTTGAACTCCGGTATTTTGACACTAAATTTTTCTTCATCCGGCAGGCGGACCATCTGAAATTCGCCGTGCATCTTGCCAATGTCAGTCATTAGTGGGCACCAAGAAGTGTACTGATGGCTTTCACTTGGTGCCAACACAGGCTGCAAACCTACTACTCCCTCGCCTTCCACCTCCCGCCGAACTCCGTTCGACTCAATAATATGCCAATGGCGGCGGAGCAGTTGCACTGTTTCAGCACTTTGGTTTAAAATAGTGACACGGTAAGCGAACACATAGCGATGCTGAATCGGAATTGATTCATGTGGTAGGTAGAAAGGCTCTACACTAATTCGAATACCTTGTGTTGTCAGCGTTTCCATAAAACGAAACGGGTCAGTTATCAGTAGTTTGAAGCCAAGTCCCAACGATTTTTTCAGCTTGTTTCAGAGCGACAGTCAAATCGTCATTCACTAGTACTTGGTCAAATTTATCCTCAAAGGTAAGTTCAAAAGTAGCTTTAGCGATACGTTTTTGGAGGCTTTCTGCACTTTCAGATTTTCTTTTTTTCAGTCGTTCGAGCAAAATATCAGGGGAAGGCGGTTTGATAAAAATAGTCAAAGTCTGTTCAGGAAAGGCTTTTTTGACATTTATTGCCCCTTTGACATCAATGTCGAAAATCACATGCTTGCCCATTGCCCAAAGACGTTTGACCTCATTTTTTAGTGTTCCGTAAAACTGGTTTTCGTACACTTCTTGCCATTCCAAGAAGGCATCCCGTGTAATTAGCTCCTTGAATTCTTGCACATTAATATAATAGTAGTCAATTCCTTCCTGCTCATTGGCCCGTCGGCTACGGGTAGTGGCCGATACAGAAAATGCAAGGTTGTCGAACGTGTCCAGTAAGTGGTGGACGATGGTGGTCTTTCCTGCACCCGATGGCGCAGTGACGACGATGAGTTTTCCTTGGCTCATACAGAATTCGCTACTTGTTCTTTGATTTTTTCGAGGTCGTCCTTCATTTTGACCACGAGTTTTTGAATTTCGGCGGAGTAAGCCTTGGCGCCGAGCGTATTGATCTCACGTCCCATTTCTTGACTGATGAAGCTTAGGGTACGGCCTTTGGAAACAACTTTGGCATCGAGTTGCTCCAAAAAATAAACGCAATGCTGCTCCAGCCTTACTTTTTCTTCCGTGATGTCAATTTTCTCAAGGTAAAATATGACTTCCTGCTCAAAGCGGTTTTCGTCAATGTTTTCCTTGTTCATAAATTCCTCCAAGTTCTGGCGCATCCGATTGCGGAGCAACTGAATACGTTCTTGCTCAAAAGGATCGACCAATTGCAAGGCACTGCGAATATTGCCTACCCGGAGGCGCATGTCTTCCTCGATAACGGCACCTTCGGCTTGACGAAACATGTCAAAATTCACGAGCGCCTCCTCCAGCGTTTTTTCTACGGCCTTCCATTCGTTCTCATCCATTCCGCTTTCTTCGGTCATAATAACATTGGGGATGCGGAGAATGGCCCCCATCAGGCCATCCTTAGGCATGTCCATCGAATCGGCTATGCTGGAAAGTTCTTGGTAATAGCGCTTGAAAAGTGGCACGTTAAGGCCAAAGCCTTCATCCCCATGCATGGATTTGACATCAATCGTGAAATCAATCTTGCCTCGTTCAATTCGCTCACTGATGAGTCGGCGTAACTGGTGCTCTTTTTCCCTGTAGTTTGCAGGGATTTTAACACGCATGTCAGTGAATTTGCTGTTCAAGGAGCGCACTTCTGCGGTAATTACCTTCGATTCATAGGAGTTGGTGGCCCGCCCATAGCCCGTCATTGATAAAAGCATATAGAATATTTGAGAGTGAAACCGGCCACAATATTGCGAAGCTGGGCTGGCAGTTCGCAAAGATAGGCAACCACCCTATATAAAATTAAGGGACTTTACTAAAGCTTTTGAGGAAAAGCGAAAGTTTGAGTTTTCTAAAATTTGGAAAGAAGCGGTTGTGCCCAATAATCGAGTGGGACCATCCTTGTATTATTGCAAAAAGGATTGGGGGGAGGTCCAAAATTGACCTGCTCAAAACACATAACCCATTGATAATTAACGGAAAAAAAGCTGAAATTAAATTGAGTTTTATTTCCGTAAATCAAAAAAAAGGCGAAATTTGCGACCTCGTTTTGAGAAACCAGTAGTTTTTTTCATAACTCATTCTAAACCAGTTAAATAAGATGAGAAAAGCTGACTTAGTAACAGCCATTTCCGAAAAAACCGGTGTCGCAAAAGTTGATGTCTTGGTAACACTTGAAGAATTCTTCAAGTCAGTGAAAAATTCACTTGCCGGTGGAGACAACGTGTATATCCGGGGCTTTGGGAGCTTCGTTATCAAAAAAAGAAAGAAGAAGGTCGGACGTCACATCAAGCGCAATGTGTCCATTGATATTCCGGAACACTATATTCCGTCTTTCAAGCCTGCAAAGATTTTTGTTGAGCATGTGAAGGGTAATGTGGACCACCTGCCAGAAGATGACAGCGATGATTGACACACAGCTTTGCGCTAGCGAAGGTTTTGAGCCACAACAAACAAATGGTTGATGAGCAAAAGCCAATGGACGTTGATTTCAGTGGCGATTTTGTTGTTCGCCATTTTGTATTTTGGATTTGACACAAAACCGAGTAAGCAAAAAGCGGTTGAAAAACAAAGGGCAGGAGCATTTTCAAGCACGGATATTAATTCAATGCTGGTTGATGCAAAAGCAAGCCTTTCAACCCAAGCAGCAGCCTCGGTTATGGCCCTAGAAGGAGATGTTGAAAAGGCATCACCCGACTCTGCAAAGGCAGAATCGTACAAACAACTTTCCAGTTTTTGGTACCAATTGGAGAAACCGGGCATTGCTGGCTATTATGCTGAAAAAGTAGCAGAAATAACCCGTGAAGAAGAAGCGTGGTCAATTGCTGGTACTACTTACTCCCTTTGTGTCCAACGGGAACAGGAAGATAAAATCAAGAGCTTTTGCACCGAACATGCCGTACAGGCATTGGAAAAAGCTGCTTCATTGAATCCATCCAACATTCAGCACAAGGTCAATCTGGCCTTGGTTTACACGGAAAACCCTCCAAAGGAGACTCCGATGAAAGGCATTCTGATGTTGGTAGACCTAAACAAGCAGTATCCAGATGATGTTCTCGTCTTGACCCAGTTGGGTAGGCTAGCCATCAAAACTGGACAATTCGACCGGGCAGTTCAACGCCTTTCAAGGGTTGTAGAACTTGAACCGGACAATAAGGCGGCAACTTGCCTCCTTGCCCAAGCCTACGAAGGGATGGGTGAATCAGCAAAAGCAGCTGATTTAAAATCAAAATGCGAGAAATTATCCGGAAACTGAACCATTGACATTTGGAGCGCCAACAATCCCTGCGTTTTCCAAGCTAGTGATTCAGTATCCATTATTTGTTAACTAATTTAAGCGTAATTGACATGCCTTGTGGTAAAAAGCGTAAGCGTCACAAAATTGCAACACACAAACGCAAGAAAAGACTGCGTAAGAACCGTCATAAGAAGAAGAACCGGTAGGTTTAGCTAAACCTTGTAATCGATTGGCAACTCGACGGATGTTTCTGTTTTGGGTTGCCAATCGTCGTTCCGGTCTATCAAGCCGGGGATTTTAATAGGTCAAAACAGCAAACCTTTCCAAAAGGAGCAACCGAAAAAGTATAGCAATCCCAAAACCGACGGGTTTCAACAAAGAACCCGATTTACCCAAAAAAGACAACCAAACCGTTTTCGGTGCATACACCATCCGTAAGGTAAATACCTGATTCTGAACATTCGTAGGTCAGCATCAAGCAAAAATGGGATTTAGGAGGGGTTGGAGGCAATTATTTTTATGAAGAAACAGGCACCCCAATTTTTGATACAAAACAGTAAATCCTATCCCATTTTTAGCTGACCCAGGCTTTACAATATCTGGCATTGCTCCTTCCTTTGGCTTTCTTTCCTTGAGTTGACCTTTTCCAAATCATCGTGCGATAGCGGACGAGCTCGCTTTGCTATTCCTGTCAAACTCCTTGCGGGGAGTTTTAAATAGACCAACGTGGAAAAGGAATTAATCATCAATTCTACCCCCACCGAAGTAGAAATCGCACTACTGGAGGATGGTAAACTCGTAGAGTTGCACCACCAAAAAACGAACAATAACTTCTCGGTTGGGGACATTTTTTTAGGCAAAGTCATCAAGACAATGCCTAATCTCAACGCCGCTTTCGTGGACATTGGCCACAAAAAAGAAGCGTTCCTGCATTATACCGACCTCGGCCCAAAACTGAAATCACTGCTCAAGTACACCAACAGCGTGCTTTCCGGCAGCCAAACCACGCCAACGCTGGACAATTTCAAAATCGAGCCTGAAATCATCAAAACGGGCAAGATGGATCAAGTTGTCACTAAACGGCAACCTGTGTTGGTGCAAATCCTGAAGGAACCCATTTCCACTAAAGGCCCACGACTCAGCTGCGAGTTGACCATTCCTGGTCGCTTTTTGGTCCTCACGCCTTTCTCGGATATTGTTGCTGTTTCAAAAAAAATAGCAAATGCCGACGAACGCAAGCGATTAAAATCACTAATAGAAAGCATCAAACCCAAGAACTTTGGTGTAATCGTACGAACTGCTGCCGAAGGAAAACGCATCCAAGACCTTAACGAGGAATTGGCCATGATGCAGAGCAAGTGGGAGGATGTCTTCAATCAACTCCAAGGTGCTAAACCACCCGCAAAACTCCTCAGTGAGCTGGACAAGACCAGCAGTATATTGCGGGACATCCTCAGCGATTCATTCAACAGTATTGTCGTCAACGACAAGCAGCTTTACCAAAACATTCGCCATTTCCTAGGCAATATTGCCCCGGAAAAAGTGGATATTGCCACGTTTCACAACAAGAATAAGCCAATTTTTGAAACGCATGGTGTTACCCGCCAAATCAAATCTTCCTTTGGTAAAACGGCCACGCTAAACAGTGGTGCTTACATAATTATTGAATCCACTGAGGCTATGCACGTCATTGACGTTAACAGTGGGCATAAAATGACCGGCACCAATCAGGAGGAAGCAGTTTTGAACGTCAATGTGGAAGCAGCTGAAGAAATTGCCCGGCAATTAAGGCTGAGGGACATTGGTGGCCTCATCACGATTGACTTCATCGACATGCGCAACAACGAGCACAAGAAGGAACTCTTTAAAGTGATGCGGGATGCGATGCGAAAAGACCGTGCCCAGCACACCATCCTACCGCTGAGCAAGTTTGGCCTGATGCAAATCACCCGCCAGCGGGTAAGGCCAGAAGTCAAAATCAATACAGCCGAATTATGCCCCGCTTGTAACGGTACCGGTAAAGTCACCCCTTCCGTTTTGGTCACAGACTTAATCGAACGGGATTTGAAATTCATTTTGGAATCAGGTGCAAAAGGGAAGCTTACGCTTAAAACACATCCATTTGTTGCCGCTTTCCTCAAAAAGGGCCTGCCAAGCATCCAAATGAAATGGTACCGCAAATATTACAAATGGATTAGCATTAAAGCCGAAAACAGCTACCAAGTGTCAGATTATAAGTTTTTTAACGACACTGATGATGAAATCAGACTGAATTGATTTTAGTACGAAAAAGAAAAATCGAAGGGGCCTGCCTACATTGGTAGACCCTTTCGTTATTTATGGGCAAGTGCAATCGCTCGCTCGGCAGGCTGCCAGCAAGCATAGGAAAAACAATAGTAGGATGAATTGCCAATGGCGTGATTTCATGGTAATCTACGATTAACTAGAAACACAAACTTAATGAATTCCTTGAGCCAGCCGAAAAAAATACTTGTTGCTCCACTGGGTTGGGGGCTAGGCCATGCGACCCGTTGTATTCCTATTATCCGAGAATTACAGCGTCAAGGAGCTACTGTAGCCTTCGCATCTGACGGCGAGGCATTGGCCTTATTACGACAGGTATTTCCCGACTTGACTAGTTTTGAAATGCCAAGCTACAAGGTTAAATATCGCACACGGTTCATGGTTTGGAATATGGCTTGGCATTCGCCCAGAATCCTTCGAACTATCTGGCTTGAACACCGCACTGCTCAGCAATTGGTGGCCAGACATGGATTTGATGGTATTATTTCCGATAATCGATTTGGCTGTTTTAGTTCAATAAAACACTGCATATTTCTTACCCACCAAGTAAATATCCAAATACCTTTTTTTTTACTCAAAAAAATAGTGAATTTATTTAACTTCCTCATTATCAATCAATTCAATGAATGTTGGATCCCAGATTTGTGCGCATCACCTAACTTGTCAGGCGAACTTTCTCATCCAGTAAACCCTTTTTTAAAGAAAAAGACTAGCTACATAGGCGCACTTACCCAACTACCAGTCGGCCAAACATCAAGCAAGCGCTTTGATGCGATTGCGGTGCTTTCGGGGCCTGAACCACAACGGACAAGGCTGGAAGCGGCATTGATTCAGCAATTTGGACAATTATCAGGTACATTTCTAATCATTCAAGGAAAGCCAGAACAACTACATGAAGCTCCAACTTTTATCCCCAACAATGTAAAAATGATACCGTACTTAACAGGTGAAGCACTTCACAATGCCCTGCTAGAGAGCGAGGTATTCATTGGGAGGTCAGGCTATAGCACAGTGATGGATTTAGCTAGGCTAGGTAAATGTGCTTTACTAATTCCTACACCTGGCCAGACAGAACAGGAGTATCTTGCAGCAAAATTTTTAGAGGAAAACGTTTTTTTTACTCAAAAGCAAAACAAGCTACACCTTAAATCGGGCCTTGCCGAGGCAGTTAAGCGGAGTGGCTTGCATAACCATTTTTTCGACGAAGAAGCACTGAAAAATGCAATAACTACATTTTTGGTGAAGTGTTAAAAATGGTCGGCTGGATCCCAAAATAATGTACTAAATTCCACTACTTGGTCATTTTCAACTTTGATGCCCTCACTTTCAAGGCGCTCCTGCATACTAGAAGGCGGTCTGAAATGGGCCCTGCCAGACAGTTCACCTTTTCGATTCACCACTCTGTGGGCAGGCACGTCCAGCATGTCATGGCAGTGGTTTAGTGCCCAACCCGCCATTCTGGCTGAGCCCAAGGCTAGAAAACTTGAGATGGCACCATAAGTCGTTACTCTACCTGGAGGTACACATCGTACTACATCGTACACTTGCTCAAAATAGGAATCCTTCGTCTGTGCCATTTCTAAAAAAATGCTGTTTAGCTTTGCGCAACAAGTTAGATATTTCAAAAAAATGCTGAAAACAAAAATAAAGGCAAGTGGCATCAACAACCTTACTGATGCCCGTTATTTTGCAGCCAGAGAGGTGAAATGGTTGGGATTCAGGTTTGGCGGAAGTTCTAGGGATTCTATCTCAATACTGGCAGCCAAAGCAATTGCTGAGTGGGTCGATGGAGTGGAAATTGTAGGAGAGTTTGATTTTGCAACTGCCGAGGAAATTATATCTGCCAATGAACTGCTACATTTTGATGCCGTCCAGGTGGGAATGTACACTCCGGTTTCCGAGTTAGAAACCATAACTGGGTTAACTTTCATGAAAGAAGTAGTAGTAGAGTCTGCAACAACTGAAGCTGAAATCTTGGCACATTTTGAAGCTTATGAACCCTGGTGTACTTATTTTATACTGGATTTCACTAAAGCAGGTATCAATTGGAAAATGCTTCAAACTGGCGGCCCACTTTCCATCAACTTTTTAAAAAAGCTATTTTATACTCATAAAGTAATTCTATCACTTGATTTCCTACCCCATGAAACGTTACAAGTACTTGAACTCTTAAATCCCATTGGCCTTAGTTTGGCAGGAGGAGAAGAGGAAAAAATAGGTTTGAAATCATTCGAAACATTGGACAGTATCCTCGATAGCCTTGAAGCTATACCGTAGTTATACCTTACCAATCTCATATTATAATGACAATTGCCGAAGCACAAAAAACTGTTGATGATTGGATTAACACCATTGGAATCCGCTATTTCAACGAACTGACGAATATGGCCATTTTGATGGAAGAAGTCGGTGAAGTAGCGAGATTAATGGCGAGAATTTACGGGGAGCAATCCTTCAAGAATGCAGAACTTGCCCTTGTAGCCAAAGATGAGCTATCGGACGAAATGGCAGATGTACTTTTTGTGCTCATTTGCCTAGCAAACCAAACTGGGGTGAATTTGACAGAGGCTATGAGAAAAAATTTGGAGAAAAAAACCTTGCGAGACTCAAGTCGTCATGCCTCTAATGAAAAGCTGAAAAGATAAAATGCAAAAAGGGCATCGACTTGATATGTCGATGCCCTTTTTTAAAAAAAGTGAGTATAAGACCAGCTCTACCCCCCAAACGAACTGGTCTCACTCACTGTCCCAAGGCACTTCTGCCTCGAAACCTCTTTGGACACAGGCTGACCGTTTTTCATTATGCCTGTAATGAAGCTATAAATAGCTTCTTCCGTTTCTTTAATCGGGTATATAGTTATGAATTCAAATCGGCTGGTTTCAGGGAAGCGGGGCTTACATTCGGACACAAAACTCAGTGTGGGAGGGTGATAGGCTGAATCCGAATTTAATTTTGAAATCGTACTCACTAAACCGAAAATCATGCCACTTTTGCAACAATACTGTTTGTCGCCAGATTTTTTTTCGGCACGTTGATGATTATATTATTGAGCCTAGCCAATTGCAAATCACTGAAAGCCTTTTTGTACTCCGCATAATCCTGAAACTCTCGGAAGAAAACTGTTTCTCCTCCATCCACATACAATAGAATGTGAAAACACAGGTGACTGTCTCGGTAGAAAAACTTAGTAATCAAGTCTTTTACACTACGTCCATGAATTTCCATTCCAGTATTCATACTGTAATCTGTTTCTTTCAATCCATGAAAATGTCTAACTGCGTTTACCATAATTTTTGATTGGTTTATCAAAACAACGGCACAAGGATACAGGCAAAAGCAATGCCTGTTCAACTACTTTTACTTAAAACTGTGACATTGATAACGCCTTTTAAATATAGATGGAAAACAATGTTTTATATTTCCCATCTTTAAAATAATCAACAAAATCAGTCATTTTGTCAGTAAAAATCCAGTGGCATGTACTTTGAGAAGTATTTTGGTACTTCGATGGGGTAACCCGAAAAAAAAAATTTCTACTCTTTAGCAAAGCGCACAAGCATTCATTCACAAAACCTTAATAAACAATCAATAACAACTATGCAAAAAGGCAATATTTCAGTCCAGTCAGAAAACATTTTTCCAATCATCAAAAAGTTCCTGTATTCCGACCACGAGATATTTCTGCGGGAACTTGTAGCTAATGCCATTGACGCCACTACCAAACTAAAGTCCATCGCTTCTAGGGGTGAACTTCAGGGTGATGCGGGTGACCTCACAGTAGAGGTCATAATTGACAAAACCGCAGGAACGCTGACCATTCGGGACAAGGGAATAGGAATGAGCGAAACTGAGGTGAACAAATACCTCAACCAAATTGCCATATCCAGCGCCCAAGAATTCGTGGACAAGTATCAGAGTGAGCACAACATCATCGGGAAGTTTGGACTTGGATTCTATTCGGCCTTCATGGTGGCTGATAAGGTGGAAGTAAACACTAAATCATGGAGAGCAGATGAGCCAGCTGTCAACTGGCTTTGTGACGGCAACCCAGAATTCAGCATTTCTCCAAGTGAAAAAATTGAGCGTGGAACAGACATTATCCTGCACATTAGTGATGACAGTAAAGAGTTTCTTGAAGATAATCGGATTGAGGAACTGCTGAAAAAATATTGTAAGTTCCTGCCAATCGCTATCAAGTTTGGTACCCGCAAAGAAACTTTGGAAGAAGGCGAAGGTGAAGAGAAGACCACTAAAGAAATTGAAGTGGACAATATTATCAACAATCCTTCGCCAGCTTGGAAAAAGCAGCCGAATGAACTTACGGATGATGATTACCGCAACTTTTATGAGGAACTGTATCCGTTTAGCTATCAAGCCCCTATGTTCTGGATACACCTTAATATAGACTACCCATTCAACTTGACAGGGATTTTGTACTTTCCAAAATTGAGCAATTCGATGGAAGTACAGAAAAACAAGATTCAGCTCTACTGCAATCAAGTTTATGTCACGGATGAGGTTAAAGAAATTGTGCCTGACTTCCTGACACTGCTCCATGGTGTCATTGACTCGCCAGACATACCATTGAATGTGAGTCGGAGCTACCTTCAAAGTGACAGCAACGTAAAGAAAATTACAGGATATATCACAAAAAAAGTAGCTGACAAGCTACACGACCTCTTCAAAGCTGACCGTAAAGCTTTTGAAGACAAGTGGACAGATTTGGGTGTTTTTGTAAAATATGGCATGTTGTCCGATGAAAAATTCCATGAAAAAGCCATTGATTTTGCCCTTCTTGAAAATGTTGACGGTGAATTTTTTACGGCGGATGAGTACCAGAAAAAAGTAAGTGCTGCGCAAACGGACAAGCACAAACGTATTGTAATGCTTTACACGCACAACGCCGAAGAGCACCACAGCCTCATTGAAGCAGCCAAGGAGCGTGGGTACGATGTACTTAAGTTTGATAATGTCATTGATGCTCACTTTATGCAACATTTAGAGCATAAACTAAAAGACGTGACTTTTGTCCGTGTAGATTCAGACACCATTGACAACTTGGTACAAAAAGACGAAAAACAGGAAAGCGTGCTCAGCGAGAAAGAGCAAGAAGCTGTCAAATCTGTATTCGAAGAGTTAGTGAAAGGCAAAGTTGGCCCGTCAGTCACTTTGAAAGCTTTGTCACCGAATGACCAGCCCGTTCAGATTACCCGGCCTGAGTTTATGCGCAGGATGAAGGAAATGCAGGCACTTGGTGGCGGTGGAATGGCCATGATGGGTGATTTTGGCGATATGTACAATATAGTCGTCAATTCTAATCACCCGTTTGTTGCTGAAAAGCTGCTCAAACTATCGGAAGGTGACGAGCGGAAAAACCTTGGCAAGCATCTACTCGACCTTGCACTGCTGAACCAGGGCATGCTGAAAGGCGCTGAATTGAGCGCTTTTGTGAAAAAAAGCCTTGAATTCTTGAAGTAAATTAGCAATTCTGTTTAATACTTGGGGAGTAAGATATTTTGTCTTTCTCCCCATTTTTTTTAAATAAAAACCCCGACTTGAATGCTCAAGCCGGGGTTATATTTTCCATCAAAAATGAAATTCTGATTATTCTGCGTCGTCGTCAGCAGCAGCTTCCGCTTTGTCTTCTACCTCCTCTGGATTGGTAGTTTCAGCGATAACTTCTTCTGCCGCCGCCTTAGCTTTACTTGCTTTTGGCGCAGGTGGTGGTGGAGTCGGAGTAGAATCACCCAACTGTTCTTTCAATTGGCTGAACACATCCAAATCACCAAGCGTAGAGCTTACAACAGTTGCCTGTTGCTTCTTCACAGTTTGGCGTACTTCTTCGTGCTCCTTATCCTTTTCTTTCTTCACAGTCTCATCAGCCTCACGACGGATATCATCGAGGTAGCGAGTGTGAGAAACCAAAAGGCGCTTGTCATCACGGTTGAACTCAATCACCTTGAAAATCAGCACTTCTTCCAAATCGGCAGTCGTGTTGTCTTCTTTCTTCAAGTGCTTGATAGGAGCGAAAGCCTCTAACCCGTGTGGCAATTGTACGATGGCACCACGGTCGTCACGACGAACAACAGTACCTTCGTGGTATGAACCAACTGGGAACACGTTTTCGAATGTATCCCATGGATTTTCTTCCGTCTGCTTGTGGCCGAGGGACAGCTTGCGGTTATCCTTGTCCACTTCCAGTACGACAGCGTCAATATCTTCACCCACTTTCGTAAACTCAGATGGGTGTGAGTAACGCTTCGTCCATGAAAGGTCAGAGATGTGAATCATGCCGCCGATGCCATCTTCCAACTCAACAAACACACCGTACTGCGTGAGGTTTTTCACCTTCACTTTGTGGCGGCTGCCTACAGGGAAGCGCTCGCTGAGTTCCTCCCATGGATCGTTGGTGAGTTGCTTGATACTCAAAGACATCTTGCGCTCGTCACGGTCGATAGTAACCACTTTGGCTTCCAGTTCAGCGCCCATCTTGAAGAAATCCTTGGCGTTGATTTGCTGATTGCCCCAAGATACCTCTGAGACGTGGATCAAGCCTTCAACACCTGGCATTACTTCAAGGAATGCACCGTAGTCTTCCACATTCACAACTTTACCCGTGATAGTATCCCCCTCCTTGATGTTGGCAGAAAGTACTTCCCATGGATGTGGTTGCAATTGCTTGAGACCAAGTGAGATACGCTTTTTGTTCTCATCGAAGTCGAGTACCGCAACGTTGATTTTCTGGTTGAGGTGCAGCACTTCGCTTGGGTGGTTGATGCGTCCCCAAGAGATGTCAGTGATGTACAACAGACCGTCCACACCACCAAGGTCGAGGAACGCACCGAAATCGGTGATGTTCTTGACCAAGCCTTCAAGTACCTGACCTTTTTCGAGGCGGCCAATGATGGCGTCACGCTGCTCAGCAAGGTCGCTTTCAATAAGTGCTTTGTGGGAAACAACAGCGTTTTTGATAGTCTCGTTGATTTTGACAACTTTGAACTCCATCTGCTTGCCTACGAACTGGTCGTAGTCGAGGATAGGCTTGATGTCAATCTGTGAACCAGGAAGGAATGTCTCCAAACCGCTGCAATCAACGATGAGGCCACCTTTGGTTTTGCTGATAACTGTACCACGGATGACCGTGCCATTTTCAAAGGAATCCTTGAGTGATTCCCAAGCTTTCAGCAACTTAGCCTTGCGGCGGGAAAGTACGAGCTGACCTTTTTCGTCTTCTTGGCGCTCCACATAAACATCCACTTTGTCACCTATTTTGAGGTCAGGGATGTCCTTGAAGTCCCCAACAGATACAAGACCGTCGGATTTGAAGTTAAGGTCAAGTACCACATCGCCACTGGTGATAGATGTGACAGTAGCAGCTACGATTTCATTTTCGAGAAGGGAACTCAGCGTCTGGTCGTACTTTTCAGTCAAGCGCTCACGCTCATCCTTGGTATAAGTAGCGCCATGTTTGTTGGCAGATTCCCAGTTGAAATCATCGAATGAGCCTTGGCCAGCTATTAGTTCCTCAATGGAAACTTCTTCAGGGCTGAGGTCATCATCGGTGTCGTTATTTGTTGTTTCTACTTCAGTGTCATCGGTGAGCAGGTCATCTGCTTCATCGATTTCTTCATTCGTCTTTTTCTCGTTGAGCATTGACAAATGTTTTTTTAAAAGGTGAAGAAATAGGTGGTTGAGCTTGATTCTAAAATCCTGAAACTAAAACTTCAGAAGGCCAGTATTTTCAAAGCAAACCACCGAGTGAATACTCGCCTTTGCACAAAGCATTTCTTTAAAAAAAACACCTTCCGTCAAAAGCGGCGCAAAAGTAAGCCTAACAAATGGTGAAACCAAGCCGCTAGCAGGTTTTATTTGGTTTAAAGCATTTCTTGAGGTCATTTTCTCGCGTATTAGCGAAGCAAGGGCATTTTTGCGAAGAAAAATTTTTGCAAAATGGAAAATCAGTTGCTTGAAACACCCCCTGTGGAGTTCAAATACCTCGATTCTTTAACGGATTTGATGGATAGCCGATTTCGGATTCCAGGCACCAGCATCCGTTTCGGACTGGACTTCCTAGTGGGCCTCATCCCTTTCGCTGGCGATGCTGTCACTTTTGGCTTCTCTGGCCTACTGGTCATCGCTATGGCCCGCCACGGCGCTAGTGGAATGGTAGTTGTGAAAATGCTAGGAAACATATTGCTCGACACGCTCGTAGGCAGTATCCCTGTGCTTGGTGATATCTTCGACCTAAGCTTCAAGGCCAACCGTAGAAATTACCGCCTGCTCCAAGAGCATTACCAATCAGGCAAGCACAGCGGCAGTGCAATCCCAGTGATTTTTGCATTGATTTTTGTGTTACTTTTGATGGCTTTTCTCATTATTTTTATTGCCGTGAAAATGGGTGTTTGGATGCTTGAACAGTTCTGAGCACTTTAAAAAATAACCCTGACAAACTACGGGCATCTTATTTCGAGTTTGCAGATCGACCATTTTTATCAAATGCCATAAGGTCGAATCAACGAACTGCACCGACATGAAACTTAGCTATATTCTGCCAATACTCCTGTTGAGTTGCAATTTGCTCACTGCCCAAACGGTTGGCGAACCTGAAAATATTATCCCCAACCCAAGTTTCGAACTTTACTCTTCCCCACCTATCGGCTGGTTTTACAAAGGTGAGCACTTCACAAACGTGATGAAATATTGGTCGTCGGCGACCAATGCTAGTCCCGATGTATTTGGGCCGAAAGTACGTGTGCCAGCGCATTGGGAGGAAAAAGGCTTCGGCAAACAAGTGCCCCGCACGGGGCTTTCTATGGTCGGTATTACCACCTACGGCTGTGGCCAAGGAAAACCTCATTGCAGGGAATACATCCAGATACAACTTAGCGAGCCACTCGTTTTAGGCCAGAGCTACCTAGCCGAAATGTGGGTCAGCCACCTTCCCAAGTCGCTCAGAACCAACAATTTGGGCTTCTTTTTTTCAAAGGAAAAAATCGAGGAAATCACGGACGGTCTGCTCAGCTACACCCCACAGGTAATAGCCGATGACATCATAGAAGGCAAGAACCGCTGGATAAAAGTGTCGGGCAAATTCATAGCCGATACCGAAGCGGAGTATCTTGTCATCGGTAATTTTTTTCCAGACAGCCTCACGCTCACCAAGCCTGGCAACGATGGCAGCCTTCCTTTTGGCTACTATTATATTGAAGATGTTTTGGTAAAAAAAATACCGCCCATACTTCCCATCCCTGTACCTGAAGATGACCTCTCCAATATTAAACTCGAACCCGGGAAGGCCGTCCCACTACGGGATATTTACTTCGAGCACGATCGTTCTGAGCTGATGCCCCGTTCTTACGTAGAACTGAAAAAACTGCTAAAAATAATGCGGGAAAACCCGCAACTCGCCATTGAAGTATGTGGACATACTGACAGCATGGGGGATGACGATTATAACCAAACCCTATCCGAAAAAAGGGCAAAAGCCGTAGCCGAATACCTTTATGGAAATGGCATACCTGCCAGTCGAACCCGCTTCAAGGGATGTGGCAGTGCCCAACCTGTGGCTAATAATAGCACGCCGCAAGGCCGCCAAATGAACCGCCGAGTAGAGTTCATCGTCCTTCAAACAGAGTAGTTTAAAGTCAAGAGTCAAGCCCTGCCGTTAACCTAAGCTATCAGGATTTCAAGCGAGACTGCCGACTAAAAATCTTACTTTTGCTTTTTTACTTTCTACCATATATTCAAAATGGCTTACACCGAATCAAACATGCTGCCCCTTGGTACGGCAGCACCCGATTTCAAACTACCCGATACAGTTTCTGGAAAAACACTCACACTAAAAGATGTGCAAGGCCAAAAGGCCACGGTAGTTATTTTCAGCTGCAACCACTGCCCGTACGTTGTCCACGTCAACCCAGAAATTGTAAGATTGGCTAATGACTACCTGTCACAGGGCGTTGGTTTCGTGGCCATCAGTGCTAACGACGTGGAAAAATACCCAGCTGATTCTCCTGAAAAGATGAAAGCATTGGCGCAAACTGTTGGGTATCCCTTCCCCTATCTGTACGACGAAACGCAGGAAGTTGCCAAGGTATATGACGCTGCCTGTACACCCGATTTTTACGTCTTTGACAAAGACCAGCGCCTTGCCTACCGAGGTCGCCTCGACGACTCCCGCCCGAATTCCGGCACGCCGCTCACTGGCCATGACCTCCGGGCTGCCCTTGATGCTGTTTTGGCAGGCGAAAAACCTGTTGCGAAGCAATACCCTAGCGCCGGGTGCAATATCAAATGGAAAGCTTAATTAGTATTTTTTGGGCATTTTTCATGGAAGACAATTAGTTATCACTGAGTTTGATGGTCTCAATAAAACTATGAAAAGGGTATTTATTCCAATCATTTTCTTGGTATGTGCGGTTGGCTCTTTTAGCCAAACAATCATTGAGGACGCTACTTCCCTGATGAAAGCAGGCATGTTGGGTGAGGCAGAAGACCTCGTGAATCGCTACCTGATGCAGGACCCCATCAACGTGGACGCTATCATGATGAAGGGCAACGTGATACTGAACAAATACCTCTATGAACAGCAGGCACAGGCTTCTTTACTCCGTAATTTTGTGGAGGACGTGTACGATGTTGGCACAGTGGAGAGGGGCTCACCGCCCATTGTCGTACCGGATTCAGTGGCGGCAAGCATTGAAAGACTTTGGCTCGCCGCCCTGAAACTCGACCCAGAAAGGGAAGACATCCAACTTGGACTTTGTCAGCTTTATGCCCTGTCGTTACAGGCGCAGAAGCTGTCGGCACGAATGCCCATTGCGAAGCAACACGCTAGTGCCGATGCCGACCTGCCAATCCAGCTTGCCAACTACGCCCGTTACCTCGGCGACCGGGGCGATTTTGACGGTATGATAGCAGCCTACCAGCAGGATTACCAACTTTTTCCTTCGCAAACTGGGCTTTTGAGCGACATGGCCGGGGAGTTTTTCTTCGATGGCAAATTGGACAGTGCCCGCCAATACCTGCGCCTTTCGCTAAGGGATAAGAACGCCGACCAGACCGTGCTGGGCAATGCTTTCTACCTTGGTTCACTGCTGGGTGATTACGATTCTGCCCTCTCTGCTATTGAGCGATTGCCTGGTGCTGACCATTTACTTTATGATGGGTTGGTGAAGTTTGTCAAAGGCGAAAAAAAGTGGCAAAAGCCACTGGAGAAATACCTTGAGTCGGGGCCTGACAGCACAGGTACAGCGCTTGCATACCTACTTCTTGCCGACACATTTCAGGTAAACCTAGAGAATTACTTGAGCCTCAACCCACTCGATCCTGGCGATGCATTCAAGATTTTGCTCCAGGAAAAATTTCGGGAAACGGGCGATTTCCTACCGTATTTCAATGCCGCTGAAACTTATTGCTTCAACAAATGCTACACCCGTGCCGATGAGGCATTCAAGCTGCTGGAACGCCAACCAAATTTAGACCTAGAGACTGCTGACTGGGATAATGTGAATTTTTACCATGCTTGGTCGCTGCATCAACTCAAACATTATGATGAGGCACTCCCATTGTTTGAAAAATTGATGAAGTCAGAAGATTTTTATAAAAAAAGTGCTGCTTGTTGGTTCATCGGCAAACGGCATTTTGACTTAGGTCAAAAAGTAAAGGCGAGAGATTATTTTTCCATGGTAGCAGGGGATGCAGCCTTATCCAAATATGCTACTTTTTGCTGGGAGTACATGGGAGTGGAATAATCAAGCCACCACTGATTCAGGCTTTTTCAAGCTTTTATTTCATCAATAATATCTTCGCCACCGCCACCTGAGGGTCGTTAGAATTACGGTTGGTGGCATACACAAGATACACACCAGTATTGGCCCGCCGACCGTTGTAATCGTTGCCATCCCAAATGGCCTGCCCACCCAGAGCTTCTGTTTCATAAACCAATTGCCCGCTCACATCTGTGATTTTTACCGTGGAATCCTCGGCCAGACCTTTGATGGCAATTGGGCCAAAATAATTCTCTCGGACAGGGTTCGGGAACACTACTGCACCTGGATGGTAGCTAGGCGCAGAAGTCGCTTCGGCCCGATAAGAAATCAAGCCACGCAAAGTACCAATGTATACCTCACCTGTCTCATCGTTGAAGTCAATATCCGTGATGCCATCATCGAAAAGTGGGCTATTTTCTGCGGTAAAATGGGCGATTTGTGTGTTACCCTCTGGCGACATGACGAAAACACCAGCACCTGTGCCAAACCATTTCCGGTTAGCACCGTCCACAGCAATTGCTCGCACCTCAATGTCTTCAAGAAGGTTGGCCCCGAAGCCGTCCACCGTCACGAAGGGCCTGCTACCTGGGCACTCGCCACTAAATGGATCACACTGAAATACCGCAGCACCAAGTTTTGTGCCTACCCAAACACTGCCATCCCTGTCCACCTCCATACTAGTAACCTCATTGGTAGGCAATACGGAATTGGAAGCATTTAGCACTACACATCGGTCATCGGCACTACTGGAGAGGTCTTCACCTTCGTCAAAAACAATAATGCCGGTACTGTTGCCCGAAGAAAACATCCATTTGTAACCCAGAGCGTCAATGACCACCCGCTGTATCTGGTCGTCCACCAAACATGGAAGCTCAAAGCTGTACCAATCACCAGTGTTGGTCATGACAGCAAGCGGCTTCGGAGCATTGTGATTGCACATCCATAGGTTGTTTTCAGCATCAAATGCAAGTCCAGTCACGCGAGTGCGCGATTCGTCAAGTTGGGCACCTTGCAGCGTTGAGTTGGTTTCGTTGAAAATTTTGAACTCACCTGTAACTAGATCCAAACAGACCAGTGCATCCCAAAATGCAGCTGCATAAATTTTTCCCGTGACAGGGTCAGTTTTTATATCCAAGAAGTCAGATATTCCAGCTAACTCTGGCGTGACCCTAAGATTGTATGCAGTCCATTCTCCATCAACAAAACCATAAAAACCTTCTGTCCTACCAAGTGCGCTGAACGTCAAATCAACACCTCCACCAGCTACCCAGACCTTTCCATTTGCCACGTCAAGTTGGTAGGTATTGATAGAATAAGGGCTGTTCACGCTAAAAGAAGTGCAACCGGCGTCTTTGTCCTGCACATAAAAATCACGTATATCGTCAGCATACCAAAGGGTACCTTTTTCATCTTCAATGGCATATCTGGGAAAAATCAAGCAGGATGAGCCTTTATTCGTGGAGGTTAGGTTTTGGTCAAAAGAGAAAACCTGCCCTTTACAGCTTGGGCCACAAAAAAAGCCTGCAAGCAAGTGCTCTCCTTCGGAAGTCAAGAAGGTCAAATCAAGGGTGTCAAAATGAAAAACATACGCTGCCTCGCTGCCATTGAAACTATAGAGGCTGTCGTTCACATCAAGGTAAAGTTGGCCGTTGAATAGGGTCATGGCATCTGATTCGAAGACTTGGGGAAGCCCCTTTGTGCCATTTAGCCATTCCCAATTGGAAAAGTCATTGATATTGTAGCCAGCATTGGGGTCGGCGACGTAAAGTCCATCGTCAGTTGCGGCATAGATTTTATCTTCGAAAATCCGCACGGAGCGCACTTCCACAGGGGTCTTAATGGTGTTAGGAAATAGGCCCTGTTTCAGATTGAGAGTTGTAATCCCGTAGTTGGCGGCGAAATAGGCAATAGAGTCATTTGCCATGTAGATGTCGAAAATCGTTTTGCCACCAAGGAAAGGAGCATCACCGATAGATGGAAGCGTCAGGATTCCTGACTCGCTCACAAGGTCCACCTTACTATCGTCGTAAACGATGACTAAAATCTTACTTCCCCGGTTATATTTTACGAGTTTCACCCCGACGTCACTCAGACCTTCCACTTTGGTCATGCGACGCACAGAGCGTTCCTGCTTATCCACTTCTAGTACCGCATACCGGGTCGCATAATAAATTTTGTCATCGCTTTGGGTAACATACACCCCATTGCTAAACGGTAAGTGTTCTTTCCATTGGCCAATAGAGATATCAGTTTGTCCAATAGAGATTTTTGTCAAGAACAAGAAAGCAAGCAGTGGAAAACTAGGGTGCATTTTTTTCATAAATTCAATAAAAGGTGTGAACGGTTCAGACGAACTCTTTAACAAGCCCGGCAAAATTATTATTGTTTATGGGCATGGTATTAAAAATTATTTGTTGGGCGACTTTCCTACCAACTCCGCCGCTTTTTCCAGTAGCCATTTTTTGGAGGTTAAAGACTTGCAGTTTTCAATCTCAACCAAGGTCTTTTCTATCCCTTTTTTATCAAAAGGTGCTAGCATAAACAACTTGCGAGTGAAGCGAAGCATGTTCAGGTATTGATTCTTTGTGTCTTTGGAAATCAAGCGGTTGCGTCGAATGAAGATGCTGTAGCTATCAAGGACAGAATGTAGCGCTAGGTCTTCCCGTTGCTCAAAATAGGTTCGCATGAGCAGCATTCGGCTACCAAGGGAGTAAGTGATATTTTGGTATTCTACCTCTTGAAGTAATTCGATGACCTGATCATATTTTTTTTGATAATAATAGACATGTGCAAGATTGAAGTTCAGGGCATTTTCTTGATCGCTTTTAGGCAGACGACTTGTAAAATCACGAATGAAGTTTTCCGCCCATGCCAGTTCTTTAATTTGCAACGAAATCGTAATAATATTCTTGTAGTGGTGCGGGTTCAGTTCGCCATTGTCGAAGATGATTTCCCGGTCGAGAGCAATGCGGTAGAGCGAAAAAAGTTCTCCTAAGTAATCCTCCCTGCCATGGTTGATTTTAGTATCAATGCAGTAGTTCATCGAGTGGATGAAGAGGGTCTGTAACTCTTTTGGTTGAAAATTGCTGGCCTGCTTTTCAAGCAGGTTTTTCATTGCTTGAAAAAAATGTGTTTCGTCGGGGTGTAACATCATCTGGGCAATGAGATACCAAGCATTCACTACAGGTTCAGCCAGATAAGGACTATCTTCCAAGTACTTTAAAAAATTGGGGAACAAGGCAACCTCTGCCGTTTCGGAGACAATATTGCTGTATCCAAGGGCATCGCAGTAATGCTCCAGTTTTTTGGCGAAATAATAACAGTCTAAGTGGTAGTCGGCCTTTTCGATGGGGTCAAATGCAGCCTTCCTTGGCGAGACATGCTCCAAATGCTCGTGCCTTCGCCGATGCAACATGTAGGATAGGTAATGAAAATCAGCATCCCGATACCCTGCTTTTTCTTGTAAAAGTTCCGCCTGCCGCAGCACCCCGTCAAAGTGTTTCTCAAGGTGGGTGCCGGCCAATGCATGCAGCAGGAACACCTGCCCTGTCGCTGGGCTGGAGGTATATTGATTGTAAGCCATGAAGTCCATTGCTAGGCGTAGCAAATCGGAGCAGAGACGACGGAAGCGTACATCATCGTAGGGCAAATTAGGGAAAAGACGCTCCCAAAGGGCTGTTTTCTCGAAATCTTTTGCAGTCTTCTCGTTCAGCAATTCCACAGACCCCAATACATCAAAAAGCTTAAGAAGCTCTTCTTTTTCATTGAAAAAAGGCGAATCAAGGTACTTGCGGAACTGCGCCAAATCGGACCTGGAAAAACTGCGAAGGAAAGTGACGAGTTTTGTGTTGAACATTTTACAGTCGGTGGAAATTCAGCTTTTCTATTTTAACAAAGCTAAAATGACTACTGGAAAAATCAATAAAAAGATGCCTTGTGCGTCAATAAGATTGCCAAATACCCGTCAAAGCGACAAGCTGAATAAGAAAGAGTTAGTGCTTTAAAATCAGGCTGTCTTTTTTCAGCCCGGTTTATTCTTAGCTAATTAATTACTTGATGATGGATACATTGTCAAAAAAAAGGGCCACCAAAATGGCGGCCCTTTTTTTTTTGACAATGCTTGTGTGAAAGGATTATTTTAAAGTCAACTTAGTTGAACCTGAAAGAAATCCTTTGTTATAAATCTCAATTTGGTAATTGCCTTTCACGAAGGAAGCATTGTTTGGTGCCCAAACTACACAGGATTGCGCCTCGTTGTTGGCATAGTCAATTTCTTCCATTTTCGTGAACCTGACATCTTCACCGGTCTTTTTGTTGGTCATCATACCAGAGCCCATATCCTCGATAGCTAACGTTTCGCCTAGTGGATTGATGATGCGAACGTAGAACTTTTCAGCTCCAGCCTTTGTCACCTCGTTTTCGACAGTGGTGAAACAAACCTTGATTTGGTCAACACTTTTAGCGGAGTTTTCGTCTTTCACTTTGCCACTGCCTTTTACTTTTTGTCCCACAGCTGATACCGACTTCATTTTGATGACGGAAGCGACATTCACTTTGGCAGAAAGCTTTTCTTTTTCACTAACAAGTGTAGCTTTTGTATTGCTTAGTTCTTCGTTTTCAGCTGCCTTGCTTTGAAGGTCAGCGCTGAGTTGTTCCTTTTCTGAACTCAAAGTGGCATTCTCACCCGCAAGTGCCTCGTTCTCTGATTTCAACTTGTCAATTTGGGCAAGGTACTGGCTTACCTGTGATTTCAGGTTGTTGATTTCAACACGGGCTTTGTCAAGTGAGCCTTTGTTTTTGAGCAACCCATCAATCTTGCTTTTCTGCTGTTCCAGTTCGGCTTTTTGCTGATCTATCACAGCGTTCAATTCTTGGTTAGTCGTCTTCTGCGATTCAAGGTCGGTCAAAGCTTGATTGTACTGCGTTTCCAGTTCGGCCTTAAGCTTTGTCGTTTCATCAAGGTCGGTCATCGTAGTTTCCAATTGGCGGCTCTTCTGCATGTTCTGGTATGCCAGAAAGCCAATTACGCCAAGTAGCAGAACACCAATCACTGCAGCAATGGCAATGAAATTGTTATTGGGCTTGCCCTGATTGAGTGAGGAAGGATTGTTGCTTGTCATGATTGAATTTTTTTACGTGGTTCTTAAAAAGATTTTTTGAAATATGTAAACAGAACTACGCTATAGGCTTTAAGTTTTTAGTTCAAACAGGAAAGGTATTGATATTTTGAAATGTTCGACATGGTTACCAAATTTTTTTTTGTATAAATTGAGAAAACTTGGCAAAAAGATAAGGCGAGCCTCCAATTCTGTCTACAGGGTAAAAGTTATTATTATGCAACAAAATATTTTTACGAGCAATTTCCCATTCCATGTCTAAAATAGACCAGTCAGTCTTTTTCCAAAAAATACTTCTCAGTAATCTAGATTCCTTTTGAAAATAGTGCTGTGAAATATCAGCTCGACGCAGGTTGGGCACATATTGACTGAAGACAGCCGTTGCGTAGCAAAAAACAAGGACGAAGGCGAGGGGCTTGAGCATCGGGTAGTTGTTTTGTGCGAAAATAGGGAGCACAAATTAAAGGCGCAAACATTTAACGACGACTTGTTCAATCAAACCATTTGCACAATTTTTGAGCTAAAAAGACAAGCCCCCTGCCCTGCTTCGACCTACCTTTGCCACACATGGTCAACGATTTCAAAACTATCCAATACAAGGGCAAAATCGTTTTTGCGAAGGCGATTTTCAAGGATTTCAAGCGGGAACTGAAGTATTTCTCCGCCGACGAATCCTGTTTTATGTTCCTGAAAAAAGGCTGCTTCAACCTGCGCACGCCCGACAAGGTCATCATGTTCGAGGAGGGCGACGGCATGCTGGCCAAGTGCGGCAACTATTTTGTAGAGCACTCGAAGGGCAGCGATAGCGACTTGGAAGTAGTGGCGGCTTATTTCCACCCCAGCATCGTGAAACCGTTCTTTCCGGGCGAGCTGTCGTTGACCAATTTCAGACCCGACTATGACGCCACGCCGTTCCCGATGGACGAAATGCTGCGTATTTTCATGGAGAGCATTATCTTCCTGCTCGACAATCCAACGGCCTGTTCCGAGGAAATGGCCTTGCTGAAACTGAAGGAATTGCTGCTTTTGCTCGCAAAAACCGACCAAGTGCCGAGCATCCACGCCTTCATCGCCTCGCTGTTCAAGCCCTACGAATACGATTTTCGTGAAACGGTGCTGCGCAACAGCACGGCCAACCTCTCACTGCCCGAACTTGCCTTGCTCTGCAATATGAGTCTCGCCACTTTTAAGCGTCGCTTCTCGACGGTTTTTGGGGAGAGTCCCGCCCAATTCATGGTGCAAGCCAAGCTTGAAAAAGCCTCCCGGCAACTTTCTGAGCAGCCCGATGCCCGCATTTCAGACGTGGCCTACGACTGTGGTTTCGACACAGTGACGCATTTCAACAAGGTCTTCAAAAAGCAATTTGGCATTTCACCAACAGAGTTCAAATTGAGCCAAAACGCCAACCCGTTGAGCCATTAGAAAAAGCCTGCCTGCCACACTGCTTGCAACTTTGCAGCAGATTTTTTCACTAAAAAAGTTCGATATGAAAAGCATCAGACTATTGGTGGCAATCGCCACCTGCCTAACCCTTTTTGCCTTCAAACAACCAACAGTCCATCATTTTTCTTTCACATCTAAAAAAGTTAAAACCATGATTATTCAAAAAGAATTTGTCGTCAACGCAAGCATTGACAAATGTTGGCAAGTGATGGGCGTTGATTTCGCCCATGTTGACCGCTGGGTCAGTGCCGTCAGTCACTCGGAAGGCAAGGGTGGTAGTTTCAACGGGGCGAGCTGCTCGGAGCGTAGTTGTTCCACCAGCCTCGGTGGCATGAAAGAACAGTTGCTTGAGTTTTCACCCGAAAGCCACATGCTCAAATACCAAATCGCCGAAGGCATGCCTTCTATGGTCAAATACGCCACCAATGATTGGCGATTGACACCCATTAACAGCAACCAAACCCGCTTCACCATGGTTGCAGAAATGCAGATAGGTGGATTGATGGGCACCATGATGAAACCCATGATGCGCTCCAAAATGACGAAGCTGACGGGGCAAATCGGTGAGGAATTCAAATACTACGTGGAAAACGGCAAGCCGCATCCAAGGAAGGTGAAGGCGATGGCAAAAGCTTAAAACAAGTAGTAGGGGTACGGGAAAGTTTTCCATAGTACCCCTATTTTTCTACCCGAACGGATTTTCATCCGCACTTGGCCCGTACACCGACGGGATTTTCACATCCAAAGTCCGAAGGTAAGTCGTCAACTCGCCCCGGTGGTGGAACCAATGATTAAGCATAAAAAGGCGCAGGAACAGCGGCCGTGGAATCGTCATTAAAGTAGCGCCTTCGTGAGTCAGCGACCAGTTTTGGCTTTCCCAGTTGCCGTCGGCGGCTTCGAGCACCGATTTGGCATCGGCGGGGCTTTTCTCGAAACCAGCCAAAATTTCGTCCTTGCTCGTTGGCTGCGGATGGCCGACGAGGATGCTGGCCGCCGTCTCGCCATCATCGGCAAAGCGGGCGATGCGACCCGGGATGGTAGCGACGTGTAAGGCCAGTTGCCCCAACGTGAGTGCCTTTGGGTGTGGTTGCCAATTGAGTTGGTCGGCGGGCACCCTTTCAAGGAGTTTGCGGGCCGAGATTTGTTCGTGGTCGAGTTCCGGAAGGAAGTTTTTTACACTCATTGTTTTTAGTTTTTGATGAAACAATGGCACAAAACTGCCCGGACTGTGCGGCGGGTGACGGTATCAAAAGATACACGGGAAGAAATTTTTAACGCAACTCCACCCCGCCCCGATAAATCCTCAACAATCCCTCCTGTTCAAATTGCTTGAGGATACGGGAAATGACGACCCTCGTGGTGCCGAGTTCGTTGGCGAGGGCTTGGTGGGAGAGGTCGATTTTGGGTTTTTGATTGGTGGATTGCCGCCGTTTCAAGTAGTGCATCACCCGTTGTTCCACCGTTTCAAAGGCTACCGCTTCGAAATTGTCCAGCAATTCATCGTAACGCTTGCGGAAAGTGGCAATGATGAAATTGTTCCAGGAAACAAAGCGCCGCTGCCACTCAGCAATGAAACGGGCGGGCAGCATGAGAATGCGGGTCGGCTCCATCGCCACGGCCTGCGAGGCACTTTCGTTGTTGAAAAAACAAGCGGTGAGCGACATCATACAGGTCTGCCCCGGCATCACGTAGTAGAGCATTATTTCCCGGTCGCCCCGTTGCTGGAATACTCGGACCGAACCGCTCAACACAATGGGCAATGCACTCAAAAACTGCCCTTGCCGCACGATGGTTTCGCCTTTTTCCGTTTCCAAAACTTGGCCATGCTCCTGTATCAACGCTTGCAACTCCGGTTCGGAAAGGTGGCGCAGGATGGGCGGGAAGGGTTGAGTTTTTTCCATAAAAATTTGACGTTTTAAAAACCGAAGCATTAACAGTTGAAGCACTTCCACAGTTTCTTGATGCTAATATTTGACTAAAAATTCCTGCCTTTTGTCACAGCTTCCCACCTCCTCTTGTCTAATGGTTTTCACAATTAAAACACTGACTGACAATGGAAAAATCATTCAAGACCTTCGACGTGCAATCCGTAGAATTGCCTTGTAATTTTCAGAAAGCCTTCGATTTTCTGGCCAATCCATCGAATTTGCCGAAATGGACGGCGGCTTTCACGGAGGCGGACGAACACAGTGCCGTCCTCGTCACGCCCAACGGACAACTGCCCATCGGCCTGAATACCCTCGCCGATGCCAGCACCGGCACCATCGATTGGCACATGACCATGCCCGACGGTTCGATAGGAAAAGCCTATTCCCGCCTGACCGCTTTGCCGGAACGACACGTCGTCTATTCCTTTGTGCTACTTGCGCCGCCAGTGCCGTTGGAGGAATTGGAGGGAACTTTGGAAATGCAAAAAGGGCTGTTGGCGCAGGAACTTTTGAATTTGGAGAAATTGATGGCGTAAATTGCAACTACATTTCGATGAAATTAAAATCAAACCTGACCGACCTTCCTGATATGGAACTCGTCACGCTCGCCCTTTCCGGCGAGCGTGACGCCTTGCAGCAACTGACCTTGCGCCATTACAGTTTTGTGCACAATGTGGCGTGGAAAATGGCCTTCAATCCTGCCGATGCGGACGACCTGACGCAGGAAGTTTTCGTGAAAGTCATCACCCGACTGGCGCAATTTGAAGGACGGAGCGAGTTCCGCACTTGGCTTTACCGCATCGCTGTCAATCACTTTTTGAATGCCAAAAAGCGCCCAATGGAATTGCTGTTTGGCACCTTCTCCGACTATTTTCAGGTGCTCGACGACATGCCCGACCACGACCCCAGCGAACAGGAGCAAGCTGATTGGAGCGATAGTTTTGAGGAAGTGAAAATCAGTTGCACAGCTGGGATGCTGATGTGCCTCGACCGGGAGCAACGCATCACGTATATTTTGGGCGAAGTCTTCAAAATCAACCATCGGACGGCAGCGGAAGTGCTGGAAATTTCCCCCGACAACTACCGCCAACGGCTCACCCGTGCACGTGCCGACCTCCATTCCTGGATGCTCAAAAAATGCGGGCTGGTCAATCCCGCCGCCCCTTGCCGTTGCCCGAAAAAGACCCGTGCCTTCATGGAAGCGGGTTACGTTGACCCGGAAAACTTACTGTTCAATGCTCATTATACCCGTCGCATACGGGAAGCGGTGGAAGATGAATGTGAGGAGAGCTTTGACCTGATTGACAAGATTGCGGGGGAAGTTTTCGAGTCGCACCCCTATCGGGAACAACCGGGAGCGGCACAAGTGGTAGAAGCTGTGCTGAATAATGACGAGGTGCGGCGGTTGTTTAGGATTTGAAAATCTCCTTCCAGCATCCTTGAATTACTAATATTTTATGGGGGAATGTTGGCAATTTGGCTAAATCAAAGCTGACACTGAGCGTATTAATAAAAAATTTTCACCTGTGTGACTTTGTCACATACCTCTATTTTTTGGGCTACTCAATTTTGCATCATTATAACATAAACAATGAATATGGCCTCTTTATCGAAGATTTAATCATTTTAGATAATCGATATAGGGCCTCATTATTCAGCTTTAAAATAAATTTAAGATGCAAACTAATTTCGAATTAATCTCACATCATCTGTGTCCATTTCTACATCGCAGCGTCATTCTTCTGGAAAGAAAAGGGCTTAAAAAAGATATGGATTTTAAAGTAACTTATGTTCCTGTCTATGATTTTCCGAAATGGTTGTTCGAACTGTCACCAAAAGGAAATACGCCTATTTTGAAAATGGAAGACTCCAGCGTTTTACTTCGTTCCCTGCCCATTAATGCCTATTTTGATGAGACAATTTCGCCCAGTTTTTTACCTGAAAATGCATTCGAAAGAGCAAAGCATAGGTCATTGATTTTATCATGTGGAGATTTACTGGACACAATGAGAATGGTATATACCACCAAAGACAAAGCCCTAATGGATAGTTCAATAGACAAGATTTTTTCTCTTCTTAAGGATATTGAATATGAGCTTAATTTAATTAGCCAAAAAAATGGAATGGATGAAGTTCAAATGGTAGAATGCGCATTTGCTTCTTTCTTTACTGTTTTATTAAATTTTGATAGAATTAGAGATGACGAAAAATGGAATGAACTAAAAGATATTAGAAATTATGCAGACAAATTAATCACTGACCCCACCGTACAAAATTCAAAATGTCCAAATTATAACGATGAGTTTGACAAATTCTTTAATTTCTTTGGAAGTGCATTTAAATCTTAAAAATTCAACGAAATATAAGATTGATATGAAGCAGTAAAGCATTGGCCTTGAATGCATGCACCACCTTATCTTATAGGGCCATTAACTCGTATTAAATTCTAATCGACAAATCATATTGACGATTGAAATAAGCATACGACGTATCCTGTACCAACTCGCCCTTTTCCACAAATGCTGGAATTGCCGATTTAGCTTTTGCCAAACTGCTTTACAATTTTCTGGGTTTCTAAATGTGAGTCAAAACGCTCACTTCGCCTCCAATTGTGCTTTCAATCCAAAAAGGTCAAATTCCGTCCAAGTCTTCGAAATCAGGCCATTCGTCACTTGGTGAATGACCATGCCACTGTACTTAAATTGCTTGTTGGTCGGCGGAATGCCGAGGAAAGTACCGATGTTTTTACCTGTCGCTTCGAAGCGGGCCGTCACGTAGTTTTCATCAGCAACAAGGTGGGTAATAGTGAAATGCACATCACCGAAGACCTTGCGGAATTCATGCACCCAATACATGGCGCCTTCCGTCCCAGTGGGTTGATTTTCCAAGGCGGCACTTGTCGTAACCCAGTCCTTGGAAAAAACCTGCGCCACTACTTCCTCGTTGCGGTTTTTGTTCCAGCCCTCTTCCAGCCAGAGGCGAACGAGTTGCTTGTTGTGCCCAATTTTTGCTGCGGTGCTGTCCATCGTTGATTGATTTGAATTGGATGAAATATCGTTGGATTTTGGGGAATGGCAGGCGGTCAGGAGAATGGCGAAAATGGCAACTGCAATGGCTGCGAAAGGAAGTTGGCGAATCATGGCTATCATTTGGATTTGGTGAAAACAAGGCTAAGTAACGCCTTGTTTGGAGCGATAGTTTTTAAATCTCCACCTCGATGGGCGGTATTTTTTAAAGGATTTTCAAGAAAAAAAAAATCCCTTCTGTGACTAAGTCACAAACCCCGCCCCTTGCCCCACCTGATTTTTGCACCGACAAAGAGGCAATGCGCATTCCTCCATTTTTTTAAACATCAAAATTTCTTCAATGAACAAATTCTTATTGCTCCTCGCTGGGGCTTGGCTTGCGTTTGCCTCCATGACCAACTGCAAAAAATCGGACGATGCCGCACCCGTCACGCCGCCAGCGGTGACGCATTACCTCGTGACTCTGGGCGCTGGCGCAAACTGGGTAACTGGAAAACACATCAACGAACAGCCCATCGGCGACCATTTCAACTACCAAATCGGGCTGTTTGGCCAAGGAACTTTGAAGGCAGCGGGTTTTTTGGTGGAGGAAGACAAGGGTTTTTACCTACAAAAAGTCACTACCGCCACCGAAATTGACAACATCAGTGCGGACGACCCCGGCATCCAACAAGGCATCCTGAAAGTAGTGGAGAAAGAACCGATTTCCATCCAGCTTGAACAGGTGCTCGATAGCGTGGAGGTCGGCAATCGCCAATATTTCGTGCTGAACTACGAGCCGGGCAGCAAATGGAAAAAAGGAAAACGACTGTGGGAACAGGACTTGACCGACCATTTGGCCTATATTTCCCAGCAATTTCAAGGGAAAACCGTGCTGCGAGGTGGGCCATTCCTGAACGTGGACCGTGGGCTGTACATCATCCTCGCCACCGATAAAACGGCTGCGCAAACCTTCGTCAACAACGACCCCGGCATCAAATCCGGACTTTTCAAAGCGACCATTCGCCCTTGGGCAGTGGCGGTGCAACAGCTTTGACGAGGATTTCTAAGCTCGAAGAGATTGGAAAGCCGTAAGGGAAATTCAGGTCAATTAGGCTTAAAAATCCCTTCGGGCTTTTCAATCCTTAAGTGTCTAATTTTGCAAAATGGAACAAACTACAAACCTCGTTTCACAACATTTCCGCCAGCATTTTGAAGCACCCTTGCTGGAGGAACTGGCCAAGTGTCCGGTCATGGATTTGCCCGGTGGCACCCAGCTAAGGCAGGAGGCGCAGAGCCAAGTGCGCTACACGCCGCTGGTCATTTCCGGCTGCATTCGGGTCACACGGGTGGACGAGCGGGGACGGGAGCTGTTGATGTACCATATCCGACCCGGCGAGAGTTGTTTCCTCACGGTCACTGCGAGCCTGAGCAATAATTTTGGCAACGTCAATTCGCTCAAGGCCATTTGCGAGGAACGCACGGTGTTCGTCTCGCTCACCGACCAACAAATCCGGGACTGGAACCATCGCTACCGCAGCTTTCGGAACTTTCTGGCGCAGTTGTTCAACAGCCGTTTTGCTGAGTTTTTTAGCATCATCGACAACGTAGTCTTTCGCCCCGTAGAGGAAAAACTGGCCGATGCACTGGACAAACGCCCGCGTGACCAGCAAGGCCAAATCGCCGTTACGCACCAGGAACTGGCCATCGAAATCGGCACAGCGAGGGAGGTGGTAAGCCGCACCTTGAAGCAATGGGAACGGGATGGCCGGGTGTCGCTCGGCAGGGGCGTGGTAGTTTTGAAAAAATAATTTCTCCCTGTTGTCACATCCTCCTTTTCGGTTGTCAAACCTGAAAAACATTTTAAAAACAACCGAAAATGAGCAAAAAATTAAGTTATGCAGCATTGGTCGGCATCGTCCCGGCCATCCTCGAATTCCTCCTTGTTTACAGCTTTGAGCCAACGGCCAGTGGTTGGCTGTTACTACAGGTTTCGCTTTATTGGTTCACTTGTGGCGTGGCCAATTACCTCGTGGATTTGCGGCTTCCGCAGATATTGGGTTCCATCCTTTTTACCGTCTTTTTGACTTCGCCTTGGTACATTGCTGAGTCGGTGATGCAGGGCAAGCCGGAGCATTTCGTGCCGTTGGTGGTGGCCAGCATCGCGATGGGATTGGTGATTGGTTTACTGTGCAAATGGTTGAAACGCAAGGAAGCGGGGCATGTAGCGTGACAAAAAGCCGATGATATTTTGGGTAATGCAGGTAACCAGAAATTACCTGCATTTTTTCTTTGGGTGAAAAAACCTATGAATACCTTCGCCCAAAACAAAATCATGATGCCCAAGTATCTCGCTGCCGTCCTTGCCTGTCTCGTCTGCCTTAGTTGCGCCAGTTCTAAAAAATCCATGCAAAAAACCACCTCTGGCAACCCCATTTTCCCCGGCTGGTACGCCGACCCGGAGGCACGTATTTTCGAAAAAACGGTTTGGGTGTTCCCTACCTACAGCGACAAGTACGACAAACAGGTCTATTTCGATGCATTCTCTTCCACCGATTTGGTCAACTGGACGAAGCACTCGCATATCCTCGACTCAGCGGCGGTAAAATGGGCAAAGCGGGCGATGTGGGCACCTTCCTGCATGGAAAAGGACGGCAAATACTATTTTTTCTTCGGGGCAAATGACATCCAGAGCGACTCGGAATATGGCGGTATCGGTGTGGCCGTGGCAGACAACCCCGGTGGCCCTTATCGTGACTACCTCGGTCATCCGTTGGTGGACAAATTTCACAATGGCGCTCAACCCATTGACCAGTTTGTTTTCAAGGACAAGGACGGACAGCACTACCTCATCTACGGCGGCTGGCGGCATTGCAATATTGCGAAACTGAAACCGGACTTCACGGGATTCACACCCTTTCCCGATGGCACTGTTTTCAAGGAAATAACGCCGGAAGGCTATGTGGAAGGCTCGTTCATGTTCATCCGCAACGGCAAATACTATTTCATGTGGTCGGAAGGCGGGTGGACCGGCCCCGATTACAGTGTGGCCTACGCCGTGTCCGACTCGCCCTTCGGCCCCTTTCAGCGGGTCGGAAAAATCCTGCAACAGGACGCCCATATCGCCAACGGTGCTGGCCATCACTCCGTCATCCAACTCCCCGGCACGGATGAATGGTATATTTTCTACCATCGCCGCCCGCTCTCAGAAACCGACGGAAACTCCCGCCAAACCTGCATCGAGCGGATGTATTTCGATGAAAAAGGGATTATAAAACCAGTGGTGCTGACAAAGGAGGGAGTGGGAAAGGTGAAAATAAAATGAGGTTTTTACACCTTCAAATTATTTAAAAAAACCGCAGGTGACTAAGGCCGCCTGCGGTTTCCATTTTCATACAATCAAGCAATTAAAACGCCATGCTCTTGCCACCGTCCACCGAAATTTCGGCCCCGGTGACGTAGGCGCTGTCATCGGAAGCGAGGAACAGCGCCGTGTTGGCGATGTGCTCCGGCTGCCCAAATTCCTTGAGCGGCACCTTTGCCTGTACGCCTGCGGCGAATTCGTTCAAGACCTCCTCCGGCATGCCCATTTTAGCGTAAATCGGCGTGGCGATTGGCCCCGGTGCGATGCAGTTTACTCGAATGCGGCGGTCAGCCAGTTCAATTGCCAGCGTCTTACCGAGCGAGAGCAACGCCCCTTTTGAAGCCGAGTAGGCACTGGCCGTTGCCATACCGCTGTGTACCAAAATCGTAGTGTTCAGGATGACCGAAGCACCGTCGGTCAGCAGTGGCAGCAGTTTTTGCACAGTAAAAAATGCGCCCTTGAAATTGATGTCGAGGTTGGAGTCGAAGACCTCCTCGGTCGTCTGCTCGAACGGAGCGAAAAGGCCCACGCCTGCATTTACGAAAAGTACATCCAACTTCGGGGCGATGGTTGCCAGTTTTTGCGGAAGCTCGTTCACCTGCGCCATGTTTCCTGCATCCGATATGAGACCATGTGCACCTGCCCCGAGGTTTTTCACTGCCTCATCAACTGCCTGCTGATTGCGACCCGTAATGATGACCTTTGCACCTTCTTTCAAAAACAGTTTTGCGGTAGCAAAGCCAATACCGCTGTTGCCGCCCGTGATGAGGGCGGTCTTACCCGTTAATTTACCCATGATGAAAATCCTTTTTTTGGTTAGAAAATCAATGATGGGACAAAGATGCGGGCATTGAAAAACCGGAATTTTCGATTAAAACCGGAAGTATTGTTTTTCGGTCAGCAAGTAAATCTTGGTTAAATATTTATCCCACCAGACACCTCAATCCGCTGCCCGTTTACCCACTTGGCGTCATCGGTGCAAAGGAAAGCTACCACGCCGCCCACATCATCGGCGTTGCCGACCCGACCAAGTGGAGTTAAACTTGCGAGGCGCTCTTTCAAGGCTGGATTGCTGCGGATAGCGGCGTTGTTGAAGTCCGTTTCGATGGGGCCGGGTGCTACCACATTGGCACGGATGCCACGGATACCGTACTCCTTGGCGATGTAGCGGGTCAGCACTTCAATGGCACCTTTCATGCTGGCATACAGCGAGTAACCGGGGTTCACGAAACGGGTCGTTCCCGTCGAGATGTTGATAATACCGCCACCATCGTTCATCAGGGGCAACAGTTTTTGTGTGAGGAAATAGACGCCCTTGAAGTGTACGTTGAGGAACTCATCGAACTGCTCTTCCGTGGCCGTGGACATGAAGATGTTGCCGCCCATGCCTGCGTTGTTCACGAGGTAATCGGGTTTGCGGCCCTCATATTTGGAAGCCAAAGTTTCTGAGAGCGCAGCTACGAATGCATCTATCCCGCTGATTTTCAACAGGTTGATGGGAAGTGCTGCCGCTTTTTGGCCGAGCGATTCGATTTCAGCGACGACTTCATTTGCTGCTTCGGGTTGTGTGTTGTAGGTGATGATGACATCCAGGCCTTTGCGAGCAACGGCAAGTGCCATGTCTTTTCCGAGGCCCCGGCTGCCGCCGGTGATGATTGCGATTTTGGTCATAATTTTTTGTTGATGTTTAGGGATTGGAAAGCCCACAGGGATTTCTAAGCCCGGTTTTATTGCAATTCAGGCTTAGAAATCCCTATCGGGCTTTCCAATCCTTCGCTACGCTACACAAACGCTCCCTGCCTGTTTTCAATCAAAAACTGCTTAGGCGTGATGCCGTAGCGCTTGTGAAATTCCTTGATAAAATGTGGTATGTTCTCGTAGCCCGATTCCCAGGCCACGTCGGTAATACTGTTAATATGGTTCTTGACTAGGAGTTGTCGAGCCTTCTCCAAGCGCTGCTCGATGAGCCATTGTTTAGGGGCGACTCCGTCGAATTTTGACTTAAAATCACGGGTAAAAGTGGAGATGCTGCGCCCCGTCAAATAAGCATAGTCCTCAATACTCAGCGACTTGTGGAAATTGGCCTGCATGAACTCCCGTAGGCTCTTTTTCTCCTTATTATTTAATGTCGAAAGCGCCATTGCGAAGCAGTTTTTATCCTCATAAGAATGGTGGATAAGGTGCAGTAGTTCGAACAATTTCATTTTGGTCAGTTGGCGGTTCGGGCGCTCAATGTCGGTGTAGAGTTGCAGCAGCGAATCCGCAAAAAAGCGGGTCTGCTCATTGCCTTCGATGAGGATATTCGAGATGCTTTTTTCCTTGCTGCAAGTATAGTTCAGCGACTCCAAAAACTGCTGGATGACCTCCGGCTCGATGAAAAACATCATGGCATCGAAGTGCCCGCCCTTGGGCATGATGTCGGAAATGGTGTATAGGCCCTTGGGCATGAAAACCATTTTACCCGGTGTCACTTCCACGTGCAAACCCTCGTCATTTTCGACCCGCAGCACACCCTGACGAACATACGTTATGACATGCGTGGAAACGAAGCCCTCCTTGCCATAAGTCGGCTCGTCCAGCCGCTTGTGAATGACGCAAGAGAGGCCATCCACGAAGATTTTTTTGATGTCGGGGTTTTCGTAAAATTGCTGTGGTACGATTCTAATCATTAGCCGGGTGATTTGCTTTTCAAAGGCAAAATTGCGCCCTCCGAAGCAAAGGAAACTTTCGGAAATGGTGAAAAGTTGTGTTTTTCGGTCAGAACGATTTTATAGCTAAACATTTTCACCCAAAAACTTGTCTCTTTGCCGAAAATCAAGAACCGTATGATTCGCCAGCATATTGAATCGAAGATTGGAAAAGCGCTCACCGATGAGGAGTTTGACTATTTTTCATCGTTGCTGCGCAACAAATCGGTGGCACCCAAAGAAGTGCTCATCCATGCTGGCGACCGTTGCAGCAAGCTTTATTTTGTGCAAAAAGGGGCGCTCCACTCCTTCCTCACCGATGATGTGGGCAATGCCCACGTGGTGCAGTTGGCCTTCGAGGGGCACTGGATTTCGGATATGTACAGCTTCCACATGGACCAGCCCGCCCTTTTTACCATTGAAACTTTGGAGCCTTGCGAGTTGATTGTCTTCGAAAAATCGGCCATCGCCGAAGCCTGCGACAGGCTTCACAAGATCGAGCGCTTCTTCCGCATCCTTGCTCAAAACGCTTACGCCGCCGCCCAGTATCGCATCGCCCGCAGCTACAGCGCCGACACGGAGTCCCGTTATTTGGAGTTGGTGGATAAGAATCCAGACATCGTGTTGCGGGTACCGCAATTCCTCATTGCTTCTTACCTCGGTGTGAAACCACAATCGCTCAGCCGCATCAGAAAACAGATGGCTGAGCGCCGCTGAGATTAATGGTGAATGATAAATGATGAATGGTGAATTGAGTAAGATTGCTTTTCATTAAACCATGGTTTTATAAGGCCAGTTTGTTTTCCAAATTATTCCAAGAAATCAATCCTGAACGAAGTTAACCTATGTGAATGGTGCTCTCCTCGTTGTGCCCCCATCTTTGCGCCAGCAAAATCAAAATAGGCCATGGCCAATACGACAAAATGGGTTTTAGACCCGGCACATAGCGAAATCAATTTTACCGTCCGCCACATGATGATTGCCAAGGTAAAGGGCAGTTTCAAAGGAGTTGAAGCCACTGTGCTCTCCGATGGGGAGGATTTCCGGAAGGCGGAAGTTGAGGTAAAAATTGACGCCGCCAGCGTCACCACCAACCAAGCAGACCGGGACGCCCATTTGCGCAGCGCCGATTTTTTTGATGTCGAAAACCACCCAACCATCGCTTTCGTGGGCGGCTCTTGCTGCCGTTTCGACCCTGAAAATTACCGGCTTGCCGGCAACCTGACTATCCGAGGTGTGACAAGGGAAGTATCGCTCAGCGTCGAGTTTGGCGGTATTGGCAAAGACCCTTGGGGCAATGAAAAAGCGGGCTTTTCTATCACGGGTGTCGTCAACCGAAAGGACTATGGCCTCATTTGGAACGCTGCGCTCGAAACAGGCGGTGTGCTCGTGAGCGACGAGGTGCATATCGAATGTGAGGTGCAGTTTATAAAGCAAAACTAGTCATCTGCTTTGCGTCATTTCGCTTCGCTGTCAATAGTCATTAGGTCATTCATAACATGATTAATGACGCAAAGCAAATGACCAATGACAATTTTAATAATTCACCATTTTAATTTAAACATGAAAAATTTCTTTTTTCTTTCAATCATGGCAATTGCCACCTTCGCTTTCACGACAGCCATCACTGACCATAGTGTGGATACCAATGCCAGCAACATCGTGTGGAAAGGTTACAAAGTAACTGGCGAGCACACCGGCAACGTAAAAATTAAGAGCGGTTCCCTACAAATGCAGGACGGCATCCTTAAAGGCGGCTCTTTTGACATCGACATGAACAGCATCACTAGCACTGACCTTCAAGGCGACATGGCTGGTAAATTGATTGGTCACTTGAAATCTGACGATTTTTTTGGCGTTGCCAATCACCCAACAGCTAAGTTTGTCATCACCCGTGCGCTGCCACAAGACACAAAGGGCAACTACAAAATCATCGGTAACTTGACCATCAAAGAGACTACAAAAGAAGTTAAGTTTCTGGCAAATGTGGCCAATACCAACGGCAAGCCAACGGCTACTGGCAAAATCACAATTGACCGCTCTGAGTTCGACGTGAAGTACGGCTCTGGCTCCTTCTTCGACGGCCTCGGCGACAAGACTATCTACGACGACTTCGACCTTCAGGTGAACTTGGTGACGAAGTAAAAGCCTTTGATTTAACACGGAGATGCAGAGCCACGAAGCTACACAGAGAAATTTCAATAACCGCTCTGTGTTTCTCAATGCCTCTGTGCCTTCGTGTTAAAAATCCTCTTTATCATGAACCGTAATCAATTCCTCAAACTCATGGCAACGATTCCAATCGCCACATCGGCAATGAAACTCAGCTGCTTGGACAGCGCTACGAGCGGCTTTTCCAATACAGATAAAATGCCCGTTCTCTTCCTCGGGCATGGCAGTCCGATGAATGCCATTGAGGAAAACGAGTTCGTGCAGGGCTTCCGTCAAGTGGGCAAGGAAATACCAAAACCCAACGCAATTCTTTGTGTGTCAGCACATTGGGAAACGAATGGCACATGGGTGACGGCCATGGACAAGCCACAGACCATCCACGATTTCGGCGGCTTTCCGCAGGCGTTGTTCGATGTGCAGTACCCAGCGCCAGGCAGCCCTGAATTAGCAACCGAAACCAAAGAACTTATCAAATCCACGCAAGTTGGACTCGACCAGAAATGGGGCCTCGACCACGGCGCTTGGTCAGTGGCCAAGCATATGTACCCCAACGCTGACGTGCCCATCATCCAACTCAGCCTCGATGTGCGCCGCACGCCGCAGCAGCATTACGAATTGGCAAAGGAAATTGCGGCGCTTCGCAAAAAAGGCGTGCTCATCGTAGGCAGTGGCAACATGGTACACAACCTCGGCATGGTGGCTTGGAGCAAGCTAAATACTGATAACTACGGCTATGATTGGGCCATTGAAGCCAATACGAAGTTTAAACAATTTATTGCCGACGGCGACCACCAGCGCCTTATAAACTACTCGGCAGAGGGCCGTCCGTTCCAGCTTTCCATCCCAACGCCAGAACATTATTTGCCCCTACTTTACTCCTTGGCTTTGAAAGATGAAAAGGACGAAATCAGCTTCTTCAACGACAAAGCTGTTGGCGGGTCGTTGACCATGACTTCGGTGAAAATAGCATGATTTACAATGGTAAATGATGAATGGTTAATGCGAGCGGCTATTTATAATTCACCATTAATCATTTACCATTAAATATCCCTCCCCACGAAACGCCCTTCCCCTTTCAAGAACCTAATAGCCCTCGCCACGTTCCGCTCCACACTTTCCTCCGTTTTAAGGCGACTGATGTACCTGATGATTTCCACTCGACGAGACGGCGACAAACTTTCGAATTTCTCTAAAGCGGCAACATCACCTTCTAAGGCTGCTTGCAATGCAGGGTGCATCGGGATGGATCGGTCGCTGGTGTCATATTCGATGCTGATTTCAATTTCTTCCCCAATCCTGCGGGGCGAATCTTTTAGCATAGCCATATTGATGTAAAGCCGCCATTCACCTGCGTATTTAACAAGCGTTTGCTGATAAGGCAAGCCATTCACCTGCCCTTTGATGGGGATTTTCCCTTTGTGTTTTCCAGCCTTTTCCAATAACGCCTGAAGTATTTCCGCTGGCAGGAGTACATAAGGGTTGATACCAATGATTTCAATTTCAGCTCGAAAAATGGCCATGATGGTTCCTCTAATTTAGCTTGCAAATTAAAATTTTGTGGAAATATGCGAGCAAATGGGAAAATCTCAGTAAATAATTATCTTTGCAACTAAGATAATTATTTACTGAGACATGAGTTCAAAAAAAGACGTTTTAGAAAAGCTCCGCAAGGCCAGTCGCACCTATTCCGACACCTCCATCCTCATGCATGAGGCCATCGCCCGAAAGGCAGGGCTGACCGGAACTGATCACAAATATTTGGGTCTGATTCTTCAAAAAGAAGAATGGACAGCAGGAGAAATCGCACAAATTACCAACCTGACGACGGGCGCTGTCACCGGCATGATTGACCGACTGGAGGCAAAAGGATTGGTCAATCGAAAATTCGATAAAACCGATCGTCGCAAAATCCTCGTCGCACCCAACCTGGCAGCAACAACGGAATTGCTGACGCCACTTTTTGCTGACTTGCACCGAAAAACGACGGCATTGTTGCAGACTTTTTCAGTGGAGGAATTACAGGTGATAGAACGCTATTTTAATGATGCAACGCAGATAATGAACGAAACCATAAACCAATTCAACAAGCAATAAAACGATGGAAAATTTATCGCAGGAATATATGACGAGGGCTGAATTTTGGTTGTTGCTAAATTGCCTAATTTATTTTTTAATGAACGGCGCACAAATATTTGAGACTTTGGTTTTTGTGCCAAAATGGACAGTCAATCCGCCATATAATTTTCATTATTTAACGGATAAAAATGGTACGAGTTTAAAGTCTTTCTGGACAGCTTTCCATAGTATTCATGAAATCATATTTATCACCTCTATTGTTTTCGCATGGCATATCCCAACACTCAGAAACTGGTTGGTTTCATTATTCATTCTCCACTTTTCTGTACGGATATGGACGATAGTTTATTTTGCAAAAAATATTATTGAATTTCAGGGAATTGATGAAAATTCTGAGCTTGGGAATTTAGCCATTAGAACTGCAAATTGGAAAAAATGGAATTATGTGCGAGTCGCCATCTTTGTGACAATTTCGATTACTTTGGCAACAGTTTATTGGTTCATATTCTGAATAAATCTCAAAAAGAATTAATTCTATATCAAGTTGTTTTTCAGTTTATTCTAAAAGGCATAATCATACATGGCAATTATCTTTTAGCATTCAATTTTTAATTTAAAACATGTTGGCATCCTAAGAAAACCGGACTACTTTATTTTTCAAAACTGATCGAAATAAACTCTTCCAATAGTATTATTTTTGCCTAACTCATAAATCTAAAAAACGATGCTAAAAGACATTTTAATACGACTATTCAAGCGTGACCTCGCCAAACTAAAAACTGAAATTGCCGCCTACCAAAACGAAGATGTGATTTGGCGAGTGGATAAAAACATCACCAATTCAGCAGGAAACCTATGCTTGCACTTGGTTGGCAATATTAACCATTTTATCGGCGCACAAATGGGACATACCGGTTATGTGCGACAGCGGGATTTGGAATTTTCTTCGAAAAATATTCCCCGAACCGAGCTGATCAAGGGCATTGAAGATACTATTCAAATGGTGGAAACAGTAATAGAAAACATGACCGATGACGAAATGAATGCAGAATTCACGACGCCAGTTTTTCAAGTGCCGACTACAGCTGGCCAGTTTTTGGTGCATTTGGCTGTACACCTGGATTATCACTTGGGGCAGGTCAACTACCATCGGCGGCTGTTGGATATATAATTGGGGATATTTTTCCAAAAAAACACGTGTAATAATTTTCGGCTAAACCGGGCTTACACAACATTCCGTAGCCTCTTTCAGTTATTATGCCTCACAAACGGTTGACTATAGGCTATTCTACACTTTTTCAACATTCATTACCTAATTTCCAACTGCTTCACTTATGAAAAAGTCAATCGTTTTGCCCATAGCAATATTTACAGTCATTTTCCTCTTTGGTACCTCCTGCCAGAAAGACGACAACTTAGTGGAGACAGTAGATGCTACCACTACGACTGCCACAAAATCATTTCCGAAGGCCGACAAGGCGCTCTGGACTTACCTCCAAAACTTTGAAGTGGAAGCCGCCAACAGGAGTATCACCATCAACCTGAACAGTACCGACCTCACTGCCAAAATCGCTGAAATCACTGAGGAAAACGTAGCAGGCTCCTGCACTTATGGTGGTCATGCGGGCCATGACATCATCATTGATAAGGGTTTTTGGAACAGTACAAACTCCGTCTATTACAAGGAAATGGTGGTATTCCATGAACTTGGCCATTGCATCCTAGGCAGGGGGCATTTGGAAACAGCTTTTCAAAATAATACCTGCAAAAGTATCATGCGCAGCGGGATTGAGGGTTGTTTGGATAATTACAATGCGACGACCAGGGAGTATTATTTGGATGAACTCTTTTCGACAGTGCAACCATAAGCCTGTGGGTGTAAGGTCCGCTCAACTTAGGAATCCAACTTCTTACCAAAATGATGTGCCTCAATCTGAAAGCCTTTGTTCAGGTAGAGCCGATGTGCTGCAAAACGCTGGTGCCCAGAGTCTAAAGTGACCGTTTTAAGACCCTGTGATTTTGCCGCTTCGAAAACAAAATCAAGCAAAGCACCGCCATAGCCCTTGCCCCGGTGGGTAGGTAGCATGCCGAGGTCATCAACGTAAATATGCTTGCCCGTGAACAGGTTTTGCAGGTAACGGTATCCACAAATCGCCGCCGCTGTGCCGTCTTCCGCTTCGATGAAAATGAGCTGAAAACCTTCGGAAAACATCTCCATCACCATCGCCACCAAATCCACTTTGGCAAGGTGTGGTCGCAGTTCGATGATGACTGGGCAGCAAAGCTGAATATCTTCGGGTGTTTTTGCGAAGCGAATAATTTCGTTCATAAAATGTTGATTGTCAAACAATAAGTCGGGAAGCGCCTCGAACTGGTTGCTGCCAAAGGCTACAATTTCTCCCCCTTCACCAAAAAACTCGACCGGATGGCTGCTTCCTTTAGATGGAGGAATTGCTTGCGCTCCTCGTCAGCCATGAACGCTTGGAAATCCGCCGCTTTGGGAAAGCTGACAAAATGGATTTCGTATGGCTTTTCGATTTCATTGGAGATAAAACCCTTGGCATCCGGACGCAGTCGGAACAGCATCGAACCCCGGTATTTGGCAATCAGCGGAATGGCGACGGCCTCGAATTCGTCGAAGATGGATTCCTGTCCTTCCTTGATGTAAATAAGTTGGGTGAGGTACAACATGCGAGGTGATTTTATGGGGGAAAGGTAGGCGAAAATCAAAAATCGGGAAGGCTTCGAACCTCCCCGATTTTCTGTTTTATTGATTTTTCACTTTTTCTAAATACGCCACCAACTGGTTGAACGTGCCGCCAAAGCCCTGCTCCATGTTCGGAATCATGCCCATGTAGAACGCCTCCTGCTCGGCAGTAGCATTGATGGGGCCACCGCTGAGGGTCAGCAGCGTCTTCCCGTCTTCCTCCTCCAGCCGCAGCACGTTTAGGATTTCCAGCGGGAATTCGTTGTTCGGGAAAAAGGGCGGATTTATCACATTGCCCTCGGCATCGGCAAAGGAGTTTATCCAAACGATGCGGTCTGGCGGGTTAATTTGGCGGTAGGCCATCCGGCCAAACACCTCCACACCATCTTGCGCCACCATGGCGTAGTGGAAAATGCCGCCGGGCTTCAAGTCATAGCTCACCACCCGCAGGCCCATTCCTGCTGGGCCCCACCAATTGACAAGGTGCTCCGGCTGCGTCCACACTTTGAAGACAAGGTCACGGGGTGCATCAAGGGTGCGGGTGATCGTGAGGCCAAACTTGGCAGCCAGAAAATCCGCCAAATTGGAGTTTAGGATATGATTCCAGCCCATCTCGAAATTCTTCACATCGAAGTCTGGCGTTTCCTCAGACATAAAGCTTTCGATGCCGCTGTGCGTGAGTCGCACTTTGGTTTTGTTGCCGTCTGGCAAAATTTCGAAGCGCACCAGCGAGTCGCCCGGGTAGCCATTGAAGCGCCACGTGTAGGCAATGACTTGGTTCGCCACCACTTCCTTGACTGTGCATAAGTGCAGGTAGGTTTTATCTGGCGGCCCACCTTCAAATTGGAATTGATGGCCCACCTCTGCCTTAAAATCAGGGATACTGAGGTACCAAAGCTTCATTTGCGCTGGGTCGGTCAGTGCTGCCCAGACTTCCGCTGGGGTAGCATCGTAGCTGCGCTCAAGGACGAGCGGGGATGAGTTTTGCATGATAAATTATTTGAAATTTGGATTGAAAAGCCCGAAGGGATTTTTAAGCCTGAACTACTGAGCATTCGGCTTAAAAATCCTTAGTTCCTCAGGCTTTTCAATCCTTTGGTAATTCTTGCCCAAACATGATGCGGTGGCCATCCACAGTGATGACGCCAAATTCCCTCATCCCCCAAGGTTTGCTGCCCAGTGGGTAGTGGATTTCAGCACCCCGCCCAACGAGTTCGTGGTACAAATCGTCCACACCTTCCACCTGCACGTAGGCGAAGTAGGAATGGTTGCGGGTCTCAAAAGCCGAGCGGTCGTCAGTGCATTCACCGAGCATGACGACGAATTTTCCCCGGCGCAATTGATGCCAGCCATCGTAGGCCCAATCGGTCGTGAAGCCCAGTTTTTCTTGGTAATGTGTCACTGAGACAGCCAGATTTTGCACCGCCAGCACGTATCGAGGTTCAATGATTTCGGATTTCAGACTTCGGACTTCGGATTGTCCAGCGAGGTACGCCTCTAACCTGTCCACATTCTGCTTCATGCCCACGTCCGCCTTGAATACTTGAATGACGTGCGCCAATTGTTCATCGCTCTCGAATAAGCTATGCAAGTGAATCCGGGTTTTGTTGCCTTCCTCTGTGAAGGTCGCCGTCATGGTGAACTTCGGCCCGGTCACGTGGTTCAGCACGATGCGCTCCGGCTTCACCAGTTCTACGTACACGTGCACGTTGCGGTAATCCGTGCCATCCGGCCCGTGCATCGTAAATTCCCAAACACCTCCAGGCCGCACCTCCATTTTATCAATCGTATTGGTAAAACCCTCGGGCCCCCACCAGTTTTTGATGTGTTCGGGGTTCGTCCAAACTTCCCAAACGAGGTCACGGGGAGCGTCGAGAAGGCGGGTGATTTCGAGAGTGCGACCATTCGAGTCGGGTGATTTATCCATATAAATTGGTTGAATTAGTTGAATTTGGAAACTGGTGAAAATTACCCTTTGTCAACATCCTTTTTTTGAATGTTCGCCAAGTAGCGCTCTAGCGAATCCAGCTTCTCGTTCCAGAACTGGCGGTACTGTTCCACCCAGTCGGCGACTTCCCGCAGTTTTTCGGGTTGTGCTTCGCAAATGCGTTCCCGCCCTTGTTGCTCCACGACCACGAGGCCACATTCCATCAGGATTTTTAGGTGCTTGGAAATGGCCACTCGGCTCGTCGGGAAGCGGTCGGCGATGGTGTTGATGTTCTGCGGGTTTTGCGCCAGCAAACTGATGATTTCCCGGCGGGTGGGGTCGGCAATGGCTTGAAAAACGTCTCTTCTCATTTCTACTGAAATTGGGAAATAATAAACTTTGAAATTGCATCATCCGGTACATTCATAATGCAGGCAAACCACCTCATTCTCGAACTTCGTGCACTCCACCAATTTCAATTTTGCCCGCTCAGATAATTCAGGGAACATGGGGATGCCTTTGCCGATGAGAACCGGATTGACGAACAACCAGAGGTCATCCACCAGTCCGTTCTGCAAGAGTAAGTGTCCCGCTGACGGGCTACCGAAAATGACAATGTCCTTGCCGTCACCTTGTTTCAATTGCTTGATTTGCTCCGCAATATTTTCTCCGATGAAGGTGGTGAGCGGCTGGCTGCCGCTTTGTTTGCTGCGGGAAAGCACGACTTTTTGCACCTGATTGTACCAAGTGGAATGCTCGATGTCATGTTTGGAAGGCTTCGGCTTATCGGCAGCGGTGGGCCAGTAGGCTTCCATCATTTCCCAGGTGATTCTGCCGTAGAGCGCCACGTCGGCATTGGCGGTGCGGTCGCCAGCGTAGTCGAACATTTCAGGGGAAAGTTTTATCCAATCCATTTCACCATTGGGGCCGCCGACGAATCCATCTAGTGAAACGTGCATGAACCAGACTATTTTTTTCATGATAAATTGATTTGAAAATTTATGTAACCATTTGGTTTCGCAAATGTAAAACGAAACCGAACGGTTACGCAAGCATTTTTCGAAATTTTTTTTGAAATAAAAAACCAAAGGAAATAGTCGAGCACGTCTCTGCCAAAATCTTGGAATTTCGGCGACATTTGTCATCTTCCAATTTTAATTTTAATCAAACCCGAATGACATCAATGCCAGAAAAAAAGAATATACTCGCCATTTCGGGCAGTACCCGCCCTGGCTCCTCCAACCAGCGACTTCTGCAAATAATTGCAGATTTGATGTCTGCGGCTTACGAGTTTCAGTTTTTCGATGGCATTGACACCTTGCCACATTTCAGGCCTGACTTGACGGATGCAGCACCAGCTCCCGTGGAAGCCTTCAGGGCGCAAATTGAAGCAGCAGCAGGGGTTTTGATTTGCACCCCCGAATACGTGTTCAGTCTGCCCGGCAGTTTAAAAAATGCACTGGAATGGACGGTCTCGACGGTGGTTTTTTCCGATAAACCAGTGGGGTTGATTACGGCTTCGGCAAGTGGTAAAATGGGGCACGAAGAACTTAAATTGGTGATGAAAACCATTCAGGCCAGCTTCAATGACGACACCCAGCTTCTGATAAGTAGTATAAAAGGGAAATTTGATGCGGACGGCAACCTGAAACATGCGGAAACATTGGAGAATCTTCGCCATTTTGCAGCAGCATTTGATAAATTAATCAAAAGCGATTCATGAAAAACTAAATCAAAACTTATGCACCTACTTGCCAAAATCCTCGTCTCGGTTGTTGCCATTGAGCACATGTATATTTTGTGGTTGGAAATGTTTGCCTGGGAAACCAAGGGCAAGCAAGTCTTTAAGGGCGCGCTGAAGGCCGAACTGTTCAAACCCACCAAAACCTTGGCCGCCAATCAAGGGCTTTACAACGGTTTTCTAGCCGCTGGCCTAGTCTGGTCGTTGCTCATCGGAGATAGCTTTTGGGCGAAAAACGTCGCCCAATTTTTCTTGGGATGTGTTATAGTGGCAGGTGTGTTTGGAGCGCTCACCGCCAGCCGAAAGATATTTTACGTACAGGCCGTACCCGCCATTATTGCACTAATCGCCATACTTCTAATTCATTGATTCTCAATATGCTGCATTTTAACCGCACCGACTCAGCCAACCCGGATTTCATCTTCCTCGTTCAGCTGCTTGATGCTGATTTAGCAAAACGTGATGGAGATGAACACGCATTTTATGCCCAGTTCAATAAGGTTGACAGTATTCGTCACGTTGTGGTTTTGTATGAAAATGAACGTCCCGTCGGCTGCGGTGCTTTCAAGCCTTTTGACGAAAAATCCGTAGAGATAAAGCGCATGTACATGCTACCAGAATTAAGGGGGCGTGGGTTTGCTTCGCAAATTTTGCATGAATTGGAGCAGTGGGCAAAGGAGGTAGGATATGTCCATTGCGTGTTGGAAACGGGCAAGAAACAACCGGAAGCCATTGCTTTGTATTTGAAAAGCGGGTATCGGGTTATCCCCAATTTTGGACAATACGCTGGTGTGGACAATAGTATTTGTTTTGATAAACAATTGCCTGTATGAGTTAATTTTTGGTAAAACGGCTAGCGAAAAATCGTTGGGATAAAAAAGCTGGCCTTGCCCTGAAGACAGTCCAATTCTCTGCCATGTCACGACACATCCTAGCTGGTATTTTGTTCATTTCGCTTTCGGTGCTCACCTTTGTGCAGTTCCGGCTGTTATTGGCAGGGGTTAGGCTCGAAAAACAGCGCTTTGACCAGCGGGCCGAAGCCGCTTTACAGGCAGTGGCCGATTCACTTAACTTGCCCGGCACTAGAGCCGATGCGTTGATTGAACGGTTAAAAATTGGGCAATCCATGAATGATACCTCCATCGTTCACCCAATTTCCGATTCATTGGATGCTTTACTGAAGCGGGAGTTGCGACGAAAAAATATCACGGCAAGCTTTGCTTTCGCTATCAGCCCCGTTTACAATGGCCAAGTGCTGCTGGCCGACCGAGCCTACCAACCCGATAAGTTCAGTTTTGGACGCTACCAAGTGCCTTTGGGTAGCAATGTCATTGCAAGTTGCCATTTTGAGCCTTTGCTGCATTTTGATGTCCCCAATCTTTTTGGTTACTTGTTTGGAGAGTTGCGTGGGTTGGTTGTTCCGTCTGGGCTTTGCCTACTCGCCATTCTTTCTTGTTTTTTGTTATTGCTCAATATTCTGAAAAAAGAACGGCAGCTCAACGCCATCAAAAATGACTTCATCAACAACCTCACGCATGAGCTGAAAACTCCAGCCTTCTCTATTTCACTTTCTTCGAAAATGGCCAAAGAAAGCCTTGCAAAAAACGATACAAAGCAGGTTCAGAATTTCCTACAATTCATTGAAAATGAGAATTCTAAGATAAAAACACATGTGGAAAAAGTACTTGAATTGGCTAGCTTGGAAAGCCCCCGATACCAATTGCAGAAAACCTCAACGAGTATTCACGAACTGATCCGGTCTGTGGCAACGGCATTTGAGGGGGAATTGGCAAGTAAAAATGGCAAGCTCAGCCTGCAACTGCAAGCAGTACCCGATACCGCATCCGTAGATGTTGAGCAGCTAAAAAATGCACTGCAAAACCTTTTGGACAACAGCCTGAAGTACAGCTTCAATAAACCAGAAATTGAAATTTCAACTATCAACATCGGTAAGCGAATGCTGATTTCCGTTAGCGACAAGGGGCAAGGAATTGATGCCACTTTCCAGCAACAGATTTTTGATAAATTTTTCAGAATACCCAACAGCAATTCGCAAGTAAAAGGGTTTGGGCTAGGACTGAGTTACGTGATGCAAATTGCGAAAGCACACGGTGGAAAAGTAACAGTGGAAAGTGAGCTAGGTGCGGGGGCAAAGTTTACCATTGAACTACCCATCTGAGTCATGGTAAGCGTTAGCAAAAAAATCAAAAAAGAATAATTTGATTTGGAAAAAGGATTAGCCCTTCACCTCAGGCATCTTGCAGGCCTCATCTGCGGTTTTGCCACAAACGGAACAACTGCCAAATTTATCGGCCAACATCGGGTTGTTGGAAGCGCAAGAGCCTCTGAACTCCCGCTTTTTGAAGATATAACCCACGTTCATTAGCAAAAAAGTAATGCCGACGAGGGCGAATATAGGGAGGAGGACTTGAAGGATTTGCATGGCTGTATTTTAGAAATTCAAAACTACAGCATTAAAACAGCCCGGCAAGCTGATTGGTTGGCCTAGGCCAACCAATCAGGCACCGTATTTCTGCTTCACTTCTGTGATTTCATAGCCTTCAACGATGTCACCAACGTGAAGGTCATTGTAGTTGTCTATGGTCAAGCCACATTCCATGCCGGACTTGACTTCTTTCACATCGTCCTTCACCCGCTTGAGCGAGCCTAGGCGGCCATTGGCGCCTTCTTTCGTTGGATAAATGACGATACCATCCCGTACCAATCGTACGTGGGTGTTTCGGGTAAGCTTGCCATCCAGCACGTAGCAACCTGCAACGGTGCCAACTTTGCTGATCTTGTAAACCTCCCGAATCTCTACGTTGGCCACAATCTTCTCTTCCTTCGTAGGTTCGAGCAGACCCTCAATGGCCAGCTTGATCTCTTCGATGGCTTCGTAAATGATGGAGTACATTTTGATCTCGACACCTTCTCGTTCGGCTAGTTTACGGGCGGCCACCGATGGACGCACTTGGAAGCCGATGATGATGGCATCGGAAGCAGAGGCGAGCAATACATCGGACTCTACTATCTGGCCTACGGCCTTATGGATAACATTTACATTGACCGTTTCCAGCGACAGCTTGAGGAGAGAATCTGCAAGTGCCTCCACAGAACCGTCCACGTCACCTTTGACGATGAGGTTAAGTTCCTTGAAGGTGCCCAGTGCCAAACGGCGTCCGATTTCATCAAGGCTGATACGTTTAGTTGCACGGGTGGCCTGCTCTCTGTTAATTTGGGCACGCTTGGAAGCGAGCTGGCGGGATTCCGACTCGTCGTCCATTATCTTGAAACGCTCGCCTGCGGTAGGTGCGCCACTGAGACCCAACACCAATACTGGAGCAGATGGCCCAGCTTCTTTGATCCTTTGGCCACGCTCATTGAACATGGCTTTTACCTTACCAGCATATTCTCCGGCCACCATTGCATCGCCAATTCTAAGTGTACCATTCTGTACCAACATTTTGGCAACGTAGCCCTTGCCTTTGTCAAGAGAAGCCTCGACAACTGTACCGATGGCGTTGCGATCGGGATTCGCTTTCAGTTCGGCTAGGTCAGCAGCCAGCACGACTTTTTCGAGCAACTCATCAACGCCTTCTCCCGTTTTTGCGGATATGTCTTTAGACTGATAGTTACCGCCCCACTCTTCAACAAGCAGATTCATAGATGCTAGTTCCTGCTTGATTCTGCCTGGGTCTGCACCTTCCTTGTCAATTTTATTGATGGCAAAAATCATGGTAACATTGGCAGCCTGTGCGTGGCTTATTGCCTCTCGGGTTTGCGGCATGATGTTGTCATCGGCAGCAATTACGATGATAGCAATGTCAGTTATCTTGGTACCCCTTGCCCGCATGGCCGTAAATGCCTCGTGACCAGGTGTATCTAAGAAGGTGATGGAGCGGTCGTTAACATCTACTTCGTAAGCACCAATGTGCTGAGTAATACCACCAGCCTCACCAGATACCACTTTTGCATTCCGAATGTAATCAAGTAAGGAAGTCTTACCGTGGTCAACGTGGCCCATCACCGTTACGATTGGCGCACGAGGTTTTAAATCCTCTGGTGCATCTTCTTCTTCTTCTTCAAAATCAGTCTGATCTTCAACGCTGATGAACTGGACTTCGTGTCCAAATTCGCTGGCCACGAGCTCTATCAATTCTGCGTCGAGGCGTTGGTTGATAGAAACGAATACGCCTAGGCTCATACAGGTCGTGATGACCTCAGTGGCCGATACATCCATCATATTGGCCAACTCCTGAACGGTCACGAATTCCGTTACCTCCAGCTTGTCGGATTGGCCTTCCATTTCACGAAGCTCCTGGCGCTCACGAACACGTTCCCGTGTTTCCCGGCGCATTTTTTGGCGCTTCTTCTTGCCTGCCCCGGAGAGGGAGGCCATTGTTTTACGGATTTGTTCTTCGGCTTCTTTTCCAGAAACCTCACGGGCAGGTTCGCCCCTACGACGTCTATCTCCGGAACCTTGCTGAGCCTGTTGGCCGGAGGCACCAGGTTGTGCTGCTTGTGGCACCACTTTTTTGCGCTTGCGCTTGCGCCGAGCACTATCATCGGATGTATCGGAAGAAGCTACTGGTTTAGGACGATTGGAGTCCGGCCTTTCACCACGCTCGGAAGGCCCTTTTTTCTTGACAGGTTTTGGAGCTGGTTCCTTTTTCTTCGCTATTTCAATTTTGCCCAGAATCTTCAGACCCCTAAGCTCAGGGGTATTCATCCGAACAAGTTCATCTTCTTCATCTTCGCCTCCTGCTTCCTCTACAACTGGTGGAACAGGCTTGGATGGTGCTGCAGCAGGTTCGCTTGGCTTCTCAGAAACGTCTTCTACAGCAGCTGGCTTTTCTTCTTTTTCTGCCTCTGGCTCAACTGCTTCTTTTTTAGGTTTTTCAGCCTCTTTTTTGGGCCGAACAGGCATACCTTTTTTGTCCAAGTCGATTTTGCCCTTGATCACAAGTCCACCAATTTGAGGTCTTGCAACCTCTTCCACTACTTCTTTTACCTCTTCCTCAACTACAGGTGGGGGAGGTGGCGGGGCAACAGGGGTTGGAGCTGTTTTTTGCAGCAGTTCCTCTTTTTTTATTGGAGGGGGAGGCGGTGGGGCAGGCGCGGGTTCAGCACGCTTTACAAGTGGCGGCAATGGTTCTTTTTTAACCAAGGCAGGTCGCACACCAATTGTCATGGCATCGGCTTTCTCTTTCTCTGCCATATCCTTTTGGTACTCTTTAAGCAATAGCGATTCCATCTCCTCCGTGACTTTGGAGGTAGGCTTGTTTTCAATTTGAAAACCTTTGGTGCCCAGAAACTCTACAATAGTTGCTGTACCAACGTTTAATTCTTGCGCTACTTTTACTAAGCGTTTATCCATTCAGAAAAAAAATAAATGATGAATGACGAGGAGATAAAATTGAAGGACAAGGGGAGTTTCCTCATCACTCATCATTCATCATCCTGGTCATTCCAGACTATTCATCGAATTCGGCGGCAAGGATTCCAAGCACTTCATCGACAGTTTCCTCTTCGAGTTCCGTGCGCCTTACCAGCTCGTCTCTGCTCAATTCCAATACGCTGCGGGCGGTATCGCAGCCAATACGTTTGAGTTCATCAATAATCCAAGGCTCAATTTCGTCCCTGAATTCATCAAGGTCAACATCGTCAATTTCTTGACCGTCTGTGTTGCGATAAACATCAATTTCAAAACCAGTCAGCTTGCTCGCAAGCTTAATATTTGTGCCACCTTTACCGATGGCCAACGAAACTTGATCGGGGTCTAAGTAAACACTTGCTCGTTTTTGCTCAGAATCCAATTCAATGCTGGTTACCTTGGCCGGCGTCAACGAACGCTGGATAAATAAGCTTTCGTTGTTAGTGAAATTGATGATGTCAATATTTTCGTTGCGAAGCTCCCGCACAATACCATGTATACGAGAACCCTTCATCCCTACACAAGCTCCAACAGGGTCCACCCTATCATCATAGGATTCAACAGCTACTTTGGCCCGTTCGCCCGGTAGGCGTACGATTCGCTTAACCGCTATGATGCCATCCTCGATTTCAGGCACTTCCTGCTCAAGCAGTTTCTCCAAGAAAGCATTGTCCGTGCGGCTAACAATCACCACTGGGGTATTGTTTTTCATTTCCACTCGCTTGATGATACAACGCACCATGTCGCCCTTGCGGAAATAATCGCCTTTGATGGTCTCTGGTTTTGGCAGCAGCAATTCATGACCAGTCGCATCGTCAATGATAAGGAACTCTTTTTTGATGATTTGGCTCACCTCACCCACTATCATCTCGCCCACCCGCTCTACGTACTTGCGGTAAACATCGTCTTTCTCTAGCTCCATGATTCTGGAGATGAGAGTTTGACGGGCAGCTTGGATGGAACGACGGCCAAAGTCTTCAAGGAAAAGCTGTTCGTAACATTCCTCGCCAATCTCATAGCTGTCGTCAATTGACACGGCTTCTGAGATGGAAACTTGGCTACGGTCGTCAGTCACCTCACCATCTGGCACGATTTGGCGAACCCGCCAAAGTTCAAGGTCACCCTGTTGAGCGTTCACGATGACGTTGAAGTTGTCGTCGGAACCAAATTTTTTCTTAATCAATGTGCGGAACACATCTTCCAGCACCCGCACCATCGTAGGGCGGTCAATGTTTTTACTGGATTTGAAATCGGAAAAGGTATCTACTAAGTTTATCATCCTGTTCTGATGAATGATAAATGGAGAATGAAGAATGGTAAAATGCGTTGTTCACAGTTCACCAATTGCCCATTGACCATTGGATTTTTTAAAAGCTAATCACAATCATTGTTCGTTTTATCCCTTCGTAAGGAAGCTCTGTTTGAACCTCCATTTTCTTTTTCTTTTTACCCTCCAGCACCACCACCGTTTCTTGGATAGTGCAGCTGGTTTCGCCAGCGGCGATTAGTGGGCCAGTTTTCACGGTGCCTTCTTTGAGCGTCACCTCTACTTTTCGGCCAATGTTTTTGACGTATTGGCGCTGCAGTTTTAATGGGTTGCCAAGCCCTGGCGAAGATACTTCTAAGGTATAACTTTCGCCAAGCCATCCTGCCTCGTCAAAGCTATGTTCTAAATGGCGGCTGATTTTCTGGCACTTTTCCAATGTAAGGCCACTATCCGCATCCACGAAGACCTCCAGCTTGTTGGTTGCGCTCAGGTGAAAATCAACTAGAAAACAATCCTGAAAGCCTTCCTCCGCAAACTTCGCATTCAGCAGTTCGTGGAGTTTTTCCTCAATAAAAAATGCGTCTGCTGCCATAAAGTAAAAGAGGGAACTTTTGTTCCCTCTGTCAGTTGGTTTCGTCAAGCGGGGCAAAAGTAAAAACTTTTGCTTGAATTGCCAAAGTGATTGAAAAATAAGGTGTTTTACTCAAAATCCATTTTCAGTGTAAACGAAGAATGCCCGCTGGCGACACCAACGGGCATTCTCATTATCAGTAAATGGACTTACGGCTGCCCCATCACGAACGAGCAGTGCGCTAGCACCCGCTCAGTTTTTACCGATTCCAACGTGGCAATGTAAAAACCGGGGGTCAAGTTCAGCCCAGCAGGTAATTCCATTTCGGGCTGGGCGGCAGCAATGGTTTTCAGTAGTTTACCGTTCGCAGCATATATTTTCAAGCTACACGCTTCAGGTAATTTTTGTTGGTTGGTGACAAACCGCAATGTTGTTGGCCCAGCGGGATTGGGTTGTGCGCTGAGTTGAAGGGGTTTCTTAGCCACTTGCTCTTCCTTCGCAGCGTTGACAACGCCACAGGCTTCGGGCAATTCTGGTAGAAAACATTCGATAAGCGTTAGGTTAAGGTAAGTTTCGGAATGTTGAAAGCAAAGCAAGGTTGAACCATGATCAGGTCCTGGTTCGAAGCCCCTGTCAAGCAGACCAAAACTGCTGCCAATCCCCTCCACCCAGAACTCCACTGGGGCATTCGAATCGCTTGGTTTGAAGTAAATAACCTTGCGCATCTTGTCCGCCAGCATCTCCGTTTTCACGCTGTCCACTGTTCGGCTGACCGTGTTTCCAAGAAAAACTTCTGCTACATTGATAACATCGTTAGCCTCCAAGTTGAAGTCATAAAGTAAAACTTCCTGCCCACTATAGGCCCGAAAAAAAACCTCATCGCCACTGACTCGAAGACCTCCCTTAAAATACGAACCTGTAATGTTTTGGTCGTTATCTACCTGTAAACCAAGCACTTGGGAATAATGCGTGCCATTCAGAAGGGTATCTCCGCAGATGGCATTGTGGGAAAAAATTGGACCGGCGATGGTGATTTCTTGCTCTTTCCAAATTGCACTGCTTTCGGGGAAGGGCATATTTTGAGCGAGCGCGGTGCCGGTCCAACCAAAAAGGAAAACTATGATGGATGAAAAAACTGTTCGTTGCATAAAAGTCAAGTGATAGATTGTTTAATTTTTTTGATTCGATGGGAAAGACGGTTGATAACGATTTACCGTTGGGTTCACCCGACTTGACGGATGCTAAGAAAATCTTAAAATTTACACTCTACTTCTTAGGAAGTTTGCATGGATGCCTGTGATTTTGGAGCATTTGGATATTTCAAATCCTTTAGTTTTGCCTCAATTTTTCACAACAGTTTTTTATGAAAATACCAGTAAAACGGCTGTGCTTGTTAACAGTGTCGCTAGCATTGATAGCTGCCTGTACAGAGCCGCCGCCGCCCACGCTAGCTTACAAGGATCGGGAGCTAGTTGATAGTCTCTACCGCCACCAGGTGGACTCGCTCAAACCTATTTTTGATAGCCTTTGTTCAGCCCGTTTCGACAGTGCCGTTCAGTTCAAAACGGACTCCATGCTAAAAGTGCGGACCGAAGAAATTCGAAAAGCACTCGAACGGCTACGTCAAGAAACCGCTCAATGATTTTGACATGAAAATATTAAATAATAAAAGAGGGGAAATGCGAACTGCTGATGTGAGGGCTTTACGCCTACTTTCAGTCATTTTTTGCCTCTCAATTTATATACTACCATTATTGGGCTGCCAGAAAAAACCTGCCAAAACGAAAGAAGAAGTCATGCAAGAGCGACTCACTGAACGCCTTGACCGTTGGAAATCAGATATGGAGAAAAAATGCCGAAATGATATTGAGGATAAAGCCACAGCGCTTACTGATTCCATCGTCATTGAGAACGCAAAACAAAACCGGGACACTTCAATTTTTTCAATTCTACCTGGTAGGCCCACTCGGCCAGATTATAAACCACCGACTGATTCGGTACCTGTGAAGCCGATATTGAAAGAAGAAGAAAATAATTGAAGTCATAAAACTACTGTCCTCCAAACTCTTCCAATCGCTGCTGAAACTTCTTAACTAATGTATTGTAATGGTCAAGTTCCGTAGTCTTGTTGAATGTTTCTTCAAACATGCGCCGTACGGAAGTGCGTCCAACGAAATATGGGAACGGCGACTGTAAAAGTTGTAAGTTGCCGTCAAGTACATTAATACCTTCGTTAGCACTGTTATCTCTTGAAGCACTCGGCCCATTGTAAGCAACAAGAAAATCTCCATCCAATGATAATGAAGGTTCAATTTTTAGGTCGGAGCCGTAAAAGATGCCTTTTCTTGTACCCGTTTTCAACAGAGTGGACGCAGTGTCTGGCATAAAAAGCAGTTTCGAAAAAGTATAATTCGCTTGAAAAGCAGCCATCAACCAGCGATTTTTATCTTCGGTTTCCTGCTTGGTTTTCTGAAGCATATTCTCAAAACGCTGCCGATCTTTCTCCTTGGAAGTAGTGGCCACCATTTTTTCCAAAGCTTCTATCCTCCGTACGTTCGTAGCTAAGCGAATAACAAGCGTTCCGTTTTTCAATGTTTGGATTGCCTCATAAGCCGATAAAGGAGTCGGAATCCCTGCCACTTGTTCCTGGGCAGTTGCTGCCGTAAAAAATACCATCAGATACAGCAGTAAGGCTTGAATTTTCACAGCTTTCATTTTCTCAATTTATTGATTTTCAACCGATTGCAAATAACCAGCTGATTCAAAAGCATTCCAAACTGGGTCATCGGGTAAGGCGGCCGTCAGTTCCACCCCTTCCCCTAAAACCGGATGTTCAAACCCCAGTTTCCAAGCGTGAAGGTGGATGGAGCGGTCACGGTTGCCACGGCGGGCACCGTATTTTACGTCGCCTTTGATGGGGCTGCCAATGGCGGCCAACTGTGCCCGAATTTGGTGATGACGCCCGGTGTGGAGTTGCACTTCCAGCAGGTGGTAGTTATCACTGCTGCCAATCACTTTGTAACTCATTTCAGAAAGGTCGCCAGCTTCACTGTCGTCCGAAACTGCAGTGCGGTTTGCTTTTTCGTTTTTTTGCAAAAAATGGCGGAGCGTACCTGCTGTTTCCTTCGGTAGGTCCTTAACGACGGCGAGATAGGTTTTGCGTACGGAACGTTCCTTGAATTGGTCGCCCAGCGAACTAACCATTGTTTTTGTCTTCGCAAAAACAACGATTCCCGTAGCGGGCCGGTCGAGGCGGTGCACGAGGTACAGCTTCGACTTGGTATATATTTCTGCCAGTTGTAACAGCGATTTATCGCCTGTTTTGTCCGCTTGCACGGGAATTCCTGGCGGCTTGTTGAAGGCAATGAACTGGTTGTTTTTTAGGATTACCCAGTCTCCGATGGAAGCATGGTTTTCAACAGCTTCGGGCTGAGATTGAGCTTGGTTTTCCGAAAGTTTTTCCTTACTTAATTTCTTCATAATCAATGAATTCGTCGCCAGATTTAGTTTTCGATGTAGCGTTATTTTCAAATTTTTGCTGCCGTAGCTTTTCTTCATAGTACTGGCGAAGACGACTCTCTTTCACCATTTCCTTCATTTGAAAAAAACGATACACAACATATCCTATGAATCCCCAGAAAAGTAATTTAATCATAGCAAACTGATTTTTTACAAAGGTAAGCCTACTCAACAAACCCTTGTAAACGAACACCATAAAAAGTGAAAAAGCCCGTTTTAAGAACGTTTTTTGACACCAAACCGAAAAAAGATTTTAAACAAAAGCATTTTGGCACTCGTTTCTCTCCTCAAATACCCTTATTTTTAGGCGATCAAAAATTGCCTCCCATTACAACAGAATACAGTCTGCCATGAGAAAAGAGAAATACTTTCTGCTACTGCTGATTTCATTTTATGCATTCATTGCAACTGCGCAAGAGACCATCCAGCCCAAGCAACTTGACGACCCGTCCAAGGGGATAATTTATAACCGGGAGTTTGCAATGAACTTCCGCCTACATACGCACGGCTATTCATTTGGTGCCAACTTCGGCACCTTGCAGACTTACTACCGCACCAAATACTGGCAATTTGAATTAGGGGAATTAAAGCACGCCAAAGAATTTAGGCAAAGTTGGGACGCACCAAGTTCGCTCAATGGAAGGGTTTCAAAAGCATTCAAATACGGCAAACAAAACAACTTATTCGTGTTGCGTGCTGGCCTCGGCGCTAAGCGTTATTTTTCTGAAAAAGCTAAGCACAAGGGCGTGGCAGTTGGCATCAGCTATGAGGGTGGTGCAACACTTGGCATACTCAAACCTTACTATCTTGAACTCCAAGCCGGCGATGGCAATCTTTCCTATTCCGCCCGCTACACAGAAGAAAGTGCTTCCCGCTTCCTTGATATCACCAAAATACACGGTGCTTCCGCCTGGACTAAAGGCTTTGGCCACGCATCATTCATACCTGGGGCACATGCACGTTTTGCCGTTCATTTCGACTGGGGTGCGTTCGACGAATACCTTAAATCTTTTGAAGGAGGCGTAATGGTCGATGTCTTTTCCCGTAAGGTTCCCATCATGGTAGAGCAACCTAATGTGGAAAACAACCTCCTCTTCCTCAACCTTTTCCTAAATTTGCAGTTCGGAAAAAGATGGTGATTGATATCGGTGACTCGTGATTTGGACGCTTCACTAACAATCACCCACCACAATTTATCAATCACAATGATCGAGCTACCTATCGCTGAAACTGCCGAACCCCGCCGCCGCAAGCCAGACTGGCTACGGGTCAAGCTTCCTATCGGTGAAAAATATAAGCATGTCCGCAGTCTCGTAGACACCTATGGCCTACACACCATCTGCCAAAGCGGCAACTGTCCTAACATGGGCGAGTGCTGGGGCGAGGGCACGGCTACCTTCATGATTTTGGGCAATACCTGCACCCGCTCCTGCTCCTTTTGCGCTGTGAAAACCGGACGCCCACCTGAGTACGATGCAGACGAGCCTCGCCGGGTAGCTGAAGCTATTTTTTTAATGCAGGTAAAACATGCCGTTATCACCTCTGTGAACCGGGACGAACTCGCTGACCGTGGCGCCGAAATCTGGTACCAGACTGTACGAATGGTTAAAGAAATGTCGCCAACTACTACCATCGAAACGCTGATTCCTGATACCAAAGCAAATTGGCCAGCCTTAGAGCGAATGATTGAGGGCGGACAAGAAGTGGTTAGCCACAACATGGAAACAGTGGAACGGCTATACCGCAAAGTACGTCCGCAAGCCAAGTACGCCCGCAGCTTGGAGCAAATCAAGCGTACCAAAGAATATGGCAAGCGCACTAAGTCCGGCGTAATGGTTGGCCTCGGCGAGACCCGAGAAGAAATGCTGCAAATCATGGACGACCTTCGGGAACACAGTTGCGATGTGCTCACCATCGGGCAGTATTTGCAACCTACAAAAATGCACCTCGAAGTGGCAAGTTTCGTGCATCCTGACCAGTTTGCGGAGTACAAGGAGGAAGGCATGAAACGAGGATTCGCCTTCGTGGAAAGCGGGCCACTGGTACGATCAAGCTACCATGCGGAGCGGCATCTGTAACACGGATTGCAAGTCCGTGTTACATACCCAAAACCAAATTTCTGCGTTTAGCCTTTCATGCGTTTTTCTAAGAAAATTGCGAAGCAAAACCTCTTGAAAATGATGGCGTTCACGCTGCCAGCTTTCCTGTTTTTTGGAAAAACGAGCGCCCAAACATCCATCCATCTCCACCTCATTCCCCTAGACGTTGACAGCGCTTTTCTCCAAAAAAACCTGAAGCACGAAAATCGTTTTGTAGATAGTAGCTTGGTTTTCAATGAATTAAGAAATATCACCAACCAACTCCAAGCTCTAGCTTATCTCGAAGCCTCCATTGACAGCACAGACTTACAGGACAGTACCCTGACCGCTTGGCTACACCTTGGCCCCGCCTACGAGTGGGCCAATATTTCCAACGGTAACATACCTTCCGATTTCCTAGACAGAAGCGGTTTTCGACCAAAATTGTATAGGAAAAAGCCGCTCAATTTCACCGACCTCCAAAAAACGCAGGAGCGAATACTTCAGCAGGCGGAAAACAACGGCTTCCCTTTTGCTAAAGTTTACTTAGACAGCCTTGAATTCAACGAATCACCAATCAGCAGCCATCAATCACCAATCACCGCTAAACTTTTTCTACACAAAGGCCCCCTCGTCCTTTTCGACAGCCTAACGGTGGAAGGTGACGCCAAGATCTCCAAAAACTACCTCCGACAATACCTTGGCATCAAGGCGGGAGAGCCTTACAGCCGCCAACGGGTGCTGAAAATCCGCCAGCGGGTACAAGAACTGCCATTCTTGCAAGAGAAAAAAAATGCTCTTGTCACCTTTCGGGAAGGTACTGCCAATCTGAAACTTTTCCTCGAAAAAAAGAAGGCGAGCCGTTTCGACTTCCTGCTTGGTGTATTGCCAAACAATGGCAGCCCCGACCAAAAAGTATTGATTACCGGTACATTCAATGCTGAGTTTCAGAACCAGTTTGGACTGGGTGAGCGTATCTACACTTCGTTCGAGCGGTTGCGCCCCCAGACCCAGCGGCTGGAGGTGGCTTTCACCTACCCTTACATCCTGCAACTGCCGTTTGGTGTAGACCTCAAGTTCAACCAGTACCGCCGGGACAGCACCTACACAGATGTCATTGGCGAATTCGGGGTACAGTACTTGTTTCAGGGCGGCAACTACCTCAAAGCATTTTGGAATACCACCGCCTCCAACCTACTCACGGTAGATACGGTGGCCATCCGGCAAGGCCGTTTCCCCAGCCAGCTAGATGTGCGGAATCGGGCGTTTGGCCTGGAAGCAAATTGGCAGGCTCTCGACTACCGCTTCAACCCTCGCCGGGGGTGGGTAGCTGTAGCAAAAGGAAGTGCCGGTGTTCGAAAAATCGAAAGGAACCAAGCGATTTTGCAAGTGTCGGAAAGTTTTTATGACACGCTGCCGGGTCGGGCGTTCCGCTTCACGCTGGATGGGAGATTGGAGCGCTACTTCCCCGTCATGCAACGGAGTACCGTAAAGCTGGCAGCCCGGAGTGGCGCTATTTTTTCGCAAGAAAAAATTTACCAAAACGAGCAGTTCCGCATCGGTGGCAACAAATTGCTGAGGGGGTTTGACGAAGAGAGCATTTTTGCAACACTGTACAGTGTTTTCACCCTGGAATACCGCCTGCTGGTGGGCAGAAATTCCTATTTCTACGCTTTTGGTGACTATGCCTACTTGGAAGACCGCCGCATTGGCTTAAAAACTGAGTATGACCGCCCCCTTGGCTTTGGTAGTGGCTTGACGTTCGAGACAACGGCCGGAGTGTTCGGCATCAGCTTGGCAGTCGGCAGGCTGTCCGGTGAGCCGTTGGATTTTCGCAACCCGAAAGTGCATTTTGGATATGTGAGCGTATTTTGACCCGCCTGTATGCCAGATTAGGTTTCGATTAGATTTTGCCCAAAGCCCTAACTAAGCTGCCTGTCAACATTGGGTTTGCGAAGAATACAGTTTCTTTGCGCTCCGAAAACAAACCAATTTTATGGTTGTACTAAAACTCATAGTTGGCCTTATCCTGCTTGTTGCTGGGGCCGAAGCGCTGGTCAGGGGTGCTTCAAAAATTGCTGCAGCCATCGGCATTTCTCCGCTCGTTATCGGCCTCACGGTGGTCTCGTTCGGCACCAGTGCGCCGGAGCTGGCGGTGAGCATCAGCAGCGCCCTATCGGGCAATGCCGACCTTGCCATCGGCAATGTGGTGGGCAGCAACATCCTGAACATCCTCCTCATTTTGGGCCTATCGTCGTTGTTTTTGCCACTGGTCGTCCATCAGCAGCTCGTCCGCCTCGATGTGCCCATCATGATTGGTGCCAGCTTGCTCATGCTGCTTTTTGCTTCCGATGGAACGGTCCAGTGGTGGGAGGGTGCCATACTTGTGGCCATTGGGATTGCTTACCTAGTTTTTCTCATCCGTTTGAGCAAAAAAGAAAAAAACAAGCGGGTTATAAAGGATTATCAAGAAGAATACGGCGAGGAAAACAAGCCCAAAAAAGGCAGAATTTGGCTGCAACCATTGCTCGTAGTAGCTGGCTTGGCATTGCTGCTGCTGGGTTCAAACTTTTTGGTGGACAGCGCCGTGAGCATTGCGGAAGCCTACGGCGTCAGCAAATTGATAATCGGGTTGACCATCATCGCCATTGGCACCTCGCTACCTGAATTGGCTACCTCCATCATCGCCAGTATCCGGAAGGAGGAGGACATCGCAGTGGGCAATGCCGTGGGCAGCAATATTTTCAATATTGTTTTCATTCTCGGCCTGACGGCAATCGTCGCACCCGGTGGCGTACCCGTCAACACTGAAGCAATCTATTTCGACATACCCGTCATGACCGCAGTGGCAGCGGCCTGTCTGCCATTTTTCTTCAATGGCCTCCGCCTCGACCGCTGGAAAGGCTTCGTCTTTTTGGTTTACTACACAGCTTATACAATTTTCCTAATCCTGAAAACCACAAAAAATGGGGCAATGGATGTTTTTGGGGAAGCGGTAATCTGGTTCGTGGTGCCACTTTCGCTGCTCACCCTGGCCTTTATGATGGTGAAAGAACTTCGGCAAAAGAAGCGGGGAAAGCGGACATAATCCAAGTTTGGAAGCCAAGCCAGTAGGCGTAATTTTTACAAAACCATTAGTTTCGCCCTTACTTTTCAACCACAGTTGCCCACGGCACCGACTGCCGACCGCCAACTGTCTAACTGCCATCTATAAAATGCGCCAAGCACTCGAAACCGAACAAAAAGCCCTCGAAATAAACCTCGACGACAGCATCTACGGCACGCTCGCCGAGATTGGCGCGGGGCAGGAAGTCGCCCGGAACTTCTTCAAAGTCGGTGCCTCCTCCGGCACTATCGCCAAGACGATGAGCGCCTACGACAAAGTCGTTTCAGATGAAATCTACGGCCCAGAGTTGCACGGGCGCTATGTTTGCGAAAGCCGTCTCTATAAAATGCTGGAACACGAGTGGGAACTGATTGAGGGGCGCTTGCGCAACGTGCGGCCGCAGACCAATTTCTTCGTCTTTGCCGATACAGTGGCCACGATGAACTACCAACGCACCATCAAGGGCGACGGCTGGCTCGGCATCCGCTTCCAAAGCACGCCGACCAGCGAACCCAACGACCTTGTGCTGCACATCAAGCTGCTGGACAACGACACCCAACTCCAGCAGCAGGCCGTTGGCAAGCTCGGTGTGAACATGGTCTATGCCTGTTTCCGCTACGCAAGCGACCCTGAAAACCTGCTCATCTCGCTCATGGACGGCCTACACCGTCGGGTCAATATTGACATGGTGCGGCTCAACGGCCCCGATTTCGCCAGCCTCGACAACCGCCTGCTCAGCCTCTGGCTTATCAAGCACCGCATGAGCGAGGTGGCCATGTTCGGGCCGGACAAGCGGAACGTGCACCCTTCGGAATTTTTGTACAAAAAACATGTGCTGGTGGTGAGGGCCAGTTTCCGACCGCTCACGCTGCTGGAGGAGGACATGATTGAAAAAGGCTTCGAACAGTTCCTAAACGAGCCGGAAGTGGAGCAGGAAAAATCGTTTACCCTCACTGAAATCACGCTCGGCAACCTGACCGAAAACGGGCCGCTCGACGAACGTGACTTCCTCGACCGTACCGAGCTGCTCTGTGCCCTCGGCCAAACGGTCATCATCTCCAGTTGCGAGGAGTACCAGCAGCTCATTTCCTACTTCTCCGACTACAAAGTATCGCACCTTGGGCTCGTACTGCGGGCGCACCGCCTCAGCGAGTTCCTTTCAGAAAAATACCGCCAAAACGCCGAAGGCAGCCTGCTCGCCGCCTTCGGCGAGGTCTTCGCAAAAGGGGTGCGGCTCTATGCTTACCCTTCCGTACTGGCCGACAACGTGACCCTGATGACCGCCGAAAACCTGCCCATCCCCGACGGGGCCAAGTATCTTTACCGCCACTTGCTGGACCACCGACTCATCATGGACATCGAAGAATTCAACCGGGGCGTGATGAATATTTTCGCCAGTGATGTATTGGCGGATATTCGCAGCGGGAAGGAAGGCTGGGAAGCATTCGTGCCGGACAAAGTGGCAAACTTGGTGAAGGAGAAAGGGCTGTTTAAAATACCTTAAAACAAAAAATGGAGAACCGGTTAGCATCCGATTCTCCATTTTCATCTACTAATTTTACCCCCTACTGCTTCTCCTTTTTCTTCTTAAAATCCCCGTTCTTCCAAGCATCGAAGAACTGCTTCCAGGCAATCGGGTTGTAGATATTCATCGGGGGTTGCTGGCCGATGTAATAGTAGCTGCGGGCCTGCTGGCGGAGGTAGTAATTGGCGTGCTCGGCACCGACACTCGGCACGGTGTAGCGCATTTTTTCCAAGGCATCGTTGGCCACGTTTTTCAGCGCCCGTTCCTCCATTTCGGAGGTCACGTCCATGGCGAGGAATTCCAGTTTGAAATGCTCCTTGCTCGGCCACGGGAACACCACGGTTTCCGGCAGGTTCACCAAGTCCTGCGACATGAGTTGTACCAACGAATAGCGGCTGTCGGTGAGGTTGTCAGGAATCTTGAACTCCACGGATTTGTAGCCCACCGCCGTAAATTCAATCACGTCGCCTTTTTCCACCACAATACTAAAAAAGCCGTTGAAATCGGTGTAAGTGCCCCGTGATTTGTCCTTCACAGCGATGTTCGTGTATGGTACGGGGATTAGCTCCGAAGTGGTACCATCGAGCACCATTCCCGAAAACTGGACAAGGTTGGAATCCTGCACCACCCGCTGTGCAGCAAGTGTCCCACAAAAAAGGAGGCTCAGGAAAAACAGGCCGAAGATTTTGATTTTCATAATTTTCAAGGTTCTGGTTCGTGGGGTCATTCGTCAGTTGCCATTGGTCATGGAAGCTAAACCAGCATTAAGACGCACCACTGCATTCAAAAGTTGGTAGCCGCTGCCAAAATTAGGACTTTTGTAACGATGAATCGACCATACCTCCTTTGCTTTTTGATTTTTTGCTGCGCAATGGACAGACTTGCCAGCCAACCAGCGTCCGACCAACGGGTTTTTTCTACGCAAAATGGCGAAGCCGAGGCGTGGGAGGCTGCCCGAAAGTCCATCGTTTTGTTGCGCAATGAAGGGGATTTGTTGCCATTGAAAGATTTGAACAACCATATAAACACCTACAGATCTATTGGCATAGGCTTTCCTAATGTGTTTAAACAAACGCTTTACAAGTATCAACCTGATAATTTTTCTGGAAAAATAGTCGCTGGGGAAAACGTGGTTGTTGAAGCCATAAATCCTGATAGCCTTACCGAAATGAGAGAAAAATACCTTTTGGGGTTTGTAAACTTTGTAGCTAAAAGAGGCAAATTCGTGCTTGTCGTCTTCGGAAATCCCAAACGTGTTCAAAACTCCTCCCTTTTTGAGAGAGCCGACGCCATTTTGTTCTCGCCCAGCAGCGACAGCCTTCACCAATCCCTCGCCGCACAAGCTATTTTTGGTGGCTGCGCAATTGACGGCCAAATGTCAACGAAGAAAACCCGCCTTGGCTTCGCCCCGCCCACTTTGGTTGGCCTCGATGGGCAGCTTATGGTCGATAGCATCCGAACCATCGTGGAGGAGGGCATCCAAGCACAGGCTTTCCCCGGTGCGCAGGTGCTGGTGGCAAAGGACGGCATGGTTGTTTTCCACGAAACCTACGGCTTCCAGACCTACGACAGCCTTCAACCAGTAAGTCCCGACGACCTCTACGATTTCGCCTCAGTAACGAAAGTAACCAGCACCTTGCCAGCGTTAATGAAGCTCTACGGCGAGGGAAAGTTTGACTTGGATGCTCCACTGAAAAAGTACCTGCCGTTTTTCAAAAACTCGGATAAAGCCGATGTTACCTATCGCCAGTTCCTAGCCCACAATGGGCGGCTGAAACCAGGCATCGTCTTTTGGAGCCAAGCGAAAAATGAAGATGGAAGTTGGAAACGGCGCAGCTTTCGTGACCACTATTCTAGGCGATACCCCATTCACATCACCGACAGTTTGTTTTTGTTCAAAAAATATAAAAAGAAGATTTACAAGGGAATACGTGACCTACCGCTGAACGAAAAGCCCGGCTATGTCTATTCCGACCTTTCGTTCATTCTCTATCCGAAGGTAGTGGAGCGGCTGACGGGCGAGCCGCTGGAGGCTTATTTAAAGCAGACCTTTTACCGCCCGCTTGGTGCTTTCACCCTCACCTACAACCCGCTGCGCAATTTTCCCAAAGAGCGAATTGAACCGACGGAGCGTGACACTTTTTTCCGAAGGCAACAAATCCAAGGCACGGTACACGACGAGACGGCGGCAATGCTTGGCGGCGTCTCTGGTCATGCAGGGTTGTTTGGCACGGCAGGCGATTTGGCGAAATTGGTGCAACTCTACCTGAATGGCGGCGAATACGGCGGAGAGCGTTTCATCAGCGAAATAGCGGTACGAGAGTTTACCCGCTGTCAATATTGCCAAGAAGGCAACCGACGGGGGCTCGGTTTTGACAAGCCGTTGATTGAATTCGACCCCGTGAAAAGCTATGTGGCGGAATCAGCCAGCCCGGAGAGTTTTGGGCATTCGGGTTTTACGGGCACCTTTTTTTGGGCCGACCCTAAATATAATTTGCTAGTGATTTTTTTAAGCAACCGAGTTTACCCCGACCGTTCGCACAACGGCATTTCTGGATTGAACATCAGACCTCGGGTACAGCAAGTGGTGTACGATGCAATGAAAAAGCCGTAAACAAGTTTTATTTTCTTTAGCTCCAGCCTCGCCTCTCCCTAACTACAATGAAATAACTGAGCTTTGAATCATGACCAAAGTGCATGATAGTTTTAAAACAGCATCGTAAATTGCCTAGATAGCAACACCTTAAGATATAGAGGAAATAATGCTTACAATCCAAAAAAAAACAAGTCCTACAACTGCCGATCTTGTCAACGCCCTGTAGGTCGGCGGCGCTTGGAACGAGGGTTCAAAGGAACTCCCCCTTTTTGAACCATGCCGCTTTGCTGTGCCATCTTCATTTGCCCCTGTTGTGACATGGCTTTGTCAAACTGCTTAATCTGATCCTTCAGCATCGGCTCGGTAACGTTCAGTTCCTTGATGTTCCGCATATAATTTTTGGCCATATTCAGCTTTTTGCGCTGGATTGCGATGCCAGCGAGCTGTAGTTGAACGGCAGCTTTCTCGTTGTCGGTTGGCAGGTTGACAGTTTGTGCTTTTGTCAGCCAAGTTTCAGCCTCGTCTGTGCGGCCGAGTCCTTGAGCAATTGTGCCTTTCATCATATAAAAATAGGCCCGGTTCGTTACGTAAAGCCATTCTGGTTTGAGGGTCAGGTTGAGCCATTTATCTGCTTCCAGATAATTTTGGTCTGCCTGCATGACCTTCGCTGTGTGCTGAATAGTGCCCAATAAGATGTATGATGCGAGCAAAATCAGGCCTATAATTAGGATGGGTAAGCCGTAGCCCCATGGAAGTGTGGCCATCATGATGATGCCCCCTATCGTAAACACGGCAATAAGTGCAAACTTGAGATATGGATGAATCGTAAACATGGTGTCGTCTTTTGATTTCTATTAAAATCCAGCTTTTGGGTGGGCAAAGGTAAGGAAAGTTTGGGGCTAAAAGTGTTGGTATTGGTAGGTATCAAATAGTGGTTTTTGCATAAAATATATTTTAACTCAATTGGAAAATTATTTTAACAAAACATTGATAATCAAACATTTAAAACCTAAAACAAGATATCTCACAACCGTCAAGGCACCCTTTCAAAAGGAGAGATATGAACATTTTTTTCTACAAACACCTTATCATCTCGAAATCATTTAGATGGTTTCTACTCAAAAACGATTTTGGAACAAACAAAAAACAAATAAAAATGGTACCAGTGAATCCTTCAAATCAACCTGGCCAGCAAGGCCAAACTCCAGTGAATCCTCCGACGCCACCAGTTTCACAGCCGCCTGTTGCCAAAAAAAGCTCAACGCCATGGATGCCTATCGTCATCGTAGCTGGCTTACTACTACTTGGGGTAGCTGCTTGGCTCACCTACGAAAGCATGAGCACGACTAGGCTTTTAGAGCAAAAAGTAGCAGAACTGGAAGAATCAGAAAAACTTAAGGCGGAATTGGAAGGCCAGTACAACCAAGCCATTTCGGAACTGGACGCCCTCAAAGGCGACAATGATCAAATCAACGCCTTAATCGACCAGCAAAAAGCTGAATTGGTGGCACAAAAAGACCAAATCGATGTGCTGCTGCGTGACAAGAAAAAATTGGATGCCGCCCGCAGAGAAATCGCAGGCTTGAAATCTAAGGTTGCCGAATACATTGCGCAAGTGGAGCAGCTCAGGGCGGAGCAGGAGCAGCTTACACAGGACAACCAACAACTTAGGGCCGACAAAGACAGCCTGAGTTACACATTGCAGAGCAAAGTAGCTGAAAATGAGACACTTAGTACTGCCAAGGCTCAATTAGTTAGCGAAAAAGAAGAACTGACAAAGTCTGTGACAGCTGGCTCGGTCATCAAGGTCAAAGACATCAAAGTGACGGGCATGAAGGTGCGCAAAAGTGGTAAAACCTCTGAGAAAGAATCGGCTAAACGGGTAGATCAACTTAAAATCTGCTTTACGACCATTGCCAATGATGTAGTGCAGCCCGGCAACGAAAAGTTCTACATCCGTGTCATCAACCCAAAGGGCGAAACCTTGGCTATTGACGACCTTGGAAGCGGAACCACTGTGGATAAAAATGGCGAAGAAGTCCGTTTCACTCAAGTCCAGGAGTACGAGTACGCCAATGACGAAACTCAACTTTGCTTCGTTTGGAAGCCAAACTCCTCCTTCCAGAGCGGCAAATACAAAGTGGAAATCTACAACAAAGGCTTCTTTGCCGGGTCGGATGATTTTGAGTTGAAATAAAAATTACCGAGGCAGAATCAAGACTTTTGTTACCGCTACACCTGTCTGGTTTCCGTTTTCAAAATAGAGCATAAAAAAGCAGATACCGCTAGCGGTATCTGCTTTTTTTGTCCAAGTAGCTTGTTGTTCCCCTGCGGCAAAATGACCCAATTCCACCTCATCCAGCTTGTTGCCAAAGGCATCGAAAACTTCCAAACGCACCCGACCAGGCTCTTGTAGCACGAAGTGTAGGACGGTCGTTTCGTCAAATGGGTTTGGCGAAATAGATTTCAACGCAAACAACTGGTTATCAGCCTCTTCCTCCAATGCGGCTGGGGTGCATTTGGTATTGAATTCGGCACAGTAGCAACGCTCCGGCAAAGTACAGTCCAGTACAAATGGGTTGGGTTTACCACTTTGGTACTGAGCAATCAGCCAAGTTCGGTTCCATTCTGGTTCATCAACGGGGTCGAGCAGGTGCCAAGCGCAGAGGGTTTGCCGTTGTGATTCGAAGAAGCTTGAATTCGCTGCATCAGCCTGCGCTTTGTACATCGTATAAAAATAAAACATGGCCCTTGCCACATTCCCTTTGTGGTCTTCCCTTGGTTCAAAAAAACCAGCTTTCCGCTCACTATAAAGGTCAATATTCGAGGTTGGGATATTAGATGACTCCAATCCATTGTAGTACCAAGTTTCGGTCTGGTTGTCAGGGATTTCAGCGAAGGGTAAATTGCCACGGTCGGCATTCACATCCTCACGAGTTGGGTAGAGGTGGTGCATATCGCCTTCGGCTTGGTTCATGGCACCAAGGCTCTGAGGAAAGGTATGCTCAGTATTGATTCCCAAGGCAAAGGCAGCCTGAGTAGGGTCTTGCGTAGGGTCTAGGTAAATCTTGTAACCCGTATAAACACAGGTAAGTGTATCGTGGTAGCTGTAAATTCGAGCAAAAAGTGTGTCACGGGCTTGCGCCTGCGGAAGTAGCACTGGTGGCTTGTAGGTGGCCACTAGGTTGTCTAGCAGCTCTTGACCCGACAAGCCGGGAAACACGGGTTCATATTGCGCTAAAGCGCTAATTTTCAATAAAAAGCAAAGTATTACGATGCTCGCCGTTTTCTTCATTAGGTGATGATTTTGAGGCAAAGTTAGGGGATTGGTTTTTGGGTAAGTTAAAAAATACAGTTGCACGACAGGACATTGAAACTTTAACTTTCACTGCTATACAAGCTCTATATTAGCTTTAAGAAATCAAATTCTATGCGTTCCAATTGTTTCTATGCCTTGCTTTTCTTGCTGCCACAAATTTTGTTTGCACAAAAAAACGAGCTCCCCGTTCCCTTCGGTTACCTCCTTGAAAAAGCAGGTCTCGAAATCTTTGAGCCGTTGGACGCAGGCTACCGCAGCTATGAGCCTACCGAAAACGATTACCTGAACTGCCAGTATGCCATCAGTTCCAACCGGGAAAACCTCGAAATCCGCTACTACGTACTGCCTTGGACAGACTCATCCTCCAACACTACTGTCCCGAACGTAGCCACTTTCCGTGTGTTGACCACTGTGGCAACAAATGCAGGTGACGCCATCATTTCGGCCATTGAGCCTAGTCCTGAAAACTTGTTGCAAGACTTCAACGCCGATTGGGGCATGACGTATTTTTTCACTCCGAAACCAGCATTCTCTGACAAACCGGCATGTAAAATGTTGGCTTTGTGCAAAGAGGGGCAAGGAACCGTTTTTGTATTTTTTCTTTTCAATGACCCAGGAAACAAAGCACTTGACAGGCGAGCAACTGCTGTGAAGTTTAGGTAGTCATTTTTCACCATTTCCTCAATACCCCTGCGCTTCAGCTTCTGGATCCGTAATCGGCGAAATTCTTAGCTATGTCCTCCAAAACGAAAAAGCCTCAGCATGCTTGCCGAGGCTTTTTCGTTCAAAACCTATAAAAGTTTAGGTTTCTTATTTTTTGCTTCCTACCACATTTCTGAAGGTCATTATTTTTGACCGCCAGTATTCCGAAGTTTCTAATTTCTCCATAACGACACCCCTACCGGAGGTGCTGTGAATAAGGGTCATACCACTTTTGTCATTTTCGTAAACCATTGCCACATGGAAGACTCGCCCCCCTGGGCTGCGTCTAAAAAATACCAAGTCTCCAGGTTTTGCTTCCTTTTTCGAAATGCGTTCACCTTGTTTTTCTTGGGTCGCAGCCGAACTGTTCATGTCAATATCATGCTCTTTCATAATATAGTGGACAAAGCCAGAGCAATCAAACCCACCAGGCGACTTGCCTGCTGAGCGATAATGTGTCCCCAAATATTGTTCTGCTTCTTCTACAATATCATTACGAAACAAAATTTCCTTCTCAACTTTCTTCGTCTTGGCCTCTGCTATCGGATTTGAAACCTCGGCAGTTTGAGAAAATAAACTACACGAAGTGAGACCCAAGAGTGCTACCAAAGCAGACACTCCTCTTACCAGCCTTTTAACGTTCATACGTTGCTGTTTTTTAATTGGCTTGAAAAACCACTATGTTAAAGAATCTTGCTTTAAAAAGGGTCAATAATCATCAGCGTGCGCTTACATAGGAGTGTTCAAAAATGGGATAAAAAGGAGTTTTTTTTAGCGCCTTAATGTTCTTACGCTGCAATTTGTTCATCACCATTTTTTCGGTGGCGGGCAAAGATGCTAAATTCAAAATTATTTTCCAGCACTTAACGAACAAAAATTTCAAATTCGTCTTTGTCAGCGAGGAATTGTAGGCTTTTCCTGTATTCCAACAACATTTCCTGAGAAAGTGATATGGTGAAAATATCTTCTACATCCGAAGTTTCATGTAAAATTTTTCCTCCGAAATCAATAACAGATGTATCTCCTGAATAACTGAACCCCATTCCGTCCGTTCCACAACGGTTTACACCAATAACAAAACATTGATTTTCAATAGCCCTTGCCATCAATAGGCTTTTCCAATGATGTCTCCTACGCTCAGGCCAGTTCGCCATAAACACCAGCAGGTCAAAACCCTCTACGTTTCGGCTCCAAACTGGAAAGCGAAGGTCGTAGCAAATTAAGGGACAGATTTTCCATCCAAGCCACTCCGTTACTAACTTTTTTCGGCCAGCAGAATATATTTCATGCTCGGCAGCTGGGCTAAACAGGTGGCGCTTATCGTAATGGTCAAAACTGCCATCCGGCCGCATCCAGACAAGCCTATTAAAATAGCTCGCATCCTCTTTAGCTATAAAACTCCCGGTAACTACCGCCCCAGTTTGATTGGCTTGTTCTGCCAGCCACTGCATGGTAGGGCCATCCATCGGCTCCGCCAACCGAGGTGCATCCATGCTGAATCCCGTTGTGAACATTTCAGGCAAGACAATCAAATCTGTCATCCCCGCCAATCCGACAAGCTTTTTGGAAAACATTGTCAAATTCGCTTGAATATCCTCCCAGAAAAGTGATGATTGCGCAGTGGTGATGCGGAGAAAATTAGCCATGATGACAAATATTTGGTAAAATGAAACGAGGCATAAAGATGTTAAACCTTTATGCCTCGAAGCTTATATTGAATATTGAAACGCTAGGGAGCAGAATTATTATTCTGCAGCTGCCACTTCTCCAGCCTCCGCTGCTGGTGCAGCCTCTTCCTCATCAGCGGCTCCGCCACCACCACCTTTCAGGCCTCTTGGAACTGCAATGGTAGCAATTGGAAGCGCTTGGGCATTGATGATTTCCACACCTTCCTTGGTTTGAATGTCACGAACCCGAAGCGACTGACCAAGCTTCAACTTGGAGATATCCACTTTCATTTCGTCCACCATGGCTTCCGGCTTCGTTTTGATTTTTACTGAACGAAGTTTCTGGATGAACTTGCCACCAGAACGCACACCTGGTGCAGTACCTTCAAAGCGAATAGGAACATTTACCTTTATAGTATTGCCGTCTACCAAGTGGAGGAAGTCAATATGAGTAACTGTATCCGTTACCGGGTGGAACTGAATGTCCTTGAGAATGCACCTGTAGTCCTTTCCTCCTACGGTTACATTAGCAAGCTTGAACTCGCCAGTGTAAACGATATCCCTGACAGAATCAGGTGTGACCGTGAAATGTACATTTTCACCACTTCCGTAAAGCACGCATGGAATTGTACCTGCATCCCTTGCAGCCTTTGCTGAAGATGTTCCCGTGCCGCTGCGGAGTGTTCCTTCGATATTTACCGATACCATGTTATTCTTGTTGAATCGTTGTTCTTAAAATACCCTTGAAGATATTTGCCCTAGAGGGCACGACTACAAGGTTTTTTGCTCATTTTGAAAGTTAATTTCTCAAAAGGCGGGCAAAGATAGACTTTTTTTAAAAAACACAATGCTTTTAACTCCGCATTTTTTTCATTTTTTCTCAAAAGAAACCATCATTTCTCATTTGCTAGCAAAATCTTATCTCAAAAATGCTTGGAAGTTTAAGATAAAAAAAACTACCTTTGCCCTCCGTTTTGAAAAAGGATTAATTTAGAACTAGTAAATTGACGATACAATGAAAAGGACTTTCCAACCTTCGAGAAGAAAAAGAACCAACAAGCACGGTTTCCGTGAGCGCATGAGCACAAAAAATGGTCGCAGGGTTTTGGCACGCCGCCGTGCGCAAGGCCGCTGGAAGCTGACAGTTTCCGATGAGAAGCATGTAAAATAAGCAAGCAATTGCTACAATATATCCGGCGTAAAGCCCGGAGTGGTTAATTTCGCTCCGGGCTTTGCCATTTTGGCCAATTGACAAGTAAAAGCAAAAACAGGACCGCAGACCTGCACGGGATTTTTCACCTTGCATTTTTACTTGCACCTCTTATTCTACCAGATGTTTTTCAAAAAAAAGCAAACCAAGCCAGAACAGACCTTCGTGCAGGTAGGCGAACGGCGCATACTTGCCAAAATTTACACTGAACGGCGAAGGGGAGTGCGTTTCTCTTTAGGCAAGGCAGGAGCTATTTGCAGGTTGCCAGATTTTCTTTTGACATCCGATAGGCAAAGGGAATTGGAGCGGTTTAAAGCATGGGTTGCCAAAACCATCGTCGAAAAAGGGCCAGATGAAGGCCACGCCCTCGGCAAAACCTACCAAGATGGCGACATCTTGCAAGTGGGCAACCGCACCTTTTTTATCCATATTGAATGGACGGACAACAAAAACCATTCAGCCCGTTTGCGAAGCAAAAACATACACCTCAAACTAACTAAACTGGACTCCGAAACCAACCGAACAAAAGCCATCCGCCAACTCTTGAGCCGAACAGTAGCTCAGGACTACCTGCCCCAAATCGAGCGTAGGGTCATGGAATTGAACCACCTTTATTTTAGAAAAGAAATAAAAAACGTCTCGCTCAAATATAACACCTCCAACTGGGGAAGCTGCTCCAATCTTGGCAATATCAACCTCAGCACCTGCCTGCTCTTTGCACCGGACGATGTGGTGGATTATGTCATCATACACGAGCTGGCACACCTGCTGGAAATGAACCACTCTCCCCGCTTCTGGAAACACGTTGCCGACGCAATGCCCGACTACAAGGAGAAAGAAAAGTGGCTGAAAAAAAACTGGCACTCCTGTAATTTTTAATCTGGAGTATGACCCCGATTTGATTACCTGACAAATAATCGCCGAAAATGGAATCTGTCACCAATCTCCACCGTTAAAACATTCTGCTCCTACAATTTCAAAAAAAAATCAATCACAAATCGGAGGGATACGTACCTCCGGCAATCAATCCCTACCTTTGCGCCCTTATGAAAAACGAATTACAGGTTTTTAACAGCTATACTGGCAAAAAAGAGGTTTTCAAGCCTATCAATGAAGGTCAAATCGGCATGTACGTGTGCGGTCCTACCGTTTACAGTGATGTTCACCTAGGCAACTGCCGTACCTTCGTCAGTTTCGACGTGCTATTTCGCTATTTGCAATACCTCGGTTACAAGGTGCGCTATGTGCGCAACATCACCGACGTAGGCCATCTCGAAGGTGATGCTGATACAGATGCGGAGGACAAAATCTCCAAAAAAGCCCGTATCGAGCAGCTCGAACCAATGCAGATAGTGCAGCACTACATGAATGGGTTTCATGACATGATGAAAATCTTCAATGTACTGCCGCCGCAGATCGAACCACGTGCCACTGGGCATATCGTGGAGCAGATCGAAATGGTTCAGGATATCATTGACAATGGCTTGGCTTATGAAGCGAATGGTTCTGTCTATTTTGACACCTTGAAATTTGCTGAAAAACACGGAGTGTATGGTAAACTTTCCGGTCGGAAAATCGAGGACTTGATGGCAGAAAGTCGTGACAATTTGAAAAATCAGGACGAAAAACGCCACCCCTCCGACTTTGCCATTTGGATAAAGGCCGCTCCCGAACACCTTATGCGTTGGAAATCGCCCTGGTCGGTGGGGTTCCCCGGTTGGCACTTGGAGTGCTCGGTGATGAGTACCAAATATCTGGGAGAAAAATTTGACATCCACGGTGGCGGCAACGACCTTAAGTTCCCACACCACGAAAACGAAATCGCCCAGAACTACGGAGCCTGCGGTCATGCCCCGTGCAACTATTGGCTGCATACTAATATGCTGCTGCTCAACGGCAAAAAAATGTCCAAGAGTGATGGCAATTCCATCATGCCAGGGGAGCTTTTCACGGGTCAAAGCCCACACCTTACCAAGGCATACTCTCCAATGGTGGTGAGGTTCTTCATGTTGCAATCACATTACAGTAGCACCCTTGACCTCACTGACGAGGCACTCCAAGCTGGTGAAAAAGGTTACCGCCGATTGATGGAAGGCCAAAAAGCGCTACAATCAATGTCGCACCCCGGTGGCGGCACTGCTGGCACATTGGACAAAGAAATCAACGCTGCCATTGACCAAGCTTTTGCGGATATGAACGACGACTTCAATACACCGAAAGCACTGGCCAGTTTGTTTGAATTGGTGACCAAAATCAATAGCTTGAAAGGTGGCCAATTGTCTTTCAGCGACCTCACCTCAGAAACCTTAGAACGCCTGAAAAAAACATTCAACGACTTCATCTTCAGCATTTTAGGATTGCAGGAAGAAAGTTTTGATTCCTCTGGCGATGGTGTGGTGGACGGCCTCATGCAGCTCATCCTCGACATGCGCCAACAAGCTAGAACCAACAAAGACTGGGGCACTTCTGATAAAATCCGGGATGTACTCAAGGAGCTTGACATTGTAGTGAAGGATGGAAAGGAAGGCGCAACCTGGTCGAAAGGTTGAGGTCATTGATGTTCTCGCAACAATTACTTAGTCAACACCGTTTTTAGCAGATTGTTAATATGTTCGGAGCAATTATTCGACTGTTTCCAACCTAAAAATATCACGTAAAAATTATGTCTCAAACTGCCTACAAGTCCGATGTCGAAGCGGTTGATGCTTTGGCACAATCGTACAAAGAACTCAAAAAAGAAATTGGGAAGGTCATTGTCGGTCAAGACGATGTCGTAAAATCAGTTATAATTTCCCTGTTTTCCAATGGCCACAGCCTACTGGTAGGTGTGCCGGGGCTTGCAAAAACGCTACTCGTGAGCACCATCGCTGAAGTGCTGGACCTCGGCTTCAAGCGTATCCAGTTCACCCCCGACCTCATGCCTTCAGATATCACTGGCTCGGAAATACTTGGCGACGACCGCCACTTCAAATTCAATAAAGGCCCGCTTTTCTCCAATATCGTCTTGGCTGATGAGATTAACCGGACACCGCCCAAGACTCAAGCCGCCCTACTGGAGGCCATGCAGGAGCGCTCGGTAACGGTGGCTGGCGAGCGCCATGTGCTGCCTGCTCCTTTTTTCGTGCTTGCTACGCAAAACCCCATCGAACAAGAAGGCACCTACCCATTGCCGGAGGCACAGCTCGACCGTTTCATGTTCAATATTCCATTGGATTACCCTTCTTACCAAGAAGAAATAAGCGTGGTAAAAAACACGACTGGCGCTGAAAAAGCATCACTGAAACACATTTTGAACGACACACAAATTCTTGCTTTTCAGCAACTTGTGCGCAAAATTCCGGTTTCTGACAATGTCTTGGAATATGCCGTTAGCCTTGCCACAAAGACCCGCCCTGGCACGGAGCGTGCAACGCAAAAAGTTAACGACTATATTTCTTGGGGGGCTGGTCCACGTGCTTCGCAATATTTGGTACTTGGTGCAAAATGTCATGCCGCCGTTAGTGGAAAATATTCCCCTGACATTGAAGATGTGCGGGCTATCGCCAACTATGTACTTCGCCACCGTATCGTGCGGAATTATAAGGCGGAAGCAGAAGGCATTACTGAAGAGGCTATCATCCAAAGCTTGTTCTAACGGACTCCTCCAAGGTGTTATTAGTAGCAGTTTCCGACTGAAAAATAGAACGGGCCGATTGGCAAAAGCTAGTCGGCCCGTTCTATTTTTCAGAAGGCACATTACTATTTCGCCATCTCCACTGCCAGTCTCGCCGCCAGTCGAGCGTTGTTCAGCACGAGTTCGATATTCGCCCGGAGGCTCTCCCCACCCGTCAACTCTTTAATTTTACCCAATAAGTAAGGCGTAATTTCGTTGCCTCGAATGCCCATACGGCCTGCCTCAGCAATTGCCACTTCGGTAGCAGCCTGAACTGAAACGACTTCTGGTTCGTGTACTTCAGGGATTGGATTAGCGATAAGGGCACCACCTTTCAACCCGGCCAACCATTTGGCATTCAATACCTTGGCAATTTCTGACGGTGAATTGAGGCAATAATCTACGGCATATCCACTTTTTCTTGTGTAAAAAGCAGGGAAATCGTTGGTCTGGTAGCCGATGACGGGTACACCATGAGTTTCGAGATATTCCAAGGTCAGGCCGATGTCGAGGATGGATTTTGCGCCAGCACAAACAACGGCGACACTCGTTCGAGCCAACTCTTGCAAGTCGGCGGAGATGTCCATTGTTTCGGAAGCACCCCGGTGCACGCCGCCGATACCACCCGTTGCGAAGATGCGAATACCAGTCATTTCGGCAATGATCATGGTGGCCGCCACAGTTGTTGCGCCCGGTTTTCCATTGTTTAATAAAAAAGGAATGTCACGGCGGCTTGCCTTGGTGACTGCAAGCCCTGTTTTCCCCAAAAACTCAATTTCAGCCTCCGCCAGTCCTGCTTTCAGTTTTCCTCCGATGATAGCGATAGTAGCAGGCACTGCCCCATTTTCTCGCACAGCTTGTTCCACCTGAAGTGCTGTTTCTAAGTTTTGAGGGTAGGGCATTCCGTGGGAAATGATGGTGCTCTCAAGTGCCACAACTGGCTGGCCGTTGGACAATGCGGCTTTTACCGAAGGAGAAATCTCAAGGAAAGGGTTCATGCAGTACTAGGTAACTTGATAAATATTGTGGGAGAACAAAATTTCACCTTGGTTTTTCATAAAAAAGGGCGTGACCAAAGCCACGCCCAAGTTGTATTTTCAGAATTAAGAACTTGCTTGATAAAGATTCTTAATTTGCAAATTACCTGCCTCCGAAAAGCTTGCTAAGTAAGCCCTTGCCCACCATACCAGCCACGTCGTCCATCATGGAGCCGTCACCGTCCTTGTCGAGGAAGCGAGTAGCCATGTCCATGAGCGGGTTTCCAGCTTGACGCTGTTGGCCAACACTGTTGGAAAGCAGCCCAGCGAGACCCGACACATCAAGGCCTTGTTGTTTTTTCTGTTGGCCGAGCAAACTCATGACCATTGGTGCAAGTGTCGTCATCAGGTTGCCAGTTTTATTGCTGTCAAGGCCACTCATCTTGCTAATCATGTCAATGGCACCGCTTTGGCTTGGCCCGAGTATATGGTTGATGATGCCAGCGCCGTTAAGCGCACGAGACTGCTCAGGAGCAGCTTGTCCGCCGCCGCCCAACATCCCCATTAGGTTGTCAAGTAGGCTGCCATCATGGTCACGCTCAAGTGCATTGTTGAGACTTGCAGCACCTTCAGGTGTAGAGGCGTTTTTAGCCAGGCCAGCAAGCAACGTAGATACGATACTTTGCGCAGCTGTGGCAGTCTGCGCACGATCAGCGCCGCCAATTTGGTTACTGAGGTGATCGACAACGTTCTCGTCCATGTGACCTTGCAATAAATCAAATAAGTTCCCCATGATATTTTTTTTAGAATTAATAAAAGACCGCATAAACGGCAGTTCAGTGCTTAAGACGAAAAACACAAGGCAAGTATCGTATTTGCAGGTGATAAATTTTAGTCTCTGGCACTTTTTCTACGAATGTTTAATGTCAAGTTAACCATAGTGAACAGAGATATTTACTAAACCATAAGCTCTTCCAATGGTTTTACTGGCTCATGTTCCCCGAATCACCTACCTTCGCAACTCGTCCACCCGAACATACATGCCGGATAACTGTTAGTCTCAAATTCACGGCAAATCCAGTCTTCTTAAATGGCAAAGAAATCTAAAGTTGGCCCCACGGGGGTAAACAGTCCACAGTCAACCAACGGCAGTCCCCAATCCCCAATCCGCAATCCTTTGTCATCCCCGGAGGGGACCGCAATCCTTGACGATGAGGTCATCGAGATAGTCGGTGCACGAGAGCACAACCTCAAGGACATTTCCCTGCGCATCCCTCGCAATAAGATGGTGGTCATCACGGGCATCAGCGGCAGTGGCAAGTCGTCGCTGGCCTTCGACACTATTTACGCCGAGGGGCAGCGCCGCTACATGGAGACCTTCAACGCCTACGCCCGCCAGTTCCTCGGCGAGATGGAGCGCCCAGATGTGGAGCAGATAACGGGCCTCAGCCCCGTCATTTCCATCGAACAAAAAACAACGGGCAGGAACCCCCGCTCCACCGTCGGCACCATCACTGAGGTGTACGACTTCATGCGCCTGCTCTACGCCCGCATTGGCGAAGCCTACTCGCATATTTCCGGCAAAAAAATGGTGCGCTACACCGAGGAGCAGATGCTGGACGAAATCATGGAGCAGTTCGACGGCAAAAAGGTAATGCTGCTCGCCCCCCTCGTGCGGGGCCGCAAGGGCCACTACCGGGAACTGTTCGACCAGATGCGCAAGCAGGGCTACACCAAGATGCGGGTGGACGGCGAGGTGCTTGACATCACCCCCGAAATGCAAGTGGATCGCTACAAAGTCCACGACATTGAACTCGTGGTGGATAAACTCAGTGTGGCCAATGAGCGTCGGGAGCGCATTTCTGGCTCCATGCAAACGGCGCTGAAGATGGGGAACGGGCTCATCATGGTTTTAGGGATGAGGGATGAGGCATCAGGGATGAAATCAGGAATGAAGGATGAGGGATTAGGGATGAAGGGCGCAGGAGCCGATCATCCCTCATCCCTCATCCCTCATCCCTCTCTAACCGTTTTCTCGAAGCATTTAATGGACGCAGAACACGGCCTCAGCTACGAAGAGCCATCACCGAATTCCTTCTCCTTCAACTCGCCCTACGGGGCCTGCCCCACCTGCAACGGTCTCGGCCAAATCAATACGGTGGACATGGCGAAGGTCATCCCCGACGATTCGAAGAGCATCAACGAGGAGGGCATCGTGCCCTTCGGCGAGGTGCGGGACAATTACACCTTCAAGCAGCTCAAAGAGATTGCGAAGAAATACAAATTCACGTTTGATACACCCGTCGAGAAAATTCCGAAGGAAGCCCTCGAAGTCATCCTCCACGGAGGAGGTGACCCCATCAAACTGCCGTCCATCAGCAGTGACAATGAGTGGGTGTTCGGGCTGGCGCAGGAGGGTTTGGTGAAACAACTCAAGCGCTGGTACGAGGACACATCGAGCGAGAAAATCAGGCAGTGGGCGGAGGAGTTCATGACCGTGGACACTTGCCCGACCTGCAACGGACAGCGCCTCAAGGTCGAGAGCCTGCACTTCAAGATTGCGGAGCGCAACATCGCCGAACTGGCCGACATGGACATCCAGGCCCTCGCCGATTGGATGAATGAACTGGATAACAAACTGACGGAGAGGCAGTTAACGATTGGCAAAGATGTTCTGAAAGAAATCCGCCTACGACTCGGCTTCCTCCTGCACGTCGGGCTGGACTACCTCTCACTCAACCGCACGGCCCGCACCCTCAGTGGCGGAGAGAGCCAGCGGATTAGGCTCGCTACCCAAATCGGGTCGCAACTCACGGGCATCACCTATATCCTCGATGAGCCGAGCATCGGCCTGCACCAGCGGGACAACCAGCGCCTCATCGAGGCCCTGCGGGAACTCACCGACATCGGCAACACGGTGCTGGTGGTCGAGCACGACAAGGACATCATGCTCGCCGCCGACTACCTCATCGACCTTGGCCCCGGCGCTGGCAAGCACGGCGGTGAACTTGTGGGGGAGGGCATTCCGGCTAGTTTCCAAGGCGTCAGCACCTTGACGGCGGACTACCTGAATGGCAAGCGCCAAATCGAAGTGCCGAAGAAGCGCCGCAAGGGCAACGGCCATTTCCTCGAACTGAAAAACGCCTCCGGCCACAACCTGCGGGACGTGAACCTGCGCATTCCGCTTGGCACTTTTACTTGCGTAACAGGCGTGAGCGGCAGCGGAAAATCCTCGCTCATCAACGAGACGCTGTACCCGATTTTACGGCAGCATTTTTACAAAAGCCTGCAAAAACCGCTGCCGTACAAAGAGGTGAAGGGGTTGGAGCATTTGGACAAGGTTATCGAGATTGACCAGTCACCGATTGGCCGCACGCCCCGCTCGAACCCTGCAACCTACACCAACCTTTTCACCGAAATCAGGAACCTTTTCACGGGTTTGCCGGAGGCAAAAATCAGGGGCTACAAGGCTGGGCGGTTCAGCTTCAACGTGAAGGGTGGCAGGTGCGAGACCTGTCAGGGCAGTGGCCAGCGGGTCATTGAGATGAACTTCCTGCCGGATGTGTACGTGGAGTGCGAGACCTGTCTGGGTCGCCGCTACAACCGGGAGACGCTGGAGGTTTTGTACAAAGGAAAAAGCATCAACGACGTGCTGGAAATGACGGTGGAGGAGGCGACGGCGTTCTTCGAGCCTGTCCCGAAAATCCACCGTAAGCTGAAGACCCTGAACGACGTGGGCCTCGGCTACATCACACTCGGCCAGCAGGCCACCACCCTCAGCGGCGGAGAGGCACAACGGGTGAAATTGGCCGAGGAGCTATCGAAAAAAGACACAGGCAACACCATGTACATCCTCGACGAACCCACCACGGGTCTGCATTTCGAGGACATCCGCCACTTGCTTCGGGTGCTGAACAAGCTGGTGGACAAGGGCAACACCGTCCTCGTCATCGAGCACAACCTCGACGTGGTGAAGACCGCCGACTGGATTGTGGACATGGGGCCAGATGGCGGCAGCCGTGGCGGCAAGGTGGTGGTGGAAGGCACGCCGGAAAAGGTGGTGAAGGCGAAGAGAGAGAGTTTTACGGGGGCGTTTTTAGAGCATGAATTGAACTAACAGGCTTATGAAAATGCACCTCAAAATATTGCTGCAATTAGATATCATCTTACAAGTATTCTTGCTAAGTTTAACTATATGGTTTCTATTATCTGGTTTATTAAAACATAATGATTTAACTACTAACTTCTTTGGAATGCTTCGTTGTTTAGGAGGGTATCAAGTTGCTACAGCATCAGTTTTTGCCATTTCTATCCCGGACAGAATTAGGTGGAAATACCTTTTAATATGTTTGATTTATTTTGGATTGGCAGCAGCAAATATCTTTAGCGGAATGAGTGCATCATATGTTGGGATAGTTATTTTTCCATTTGTACCACTGTTCATGGCTTTCTATTATTTATGGTATAGCTTTAAATTTAACCAAAAATATAAAATAGGCCTCCAGTAACAGGAATTCACCGTTTCCCTAACGCCTCCCCCAACCCATCTCCAATCAAATTAAAAATCGTCACCGTCACGAAAATGGCAGCGCCGGGGAAAACGGCCAACCACCAAGCACTGGCATTGCCTCTGGCCAGTTTGAGCAGGCTGCCCCAGGTCAGCCCCTCCGTACCGCTGCCAATACCGAGGAACGACAGCGTGGATTCCATCAAAATCGCAGCGGCGATGCCAAAAGCTACTGTGATGAGCACGGGGCCAAGGGCATTGGGCAAGGCATGCCGCCAGAGGATGCGCCAGTCAGGGAAGGCCATGGCACGGGCAGCTTCGATGTAGCCAAGGTTGCGGATTTTGAGCAATTCGGCCCGTAGGTAACGGGCGATGGACGTCCAGCGTAGCAGGCCGATGATGGCCATGACGTAGAATATCGAGCTTTTTTCCAACACGGCGACCAACGCTAAGAGCAGCAGCAAGCCGGGAATAGCGTTCATCACTTCGATGCCCCGCATGATGAGCAGGTCGAGCGGGAGTGTGATTTTGCGGATTCGCACGAACTTGTTGACCAAAGCAGAAAGCCCATTTGCCATCAAAAAAACGAGTGCCACGATGGCCAAGCTTTTGAGCAATTCCCAGCCCAGCCCGCCATTCTTTGCAGCTTCGGAAAGTGTAAAGCTTCTTGCCTTGAATGCGTAGAACCAACCGAAAAATGCCGCCAATAAATTCAGCACCAAACCCAGCCAACTCACCCGCATCCGGTCATCGCCAAAGTAGCCAGCCAGCGAACCGAGCAGCAGCCCAATGACCGTCGCAATACCCATCGAAATAATGCCGACGAGCAGCGCTACTCTCGTTCCAGCGACCATGCCAGCAGCCACATCACGTCCGGCTTGGTCGGTGCCCAGCCAGTGCCGCCAGCGCCACGACTTCAGATTTTGCTGACCGAATGGGCTGCGGTAGTTATTGTTTTTCAGGTCAAGGGAGGAGGAGGAATAGGGAATTATGGGGAAAACGGCTGCCTCGTATTCATGCCCATCCCAGTTTTTTTGGAGGAAAATCGGGTCCCATTTCCCAACACCCAAATCCACGGCGTACTTCTTGAAAATGGGGAAATAGGACTTGCCTTCCAGCTTGCAGTACAGCGGTTTTTCATTGGCGATAAAATCGGCCAGCAAGGCCACCACTGCCAGCACGAGCAGCACCCGCCACGACCAGAGCGCCATTCGCCGCTTGCGGAAACGCCGCCAAGTGAGCGACCACGGGCTTTGAGCGAGGGTGCCTTGTTCAGCTCGCTCGGCCAGTTTTTTCGCCTTGTTTTTGAAAAAAATCATGCTATTCTTTGAGCTAAACTATCACTCTGACTGCACACTGCCAACTGTCGAACCACCAACTTCATTCCCCGCTTCCTCTGCCTCAAAATACTTTGCCACCTTCGTTGCAGCGGCCTTCCCGATGGCTGCTTCCACTTCCTCCGCACTGGCCTCCCGCATTTTGCGCACCGAACCGAAATGCTTGAGCAGTTTCTCGGCCGTCTTTGAGCCGATGCCGGGGATGTCTTCCAATTCGGTTTTGGTGAAATCCTTCGAACGTTGGTTGCGGTGGAAGGTAATCGCAAAGCGGTGCGCCTCGTTCCGAGCCTGTTGGATGAGCTTCAGGCTCTCCGATTTTTTGTTGATGTAAAGTGGCACGGAGTCGCCGGGGAAGAAGATTTCTTCCAGTCGCTTCGCAATGCCGACGACGGTCATTTGGCCAAGCAAGCCGAGTGCCTCAAGACTTTTTACCGCAGCACCGAGCTGGCCTTTTCCCCCGTCAATGATGACGAGCTGTGGCAGGGTTTGGCCTTCGGCCAAGAGGCGTTTGTACCTGCGGTAAACGACCTCCTCCATCGTCGCAAAATCGTTCGGTCCGACGACCGATTTGACGTTGTAATGGCGGTAGTCGCCCTTGCTGGGTTTAGCATTTTTAAACACCACACAAGACGACACGGGGTAGCTGCCCTGCATGTTGGAGTTGTCGAAGCACTCGATGTGGAGCGGCACATCTGTCATCTGGAGGTCGCTCTGCAGGGTGCGGAGGATACGCTCGGCACTAGTCTGACGGCCAGCCTGGGTGGCTTCTTCTCGCTTTTTTTGCATTAGGAAAAAATGCACGTTCTTCTCCGAAAGCTCCAGCAGTTTCTTCTTGTCGCCGATTTTAGGCACGGTGACGGTCAAGGTTTCATCGGCCACCGGGATTTCCATTGGGACAATGATTTCGGAGGCAATGCTGTTGAATCGCTCCCTGATTTCTGGAATCACGAAAGCCAGCAGATCGGCCTCGTCGTCGTCGAGGTTTTTCACCATTTCCTGCGTCCAAGTGTTGATAATGGCCCCGTTCACCACCTTGATGTAGTTGACGTAGGCGTTCTTCTCGTCGCTGGCGATGCTGAACACGTCCACGTCCCGGATGGTGGTGCTGACGACCGTGCTCTTGCCTTGGTAATCTTCGAAAGCAGTTAGTTTTTCCTTGATTTGCTGGGCTTTTTCGAATTCCATGCGCTCGGCATGAAGTGCCATGAGTTGCTGGAAGTGGCGCTTCACCGGGCCGAAATTGCCCCGCAGCATGTTCTTGATTTGCTCGATTTTTTCGTTGTATGCCTCCTCCGTTTCGAAGCCCTCACAGGGGCCTTGGCAGTTCTTGATATGGTATTCGAGGCAGACCTTGAATTTGCCCTTGGCAATATTTTCTTCCGATAAATTGAGGTTACAGGTGCGCAATGGGAACAGCGCTTTTATCAAATCCAAAATGGTTTCTACCCGAAATTTGGAGGTGTATGGCCCGAAGTAAGTGCTTCCATCCCGAATGACACGGCGGGTGAGGAAGACCCGCGGAAACCGCTCGTTTTTGATGCAGAGGTAGGTATAGCTTTTGCCGTCCTTGAGCATCACGTTGTACGGCGGCTGAAAGCGCTTGATGAGCGTGCTTTCGAGCAGCAGCGCATCGGCCTCCGTGTCCACCAGCGTCATTTCGATGCGGTGGGCGTGCTTCACCATGACACGGGTCTTGTAGGCCATGTCCTTGGTATTGGAGAAATACGAGGAGAGGCGGTTTTTCAGGTTTTTGGCCTTGCCGACGTAGAGCACCCTGTCCTGCTGGTCGAGAAAACGATAGACCCCTGGGTCGAGGGGCCAGGTGGGCAGGAGCTTTTTGTAGTCGTCGTTGGTCATGCGGTTGTTGAATTGGTTGAATTTGGGAATTGGGAAGCAAAAATAAGTGATCGGCGCTGGAAACGCATTTGCTGGAATGTGTAAAGTTTGACTTCAAAAATAGGCTTAAAAATCAGGTTTCAGATTATTTGGTAAATTGTTTTTTGCTTCGCAAAATTTATACTTTCGGGTTTCAATTCTGATTTTTTGAAAAAATAGAACACGAAATTTTTCTAAACTCATGAAGACGCCATCCAGCAGGCTGTACGATTTGGTTAAATCACTTTCAAGTACCGAGCGGCGCTATTTCAAGATTTTCATCAACAGCAAGGACGCTGCCAGCAATAAATATGTCAAGCTTTTCGATGCCATTTCTGCCAGCGAAACGTTTGATGATGAGGCATTGATAAGAGTGGTTTATGGTAAAGAAAAAGTTGAAAGCCGCAAATATTCTGAGCTGAAAGCCTACCTCTACGATTTGGTCATCAAAAGCCTGCAATCCTACGATGAAAGTTCCTCCGTGGAATACCGTTTAAAAAACCAATTGCTCGGCGTCCGCACCTTGTTCAAACGTTCGCATTTTGAAGATTGCAAGGTCATTTTGGCGAAGGTCAAAAAAACGGCCCTGGATTATGAGGCTTTCAATGCCTTGATTGAAATCCTGGACTGGGAAAAACGTATTGCTTATGCCCAAACTGACATCTCCTTCCTCGACCGTGAGATGAAACGAATCACGCAGGAAGAAGGTGAGTATCTTGACAAATTGACCAATATATCGGCTTACCGGAATATCTTTTTTCAGATATTGGTCAGCATCCGAAAGGACGTTTCGAGGAGCAAAACACAGCGGGAAGAGTTTGCGGCGATGATGGAAAACCCGTTAATGAAAAGTGAGGCATCGGCACATTCGTTTATTGCCAAAGTGCTGTTTTACCGAATCTTATCCATCTACTTTTTTTCGACTTCCAATTTTGAATCCTTTTATTCCTCTAGTAAAAACCTGATAAGACTGATGGAGCATAACAAACTCATGCTCAGGGAAGATGTGTCGGAATATATATCGGCACTGAATAATCATATCATCAGTTGTGGGCGATTGGGCAAGGTGGAGGAGGTACGGGAAACTTTGGATAAACTAAATAAAGTAAAACCAAATACATCCGATGACGAGTTGAAAATACATCGCCAATATTTCATGAACAAATTCAGGCTTTGCATTAACACTGGGGAATTTGAGGAGGGAGGCAAGGAATTAAAAAGGCATTTAAAAACTGTAGAAAAGTTTGATAAACAGCTATTTATAAAGAATAGTTTTTACCTGCAATACTTCTGTATTTATTTTGGAAATAGCGATTTTCAGAATGCGCTAGACAGCTTAAACGAATGGATAAGCTTAATGTCTGGAAGCGTGGAACGAAAGGATTTACAAAGTCTTGCACGTATATTAAACTTGATTATCCATTATGAGCTAGGGAACAATATGCTGCTGGACAGCTTGTTACGCTCAACTTATCGCTACTTGAACAAAGCCAATCGCCTTTCAGAATTTGAGCGGAAAATGATGAATTTTATCAGGGAAGCAGGAAAGCCCCATTCGAGAAAAGAAATGCAACAAATCCTCGAAACCCTTAAACAGGATTTCGAGGAACTATCACGCCTGCCGTCTTATGGTGTTTTTGACCTTTTCGATATTATTGCTTGGCTGGAAAGTAAAATCAACGGCAAACCTTATGCTGCGGTAGTTAAGGAACGCTTTCAGCAGCAATCACTTGTGCTTGCTAATAGGTCCAAAGTTTAATTTTTGAAATGGGCTGCTCATCAAACCATTGTCACGTATTTCGACATCATCCCAGTTAATGTAACCAACTGAGCCGGTGTCAGTTGGCACATAGCTTTTGCCACCTTTTACTTCCAAGCTCTCCTTTTGAGTAAGCTCATTTTTTACAAAATCGTTGAGTTTTTTAATTGTAGCCATATTACGAGTTTTTAAGTAGTTGTAAAGATAGTTGATTGCAGGGTGAAAAGTAGAATGCTCACCTTGCTAATCAAAACCATAATTTGCTAAAAGTCAGGTTTTAGAAATGCAGAATTTGGCAAACCTGACTTTTATACAAAGTTAAATTTGTGAAGAGAAAATGTCAAAAGAAGGTGAGAGATGCGTCGTGTAAGCTACAAAAAAATACTACTCGTTTTCCAAGGAGAGGTCAAAGCGCTTTCGAACTTCATCCACCAACGGGTTTACCGCTCGCATGGCGTGGTACTTTTCACTGTCGGTAAGGCGCTTGGGTTTGGCAGGGACAGCATTCGACCGGCTTGGGTCAAGTTTGATGGACAAAGCGAGCAAAGGGGCGTGCAGTTTTTTCCGAAGGAACTCCATCAATTCCATCTCCTGTCGAACCGTACTTTCCGCGAGCGCAGAACCTACTGTTACCGTAATTTGCTCTGGATTGATGTCAATATCGGCACCCCGAAGAATAGTTTTCACAGAATCTTTATCAATGGAATCAATGTAGGAAGCCCATGCCTCTTTAAGATCTTCGGGAGTAAGTTTGGCTTCCTGCACTAGGCCTCCATTGGTCTCCGCTTCCTCTATCTCTGCATGTATATCCTTCAAAGTGAGGGAAGTCAGCCCGCCAATGCCCGTTTTACGGAGTGAAGAAGTTGGTGCAGCAGTTGGCTCTTTTACCAAAATAGAATCCTGCTTCGGCGGCAAAACTTCAGCATAGCCAGGAGCTGGTGTTTGGGCGGTTTGCAGGGGTTCTTTTTCCTCAATTTTAGAGGTGGGAACAACGGAGGGTGGCGATTTTACTGCTGATGTGGTGCTTGCTGACCCAGACTGCCCGCCAACCGGCAAACTGATTGCCCCATTGGGGCCAACTTCCCTTACATCAGCCGTTTTTTTTTCAGCCACGGGTTCAATTGCCAGCTTGATGGCCTGTCCGGCGTAGCACATTTTTATTAGGTAAAGCTCAACATGAAGCGGCTTTTGCCGTGCCATTTTGAAATTGATATCGCAGTCGTTGCAGAGGTTTAAGGCGGTGAGCAGGAATGACACTGGCGCAAGAGCGGCCTGCTGGCGGTAGCGCTCCCGCAGGGAGTCCCCGACTTCGAGGAGGCGGAGCGTTTCGGCATCTTTACAGACGAGCAGGTTTCGTAAATGCTCGGCTAGTCCATTGATGAAATGGTCGCCTTCAAACCCATTGCGCAGCACCGAATCAAAAATGAGCAGCACCTGCCGCAAATCCTCGGTGAGCAGAGCGTCAGTGATGCGGAAAAAGTAGTCGTAGTCTAGGACGTTCAGATTTGTGATGACGTCCTCGTAGGTGATTTTTTTGCCAGAGGCGCTGGTAATCCGGTCGAAAATCGAGAGGGCATCCCGCAAAGCACCATCGGCCTTTTGGGCGATGACGTGGAGTGCATCTCCCTCGGCATCAATGCCTTCCGCATCACAAATTTTCTGTAAATGTGCCACCGTGTCCTTCACTTGGATGCGCTTGAAATCGAAAATTTGGCATCGGCTGAGGATGGTCGGGATGATTTTGTGTTTCTCCGTTGTAGCGAGAATGAAAATGGCGTAGCTCGGCGGTTCCTCCAGTGTTTTCAAAAAAGCGTTGAAAGCCTGGGTCGAGAGCATGTGAACCTCATCAATTATGAACACTTTGTACTTGCCCTGCTGTGGTTGGAAGCGCACCTGCTCCACGAGGGTGCGGATGTGCTCGACGCTGTTGTTGCTGGCGGCGTCAAGTTCCATGATGTTGAAGGAGGCGTTTTCGTTGAAAGCCCGGCAGCTCTCACACTCGCCGCATGGCTCGAAATTGGCCGTCACGTTTTGGCAGTTGATGACCTTGGCGAGGATGCGGGCACAAGTCGTCTTACCCACGCCACGGGGCCCACAGAACAAAAAGGCGTGCGCCAAATGATTAGTCTGCAACGCTTTTTTCAGCGTTTGCGACACGTGTGCTTGTCCGACGACATCCTCGAAGTGGACAGGACGGTATTTTCTGGCGGAGACGACGAAAGCCATTTTTTGAGTTGGCAGTTAGACAGTTTACAGTGGACAGTCAGCACAAGGTTAATTGTAGAGGACTGCCTTAATGCGAGGTGGCAAAGTTAGAAAAAATACCTTGGCGGCAGGGCGGTTGGTGAGGTGGTTTGAGATTCTTTTTCCACAAAATCGCAAACCCAAGTTTTACCAAACTGTTAAGGTTGCTTCGCAAAAAGCATGTATTGATAGCTAATGCGCTACCTTCACGGCTTCAATTTTACACTTTATTTAAAAAAATAAAATCAACATGAAAAAAGCATTCCTTTCACTCACGATGTTTTTTGCAGTAGGCTTCCTGACCATGGCCACTGCCCAAATCAAAACCCCTGCTGCAAGTCCTGGCGCTAAAATCATGCAAACCGTCGGCTTGACCGACATCACCGTTGAATACAGCCGGCCAAGTGTGAAAGGCCGCACCATTTTCGGTGGCTTGGTTCCTTTTGGTGAAACTTGGCGTACAGGTGCCAACAAAAACACCACTGTGACCTTCAGCGCACCTGTGAAAATCGGTGGCAAAGACCTCAAAGCAGGTACTTATGCCCTCTACACGGTGCCTGGCAAAACAGAATGGGACATCATTTTCTACACAGATGCTGAAAACTGGGGCAATCCTGAGAAATGGGACGCCAGCAAAGAAGCTGTCCGCTTCAAGGCAAAAGCTGAACAGACCACTTTCCCTATCGAGTCATTCATGATTGACCTCGGCGATTTGACCAACGATGGCTGCAACATGGGAATTGGTTGGGAAAAAACTTGGGTTTCTTTCCCGATTAAATTGACGACTGATGACGTGGTTTCTGCCGCCATCACTAAAACAATGGCTGGCCCGAACGCCGATGACTACTACAACGCTGGCCGCTACTATTTTGAGGCAGGCAAAGACTTGAAGCAGGCTTACGAATGGATACACAAATCCAACGAAATGGACGGTAAAGACCAGAAGTTCTGGAAATTGCGTCAAGAGTCACTTGTACTTGCAGCGCAAGGCAAATACAAAGATGCGGTCGCAACTGCTGAGAAATCAAAGGCTTTGGCCGTAACTGCTGGCAACAAAGACTACGAGCGCATGAACACAGAGTCCATCGCTGAGTGGAGCAAGAAATAATTAGGAGTGAGGAACGAGGGATTAGGGATGAAGCATTTTCGTACATCCCTCATTCCTCACACCTCATCCCTGCACGAACATCTCCTCCAACTCGTCCATATCAAAACTTAAAAAGCAACTGCGCCCGGACGGGCTTTTGAAAGGCATTGCGCAAGCAAAAAGTTGGTCAATCAACGCTTGCATTTCCTGAACCGATAGGTTGGTTCCACGTTTGGTGGCGGCGCTCCGGGCCATGGAGCGGGCCAAATTTTCCTTCAAATCAAGGCTGAGTTCGATATTGCGCTTGTACTGTTCGAGCAGCGTTTCGATGAGTTTTACCTCGTTTTGCCCGCCCGTCAAGTCGGCAGGGATGCCGTGGATGATGAAGCTATCTTTCCCAAATTCCTGAATATCAAAACCAAGCTCGTTGATAGTGCTCATGATGTCGCCGAAGATGGCGGCGTCGGCAGTCGGTAGGGTAAAGGTTTTGGGGAAAAGCTCTTTTTGGGTAAAAACCTGCTTGTTTTCCAGTGTTTCCAAGTAGCGCTCGTAGAGGATGCGTTCGTGGGCAGCCTGTTGGTCAATAAGCATGAACCCTGACTTGATGTGGCTGATGATGAAACTTGACTGAATCTGGTACGGCTCTTTTTGGTTTTTGGAAAAAGAGCTTCCTGCATCGTCCAACTCACCGATTGATGTCCAATTGCTGCCAATAGTAATTGGCTCTTCGCCTTCTTCTTCAGGAATGAATCCTTGCTTAGGCGTCTCCTCCATTTCCTCAATATCGGCGTAGAGTTTCTGCCAGTTGCGCAGGTTGGATTCCTCACGGGGACTGGTCGTCGGACGCTCAAAACCACCGTTACGCTCCGTTGGTTCCTGTCTGCGAGTCTGGGACATTTCCTCCTCAAAATCGGATTGCGGCCCCACCGAGAACGGCAACCCAAAATTCTTCGTCGCTGAAAAACTGGTCTCTGCCTCAAAATCCAACTCCGGCATAATGCTATGCGAACCCAGCGCATGGCGCACCGCTACCCGCAGGTAATTATACACCAGCCGCTCGTCGTCAAATTTGATTTCCTGCTTCGTCGGATGCACGTTGATGTCAATCCGGCTGGGATCCATTTCCAAGAAAATTACATAGAACGGGTAAGTTTCCTTCGGTAAAAGCTCTTCGTAAGCTGTCATCACGGCGTGGTGGAGGTAGCCACTTTTGATAAAGCGGTTATTGACGAAGAAAAGCTGTTCGCCCCGAGTTTTCCTTGCAAATTCAGGCTTCCCGATAAAGCCGCCGATGCTCATCACGTCGGTTTCTTCCTTCACGGGTACCAGTTTTGGGTTAAAATTATTCCCAAAAATCCCGACGATCCGCTGCCGCAAATTGCCAACGGGCAAATGGAAAACCTCGGTGCCATTGTTGTGAAGCGAGAAAAAAACGTCCTCGTTGGCCAGTGCGATCCGCTGAAATTCATCGAGGATATGCCGCATTTCGATGGGGTTGGATTTCAAGAAGTTGCGGCGGGCAGGTACATTGTAGAAAAGGTTTTTTACCGAAATATTAGAGCCAGGGCTGCACTGGCAAGGCTCCTGAACCACCAGTTTCGAGGCTTCGATGGCGATGCGAGTACCGAGTTCCTGGTTGTGCTGGCGTGTTTTCATTTCCACCTGCGCCACCGCTGCGATGGAAGCCATTGCCTCGCCCCGAAAACCCATGGTTCGGATGGCAAACAAATCGCTCGCCGCCCGGATTTTCGAAGTGGCGTGGCGCTCGAAGCACATCCGGGCATCGGTTTCTGACATACCACAGCCATCGTCAATCACCTGAATAAGCGCCTTCCCTGCATCTTTCACGATGAGTTTCACGCTTTTTGCTCCAGCATCAATGGCATTTTCCATCAGCTCCTTCACAACGGAGGCGGGCCGCTGCACGACTTCACCAGCGGCAATTTGGTTTGCGATAGATTCTGGAAGCAGCTGAATGATGTCAGCCATGATAGGAATTCCCCGTGATTGTGTGCCCAAGCGACTCAGCGTTTACTTAGTTTAGGTGTTCCTCACAAACAAGTCAAACACTAGTACGCAAACACATTTTTATTCAAAATAATGCATGAATCGGGGCAAATATACCTCAATTGCAACGAATACAAGTACACAGAGTACGGCAATGATGGCAAGGAGCATCATATTTGACTTCGCCACTTTTTGCTGTCGAAATTTTTTATCTATCAAATAGGTGCTTTGACGCCGCATGCTCCTTCTTATCCGAGCCTTCAATGCCTCTGGACTATCGCCTTGAAGGGCCTCCGCTTCTTTGCGGCGTTCTAGCATTTCCTCCCTTTTCTCATCATAAAATCGGGGATGATAGGTGAATTGCACGGGCTTCATTGGTTTAAAAAATCCGAAAAGTGCCATGTGAAAAAAATTTATTGCTGAATTGTTTTATTGTTGTTTCGGCCACTATAAAAAATTACGATTCATATTCATCAATCAATCAATGCTTTATAAACAACATCAGTCGCCCGCTGCCAGTTGAAATGGCTGCGTTGCACTCGTCCATTAGCTACCAGTTCATTGCAAAGATGTTCATCCTCACTGATTCGGCGCATGGCCTCGGCAATTTCTTCTACCGAATTCGGGTCAACCAGCAAAGCCGCATCCCCGGCCACTTCCGGCAACGAAGATACGTTGGAGGTAATGATAGGCACTTCTACATACATTGCCTCCAGCACTGGCACACCAAAACCTTCGAACAAGGAAACGTACACCAAAGCGGAACAAGCTCCCATCAACCTGACCGAATTTTCATCGGAGACGTAGCCCAAAAATCGGATGTCGGACTGGTGCTGTGCAGCGTCAAAAGCAGCTTTTACTTCTCCAGCTTGCCAAGCAAATCTACCAGCGATGAGCAGTTGATGCGGCGCTCCGGTCGCTATTTTGAATTGGTCAAATGCAGCGATGAGGCGGTGTACATTTTTCCTTGGATGTACTGCCCCGATGTAATAAAAATAGGGCTTACCTTCGGCAAAAATTGTCGTAACTTCCTGTTTTTCAGAAGGTTGCAATGGCTGAAAAATATCCCGACAACCATTGCCCGACACGCTGATTTTTACTGGCGATATGCTGTATTGCTTTACTAAGTCTGCCTTCGTGAATTCACTAACAACGACAATTTTGTCTGCCCGTTGGTTGAATTTTTGTGTAAAAAACTGGTAGTAAAGCCGTTGAAAAAAAGACACTTGATGAGGATAGTGGACATGGGCTATATCATGGGTGACGAGTACGGTTTTTACGCCAGTGCTCAGCGTCAAAAAATTATCTGGGGAGAGAAAGACATCAATCTTGTATTTTTTCAATGCCTGCCGAACCGACCATTCGAACCACCAAACAAACAAAATTGGATGCCTGGCCGGGGGAAACAGCACGACAGGTGTCACGTTTTTCCCAAAAACAAAATTGGGGTCAAACTGCCTATCAAAGAAAAAAACAAACTCATGTTCGGGGTGCTGGGCAACCAACCGCCGGGTGACTTCATGGGTAAATAGGCCGATGCCTTCCAGTTTGTTTTTCAGCAAAAAGCGTGTGTTGATAGCAATTCTCATTCAATCAACTTCTTCTAAATAGCCCGGCGATGAAGAGTAGCACGATGGCTCCAGCTGCAGAAGTTAAGATTGTGCTGATGGTACCAGTTCCCAAAGAGATGCCAAGCTTGCCAAATAGCCAGAAGCCGATAAAGCTTCCCACAATCCCAATGATAATATTACCAATGAGGCCGAAACCATAGCCCCGGAACAATTGCCCAGCCAACCAGCCAGAAATCGCTCCAACAATCAGTACGTAAAGCCAATGATCCATAGTCAATGTTTTAAGTTGGTTTGAAAATTCTGATAAAACTAAGGAATAATTGCTGCTTTTTTGCACCACAGAATTCTTTCAAATGCAAATCATCGAAAAATATTTCCCTGACCTCACCGGCGAGCAGCGGCATCGCTTCGCAGCATTGGATGCCTTGTACCGTGACTGGAACGCAAAAGTGAACCTCATTTCCCGGAAAGATATCGACCATCTTTATGAGCATCATGTGCTTCATTCGCTGGCTATCGCAAAATTGCTGCGATTCAACCCCGGGGCAGAAATTTTGGATGTGGGTACTGGTGGTGGATTTCCTGGTATTCCGTTGGCCATCCTGATGCCGGATGTGAAATTTCACTTGATAGACGGAACACTCAAGAAAATCAAAGTGGTGCAGGATGTCATCGAACAATTGGGGCTGGAGAATGCAAAAGCTGAACAAGTCAGGGCCGAAGAACTGAAGCGGGTGCAATACGATTTTGTGGTGACGAGGGCGGTGGCAGAGCTGAATCTACTTCGGCTTTGGACCTCGCAGCGCCTTTTCAAAAACAAAGAATCCCACCCAATACCCAATGGACTAATTGCATTGAAAGGTGGAAATGTCAAAGCTGAAATCAAAGCCCTACCCAAGGGTGAATACACGGAGACCTACCCGATTTCCGACTTTTTCGAAGAAGAATATTTTAAGGAAAAAATGGTGTTGTACCTCCAAGCATAAATGAAAATGGCCGGGCGTTTTTTATGTGCCCGGCCAGTCTTTCTAAAAATTGAGATACCAATGATTATTCGTCGTCACCATCGTCCATACCCGCAGTTGCTGGGATTTTGACTTGGTTGGAGGTGATTTTTTCTTTGATTTTCCCCTCAATTTCTTTCGCAACTTCTGGATTGTCCAGCAAGAACTGCTTCGCAGCGTCCCTGCCTTGGGCAATCTTCGCCCCATCGTAAGCATACCATGCCCCGCTCTTGTTGATGATGCCGAAGTCCACGCCCATATCCACAACTTCACCAGCTTTGGAAATCCCCTCGCCGAAAGTAATATCAAATTCAGCGGTACGGAAGGGCGGTGCTACTTTGTTTTTCACCACTTTCACCTTCACGTGGTTACCCGTCACATTGCCTTCCTTGTCCTTGATGGCTTGGCCATTCCGACGGATGTCAAGGCGGATGGAAGCGTAGAACTTGAGGGCATTACCACCGGTTGTGGTCTCTGGGTTGCCAAACATCACTCCAATTTTTTCCCGCAATTGGTTGATAAAAATGCAAGTGCATCCTGTGCGACCAATGGCTGCGGTCAGTTTCCGCATGGCTTGGGACATAAGGCGGGCTTGAAGGCCCATCTTGGAATCACCCATCTCACCTTCAATCTCAGCACGTGGCACGAGCGCCGCTACCGAGTCAACCACAATGATGTCAATCGCCCCAGAACGGATCAAGTTTTCCGTGATTTCAAGGGCTTGCTCCCCGTTGTCAGGTTGGGAAATGAGCAGGTTTTCTGTGTCCACGCCAAGTGCTTCGGCGTAGGTGCGGTCGAAGGCATGCTCCGCATCTACGAAGGCAGCAATGCCACCCATTCGCTGGCATTCAGCGATGGAGTGGATGGCCAAGGTCGTTTTACCGGAAGATTCCGGGCCGTAGATTTCAATGATACGGCCACGAGGGAAACCCCCAACACCGAGGGCAATATCAAGCCCGAGCGAGCCAGTAGAAATGGTCTCAACATCGAGCACTTGTTTATCTCCGAGGCGCATGACAGTACCTTTTCCGTAGGTCTTGTCAATCCGGTCGATAGCCAGATTCAGCGCTTTCAATTTAGATTCTTTGTCCTGAAACATGTGTTCTGGTTTGATTTGATAGTAATTGTTTTAAAAACAGTGCAAATCTAAAACATTTTAGATTTAAAACAAATTTTTTTAAAAAAGAAAAACATTTTTTTTGAAGGCAGGCAAAAATACAATCGGTGCTTGAAATTGCTGCCCATTTTTTGGCTAGTTAGAATGGGAAAGCGGACGAAAGGTAATGCGAAGGTGGGAAATTATGAAATTGGAAATTGGGAAATTTTGCCTGTACAACATAAAACAGAAAAGCCCTTCAGGCGGAGGGGGCCATGAAGGGCTTTCGGTGGTCTGCCACAGTAGCTCAGTGCATTGGATTCAACGCCGTTTGCTCGCTGTAGCGCAGTATGTTTTGGAGGGCAGATGGCCGGGGGCTGAACTTGGCTTTCGGAAGTTGGAGGTAGCTCTGGTACAGCTCCTGATATTCTTCCATCAGGAGTGGGTTTTCGCTCAAAGCTTCGGCAATTTCGAGGGTTTCGGCCGCCGAAGTTTCCCGGTAAATGAAGCGAATCAAATCAAGTTGTGTATAGTATTGTTTCATTCAAAGAAATAATGGTTAGTTAAAAAAGTGCATTGATTCAAAAATCGCCTATAAAACTACCCCCTAGTTTCAATTATTGTTTTTGGGATAAAAAATTCGAGAAAATTGGTCGAAAAATAGTTGGCCTCTGTCAGGAGCATTAACCTATGAGAGATTCATACACGGCCTTTGTTTCTCGAATGGTATTTTCAATATTGAATTGTTCTCGAATATGCTCCTTCGCTGCACTCCCCAACTTTTTGCATAAAATTCGGTCGTGGTAAAGTCGAAGAATGGCCTCCGCAATGACTTTGGCATTTTTAGTAGGCACAACGATTCCACACACCCCATCCAAAACGACCTCTGCATTCCCCGGTATGTCCGTAATGACTGGAGTCACACCCAACGACATGGCTTCCACCACAGCCTTGGTAATTGCTTCCCCCTTGATAGAAGTCAAAATAAAAGCATCAGTTGCCGCCACTAAATTGAGGACATCGGTGCGGTAGCCCAGTAGGTGTATTTTCGAGCGATTAGGGCTCTCAGCTATCAACTGTTTTTCCTCGCCCATATCCATGTCTTTTCCAACCAGAATGATATTTATTGGCAGGGTCGTAGGCAAAAGGTAAGTCGCTTCCAGCAAGTAGCGAATGCCTTTCATCGGACGGTTGTTGGCCACGCAGATAAGATTGAAGTCATTGGCAGAAATACCCAATAAATCGCCCAGGTCTGCTTCTTTTACTTGACTGTACCAACTTAAATCATGGCCTTTGCGGATTGAGATTACCTTGTTTTTACGAAGGAAAAATTGACGGCGCAAAAGCTGCTCATTCGATTTCGTAATGCAGATAATCTTGTCAACCCGTGGGTGCAAGTATTTGAAATAGGCCGAGGGGTCATACCAATGCACGTTGCCTTCGTAACCCCGATAGAGCACCACTTTTACAGGCAAGCCCTTCGAAGCACGAATGCCGTTGATGATGGCAGGGCTGTTGAAAAGATGCAGGATTTGATATTGCCCCGCTTCCAATTCTGAGCGTATTTTTTTTGTTTCAGCCTTGTCAAACTTCTTAATTGGGTGAAAATCTATGACCCGAATTCCCTCCGCTTTAAACTTGGTGGCGTAAGCAGCCTCTCCAAATGTCATAACCGTTACCTGAACACCTGTTCGATGCAAGCCGATGAACATCTCTGCCTCTGGCCGCACGGAATTCGTCTCCCGATAATCGCTGATAACCAATACTCTTATAGCCATGCTTTTGTATTAAACCCTAATTATGGTTTCAACTCTTGTCCAAAATCCAAGTCCGGAAACTCCTTTGCCAATTCTTGCAAGCTGTTTTGCTGTTTGAGTAAAAATGCTTGATGCTCAGGTGATTGCGCATGAAAAGGCCGATGTGCCAGCGCTGTCAATACCCGCTCAATCCGCTCGCAGAGCAGCTTAGTTTTTTCTTCGAAAAATGCACCTTCGAAATACAGCCAGATATAATCAGCCCCCAAATCATTGGGGTGTGCCATGTCCTCCGCATAGAATCGGTAATCCCGAAGGTCATCCAGCAGCAACTCGTAAGCCGGAAAATAATGGACATATTGTAAGCGCCCGCAGATTTCATCCAGCGCCAAAATCAACGTGGCCTTGCTACGCTGGTTTTCCACCAAACCATCCCGGAGGTGCCGCACCGGGCTGACGGTGACAATGATTTCTAGGTCAGGCAGTTCCGCTTTCAATTTTTCAAAAACGGGGAGCAATGCCGCCGTCACTTCGCACACACTGAGCCGCCGCCGCTCAAATTCCCCAGCTGGCACCTTGTGGCAGTTGGCGACCATCTCACCCGTTTTTTTCAAAACAAAAACATGCGCCGTGCCGAGCGTGACGACGAGACGATTGGTCTTTTTCAAAAAATCTTTTGCCGTGGAAAATGATTGGTTGATGCCATCGAGGGCAGCCAATTTATCGGGGTGGGAGAACCGTCCGTGGTGCTCGAAACTGTGCCAAAGCCCTTGGTTTTCCAGCAAATCAGCTTCGTTGAATTGCTCTCCAGACAGCAGCCGCTCCAACGATTTGGAAATGGAAATCGGGTTGAAAACGATGCCGAATGGATTGACCAACGTAGGAAATTTCAGCCGCTCCAGCCGTCCGCCCATTTGCTCCGCAAAACAGGAGCCGATGCAAAGCACCCGGTCGGTGTGTGCAATGGAAACGCCACTGCGGAAGGGCGGGAACACCGTGCGGAAACTTTGCATCTTAAAAGTTATGAGTTGCGAACTGTGAGTTTCAAGTTAAGCAAACCCTACTCGCAACTAGGCTATCGTTGCTTCGCAAACTTCAGCTTGTAATCGGCCTTGCACTGGCCCAACCGTATCTTGTCAAGTTTACGTTTGATAAGCTGCTTCTTGATGGGCTTGAGTTTTTCGGTGAAAAGTACGCCTTCCGTGTGGTCGTATTCGTGCTGCACCACCCGGGCGTTCAGGCCATCGAAAGTCTCTTCGTGTTCCACAAAATTTTCATCGAGGTACCGCAGGCGGATGAACGCTGGCCGGTCCACATCTCCCCGGATGTCGGGAATGCTGAGACAACCTTCTTCAAAACTCCACTCGTCGCCCGTCTCTTCCAATTTTTGGGCATTGATGAAGACTTTCTTCATGGGCACGTACTTCAACGGCTCTTTTTCCTTTTTCTCTTCGCCTTCCTCGTCCTCGTGAGGGTGGGTATCTATCACGAAAAGACGGATACCATACCCGACTTGTGGTGCGGCAATGCCCACACCATCGGCTTGGTACATGGTTTCCCACATATCCTCAATGAGCTTTTTGAGTTCCGGATAGTCCGGCGTAATCTCTTCGGCCACTTTTTTCAAAACAGGCTGGCCGTATGCATAAATAGGTAAAATCATTTTTTCCGATGGACGGAGAACGGCGGTAATCGGGGCAGTCCCAACCACAAATCACCAGTCACCAGTCACTGCTTGTTGTTTAAAAAATCTTCCAAAATAATGGCGGCACTCACTTTGTCCACCAAAGACTTGTCTTGTCGCTTTTTTCGGTTTGCACCGCTTTGCAGGATAATTTGCTTGGCCATGTTCGACGTGTAGCGTTCATCCTGCATGTGTACCTGAATATCAGGGTATTGCTTGCGCAATTTATTGACAAAGCCTTTCACTTGGTCGGCAATCTGCGCCGGATTTCCATCCGGATGCAAAGGCTCTCCTACCACGATGGCCTCCACTTCCTCTTCCTTCAAATACTTTGCAATGAACTCAAACAGCTCATGCGTCGGTACGGTTGTAAGGCCGGAGGCAATGATTTGAAGCGGGTCGGTCACGGCGATGCCGGTGCGCTTGGTGCCGTAGTCAATTCCCATGATTCTGGACATGGCACAAAGATAGAAAAGTTGGCAGTTTGTCAGAGGAGTTGGCAGTCAGTCTTTCAGTCCATTAGTTAGCACTCAGCGCCGAGATAACGGTCTTGGACTGCCAACTGTCTAGCTGCCAACTGTCTAAGTGCCAACTCAAAGCGAAGCGTTTTTCAGCCCATAATCTTGCAGCATGTGCATCAGCTTGGCGTCGTGCTGGAGCGCTTTCAGACCTTCAAGGTGTTTGATGCTGTGCATGTCAGTACCCACGAAGTCCACCATTTTGTTTTTAAAAAACTTCATGGCGAGTTCCTTCGTCGGTTTGCCGTAATTGCCCGAGAGGGAAAGCAGGTTCACTTGAAATTGACAGCCAAAATCCTTCAGCTTTTCAAATTGCTGAAATTCATTGGTGTAATAACCGTAGCGCTCAGGGTGCGCCAGGATGAGTTGGTAACCTTTGAGTTTTAGTTGAAAAATGGTGTCGAACAAATTCGGCGGTGGTTGGAAAGTCGAAAGTTCGATGAGCAGGTGTTTGCCCGAAAAAGTCAGAAGGTTGTTGATGTCCTGTTGTTGCAGAAACTCGTAATCCACGAAATATTCCGAAGCCATCTCCACTTGGAGCGGCAGCTTAGCAGTGGCAACGGCAGTTTTAAGTTGCTCAAAACCCGCCTTTAACTCAGCCAATGTATTGGGAAAATAATCGGGTCGGGTATGCGGGGTGGTGATGATTTTTTGGTAGCCCAAGTCCACGAAGCCTTGCAGAAGCGCTAGGCTGGTCTCCACGGAATCCGAGCCATCGTCCACGGCAGGCACCATGTGCGAGTGCATGTCGGTGCCGAGGAAGGAGAAGTCAGCAACGGGAGCAGTGGTTTTGTTTTTTTTGAAAAGGCCAAAAAGCACGTGCGATGGTTTTATTAAGTTAAGAACTGAGCAAAGATAGTTGGTCAAGCACATACCAAACAGCCATTTGCCTTAAAAACTAGAATGCCGCAGCAAGCAAGCTTGCTGCGGCATTTATTATTCAATCCCTATCAAAATCAATTTGGACAATAGAAGAAGTGGTTGCCACAAGTTTTCATAAAATGTACATCACAGCCACTTGCCCCTTTTATTTTGAAGGCCAAACGGTCGTGTTCCGTATCCGGCACAGTGGCGTAGAGGGTCTTGTGCAGCTTGCTGTAGCCCATGTTGCCGCTGGTGCCTTGCGGGATGGTCACTTCGCTGAACATTTCCGCTTTTGCGTCGGCGAAGCCATTCGCATATCCCATCGCCTTGAACATGTCGTCGAGGAACCGCTTGTCCACATCGCTCTGCTTGTAGTGGCGGCTCAGTTTATCGAAGAAACCGTTGCCATCCAGTCCATGCGAGTTACCGAATTCCGGGTTCGTGCCCAAGCGGCTCAACTGCTTAGGCATAGCACCTGACGGGATATTGAAAATATCGTTGCTGGAACCGGAGCAAGTGCAGACCGGAGCGGCTGGTTCGGCAGGTGGTGCAGGTTCTTCCTTTTTCACCGTATCAACTACGGCTGGCGGTGTGACGGAAGTGGTCGGTTCTTCTACAGGCGGCGGTGCAACCACTGCGGTTTTGTTGCAACCATCACAACCTTTCCAAAGCAAAAAGCCCAAAAGCAGCAGCAAAGGCAGTAACCACCACCATTTGAAACCACTGCCACTAGCAGCAGCAACTGGCGCTGCGACTGGTGGGGGCACGGCAACAGGAACCACTTTCGGTTTTTCAACAACAGGTGGCGGCGGTGGTGTGACGGCTTTTGCCACCACTGGAACTGCGGCAGCAGCGGCAGCCAATGCGGCAGCACCGAAAATGCCCCAACCTCCAATGAGCGCTCCTGCATTATCCTTGTAACAACTACGGGCAATCTCCTGTCTGTTGCCAGCTTTCAAGGAATAATAATGCTTGCCATCGTCGGTTGTTTCTTTCACCCAGCGCTCCTCGATAGGGGCATTTTTCTTCACAGACTCAATGCCATTGTCACGGGCGCCCGCCGATTTGTAAGCTTCGGAGCGCAGGATGACCTCGCCGTTTTCATCCAAATAAGCAAAATAATACTCGCCCTCGTGTAGGAAGCGGCGGAACCCGTCCTCATCGGCGTCACCAGCGTAGGCTTCACAAGGCAGGTAGTCGTCAATGATAATCGGGGCGGCCATCGGCTCCGGCTCACGAGGTGGTGGCGGTGCCACATACATTGGCCCGACTGCCGAGCGCAGGATACCGAACAGCGCATCTTCCTCGTGATAACAGGTGCGTGCGATTTCCTGCCTGTTGCCTGCCAGCAACGAGAAATACCAGAGGCCGTCCTCGTTCTGTTTTTTCACCCAACGCTCCTCAATGGGCGAGTTCTTCTTCACGGACTCGATGCCGTTATCTCTGGCAGAAGCAGACTTGTAGCCTTCAGAACATAGGATGACGTTGCCGTTGGAATCGTTATAGCTGAAATAATACTCGCTATCCTGCTCGAAAGTATGGTAGCCCTCGCCTCCTACATACGCTTCGCAAGGCAGGTAATCATCCACCATGCGGGGCGCAGGTTCTGGCTCACGGGGTGGCGGCGGCGGTGTGTAAAGTGGCCCAACTGCCGAGCGGAGCAAGCCAAACAGGGCTTCTTCTTCATGATAGCAGGTACGTGCGATTTCCTGTCTGTTGCCTGCCAGCAAGGAGAAATACCAGAGGCCGTCCTCGTTCTGTTTTTTCACCCAGCGCTCCTCGATGGGCGAGTTTTTCTTCACGGACTCGATGCCGTTATATCTGGCAGAAGCAGACTTGTAGCCTTCAGAGCGGAGGATGACGTTGCCGTTGGAGTCGTTGTAGCTGAAATAATACTCGCCATCCTGCTCGAAAGTATGGTAGCCCTCGCCTCCTGCATACGCTTCGCAAGGCAGGTAATCATCCACCATGCGGGGCGCAGGTTCGGCGACTTTTTCCACTTTAGGTGCAAAAGCATTTTTGGCGGCAGCCCAACCAACCATCATGCCTGCCTCATCGGCGAAGTAGCAGCTTCGGGCAATCTCTTGGTTGTTGCCAGCACGAAGGGCGTAGTACCACTCATTATCATCCTGCCCCGTCACCCAGCGCTCGTCAAGCGGAGCATTTTTGATGACGGACTCGATGCCGTTTTCCCGTGCTTTTTCAGATTTATATCCTTCGGAACGTAATAGTGTCTTGCCATCGGCACCATTGTAACCGAAATACCAGTTTTCATCTTCACCATTGAAAAAACGGTGGAATTCTGGTTCGCCGCCGTAGCGTTCGCAATTCAAATAATCGTCCACCACGGCAGCGGCAGTTTCAATGGCAGCAGGCGAAGCAGCGGCGGCCACCCGTGTCCGACCTATCAACAAGCCAATGGCGTCGTTCATGTCGGCCGTGGTATCGTAGAAAAAACTTTTGGCTACTGACTTGCCATTTGTATCATTTAGATAAAAATAGTACTTGCCATTGCTGGTGGTTTTTCCCTGATAGTTTCCTTCATAAGGTCCGAGGTCTAGCACTTGTTGCACCACTGTATCCACCTCCTCTTCGGTGGCGAAACCCTGCACATTGGAACTGAGCATCAGTGATTTGCCCTCGGCAGTGCGGAAGGAGAAATAATGCTTGCCGTTGGCACTACGCATGGTCTGCCAAGTGACACCATTGAAAAAGTAGCTGCCGGATTTCAAGAACACTTTTTCCTCCGCCGATTTTGCTTTAGCTGCTTTTGGTTTACGCTTTTTCTTTTCCTTGGGCGCTTTTTCCTTAGGTGGAGGTGCATCAGCAACTTTCACGGTAGCCCTGTAAAAAGCCATGCCTTCCATATCTCCCGTGACACCTGAGCCTGCTTCTTTGAGCACCACCTCTTCTGTACCACCAAAAAGTCCCCGTTGCAGTGCATTGATTGCGCTGTTCATAGCCGCATCAGAATCAAACCAGATGCTTGTCGCAATTTGCTGATTGTTGCCTGCCAAGAGATTGAAATAATGCTTGCCGTTTGGGTGAATCCTACGTTGGTAGCGATCAGGATTAGATATGTTCCGAGCTACTGAATTGGTGCCATTGTTGCGACCATCGGCCGAGGTATATGCCTCACTGATGAGCATAATGCTGTCACCTTGGTTCAGCGTGAAGTAGAATTGGCCATCGTCCGTTGCGAAGCTGTCGAAGCCATTTTCTACCCCTTTAATTCTTTCTTGGTAAAATGCGAGTGGCCTGTAATTGTCATCACCACCTTCGCTATCGTATGGATTATTGTCCGTAGATTGGGAGGCAGGGGCTGCTTTTGCTTGCACCTCGCCATCCTCCAGTCCCGTCAAATTGGGTATTTGTGTGATGCAGTTGTTGATTGCAGCTTCCATTGCAGCAGCATCATCAAACTCAACGCTCTGAGCAATTTCCTGACCGTTGCCAGCCTTCAGGATAAAGTAGTTTTTGCCAGTTTCCGAGGTTTTCCTTTCGTACCTAGCTGTATTTTCAGCGTTGTTTACCACAGAGCGGACGCCGTTGTTGCGAGCATCTTTGTCAGTGTAACCTTGGCTGTTGAGGACTGCTTGTCCATCATCATCCAGGATTTGGAAGTACGAAAGATTGTCTTTTGTTTTCTTGAAAAGCCGAACCCTCATGTTGTTTGTTGTTTGTTTAAAGTTAAAAATCAATGTATTGGCCTGCTTCGCAATGCGGTTGCCATTGTCAATTTTTGCATTGCGCAAGCGACTGAAGCTCAAGAAATAAGAACTGGCGGTGAGTCTGAAATACCAAATTAGGCTGCCGCCTTCATTGAATGGGTCGGGTGTGCTTTTATGACCTAGGATTGGAAATGTCGGCTGAAAATATGGAAAAAGCCGAACCTAACAAACCTTTCTACAGGAAATTAGACTGTTGTCAATTATTTGTTGAAAAGATCACATTGGGTAAACAAGTTGGATGATTTCAAACAGTTTCCACTTCCTGAATTTTATAGACGGGAAATACTGGAAAAGTATCAAAACCAAGCAAGGCGCTCAGCGGGTAAGGACGATATAATCCCGAATCAATGTTTTCAGGAATTCAATCTGGTTGCCTTTCGGGACTTCAATATCGAGTTGTTGGCAAATATGGAGGGAAGCGTTCCGAATGGCCTCGGCATGTGCGGCGTTCTGCCAAACCTGGTAGCGGCTCAACAGGTTTTTCAGCAAAAGCATATCCGCTTCGTTCATCTGTCGGACGGCGGGGTATTTAGGCTCGTAATTGTCCAAAGTATTGATTTTCAGGATGTCGTGCAACCGGAAAGCCAACTGGCTCTTCACTTTGATGACCGTAGTATTGGCCGCAATATCGCCTAGGCGCTGGCTCTTGTAGGTAGAGCCGATGAGAATGGCGGCCAGCACACCCGCTGAAAAGCTGAAATCAAGCATCAGGAAAACGCTTCGGGTCAGGTATTCGCCCATGCCAGGCTCAAGACCATCGAGGCGCACTACTTTTATATTGAGCGCCCGTTTGCCAAGGCTTTGCCCATTGCCAATAATATCTGAAAGCAAGTGGTAAACAAACAACCCAGCAAACACCGCCAAGGCGATGAAGCGCAGGCCCCAATCCGTGATGGCATCGGCCACGAAAAAAGCGACGAATATCCAAAGTATGTACGACGCCACCATGTATATCAGCAGGTCGATGAAAAAAGCGAAAAAGCGGTCCCGTAGCGGCGCCAGCTCGTATTCAATCGTGACGTTTTGCGTGGTTCGGATGTCGATGTTGGGCATGTTGGGTGGAAGATTTGAGGATTTGGATATTTGAGAATCCGAAGATTTTGCACTGAGCTTCTCGCATCTTCAAACACCCAAATCCTCATCAGAAACACAAATATGGAGATTAATGCTGGATTTTAAAATTAGCCATACCTTGCCATAAATTCTGAAAAAATAATGGACAATATTGAAGCCAAGGTGAAGGAGCTTGTCACCGACTTCAAGCTCGAAGAAGCGCTGGACGTTTTGATTGCGCAAGCGCAAACCCAAACCCAGCGAAAACAGAACGCCTTGCTGGTGCTAAAGGGAAAATTGGCAATGCTCGAAGAGCAAAACCTGACGGGGATGCTCTCCTCGGAAGATGTGGCCCGCCAAAAAGCTGCCATCGCCCATCAGATTCTCGATATTGCAGACGGCAGCCCACTGGATTATGACCCACCTGCACCTACGGCCAACGAACCTTCGGTTTCGGTGCAAAAAACAGTGAGCATACCGAACAATAGCGGTAGCATGGCCAAGTACTTGCTCCTGGGAGCGCTACTTTTGGCAGCTTTGATAGCGGTGTTTTACTTCGCAAAAAACAGTAGCAATCCTGCGGATAAAACAGCGCAAAATCAAACCGAAGAAACTACAAATCCGACGGCCAATGATTCGGACAAAGGCCAAACGGTACCCAGCCAAGATACCAACGATGAATTCGACACGAGCGGCGACCTCAAGGTGATGGACTTCCCGAGCTACCGCAAGAAATTCAAGTTCCTCGATTTCATCTATGATTTTCAGGACGTGAAAGCAGAAACCTATTCTGATACGGAAACAAAACTGACCATCCGCTACTCCCTCAAATGCAAGAGCAACCTTGGCGTCTGCTACCGGGTGATACCGAGGGTCATTGCCAACGATTTGGAAATCGGGCCATCGTACCAGTTGAGCACTGCCGGATGGGTTGCCCATGACTCTACCATCATCGACGAACTCAGTTTCGTGATTCCCAACAACACAACTTCCTACTATTTTGAACTGTTGAGGGACGGCTCCACTTGGAAACGAGCCTTCAAAATCTTGCAATGAATTATTCTAAACACGACCTGACTGATACCATCGTAGCCCTTGCCACGCCGCCTGGTGTAGGAGCCATCGGCGTCATCCGCCTTAGCGGCGAAGCAGCATTGTCCATAGTAGAACAGGTTTTTTCTGGTAAAAAATTGACCAAACAGCCGAGCCATACCCTGCATTTCGGCAGCATCAAAAACGACGAGGGGCAGGTGCTGGACGAAGTGCTGGTCTCCATTTTCAAAGGTTCAAACTCATACACGGGTGAGAACACCGCCGAGGTTTCCTGCCACGGCTCACCGTTCATTTTGCAAAAAATCATCGAATTATTCGTGGAAAAAGGGGCCCGTTTGGCGCAGCCCGGCGAGTTTACCCTGCGGGCATTTTTGAACGGGAAAATGGACCTCTCTCAAGCCGAAGCGGTCGCCGATTTGATCGCCAGCACCAGCGAAGGAAGCCACTCTGTGGCCATACGGCAGATGCGGGGCGGCTTCAGCCATGAAATCCAACGGTTGCGGGAAGAATTGGTCAATTTCGCCAGCCTCATTGAGTTGGAACTTGACTTCGCGGAGGAGGACGTGGAATTCGCCAACCGTGACCAATTAAAGGCAACCATCCTCAAGATTCAATCCTTCATTCATTCTCTCCTTCAATCCTTCAAGTTGGGCAATGTGTTGAAAACAGGCGTTCCCACCGTTATCGCTGGCCGACCGAATGCTGGGAAATCCACCCTGCTGAACGCCCTTCTGAACGAGGAGCGGGCCATCGTCAGTGAAATCGCAGGTACCACGAGGGATACAGTGGAGGAAGTGCTGAATATCAATGGGGTGGAGTTCCGGCTCATCGACACAGCTGGCATCCGGGAGGCGCAGGATCAAATCGAGGCCATTGGCGTGGAGCGCACGATGGAGAAAGTCAGCCAAGCTGCCCTGCTAGTCTATGTTTTCGACATCGTGGAAACAAAGATTGACGAAGTGCTTGCCGATGTGGCCAGCCTCCAGACCGAGGGCGTGCCGTTGCTCATTATCTGCAACAAAATGGACAAGCTACCAAGCTACAAACCGGAGTGGCTGCTGAATCCGACAGACCCAAGTATCAATGAATTTTTCTTCGCCAATCGGGAGCAGTTGGCAGTTGGCAGTTGGCAGTTGGCAGTCAGGCCGGAGCAAATCATCACGCTTTCTGCGAAGAACGGCATGAACGTTCCGTACTTGAAAGAGAAACTGTATCAGTCGGTCATTTCGCAAAAAATGACGGGCGAAAGCACCATCGTCACCAATGCCCGCCATTCCGAAGCGCTGCAAAAAGCCGCCGCCAGCCTCGACGACGTGCTACACGGCCTTGACGCTGGTGTCACTTCCGACTTCGTGGCGATGGACATCCGCCGGGCATTGGCCTTCCTCGGTGAGATTACTGGGGAAGTGGGGGTGGAGGATTTGCTAGGGAATATCTTCAGCAAGTTTTGCATCGGAAAGTAGTTCCAGATAAGCTGCGACAACTGCCGGAAAAGGAAAGCCAGCTTCCAGAAAGAAAAAGTCAAGTGATTGAAACAGAAAGTCGGGTTCCAAATGAAAAAGTCGGTCGCTGGAAGAAGAAATTCACCTTCCAGAAGAGAAATGCTTGGTGCCGGAAGTGAACCTTCCTAAAAAAACCTTACAGATTTAGAGCTAGTTTTAAAAATGATTTACGCCTGATAATCATAACGCTGGACGAACATAACAGCCGTTTTTTTAATCTCCAAAATTGCCGTCAATTGCTTTTCTTATTCCTAATGCAGGTTGTCACTACGTGTCGATGTTCCTGTTTTCACCTACTGCACGATTTGCTATTCCTAAAAGTACCTTGCACCATTTGGCGCTGTTCCTGTCCAGGGTTGGCACTTTCTGTGCTTATTCCTGAAATGGCCGACGGGTGTGTTCGCCGCTCTCCATTAATGCAATCAGGCCGTGTCGGGCACCTCGTTTGTTGTCCGCCGCTTGGGCTTCCAGCGCCTGCGCAGCACGCCGCTCTGATCGTGCGCCTGCACCGGGGTGAGGTTGTCGCAGCTGGCATGTGGGCCCACGTGGTTGTAGCGCCTCACGGCGCTGTCCACGGCCAGCGTGGCGAAAGTGGCGCCGAGGAGGAACTCGCCCTTTAGGATGCCGTTGACCCGCTCGGCGATGGCGTTCTCGTAGGGGTCGTCGTTCTCGGTCATGAAGATGCGGATGCCGTGGTGCTCCAGCATGCGGACGTACTCCGAGCAGCAGTAGTAGTGCACGCCCCGGTTCGGAATGGTGGATGAGCGGGGCGCCCATCCTTGAGGAGCCCGTGGCCATGAGCAGGGCCTCCACCGGGCCGTCGCTGTGCAGCGTGGGGTGCACGACTATCTTGTGGGAGTAGGCGTCGGTGACGATGCTGAGGTAGCAGAAGCCGCCCCCGGCGAGGTGTAGGTAGGTGATGTCGCTGACCCAGAGCTGCCCGGGGCGGGTCAGAAGGCCGAGCTCCCGGATGAGGTTCGGCCAGCGGCGATAGGGGTGGCGACTATCAGTGGTCTGCGGCGTGCGGTAGCGCAGCAGTAGCCCGTGCCCGCCCAGGAGGCCGTACAGGGCGTCACGCCCGACCGGCATGCCGTGACCCGGGAGCCGCTCGTTGAGCAGGTGGTGCAGCTTCGGAATTCGGAACGCCCGCACAGGGAAGCTCCTGCCGTATCTCCCCACCAGCTTCAGCGCCAGGGCGTCGGCCATGTGCCGCTCCTCCGCCCGGCCCCGCTGTTCGTACCAGCTCTGCCGGCTCTTCCCAAACAGTGCGCAGTGGTACCCCAGCCCGTACTGGGGGTAGAACTGCCGCAGCTGTGTCACTGTTTGGGCCCAGACTTTTTCTGATGCTGATTTTGAGCTTCTCCTCGGCAAGGTCTATCATCGTCTCCAGGGCGATGTTCTTCATCTGGGCTTCCTCCAGCTAGCGCTACAGCTACTTCATGCGCCTTTGGGCGGCATCGAGCTTTTGTCTTTCCTTTTCCGTCATGACGGGCAAAGTTATGGGGATTTCAGGTGCGTACCTCTTGCGCCAAGAACGAAGCAGCGCCTCCGGGTCCTTGCTGTGCAGCTCAATTCGTTCCTTGGCCTCGCCCCCCGTCATCCGGCCGGACTCGATTTCGCGAACCAGCCACCGACGGGTGGCCGTGCTGATGTGCTTTTTGTCTTCTATTTCCTTTCAGTTTTGTACTCAAAACTGAAAGGAAATTTCAGGAAGGGACAGATAGCTTAGCCATTGTTTGAGGTTTCGACGGTACGGATGCTTTTCAGTAGGCCAATGCCTGCGCCAAAGAAAATAACGCCGAGTATGGCAAAAATCCATGACTGGGAATTGGAAATACCGCCTGAGAAAATCTGTATGACGCCGAATATGATTCCAACAGTTCCGGCTAGGGTAAACAGGGTACCCAGAATTTTTTTAATATCCATGATGGTTTAGTTTTTAGTTAAAAGAAATTAGCTGGTTATGGTGGGAAAACGGGGCGGGTATTTATATGTTCATCTTGTTTGTTTCAAAAAAAATAGCCGCAGACTGAGTTCCCTCTATCTGCGGCTATATAGCTGATAAAATTACTTCGTTAATTCAACTGCACCTCAATCATCACCATCAGTTCATCGCTGAGTGCCACGCTGTCACCTTCCACCTCGCCAGCCAAAATCAGCGAATCCGCCAACACCTCGCCTTTGATGTACTCCCGGTAGTTCTCCACCGCAGCCTCCAGTTCCTCGTGCCGCTCGATGCGCACATTGATGCGGTCGGTCACGTTGAAGTCCTTGTCCTTGCGGATGTTCTGGATGCGGTTCACGAGGTCACGGGCGATGCCTTCGGCCTCCAGTTCCGGTGTCACGGTCACGTCGAGGGCGACGGTGAGCGGACCATCCGAGGCGACTTTCCAGCCGGGCAGGTCTTCGGTGGTCACCACGAGGTCTTCCGGCGTGATGTCGTAGTTGTTGCTCCCGACAGCAGTCGGGACAACGATGGCCATGCTGCCCGCCTTTTCCAGCGCATTGATTTGCTCATTGGTAAATGCGGCAATCTGTTCTGCGGCAGCCTTCATGTCCTTGCCGAGCTTGGCACCAAGGGTCTTGAAATTGGCCTTCGCCTGCTTTTTCAAAAGCCCGCTGGCATCGGTGATGTACTCGATTTCCTTCACGTTGATTTCGCTCAAAATCAAGTCCTTCACACCGTCCACTTCTTTGATAAAGCTTTCGTTGAGCACGGGCAGCAGCAGTTTTTGCAACGGCAAACGTACCCGCAGCCCGTTGCCCTTCCTGATGCTGAACGCCAATGAGCAAATGCGCTGGGCATAGTCCATACGCCTTTCGAGGGCAAGGTCAATCTTGCTGGCGTCCGTTTTGCCCATATCCGTCAGGTGGATGCTATCGTGGCGCAGCGGGGTGTTTTTTTGCTTCGCAACGTCCTTGATAGGCGCTGTCAAATTGCGGTAGAGCCAGTCCGTAAAGAACGGTGCAATCGGCGACGCCAACTGTGCGACCACCATCAGGCACTCAAATAGGGTCTGGTAAGCGGCATTTTTATCGTCGCTCATTTCCCCCCGCCAGAACCTGCGGCGGCTGAGACGCACGTACCAGTTACTCAGGTGTTCGTCCACAAAATCCTCCACGAGGCGGCAGGCCCGGTGCGGTTCGTAGTCGTCCATCGCCAACTGATAATCGGCCACGAGGCTGTACAATTTTGAAATTACCCAGCGGTCAAGTTCCGAGCGTTTGTCGTAAGGCATCACGTTGAACTCGTCCATCGTCCACTTGTCAATATTGGCGTAGGTGGCGAAGAAGTTGTAGGTGTTGAACAGCGTCCCGAAGAACTTCCGCTGCACCTCTGCGATGCCTTCCACGTCGAACTTGAGGTTGTCCCAAGGGGCAGCGTTGGAAATCATGTACCAACGGGTAGCGTCAGCGCCATACTTCGAAATCGTCTCGAACGGGTCAACGGCATTGCCGAGCCGCTTGGACATTTTATTGCCGTTCTTGTCCAATACGAGGCCGTTCGACACCACGTTTCTGAAGGAAACTTGGTCGAAAGCCATCGTCGCTATGGCGTGCAACGTGTAGAACCAACCCCTCGTCTGGTCAACCCCCTCGGCGATGAAGTCGGCGGGGTACATATTGTCGAACGGAGCGAGGAACGGGCGGTCAGCGCCTGCTTTCAGCTTCGCCAAATCCAATCCCCACTGGGCATAGGGCATGGAGCCGGAGTCGAACCAGACGTCGATGAGGTCGAGTTCACGGCGCATTTCCTGTCCATCACCTGATACCAATACGATGTCGTCAATGTACGGACGGTGCAGGTCGGCGGGCACGGTTTGCGACAGCTCCAGTTTCTCGTTTGCTTGCGCAATTTCGGTTTGCAGCTCCGCAACGGAACCAATGCATTTCTCCTGCGAGCCATCGGCGGTGCGCCAGATAGGCAGACCGATGCCCCAGTAGCGGCTGCGGCTGAGGTTCCAGTCTTGCAGGTTTTCGAGCCATTTGCCGAAGCGGCCCTCACCCGTGCTGGCGGGTTTCCAGTTGATGGTCTTGTTGAGTTCAAACATGCGCTCCTTCACCGCACTGGCCTTGATGAACCAAGAGTCGAGCGGGTAGTACAGCACAGGCTTGTCGGTACGCCAGCAATGCGGGTAGTTGTGGGCGTACTTGGCGACGTTGAGTGCCTTGCCGTCCAATTTCAGGCGCACGGCGATGTCCACGTCGGTATTGACGTAATCCGGTTCGTCCTGGTAGTTTTTCACAAAACGGTTGCTGAACTCGCCGACCGAGTCCTTGAACTTGCCCTGCTTGTCCACCAGCGTGAGAGCGCCGATACCGTTGGCCTTGGCGGCCTTCATGTCGTCCGCACCGAAGCTTGGGGCGGTGTGTACCACGCCCGTACCGTCCTCGGTGGTCACGAAGTCGCTGACCAACACCCGGAAGGCGTCGGTGTGCATGTTCCCGTCGTAACCCAACAGCGGTTCGATATCATTGCCGAAGGCCAACAACTGCTCGTAGCGGATGCCTTCGAGTTGCTGGGCGGTGAACGGGGCGCTCTGCTCTAGCACAGCGGGTTGGTTTTTGCCACCAAACCATTTGCTCACGAGCGGCTCGGCCATCACCACGCTCACAGGCTGGTGCGTGTAGGGGTTCTCCGTTTTCACCTTCACGTAGGCAATTTGGTGGCCGATGGTCAATGCCGTGTTCGAGGGCAACGTCCAAGGGGTGGTTGTCCAGGCTGCGATGCGGACATCTTCATCTCCCTCGAATAGGAATTCGGAACGGGAGTTCCGAACTACTTTGAAGAGCGCAACCACCGTCGTATCAGTCACCTCCCGGTAAGCGCCGGGCATGTTCAACTCGTGCGAACTGAGGCCCGTACCTGCTCCCGGAGAGTAGGGCTGGATGGTGTAGCCTTTGTATAGCAAACCCTTGTCATACAGACGCTTGAGTATCCACCAGACCGTCTCGATGTACTCGTTTTCGTAGGTGATATAGGGGTTGTCGAGGTCCACCCAGTAGCCCATCTTGCGGGTGATGTCGTCCCACTCGTTCTTGTAGCGCATGACGGTCTCCCGACACTTGTGGTTGTAGTCATCCACGGAGATGGATTTACCGATGTCCTCCTTGGTGATGCCAAGTTCCTTCTCCACGCTCAGCTCGATGGGCAGGCCGTGGGTGTCCCAGCCACCCTTGCGCTCCACCCGCTTGCCCTTCAGGGTCTGGTAGCGGCAGAAAATGTCCTTGATGGCCCGTGCCATGACGTGGTGGATGCCCGGCTTGCCGTTGGCACTGGGCGGGCCTTCGTAGAAGACCCAGGAGTTGTCGGCGCTGCGCTGTTCGACGCTGGCCTCGAAGACTTTGTTGGACTCCCAGAATTGGAGGAGTTCTTGGTCGATGTTGGGGAGGTTGAGTTGCTTAAATTCTCTGTACATGCTATTTTACAAAAATTTGAAAAGTATTATTTGGTGTAAAAATGAGTCCATCATTCAAATCAATCTTCAGTTTTTATTGACCAGTTTCACTCGATTTAGGTCATCAGGACTCAGGTTCAGCACACTGCTTAATTTATCCAATTGAAAACAGGCAACCACACCCTCCGGTATGGGCTTGCCGATTTTGGCTTCAAGCTCTTTTTTGAAAGCCTCGCTTACTCCCAGCGGGACTACGACGAATGTTTCCGGCGCAAAAGGCAGTTCGATAGTAGTTTGTTGGTCTGCCACTTGGGCTTTTAGTGCCATAATATCTGCATATTGAATCCCCTTCAATCGCTTTCCTCCGGGTTTTCCCATCTCACGTAAGACAAAACGTAGTTTGCCCTCCTGCATGAGCCTGTTGTGCAAGTCAACATCAAAGCTGTGTATTATATATCCCTTCTCATCTATGTATGTCCAGACTGTGTCTTGCTGGTCAACAGAATAAGCGTAGGGGCCGTTATAAACGGCATACTGAAATTTAGGGGAAAGGGCGTAAAACTCAATGTTTTCACCTTTAAAAGGTATCGGTTCAGCCTTATGTCCGGATGTTTCCGGTGGTGGCAAGTCAACTATGATTTCATTGTCAGTAGGTGATTCTGACGATTGGGAAAAGGTGCAAGATGTAAACCCTATCAACATTATTGCGGCCACCATAAAACACTTTGTCTTACAGTCCAGCAATAGTAGCTGGCAATATTTGTGACAGGATATTAATAAATGTTCATTTTTCATGACTAAAATCGAATAATTAGAAAACCAAAAAGCCCCGGCAAGTGCAACCTGCCGGGGCTTTTCGTTCCTCTCAAAACATCAGCACCTCACAGATTGCCGGGCAACTTGTGAATAATTATGCTGGTAATAATGGAAGATGGTAACATCATGTGGTGCTGTTTTGCGGGGCGAAGGTAAGTGGTTTTCGTAAAGTTCAAAAATGTCGATGCTACTTGAATATAAATTTGGATGTAAAAGTTCAACCGTTTTTTAAAAAACCAGCAGTTTTCCGCTTCGCAATCCGGAGGCTGTTTCGAGCAAAACAGTATAGAAGCCAGCATTCCAGCCGCTGCAATCGATCCGCTGACTAGGCGCAAGTTTGCTAGCAAATACCTGCTTGCCATTTGCATCGCTCACGGTTAGCCAGCCGCTTTCGGAATGGTTTACTTCGAAAAATTCCTGTGCTGGGTTAGGATTGACTGCCAGTGGCGCAACTTGTTGTTTCAAGGTTTCACCAACGCCCGTCGGCGGTGGGGCAAAGCGGACTACCTTGAACGGGCTTCCACCACCAATCAGAATTCGACCCATGCCATCCTCCGCCACAATGCAAGGTTTAATTGTAATGTTGGGGTTACTGAAATTGTATCCGTCAATGCCGAAGCTGGGGTCTTCAGTACCGTCATCGAGCAAGCGCACCAGCCCAACCCCACCAAGTGTGCGGTTGACGGCGACCAGCAGTTTCCCGTCTGGCAGCATGGTCAGCCCAGCGTCTTGATGGGTCAGTAAGTCGGTCTGGTTGAAAACAACCCGGCCGTTTGTGCCGTACTCCGTGTCAAGTACGCCAGCAGCGGTGTACCGTTCGATGCTCAGGTCGAAGAAAGGTGTCGTGTTTTTTTGATTCATGCCCATGAAGATGATTTTGCCATCGGGCTGGAGTGCCAGGGAATAAATCGGTTCGGTGCTCGGGCTGACCACATCCCTGACGATGCCATTGGTGCCGAATCCCGTGTCGAGCGAGCCGTTGGAGTTGAAGCGGGCCATCGCCCGGTCATGGCCAAAAGGCAGTGAAGCCGAGCCAGCCACGAGGATTTTACCATCGGGCTGGAGCAAAGCCGTTTTGGCATAATCAAATGATGACGAGACCGCCACTGTGGCAACGCCATTGTTGCCGAAGGTGTCATCGGAACCGCCATCAGACAGAAAGCGGACGAGAGTGAATTTTGAGCCCGAAGATGTGCCGTTGCTGGTACCAGCAGCGATGATTTTACCATCAGGTTGCAGCAACACCGACTGTGCTTGGTCATCGTTGCCAGAATTGTTGCCAATGATGGTTTTGGTAGCGATTCCATTGTCGCCAAAGCTGCTATCAGCAGCACCGTCGGAGAGGAACCGGGCCACTGCAAAAGTGTAAATCGTGCCGATTTTGATGCGCCCGGCCACGAGGATTCTGCCATCGGGCTGCAAAGCCATCATCTTTTCGCTATAAAATTGTTGGTGGCTGATGCTGGTTTCCAAGATGCCGTCGGCAGCGAAATCTGTGTCGAGACTACCGTCAGAAAGGTATCTAGCGACGATGACCTCGGTGCCGTTTTCCAACCTCGTTCCAGCGGCCAATATTTTTCCATCTGTTTGAACAGCGAGGCAGGTGACGTAGCTCCAGTTGCCGCCGAGGTCTGTTGTGGTCATGCCGTTTGCTCCAAAGGACACATCAGGAATGAGGATTTGGGAGAAGGCTTGTGAACAAAAAAAGGCAAGAAGTGGAATGAGCAAAAATTGCTTCTTGGAGATTTTCATAAATGAAATAGGTTGGTTTGGGGCAAAGTTAAAAATTCCTTTTTGGGTTGAACAAGCATGTGGTTTTAGTCCACCTTATCTTATTCAAAAGACCCGCCTTACATGGCGAAATATCATTGTCCTGTCTTTGTTGGAGCAACTTTGGTAACAACATTTTCATAAAACTGCATATCCAGTAACATTAATGAAAAACAGAGGAACACATTTGTCCCTCTGTTTTGATTCAATAATTATTGCTGCGCTGGTTGCATTTTGTTGAACATATACCGCCCAATTTTCCAGTCCCCATTTTCCTTCACCAGCACAAAAAGCTCCCGGTTCTCCTCGGGCACATTGATGCCTGCGGCAAGCACATCCGTGGTGCCTCTGGAAATGGTGCGGGCAAAAGCGAGGTCGCCGTTAACCTGAATTTCATCAATACTGAATTTAATGTTCAGTTTAATTTGGCTGAAAACAAAACGGTAGGCTTGTTCCACAGCAGTTTGTCCAACGGCACTTGGTGCTTCGGAGGGCATGAACACACCGTCTTTTGCATACAGCGCAAGTACGGCCGGAACATCAGATGCGTTCAGGGCTTTTTCATAGGAAGAAAGTAGGGTTTCGATGGCTGAATTTTCTGTTGCTTGCATGGCTTCATTATTTTTAAAAGTGGAAAAATTAAGTTCAGTCTGCGCCCATCCTGCGAGGGTGAGCAGCAAAAAGATGTTTGAAAAAATGGATTTCATGTGCCTTGTTTTATAGTGAAATTGATAGCACAAAGATGAAGGCAGGGGCGGTTAGTGGCCAATGAAGCAGATTAGGAAAAAACCTTAAGGTAGGTTAAGGAACGGTGAAAGGATAAGTCCGCCTTTTTAGGCATGCTATTTTTCGCTCAGGCAAGGCGGTCGAAGCCTTGCATAGCATCGCTACGCAAGGCTTTGACCAACGCAGCATGAGTGTAAAAGAGCCGCATAAAAAGGTGAAGTTATTCTTTCACCGTTCCTAATCTCAGGCCATCAGGTTGCGCCTGATTTTACTGAGAAATTCCGGCGTGACGCCAATAAAAGAAGCAATTTGAACCAATGGAATCCGGTTGAAAAGATGGGGGTATTTTTCAAGAAAAAGCAGGTATCGGGTTTCGGCAGTTGAACTGATGTTCTGCATGACCCGCTGTTGCATCCCGACGAAGGCATTCTCCGTCAGCACCCTGAAATAACGGTCGAAGGCGGGGTGTTTTACATAAAGGTCAATCAAGTCCTCCTTGGCGATGCGCAATACTTCAGTTGGTTCGAGCGCATCAATGCAGAAATGGCTGGGTTGGTCAGTATGCAGGCTGCCAATGTCGGCAATCCAACCGCCTTCGATAGCAAATTGAAGCACATGCTCCGTTCCTTTTTCGTCCACCAAATACATCCTGAGGCAACCGTTCAAAACGAAATTGTAATGCCTGCAAATGTCCCCATCTTGTAACAGGTACTGCCTGCGGCGGATTTTCTTGGAGGTGACTTTAATAGCAAGCGCTTGGCGGGCTTCATCGTCCAGTGGGATTATTTTTTCGATGTGTTGAATGAGGGATGCTATGTCTTTCATGGAAGGCGATTTTGTGGGAAACAACCAGCAAGGATAGAAAATCTTTTGGGTATTGATGGGTAGCTTCTATTCGGATCACTGCCACAAATTCAAAAACGCTCTGTCCAAATTGCTTTCTCACTCACCTGCCAACCTCAAAACCTTCTCATACAAATCTTCCCTGATAAAGAACTTTGCTTGAGAACGTAAGTCGTCCATCAAGGGCTGAACAGCATTGATGGTTCCCGCTTTTTTGGCAAGTAAAAAAACACCCAGAACACCAATGGTTGTCAAGCCTTCATGGTCTGCTGCATTCCTCCCTTGTTTGTCATCAATCAGCAGATAATCGGCGTGTAGTTCCTTGGCAAGGACAATTGCTTCGCTTTCCCCCGCATCCAAAAACTGTTTAAAACGGTTCACTTCGTTAATATCGGTTGCTTTGAGGATTTCGAGCCAAGGAGCTGAACGAAGGGTGGCAAGGTCATGCCCAAAATCCGTTTCCAAAACACGCAATTCCGCCATCACAGTTTGGGGTATGATGATTCGGCCAAATACAACAGGCAGCAGCTCCAATTGATTGATTAGAAAAAGGCTGGAAATAGGGGAGGTATCGCTAACGATTATCATGAAAGCGGGAAAGTTTTGATGGCTTCAAGGTCTTTTTCAAGGTCTTTTTCATCGTAATTGGCGGGCACATTGCGCTCCGAGAGTAACGACCTAAAACTGAACCAATCCATGCCTGCCAGCCGCCGGGCTTGTCCGAAGGAGATTTTTCCGGCAGCATACAACGCCACCGCCAGTTCAGTTAGCAGTTCTTCTTCCGTGAATTGACCCGCAGGGATGATATTGTCCGGCAATGTGAGCAACATGGGCTTTGATTTTTACTGCAATTTAAAACAGTTTTTCAAACTTACAGTTCAGGCATGTCTTTCCAACCACCGCCTCGCATTCAAGAACGCCTCCACCCACGGCGAAATATCATCCCCCTGCCTGTCCACCGGGTAGTTCGCCCAGTTCCACCGGAACATCGAACGCTCGAAGTGCGGCATCGTCACCAGGTGGCGGCCATCGGCGCTGGCGAGCATGGCGGCGTTGTAGTCGCTGCCGTTCGGGTTGGCAGGGTAGGCATCATAGCCGAATTTACCGACGATATTGTACGCACTCTCCGGCAGTGGCAGATTGAATTTTCCCTCCCCATGGCTCACCCAGATGCCGAGGCGGCAGCCTGCCAGCGATTGCAGCATCACAGAATTGTTTTCGGGAATGACGACGGAAGTGAAAATGCTCTCATGCTTGTGCGAGTCATTGTGCAGCATCTTTGGCGGCGTGGCGTGTTCGGGGTTGATAAGGTTCAGTTCCACAAAAAGTTGGCAGCCGTTGCAGATGCCGACGGACAGCACATCGTCCCGCTTGAAAAAATTGTCGAGCGCCCGCTTGGCTTTTTCGTTGTAGAGAAATGCACCTGCCCAGCCCTTTGCCGAACCGAGCACGTCGGAGTTGGAGAAACCGCCCACCGCACCGATGAAGCGCACGTCCTCCAGCGTCTCCCGCCCGCTGATGAGGTCGGTCATGTGAACGTCCTTCACATCGAAGCCAGCGAGGTACATGGCATGGGCCATTTCCCGCTCGGAATTGCTGCCCTTCTCACGGATGATGGCGGCTTTGATGCGGGGTTTGCCTTCTTCCCTGATTGGTCTTTTTCCATCAAAATTTTTTGGAAAAACATAGCGTAGCGGCTGGTTTTTGTAATTGTCAAAACGGGCCTTTGCCAGTTCACCAGCCGTTTGGTGGCGGTCGAGGAGGTAGGAGGTTTCGTACCAGACATCCCGCAGTTCGGCAATGTCGAACTTGTGGGTTTCCCCGCCATTTTTTACAAAGAGAACAGGAGTGGACGTGGCCTTTCCTATTTTGAAAAATGAAATGCCAGCCTCATTCAGCAGCTTTTCCACCGAGTCATTTTTGGCCTGAATGACTACCCCGCTGTTTTCCGAGAAAAGCAATTTGACGGAGTCGGCTTCGCCAATTTCAGTCAAATCAATCTCCACACCGAGGGCCACATCGGCGAAGCACATTTCCAACAAACAAGTCAAAAGGCCGCCAGCGGAGACATCATGACCAGCCACCACGAGGCCGCCTTTTATCAAATTTTGCAAGGCATCAAAAGCCTTGGCGAAATAAGCTGCATCGCTCACGGTTGGCGCTTTTTCACCAATCCTGTTCCTCGTTTGGGCAAATGACGAACCGCCCAATTGGAAAGAATCTTTGGATAAATTTAAGTAGTAGATATCGCCTCCATTTTTTTGCAAAACAGGCTCCACGATGCCATACCTGTCGTCGCAATGCGCCCCTGCGGACACGATGACCGTACCCGGCGAAAGCACCTCGCCATCGGGGTATTTCTGTTTCATCGAAAGCGAGTCCTTGCCCGTTGGGATGTTGATGCCGAGGGCAATGGCGAAGTCCGACATGGCCTCGACAGCCTCGTACAGGCGGGCATCCTCGCCCTCGTTCTTGCAGGGCCACATCCAGTTGGCGGAGAGGGAGACAGAGCGCAGGCTCTTCTCCAATGGAGCCCAGACGATATTGGTCAGCGCCTCGGCCACCGAGTTACGACTGCCCGCCACGGGGTCAATCAGGCCGCTCACTGGGCTGTGGCCGATGGAGGTGGCAATGCCGCTTTTCCCATCAAAATCAAGGGCCATCACGCCGCAGTTGTTGAGGGGGAGTTGGAGCGGCCCAGCGCACTGCTGCTTGGCCACGAGGCCACCCACGCAGCGGTCCACTTTGTTTGTCAGCCAGTCCTTGCAAGCGACGGCTTCGAGGCGCAGCACGTCTTTGATGTAGCTTTGAATTTGTGAAGCCGAGTAGTCAACATCGGCATATTTCCGGTCGAGTTTTTTATCGTTCATGATGGTTTTTGGGGAGCTGCCGAACATATCGGACAGCGCCAAATCCATCGGTTTGTCGCCCTTCGAAGAGGACTGGAACGTGAAACGCATATCGCCCGTCACGTCGCCGACCTCGTACATCGGCGCCCGTTCCCGCTCGGCGATATTGCGCAGCGTTTCAATATTTTTCGGTGAAACGACGAGGCCCATCCGCTCCTGCGATTCATTGCCGATGATTTCCTTCGCCGACAGCGTGGGGTCGCCGATGGGCAGTTTGTCGAGGTCAATTTTGCCGCCTGTGGCCTCCACCAGTTCGGAGAGGCAGTTGAGGTGGCCACCCGCTCCGTGGTCGTGGATGGAGACGATGAAATTCTCCTCGCTTTCTACCACGCCCCGCACGGCGTTCGCCACCCGCTTCTGCATTTCGGGGTTCGAGCGCTGCACGGCGTTTAGGGTGATGGCCGTGTTGAATTCGCCCGTATTTGCGGAGGAAACAGCCGCCCCGCCCATGCCGATACGGTAGTTGTCACCGCCCATCACCACGATTTTGTCGCCCGCTTTGGGGTGACCTTTCAGTGCCTGTGCCGCCTTGCCGTAGCCGATGCCGCCCGCCAGCATGATGACTTTATCAAAGCCTAATTTGCGCCCAGCTTCCTCATGCTCGAAAGTGAGCAGCGACCCAGCGATGAGCGGCTGCCCGAATTTATTGCCGAAATCGGAAGCACCGTTGCTGGCTTTGATGAGGATGTCGAGCGGGGTTTGGTAGAGCCATTTTCTTTCAGTCATCCCCCAGCCCCTGACCCCTGAAGGGGAACCTGACGACGCATCGGTCTGCGAATTTGATGATTGGTCGCTCGCAGGGGAAGCCACTTGATGGCTGACCACGGCATTAGCGTCCGTGGGTCCCCCTTTAGGGGTCAGGGGCTGAAGCCGTGGGTACGCCGTCATGTACACCGCCGTCCCCGCCAACGGAATGGAGCCAGTTCCTCCCGCCAACCTATCCCGGATTTCCCCGCCGGAACCTGTGGCCGCCCCGTTGAAAGGCTCGACGGTGGTGGGGAAATTGTGCGTCTCCGCCTTCAACGACAGCACAGAGTCGAAGGATTTTTTTTCGTAAAAATCAGGTACATCGGGACGCTTGGGGGCGAACTGCGTGAGCTGTGGGCCTTTCAAAAAAGCCACATTGTCCTTGTAGGCGGACACGATGTCGTTGGGGTGGGTCTGGGAGGTTTTTTTGATGAGTTTGAAAAGGGAGGTGTCCTTTTCCTCGCCGTCAATGACGAAGGTGCCGTTGAAAATCTTGTGGCGGCAATGCTCGCTGTTCACCTGCGAGAAGCCGAAGACCTCAGAGTCGGTCAGCTTGCGCCCGATACGCTGGGCAACACCGTTCAGGTAGTCAATTTCTTCTTGGCTGAGCGCCAATCCTTCCTGCTCGTTGAAGTCAGCGATATCCTCGATTTCGAGAATGGGCGCTGGTTCGATGTGGATGGTGAAAATGTCCTGGTTCAGCTCCGCAAACTTCTGCGAGAGCATGGGGTCGTAGCTATCGCCTTCATTTATCCTGAAAAATTCCTCCATGCGCACGATGCCGTGGATGGCCATGTTCTGCGTGATTTCCACGGCGTTGGTGCTCCAAGGTGTAACCATCGCCGCCCGTGGCCCGACGAATGGGCCGGAGACGGTCAGTGCCTCGATTTGCGGTTCGTTGCCAAAGAGCCAAGTGAGTTTTTGCACGTCCTCACCGGACAGGGCTTGGTTGGTCTGAACAGCAAAGATTTTGGAGGAGGGGTTGCCGAAGAAGAGTATCATGACGGGTGGAAGTTTTCATTTTTAAAAGAAGGGGCAAAGTTAGGTGTTTGACAAGTTGCCAGCATAAATTAAAAGCCAAATAAAAAATATCGTCCAAATCAATTTTGGATTACCTAGTGCGATGTTATTAATTTCAAAAACGCCCAACACATAATTCTCTATACATTTACCACCCCGCTCGAAACTCGTAACTCATTACTTGAAACTCAAAACTAACATGACACCCATCTGGGGAATAGACCTTGGCGGCACCAAAATCGAATGCGCCGTCATCGAAGATTTCAATACCTGCAATGTGCTGAGCCGGATGCGACTGCCCACGGAACAGGAGCACGGCTACACGCACATCCTCCGTCAGATTTACAAATTGGTGGAAACGATGGCCTCGGAGACGGGTTTGCGCCCCAGTAAAATCGGCTTCGCAACTCCCGGCACCCTCGACCCCAAAACACAGACTTTGAAGAATTCCAACACCGTCTGCTTGAACGGCATGCCACTCAAAGCGGATTTGGAAGCGATACTCAACGTGCCCTGCGAGCTGGCCAACGATGCGAACTGCTTCGCCCTAGCTGAGGCGAAATGGGGCGCAGCCCACAATGTCGCCCCAAATGCCGAGGTGGTCTGGGGGCTCATCATGGGCACGGGCACAGGCAGCGGCGTGGTCGTGAACGGAAAACTGCTCAACGGCAAGCACGGCATCGGCGGCGAGTGGGGCCACAGCTTCCTCGACGAAAGCGCCTACGAATGCTACTGCGGGAATAATGGCTGCGTGGAGCAAATACTTTCAGGCCCAGCACTCACCCGTTTTTACAATGAAAAAACAGGACTGAACCTCAAGCTACCTGAAATCGTAGAGCGATACTACGCTGGCAACGATGAGACTGCCAAAGCCACGATGGAGCGCATGACCCATTTTTTTGGGAGAGCTGTCGCCAATTTCATCAACGTGATTGACCCGGAAGTGGTGGTCATCGGCGGCGGAGTCGGGAATATTGACCTGCTTTACACCGAAGGCGTGGAGGAAGTGAAAAAATACATTTTCAACAGCGGCAAATGCGAGACGATTTTCCTGAAACCCAAGCTGGGAGATAGTGCAGGGGTGTTTGGGGCAGCGTTGCTAAGTGCGTGATTTTTAATTCCAACATCAGAGAGGTTTGAGACAGCTTTAACCTCCGATAAGCTATCATAAATTGTGATAAGCCAATTTTCGATTTTTTTCTAAGAAAATAAAACATGAAAAGAAGAGACTTCCTTAAAAATGCCTCCGCATTCGCAGGCATCACCCTCCTACCCTCCTCAGTTTGGGCTTTCGCAAAAAACGCCAAACTCCGCACTGCCCACATCGGGGTGGGGGGAATGGGGGCTTCCGACCTTGCCTCTATTTCCTCGCACGGCATGGTGGAAGTGACTGCCCTCTGCGACGTGGACTCGAACAATCTGGCGGCTGCACTCAAACTGCACCCCTCAGCCAAAACCTTCAAGGACTACCGCAAGCTCTTCGAGCAAATGGGCAAGGACATTGACGCAGTCATCGTCTCCACGCCTGACCACACCCACGCTCCGGCAGCGCTGATGGCAATGGAAATGGGCAAGCCCGTGTACTGTCAGAAGCCGCTCACGCACCACGTCAGCGAGGCGAGGGCGATGCGGAAAATGGCCGAGGAAAAGAAACTCGTCACGCAGATGGGCATCCAAATTCACTCGTGGAAGGAGTACCGAGGTACGGCCCAACTCATCCAAACGGGCATCATCGGGAAAGTCCATACCGTGCGAGCTTGGTCCAACAAGAACTGGGGTTACGATGGCGCCGCTCCTGCTGGCAGTGACCCCGTGCCCTCGACCCTCGACTGGAACCTCTGGCTCGGCACCTCGCCAGATCGGCCTTACAAGGACAAAATCTACCATCCCGGCAATTGGCGGAAATTGCTTGATTACGGCTGTGGCACCCTCGGAGACATGGGCGTCCATATTTTCGACACGCCCTACACAGCGCTGGCGCTGGATGTACCCGAAACGATTTGCTGTGATTGCCGGAAGCCGAACGGGTTTTCACACCCGGAGCACAACGTAGTGACTTACGAATTTCCAGGCACCGATTTTACCGCCAAATATCTCCAGTGGGTCTGGTACGATGGCACCGATGCACCCAAAAAACACAAGGAATTGGAAATGCCAAAAGGCGAAAAACTGCCGGAACAAGGCTCCATGTTTGTTGGGGAAAAAGGGCGGTTGCTGCTGCCTCATATCGGTTACCCTAAATTGATTATTGAAAACAAGTTGGAAAAACTGGACTTCCCGGTGCTGGAAGAAGTGGACCACTACCACCAGTTTGTGGATGCCTGCTTAGGGAAAACCGAAGCCAGTGCGCCGTTTTCTTATGCCTCCCGACTGACGGAGTCTATTCTGTTGGGGGTAGTGGCCAACCGTTTTCCCAACGAAAAACTGCATTGGGACAACAGTGCTCAACAGTTTTCGAAGGAGGAAGCCAATTTGTTGCTGGACGGCAATTATCGTGATTTCTAGCAGCACCTTTGGTACAATTAGCACAGGGAGCCAACAGGTTGCCTAACTTCGCCGTCCGTAACCAAACCAACAACTTTTTTCATGATGAAAAAACTAATCTGCCTCCTACCGTTTTACTATTTGCTTTTGGCATCACCTGTCTTTGTCATTGCACAAGCACCAAAAAAATTGGATAAAAAAATGAAAGTAGTTGAAAAGCAATCCATTCAATTGGACGAAAATAAAATCCCAGACCGCAAGCTGAACAACGACGGGGCAGTAGTTCCACGTCCCCTCACCTACGACTACGAGTCGGTGCCCGGCGACCCGCTCGGCGTCAAGATTTATACGCTGAAAAACGGCATGAAGCTCTACATGAGCATCAATGACGCCGAGCCTCGCATCCAGACGAACATCCCCGTGCGGGCAGGTTCCAAAAACGACCCTTCCGAAACGACAGGCCTTGCCCACTACCTGGAGCACATGATGTTTAAAGGAACCCACAATATCGGGGCGCTGGACTGGCCTCAGGAAGAGCAGTTGTTGGATAAAATCTCCGACCTCTACGAGCAGCACCGCTTCGAAACCGACCCGGAGAAGCGCAAGGCGATTTATGCTGAGATTGACGCAACTTCCAATGCCGCTGCCAAGCTGGTGGCTGCCAATGAGTATGATAAAATGGTGAGTTCGCTGGGCGCCCGTGGCACGAACGCCTACACTTGGGTGGAGCAGACGGTGTACGTCAACGACATCCCATCGAACGAATTGGAGCGTTGGATGCGGCTCGAAAGCGAGCGTTTCCACGAAGTAGTGCTGCGCCTGTTCCACACGGAATTGGAGGCGGTTTACGAAGAATTCAACATCAACCAAGACCGGGATTTCCGAAAGGTAAGCGCCGCCATCAATGAGGCGCTGTACCCGACGCACCCCTACGGCACGCAGACGACCATCGGCAAGGGCGAACACTTGAAAAACCCTTCGCACGTGAAAATCCACGAGTTTTTTGACACCTACTACAAGCCGAACAACATGGCCATCGTGCTGGCGGGCGACTTCAAACCGGACGAAGCAGTGGCACTTGCGGAGAAATATTTTGGCAATTACCAGCCTGCTCCGATACCGCCGTTCAAAGCTGCGCCACAGCCTGAACTGACGCAGGTCGTTCGCAAGGAAGTGCTTGGCCAAGAGGCCGCCTACGTCAACATGGCCTGGAAAGCGGGCGGTGCCAATACAGCCGACGCCGATTATTTGACCATGATTTCGAGGTTGATGTTCAACGGACGGGCGGGGTTGATTGACCTTGATTTGCTCCAAAAACAACAAGTGCTGGAAGCCCGTGCTTCACTCACTTCGATGGCGGATTATTCCACTTTTCAGCTTTACGGAAAACCCCGTGAGGGACAGACGCTGGAGGATGTGGAGCAGTTGCTCATTGCGGAGCTGGAAAAAATAAAAAAGGGCCAGTTCGATGAATGGCTGCTCGGCGCTTGTATCAAAAGCCTGAAACTCAGTGAGATACGTGCCAACGAGAGCAACAACGCCCGTGCCGGGCAAATGACCGACGCCTTCATTTTGGGAACAAAATGGGCGGACTACGTGAACCGCTACGCCCGACTGGAGAAGCTCACGAAGGCCGACATTGTGCGTTGGGCGAACCAACATTTCAGCAATAATTACGTGGTGGTGTACAAGCGCAACGGCACTGACCCGAACGTACTGAAAGTGGACAAACCCGCCATCACCGCAGTTTCGGTGAACCGGGAAAAGTCGTCAGATTTTACCGAAAAATTCCTATCAAAGGAGTCGCCACGTTTGCAGCCACAGTTTTTGGATTACGACAAGGAAATCCAGACCGTGAAGCTGGCCAGCGGCGTGGAAATGGATTATATCAAAAACAAAAGCAACCCCACGTTCGTGCTCGACTATATCGTGGAGATGGGCAAAAACAGCGACAAGGAACTGGCGATGGCCATCAACTACCTGCCCTACCTCGGCACGGACAAGTACAGCGCCGACCAGTTGAAGGAGGAGTTTTTCAAGCTGGGTGTGGACTTCTCGGTGAACGTGAGCGACGACCGGGCCTACGTGACCCTCTCCGGTCTTGATGAAAGTTTGGAGGAAGGCATCAAGCTTTTTGAGCACATCCTCGCCAATGTGAAGGGCGACGACAAGGCTTTGGCTGGTTTGGTCGCAGATGAACTGCTGCGCCGTGACAACGACAAGAAGAACAAGACGACGGTTTTGCGCTCCGCAATGGCCAGCTATGCCCGCTACGGCAAGGAGTCGCCGTTCACCAATGAGCTGACGCCCAGCGAATTGAACGCCCTCAAACCAGATGCTTTGGTGGCAAAAATCAAGGGGCTTTCCAGCTACGACCATCGGGTGTTTTACTACGGCTCGAAGGAAAAAAGCCAAGCCTCAGCGCTGCTGGATAAATACCACAAAGTGGGCAAACTGAAGCCGGTCGTCCCTGCCAAAAAATTCGAGGAATTGGCCACCAACCAGAACGAGGTCATCTTCGTGGATTTTCCGATGGTGCAGGCCGAAATCATGCTAGTGAGCAAGGGTACGGAAAAATTCAACCTCGATGAGTACGTGATGTCGGAGCTTTACAACACCTATTTCGGTTCGGGGCTTTCGAGCATCGTGTTTCAGGAAATACGGGAATCAAGGGCGCTCGCCTATTCTGCCAATGTCGGTTTTGGCTCTCCCACGAAGGCCGACCAAGCGCACTACCTACGTGCCTATGTAGGCACTCAGGCTGATAAAATGCCGGACGCCATCAAGGCTATGAACGAAATCGTGGAAAACATGCCGGTGTCGGAAAATCAAATTGCGCAGGCCATTGAGAGCATCGAAAAGAAAATCGAGACGAGCCGTATCACTAAGGACGGCATCTACTGGAACTACCGCCTCGCCAAGGATCGTGGCTTCGACCGTGACATCCGCAAGGATGTGTACGACCGTATGAAAATCGCCACCGCTGCCGACCTGAAAGCTTTTCAAGAAAAATATGTGAAGGGGCGCCACTACACTTACCTCGTGCTGGGCAGCAAGGAAAGTGTGAACATGGATTACCTGAAGAGCATCGGGAAAGTGACGGAATTGAGCTTGGATGAGGTGTTTGGGGATGCGCCAAGTGCGAAACCATAACTAAAGTTTGCATTTTGACAGGGGGCAGTTAACAGTTTAGGGCTGTTAACTGCCCTTTTTTATGATAATTAATATTTGTAAAAATGAAGGTCATTTATAAAATAACTTATCCTAATGGCAAGATTTATATTGGTAAGGATTTAACTAACACGTTAAATTACTATGGTAGCGCAAACAGCAAGTTAATTGAAAAGGATTTTACTGCCGAGCAAATGAGAGATTTTACAGTGCGTAAGGAAATACTATTTGAATCTGACAGTGTAACGGACAAGGAGATTAATCAAAAAGAAGTAGAATTAATTAAGATTTATGGCTCAAACAACCCAGAGGTTGGTTATAATTTGTGGCCAAAATATAAAAAAGTTTGAGCGCAAATAAAGTTGCCTTTCAATTAAGATTTCTATTTTTGAAGATAATGAATCAATCAAATGAAAGGAATAAGCAAATTAATCGACCAATGAGAAAAAATAAATAATGAAACAACTATTTCTTGCTATAGTCCTTCTCGGTTTTTCCCTGAATATATATGCTCAAAACCCCGTAGCCGTTATCGAGCTCTTCACCTCCCAAGGCTGCTCTAGTTGCCCATCTGCCGATAAACTATTGGATCAAACTATCAGTGAAGCGAAAAAGGATGGGCGAAACATTATAGCCTTATCTTTTCATGTGGATTACTGGAACCGCCTCGGTTGGGCAGACCCGTTCAGCGACAAGGCATATTCCCAGCGGCAAAGCGATTACATAAGCACCATGCACCTTCGCTCCGCATATACACCGCAGATGGTCGTTAATGGCGAATATGAGTTTGTCGGTTCCAATAATAAGGATTTAAAATCGGCGCTTGAAAAGGCACTAAATACAGAACCAATTGCCAGTTTTAAAACATTAAAGGCTATCATAAAAGGAAATAATGCGCCACATATAAAATATGAATTGGAAGGGGATTTTGAAGGTTGCAATATTAATTTTGCACTAGTTTCATTGAACGAAATAACCTCGGTAAAACGTGGCGAAAATGGCGGCCGGGAATTAAAAAATGAGAATGTGGTGAGGCAGTTTATCACTATTCCTGCAAAAGCCAATGGGGAATTAAATTTTGAGAATACACCAATGCCAGCTTCTGAAAATATGGCTATAGTAAGCTATATACAACGGGATAATGATTTAAGCATAATCGGTGGCGCATATGCTGAATTAAATATAAATTGATACAGCGTTTATTTAAACAATAAAAAAAGGAGGCGCCGCACAACGGGCCTCCCTTTCTCATCAGGAATTCGCTAAAATGGATTACATCTTTGGCAGCAATACCGTATCAATGGAGTGAATTACGCCATTAGATTGGTACACATCATACGTCGTGATATTGGCGACATTGCCGCTTTCATCTTTCACCGTGATGTTGTGCGGACCGTTCATCATGACCGTCAACGTGCCGCCGCTCACAGTCTTCAGGGTAGCCTTGCCTTTCCCCTTCGTAATAAGTTCGGAAAGCGCCTTGAAATCATAGTTTCCGCTCACGACGTGGTAGGTCAACACATTCGTCAACGTTTTTTTGTTTTCAGGCTTCAATAGGGTCTCCACTGTGCCTTCAGGGAGGTTTTCAAAAGCATCATTCACTGGCGCAAACACGGTAAATGGACCAGCCGTCTGCAAAGTTTCCACCAAGCCAGCCGCTGAAACAGCTGCTACTAGCGTGGTGTGCGCCTTTGAATTCACGGCATTTTCCACGATGTTTTTCTTGGGGTACATGGCCTCACCACCCACCATGACGGTGTTGTCTTTCATGGCCGATTTTTGGGAAAAAGCTGGTGCAGCAACGCATACCAATCCAATTGCCAAAGCTGAGATTTTTGATACGAGGTTCATAAAATACATTTTTTTGATTAGAAAATCGATTTGGTTAAAACATCATTATTTACGAGCATCAATATATGAGCGGTTTTCGGAGAGGTGGTTTTTATGCTAAAAAAAAACGGTGATGAGATTAAATTCTCCCTAAAAAACAAAGCGGGATATAGTTTCCAAAAGCGATAATTTTGCGACAAATCGAACCTTGGACACCATCACCGGCCATATCGAACGCATCACCTTCCAGAACCCCGAAAACGGCTGGACGGTGGCCCGCTTGCAGGAGCCGGGCAAGCTCGACCTGACCACCGTCGTCGGCACGATGACCTCCGTGCAGGTGGGCGAGACGCTCAAGTGCCAAGGCACTTGGAAGAACGATACACAGTACGGCTTCCAGTTCGTGGTGCAGAGCTACGAGGTGACTCAGCCTGCCACCATCCGGGGCATCCAGAAGTACCTCGCCAGCGGCATGATCAAGGGCATCGGAGAGCATTTTGCGGAGCAAATCGTGCTGCGCTATGGCGAAAAAACACTGGATGTGATTGACCAGACGCCCGACCTGCTCATGGAGATTGACGGCATCGGGCCGAAGCGCTTCGCAAAAATCACGGCAGGTTGGGCGGAGCAGAAGGCCATTCGAGAGGTGATGGCTTTTTTGATGCAGTACGAAATCAGCCCGACCTACGCCCAAAAGGTGTTCAAAACCTACGGCGAGGAAAGCATCGCCGTTTTACAGGAAAACCCCTACCGCCTCGCCCGTGACATCTGGGGCATCGGCTTCAAGACTGCCGACAAAACCGCCCAAAAACTCGGTATCGGCAAGGAGAGCGATATGCGCATTGACGCCGGGGTGGAGTATGTGCTGAACGACCTTTCGAACGAGGGCCACACCTGTTATCCCGTCAACCTTTTCCTCGAAAAAGCGCAGGAGTTGCTCGAAGTGGACGCCAATCTCGTGGCTGCCCGCCTCGCTGCCATTGAGCAGGAAGAGCGCATCGTGACGGCACCGCTCACGATTGACGGGGCGCCGACTGCCTGCGTTTGGCTCAAGATGTTCCATGTCTGCGAACAGGGAATCGGCGCTGAACTGCGCAGACTGCAAGGGGGTAGTTCCGCATTGCGGAGCGTGAAAACCAAAGAAGCGCTGGTATGGGCAGAAGATAAGTTGAACATACAATTAGCTGAAAACCAGCGCATTGCAGTAGCGAAAAGTTTGGAAGAAAAAGTGCATATCATCACGGGCGGCCCCGGCACTGGCAAGAGTACCATCACAAAGGTCATCCTGCTGGTGAGCCACCAACTGACGCAGAAAATCATGTTGACTGCACCAACGGGCCGGGCCGCCAAGCGCATGGCCGAAATCACGGGGATGAAGGCGAGCACCATCCACACGCTGCTGGAGTTTGATTTCAACATCAACGGCTTTAAGCGCAACCGGGAGAACCCGCTCGACTGCGACCTGCTCATCGTGGACGAGGCGAGCATGATTGACACAGTACTGATGTTCAACCTGCTAAAGGCCGTACCGACCACGGCGAGGCTGGTGCTGGTCGGCGATGTGGACCAGTTGCCGAGCGTGGGAGCGGGCAGCGTGTTGCAGGATTTGATTTTGAGTGAAAAAATCCCGACGACCCGCCTGACCGAGATTTTTCGGCAGGCCGCCGCCAGCAAAATCATCACGAACGCCCACCGCATTAACGCCGGGGAGTTCCCCGACCTCAGCAACGACAAGGGCGGCGATTTCTTTTTCATGGAGGAGGAAGACCCCGACAAGCTGACCGACCTCATTGTGAACCTCGTGGACAGCCGCCTGCCCAAGGCTTACGGCTTCGACTCCTTCGACGACATCCAAGTACTTGCCCCCATGAATCGGGGCACTATTGGCAACCGCAATTTGAACGATATTCTCCAGAAAAAACTGAACCCCAGTTACGACCCCCTGGTGAAGATGGGCCGCAGTTTCCACGAGGACGACAAGGTGATGCAGATTAAGAACAACTACGATAAGGATGTCTATAACGGCGACGTGGGCCGTATCAAGAAGATTGATAAAACGGAGCAGGAAGTGGTCGTCGTTTTCGATGGCCGGGAGGTCTTCTACGATTTCACCGAGCTTGACGAACTGACGCTGGCCTACGCCGTGAGCATCCACAAATACCAGGGCAGCGAATGTCCCTGCGTGGTGATGCCGCTGGTGATGGGCCACTACATGATGCTCTACCGCAACCTGATTTACACGGGCATCACGAGGGGGAAGAAGCTGGTTATCCTTGTCGGCTCAAAGAAGGCGGTGGCGATGGCGGTGAAGAATGATAAGGCGGTGAAGCGGTTTACGGGGCTTTTGGAAGCGATGAAAAAATGAATTTCAATGCGCATTAAAACCAGCCTTTAGAGGTTGTTTAAAATTTCCTGAATAGTCAGGAAATACGGGAATCGGCCGGATAATTTTGGGTTTTCCGAACCTTTAAAAATTATCCATCATGAAGTACGATTCAGATTTGACCGATTCCCAGTGGAAAGTTATTGCGAAAATCTTTGACGACAAAGACATCAACCGTCTTCGCAAGCATTTGCTGAAGGAAATCGTGGATGCCATCCTTTACATCAGCAAAGCTGGCGTCCAATGGCGCCTACTACCAAAGGATTTCCCCAAATGGCAGCTGGTTTACTACTATTTCCGAACTTGGACGGCCAAAGGGCTTGTCCGGCGCATTCACGACACGCTCCAGGAACGGCTTCGGCTCAAAAGGGGCAGGCAGGCAAGCCCGAGCCTTGGCATCGTGGATTCCCAAAGCGTAAAGACTGCCTCCATGACCAGAAAGAAGGGTATAGACGCCAATAAGAAAATCAGTGGCCGCAAGCGTTTCGTGGTAACAGATGTGCTTGGTTTGCTGATGGCTGTCGTCATTGCCTCCGCCAATACCGGGGAAAGGGAAGGGGCAAGGCTGGTCTTCAAAGAACTGCAAGGGAAGTTCCCACGCCTGGAAAAGGTATTGGCAGACCAGGGCTTTGACGGCAAAGCGTTTTTCGCCTGGGTCTTGAGCAGCTTTGGCTGGGTACTCGAAATCGTTGCCAAAGTCGCAGGGATAGGCGGATTTCAGGTGCTGCCAAAGCGTTGGATAGTAGAAAGAACTTTTGGTTGGTTTGGCTACCAACGCCGATTGGCAAAAGACTATGAAGAAAAAGAAGAACACTCGGTTGCTTTCATTCAATGGTCCATGATTCGTCTCATGGCTATTAAGTTGGCCTATTGATTTTTAAACAACCTCTAAAACTTTAGCTTTTATTTTATTGGGCTTACTGCTTGGTGCAGTTATAAGTTCATTAAGGTATAATCAGCCGATAATAGAAGTAGGCTGGCATTCATGTATAACGGCACCATGCCATTTTACATTAGGAGCTATGCTATTAGGAGAGGCAATTATAGTTTTTATCATTGCAATACTTCAATTTATTCCACCCACAAAAATATTAGCTGCCAAGACTATTGAAATTACAGCTAAAGGGTTGGCTTTTGTCGGAATTTTTATGGTTTTTAGAGGCATTTACGAGCTGTTTATAATTTGGTATTCAGGAGTATTTTATGAACAATTTGCTTTTTATGCAAGAGGGGGTTTATTGGCAAGTATAGTGGCACTAACCGTCGGCATAATTTTATCACAAACATTATGGATAAAAAAAATTCGCCGAAACCCATTTTGGATTGCTATTATCGCTTTGGTTATTATAACAGCTAATTTCATCTAGATTGTTTGCACCCCAAACCTTTCCACCACCTTCCCACAAGCCTCATCCAACATCCCATACACTTTCTCAAACCCATCATCATCCCAGTAAGGGTCGGGTACAGCCTGGTTACGGCCAGGCGTAGCAAAGTTCATGATGAGCTGCACTTTTCTTTCCTGTTCTTCGGTGGTAGCTAAGCGGAGAATGTCCCGGTAGTTTTGGCTGTCCATGGCCAGCACAAGGTCGAAGCGGTCGAGGTCGTGGGGCTTCAATTGGCGGGCACGCTGGCCAGTGATGTCGATGCCATGCTGACGGGCCGTGGCGATGGAGCGGTGGTCTGGGCGCTCGCCGATGTGCCAAGCACCCGTACCAGCAGAATCCACCTGCCAGTCGAGGCGGTGGTCGTTGATTTTGCGCTGCATGATGCCCTCGGCGAGGGGTGAGCGGCAAATATTGCCGAGGCAGACCATCAGGATTTTCATGTTTAACAGGTATTGAAAAGCCAAAAAGGCTCAAATTTTCAGTTTAAAAAGTCCTTGTTCCGGAATGAAAAGTCTCTCCACGGAGTCCATCTCGAAGCGGAGCAATTCAAAAGAAGTGCAGCAGTCTGAATGGTTTTCCTTCGATTCATAGATGAAAGGCAATGTCTTTGAATTGCCCAATCGCAGTTCATAGTTCGCATTTTCAAGGTCTACTTTCCATCCGATTTCAGCATCGGTAAAGATGTAGTTCAAACTGTCTGTGGTCGAAACTTGCAGCTGATGAGTTTGGTTTTCTCTCACAGAAAAAACCTTAATTTCAGCAGCTTTGAAAGTATAATTGGCCACTAAATCTTCTCCACTATCTTTGTCTAGCAACTGGAAATTAAAAACCTGTGGTGGTGAGAAACAATCTATATCAGAACATTTGTCGCAACCGGAGCTTAACCAGAAATTCCAGGATAACAGTAGAAAAAAGAGACATTTTTTCATTGCACTAAATTGGTTGTGTTCAATCAAAACGAAAATTCGGCCAAAAAGTGGCGTTTCATCGTCAATCCAGTAGGCGGTGGCGGCGCTGTACGAAAACACTGGTTAGAAATCGAGGCACAGCTTCGGGTCGCTGCCATTGACTTTGACGTCGTTTTTACCGAAAGAAAAATGCACGCTGCCGAACTGGCCGAACTGGCCATTGCCGAAGGCGTCCGCCACATCGTTGCGGTGGGTGGCGATGGCACGGCGCATGAAGTTGCCAACGGCATTCTCCGCCAAACTACTTGCCCACCCGATGAAGTCTCGTTCACGCTACTGCCCATTGGCACCGGAAACGACTGGGTTAAAACGCATCAGGTTCCGAAAAGCACCAAAAAATGGATAGATTTTTTGCAAACGGGAAAAATCGCACACCAAGACGCTGGCTGGCTGACCTACCAAATAAACGGCGAAACCCAGAAACGGTTCTTCATCAACGTGGCTGGGCTTAGCTATGACGCCTACGTCGTCAAGCGGTCGGAGGCTTACAAGGATAGGCTTTCCAGCAAAATCTTTTACCTCTCGCTCATTTTCCGTTGCTTGTTTGAGTTCAAAATCCCCCGCATCCGGGTGGTTTTTGACGGAAAAACGGTGGAAAAACCGCTTTACACCATCAACCTCGGCATCTGCTGCTACTCCGGCGGTGGCATGCAGCTCGTCCCCCATGCCCGACCCGAAGACGGCAAGCTGGCGCTGACCCTCGCTGGGCGCATCTCCAAACTTGGCGTACTACTAGTCACCCCACTTTTTTATTGGGGAAAAATTGGTTGGCACCCCAAAGTGTCTTTGTACCAAGTAGACGAAGTTTTGGTGGAAAGTGCTGATAAGCAGCCTGTTCAGGTGGAAGCGGATGGCGAGTTTTTGGGAGAGGGGCCAGTGCGGGCAGGCATTTTACCGAAGGCGCTGAAGATTTGGGTGCCTTAAACTTTCAGCCCCCACTCCACCCCTTCCGCAATTGCTCGCTTGGCATCCACCTCTGCCGCCAGTTTTGCGCCACCGATGAGCGCGGCTTTCATCCCCTTCGCAATTAGCACATCGTACAGGTCCCGCACGGAATTTTGCCCGGCGCAAATCACTACGTTGTCCACCCGAAGTATCTGTGATTTTCCTTCGTAAATGATGTGCAAGCCTTCGTCGTCAATTTTCACATACTGCACTTGGCCGAGCATTTTCACTTTTTTCATTTTCAGGCTGGTCCGGTGAATCCAGCCCGTGGTCTTGCCGAGGGTGTAGCCGTGCTTGCCTTCGGAACGTTTCAACAGGTAAATTTCACGGGGCGATGGGTCGGGATGTGGCTTGGTAATGGCACCCCGATGCTCATATTTTTGGTCAACGCCCCATTCCTCCATGAAATCCCGGATTTCGGATTTCGGATTTCGGATTTGGGCCTCGGAATCCGCCCCGACAGTTTGTCGGGGCAATCCGGGATCCGCAATCGAAAGGAACTCCGCCACATCAAATCCAATCCCACCCGCTCCGATGATGGCGACGGACTTCCCGACTTGCTTTTTGCGAAGCAAACAATCCGTGTAGCTCACCACTTTTGGATGCGCTTCCCCTTCAATCCCAGCCTTTCGTCCAGTTACCCCAGCAGCAATCACCACTTCAGTAAAGCCTTGATTTTCAAGCAAATCCGCCGTTGCCTTTGTGTTCAAATGCAGTTGAACGCCCGTGATTTCGAGTTGCTTCGCAAAATACCGCAGCGTCTCGTGAAACTCCTCCTTGCCGGGTATCCGCTTGGCAAGATTGAACTGCCCACCGATTTCAGCGGCAGCCTCGAAGAGATGGACTTCATGCCCCCGCTTCGCCGCCGTCGTGGCAGCGGCCAGTCCGGCAGGGCCAGCGCCCACCACGGCAATTTTCTTTTTGGTTTCGCTTCGCAAAACGGGCATCAGGGCCTCGTGGCAAGCCCTTGGGTTCACGAGGCAAGAGGCCGTTTTGCGCTTGAAAGTATGGTCCAGGCAGGCTTGGTTGCAGGCAATGCAGGTGTTGATTTCGTCCCGGCGGCCATCTGCGGCTTTTCTCATGAAATCGGGGTCGGCGAGGAAAGGTCGGGCCATACTCACCATGTCGGCGCAGCCCTCGGCCAGCACCTGTTCCGCCACTTCAGGCATGTTGATGCGGTTGGTGGTGATGAGCGGGATACCCACCTTTCCCATCAGCCGCTTCGTCACCCAAGCAAAACCTGCCCGTGGCACCATCGTGGCGATGGTCGGCACACGGGCCTCGTGCCAGCCAATACCCGTGTTGATGATGGTGGCACCCGCTTTTTCGATTTCCTTCGCAAGCTGTTCCACCTCTTCCCAAGTGCTACCATCATCAACAAGGTCGAGCATGGAAAGGCGGTAGATGATGATGAAGTTCGGGCCGACAGCCTGCCGCACCTGCCGCACGATTTCGATGGGGAAACGGATGCGGTTTTCAAACGGGCCGCCCCATTCGTCGGTGCGCTTGTTGGTTTTTGAAACGATAAATTCGTTGATGAGATAGCCCTCGCTGCCCATGATTTCCACGCCGTTGTACCCAGCGTCCTGTGCCAATTTTGCGCAGCGAACAAAATCCGAAATGGTGCGCCGCACGCCCCAGCCCGTGAGCGCCCAAGGCTTGAAAGGGGAAATCGGCGACTGGATGGCTGAAGGTGCCACTGCCAACGGGTGGTAGCCGTAGCGCCCGGCATGCAGTATTTGCATGCAGATTTTGCCACCCTCGGCATGGACTGCTTTTGTCACTTTTTGGTGCTCCGCCACATGGGAGCGGTTCGTCATGCGGGCGGCGAAGGGGCTTACCCAACCTTGCCGGTTCGGCGCAATGCCCCCCGTAACAATGAGGCCGACACCGCCCCTTGCCCGCTCTGCGAAGTAAGTTGCCAAGCGTTCAAAGCCGTTTTTCGTTTCCTCCAGCCCCGTATGCATGCTGCCCATGAGTACCCGGTTGGGCAGGGTGGTGAAGCCGAGGTCGAGGGGGGCGAAGAGGTGGGGAAAGGTCATGAAAGGAAAATTGAGAATTGAAAATTAAAAATTGGCATTGCTCAAAGTTAGGGAGCGAAATGGGAAAACGCTTGCCATTTCACTTTTTCCATTTGGCTTAAAATAGTTTATAGAACTTTGCAACTCATTTTTTAACCAATAAAGTATTGGGTTCAAATTAAAAACAAGCCAAGCGGCAGCCAAATTGCCAGAACTCACACTGCGACTTTTTATTTTGTCCTTGCTACTTTACACCAATGTAATTATGAAAAATTCTATCAAAATTTTTGTTGCTGTTGCCGTGTTGGCGGCTAGCTGCGCACCGAAGAAGGACAAGTACGAAGAATTTGCCGAGGATCTCTGCAAGTGCATGACTCCAATGGCGGAATTTCAAAAGGAAATCACAGCCATGTTTGACAGCGGCAAGCAAGATTCCGTGATGTCGATGATGGTCAAGGGTCAAAAAATTGATGAAGAAGGACAGGCTTGTATTGCTGCATTGGAAAAAAAGCATGGCAAAATTGAGGGGGAAGAGGCTGAAAACAAGGCGATGGATGCGCTTCGTAAAGTCTGCCCAGACGTGGTGGCACTGATGGAAGAAGCAAGCGCACCTGTTTCACCGGAAGAAATGCTGGAGGAAGGCGACGATAGTTTGCCGGAGGCAACGCCTGCGCTGCCAGAAGAAGGAGAAGAAGAGAAATAGAAGCTAATTTTTTCGAAAGATTTTTAAAAAAGCATCTTAAAGGAAAAGCCCGGTGAACTTACGCTCACCGGGCTTGATTATTTCCTTGACGAATCTTACACCGTTCAAGGATTTTGCCTCCTATTTCCTATATTTAAACTTTTCCAAATATCGTTCCAATTCCGTCTCATCATATAATAAAACTTCTCTAGGTTTTGATCCTTCTGCAGGCCCTACCACTCCTATCGCTTCTAATTGATCCATAATACGTCCAGCACGATTGTAACCAAGTTTTAAACGACGCTGGATCATGGACGTGGAACCATGCTGGCTGGTCATCACCAAGCGGGCTGCCTCCATCAGCATATCGTCCATGTCGTTCGGATCAAAGCTGCCCATCTCACCCATTTCTTCGTCATCACCGTGGTATTCTGGCAAGTAAAATGGTTCTGGGTAACCTCGTTGATCAGAGATGAATTGAATTACTTGGTCCACTTCTGGTGTGTCCACGAAGGCGCACTGAAGTCGTACCATGTCGCCACCAACGGAAAAAAGCATATCACCACGACCCACCAATTGCTCAGCACCACTGGCATCAAGAATGGTGCGGGAATCCACTTTCGCAGAAACCTTGTAGGCGATACGAGCCGGAAAGTTGGCCTTGATTACGCCCGTGATGATATTCACAGAAGGACGTTGCGTAGCAATAATAAGGTGAATACCCACCGCCCGGGCAAGCTGTGCCAAACGGCCAATCGGTAATTCAATTTCCTTGCCCGCTGTCATTATCAGGTCAGCGAACTCGTCAATTACCAGCACAATGAACGGCATAAACATGTGCCCTGCCTGTGGATTCAGCTTGCGGGCCACGAACTTGTCATTGTACTCTTGGATGTTGCGCACGTGCGCTTTTTTCATCAGATCATAGCGGGTATCCATCTCGATGACGAGGGAATTTAGGGTGTTCACAACCCGCTTCGTGTCAGTCGTGATAGGCTCCTCTTGGCCAGGCAAGAAGGCAAGGAAGTGGTTCAGCAAGCGGGCGTAGGGGAACAGCTCAACCTTTTTAGGGTCAATGAGCACCAATTTGACTTGCGATGGGTGCTTTTTGTACAAAATTGAAAGCAGGACGGCGTTGATGCCCACCGATTTACCCTGCCCCGTGGCACCTGCAATGAGCAAGTGTGGCATTTTCGCCAAATCCACTACGAAAACCTCGTTGGAAATCGATTTACCAAGCGCTATAGGCAAATCCATTTTCGAGCGCTTGAACTTGTCGGACATGAGCAGTTCCTTCAGCGCCACAATCTGCTTGTTCTTGTTCGGCACCTCAATACCGATGGTTCCCCGGCCGGGAATTGGGGCGATGATACGGATCCCCAAAGCGGAAAGGCTCAGCGCAATGTCGTCTTCTAGGTTTTTGATCCTTGAAATGCGGACACCGGGGGCTGGCACGATTTCGTACAGCGTGACCGTTGGGCCGATGGTGGCCCGGATTTTCACGATTTCAATTTTATAGTTGAGCAGCGTTTCGACGATTTGGTCCTTGTTGGCTTCGAGCTCGCCACGATCAACTTCCACTTTTTGATCGGCATAGTCGAAGAGCAGTGACATGACGGGGTTTTCGTAGCTCGACAATTCGAGGGTAGGGTCGTAAGGCTCGCTGAAATTCTGCGAGTCTTGGGTCGCTGCCATTTCTGGAAAAAGGGAAGCTTGAGGTGGAATATTTGCCGCAGGCACCGTGGAAATTTGCGACAACAATTCGTCTGGTTCAGAAATTTCGACCGGTGGCGTCTCAGCAATTTCAAAATCAGAGTCACCAGGCTTAAGCGACGGAAGCTTGTCGTTGGATGTTTTTTCGACGACGCTAAAGTCTGTGCCATCACCATCGTCAAGGCCCACTTTTTTCACAAAAACTGGTGCAGGAGCTGGTGTTTTTTTGGTTGGTTCGGTAAAACCATCCGTTGATGAAACAGCAACATTTGGCGTCGGGCGCTTGCGGCTACTGTATCGACGGTTAAGAATATCACTGAACCAGAGTTTGGTCTCTTGCCAAGCTTTCTCCGGCGTTAGTTCGTTGAAATTGGGATTTACAAACCAGACGATGATGCCCACGAAAATGGCCAAAAACAGCACTGCCATGCCCAATACACCGACGAACCCCGTGAGCATCGTGCTTACTTTTTCACCAAATGCGCCTCCCCAAGGAAAGGTGGCATTGCCAAAAATGAACTCCAAAAAAACCGAGGCCAATACCATGATGACGAGCCATTGCCGAAGCACCACCCGATGCGCCCTGAGTGGGATACGTTTTATCATCGACCAGCCGTAAATGGCCACGAGGTACACCAAAATGAACGACGGCAGGCCAAAACCCCACCAAAAAAAAGTATTGGAAACGATGGCACCGAGCTTGCCAAGCATGTTGGAAGCCTGAAATCCTTCGCTAAAAAGTTCCGAAATTGGCTTGTTGTTTACCTCTGCATAATCGTCTGTCCAAGTGAACAGATAGGAAAAAAATGAAATAAAGAGGTAGGCCGCCACCAAGAGCAGCAACACGCCGATCAGCTTCGGAATCCGGTCGTCGTTGCCTAAATTAAAGGAAAGTTGTTTTGGATTTTTTTTGACTGCCACTGCTTCGTGTGCTTCTGCTACTATATTCCAGCTTACAAAGCCGATTTGAAAGTAGCCGCCAGGGGATTATTAGGTTCAATAAGAATTTCCTGGCAAGGTTTCGCTAAAATATGTTTGTAAAATCAGTGACAAAGGTAGCTAATCAGATTGGTATGTTGAAAAAAGTAGGTGCATGTATGTCGAAAAACCTGTTGGATGGTTGAATTGCTTTATTGTTAAATATTACCATCATCCTTCAACAATATCACAATAAAGCAATTCAACAATTCTATATTCAAATCATCCCCTCATCCAAAAAACTGAAATAACCGCCATCGGCGATGATGAGGTGGTCAACGAGTGGCAGGCCGATAGCTTCGCCTATCAGTTTTATTTTCTTGGTGAGGTCAATATCGGCTTGGCTAGGCCGGAGTGCCCCAGAGGGGTGATTATGGGCGACAATGATAGCAGCCGCATTCCCTTCCAGCGCCTTTCGAAACACAATTTTTGCGTCCATGATGGTAGCATCCGTACCACCAATACTGAGTTTTTCCTTCCCAACGACCTTATTTTTTTTGCTTAAAAAAAGCACCCAACTCTCCTCGTGCGGCAAGTCGAGCAGCAAAGGGCCAAGAATGTGGTAGGCATCCCTGCTGCCCCGAATTTCCGGGCGTTCGGGCAGGTCAGCGGTTTGTCGGCGGCGACCAAGCTCCAAGGCAGCAGCGATGGTGATGGCCTTAGCTTCTCCAATCCCTTTAAACTTCATCAACTCAGCAACAGAGCGCTTGCCCAGGTCATTCAGGTTTTTGCCGACGGAATCAAGGATGCGTTGGGAAAGGGCGAGTGCTGATTCATTTCTACTGCCGGAGCCAATCAGGATTGCAATGAGTTCTGAATCGGAAAGGGTTTGACGGCCATTGGCCAACAGTTTTTCACGGGGTCTATCATCTTCGGCCCATGCGGTAATAGGTACGCTGGCAATTGGAGGGTAGTTTTCCATAGAATGTTGTGCTTGTTAGGTGTAATTTGTTGTGGCGAACCTACGTATTTGTAAGGTTATCAAAAAATTATTGTCTAAAAATATTTACGCTGTCCCAGTTCCTTATTTTTGGCCAATTTCCAATCAATCATGTTGGAAAAACGAAATTGAACAACACTAATTTTGATACACATTCTTCACAAAAAACAATCATAAAAATGAAAACTGTCCTAATCACAGGTGCAAACGGCAACCTCGGAACAGAAGTAGTGAAAAAACTTTACGACATAGGCTACGGCGTTTGCGCTGCCGTCGGCCCCGGCCCACTTCCCGATAATTTTGATGAAATGACCAAGGAAAGCCTTGTCGTGAACCTGATGGACGAAGCGGAAACCCACCAATATGTACAGGAAATTACAGGCCAACACCCCGGCATTTGTGCTGCGGTATTGTTGGTTGGCGGCTATGCGGCTGGAGGTATCAAGGATACGGATTCCGCTGCCATTGACAAGCAAATTGCGCTGAACTTCAAAACCGCCTATTTCGTGGTGCGCCCGTTGTTGGAGCATTTTGAAAAAATGGGCGGCGGGCAGTTTATCCTCGTTGGGGCAAGGCCAGCACTTGACGCTCACGCCGGGAAAAACAATGTTGCTTATTCACTGGGAAAATCCCTCGTTTTTCATCTCGCCGAACTCATCAATGCCGCTGGAAAAGGCAAGCATATCACCGCCACCGTCATTGTACCCAGTACGATTGACACACCGCCCAACCGCCATGCCATGCCCGATGCCGATTTTTCAAAATGGATAAAAGCCTCGGACATCGCCGAAAACATTGCCTTCTTGCTGACTGACGCTGGTAAAACGCTGCGGGAAACTGTCCTGAAAGTTTACAACGAAGCTTGAAAAACAAGTCTTGAATGAAACTGGCCATCCTATTTGTCTATGGATTCTACCTATACCTGACCATTGGATTGATGTTCAGCGTGTGGTTCGTGGTCAAAGGCGTGGACAAAGTTGATGGAGGGGTGAGCGGCAGTCCTTGGAAACTACGGCTTTTACTGTTGCCCGGTTCCGTTTTGCTTTGGCCAGTTTTACTACGAAAATACCTTCGAAGCGCATGACCCCCAATTTGAGAAAATACCACCGCCGCATCTGGTTTTTTCTGGCAGGGTTGCTTCCTATTTTGTTGGTGGCGGCCATTGCTGTCATTCCAGCGGAAAGAACCAGCCCAAGCACACCTGATAATCAACCTGAAGCATTGCCGAAAGTAGTAAAAACAGCGAGTTCTGACCTGTTGGTTGCTACACTTCGCCAAGATTCGGCGACGGGCGAGCGGCAAGTGGAAATTGAATTGAAACAGGCATTGACCAACCCATCCACGTTGGTGTATTTAATTGCTGATGAAAATGCCGACCCAGCAACGGGTAAGCTGCTCGGTAGTCTTTCGAGTCGAAAAATCTACCGACTCGATGCGGGGAAAAACCTTTCTGGGCAAGAATACCTGCTGCTTTTTGACCCTATCACACACCTCAAAATAGCGACCTTGAAGCTGTGACCACAATTCAAAAACAATGAGCGTCAACTACGCCCCCATACTTTGGAACCGCCAGAAAAAAATCTACGACCGACTCATGTTCGGTTTCATGGGGCTGTTCATTGCAGTTTTCATCGGGCTGCAACTCATTTTTTACCCAACCATCACCGCCGAAACGCTCATCATCCGGGCCACTGGTACGCTGGCTTTTTTTATGCTGCATATCATTCTGTGCATGGGGCCACTGACAAGGATTGACCCTCGGTTTTTGCCATTACTCTACAACCGCCGCCACTTGGGCGTGACGATGTGCTGCGTGGCACTGGTTCACGGTGTTTTCAATATCATCCAATTCCAAGCCTTCGGCAATGCTGACCCGCTCGTTTCCATGTTTATTTCCAATGTGAATTACAACTCCATTGGTAGGTTTCCTTTTGAAATTTTTGGTTTTTTCGCTTTGCTTATCTTGCTGTTGATGGCAGCCACGAGTCATGATTTTTGGCTAAAAAACCTCAGTCCCAAGGTTTGGAAAGCGCTGCACATGATAGTCTATTTTGCTTACGCAATGCTCGTGGCGCACGTGTTACTAGGTGTTATTCAACTGGAAAAATCGCCTGTACTGATTGGGGTTTTAGGGTTGGGCATATTAACAGTAACGGGGCTTCATGTTTGGGCAGCTATTTTGAATAAAAAACAAACAAACGAACCAAGCGAGCGAGAAACCGAAGGTTTCGTCCGGGTCTGTGCAGTCGAAGACATCGCCGAAAATCGGGCGAAAACTGTGCTGATTGACGGTGAAAATATTGCCATTTTCAAATACGAAAACAAGCTGTCGGCCATTAACAACCTGTGCCGTCACCAGAACGGGCCGCTCGGTGAGGGAAAAATTGTGGACGGCTGCATCACTTGCCCTTGGCACGGCTACCAGTACCTGCCGCACAACGGCCAATCGCCGCCACCTTTCACCGAAAAAGTGGAAACCTACGATGTGAAACTGCTGGACGGTTGGGTGTACGTGAACCCAACGCCCTACCAGGAAGGCACGGAGCGCCCGCCCTGTCCTATTCACAGCGCGTTAAAACGATTAACCAAAATCGAAAAATCAGATGGAGAAGCAAACGGATGAATTCTACATCGGCTGGCAAGAGGCCGCACCAGATGGCATTTCCCGAAGGGTGAGAATGTTTATCGTCGCGGTGTGCGTGATAGTTCCAATCATTGGGGCCTTGCTGGCGTTGAATCAACGGGGATTTGTGTCGTCCAATTTTGAATTCGGGGAAACCACGGAACTGGAGGGGGCTTTGATTACCACGCCCGCTCCATTTTTAGAGATTTATCGAGGAAATGACGTGAATGACAAGCTCATCTTCCAGCATATTTTATTGGTGAAACCTGGAAAACACGGTATGGGAGAAGAAATCAGCGACCTTGAAAAAAACTTGAAACACAGCCTCGATGGTCAGTTCGTGAAACTGCAAGGCTCCCTAATTTACCATGACGGCAAGACCATGATGGAAGTGGAAAAAATTACTTCCTTGATGCTGGACACGACAGGAATACACGTAATGCTACCATTTAAACCGATTGGTTCAGGGACTTTTGTAGGTGAAATCGCCGACCCAAAATGCCTATTCGGTGTCATGAAACCGGGCTACGGGAAACCCCACCGCTCCTGTGGTGCACGCTGTATCGCTGGCGGCATTCCACCCGTTTTGAAGACTATTTCCGACAACGGCAATTTGGAATATTACCTGCTGGTGAATGAGGATGGTTCTCCGCTGAACGACCAAATTTTGCCCTATGTGGGCGACCAAGTGGTGGTTTGCGGGGAAGTGAAAATGGTGGGTGATTGGATGGTGCTCTACAAATTTGCTGATAAAAATCTAGCATTGGCACCGGAAACTATGAGGAAGGAACTGCCACTTTGCAAATAAAACTAACCAGTTTTAAAAAAGATCAGGAGCCTCAATTTTGAATCGAGGCCCCTGATCTTTTTTTCGAAACCAATAAAGAAAATTACTTTCCGGCTGCTTTTACAACAGCTTTTTCGAGTTCTTCCTCGTCGCCCGGCACATAACCGCTGTGCTCAAAGACGATGTTGCCATTTTTATCCACCACTAATGTTTGCGGGATGGTCTGGAAATTGAAGGCATTGCGCATGTCCTCTTCATTGCCAGCAAAAATGGTGTAATCCCATCCTTTGGACTCCACGATGCTAGGTACTTTTGGAAGACCTTTTTGGTTGTCAATGGTGATTGCCAACAATTCAACACCGTATTTTTTCTGCCATTCTTCGTAATAGTCAGCTACCGTGTCCAATTCTTTTTTGCAAGGTGAGCACCAAGATGCCCAAAAGTCAATAACGACGATTTTTCCGCTTTTTGCAGCGTATTCTTTGAGGTTGACCACTTGGCCGTTAAGGGTTTTTACGTTCACATTGGGCACTGTTTTTTGCGCTGTCGCAACCATTGCGAAGCAGAGAAAAAGAAACAGAGAAATTGTCGCTTGCTTCATATTTTTCGATATTTACTGGTTAAAAATAAAATTGCGGCAGTCCATTGGCTACCTTTGGCGTCTAAAATTCAGCGTGCAAAACTATCCCGAAATCCGTTCACTTCCACTAATTTTTAATTGATTAACCTACCCTTAACTACTTTCAGGGTATTTTAAACTGGTGTTCTAACATGATTTCAAAATATTGGCTGCCAATCCTGATTATGACGATTTTGGTTCAAACCGTAACAGCACAGGATGCAGAAAACGAACAAACCACTACAACGAACCAAGGCCGATTATCGGGAAACCTCCAACTTAATGGCAATTTTTTCATGCGGGACTCTTCCATTGGCGCTGCCAACACCCCGCAGTATGACCGCCAGCTTTTTGGCGCGGATTCTTGGCTGAACCTCAATTACCAAAACTGGGGCTTCGATATGGGCATCCGCTTCGACATGTTCAACAATTCCAATCTGCTCAACCCCACGGACTCCTACTCTGCCCTTGGCATCGGACGTTGGTATATTTCCAAGAAAATCAACAAGTTAGGAATTACTGCTGGGTACATATACGACATCATCGGCAGTGGCATTATTTTCCGGGCATACGAAGAGCGACCACTGGCCATTGACCAAGCACTTTACGGGGTGCGCCTAACCTATGACATAGCCGACAATTGGACAATAAAAGGCTTTACAGGCAGACAGAAAAAGCAGTTCGACACCTACGGCAGCGTTTTACGTGGGGCGGCAATTGATGGTTTTTTCGCCAGTGATTCTTCAGGAGTAACTTTAGCTCCCGGCTTCGGCGTGGTAGGCCGCACGCTTGATGACGGCTCAATGAACAACCTGGTGGCTACGCTGAATACCTATGCAAAGTCGGATATTTTTACTCCTAAATACAACACCTATGCTTTCAGTGCATATAACACTTTGACTGCCGGACCGATTTCATGGTACTTAGAAGGTGCTTATAAAACGGCCGACGCCTTTGTTGACCCATTCAAAGAACGGATTACGGTGAGTGGGGACACCATCGTGGGGCGCTATGTTCAAGGGAAAGGTTCCGTACTTTACACCAGTATCAGCTACGCTAAATCTGGCCTTGGCTTGACATTGGAAGGTAAGCGGACGGAAAACTTTGACTTCCGCTCTAGCCCACAAGAAACGGCTGTCCGAGGTTTGTTGCACTACATCCCTCCAATGACCCGTGTGAACACCTACCGATTGTTGGCTAGGTATGCAGCGGCAACACAGTTCGTCGGGGAGCAGGCATTCCAAGTGGACGCCAGTTACGCTGTCAACAAAAAGCTGAACCTGACTGCCAATTTTTCAAATATCACCAACCTAGACGGGGACCAGCTTTACCGGGAAATTTTCACAGAAATTTACTATAAATACCACCGAAAATGGACACTCACAACAGGCGTGCAACTCCAACAGTACAACCAAGAAGTTTATTATGGAAAGCCGGAAGCGCCGCTTTTGGAGACAGTGACACCGTATTTTGATTTTCTCTACAAGTTCAACCCAAAGACTTCTATCCGCTTAGAGTCGCAGTATATGAACATGAGCAAGGAACACGGCGTCCGTTCCGATTATGGCAACTGGGTGTTCGGACTCGCCGAATTTACCCTAGCGCCTCACTGGGCGGTTACAGTTTCAGATATGTTCAATATTGATCCGGGCAAGCTTTCGCCTGTTGACGCTAGCACTGGCAAGCAGGAAAAAATCCATTACCCCCGTTTCGATATTTACTATACGCACCATGCCAATCGTTTTTCAGTGAGTTATGTAAAACAAGTTGAAGGCATCGTTTGCTCAGGGGGTATCTGCCGTTTGGAGCCGGCCTTCAGTGGAGTGAAAATGTCTGTAAACTCTACATTCTGATGATTGCTTAGCCCTCCCAGTCGGGCAAGCAGACATTACAACCATCTAACAATTCAACAATATGAAAAAATATATCCTCTTTTTAGCTATCGCAATGTTTTCCTTAAACGCTTGTGACGAAATTCCGCCAAAGGTTACCGGATCTATGGGTGGTCCGGTAGAACCCAACCCAGTTGAAGATCAGAAGCGGCAGGTCATTATTGAAGAATTTACTGGCGTTCGGTGCGTACAATGCCCTGCCGGTTCGGCTTTCATCCAAGATTTGTTGGCCATCCACGGAGAGCAACTTGTTGCTGTATCAATCCATGCAGGAGATTTTTCACCACCCTACTCCGCTAGCCAATACGATTTCCGCACGGAAGAGGGCGACCAGCTTTTATCTTATTTGAACGAACCATTCGGGTACCCATCTGCTTCGGTAGATCGCAAATTATTTCCTGGGAAGAGCAGCCTTCAACTAGGCCAAGGCGACTGGGCGGGTTCTATAGCCTCTGAGTTGGAAATTGCACCGAAAGTACGAATTGCCATCGAACCTAGTTTTGACGCAGGTACCCGCAAGCTTACAGCAGATGTCACCCTGTACATTGACCAAGCCATCAGCGACGCCGACGTTAGGCTCAGCATCATGCTGACCGAGAGTGAAATACATGACCTGCAACTGAAACCTGGCAGTTCCAGTCCAGTGCCAGATTACACGCACCGACATGTTCTGAGGGATATGCTCACATCGTACAGCGGCGACCCAATTACGGAAACGCTGTCACAGGGCGCTGAAATCAGCAAGTCTTACAATTTTACGATGCCTGCCGAATGGAAGGAAGAAAACGTTGAAATTGTAGCAATTGTCAGCCTTGCTGGGGCAAGTAAGGAAGTTTTGCAGGCGCACCAAGTGCATGTGGTTGAATAATATTTTTAGGTTCGTCCAGTCCAAATGAATAAAAGGGCTGATATTGGCATGTCTTGCTGAATATCAGCCTTTTTTTTATATAAATCAGGTACGAAGAAAAATGGCCATCAGAAATCCTTTCCGCAGTCAACGAATTAAGGAGTCCGACGACCTCGGATTTGGCAACCGTATCACTGGGGAGCGGGACCGACTGATAGCTAAAGATGGCGGATTCAATGTAGAACGAATTGGTCTCAGATCCCGAAGCCCTTACCAGGACTTGGTGGAAATGAGTTGGGGCCGATTTTTCAGAATAGTCATGGCATTTTTCATTGGAGTAAATGCCATTTTCGCTTTGATGCTAAGCATGGTAGGTGTTGAGTGCCTCACAGGGCTTGCGCCCGGCCACTGGTTGGAAAATTTTGTCCAAGCCTGGTTTTTCAGTGTTCAAACCTTCACGACGGTGGGCTACGGGAGCATGAGCCCTTCCTGCGTTTCCTCCAATTTTATAGCCGCAATGATTGCACTAGTTGGTCTCATGTCAGCAGCATTAGCCACTGGACTGCTGTTTGCCCGTTTTGCGAAGCCAACCTCCCAGCTTGTTTTCAGTAAAAACGCTATCATCGCACCTTACAAAGACGGCACCAGTTTCCAGTTCCGGATCGCCAATAAGCGAAACAGCCGCCTCATCAACCTTAGCGTGACCCTCACCATGTCGTGGGTGGACACAAACCCTGACGGCTCGAAGCAACGCCGCTTCTCAAGGCTGGAACTAGAACGGGAAAAAGTGGTGATGCTGCCCTTGAATTGGAATATAGTCCACCCCATTGACGAAGATAGCCCCTTGTTTCGACGGACGCCAGAAGAGGTAAAAGAGATGAACGTAGAGGTAATTGTATTGATAGAAGCTTTTGATGAGATTTTCTCGCAAACCATTTTTGCCAATGCCTCCTACTGCGATGAGGAATTCATTTGGGGTGTAAAATTCAAGCCAATGTACTTTCCTGATCCTGATGGCAGTGGAAAGACTATTCTTGATATGAGTTTGATTGATGAAGTTATTGAAGTGAAATAGATGCTTGAAGTGAAGCTATTTTGATAAGGCACCGCCCATTTAAATCATCACCTATCTGAAAAACTTCCTTTCAAACACTGCCTCATTTCCTACAGCATCCCGCACCACTAGCCTAAAATTATGCTCACCTGGCCCTATCACTCCATCAAAATCATGGGTGATGGTTCCGTTCTTTTTGTCGTATTCCATCAAAATCCACTGACCATCCACGTGGGCATCGAACGAAAGCTCTTCCACATCAGGGGCAGTTGCCACATTGTCGCTGATTTTGAAACTGAATTTTTGGTATTTCTGCATGTTTTGCCCAAAAACAAGCTGCCGAATAGTGGGTGGGGTCACATCTGCCATGATGGCGTAACTGCCAAGTCCCCTCACCTTTGCCCGCAACAGGCCATCTTCCCACCGGCCACCACAATTGAGAATCCTGCTTCCTTCGCAATAAGCAACAAAAACCTTGGGCTTTAGCTCGGCCGGAATGGACTGCGTTGGTCGAATACCGATGTCGAAGAAATCATGTACGGGCGTTTTGCTGTCACTCAGGCGGTGTACATCAGAGTAATAACCATTGGAGCGATCCTTCAATACATCATATTTCAGGTAAAGGTCTTCATAGAGCGTACCAGGTGGCATGTGCAAATACAGACCTTCGGTACGTATCATGTTGCCTTCGTTGTAGGGTAGAATATAGTCATATTTTTGACTCGTAGCAGGTTGTGACAAATTGGAGGACCCGGGCTTTCCTTTTACCCAAAACTCAAGTGTAGAGTTATTGCCAGCTACATCGGCGGCCACCAAGGTTATCTTGCTGGTCTGTCCATCAGATAAAGAAATGACGCCATTGTCGGCCATGTGTCGGTAGATTGAGAGATGATTACCGGGCAAGGTATAACAACGATTGTAATAGCTATTTTTGGTCACTCGCTCCTCGTAATCACAGTGGGCATTGATATAACGGCTCTCGTCAAACTTGAAGGATTCCAAGCTGAAATCGTACACCAGCGTGTCATCTTGGTACATGGAAAGCTCATAGATGCCATTCCAATTGCTCACCCGATCGAAGTGGTCGTATACTTTGAGGCCAAAGCCTGTTTGCCCGGCGTCGAGCAGTACTGTATCGCCTTTTACTTTGTAACTATCGCCCATCTGCACCAAAGAAATAGCTTTCGAACCCAGTTCTTCCCTTTTTTCGTTGAGGGAATAAATTTTGAGCGAGTGCATTTTTGGAGCAATATTGTCAGTCACTCGGAGACCAAAAAGCAGCGGGTTGATGGGATTTTGAGTGCTTGTTTCACGTACCTCGAAATGCAGGTGCGCTCCGTTTGAGGAGCCCGTATTTCCCATTTTGGCAATTTCGTCGCCTTGTGAAACAGGAAATTTATCGTGCGTCAAATCAATATCCACCTCGAACGATTCACGGATATACTGTTGTGCCTTCACATAATTTTCGATTTCCGGCTTGAACCGATCCAAGTGGGCATACACCGTTGTGTAGCCATTAGGGTGGCTGATGTACAAGGAATTACCATAGCCGCTCCTATCTACTTTTATCCTTGAAACAAAACCATCAGCAGCAGAAAAAACGGCATCGCCGATCACACCTTTGGCCGATTTTATGTCAATTCCAGCATGGAAATGGTTAGGCCGAAGCTCACCGAAAGTACCAGCCAGCAGCAGCGTCTGCGCAACAGGGGCTTGAAAATAATTGCTTGGATAAGTGCCCCGAACCGTGGGCTTGAACTTTGGAACAGTAAAAGCAAAAAACAGCAAGGGAAGTATGAACACCAATGAATTCCTTTTCATCTCAATTTGTTCTTTAGTTCTTGGCAAAATGACAGGGTGAATAACAAATATCGCGGTAGTGCCATGTGTGAACGGTTAGCAAATATAACGATAGCCGTTAATTTCAATAGACCTTGCGCAATATCAGGGCTTAGAATCGGTGGGAGGATGGGACAAGCTGGTGTTCCGAGCGGTGTCTAAAAAATTGCCAGATACGCCAACCCTTACCCCCTATTTCAAAAAACGTGTCAATTTTGAAAACTCACCAATTCTTTTGGCGTAGAACCTGCTATTTTTGCGCACTTTTTAAAAAAAGATTTGAGTTTCGTGTTGAGAATTTGGCGTTAAAACTGAAACTCCAACAACTCAAAGCTCATAGCCCATCACTCATAACTAAACTCAAGTTGCGGATAACTTAGAAAAGGCAGGGTTGATAAGGTTGATAACAGTTTATAAGGGTTGATAACGGTTGATTTTTGCCTACTAATTCGCAAAATTCAACCGTTATCAACTTTATCAACCATTATCAACCAACATCCGCAACTTGGATTAACTAAGACAAATGTATCGTACACACAACTGCGGCGAGCTCCGCATCTCACACGTTGGACAAGAAGTGAAACTATCAGGCTGGGTGCAGACTGGGCGTGATTTCGGCGGCCTCACCTTCGTTGACCTCCGTGACCGCTACGGCATCACACAGCTCGTTTTCAACATGGACGATGATGCTGCGCTCTGCGAACGTGCCCGCAAAATGGGTCGTGAGTTTGTCATTTCTGCCTTCGGCAAAGTGCGGGAACGCTCCAGCAAGAACCCCAATCGCCCCACAGGTGACATCGAGATTGAGGTGAAAGAATTGCAAATCCTGAATGCTTCAAAGACTCCACCTTTCACCATCGAAGATACCAGCGACGGTGGCGACGACCTCCGCATGAAGTACCGCTACCTTGACATCCGCCGTGCGCCCGTGCAGCAAAACCTCATGTTCCGTTCGCAGGTGGCCATTGAGACCCGCAAGCACTTGGCAGGCGAGGGCTTCATCGAAATAGAAACGCCAAACCTCATCAAGAGCACCCCGGAAGGTGCCCGTGATTTCGTGGTTCCTAGCCGCATGAACCCTGGCCAGTTTTACGCACTGCCGCAGTCGCCGCAGACTTTCAAGCAAATCCTGATGGTAGCGGGCATGGACAAGTATTTCCAAATCGTGAAATGCTTCCGGGACGAAGACCTACGGGCCGACCGCCAGCCGGAGTTCACGCAGATAGACTGCGAGATGGCCTTCGTGACCCGTGAGGATGTTCTCAACACCTTCGAAGGATTGACCAAGCACCTGTTCAAGTCCGTGCTTGGCTTGGACATGGCCGACTTCCCTCGCATGAGCTACGACGAAGCCATGACCCGTTACGGTTCCGACAAGCCGGACATCCGCTTCGGCATGGAGTTTTGCGAGCTGAATTCGGTAGCACAAGGCCACGGCTTCTCCGTTTTTGACAGCGCCGAACTGGTCGTAGGCATCTGTGCCGAAGGACAGGCTGAATCGTTTTCCAACAAAGACATCAAGGAACTGACCGAATGGATGCAGCGCCCGCAAATCGGGGCGAAAGGCTTGGTTTGGATAAAATACAACCTCGATCCGAACGGCGAATTTGGCCGCTTCCGTAGCAGCGTCAGCAAGTTCTACAGCGAAGACCAATTGCAGGCGTTTGCTGATAAAATGGGCGCCAAGCCGGGCGACCTGATGCTCGTGCTTTCCGGCGAAGCCGAAAAAACCCGCAAGCAACTCAATGAACTCCGCCTCGAAATGGGCCGCCGCATGGGCCTGATGAAAGCGGGCGATTTCAAGCCGCTTTGGGTTGTCAACTTCCCGCTACTGGAGTGGGACGAGGAAACGCAACGCTTTTATGCCATGCACCACCCGTTCACTGCACCGCTACCAGAGGATGCTGAGAAGATGATGTCTGGCGACCACGAGACGCTGAAAAACCTACGTGCCAACGCCTACGACCTCGTGCTGAACGGTGTGGAAATCGGCGGCGGCAGCATCCGTATCCACGACCGGGCCTTGCAGGAGAAGAATTTCAAGCTGCTTGGCTTCACGCCTGAACAGGCTGAGAACCAGTTTGGCTTCCTGCTCGGTGCCTTCGAGTTCGGCGCACCACCGCACGGCGGCATCGCCTTCGGCCTTGACCGCCTCTGCGCTGTGATGCGTGGCCAGACCAATATCCGTGATTTCATCGCCTTCCCGAAGAACAACATGGGCCGGGATATGATGATCGACGCACCAGATGTGCTGGATGAGGCGCAGCTTACGGAGTTGAATTTGAAAGTGGTCGCCAAGGGGTAGGTTTGGCGCTCACCGTTCTTCAGGCAAATCTGTTGTATTTGATTTAAGATTGCAGATTACATGATTTAAAATTTTAGATTGGAAAAGCGATTTGGGGATTTCCGATTGTTTGACCCAAGCTGTACTCGTCTCGTAAAATCATAAATCTGGAATCATGTAATCTGGAATCTTAAATCAAATTCTACTCGTTCCAATTGAAGCCCTACCCTTGGTATTCCCATAATTTTATGAAAATGACAAACACAGTTACAAACCTCCCCGCCAAACTTGACGCCTTCGCCCGCCTGCTCCAAATCATGGATGACCTTCGGGAAAAATGCCCCTGGGATCGCAAGCAAACCTTCCAGACCCTGCGCAACTTGACCATCGAAGAAACCTACGAACTGGCCGATGCCATCCTTGACGATGACCTCAAAGGCATAAAGGAGGAAATCGGGGACATCCTGCTGCACATGGTTTTTTATGCAAAAATTGCAGAGGAAAAACAGGCATGGGACATGGCCGATGCGCTCCATGCCATCTGCGACAAATTGGTGCAGCGGCACCCGCACGTGTACGGCGACACCCAAGTGGCTGATGAGGAGGAAGTGAAGCGTAATTGGGAGAAACTGAAATTGAAAAGTGGTAAAAAGTCATTGCTGGAAGGCGTTCCGACCTCCTTGCCCGCTCTCGTGAAGGCTTGGCGGATGCAGCAGAAAACGGCGCAAATCGGCTTTGAATGGGAAACGACCGAGCAGGTTTGGGCAAAAGTCGAGGAGGAGATTGGCGAACTGCGGGAGGCCGTTGAAGGCGATTTTTCGCAAGAAAAAAAGGAAGAGGAATTCGGTGATGTGCTGTTTGCGCTGGTGAACTACGCCCGATTCCTTCACATTGAGCCGGAAACGGCGCTGGAGCGGGTAAACCGCAAGTTCAAGGCTCGCTTCGAGTACATTGAAGCGAATGCGCCGAAGCCTTTGGATGACATGACGCTGGCAGAGATGGATGCACTGTGGGATGAGGCGAAGGTGAAGTTGGGTATTTGACAATTGGTATTCTGACACTGCTTCTGTAAATTTGTTGAAAATCATTCGAAATGACAGTAACTGAAGTTTTTGACGATGTAGCTGGATTGCTCGCCCAGATGGATCCGGCGAAGATTGTGGCTTTGAAAGCACCTAAAATTATGTCCAAAAGAGTGGAGGTTTTAGTGGCAAAGAAAAAAGAAGGGCAGTTATCCCAAGAGGAAGCCAATGAACTGGAGCGTTACCTTGCCTTGGATATGTTGATTAATCTTGCCAAGGCACGTGCTCACCGACTACTTGCCGCATGAGTCGCCAAGTTTCACTCACTTTAAGACGATTAGTTGTCCAACGTGCAGGCTCTCGCTGCGAATATTGCCGAATGCATGAAGACGACTCTTTTCTGCCCTTTGAAATAGACCATATAATCAGCGTAAAACATGGTGGAGGAAATGAGCCTGAAAACCTTGCATATGCTTGCCCTCATTGCAATCAGCACAAGAGTTCTGACATGGTCACATTTTTGAAATCATACAAAGACATTGCAACGATTTTCAACCCAAGGGAGGATGAATGGAACTTACATTTTGGCTTGGATGATGGCGAAATCATAGCAAAAACTAGAATTGCAGAGGCGACTATAAAATTGCTAAAACTAAATGCACCAGACCGTATCATTCTCCGACGTTTGTTGATGGAAACCAATCGTTATCCTTGATTTCTCAATACTCCCCGTACGATCACCTTCCCATGGTGCCTCGTATTTTCGATAAAAAGTTTGCTCGTGTTCATTCCCGCCTGCACGACGCCCGCCAGATAAACGCCCGTCAAATTTGATTCAAAAGTTTCCTCGTTCATCACCGGTTTTCGGGCCTCGTCCGCTTGAAATTCAATGCCCAATGTTTCCAAAAAACCGTAGTCTGGTTGGTAGCCCGTCATCGCCAGCACGAAATCGTTTTCTAGCGTCACTTCTCCATCGGGGGTGTTCAACAACACCTCGTGTGGGCGGATTTCTTTCACCAATGAATTAAAAAATGCCTTGATGCTGCCCTCCTTGATACGGTTCTCGATGTTTGGGCGAATCCAATATTTCACGTTTTCATAAATGCCATCCTCCCGTATGCACATAGTTACCTCCGCACCTTTCATGAAAGTCTCCAGCGCCACGTCACAAGCGGAATTGGCGGCGCCCACCACGAGCACTTTTTGCCCAACGTAGGGGTGCGCCTCGTCGTAGAAATGCTTTACCTTCGGCAAATCTTCGCCGGGTACATTCATCAGGCGGGGAATATCGTAGAAACCAGTGGCAATAGCGACATGCCGGGTAGTGTAGCTGTTTTTCGTGGTTTTCACATCGTAAATGCCATCGCTAAGGCGTTCCATTCCAAGTACAGGCTCATAGGTTTTTACCTTCAGCTTCCAGCTTTCGAGGATCCGGCGGTAATATTCCAGTGCTTCCTTCCGGGTGGGTTTATCCACATGAGAGATAAATGGCACATTTCCGATTTCGAGGTTGAGGGAGGTGGAAAAAAAGGTCATGTTCGCTGGAAACCGGAAAATGGAATTGACCAAAACCCCTTTTTCAATCACGAGGTAATTCAGCCCTGCCTTTTCCGCTTCGATAGCGATAGCAAGGCCAGTGGGTCCGGCACCGATGATGAGTAGGTCAAGTGGGGAAACTTCAGTTTGGGTCTGCATTTGATAATTTTTTGAGAACAACCATAAAATTGTCGGGCGGTTGGCTGGTCTGGGGCAAAAATGAATAAAATTTTGCCACCTCGCCCTAGCGCCCTAATTTGGCCGTCCACTAAAAACAACTACAGCCATGACTACAACCCGACTCCTGTTTTCCTTGCTGCTCATTACCCTTGCCTCTTCGAGCATTTTGGCACAAATCGACATGGACAGCCCTGGATATAATGGCTGCGGTTTTTACCACATGAAATTGGACCCCGCCGACTGGGGAAACGAGAGGGAGAACTGTGGCAGCAACGCCCGAAGTGACAGCATTGATGTTCTGAACTACAACGTGACCTTGGACGTCACTGACTTTGGGGGCAAAAAAATCAATGCTTTTTGTAAAATCAAATTCACGGCCAAGCAAAATGGTCTTGACTTCCTACCACTCGACTTGCTTAAGCTCACCGTTGACTCCGTAACACAAAACGGTGCGGCATTGGCCTTTGACTATAACGACACCCTGCTGAATGTCCACCTTCCAGCTTCGCTCAATATTGGCGACACGTCAGAATTGACCGTTTTTTACAACGGAAAACCGACCGCCGACCCAAGCGGCTTCGGTGGTTTTGTCTTCGAAAATGGCTACGCCTACAACCTCGGCATAGGCCTTTCCAGTAACCCCTACAATTTTGGTCGGAGCTGGCACCCTTGCTTCGACAATTTCGTGGAACGTGCAACTTACGACCTTAATGTCATTTCCAGCGGAGGGAGGAAGGGTTACGGCATTGGCCAATTTATCGACGAGACCAATCTGGGCGGTGACACCCTGCTGCGCCGCTACCGGATGAATCTGCCCTTGCCGACCTACCTCGTTGGCACTGCCACCAGCAACTACGGTGAAATTCACAGGCAATACACTGGCCAATACGGTACCTATCCGATGCTACTTTTGGGCAAACCCGGCGATACCACACAAATGAAGACCTCCTTCCAGTACCTCCCAGATGCTGTGGGCATGCTGGAATCGTGGTTTGGTCCTTATCGCTGGGGACAAGTGGGCTATGTACTCACGACTGCAGGAGCTATGGAGCATGCCTCGCTTATCGCATTCCCTGATTTCAGCATCGATGGTGGGGCAACCGATGGTATGAACCGACTGATGGCGCATGAATTGGGGCACCATTGGTGGGGCAACGTCACAACTTTAAGTTGCCCTACCAACATGTGGATCAAAGAAGGTAATGCAGAGTATAGCGCTCACCTGTTTTTTGAGTACACCTTCGGCAAAGCGAAATTTTTGCAACAAGTGAAAAACAATTTTTACAATGTTGTAAAAAACGCACACGTTGACGACGGTGACTACTTGCCGCTATCCGGCTTGCCCTACGAGAACACCTATGGCACCCACACCTACAATGGTGGTGCCGCCGCCATGCACAACCTCCGGGGCTACCTCGGCGACTCGCTCTTCCAGCAGGGCATGCGTTCCATCCTCGACACCTACGAATTCCAGTCAGTTGATGCCGAACTATTTCGTGACCAACTCACTGCCAATACGGGCGTTGACTTGACCTCGTTCTTCGACGATTGGATTTTTGCGCCAGGCTATTCGCTTTTCGAATTGGATTCCATGCACCTGACCCCTGCGGGGAATGGCTACGAAGCAAGGCTTTTTGTTCAGCAGAAACTCCACCACGCTCCGCACATGCACACGAACGTGCCAATGGAAATTACTTTTTTCGATGAAAATTGGCAGACCTACACCACTGAATTTATGGCAAGTGGCGAGTACACCGAGGCGGTAGTCAATGTGCCCTTCCAGCCAGTTTGGCAAGTGCTGAATGACAACCACAAGCTCAATTTAGCCCGCTTCCAAGACCGGACGGTGATAAAAAACACAGGTACTTTTGCCCTGAGCTATTGCGATTTGGGCGGTCTAAACGCCATTGCATTACCAGCGGGCGATTCTGCATTGGTCAGCTTCATCCACTACCTCGGCCCTGCCGACCCTGACCCCAGTGGGCTCCAAATTTCCGCTAACCATTACTGGCGCTACGGCGGCATCCTCCCGCCTGGCTTCAATGCCAAGGTGCAGCTCACTTACAAAGGTTCCAGTGAAGGCGACCTTGACCATGACCTGACAACCATGCCCGAAGATAGCCTCACGCTCGTTTGGCGGCCACGTCCCGGAGTGAACTGGGGACAATACCCCTACTATAAAAAAATACCACTGAGTGCCAACGACGGCAATGGTTTCATCCGAATTGACAGCCTCCTGCCGGGCGACTACGCTTTCGCAGCTGGAAGCTTGCCACTTGCCACAGGCGTATTGGATTTTGGCAAAAACAAGGCGAATGTCAATTTGAGCATTTTCCCGAATCCTGCTTCGCAAAGTGTGACGGTTCAAGCACTTCTAACCAGCAACTCACCTGTGAAAATGGAATTATTCGATGCGACTGGCCGCCTGTTGCGCCAGCAAAATATACAAGTAAATGGCGGGCTGCTTGCGCAAAAATTAGAGGTAGGCAATTTGCCTACTGGCGTTTACTTCGTTAAAATCAGCGATGAAAGCGGGCGCTTTCAAGCTGTGGAAAAATTGATAAAAAATTAAAAAATGGAAAACACCACCCGTCGTAATTTCATCAAAACCGCAGCCGCAGCAAGCACTTTGCCGTTGGTCGCCAAAAACATAGATTCAAAACCCAAGGCAATGAAAAGCATCTTCGTACACCATGTTTTCTTCTGGTTGAAAAACCCCAGCAGCCAAGCCGACCGTGATAAGCTCGTGGAAGGCCTGATGACGCTCACCAAAATCAAGCACATCAAAACTTGGCACATCGGCGTTCCGGCTGGCACCAGCCGAGAGGTCATCGACGGCAGCTACGCCATCTCCTGGCTGAACACCCTCAAGGACCGCACCGCACAAGATGCCTATCAAATTGACCCGATTCACCTCGCTTTCGTTGACAACTACAAGCATTTGTGGGAGAAGGTCGTGGTCTATGATTCAATCGATGCAATTTAATTAATGGTAAACGGTGAATGGTCAAATAGGCAATTGCTTACCATTCACCAATCACCGTTTACAATTCACCATTAAAAAAATGTTTTCAGCAGCAACCTACACCGCCCGTCGTGAGCGCCTCCGCCAAGATGTTGGCGCTGGCCTCATCCTCATCCTTGGCAACAACGATGCACCGATGAACTACCGGGCCAATCCCTATCATTTCCGGCAGGACTCGAATTTCCTTTACTTCTTTGGCCTTGACCAGCCCAGCTTAGCCGCCTTACTGGACGTGGAGGCAGGTGAGGACATCATCTTCGGCGACGAACTGACGATGGAGGACGTGGTGTGGACAGGGCCGCTGCCGACCATTGCGGAGCAAGCTCAAAAAGTTGGCGTAAGCAAGACGCTGCCCTTCAACATGCTGGGTGATTTTGTGAAAAAGGCAGTGGAGCAAGGTCGCACGGTACATTTCACGCCACCCTACCGCCACGACAACATGATTTCCCTATCGGAAATGCTCGGGCAGCCCATTGCGAAGCTGAAGGAAAATGCCTCGGAAACACTCATTCGGGCTATCGTGGCGCAGCGCTCCCACAAGTCAGCGGAGGAAGTAGCCGAGATGGAACGGGCCGTTGACATCAGCGGGGCCATGCACGTGGCCGTGATGAAGGCCGCCGCTGCTGGCAAAAAGGAGGCGGAACTAGCGGGCATCGCCGCAGGCATCGCCACGGGAATGGGCGGGGCGCTGGCTTACGGAGTTATCATGTCCATCCACGGTCAAGTGCTGCACAACCACCACCATCATAACACCCTGCGCAGTGGCCAATTGCTGCTCGGCGACCACGGTGCCGAAACGGCCATGCACTACGCTGGCGACCTGACCCGTACCTGTCCGGTGGACAAGGTTTTTACCCAACGGCAAAAAGACATTTACAATATCGTGTTGGAGGCCGAGGTGAGCGCCATCGCTTCCCTTAAGCCCGGTTTCACCTACAAGGAAGTCCACCTCGCCACTGCCCGTCGCATGGCCGAAGGCCTGAAATCACTAGGTTTGATGAAGGGTGACCTTGACGAAGCAGTGGCGCAGGGCGCCCATGCGCTGTTTTTCCCACATGGTCTCGGCCACATGATTGGACTGGACGTTCACGACATGGAGGATTTGGGGGAAAACTACGTGGGCTACTCAGACGAGGTGCAGCGCAGCGAGCAGTTCGGTACGGCCTATCTGCGTTTAGGCCGAAAACTGGAGCCGGGTTTTGTGTTGACGGTAGAGCCGGGCCTCTATTTCATCCCGGAGCTGATGTATCAATGGGAAAGCGAAGGCAAATTCATGGATTTCATCAACTATGGAGCGCTTCAAGATTGGCGCAGCTTTGGCGGCATCCGCATTGAGGACAATGTGCTGATTACAGAGAATGGTCATCAGGTTTTAGGCAAGCCTGTACCGAAGACGGTAGAGGAAGTGGAGGCGCTGCGGGGGTAGCCGCTTTAACCTCCTACCTACTCGAAAACCATAACTTGAAACTCGCAACTATTTTAATGTACAATACCATCATTTTTGACCTCGGTGGCGTCCTCATCGACTGGAATCCGGACTATGTTTTTGACACCATCTTCGACGATCCCGAGCGCAAAAAATTTTTCTACGAAAATATCTGCACCCCGCACTGGAACGAAGAGCAGGACGCAGGCCGGACACTACAAGCTGCCACCGACTTGCTGCTGGATGAACACCCTGAATGGCAGACTGAAATCGCTGCCTATTATGGCCGGTGGTCAGAGATGCTGGGTGATTGTATCCAAGGTACCGTTGATATTTTCAAGGAACTGAAAGACTCGGGGAAATATAAAATCTATGCCCTAACGAACTGGTCGGCGGAGACTTTTCCGATTGCTTTGGAGAAATTCGATTTCCTGCATTGGTTCGATGGTATCGTGGTCAGCGGAACGGAAATGACCCGCAAACCTTTCCCAGAATTTTACCAAATCCTACTTGACCGCTACGAGGTGGCGCCTTCGGAGGCCATATTCATAGATGATAATCTTCGTAATGTGCTAGCTGGAAAGGAGATGGGCATTGAGTCCATTCAGTTCCATTCACCTGAAAAATTGCGGGAGGAACTTACAGCATTGGGGGTCATTGGAAGTCATTAGTCATTTGATACCGCATTTACTTAATGACAAATGACCCTAATGATCAATGACACGACAAAAAAACAGCCCGCTGGGAGCGTTGCCAGCGGGCCGTCGAAATCCTGTATGAAATAGTCCCAAAGTTTTCACAGCTCGGTATCTGGAGTCAAAAAAAGAAGGAAAAAATAGGTGGAGCGTGTTCTCGTTTTGTCTAGATGCTAACTCAATTGTCAGCTTTCATAGCTACTTATCATGGGTACAAAGTAACGGGCTGAAAGTAGCGCTGGCTAACCAAACTATCCTAAAAGTCAGGTTTCTAAAACTTGAACTTCATCCTTTCCAAGTAAATAATCAGCTACTTTTTCATTTGCCGAACTGCCGGAACGAACTACCTTTGCGCCCTTAATTTTACGACCACATTTTCATAAAAATCAGGCTTTAGGCTTTGGCAATGGCCGCAAAAACATTTACTGTGAAAACGAAAAAAATCACGTCCGCCCTTATTTCCGTATTCTACAAAGACGGCCTCGAACCCATCATTCACGAATTGCACAAGCACAACGTGACCATCTACTCCACAGGCGGCACACAGTCCTTCATCGAAAGCCTTGGTGTCCCAGTGAAGACGGTAGAAGGACTGACTGGCTACCCTTCCATCCTCGACGGTCGGGTGAAAACGCTGCACCCCAATGTGTTTGGCGGCATCTTGGCGATACGGGAGGAGGCGCACCAGTCGCAGTTGCGGAAGTACGATATTCCTGAGATTGACCTTGTGATTGTGGATTTGTACCCTTTCGAAGAAACGGTGGCCAAGACGCAGGACGAGGCCGAAATCATCGAAAAGATTGACATTGGCGGTATCTCACTCATCCGTGCAGCCGCCAAAAACTTCGGCGATGTGGCCGTGGTGCCTAGCAAAGACGAGTACGCTTTCCTTTTGGATTGCTTGCAGCAAAAAGACGGCTGCACCGACCTCGAAGACCGCCGGGAATTGGCCCGCCGTGGCTTCAAAGTGTCCAGCCATTACGATACGGCCATTTTCAACTATTTCAACCGGGGAAATGCGGAACTGAGTTTCAAGCAAAGCCTGCATCAATCAGAGGTGCTGCGCTATGGCGAAAACCCGCACCAATCGGGGGTTTTCTATGGGAATTTGGAAGAAATGTTCGAGGTGCTGAACGGTAAGCAACTCAGCTACAACAACCTCGTGGATGTGGACGCCGCCGTGCAACTCATGCGGGAGTTCCAGCACAGCGACCCGACGTTTGCCATTCTGAAGCATACCAACGCCTGCGGTGTGGCGACCCGCCCAACGCTCGTGGAAGCGTGGAAAGCCGCCCTTGCCTGCGACAACGTGAGCGCCTTCGGCGGTATTTTTGTTTGCAATAAAAATGTGGATTTGGCGACTGCACAGGAGATTGACCAACTGTTTTACGAAGTGCTGATTGCGCCCGGCTTCGATGCGGATGCACTCGCCCATTTATCCTCCAAAAAGAATCGCATCCTACTGAAAATCAAGGACTTCTACGTGCTGCCCCGTTCTTTCCGCAGCCTCTTGAATGGTGTGGTGGAACAGGACACCGACCTGAAAGGCGAGACATCCGCCGACCTCAAGCAAGTCACGAAACTTGCCCCATCTGACGCCGAAATCGGCGACCTGATTTTCGCCAGCACCTGCGTGAAGCACCTCAAATCCAATGGAATTGCTTTGGTGAAAGACCGCCAACTCATCGGCATGGGCTGCGGTCAACCCAACCGGGTGGATGCGCTGCGCCAAGCCATTCACAAGGCCAAATCTTTTGGTTTTGACCTGAAAGGTGCAGTCATGGCCAGCGATGCCTTTTTCCCGTTTCCCGACTGCGTGGAAATCGCCCACGGCGAGGGCATTGACGCTGTCATCCACCCAGGCGGCTCCATCAAGGACCAGGACAGCGTGGATTACTGCGATGCAAATGGGATGGGGATGGTGATGACGGGGGTGAGGCATTTTCGACATTGATTCACTTCAACACCGCCGCCCCCACCGCACATTCCAAGCACCGTTTTTTATCGCAATACACATTTTTCAACTGCAAAAGCGCCTGTGTCTGGTACGCTGAGGGTGGCTCCACGCCTAGCCGCTGCCAACCGTCCAAGATGGCGTTTCGCTCTGGCGGCAAGGCTTCCAGTAATTGCAAAGCCTTGTCCTTGAAGGCGTCTTCCCTGCGCATTTTACCGTAGAGAAAAAGAAACGGCACGATGGTGTTGATGGTCAAAAGCCGGATGGCCTCCTTGCCCAGCGATTTGTTTTTCTTCGGGGATTCGTTGCCGAAAGTGTAGTGCGTGAGCCAGTAGCCGTCGAGCTTCACGTTGAAAAGCGCCTCGATGTCCGTCTGTTTTTCCACCTCCAAAATGCGGCTGAACAGGTGCGCCGACTTTGCCGTGAGCTTCGCAAACTCCGCCAACCGAATTGTTGGGAAATTGCCGGGATGCAGCCGCAGGAAGCGCCACTGCATGGCTTCGAGCGGGGTCAGTTGGTATTTTTTCCGAAGGAAACTGTATTCTTTTTTGAGGGAAAGTGGGTAGTCCTCGTCTGTGGCATCGGGCAACAGGCCGGACTGGCCAAAGAGCAGGGCTTCGAGCTGGAGCAGATTGTCCTTGTGGCGGGCGAGGATGCGCTGCGGCAACGAGCGGGCCAGCATCTCGAAGGGTTCGGCGTTCACTTTCAGCCCAAAATTCCGGGCGAGAATTTGATAAAAAGTCTCCTCCCAATCCCCACCGTTCCGCTCCAGCGCCTCCCGGATAGCATCCGTTTTTTGCTCCAAGCGCTCCACCAGCATCCGGTCGAGCCAGAGGCTGCGGGTCATGGACGGCACGCTGTGAAAGAAATTGTGGCAGGGAATCCAGTGCTCGTTGTGCAGCAGTTTGAGGTAGTTCGCTTCGATGCCGAGCGGCACGAGTCGGCGCATTTCGAGGCAGGGGATGCGGCTGCCATCGGGGCGCAGCACGGGCTGGTCTTCGTCGAGCACCACGTGCAGAATGACGTTGGCGTAGGCTGCATCGGACTGGTGGCCATGCCGCAGCCAATCGCTCGCGCTGAGGTGCATTTCCACATTGCCAGCCCAAGTGGTTTCACCGATAATGAGGCGGGCGTTGAGAAAATCAGGGCCAGCATGGGTGTTGTGATTGCCGGGGCTGAGGATTTGAAGCGGTTCGCCCTCGGTGGTGCGCAGTCCTGTTTGCTCAAAGCGGCGGGTGCGCCACAGGAAGTGGAGGAGGTCTTCTTTCATAGTATGGTTTCAGCGTTAATTCTACGTCGAATGTACGCAGTGGAAGGGTTTACGCCCAATTTTTCCCAAAAAACAATTTCTTCACCACCACCGCAAACGCCATCGCCGTCCAGAAGGAGAACATGGCGTAAATGAGGCCGGGTTTCACGAGGTCTTCGTTGTGGAGGAGCACGCTGCCGATGACGATGGCGAGGCTCACGTTTTCCAAGCCCACTTCGATGCCGATGGTCATGCTGTCCTGCGTATTGACCCGCAGGATTCTGGAAGCCACCAAGCCAAAGACCAATCCAGTGAAATTGATGGCCAACAGAACAGGCAGCAGTGTGAAAAGCTCGTCTTTGCTGATTTCCGTGCCCCCGTTTTCTTTGCTGGCGAAAAACTTGATGATGTACACCACAGCGAGCAACACCACCGAAACATATTTCAGCACATTCTCTGCTACCTTGGACGGCTTCTCGAATCGCCAGCGAAGTAGCATGCCCGTCAGCACTGGCAAAATCATTACGATGAAAATATTGGCGATGGTGTCAAAAACGGGCAATTCCACCAGCACCTCATCGCCAAAATAGTGGCGGTGCGCCCAGTTGGTGAAAACTGGAATTGTGACCACGGCGATGAAACTAGCCAAGGTCGTAAGTGCAATTGTGAGCGCCTTATTGCCTGAAAACCAATAGGTTATGAGATTAGAAGTGGTACCGCCGGGGCAAATCAACAGGATAAAAACGCCCAACTGAAACGTGATGGATAGGCCGAGCAGGCTGGCAATTGCCACGCCGATGAACGGGAAGCAAAACATTTTCAGCAGCAGTCCGATTATAGTGATACGGGGGTTTTGGAGGATGTACTTAAAATCTTCGGTGGTCAAGGACAGCCCGACACTCAACATGATCAGCGCCAGCACGGCTTGCAGAAATGTCTCAACATTTATTACTCCAAACAAGGTAAAGTGTTATTGCAGGTGCTTGCCCGAATTGGATAGCGGCAAATCCAAACATCTCCTTATTTTCGCCCTATCCATGCTCATTTCGAAAACAAAAGCTCCCGTGAAACGGTAAAGGTAGAAAGGATTTCAAAAGTTGATGGACAAACGATGAGGACCCTAGTCAACAAAATTTTCTCGAAATATCTGGAGTTCCGCATGGAGGCTAACCGGAATTTCATGGCTTCACCGCACGAAACACAGCGGCGGGTGCTCATGGATTTGCTGGAAGCCAACGCCGACACGGAGTGGGGGCGGCAGCATGATTTTGCCCGAATAAAATCCCCTGCTGACTACGCCCGAAAGGTGCCCATCCAGACCTACCTCAGCCTACAGCCCTACATCGAGCGGATGATGCGTGGTGAGTCGGACGTGCTGGTGGCAGGCTTTGTGGAGTGGTTCGCCAAGTCGAGCGGCACGACCGGGGCGGTCAGCAAATATCTGCCCGTGACGCAGGACAGCCTCATGCAGAACCATGTCAAAGGCTCTTGGGACACCCTCGCTTTCCTCTACGACAACAATCCAAACTGCAATGTTTTCGCTCATAAAAATCTGGTGATGGGCGGTACTTTTTACCCGGACGACAATTATCCCGCCGTCACGATCTGCGATATTTCAGCACTGCTGGTGCGGCAGATGCCCTTGGTGGGGCGGCTGTTCTACGTGCCCGACCCACGGGTAGCTACGCTTCGCAATTGGGAGGAAAAAATCGTGATGATGTCCGAGATGCTGCTCGAAGAGGATATTTCGATGATCGGCGGCGTGCCAACTTGGACGCATATTTTTCTGCAAAACGTGCTGCAAGCCTCTGGCAAAAACAACATCTTCGACATCTGGCCGAACCTCGAAAACTACATCCACGGGGGCGTCAATTTCGAGCCGCACCGCAAGCAGTTCGACCAGTATTTTTCTTCGAAAAAATTCTACTACCAAGAAATCTACAACGCCTCTGAAGGATTTTTTTCCACGCAAAACGACCTTCAAGACAACAGCATGTTGCTGTTGCTGGACAGTGGCACCTACTTCGAATTTTTACCGAAATCGGAGTGGGACATGGAAAACCCAAGGGCCATCCCGCTACAAGAAGTCGAACTGGGGCAGGATTACGCCATCGTCATCACTACGAATGCGGGCCTCTGGCGCTACACCCTCGGCGACACGGTACAGTTCACCTCGCTGAATCCCTTCAAAATCAAGGTGAGCGGTCGCACCAGCCTTTACGTGAATGCATTCGGCGAGGATGTCATCATCTCCAATACCGACAGCGCAATCACGCAGACCTGCCACGAACTCGGTGCCCAAGTCAGTGATTACACCATGGCGCCCGTATATTTCAACCAAGGGAAAAAAGGTGGCCACGAGTGGATCGTGGAATTCCAAAAGGAGCCGCCCTGCATCGAAACTTTTGCAGAGCAACTGGATAAAAACCTCCAAAAAGTTAATTCGAACTACGAGCAGAAACGCTTCAATTCAATGGCGTTAGACCGCCTACAGCTGCACACTGTCCCGACAGGAACATTTGCCGATTGGCTTCGTGCCAAGGGCAAATACGGCGGCCAACACAAAGTGCCTCGCCTTTCCAACAACCGGAAATACGTGGAGGAAATCCTCGAATTTTCCGGCATTTTTGCATAAAAAATACACATGACCTTACCCAACGACAATCCCAACGACTTGATTATCAGCGAATTTGAGCTGGAATCGCTAACATCTGAGTCAGCTTCGGAGGAGGCGATTTTTGAGATGCTCTGCGACCGCATTTCCTACCTCATTGAGCACAACATGGAGTACCTGATGAGCCTGCTCTACCGCAACGATGTGCTGGAGCATAAAATCCACGACGCACTATCGCCGGGCAATCCCGAGCCTGCGAATGTGGCCCTCGCCAATTTGGTGATGGAGCGCCAACGCCAGCGCATGGAAACCAAGAAAAAATACGGCAGCCAGCGGAGTGAGGAAGTGGATGAGGATTTGAGGTGGTGAACAGGTATGTTGGCCTATCAAAGGATTAGCAGAGGTATTCTGTTTTAAAAGTTAAAAACATAAATTATCGGAATTTTCCACCATAATGATGCCAAGGAGACTGCCTTGAGAAATGGGCTTTTGAAGTATGAGATTAACTTTCATGAAATATTCCTACTGATTCTTTTTTGCTCATAGTCAGCTATTAATAAGTTTAGTTGCATTACATACGAAGTGTTTATAGGGCATAATTGATTAAGTTTCATCAAAAGGTCAAGTTATTGATTATCAGTGCTAATCTTCCCCTTTTTAAGAATTTTCTCTACCCGCTCGCGATATGATTTGAAAACAGAAATTTGGTAACCAGTAGTTTCTTGCAGGTATTTATCAAAGATGAAATCGTGGGATTCTATTATCGGTTCAGTCAAGTCTCTAAACCATCGTTTGAGTTGGGCAAGTCTGTCTTTGTGATAAAGTGCTGCTGATTGCAGTTTTAAATGGTGAAAACATCGTGTTTCCGCTGCATCCAAATGTTTATGGGCAAATATGCTGGGTCTGCTCAAGTAATAATCGATAGTCGTCATCAACAAATCTCGATAATAAACTAATGCTTGTGCTTTCTCAGGTTCTGCATTCATTGAATGCATTTTAGTGGTTTATATTGTAATGGGTACAAATGGTCTCACTTCCCCCTCTTCTCCCTCACATAATCTGTCACCTCCTGAAATGTCGTCACCCATACCTCACTGCTGTGCTCAGCAAGCCATTCAAGCAGTTCTTCGTGAGCTTGATTAGAAATTGAGAGGTAATCTCCACCGACCCCGTGAAAGCAAAAAGTCCCCAGTGTTTTCTTGTCAATGACGGATTGGACGTAGGCTATCAGTTCCTTGCCAGATACTTCTGTGGGTGACCAAGAGGCAACGTTGTTCAGGTCAATTTCATCCGGAGGTACTAGCTTGTCGTGTACGCCTCTTGCAGCGGTAGCAACCTGTGCAATTGAATCCTTGAAACTGACGCCTCCGGCAAAAAGATGGGCGCAAGGGTAGGCGTAAGTTCTATTTTTCTTTCCATCCAATGCTTGTAGATAGCCATTGGCGACCCTGATTTCAGCAAGCACCTGTGCCACGGTGTAGTGATCGAGGTCATAATAATCTCTCACCCAGTCCATACCCGGCAAGGATTTCCGGCATGGGTGATAGACGGAATGATTGGCCAGTTCATGGCCTTCAATCGCCAATCCACGCCATTTTTCCATTTCATCCTGCACAGAAGTAGAATTCATGGTAACGAAAAAAGTGCCTTTCAAGCCGTATTTTGCCAGTGCCGGAGCTACATTGTGGATGTGGCTCGGCAGTCCGTCATCATAGGTGAGGCAAATGGCGGCTTTAGCACCGTTGGGGAAGGTGAAATCCCTGCTTACTTGGCAGGAGGTCGTTGTTTGCGCCAGCGAGATGAGGATGATGGTAGAAATAAGTGCTTGCTTCATGCTCAGTTTTGTTGTTTCAATAATTGCGAGAAAGATAGAAGAAATCAGCCAGCAAGGACAAACCGTTTTTTCAAAAAACAAAAAAGCGGTGACATCTAATTTTTGAAAGATGTTACCGCTTGCTTGGTATTTTGGTGTAATTACCTGCCCCTACCTTTACCGCTTCGTGGTGGCCCCCCACCGCCTCTGCGGTTCTTGTCCCGTGCCTTCGACATTTCGTCCCGGTCGCTTTTTATCACGAAGCCCTTCTTGCCCGTGGTTGGTTCTTTGAAGATGGAAGACCATTTTGGCTTGTCCTCAGCACCCGTGTTTTCCTTTTTCTCAGGTCTTGGCTGCTGCTGATTTTGTGGTTTGGGTGGTCGGGGCTGTTGGGGTGCATCAGTTCCTTGTGCTTGGCGGTTTTCACCAGTCGGATTGTTGCCACTACGGCCACGGCCACCTCGGCCTCTACCACCACGACCCCGACGACGAGATGACCGTGAGCGTTCTTCTCCACCGCCCATTTCTGGCCGAGCCTCTCCATCGGCTATTGGGCGGGATTCGTTGCGCTGATTTTGTGGCTTATCGCCCTGTGGCTCACGGTGAGTTTGGTTATCTCTTTGTGACCTGCCTCCTTGAGATTCATTGCGCTGGCCTTGATCACGGCGTGGCTGCTTATCCCTTTGAGGATTACGGGGTTGGCGTGGTGGTCGGTCCTCGGCTTCGGGCTTATCATTGGCACCACTGCCAGGTGGGTACGGATGGTCGTTCACGATGGGTACTTTTTTATTGATGAGCTTTTCAATGTCACGCAGGTAAGCTTTTTCTTCTTGGTCACAAAAGGAAAACGCAATCCCACTGGCCCCTGCCCGACCCGTGCGGCCAATCCGGTGCACATAAGTTTCGGGAACGTTGGGCAGGTCAAAGTTAATCACGTGCGACAATTCCTCCAAGTCAATTCCTCGAGCAGCAATGTCCGTTGCTACCAACACTTGGATATCACCTGTTTTGAAATTCTGGAGGGCATTCTGGCGGGCGGTCTGCGACTTGTTACCGTGTATGGCCATTGAATGAATGCCCGATTTCGTCAGATCCTGTGCCACCCGGTTTGCCCCATGTTTGGTACGGGTAAACACGAGGGCCGACTTCACATCGTTGTTTTGCAACAAATGCAACAACAGGTGTTTCTTACGGTTTTTGTCCACAAAATAAATGGACTGGTCAATCATCTCTGCCGTACTGCTCACGGGTGTCACTGCTACTTTCACTGGGTCAGTGAGGATGTCATGAGCCAGCTTTGCAATTTCTGTAGGCATCGTTGCTGAGAAAAACAGTGTCTGCCGAACAGCCGGTAGCGCCTTGATGACCCTGCGCACGTCATGAATAAAGCCCATGTCGAGCATCCGGTCGGCCTCATCGAGCACGAAGATTTCGAGTTGGTTCAAGCTGACGAAACCCTGATTCATCAGGTCGAGCAATCGGCCCGGTGTAGCGATGAGGATGTCCACCCCACGGCGCAGGGCATCTTCCTGTGGTTTTTGGCCTACTCCCCCGAAAACCACAAAATTGCGGAGCTTCAAATGACGGCCATAAGCTGAGAAACTTTCGCCGATTTGGATGGCTAACTCACGGGTCGGGGTCAGTATCAGTGTTTTGATGTGGTTGCTGCCCGTTCCAGTGGGGTACTTCTCGTTCAGTCGCTGTAAAATTGGAATTGCAAATGCTGCAGTCTTTCCGGTGCCAGTCTGTGCGCAAGCAAGCAGGTCACGCCCTTTTATGGAGTACGGAATGCTCTGCTGCTGAATGGGGGTAGGCGTATCATAACCTTCTTCCTGCAACGAGCGCAGGATGGGTTCGATGAGGTTTAAATCTGTGAATTTCATTCGTTATTAAATGGCTGAGATAGCACTGAAAATAACTTTTTTAATGAACACATAGCGAGCTATAAAACATGGTTTTATTACTAAAACAAGAAGATATGCAATCGACTACGGGTTAATAATATATGCGCTTACAGAACAATCTCAATGCTTGATTTTGCTGGTGTTGTTGGTAAATTATCCTATCGCTTCGTCAAACATATCCACTCAACAAATCAAAATCAATTTTAAAAAATATTGCTGCGCCATGCAGCACAACGATTTTGGGTGATTATAATTTCGAGATATTAAAAAGGCTTTTTTTATTATCCCATAATACCCCAAACTAAACACCCAATATTCTCCTCACTCACATTGCTTGTTGCAGGTCTGCGAGCAGGTCGTCCACATCCTCAATGCCAACGCTGAGGCGAATGAGCGAGTCGGTCAGGCCGACTTTCAGCCGCTCCGCCCGTGGGATGGAGGCATGTGTCATGGTTGATGGGTGGCCGATAAGCGACTCCACGCCGCCCAGCGATTCGGCCAAGGTAAACAGTTTGGTTTTCGTTAATATTTGATTCGCATTTTCCAGCGTGTCTTCCTTGAGGTCAAAAGACACCATCGCCCCGAAGTGGTTCATTTGTTTTTTGGCCAACGCATGGCCGGGATGGTCAGCAAATCCTGGGTAATAAACCTTGTTTATTTTTGGATTGCCGAGCAGTGCTTGGGCAATTTTTTCAGCATTTTCACAAGCTCGCTGCACCCGCAAGTGGAGCGTTTTGATACCCCGTAGCACGAGGAAGCAGTCCATCGGGCCGGGCACACCGCCGCTGGCATTTTGGATGAAATGCATCCGTTGCGCAAGCTCCTCGGTCTTCGTCACGACAGCACCAAGCACCGTGTCGGAGTGGCCGCCAAGGTATTTAGTAGCCGAGTGAATCACCATATCGGCGCCGAGGTCAAGTGGGTTTTGGAGGTACGGTGTGGCGAAGGTGTTGTCTACTGCCGTAAGAATGCCCCGCTTTTTTGCAATAGAACAAATCGCCTCAATGTCCACGATGTTGAGCATCGGATTCGTGGGCGTTTCAATCCAAATCAGCTTTGTTTTCGGCGTCAAATATTGCTCAAACTGGGTGGCATCGTACATCGGCACAAAGTGGCCCTTCAGCCCAAATCGTTCGTAAATCTTGGTGATGAGGCGGTAGGAACCTCCGTAGAGGTCGTTAGTGGCCACGATTTCATCGCCAGCATCCAGCAGCTTTAGGATGGCATCCATGGCGGCGAGGCCACTCCCAAAACAAATCCCATCCGCACCGTTTTCAAGGGCGGCCAGGTTGGCTTCCAAAGCATGACGTGTTGGGTTCTGCGTGCGGGCATATTCGTAGCCCTTGTGATCGCCGGGGGCAGCTTGGGCGTAGGTAGAGGTCTGGTAAATCGGCGTCATCACCGCCCCAGTGCTGGGATCTGGCTCAATGCCTGCATGAATAGTCTTTGTTGCGAATTTCATGTATTTCTTACTTAGGTTTTGTTGCTATTAAAAGAGTTTCGTTTTCCTTCATTCCAAATTTCAGGTCTTCTTCGAAATGCTTAATTTCCACTGAAAAGCCTGCACTCCCTAACCTCTTTGCCAAGCCGCTTTCGGAGTAAATCCGAACGTGGTCTTCCTGCCCAAAATGCTCCAACCGGGCTTCCGGGCTGATGATAGTAGGGTCTTCGTAAATGTCGCCCTCTTTGAAAGGCGTCTGAATCAGCACTTTGCCACCGAGTTTCAACACTCGAAAAAGCTCCTGCATGGCTCTCTGATCATTATCCACATGCTCCAACACATGGTAGCAAATAACGAGATCGAAACTGTCATCCGGTTCGGCGATGGCTGTGATGTCATGCGATTTTTCAGCTTCAAACTCCCCGACGAAATCACTGCTGACGTAGCGGATGCCCTTTTGCACCCGCATTTTCCTTGCCAAGCATCGGCTAGGCGAAAAATCTAGGACGTTTCCTCTAAGCAAATCCTGCTCCCCTAACTGTTGCCAAAGCCGGCGATTGCGTGGTAGGCTTCCGCAGGCTGGGCAGAGCAGTTCTCCGTTTTCGAGGTAGATGAAGTGGCTGAGCTTGCTCTCGCAAATATTGCAGCAAACCGCATTACCTCGATAGCTGACAGCGAGGATTTTCCGAAGGAACAACTCATTTTTAAGGAGCAATTGCTTTGGGAAAGACTTTTTTGCCAGCTTTTTTACTGCCTCGTACATGGTAAAATTGATGCCTTTGCTGAATAATCAGCATACAAAGGTAGGAAAAGGAAAAAGGAAAAGGGCAACTGGGGATTTCCCGGTTGCCCTTTCCTTTTTGAAAGCTAGATCTTTCGGTTTGTGATTAGTTCACAGAATCCGCCAGTTCTTTGCCAGCTTTGAACTTCACAGAAGTTTTAGCAGCAATCGTGATGGATTGGCCAGTCTGTGGGTTGCGGCCCTGACGAGCTTCGCGCTTAGATACAGAGAAAGTACCGAAGCCGATGAGTGTAACTTTGTCACCGTTAGTGAGTGACTCACCAATTGCTTCAAATACTGTGTTAACAGCAGAAGTGGCTTGTGCTTTGGTAAGGCCTGCGCTTTCTGCGACTTTGTTGATCAAATCTCCTTTGTTCATCTTAAAATGGTTTAATAAATTACAGTTTTTAAAAAAGTGGCGCAAAAATATACAAGCATCCATATCCGCCAACGTTTTAAAGAGAAAAATGCCTGATTTTATTGGACTTTTCATCTAAAGCTCGCATTTGACGGGTATTTTGCCCAACTTTGCACCATTCTTTTAAGCTAAAATTTGTTTTCGCAAATGATTAAGTCAAGGTTTTCGCTTGTGTTCGGCCTCGCAGCCATTGTTTTCCTTCTATCTGCCACGGCATGCAACCGTGGCTCTGGATGCCCGATGAACGACTCGGCACATGCACAGCCAGATAAAAAAGGTAATTATCCAAAGTCAAAAACCAGATCGGGACTTTTCCCGAAAAACGTTTATAAACGATCACACTAACGCTTTCAAACAAGCAGGTGTTTCAGCAATTGCTAGGTTTTTGGCGTATTTATTAGGTTTTTCTCAAATTTTTTCTGTGAAAAGCCAAATCGGGGTGTTAGTCGAGCAAGATTCGGCTTACGCCCCGTCCATTTTATACTCAAAACCCTAATAAATACAGGGCAAGTTAATAACCAAATAGTAGGCTAAAAAGCATTCTCAAAATATTAGGTTTGGTGGAAAAACGCCGGAAGGTGATATTTCAGGTCAGTAATTTAAAATGCGTGGGGAATCAGCAACTAAGGTTCGGATTCGGGAAATTGTCAGATTCGTCAGCATCAGGCCGCTCTGCCAAGCATTTGAAGTCCTTTTCAACTAAAATCCGCAGTGCTTCATCGATGGCGGCTACACGTTGCAGATGCTCCATCCCTACCTCTTCCACAGAAGTAGCCCAACGGACCCCCAGTTCAGTTGGTACGAAAACACTGATTTGGTTGTTATCAAATGTGGCAGACATATCAGGCATGTCAGTGCGCTCCAGTGAATAACTCAATTTTGCACCCAAAATCCCACCAAAGCTGATACTGTCTGAAACACTACCAGTTTCGTGGAATTTAGTCACTTCTGATTGTGAAAGCCGCAGGCGGATGGAATTGCCTTGGATGCGAATTTTCATAAAACTTTGTTTAACCAGTTGGTTGTTGCTCGTCCTAGAGTGGAGCAAGCAACATCCAACGGGTTATCTTAGCCGTTCTTCTTTACTTCTTTCTTCGGCTGTGCTGCACTGTTCGTCTTTTTGTTACGACTTTTGCCGTGCGAACCCCTTGCAATTTTGCCTTTGGTGGTTCTCTTGTCTCCTCTGCCCATGTTAGGTATTTTTAAATGGTGATGAAATTAGTTTGTAATAAAAAGCTGGCAAAAGTAACGGTTTTTCCAACAAAGTCTAAAAACTGATACGCTCAGCGCCACTATAAATATTAAACTGCCCATTTCGAAGAAACCCAACGAGAGACATGCCTGCCTCCACTGACAGTTCCACGGAAAGACTTGTCGGGGCACCCACGGCGGCTAGCACTGCCACCCCTGCCATGACCGACTTCTGCACCAACTCAAAACCGGCCCGACCGCTCACAAGCACTAATTTCCCCGAAAGCGGCACCAGACCTTGCTGCAACGCAGCTCCAATGAGCTTGTCGAGGGCATTATGGCGACCTACGTCCTCGCGGGAAAGCAGCAGTTTGCCGCTTGTATCGAACAAGGCCGCACCATGCAAACCACCTGTGCAGTCAAATATAGACTGCTTAGTTGCCAGCATTTCAGGCATTTCGTGCAGCAGTTTAGCCGAAAACATTGGTACTGCCTCCGGCAACTCGTACCTACCCTGTACCCGAACCGCTTCAATGCTCGCCTTGCCGCATACTCCACAAGAGGAGGTGGTGTAAAAATTGCGATTCAAACGCCCAATATCCACTTCTACTTCATCGCCCAGTTCGGCTAGAATCACATTTTCCTTGGCTTGTTTCCAGCGAACTGGAGGGCGGCCAAAACCCGTCACCTGCTCGACATGGGCGATGACTCCTTCAGTGAAGAGAAAGCCCAGTGCCAATTCCTCATCATGACCAGGGGTGCGCATGGTCACTGAGATGCTTTTTTGCGCCCGTCTCCCATTCTTTAGGAATCCCAACCTGATTTCGAGCGGCTCCTCGGTCACGACAAAGTCCTCAAGTAACCTTTGCTGTTGGCCTTGCACCCGCACGATGTCCGTCTTGGAAATGCCCTTCATACTTTTTTCTATTTGTTAAAAACCTGTTAGCAATTATGCCCTCAGATTGATTTTAGGCTCTTGGTGTAAACTTCTGAAAGTTTTTCGTGGTTGTAAATACAAAGTGTACATCCTCCTCAAAAGCCTAAAGATTTTCGTTTATTTCATGAGATTATAATTTGTTTATGGCAGTCGCACCTTATGGGTGCGACTTTTTTTATGAAATGTTTCTCATTTTGTCATACTCTAATGGAATACCAATTATCCAAAAGCCTTCGTTTTATACCAAGAGCAACTTTCCGCCCCGTAATCCCGTAGCTTTGCTTCACAAAGCGTTTTCACAAAAATAACCACACCCAACATGTCGAAACTACTGCTGCTGATTCTTTTCCCTACTTGGTTTACCCTCGAAAACAGTTGTCTGAACAATGAATATTTTTCCTCGTTTCCTTACGAACTAGAGGCACCCGATGCTACTTTAATCATGCCAGAGGAGCTTAAAGAAGTATCAGGTCTGGGCATACAGGGCCAACTGCTCGCAACCATTAATGATGAAAAGGGCATAGTTTATTTGTTGGATAAAACTACTGGGGAAGTGAAAAAGCAAGTGTTGTTCAAAGACTCTGGTGACTTCGAGGGGTTGGAAATCGTAGGCAATGATGTATGGGCCATCAAGAGCAACGGTACGCTCTACCAAATAAAAAACTTCCTAGAGCCTGACCCCGAAGTGCAAACTTTCAAATCATTTTTGAACAAAGACAACGACGTGGAGGGCCTTGCTTACGACAAAAAAAACAACCGCCTACTTTTAGGCTGCAAAGGCAAAGGCGTTGACAAAGAGGGCACACCGTTGAACAAAGCCATTTACGCTTTTGACCTAAATACGAAAACTGTTGGGGATGAACCTGCATTTTTGCTCACCCTTCCCAATTTGCAGGGATTTCTGGAAAACTGCGGGGATCCGGGCGCCAAAAAGAAAATGGAGCATGTGTATGTTCAGAAGGATGAACAGATGAAGTTTAGCCCATCAGGCATTGCCATCCACCCAATTACAGGCGATATTTACGTAACCTCTGCTCGTGGCAATACTTTGCTGGTGCTGGATTCAACAGGAAAAATCCTCTACCTGGAACGCCTCAAAAAAAGCATGCACAACCAACCTGAGGGCATTTGCTTTGATGAGGATGGCACGATGTACATTGCAAATGAAGGTTTGGATGATTTGCCGGGCAAAGTGTTTGTTTTCCACCCAAATTAAACTTAGCAAAAAACTACTCCAACATACTGCCTTTTACCTGACTCCATGATTTCACCAAAACCAAAGTAGCTAAGGCAGAAACCGCAAGCCCAATCAGCGCTTTGCCAATCTCCCCATACATCCAGAAACCGAGACCGAACAACGCTCCGTACACCAAGAAGCAGCCAGCAATCATGCACATGATTTCAAGCGGAAGTTTGCCGGGAACTACATCGCTAGGCTGCAATTCCCCAGTCGTAAGGGCAGGTTGAATGACGGCTTGCCAGCCAGTCGGCTGTGGTTTAATGAGTTTGTAAAAATTAAGCAATTTGGAATGAGCAGTGGGCTGGGTCATGAAAGTGACCACTATCCACCCGATTGTAGTGATACCTACCCCAGCCATGAGTTTGATATGCGAGGGTACATCAGGGAACCCAAATTCAAAAACACAAGCCACCACAAACGAAATAATCATTGCCGAAATCTCGCTCCAAGCATTGATACGCCACCAGAACCAGCGGAGGATGAAAATCAGACCCGTACCTGCACCGATTTGCAGGAGGATATTGAAAGCTTGCAGCGCATTTGAAAGCAACAATGCCAACAATGCGGAAAAAACCATCAGTACCAGCGTCGAAATCCTACCTACTGTCACTTGCTCTTTGTCACTGGCTTCCGGCTTGATGAACCGCTTGTAAAAATCATTGACCACGTAGCTTGAGCCCCAATTGAGGTGAGTAGCAATGGTGGACATATATGCCGCTATCAGTGCCGCCACAATGATGCCTAAAAGGCCGCTTGGCAAGAAGGACATCATGGCTGGATAAGCAAGGTCATCGTTGATGATATTGGCTGGCAAGTTCGGAAAGGCCGTTTTCAAGGAAGCCACATCGGGAAAAACGATAAGTGAAGCTAAGGCCACAGCAATCCAAGGCCAAGGACGCAGTGCATAATGCACAAAATTGAAGAACAAGGTAGCCGTGATGGCGTGGTTCTCGTTTTTGGCAGAAAGCATCCGCTGAGCGATGTAGCCGCCTCCGCCCGGCTCGGCTCCGGGATACCATACGCTCCACCATTGAATGGCGAGGGGCATGATTAGGAAAGGCACTAGCACACTCATATCGTGAAAGTCAGGCAATACACTCAACTTACCAGCCACGTTAGGGTGTGCCAACATGGCCGACAAGCCTCCCACTTGGGGCAAATTGACCACCACATAAGCCGCTCCCGCCACGCCGATCATGGCAACAATGAACTGAAAAAAATCTGTCCAGATAACCCCCGTTAGACCACCCAGTGAAGTGTAGGCCACTGTCACAATGCTTGCAATCAGGATGGTTTGAATTGGCGAAAGCCCTAGCAACACACCACCGATTTTTATAGCGGCAAGCGAGACCGTCGCCATGATCATCACATTGAAAAACACACCGAGGTACAGCGCCCGGAAGCCCCGCAGAAAGGCGGCTTCTTTGCCGGAGTAGCGCAGTTCGTAAAATTCGAGGTCAGTTAGTACGCCACTACGCCGCCAGAGTTTAGCGTAAACAAATACAGTCAACATGCCCGTAAGCAGGAAAGCCCACCACTGCCAGTTGCCACTGACACCATTTTTCCGAACAATATCCGTGACAAGGTTCGGAGTATCGGCACTGAAGGTGGTGGCGACCATCGAAAAGCCCAGCAACCACCAAGGCATAGAGCGCCCGGAGAGGAAATATTCGGAGGCACTTTCGCCAGCCCGTTTGCTGACTACAAGACCAATGACCAATGACAGCACAAAGAATGCGGCCACGATTGACCAATCAAGTGTGGATAGTTGCATCTGCTTAAAGTTGATTTTTGTTTTGTGCAAAAATTGCGGTCGAAAGCTACTCCTTTTGGTTTGATTTTACCAAAACTCACCGCAGTAAGGTTACTTCGCCTTTTTTCAATTCCTTTTTCCCATCCCGAAACTCAACCTCCGCAAACCAAGCGTACACGCCGGGGTTGGCCTTTTTGCCTCGAACCAGCCCGTCCCAGCCCAAGGCAAAATCATTCGGGGGAAATTCATACGCTTCAAATACCCGCCCTCCCCAGCGATCAAAGATTTGCAGGGAAAGGACTATGAGTACATCGCCACCGTCAAAAGGGAGGAAAATGTCATTGATACCATCATCGTTCGGAGAAAAAACATTTGGGAAATAAACCTGTCTGCAATCTTCATAAAGCACTGAGATGCTGGCCTTTTCTTCACCGCAAATATTTGAAGCGACAATGATGTAGGTGCCGCCAGGTTCGGTCACAGTACGTAAGGGATCCGTCAGCCCGTCCTGCCACAGATATTCGCCAATGCCATTGCTAGCATCCAGCATCAATACTTGTTCGAGGCAAAGTACTGTGTCAGGCGGCAGGTTGGCTTTTGGCAAAGGTACCACGGTAATGGCTTTGCGGTCGTCTGCCACGCAGTAGTCGTCAATGGTGACTGTCACGGCGTAAAGGCCTGTAGTAGTGGCACCAATGGTTGGGGTAGTTTGTCCATTTGACCATTTATAATCCACTGAATTGGTTCCAAAGGATGTTGCATCCAATAGCAACGATTCGCCCTCGCAAATCATCGTGTCCACGCCAAGTTCAAAAAAAACCGTATCACCATCTATGGCGACATTGATGGTATCAAAGAATTGGTTGCCGCAGGCATCGATCACCTCAACTTGGTAGTCAGTCGTTGAGTCAGGCTTGGCAATGGGGTTGGCAATATTTGGGTTGCTAAGGCCAGCGGCAGGTGCCCAATGGTATTCCACACCGCCGCTGAGCGTGATTTGGTACTGCCCGCCTGGGCAGATAACGACGTCATCAAATTTATCCAAGAAAGTGGTGTAGCTGAAACAGACCTGTTGGAGATTGTTGGCACCACCCGTCGCAGAAGTGAAACCCCAGTAAACATAGGGGTCACCACCAAAAATATCGTTCACGATGTCGCCAGTATAAGTCAGCCGCAATTTGCAGTCGAACCAAACTTCAATGGTGTGGGTAACGGCATCCCAATTTACCCGGAGCTTGTGGAAATCACAATCCTCAATGTTCGCATTGGATGCATTGGCCTGTACCGGGCCAGCTAGGTTGTTGGGAGAGGAGTGGTTGAGCACGCCGTTTTTAGAAATGGCCACGTGGTCGTAGGCGGGATCGTTAAGATTAGAATTCTGCCAAGTATCGAACTCGATGCCTAAGGAAGGCGAAACGCCCTGAAAGCCAATGCCCTCGCCCTGTTCCCCAATGCTTGTGCTCACTGGTTGCAACCCAAAGAGGATGCCATCGGCACCATTGTCATTGCAACCAAGCTTAAGCTCCATGATGACCTGAAAGCTGTTGTTGAGGTCAATTTTCGTTTCGTTCCAGATGGAGCCCACCTGCCAGTTTTGGGCTTCGGTGAGTGTCCAACAGGTATCATTCACTTGTACCGCCGAACCGTTGAGGATGAACTGGGCCGACAGGCAACCGATATTTAACACACAGGTAAGTGCAAGGAGTCCAAGTTTCTGTTTCATGCTGCTAATGTAACATTTCCTTTTTCCAATTTAAGTAACCATAAATGGCCATTGCCGTGTAAACGACCATAACCACGGCCACCAACACCGCATCTTTTGCGAGAAAAAGAAAAATAGCCAATGTGTCGAAAAGCACCCAATAAAGCCAGTTCTCCAACACTTTCTTGATGGTCAAGAATGTGGCAATAATGCTGAAAGCTGTAATAAAAGAATCAGCGTAGGGAAAGGAGGTTGTCGTGTATTTTTTAAACAAAAAACCCAGTGCAAATGTGAGCGCTCCGCCAGCCAACCATAGCAATCCATGTTGGCGCAGTGATAACCTTTGTATGGCGAGCTTAGCTTGGTTTCTTTGCTTCGCAAAAAGCCAAGTGTACAACCCAATGAAACCCATCAGCACGTAGAAGGCCTGCAGCAGGCCATCCAACCAGAGGTTGTAGCGGGCAAAATCAGCCCAAGCCCAAAGCCCACTGCTCACAATTCCCGACACCCAGCACCATGGGCTCTCTCTTGCCGCTAGCCAAACGTACAACAAGGCTGTGAACGTAATAGCCCAATCTATCGGAGTTTGGCTTTTTAGCTGCTCCGCAAAATCTGTGATAAACGCCTGAAAATCCATTTTAGCCCTACCGTTATCCAGTTAGTTTTAAATGCTTTTTTTGCAAATATGGCCTAGGGGTTCTTATTTTGTGGGGCAATGTACGGCAGCATGCCGATTCTACCTCCACTTCTCCTTTCGGGAAACCCTGTGAAAGGACAGATTAAACTACACATATTACTGGTTTTTGCATGAAACAAAATGCCCTAAACAGGGTAGAATCATAATATTTGCTTTTTTTGAAATATCTCATATTGTGAGTTACGGCCAAAAAGGTTTTTTGAACTGGTTGCCACTCAACCAAAACCTGCATACAATGCGCCTTTTGGCCGCTCCCCCTCAATTTGAGATGATCATTTTCTCACACTCAGAAATCGAAAACCCATGAAATTTTTTACACTTGTCACTATTTTCATTTGGGCTTTCATTGGCTTTGCCAATGCCCAATGTGACCTCTCTGCGCTCGAAGTTATCAATATGACTAATCAGGTGCTAGTCGCTGATGAGGAATGTACGGATGCCGAGGGTTGGACGCACTACTACAACAGCACCAACAACCGAATCTTGTTTTCCATCAAAAAAAATGGACAGGACATCGGCTCCATTAATCAAGGCATGACAGTGAAATCGGGCACCTTGCCCAGCTTCAACACAGGTGGTTACAACCTTTCTGGTGCAGATTACATCAACACAGAAATTTGGATCGTGGCCAATCGGTATTGGCAAATTACTGGTGCCAACCCCATCGTGGATTCTTTGAAAGTCAGGTTTTATTTTACGGCTGTTGATATTTCAGACGTTGCCCAAACGGTAGATGATTTTGGGTTCCTTGTGGACCAATCCGAAGACCTGTACATGTTTACCATCAGCAATGCAGGTGGTTTGTATCCTTTGGCAACTTCCACACAGCCATTCAATGCTGCATACACCCTCTACGATATGTTCCCCGGCGCACAACCAGATTGGACGGCTGGTGATTTCAATGGCTATCCATACGGCGAATTTTGGGTAAAAAACTTAGACATTGGTGGCGGGGCAGGTTTTCTCATCTTCCAGAACAGCGACCCACTCACCATCTCTGGTAATATTACCCGACCAAACGGAACACCCGTACCAGATGTGGATGTAAAAGCTGCTTCCATTAGCATGGACGTGACCGACGCAAATGGAAATTACGATTGCGGGACTCTCCTCTCTGGTTCCGATTATGAATTACTTCCTTTCAAAGACATTAATCATAAAGAAGGCATCACGGTAGTGGACTTGATTGCCATTGCGCAGCACATCAACAATAGCCAACCCATCACCGATCCCTATCGGCTGATTGCGGCCAATGCCAATATTGACAACATTATCACATTCACAGATATAGCTGCCATCCGGGATGTACTTTTCGGGAATTCACCCAATTTCCCTATGAGCACATCTTGGCGTTTTGTTCCAAAAAATTATGTTTTCCCCAACCCCCTAAACCCTTTCATGCCACAGTTCCCAGAGAGTATTCTTGTGACAAACCTTCAGGACTCCCTTGTTGGTCAGGATTTTTATGGGATAAAAATTGGCGACGTGGCAGACCCATCCACTGATGCCCCGCCAGCACTGAACACCAGTTTTTCATTAGAAAACCTCAATGCCTGCAATACGGGTGACACAGTTGTTTATCACCTTCGAGTGGAAGACTTTCAAAACATCCGGGGCTTTCAATTCACGTTGGAATGGGATGCCAGCATCTTGCAATTTCTTTCTGCAGCTAACTTCAATTTGGTTGGGTTCACGAACAACAGCCTCGGCCAAGCCGCTATCAACAATGGCAAGCTGAGCTTAGTCTGGGTCAATACCCAAACCTCATCCGGCGTCACAGCAGCGAATGGCACAGCTATCTGCGAACTGAAATTTGTAGCGAATGGCAGCATTGGAGCTAGCACGCCATTGAGCTTCACAGGTTCCATCACCGACAATTTGGTTGTTCATCAAAACCTTACCCAAGTAGTGCCAGGCAGTAATGATGGTAATTTTATCATCGACAACAACTCCACAATTACCGCCTCGGCACTTGTTCAGTCTACTGATTGCAGCGGCCAAGCTAACGGTGCCATTGACCTGACGGCTACAGGTGGCAATGGGACGCTCAACTATCTATGGAGCAACGGCGCTACCACACAGGATATTTTCTTGCTCGCTGTTGGAGAATATCGGGTAACCATCACAGATGCTTCAGGAGGTTGCCCATTGGTGAAGGTTTACAATGTTGGCACACCAGTGCCTATCGGCATTGACGCACAAGTTTCCGATATGTCCTGTGCCTACCTCGTGGATGGCTCTATTGAGCTTCAGATTACTGGTGGGGAAGCCCCGTTTCACTACCTGTGGAGCGATGGAAGCACGACCCGCATCAATGATGACCTCTACGCTGGGAATTACACGGTGACCGTTACGGATGGCGCCGGTTGCACTTCCACGGCCAGTTTTGACATCCAAAGCCCTGGCTCCATCATGCCAGTAGTAAATGTCACAAATGCTTCCAACATGACCAGTTCAGACGGCTCTGTCATAATTTCTGGGGTGAACGGGGGCGGCGGGCCTTTTAGTTTCCAATGGAACAACGGCGCCACAACACAGTCCTTGATGAATGTTCCACCAGGCGACTATGTAGTCACCATCACAGATGGTGTGGGTTGCCAACATGTGTTCGGCTACGAAGTTTACGGCCTTTTTACGGGAACCATAGAGACTGGAAGCAACTTAGAAGCCGTCGAGTTTTATCCTAACCCTGCCCGTACCAATCAGGAAATGACGATAGTTTTTTCGGTCAAAAAACCGGGAAAAATCAAGGCCACCATCATCTCTGACAATGGCAAAAAGGTGGCCCAAGAACAGTTTATTTTATCGGCGCTCCGATCTACTCGGCAAATAGAAGCACCGCTTGTCAGCGGACTGTATATCGTGCTTTTTGAAATGGACGACCAACCAGCTGGGCAGCTGAAACTAGTAGTACAATAGGGGCGAAGCGCAATCGCCATTTCTCAGTGAAAAGGCGAAGTGGCTAGTGTCGCTTCGCCTTTTTTTGCGCTAGTGCAAATTGTTTTCGGTCAAAACCTTTTGCCTAATTTTACCCCATGACCATCTCACTCCTCGGCATCCGACATCATGGCCCCGGCTCTACCAAAGCCGTCCTTTCGGCCCTCGAAGCCAATCCGCCTGACTGTCTTCTCGTCGAAGCCCCAGCCGATGCCGAGCCAATGGCCGCTCATATTAAATCCCTCAATCCTACAACCCCTCAATCCTTGATACCCCCCGTCGCCATGCTCATCTACGACCCCAAAGACCTGGGGCGAGCGAGCTATCTCCCCTTCGCCGAGTTCTCGCCGGAGTGGCAGGCCATCCAGTTTGCGCAGCAACGGAACATCCCCGTTCGCTTCATGGACTTGGGCATGGACATCCATTTCGCCCTTGACGAGGCCGAGCGGCAAAACCCGCAGTCGGCGCTCGGATTTTTGGAAAAAATGACCCCCGAAGAGCGTGCCTTCCGGGCCGACCCGATGGCGCACCTCGCCACGCTGGCAGGCTACACGGACAGCGAACGCTGGTGGGAAGCCATGTTCGAGAGTGCCGGGAACGGGGCGGAGATTTTTGCCGCCATTGCGAAGATGATGGCCGCCCTGCGGGAAGGCACCGAGGAAAGCCTCCGAACCCTGCTGCGGGAGGCGTACATGCGGCAAGCCATTCGGAAGGCCGAGAAGGACGGTTTTCAAAATATCGCCGTCGTGTGCGGGGCGTGGCACGTGCCTGCGCTGGCCGGTTTTGAAAAAATAAAAGCCAGCCACGACGCCGCCCTGCTGAAGGGCATCAAAAAAATCAAGACCACGGCTACCTGGATTCCATGGAGCTACGACCGCCTCACTTTCCAGAGCGGTTATCGGGCGGGCATCGTCTCCCCGGCGTGGTACGAACTGATTTTTTCGGAAGGGAAAAACGCTGCGACACACTGGATGGTCCAGGTAGCCATATTGCTCCGCAAAGAAGACCTCGACGCCTCGTCGGCCAATGTGATTGAGGCCATCCGGCTGGCGGAGACACTGGCAACGATGCGGGGATTGGCCCTGCCGGGCATTGACGAATTGCGGGAAGCGGCAGTCACCACCATTTGTGAAGGCGATTTGGAGAAGCTGCAACTGATTGAAAATAAGCTAATTACGGGAAAAAAAGTGGGCAGTGTTCCTGATGACATTCCCACCGTGCCCCTGCAAAAAGACATCGAACAGGCGGTGAAATCTGCCCGTTTGACCAAATATTGGTCAAACACCGACGAGGAATGGCTCGGTGCCACTGCTGCTTCGCCGCAGGGAGGCATTGACCTTCGGGAAGAATCAGGGCGGATGAAAAGCCACCTGTTGCACCGCCTCCAGTTGCTCGGTATCCCTTGGGGCAGGCTCATGGAACTGAACCGCCATCAATCGGCGGGCGGCTTTAAAGAGTTTTGGAAGCTGAAATGGTCGCCGGATTTCGCCATCCGCATCATTGAAAAAGGAGCTTGGGGGAATACTGTGGAAGAAGCCTGTGTCAATTTTTTAACCAAAAAAACGGAAGAAACCGAGGCGCTGCCTGCGCTCACGCAGCTCGTGAAGCAGGTGTTGAACGCCGATTTGCCAGCAGCTTTCGGTTTGTTGCTGCGCAAATTGGAGAATCTTGCCGCCCTCACCACCGATGTTTACCACTTGATGGAAGCGCTACCACCGCTGGCGCAAATCGTGCGCTACGGCAATACCCGTGGCACTGATGTGCGGGCGGTGGAGTTAGTAGTGCAGCATCTCGTACCCCGCATCTGCATTGGACTGCCTGCTGCCGTTGTCAACCTCGACGAGGATGCCAGTCGGGAAGCTTTTGAAAAATTGATGGGGGTAAACCGGGCACTCGGCCTGCTCAATGAGCCCAGTTTTTTCGGCCAGTGGTTCGACTGCATTGCCTTCATCGCTGACAACCAATTGGTCAATGGAATTCTGACGGGCGCTTGTACCCGTATTTTATTTGATAAAAAAATCAGGTCGGAAGCTGAGACTGCCATCCGCATGGAATACTCGCTTTCCCAAGCCACGCCACCGCTGGAGGCTGCGCAATGGTTGGAGGGATTCCTGCAAGGTAGCGGCCTGCTTTTGCTCCACAATTCCGCTCTCTGGAACCTGTTGGACAACTGGGTGGACGGCCTGCACGAGGATGTTTTCAGGGATACACTCCCACTGCTGCGGCGAACCTTCTCTCGTTTTCCAGCGCCGGAGCGGGAGCGGATGTTGAACATTGCCAAACGAGGTCAGGTGATAGAAAAGATGGCGGAAGTAGCTGATTTTGAGGAGGATAGGGCAGGGCAAGTGTTGCCACTGGTGAGGGGGCTGCTTGGGTGATTTCTATTATTTGATGATTCAAAAAGAAGAGAGGTGACATTCTAAAAAGTGTCACCTCTCTTCTTTTTGTATAGATATTTGCAAGCTATTTCCAAGTTGACTGCACACTGCCAACTGTCAAACTGCCAATTTTTATACGTGCATCACGTCTTTCTCCTTCACCTCAATCATGTGGTCAATATTGCCCACATATTTATTGACGAGGTTTTGGACACTGTTTTCCATGTCCTTGCCACCATCTTCTGAAAAACCGTCTTTCACCGCTTTTTTAATGGTGTCAAGTGCCTTGTGGCGAACGCTGCGGACGCTCACTTTGGCTTCTTCACCAATATGTTTTGCCTGCTTCACGAGGTCACGGCGACGCTCTTCCGTGAGCATTGGGACGGTAAGGCGGATGACTTCGCCGTCGTTCATCGGTGTGATGCCGAGATTAGCTTCGAAAATCGCATTTTCGATAGGACGAAGCATGTTTTTCTCCCAAGGCTGAATGACGATGGTGCGAGCATCGGCTGTGGAAACGCTGGCCACTTGGTTGATCGGCGTCATGGTACCGTAGTAGCTGACCGCAATATCGTTGAGAAGATTGGAGGAGGCTTTGCCGGTTCTGATTTTGGTAAGTTCGTATTGAAGGTGTTCAATGGAGGCCTTCATGGAATCCTCGGCAGATTGCAATAAACTATTAATGTCTTCCATTTGCGTAGTCGTGTCTGTTTTTAGACTTTGAGAAATTAGATGTTGGACTTTAGACCGGGACTAGCTTTTTCTAAAGTCTTAGGTCCATTGTCTAAAAATTGTAAATCACTTCCCCTTTCTGGATTTCGATGTCTTTTGTATCCTTCAACTTCTGAATGATGCGCTCGACATTTCCGTGCAGGGAAACTTCTTGACTGTGCAAAAGTATGTAATTTTTCAAAGTTGAAATCTCGGCGGGGCGATTGCCTGAGCGGATAAGGCGCTTGACGGTTTCTTCGGCAGTGCGGGTAATCAATTCGTCCTCTACCATGACGGGCATCCCATCCTCCTCTTCCGCGGTATTTTCATGGAAATTTTTCATCGAAAACTCGTCCACGAACTCAGGTGGCTTGCTGTAGTTCAGGCTGGATTCTTCGTAAATGGAGCTTTCGTCCTGTTTGCGTTTTACGCGTATGCAACTGCGGCCAGTGGTATTGATAAAGCTGATGAGTGGGTCAAATTCAGGGTCATTAGACACGACGGCAAACTCCACGTCGTCTTCCAGCTTTTGGTGGAGTTTGCCCATGATGAAGGCGATATGATAGTTCAGTTTGCCACCATTGGGGTTGTTGACCACTATCCAACGTATGTTTTTACCAGAACTCTGTGCCTGACGCACAAGCGCAAGCGGAACCGTTTCCTGCGTGGATTCGACGAAGATGAAGATTTTAGACGCAACCTTCTCTAATTTCTTGAACTTAACCTGCAGCAGGTTTTCGTAATCAATGAATAAATACCGACGGGTCTGTGTGTTCATGCTTTGAATGGCCTAGTGGTATGTGTGGTGATACGTTAAGTTGGTTTTGGAACTATTTGATTCCCGTTTTCTCAGAATTGGACGCTAAAATATGCAAGGAAGCTAATATGTAAAACTTTATTGGATTTTTTGTGAAATAAAAAGAGACGCTACAGTTTTTATCTTTGCAAAAATACGGCTGGCAAAAAGGCTCAAGGCAATAGATTTTTCACCGCCACCGTTCATTCCCAAAACCTGACACATATCCTTTTCACCCAATATGAAAATTCAATCATTCCGCCTCATGTTCAAAAAATCCCTTGCGTTAGCATTCGCATTTCTAGCCTCAGCCTACATTTTTGCCCAAAACAGTGACTTTCTGGACTATATCAACAAGTACAAGAAAATTGCCGTCAGCGAAATGGACAGGGCGGGCATTCCTGCCAGCATCAAGCTTGCACAGGCGCTACTGGAATCCAATGCTGGCAAAAGCGAATTGGCCCGCAAAGCTAATAATCACTTTGGAATTAAGTGCCACTCTGATTGGACAGGAAAAACTTACGAGTTAGAAGACGACGATTACGACCAGTTTGGCAACCTGACGAAATCTTGCTTCCGAAAGTACAAGGACGCAGAGGACTCCTTCATTGCCCACTCGGAATTCCTGCGCGACCCCAAAAAAGCCAACCGATACGGATTCCTTTTCCGTTTGGAAACCACGGACTACAAACGCTGGGCTAAAGGCCTCAAATCATCGGGCTATGCCACCGCTGGCAATTATGACGACCGACTCATCAAAATCATTGAAACCTACAAACTGTATGAATACGACCGTCTCTCAACCGACAACTTTCCAGATGGAAGACCAAGCAATGACAAGGATTTCATCGCAGGACTGGACCTCCGCAGGGTGAACGACGTGAGGGTGATTTTTGCTAAAAACAATGTGACAGTAGAAGATATTTCGCAAAAATCCAACGTCTCCATCAAACGCCTGGAGAAGTACAATGAAATACTTCCGGTGGTGACGAAACCACTGCCTGACGACACCCGAATCTATATCCAACCCAAGCGTTGTGGCAGACGGGGCGGCAGCAAATGGCACTATGTGAAAGAAGGCGAGACCATTTTCGACATCTCGCAATTGTACGGTATAAAAGCGAAACGACTTCGTAGAAGAAACCGAGTGCCAGATGATACTGAAGTTCAAGTAAATCAGCGCCTCAAACTCCGTGGCTTCAATATCCGCAAAGGTGACCGGCCTCGCCTCGAAACCGAACCCAAACCAACACAGACCGTACCGCCACTACTCCCCGACGATGGCTTCATGCAGGACGACGACGTGCAACCGGATCCTATCGATACAACGACAACAACGCCGACTATTCCGACTACACCCCCAACTACCGATCAGCCTGCTGGTGCAGTTTATCATACGGTAGAAAAAGGCGATACTTTGTACAACATTTCCCGCCGCTATGGACTTTCAGTGGATACCCTGAAGCAACTCAACAATTTAACTGACAACACCATTAGTATCGGTCAAAAATTACGGGTGAAGTGATGTTCCACTTTGTTTTTTAGCTTTGCGGGACAAAAGCACAGCCAAACCCACTGTCAGGTTTGGCTGTGCTTTTTGGGACAAGCTGCCATCATTTTTCAAAAAAAGTAAAATCATGAAGGTAAAACTCTTGCTGCCAATTACCCTTTTCGCCTTGACTATCACAAAATTGTGCGCACAAGGCACCGCCTATACCATTAAGGGAGGGCTGACGCTCGGCATCCAAAAATGGAACGGCTTTGATCAGGACCCACTCTTCAAATACCACGGTGCTATCTCCGCTGAAAGCCTCGACGATTTCTCGATTTTTGCGCAAGCGGGTTACCACGTAAAAGGTAGCGCCCTACGCAATGGTAGCTTTTTAGATCAAAATGGCAATTTCTACCGCCTTTCTGCGCAGGAATTTCTGTTCAAAAATATTTCCGTCATTTTGGGGGGCAAACGCAAGTATAACATTTCCGACATGATGAAGGGGTACTATCTTTTTGGGCTGCGTGGCGATTACACATTGGGCACCAACCTTGACGAATACAAGGAAGTCAATGAGTACTACAGAAGCCTTTTTTACCCAGATAATGGTTTTGTAAAAAAATGGAACTACGGTGTCACGTTAGGCGGAGGTCTCGAATTTGAACTTGGAGAATTGGTCGGTGCATTGCTGGAGTTCACTGTAAACCCCGATTTCTCTTACCAATACAAACAACCGGCCATCCCAAATGTGTACGACCCAAACACAGGTCAAAACAAAACAATCCAGGAACGCACCATTCGCAATGTCACCTTTGAAATAACGGCGGGATTTCGCCTTCTTCGCAAAGTAGAATATGTAGATTAAAAAGGATTGAAGGATTGAATGGGAGAAGGATTGAAGTTAAGTTAACCTCCAACATCTTCAACCCTTCAACCCCTTAATCCTTCTCCCATTCAATCCTTGCTCATGGCTTCTCGCAACAAACAGCAGATCGACTGGATCATCCTTTCCATTTACTTGGCATTGGTGTTCATTGGCTGGGCTATGATTTATACGGTGGGCTACGGCAAGGGCTACGAGGGCAATTTTTTTGAGTTCCTTAAAAACCCGGCTGGCAAGCAGCTCATTTGGGTAATGATGGCTTCGATAGTGATGTTTGGAGCCTACTTGATAGATAGTAAATTCTGGAGAACTTTTGCCAATATTATCTACATCGCCTGTATGTTATTATTGGTGTTGGTGCTTTTTTTGGGTAAAAACATTAATGGTGCCACTGCTTGGTTTGACTTCGGTGGCGGTGTCACCTTGCAGCCATCAGAATTTGCCAAGTTCGGTACCATCATCGCGCTTGCAAGCTATCTGGGCGCCTACGCCAACAATCTCCGTTCCTTCAAGTCACAGCTTTACGCCTATTCTTTTTTCTTGGTGCCAATGGTTTTACTATTGCTGCAACCAGATGCTGGCTCTGCGCTCGTTTTCCTTTCCCTGCAATTTGTTTTGTTCCGAGAAGGCCTTCCGGGTATTATCCTAGCGGTTGAGGTTTTTGCCGGTGCAGTGCTCGTGGCTGGCTTGGTGACTCCACCTGTCCAACTCATCATGGTACTTGCAGCCATTGGCGTGCTGTTCTTGGTTTGGAACACCGAAAAACGGCCCTATTGGCTTTCTGCATTTGTCATTTTCGTCACGGCTGGTGTCATTGGTGTGCAGTATGACCAACCAATGATTGTGCTGGCAGGTGCACTTTGCATTTTGTTTGGCCTTGGCATTTACCAGTGGTTAAAGAAAAATCGACAATTGTCCACATTGGTACTTGGGGTATTCATCATTGCAAGCGCCCTAGGTTCTGTAGCCAATATGGGCTATAATTCACTGCCCCGCCACCAGCAGGAGCGTATCCTAGTTTGGCTCAAACCTGCCGAAGCAGACCCTCAAGGAGCTGCCTATAACCTCAATCACTCCAAAATGGCCATCGCCTCCGGTGGGCTCACCGGGAAGGGCTTTTTAGAGGGAACTTTCACGCAAGGCAATTTCGTACCGGAACAAACCACCGACTTTATTTTTTGCGCCGTTGGCGAAGAACAAGGCTTCATCGGCGTAATTTTCATTATTACGCTTTACATCGGCTTAATGGCACGAATCATCTTCTTGGCCGAGCGGCAGCGATCCGACTTCAACCGCCTATATGCCTACGGCGTGGCCAGCATCTTGTTTGTGCATTTTTTCATCAATGTTGGCATGACGATGGGACTGATGCCCATCATCGGCATCCCGCTCCCCTTCCTCAGCAAGGGCGGCTCCAGCCTCCTTGCTTTTTCCATCATGATTGGTGTGCTGCTGAAATTGGACGCAGAGAAGAATTGAGAAGGGATTGTTGAATTGCTATATTGCTGAATTGTTGGAGAAAAGGCAGTAAAAATAATTCAGCAATATAGCAATTCAACAACTCATTAAGGCTTCGGAGTTGGATTAGGAAAAGCCTCATACATATTCATCACGCGGTCGTCCTTTTCCCAGGCTTTGATGCCGTCAATGATTTTGACCAGTTCGGCATCCTTGGCCTTCATGTCAGCTATTTTGGTGGCATCTGTTTCAGCCTCTATTTTCCCGCTCAACGTGGCGTGCAGTTCATTGATACTCTTCGTGACCATGAAGCGCATCCAAAACATTTTAGCTTCGCTTGTCGCTAAGCCTTTTATGGTGTTGGCCGTTTTAAGCATGGCAGCTGCATCGCCTTTTTGCGCCAACTTCACATAGTTTTGAACAAAACCGACTTGGTTGAAGCCCGTCACTTTACTGAATTTTTCTTCATAAAAACCAAGCCGCTGTGGGTCTCCAGCTTCGGAATACATGCCGGCCAAGGCAAGGATGATGCCTTCATCATTCTCTTCTTCGAGCTTTTTAGCCGTAGCCAATGCAGCGTCTTTGTCCAAGGCAAGCAAGGTTTCGAGCGCAGCGGATACCACCTTTATCGCCGGATCGTGCTCCACGGCACGGCTGGCAAGGGGGGCCCATTTTTTATCCTCGGTACCTGCCAATTTGCGGATGGCAGACTCCCGTACATCAGAGTTGGGGTCTTTTTCCGCCATGACAGCTACTCGTTCGGCTGCCCTGTCGTCCAGCTTTTCATTTTCAATGGCAAACAACCGGAACAGCCAGAACTTATCGTCCAATGCCTCACTCACCGTTTCGAGCGCCTCCGGCGAGTCACTCTCCACGATTTGTCCCAACGCCTTGATTCGGTGCTCGAAATTTGTGGCATGCTTGAATTGGTAAATGTATTCTTCGAGGCTTTTTTCATCCTGTACATCAGCGAGTAAAACACCGTCGCCATCGAAAACAATTAGGTCAGGGTCTTTGTCGGATGGGAAGCGGAAAGTCTGTGAACGCTGGTCAATCCGCACATTTTGGCGGGTCATTTTACCATTAGCATATACATCAATTGCCACAGGCAGCACAAAAACACCGGGCATTTTCTTTGCATCCTGCGTTTGCTCCACCATTACAATTACTTCTTTAGTATCATCATCGTAGTCGTATTCCACTTTCAAGGTCGGCTGCCCTTTGTTGAAAAACCATTGATTGAAAAACCAGTTAAGGTCTTCGCCAGTCACGTCCTCGAAGGCCATCCGCAGTTGATCTGCCTCCACGGCGGTGAAAGCATTCTTTGTCAGATAATTATGAAGGGCGGTAAAAAAAGCGTCGTCGCCCACGTAATTGCGGAGCATGTGCAGGATGAGGCCACCCTTGTTGTAGCTATGTGCATCGAACATGTCCTCCTTGTCGTGATAGTTGAAATCAATGAGCGGGTGGATGCCCTGAGCCGCCGATTGCATGTAGCCATTCATCTCTTGGAGGCGATGAAAGTCGGCCTCGTCCTTGCCGTGCTTGTGCTCTAGCCAGAGGTACTCTGAGTAGTTAGCGAAGCCCTCGTTCAGCGTTAGGTTAGACCAAGATTCGCAAGTTACGTAATCTCCAAACCAGTGGTGGAACATCTCATGCGCTACAATGGTCTCATTCTGGCGGTTGTCGATAAGTTCCCTATCGGTGCCCTGCATAAACTCGCCAAAAACTACTGCTGTGGTATTTTCCATCGCACCGCTCACATAGTCCCGCACTACCACTTGTGAGAACTTCTGCCAAGGATAAGGCAAGCCTAATTTATCTGAATAAAATTGGAGCAATTCGGGGGTATTGGGGAAAATATTGCGGGCATATTTTTCGAATTTGGGCTCCACATAATAATCCACATCCTTTCCATTCCATTTGTCTTTCACCACGGCAAAATCACCCACAGCAATCATCACTAGGTAAGGGGCGTGAGGCATGTCCATCACCCAGTGATCGGTGCGGGTGCCGTCCGCATTCTTTTTTGATGAAACGAGCAGGCCATTGGAGAGGGTCTTGAATTTGTCTTCCACGGTGAGGGTCACTTCGCTAGTAGCCCTTTCGTTAGGCTTATCAATGGTTGGGAACCAGCGGGAGTTGTTCTCCGTCTCGCCTTGTGACCAGATTTGTTGCGGTTTGTCGCCCTCTTCTCCCCGTGGGTTGATGAAGAAAAGCCCCTTGTCGGAAGTGATTGCGGCACTACCTCCAGAAGCAGCGGGAGTAGCTATATAGTCAATGAAAAGCTTGTATTCTTGGTTCCGGTTGTAGGTCTTGCCGAGGTAGATGGTCACCTTGCTGCTGTCATAATCGTATTTGAGCTGCTCTTTGCTTCCTTCAAAATTGATTTTGTTGAACTGAAAACCCTTGGCATCAAGCACTACTTTGTCGGTTGGGTAAAAATAGGGCTTAAGCGTAAGCGTTGCCTTGCCCATCACCTGTTCTTTTGCCCAGTCAAAATGCAGATCAAGTTTGGTATGCAGTAGGTCACTTTCCCGCTTGGCACTAGCCCGGTATTCGGGTAGTTCAATATCTTCCGTAGAGTCTTTTCCATCAAGAGAAATTGGGTCGCCTTCATACTCAGATGGAGCAGTGACGGTTAGTGTATCAAGGTCAACATAATCGGTTTCCGGCAACATGATGGCCGAATATTGCTTGGGCGCACAGCTCCAAAACAGGGAGATGGCAAACAAGAAAAACAAAGATTTTTTCATGGAGAATTTTTACTAAAGGATTGATGTCATGCCAAATTGGCTGCATTGGACAGCATTTTAAGGCGGGCAAAGATAAAAGAATTAGGGTGGAAGGATATGCATTTTGAATTGCAGATAAAGTATTTCGATACCTAACATTAGGTATCGCCCCACCAATTTTTCGCCATTTTGACAAAAGTCATCTTCTTTATTAAATGCCTGTCCTACATTTGCTTGTCTAAAATAAATCTAAATAGTGAGTTAGCTGTTATTTTAAAGCTCGCAAAACACAGATTTGAAGTTCAACCTAACCTTTTTATTCGGGGAAAAAATTTTAAAAATGGCCAATTCAGTCAGACAACTTAAAGTAGGTAGTGGAGGTCGAATCACCCGTTTCACGGATGACCATATTGCAGGCAAACTGATGACGATGGGTGTACTGCCAGGTAGTCGGTTGCAGGTTGTACGTATTGCACCTTTCAACGGTGGCTACTACTTGAAAGTGGACGGCATGACCATCGTGCTGCGCAACGAAGAGGCCAGCAATATCATGACGACATTGGACACGGAATGAACACCGTAGCACTTGCAGGAAACCCTAACAGCGGCAAATCTTCCATCTTTAATCAGCTTACCGGACTACGACAGAAAGTAGCCAATTTCCCCGGCGTTACCGTTGAAAAAAAGTCTGGAAAACTCCAACTGCCTGATGGGGAGGAGATTGTGCTCGTGGATTTCCCCGGTGCCTACAGCCTTTACCCCAATTCCGAAGATGAGCGGGTAGTCCTCAACGTCCTTGCCAACCCCGCTAGTGAAAACTTCCCCGACGCTGTCGTTTACGTAGCCGACCTCACCAACCTCGACAAGCACTTCCTGCTGTTGACCCAAATCAATGACCTTGGCTTGCCTTGCATTTTGGCCTTGAACATGGCTGACACAGCCGTGGAGCAGGGCATCGTAGCTGACAAGCAACAACTTTCGGAGTTTCTTCAAATGCCCGTTTTAAGCGTGAGCGGACGCACTGGAGAAGGTATAGGCAAATTGAAAGAGGCCATTTCAGCTATTTTGCAAAGCAGAAAAACCAATGCTCCGCTTTATCCGCCAGGGCCGATGGAGGTGAATACCCTCACCCAAGTGCAGCAATTGCTGGGCATCGAAAATGCATATCGAGCTTTGCTGGTGGCACATCACGCCCAGAAACTTCCCCATTTAAAGGAAAGAGAAAAAGCAGATGTGAATCATATTTGCGAAGTGGAAGGCTTCAATGGGCTGCGCCTGCAAATCGTGGAGACGATGCACCGCTTTGAGCTTTTCACGCCTATTTTACAAAAAGCCATTTCGAAAAAAGCCGAGAAAATCAGCTTCAGCGACCGCCTAGACAATGTACTGACTCAACCCATCCTAGCCCCCATTATTTTTTTCGGGGTGATGTTCGTGGTGTTCCAGGCCATGTTTGCTTGGGCTGCCTACCCGATGGATTGGATTGAATCAAGCTTCGGGTGGCTTTCCGAAGTGTTGAAAGAGAAGCTCCCCAGCGGTTGGCTCACCGACCTCCTCACAGAGGGCATTCTATCTGGCTTGGGCGGCATCGTGGTTTTTGTGCCACAAATTGCCATTCTGTTTTTCCTCGTTACGCTGCTGGAAGAGGTCGGCTACATGTCACGGGCGGTTTTTATTTTTGACCGGGTGATGCAGCAGTTCGGGCTGAACGGGCGCAGCGTCGTTGCGCTGGTTTCGGGGGGCGCTTGCGCAATACCCGCCATCATGTCCACCCGCACCATCGGGAACTGGAAGGAGCGGCTCATCACCATCCTCGTCACACCGCTGATTAGTTGTTCTGCAAGGATTCCAGTTTACACGGTACTCATTGGATTTGTCGTGCCGTCAAAGCGGGTGCTCGGCGTTTTCAATGCACAGGGGCTGGCCTTCATGGGGCTTTACCTGATGGGCATCGTGGCGGCACTTGGCTCGGCTTGGGTGCTCAAAAAAATATTGAAATCCACCGAGCCATCGTGGTTGATGATGCAACTGCCGCCCTACCGCCTTCCGGTTTGGCGGAACGTCGGGATTACTATCTGGGAAAAAACATCGGCTTTCGTATTGAGTGCTGGCAAAGTGATTTTAGTAGCCAGTGTGATACTTTGGGGTTTGGCCAGTTTTGGGCCTTCGGCAAAAATGGAGGCTGCCGAAGCAAAGGCCACGCTCGTTGCGCAGCAAAAAAACTTGGACGAAACGGCTACGAGCAATCTGGTGGCGAGCTACAAAATCGAGGCGAGCTTCGCTGGTCACCTCGGCAAATTCATCGAACCCGTGATAAAACCGTTGGGCTTCGACTGGAAAATCGGCATTGCGCTCATCACTTCATTTGCTGCTAGGGAAGTCTTTGTTGCGACGATGGCCACCATTTACAGTATCGGCAACAGTGACGACGAAGGCACCGTCCACAACCGCCTTGCGCAAGCCCGAAATCCTGCCACTGGGGAGAAGGTTTACAATGCGGCCACCTCGGCTTCGCTGCTGGTTTTTTATGTTTTTGCGCTGCAATGCATGAGTACCTTAGCCGTCGTGCGCCGGGAAACGAACAGTTGGAAATGGCCGCTGGTGCAGTTCCTGTTCATGGGGCTGCTCGCCTATTTTGGCAGTTGGATAGCCTTCCACCTCTTGGTATAATTGTCCCTTAGTTTTAGGTTTTTTTTCAAAATTCCCGCCTCAAAAGGTTAAACTTTGCAAGGATTTCCTACCTTCGTTATCATTGTTGTATCTTTGCAACACATTCATTCGCTAAGAAGTACTGCACACAAAAGTTCGCTGGTTTATGACTTATAACAGCATCCTAGATGCGATTGGGCGCACACCGCTCATCCGTCTCAACCGTATTACCCAGACCTTAGCTCCCACAGTATATGTAAAATGTGAAGGATTCAATCCCGGACAGTCGGCCAAGGATCGTATTGCCTTGCACATGATAGAAGAAGCCGAGCGTGCCGGAAGACTGCACCCCGGTGGTACGCTCATCGAAGCAACCAGTGGAAATACTGGATTCAGCTTGGCGATGTGCGCAGCCGTGAAGGGATACAAATGCGTTTTGACGCTTACCAGCAAGGTTTCCAAGGAAAAAATTGATTGCTTGCAGGCGCTGGGAGCTGAGGTGATCATTTGCCCTAAGGAGGCAAAGCCGGAAGACCCCCGCTCCTACTACAAAGTGGCGGAGCGCAAGGCACGGGAAATTCCTAATTCACTGTACATCAATCAGAATTTCAATACGGAAAATGCCCGTGCGCACTACCTGACCACTGGCCCAGAACTCTGGGAGCAGACCGAAGGTAAAATCACGGCGCTGATCGCCAGTGCTGGCACAGGCGGCACCTTGAGTGGCACAGCCCAGTACCTTAAGGAGCAAAACCCAAATATTCGAGTGATTGGTGTGGATGCCTACGGCTCTGCCTTGCAGAAGTACCACGAAACGGGCGAGTACGATACCAAGGAAATTTACAGCTACGAAATCGAAGGCACCGGCAAGAACATCATTCCTGCCAACTGCAATTTCGAGTTGATTGATAAATTCGTGAAAGTGACCGACCGGGAGAGTGCCCTACGCACCCGTGAGTTGGCGCTTATGGAGGGCATCTTCGCTGGCTACTCCAGCGGTGGCAGCATTCAGGCGCTGCTGCAAATCCAGGATGAATTCACGAAGGACGATGTGGTGGTGCTCATCCTGCCCGACCACGGCAGCAAGTACCTCGGCAAGGTTTTCAACGACCAGTGGATGGAGTCCAAGGGCTTCCTCACCGATGTTTACGAAGAAATGGAAGAGCCGCTGCCATTGCCTGCGTTTATTCCTAGCATTTGATTAAACATTTTAGCATATAAAAGCCGCATCGACCAGCTGGTCGATGCGGCTTTTTCGTTAGAGAATTTGGTGACTTACACAATCAAATGCTGTTCAATCCCTTCCCCTTCAAGAGGATCCTCATTTAATTTAGTTACGTCGGCAAAAGCAGCGTAGGACATGCACATATAGGCAGGCAACGTGAACAATAGTCCTATGCAAAGCAAAAGCACCCCAGCGCCAGCTATCAGCCCGGTCACGATGGCAAAGAGAAAAAACATGAGCCAATGACGGGTCAGCAAGCGGCGGCTGGCTTCCAAGGCATCCCAAAACTCCAATTTGTACAGCCCTACAAAATGGTAGGTCCATGCATAAGCGACGCTTAAAAACATAGCAGGAAGAAACAACAAAAATGACCATACAGGTGGTAAATCAGGCATATCAGCGGGCTGAACCCTAGGGTTTTTCATTAGCTCCATATACCATTCCACCCAGCCATATTTCCAAACGACGATGCCGAAGGGAATAAATGTAATGCCAATGATGACCATCATGATTAAAGCAGAGATGACCAATTGCCCAGCAAAATCAAAGCCTTTGAAAAAAGTGCCGAATTCTGGCCGCTCGCCCTTGTCCAACTTATTGGCGTAGAGAAAAAAACCGACTGTCAGGGCAGGAGTTACCAAAAGTTGGTTGGCGATGCTGCCAACAAACGGTATCAAGCTAATGACCATCACAAGAACTAAGAAAATGACTGTGAACCCAATGAAGCTGCCCCAATCCTTTTGAACAATATCGAAACCTCGTCCGATATAATCACCAAATTTGAAATCGGTAGGTCCGCTAAGTATTCTTTCAATTTTTGCCTTAGGTGTTTCCATAATCCATTTGTATTTTGTTCAAAAATAAGCGACCAAAAGTAGGGCGATATATTTCAAAAACAAATGAAGGTGGTGGCTTCGCAATTTTTTTACGTCCTAACTTTGTCCTATCACACTGTAACTTTGTGATTGTAAACAAAACTTAACATGATTCAAAGCGACTTATTGGTCCTCGGTTCAGGCATTGCTGGACTTACCTTCGCCCTCAAGATAGCGCAAGAACGCCCCGACCTGAAAATCACCGTGCTCACCAAAACCAACGAAACCGAGAGCAATACCCGCTACGCCCAAGGTGGTGTGGCCGCCGTCTGGAACTTCGAGACGGACAGTTACCAGAAGCATATCGAGGACACACTGATAGCTGGGGATGGGCTCTGCGACCCCAACATTGTGGAAATCGTAGTGAGGGAAGGCCCTCAGCGGGTACAGGAAATTATTGACTGGGGTGCCCGTTTTGACAAGAAAAAAGACGCCCACTACGACTTGGCCAAAGAGGGCGGCCACAGCGAGAACCGCATACTGCACTATAAAGACCTGACGGGATGGGAAATACAGCGCACTCTCAGCGAACAAGCCGACCTCATGCCGAATATCACGGTACTGGAGCATTACTTTGCCATTGACATCATCACGCAACACCATCTCGGCCACACCGTGACAAGGGTGACACCCGACATTGAGTGCTATGGTGCCTACGCCTTCAACAAACAAACCGGAGAAATCGAGACCCTGCTCGCCAAGGTCACGCTGCTGGCCACGGGCGGGGCTGGCCAAGTTTACCGCAACACCACCAACCCTGTCATCGCTACTGGTGACGGGATGGCGATGGTCTATCGGGCAAAAGGCCGTATCCAGAACATGGAGTTCGTGCAGTTCCACCCGACAGCGCTGTACAATCCAGCTGGAGACAATCCGGCTTTCCTAGTTTCAGAGGCAGTGCGAGGCTTCGGCGCTATTTTGAAAACACCGCAGGGCGAGGAGTTCATGCAGAAATACGACGAGCGGGGTAGTCTCGCCCCTCGTGATATTGTGGCGAGGGCTATTGACCGGGAGATGAAAATCCAAGGTGCCGAGTACATGTGCCTCGACTGTCGCCACCTCGACAAAGAAGGCTTCATTGCCCATTTCCCTACCATCTACGAAAAATGCCTGAGCATCGGCATTGACCCGATGAAGGACATGATACCCGTGACACCCGCCTGCCACTATATGTGCGGCGGCATCAAGACTGATGAGATGGGACGCAGCAGTATCCAGCGTCTTTATGCCGCTGGCGAATGTACTTGCACGGGACTACACGGCGCCAACCGCCTCGCCTCCAACTCCCTGCTCGAAGCAATGGTGTTTGCCCACCGCATCTACCTTGAAGTACGGGAAACGATTGACAGCATAGCCATGCCGACAGCCGCCATTCCCGACTGGAACGCTCAAGGCACCATGGACCCGCAGGAATTGATTCTCATTACGCAAAGCATTAAGGAACTGAAAGACGTGATGAGCTACTACGTGGGCATCGTACGCTCGAACGAACGCTTGAAACGTGCCAGCGACCGTCTCTACCTGCTTTACAAGGAGACTGAAGAGCTGTACAACAAAACCACTATTTCTCCACAGCTTTGTGAGCTTCGCAATCTCATCACCATTGCCTACCTCATCACCCGCTCGGCGGCTATGCGGCGGGAGAGCCGGGGGCTACATTACACAACGGATTACCCAGAGGAATTGGAATTTATTGATTTGATGCTTCTCTAAAAAGTTTCGAGTTTAGGATTCATAAGGGACAACACCTACACCTACTTATTCGCTTTAAGTTTTAAAAGTCCATTCAGATGAAAAAGATTAAACTCCTCGTATTCCTTGCATTCTTGGGTGTAAACTGGTCGCGGGCACAAACTGACAGCCTGCCTTCACTGGATAATTTTTTACAAAAAAACGCCCCTGCCACGCAAGCCTCTCCAGAGGGGATACATTATTTTTTATCAAAAAAAGGAACTGGGCCAGCTCCCTCCAAAGGTGATTTTGTCCTGTTAAACTACCGGGGCATGCTGCTCGACAGCACCGTGTTCGACCAGTCGGAGGAGGGAAATCCGCTGGTGTTCCAAGTGGGCAACCACGAGGTCATTAAGGGCCTCGACCACGGCGTGCAATTGCTCCAAAAAGGAACGACGGCCACGCTTTTCTTACCGCCAGCGTTGGGCTACCAGCAGTACGGCGCTCAGGATGTACCGCCAAACGCAGCCTTGATTTACGAAGTGGAACTGCTTGACGTGATGAATTTCGAACAATACGACCAGTACATGCGTGATTTGGAGGAGCGGGAACGAAAAGCTTACGAATTGGAGCGAGTACAGCAGTTTCAGCAAGATTTGAAAGACATCGAAACGTATGCGTCAGCGCATGGCTTGATCGTGCGACGCACCAATTCTGGCCTGAGCTACACTGTCACCAAGCAGGGCAAAGGCCCAATGGCCAAGCCGGGCGATAAAATTGCCGTGGCTTACGAGGGCTTTTTGAAAGATGACACCATTTTTGATCGATCGGAAAAATTCGAGTTCACGCTGGGTGCAGCCACAGTCATCGAGGGTTGGGAAGAAGGTATGAAGTTCTTCAATCCTGGCAGCGAAGGCTGGCTGTTGGTGCCTTCCAAATTAGCTTACGGCGCCATCCCTATCGGCAAGGTGCCAGCGAACAGCGTGTTGATTTTCAAGATAAAAATGCTGAAGAAATAAACTGATTAGCCTGAACAAACCCATTTGCCCAAAAGCCAATTCGTCAATCATTCGACGGTATTTGGGATTTTTTTGCTGACAATTCATCATAACCATTCTACAGTTCATCGGAAACCATTCGCTTACCTTCTGTCCACCGCTCATTTTTGTCCCATCAAATTTTTCATCAAAAATTAGCGTCATGAAAATCACCCGACTCTTAACGATTTCATTTTTGTCGCTGCTTTTCGCAGCAATGGGCGTTGCCCAAAACCCTACCCAGACCATCCGGGGGAGCGTCCTCGACCAACAATCCGAAACGCCGCTCATCGGCGTCACCGTGGAATTACTGGATGCTGCCGATGCCACTGGCACCGTCACCGAACCCGATGGCTCCTTCGCACTCCCGAATGTGCCCGTTGGTAGGCAGACCCTGCGTTTCAGTTACATCGGCTACGAGGGTGTCACCATCCCGAACATCGTCGTAACGGCGGGCAAGGAAGTGTTCTTGGAAGTGAAAATGGCCGAGTCTTTTACCCAACTGAATGAAGTGGTGGTGACGGCCCAAGTGGACAAGGACAAGGCTGGCAATGAACTGGCCACCATCAGTGCTCGGCAGTTTTCCCTCGAAGAAGTGACCCGCTACTCCGGTGCCCGCAACGACGCCGCCCGCATGGCCGCCAATTTCGCTGGGGTAAATATCAGCGACGATAGCCGCAACGACATCGTCATCCGGGGCAACTCCCCGACGGGACTCCTCTGGCGCTTGGACGGTGTAGCCATTCCCAACCCGAACCACTACTCAACCCTCGGCACGACGGGCGGCCCCGTGAGCGCCCTCAACACCAATTTGCTGAAAAACAGCGATTTCCTCACTTCAGCTTTCCCTGCTGAATACGGCAATGCACTTTCGGGTGTGTTCGACATTCAGTTGCGAAGCGGAAACAGGGAAAACCACGAGTACACGTTCCAATTGGCGGCGTTCAGCGGCTTGGAAGCTATGGCCGAAGGCCCCATCAGCAAGGAAAAAGGAGGCTCGTATCTCGTGGCATACCGCCACTCGTTTGCGGAATTGGCGAACGAAGCTGGCCTCAACATCGGCACAACAGCTACGCCGAAGTACAAGGATTTATCGTTTAAAGTGGATTTGCCAAAAACCAAATTCGGCAATTTCAGCCTGTTCGGCATCGGTGGTTTGAGCAATATTGACTTCATCGGGAAAGACCTTTCTGATGAAGATTTTTACGGTGAAACCGACCAGAACAGCTACGTGAAGTCGCAATTTGGCGTGCTGGGCCTCACGCACCGCCTGCTCATCAACGAAACGACTTACCTCCGCACGACCATCGCCGCTTCCAATTCCGCCAATACCTACAACGAGGAAAAAGTGCAGGAAGATGGCAGTATCCGCCGCCATTTGGAGGTGGACGACGCCGTGAACCGCTATACATTTTCAAGCCTTTTGAACAAAAAATACAATGCCCGACTCACACTGCGCACGGGCGTCATTGCTGAGCTTTTCCACCTAAACAATTTCCTGCGTGACAGGGAAGCCCGCCCTGATTGGGTAACGCTGCGGGATTTCGACGGCAACCTCGGCCTGCTGCAAGCTTACGCCCAGACGCAGTACCGCTTGAGTGAAAAACTGACGCTGAACGGCGGTCTGCACGGCCAGTACCTGACCTTCAACGACACTTGGGCCATTGAGCCTCGCCTCGCACTGAATTACCATTTGACCGAAAACCAAACCCTGAACCTCGGCTACGGCCTGCACAGTCAGATGCAGCCGCTGCCGATGTACTTCCTCCAAGTGATGCTGCCGGATGGCGAGCAGGTGCGCACGAACAAGGACATGGAATTCACCCGCAGCCACCAATTCGTGCTGGGTTACGATGTCAAGGTGGGCGGCGACTGGCGCATCAAAGCAGAAACGTACTACCAGGCCCTTGGCAATGTTCCGATTCAAAGCGAGCCCGGCAGCTTTTCGATGCTGAACGTGGGTGCTGATTTTGGCTTCCCAGAGGAACATTATTTGGTGAACGAAGGTACTGGGAAGAACTACGGCGCCGAACTGACTGTGGAGAAATTTTTCAGTCGTGGCTACTACGTGTTGGTGACGGGTTCTGTTTTTGATAGTAAATACAAAGGCAGCGACGGCATCGAGCGCAACACGGCTTTCAATAACAAATACACCATGAATTTCTTGGCGGGCAAGGAGGTGAAAATCGGCAAGGACAAACGCAATGCCTTGACTTTTGACACCAAATTCACGGCGGCGGGCGGTCGCTACTACACGCCGATTGACTTGGCGGCGAGCATTGCCGAAGGAAAACAAGTGTTCCAGGAAGACAAGGCATACAGCGAGCGGATTGACACGTACCTGCGCTGGGATGTGAAGTTTGGCTACCGCCTGAACAGCAAAAAGCGCAAGCTGTCACAGCAGTTTTTCCTCGATTTCCAGAATGTGACGAACCATGAAAACGTGTTCACCTACCGCTTCAACCGGGAGAAAGGTGAGGTGCAGCAGGTGAATCAGATTGGGTTCTTCCCCGATTTGTTGTGGCGGGTGCAGTTCTGAGGATATCTTCTTAAAAAAAGTCCCTTTTTTACAAAAAATTGCAACAATGCGTTGCAAAATAACTGTTTTGACCACGATTATTGATTAATCGTGGTCATTTTTTAATTGTTCTTTGTCAATTATTCATTATCTCTTGTCATTTTCTCATTTTCCCTCGTCATTTTTCCATTAATCCTGAATAATAACTAATTTTTTGTTTTATAAACCTCATTTTCTGGCTTTTTAAATTCGTTTCTCAGGGATGAGGAAGGCATAATTGGAAACATAAAATGTTAAATCAAAAACATTTTGTTGTTTTTTATAAAAAAATAATGAGAAAATGGCAAGAGATAATGAATAATTGACGAGGAATAATGGCTTTTTTAGATTGAAAACACAAATGGGCGGGCAACCTTATGGAGACTGCTTCAAAAAGTGTGTAAATTAAATTTCAAATTTTTATTCCCAGCCTGTCCGGGAAAAGTGCGTCAAACTGTAGGAGGATGACCTTTGCGTTGGCAATTTTTCCGGCCCATATCTCGGCCGTGTGCTGCACGGC
>WGNL01000022.1 GCA_016124585.1 Bacteroidota bacterium | reverse complement strand
TCCTTATCAGCCGGTGTGGTGGAAAATGGTCGGTGCGGTTTCGGCCCGGGGCTTCCCCAAGGGCTCTTTTCTTATCTATCGGTGCGGTGAAAAACGGTCGTCCAATTTTCGGCCCGGGGCTTCCCCAAGGGCTCTTTTCTTATCTATCGGTGCGGTGAAAAACGGTCGTCCAATTTTCGGCCCGGGGCTTCCCCAAGGGCTCTTTTCTTTTCTCTTTTTTTTCTTTATTAATTGATGCCAACGTCTGGCATACACGGCGTGACCAGCTTTTGCTGGGCATGACCGTTGTATGCTTTGTTGGTGGTTAGGCTTTCTTATTTTGCAATTTTTCTAAACTATCAATTAGTTTTTGCATCTCATTTTTTGATTCAACTGTTAATCGAAACAACGGTTGTTTATCTGGGGTCTTGTTTGCATTTAACTGTTTAATAAATCCAAACCTTTTCATTAAATTAATTCCCTGAGGCGAATACCCCAACGCTAAGATTGAGATTGGATAACAACTTATATCTTTTAAGTGCTCAATTACTCCTTGTAATAATTCAGATAGATTGAAAATATTTCTCTCTTTATTTGTTATAGCAATCTCAGATACATAATATTTATCACAACTATTGTTATCTATGTTACTGTAGAGTATTTCTCGCTCTTTTATAAATCCATTTTTAATTTTGTTAAATGTATCATCATCAATTGACCATATACTTACTCCTCCGATTACTTCACCATTCTTGAAAAGTCCAATTAAACCTTTTGGATGAGCTGTCCACCAACTTTTCAAAACTTCGGTTGGGACGCTTGATGAACCAAAACATAAATGATATAATTCGTCTAAATCTTCAAATTCGGCTGGCGTAACAATACTTCTGACTAAGACAGAATTTTCTTGTGATGCAGGTATGTCTGGCAATCTTCTGACTCGCTTACGAACTATAAATCCATAAGCTAAAACAATTAATCCTGCTGCAGCAACTCCAATGACATATGGTAGAGGCAAAGAAATTACTTGAGCGATTGTTGCAATTCCTCCTAAGACTAAACCAATCGTAGATAATTTCCTAAAATCTAATTTATCCATTGTTTTGTTTTTATTTTGCTTACCACCAACGGTCAGCGCCGGCGACGTGCCCAGCTTTTGCTGGGCATGGCCGCTGGCGCAATGTTAGCGGCTGGCTTCTTTTTTCTCTCTTTTAATTTTTAAATATTTTGCTATCAGCATAATGATGAACCTGAACACAAAAAGCAGAGCAATTACATATGCCGTAGAAAAATTCGTTGTATTAGGTAAATAATTAAAAGCAAAGCAAATTCCTATTCCACCCAGAAGCCAAAAAATCATTCGAATTATTGCTAATAACTTGGATTCAAAATTACCATCAGGGTCTTCATTGTTCAGGAAGAAAGCGTCAAAAGATAAATAGCCGATTGAAATAGAAAGAAACAGCACAGCACTTTTCAAGTTGAAATCTGCTAAATATTTGGGGTCGATTTGCAAAAAAGTAGTCAATATAGCAAAAGCACCAGCAATTACTGCAAGACTTACATACTGTTGATTTCGTATGTATTTTTCTTCTTCTTTATTGTTATCTTGAATTTCCATGAATGCTAAGATTTAGAATTAGGATTTTCTTTATCTGGTTTAATTGAAAAATCATTGTCTATCTGGTTTAATGGCGGAGTTCTTGAGTCAGGAGATGGTGGTAATAAAGCCTTCTCAAATAATATTCTAACTTCAAACCAGACTTGACTGATTACCCTTGATTCGCTTTGATATTGCATGTACAAGCTATCATACTTTTGATTCAAGCGGTTTATTCTATTTTCAATTTCTGCTTGTGAAAGGAAAGGTTTTAAAACTATCCTCAAAACTTTTTCAAGTTGAGATTTAAGATTTCGATTTCTCCTCTCCTCTTCTTTTTCTCTTCGCTTTTTTAAAAGCTCAAGTAATTCTTTATCCGATTTGGGAAATTTTTCTTCCATGATTAAGGATATGGTTTTCAACTCCTTTGTATTAAGGAAATAACAATTATTTAATAAATGAGGAATGAAAGTGAAATCAGGTCTTATTATGATTCCTGCAAAGTGTCTTCTAAGGCAAGTTCAGATATTGACTTTTCCAGTAGCATTTTATGTTTAAAGTCACATGCCTCAAAAAGCCTATTAAATAATGTTAGCAGATTGTAGCGATGGTCTATTTTTTTTATTTTATCAGTTTCTTCTTCGTAAAACTCTTTATAATTCGCACAGTAGTCAACAACTCTATCAATATCAATATTTAGTCTGTTTGCAACAATGACTCGCTTTTTTTCAATTTCTTCAAACTGTGCAATGGAAGGCCTATTCTTTTTCCAATTCATTGGTTCAACGATATCGACCTGACTTAATCCAACTACAATCTTTGACTTTGTCTTTTTATCTAATGTTGAAATAAATTCCTTATCTGGTAATAAGTCATTGTGTCTTGCACCTATAACCCAGAGGATTACGTCACATTCAACAAAAAACTTCTTGTATTCTTTTCGTAGCCTTTTATCGGAGGCTTCATCTTCTAAAAGCCCTGGGAAATCTAAAATTTCTAATGTCGCTCCTTCTTCACCTAATTGACGGGAATATCTTTGAATTTTTCGAGTTCCTTCTCCCCCAACAGGTTCATCAAAATCAAACAATGTATTTATGGTAGTAGTCTTACCATGTCTGGTTCTACCAGCAATTCCAAATACTAAGGTATGCTCACCTATTCCCATTAGTTCCTCGAACAAATCAATATCATCTTTAGTAAGGTTTTCAAGGTCAGTATTTTTGACATTTAAGCCGAAATAGTCCTTGACAAATTTTTTGATTGAAGTGATTGGATTTCTTTTGCTCATAATATATTTTTTTATTTTTTATTTGCTTGCCGCTAACGGTTTGGCTAAACGCAGTAGCCCCGCATAGGGGCTATTGCCGTTTTAGCCTTTGTTGCAGGCTGGCTTCTTTTTTTATTCTTTTTCTTTCATTAAATTCCATGTCAAACTTGCCAATACTGCCCCGATTATTGGAGCAATTATATAAATCCATAATTCGGAAATATTCCCCGAAATTATCGCAGGAGAAATTGACCTTGCAGGGTTCATGGATGCCCCTGTAATCGGTCCTGCAAACATCGCTTCCAACATAACTATTGCCCCGACCGCTAATCCCGTAAATTGATTGACCGATTTATTTTGGCTGACGAACAGAATTACAATCATCAACAAGTATGTCAGGATAATCTCTAAAATAAATGATTGTTGCCAATCCCCATTTGGAAGTGTCGCCCCTAAATTTTCATGTCCTGAAAAAAGGAACTTTAATATTCCCGATGCTAAAAAAGCACCCAATAATTGGGCAACGATATATCCCAATAAGTTCTTTTTCTCAAATCTGTCCGTAACAGAAAAAGCTATCGTAACAGCAGGATTAATGTGTGCCCCCGAAATATTCCCGAATGCGTAAATCATAACGGTAACTATCAATCCAAAAGTTATGGCAATCCCAACGTGACTTACCGTTCCGTTGGTAACATCGTTAATCACAATCGCACCTGTACCACAAAACACAAGTGCGAATGTGCCTATCAGTTCTGCAATATATTTCTTCATCCTTTTACTTGACTGGTTACGAACAACATTTCCCGTCCAATCTGTCTGACTCTTTCATCATATTTTGCGGTTTCGAGTTCTGTTTCATCAAACTCCTTTGGGTCATCAAAAGGCAAAGACAATCTAAAATCACATCCAAAAACAAAAGGACATCCTTCATCCGCTTCCGAACAGACCATGACGGCAGCAAATTTTTCTTTTGGGTTGGGTTCGTCTTCGTATTTTTTGGAAAATGCTTGGTAAGGCTTCATTCCCACTTTCCAACTTATCTGATAAATTGGGTTTTCTGTTTCTTCTTTATCTGTTGAAATATCAAAGCCAACTCTTTGGAATGCTCTCACCGCCCTGATGTTAAATGCAGTTGCTTCCGTTCCTCCCGAAAACGTCTGTATTTCAGGTAATTGATAATATTCAGCCCCGACTGCCAACCAAATCTGCCCGATATGGCTTCTCCTCGAATTGTGGGTACAAATCACCACTATTTTCGGTGTCTGCCCTTCTTCGAATTTTTTGGAAATGTAGTTGGTGAGTTGCGAAAGTCTTTCCTTCCTTTCGTTTGGTATTTGGTCAAATTCTTTTTCGAGTTCTTGGCAAAATTTCTTGATTTCTGCCCTTAATGTCTGATTTTCTACTTCCATGTTTAACAACAATTTTGGTTTAACTGAATTGGCGGACAGGCAACTGTGCCGTAACTGCAATAGACACAACAATCATTTCCTGTCGGCTTTAAAATCTTTTTGCAATTTTCGCATTCGTAAAAATATTGACAAGCATTGGTCGGCATAGTTTCCTCCTTCTTGTGACCACATTCTGGGCAGGTAATCGTTGATTTTAAAATTGCTTCCTTATTCGCTGACATCTTATTTCTGTTTGTGTATTGATAAATCCCCAATCCTAAAAACCCAATTCCCAACACTATAAAAATCCCGCTGAATTGCTCCAATCCGTTACTTATTCCAATTAAGGTACTTCCTCCCCCAATCGCAATTATCAACGCTGGAAGCCAACAGCAACTTGTCGCCACAAGAAAAGCAATTGCACTTCCAATTATTGAATTTTTTATATTAAGTTTCATTTAAGTTTTTTCTGATTGTTTTTTCTTTTTTTCTGCTTGCCTGCAACGGTTTGCGCCGGCGACGTAGCCAGCTTTTGCTGGCTATGGGCGCTGGCGCATTGTTCGGTGCCGTGTTCAATTCATCTTAAATTGAAATTTCTTTGTTTCTATATCTGAATTGATTAAACGATTCCACTTCTTCTCAAGTGTCCAATATTTTTCGTTATCATTTACGTACACCATATTGAACAAGTCATACCAATCATTGCTTTCACCTTTCATTCCACTCAACTCCAATTCTTTGAAAAACAAATCCCACGTCTTGACGAAAAGCACTATCTTCTCCCAAGGATAATTAGTCCAATCAATTTTTGAATTCGGTATGTTTCTGTCAATCATCATCTGAATTAATTTTTTAATTCCTCCAGATGTGTCTTTTTTTCTGTGTTGCTTTTTACCAACTGTATTTTTAATATTTGAATTCACGATTGGAGACATAGAATTAATAAAATCAAAACTTGGGTCTAATACCTTATCGTAATTTTGAATTTTTTTTCGTAGTTCAGGAATTCTTGAAATTTGGTCAATTGCCTCCTTGTCCAAATTCGAAAAAGTTCTTAGTTTCTCTAAGTTACTTTTTGTTGGAGATAAGTCTATACTGAAATCTGGATTGCCAATTCTGATTAACCAATGAACAGGGCTTTCTAAAATTATTTCCGAAGCGAATGAAAAAATTATCTTCGATGCTCTCTGGACGAGAAAAACCTTATCGGTATCAAGAATATTTTCAGATGAGGCAAGCTCGTCAATCGTAACTTTTGTACAAACTAAGTTGACAGATGAATAGTCTGCAAAGTCAAGCTCACCACTTGCAAACCCGTACCAAATATTAGTATCACAAATTATTTTTTCTTTCATATTTACCATCGTGGGCATTCTGACACATCAAAGTATAGGCAGCCAGTACTTTCATCTCCACTACATACATTGCAACTCCATGATGTCGGTCTTGCTGAATGAGGGTCATCATAACTTTCGTCTCCCATAGGATTGTATTCGTCCATGTAATCATCATGATAATCATCATCATCGCTCATATACATATCATTATAACTTGGGTAAAACTGTCTTTTCCTTTTTTTGGGTTCGACAGCCATCGGTCTAATTTCGTAATCCCAATGAAGTCCATGAAAACTACTATAAGCGGGCTTCCAACCAATTTGATGTTTGGTTTCAATCAATAATTCAATTAGTGCGTCAAAATCTTGATAGGTTTTATTAATCCGTTCTTGACTAATTTTATTTGCGGTCAATATCTCGTGAATGGTTTTTACTAAATCACCAGTATTTGTGCACAAACCGCCAACTTCAAATGGTGAAACTGGTCTATCTTCAACAGGATATACTTTTTTATATTCGTATGCAGTCCCACCTTTTTGCTTCCCGTCTTTGTCAGTAACTGTAACAGGATAACTGTCTTGATACTCAAATCCCATCTTTCTTAATTCTTCTTTTTCATTTCCTTCAATTTCTTTTAATCTCTCTCTGACCTTATCTTCTTCCCAGCCTTCTTCTTTCAAAATAAACCAAATTGCGTCCCTATCAGAAAGCCCTTCTGTTTCTATTACATGAACGGGTCTGTAAATTTTTTCCATCGTTTTATTTTTTTATCATGGCACCGAACTTGTCCATGTCCGCCACTCCGTACATACACGCAATAGCGGACATATTCGCTTTGTACACCCCATCTACCTACAAAGTAGTTAGGAGGTAAATGTTAATATGCTAATATGAAGGGTTCTTAATCCCTTTCAACGCCGACAAATCTACTGTTTGGGTATTACAAATTCAAGCCATCCAATGGACTTTTTATTTTGTGTAGCCCCTTACTGGTTATGTGGGTATAAATCTCGGTCGTTTTGCTGCTTTCATGGCCAAGCAGGTCTTGAATGTAACGCAGGTCAACACCTTTTTCAAGCAGATGCGTGGCGAAGCTATGACGCAGGGTGTGAACCGTGGCAAACGGATTTATTTTTGACTTTGCACGGGCTGCTTCGAATATGCCTTGAACGCTCCTTTCTCCATACTTACCACCCGTACTGCCTTCAAACAACCATTCTATGGGGGAATACAGTTCGAGATAATCTTTGAGTAGGCCGCAGACTTTGTCCGAAAGGATACTGCACCTGTCTTTTTTGCCTTTGGCCGCCCTGACGAAAAGGCGGTTTTCCTTTGGTTGCAGGTCGGAGAGCCGTAGGTTTGTCACTTCTCCCAGCCGCAACCCTGCGGAGTAGATGAGCATCATCATCAGCCTGTGTTTGGGATTGTCTATTGCTTTGAGGAAGTTGACGATTTCTTCCTCCGTGAGCACATGTGGCAGCTTATGGTGTTTTTTCGGACGCATCAGGTCTTGTACTTTTTCTTCTTGTTTTGCCACGTTTACATAAAAGAACTTGATGGCGCTTAGGTACTGGTTTTGGTATGATTCTGAAATCCTGTGTTTGGTGATGAGGTGTGCGACAAAGTTGTCAATTTGCCGGCGAGTCAGTTGAGTCGGTCTTGTATCGTCGTAGAAACGGATAAAGTCCCGGAAGCACTGCTTGTATCCCTTAATGGTGCGGTGGCTGTACCTTGCCAATGTCAGGCACTGCTCCAGTGCCACCACCGCCGCCTCATACTTCGCCTTTGGGCCTTCCTTGCCCAGAAATTGTGGGGTGGGTGGTGAGTCCAACCGCTCCGGCAGCTTTTCCAAGTCCGGCTGGTAAGTCCATTGCAGGTGTTCCTTGAGGTATTTTTCCAAAAAGCGCATGGTAAGGCGGGTATTGGGCAGTTCCCAAAGTAGCGCTTCCGGGTTCCAGCGGCGGCCGTGCATGTTTTTCACGGTGGCGAGGTGGTCGGGGGCCATTTCCTTCGGTAGCCTGAGGCCGATGATGTCTGTGCGGTTAGGGTGCAGTAAAATGGTGATTTTTCCTGTGGGGAATTCAGTTTGAGATGCTTGTTGGTCAATTTGGGTTGGAGCAGTTGGCGGCTGGTCGTGCTCCTTTTGTTCAATTTCAGTAGCGGTTTTGGCCTCCACCCTTACGGTGAACAATTTGTTTAGCGCCGCCCATGCTTCCTTGGTGCGGGGCAGGTGCCAGCAGCGGTGCGTGCGGCTCCATGTTGCTCCTTCTATGCTCCGAAGTAGCTTTACCTGCTCTTGGTCGTATGGAATTTCCACCCGTATCCGGTGCTCGCCCCTATGCAGTAATGTGTCTGCCTTGGCATTGGGCTTTTCAACGACTGGTGGTGGAGTGGGGGTCTCCTCGAATCCCCCAGTCTTCTGCGCTCCAATTTTCACAACGATGTATGCAGTTTCGGCAAAATGGGCTTTGAGCCTTTCAACTAAATTAATTTCCTGTTGGATGACGGATGCCCGCAGGGCAGGCTCGTACAGCAAGCCAAATGATGCCAATTGGGCACGGATGGCAGCATCGGAATACGGGAAATAGGTTTTCCATACTGTTTTGCCATCAAAATTGAACTGTTCAAGGGTAATGGTGGGGAGCGCTCTCATATCAGTATGTTTGTTCCAACAAAGAAACAAAATACCTGGCAATTGCAGGGGTTTTGGGTGGTGAAAAGATTGATGTGCAGGGCATTATAGGACATTTACTGTTTCTTTAACAATATCAGCTTAATGTTGAGCGGTATAAGCTATTTGTAAAGCAATATCATCTTATCCTAATCCATTATTAGCTCATCATAAACCTTTATTAGCTCATCCTAATCCAATTTTAGCAAACTGTAAAGTGAAATTAGCTCCTCGTAAAGTGAATTTAGCTCCTCCTAAACCTTCATCAGCTAATCGCAATCTCAATCATCCAAGCTCTCGTCCTCCTCATCCGCAAAGCTGTCCACCTGCTGCTGGTGCTTCAGGAAGCGGCACCACGAGCAGTCGGGCTGGCCACAGCCTTCGTAGAACTCCTGCCGTTGGATGCGGGCATAGGTGTCCACGATGAGGTTTTTCACAAAGGCCACATCGCCCGGCTCGAACAGGATGCGTTTGTCGGTGAAATTGCCCTTGGCATCGGGTTCCAGGTAACTGATTTCGGCACTGACGGCCAGGGCAGGGTTGTTCCGCCAGTTTTCGAAGAGGATTTTGTAGAAGACGAGCTGCCGCCAGTAGGAGCCGCCATAGATGGTTTCGGGTTTTTGGTTTTTGGTTTCAGGGGTGGTACTGCCCACTTCATGACTTTCAGGCTGACTGCCAACTGCCAACTGTCGAACCGCCAACTCAACATCCGGTCTGCGCAACTTCGCCGCATCAAAGCTCCTCGTTTTATAATCCACGATATGCGCCTCCAAGCCGCTTTTACCTAGATAATCAATCCGGTCGATGGTGCCGGTGATGGGCACGCCTTCCACTTCCACGGACTTGAAATGCTGCTCGACCTTGCCGTTTTTCGGCCAGTGGTCTTGGTGCTTCGCAACATAGTCGTGGAGGTACTGCCTGCCCAGCGATAGGCGGCGTTCGTAGTCTTTTTTGCTGAAAAACCCCTGCTGCCGCTTCATTTCCGCCCCGAAGAACTGCACAAACTCACCAGCGAAGGGGAACTGCCGCTTTTCGGGCGACAGTCGCAGCATCCGCTCAAAGCCACGGCGCAGCGCTTCGTGCATGGCAGTGCCGTAGAAGGCCGCCTCGGTGGCCACGGCGGGTGCCCGCAGCACGTTTTCATAGTAGAAGCTCAGCGGGCAGCGCAGGTACTTGTTCATGGCCGTCACGCTGAGGGTGAATTTCTCCAGCAGCGCCTGCACCGCCGCCCGGTCGTGCGGCTCGATGGCCTTGGGCTTGGCTTCGAGCATGAGCGCCGCCTGCACTTCCAGTATGGCCGCCGCTGGCACGCCGCTGTGCTGCACCTCGGCCTCCGTGCCCGCCAGTATTTCTTCCAAGTAAATGGTTCGGGTGAGCGATTTCCCATCGTCGCCCTGCTCGGCGTAGCTCATTTGCAGCGATTCCTTCGCCCTCGTCATCGCCACGTAGAACAGCCGTCGCCTTGCCTCCTCCGCATCGGCCTCCCCGCTCAGCGTCAGCGTATCGGGAAACGAGAACTGGTGTCCGCCACTGCGCTTGCCCGGCTCCCAGTTGTCCTTCACGCAGTCCAGCAGAAACACCCGCCGGAATTCGAGGCCCTTGGAGGCGTGGGCGGAGAGCAACTGGATTGCGGATTGGGGATTGCGGATTTCGGATTGGGCATCTGCTTCCGCATTCTGGCTTGCATCTGGCGCAGGATGGTTGGGTGAAGTAGTGCTATTAGTCCGCAATCCGTAATCCGCAATCTGCAATCCAATCCGGTTGTCGTCCATGCTCTTGAGGATTTCCAGCAGGCGGCCGAGGCTGAGGCGGGGCTCCCGTTCGGTTTCTTTTTCGATGAAACTGGTGAAGGTGAACAGCACTTGCAACTGCTCCTGCCGCTGGTCGCTGTCCAGTATTTTGCGGAGCAGGCCACTCCGGTTGATGAGCAGCTCGACGAACTTCGGGAGGGGCACGTTGGCGTATTGCCCAAGCATGTATTCCAGAAAATCAGCGACTTGCGTAAAACTTTCGGGGTTGGAAAGCCCTGCTTTGGCCAACAGTTTTTCATCGGAAATAAGGCTGCGCCAAGGGCGGACGCCATCGCCTTCTTGCCGTTCGGGCAGGATGGCGAGTTGGGCAAGGTCTTGGGGTTTTATACCAAAGAAATCCAAATGCAGGATGCGGAACAGGGCATGCTCGCCGCTGAACGGCTTGTGGAATTCATCGTAAAAATAGCCGAGCAGCAGCCGCAGGTTCTGCACCAGCGGCAAGTCGAGGGCATTCACGGACTGGCGGGTCTGGTAGGGGATTCCCTTTTTGCCCAAAATCGCCATGAGGCGCTTGGCCTGTTTGTGCTTCGCAAAAATGACGGCCACTTCGTCCAGCGGGAAGCCCTCCAGCATCAGTTTTTCGAGCTGCTCCGCAATGGCCACCTCCTCTTGCAGGCGGTTCGGGTAGGCAGTGACGGTAGGGCGCAGGGGCAGTTCGGCGAAGTTGGCGTGGTGGGCGGTCAGGATTTTGTCCAGTCCCAATTCTTGGAGGTTGTTGAGGATACGGATTTGGTTTTTCCCAATCAGCACGCCCGAAGTGTCGAGGATGTGCTGGGAGGAGCGGTAGTTTTGCGTGAGCACCACCACCTTCAGTTCGTCGTGATAGCGGTGGAAAAAATCGGAGATGTTCTTCAGCCTCGCCCCTTGGAACTCGTAGATGCTCTGGTCGTCATCCCCGACGATGAAGACGTTCGGCGCTTCCCAAAACTCGGTCAGGCGGTGCAGGATTTCGTTCTGGGCGCCGTTCGTGTCCTGGTACTCATCGAGCAGAAAGTAGAGGTATTGCTCCTGGTAGCGGGCCAGCAGGAAGGGGTGGTCCCGGAACGCCCGCAGCACCCAGAGAATCATGTCCTCATAGTCGTAGCGGCGGGCATCGTGCATCAGTTTTTCGTAGCGGGGAAAAAGCTGTACGGCGGCCCGAAGGCGCTCCATTTTCACCTGCTCCCCTTCAAGGAGGGCGGTTTTCAGGTCGCCTTTTTTGTGCTGGCCCTGCTTTCTTTTGTAAACGAACTCGTCCCGATTGGGCAGGTCGGCGAGGTATTCCTCAATTTTTTTACCCATGAATTCCACCGACCAGTTCTCCGATTTCATGGTGCGGAAGAGGTTTTGGAGGTGGCTTTCGTAGAAATAGCCGTCCGAGCGGCCCTTGCGGAGCGGGTGCTGCCACGGCAGTTCATCCAGCAGTTTTCGGATGATTTCCACCCGTTCGAGGTCGCTGAGCGGCTCCAGTTCCCGCCTGCCGAAGAGGTCGAGGTTGTCCTGAATGATCGTGTTGCAAAACGAGTGGAAAGTGAAGATGTGCACCTTGTGGGCATCTGGCCCGATGAGCGAGAGCAGCCGCTGCCGCATGGCCTGCACCCCAGCGTCGGTGAAGGTGAGGCAGAGGATATTGTGCGGCTGGGCATCGGTCTGTAGCATGATATTGCCGATGCGGGCGGCGAGGATATGCGTCTTGCCCGTACCCGGCCCGGCGATGACGAGCACGGGGCCTTCAATGGCGTCCACGGCTTCCCGTTGGGCGGGGTTCAGGCGCTCCAGTTCTTGAAGGAATTGCTCGTTGTTGGTCTGGATGGACATTGCGGAGCAAATGTAACAAAAGCAGAAAGGGAAATGAAAGTGGCATAATTTTGCTCCATATTATCCAAACCTTTCATTCATGAAACTACTGGCCTTACTACTTTGCATCGTTGATGCTGGAATGACTTTTTTGTCCGGCGTGATGGCCATGATGTCACCGATGGCGATGGATGCGCCGGGCAGTGAGAAGTCCAAAGCGCTTTGGGCTTTTGTTTACCTGATGATTGCTTCGCCCGTTGCATTTTTGGTAACGGATATTGTTGCTTGGGTACAGTTTGGGAAGGGTAGGTACAAAACATCAATTTATTGGGCGCTCTCGGGTTTCATGCCGTTGATTTTGGCATTTATCTCCTTGTTATTTAGTGGGAAATGAGTTTTTTTTAAACTTCTGAATATCCTTCAATACCCGTTTTCCACGAGCGTGAAGGCTTCCTGCGGTTTCATTTGCCAATACGTCTTCTACCACCAATCGAAGCTCTTCGAGCAGGTCAGCTTCTTTTTTTGCCAAGTTAAAAAAGGCGGTCATGGAGAAGCAGCGGACTGCCAGCGGTTCGGCAGGGTTGGCAATATATTGGATGAGCATTTCGGCGGCCTCTCCGGCCAGTTCTTCCGGCACAGGTACCGTTTGCAAGGCCCGCACGGTATTGCGTTTCACAGCGTCATGAATGCCCGGCTTTTGAAGGTTTCGGAGCAATTCGGACAAATAGGCTTCTGCCCATTCAGGGTGTTTTTCGAGGCAATAGCTCAAGGGCCAAGCTGCCCGTTGCGTCACCCGATAATCATCGTGTAGGAACAGCTGCATCAGTTCATCGAAGGCTGTAGCATCGTCGCCGATACGCTGGATAATGTACAGGGTTTGTGCCTTGGAGTGTTCGGCTAGGATGTCGTCTCGGAGGGAGGTCATGATTGGATGCTGAATGACAAGTTGGATAATTACGGCCGGATGCTCCGCTTGCTGATTCGTACGGTTTTCACTACTCGACGATTGGCGTCCACCATGCTCACAAGGTAGATGCCATCTGGTAGGTCTGCCACGTCATATTTATTGCCAAAGGCCGTGTCGAAGGTGCGTACCCGCTTACCAAGGATGTTGGAGACCCAAAGCTGCTTGACGAAAGTGTTGCGGGTGATGGTCAGGTATTCAGTGACTGGGTTTGGATAAATTCGTAGGCGGCCCTTGTCAGCTTCGGTGATAGGGGTCAGGCCGTCGATATTGACGAAATAATAGGCGGTGTTGAGGAGCTTTTTCGGGTCGGCAAGGTCGTAGAGGTTGATGTGGACATTGGCAGTTCCAGCTTGACCAATTGGAAATACGTTGAGTTCGAGCTTGGCGGTATCGCCGGGCAACATAATGACTGGTGCGTAGGGGATTCGGTCCCGAAAATCAACATTGGTCGTATTGGTCGTGAAGTAGCAGGTATTCTGGTCGCAGACGGAGAAGCGCCATTGTTCAGGTGTTTCATCCACAATGATTTCCCACCGCAGGTTAATAGCCTGGCGGGTGTTATTTTTCAGGCGTACTCGAAATGTAAGGTCTTCGTAAGTATTGCTGAGGTCAAAATCGACAGTAGCTTCAAGGGGACTAGGGCTTACATCCAATTCTGATTGTGCCAAGAGGTGTTGACTACAAATTATTAGGCAGGTGAAGAAAATGAGTACGGCTTGCTTCATGATTTTCCTATTTTGTTTGCTTTGCAAAGTTCGGTGAAAAAATCGGGTGGGGCATGGATTATTAGAATGGCAAATTGTCAAAAAATTCACCTGCGCTCAACTGTTTTATCGTTTCATTAACGAAAACCTAATGTTTGCAATAAACAAAAAAGCCGTGCCTTCTGCACAGAAGGTACGGCTTTTCATGCTTTAAAAACTTAATTATGGGCGCAAATCCTGTTTGGTCATGCGCACGGTTTTTAGCACATCTCCATTGGCGTCCTGCATGCTGACCAGATAAAGCCCTTCTGGTGCATTGTTGATGTTGTAAACTTTTCCATTGGTGTGCTGAAAGCTGGCCACTTGCCTGCCTAGCAAGTTGAACACCACAATTTTTTTCACGAGTGGGTTATCTGTAATGCTGAATTCCCCAGCAGATGGGTTTGGAAAGGCTTTTAAAGAATTTATCACAGATACCTCCTTTGTGGAGGAAAGTGGCGATATACAAACATCATAAGTTGCGCTGCCCAAGTCAATTGGATTGTTTTGATCGCTGATTTCGGTGAAATGAACGGTTGGGCTACAGCAGCCAGCCACAAAAACTGGCCGAACATGGACATCAATCCTGGAAGTGTCACCAGGTGCCAAATCAACTGATTTGTTGGGTAGGTTTGATGCACCTGGATTGATATTGGAAATCACTCCAATTGAATAGCATGCATTCGTATCACAAACGAGGTATTTCCAATCACTGATGCAATCCGCAGTAGGCACATCCAATACCCATCTTACCCTGATGCTTTGGTTAGATGTGTTTACGATAATGGCGTGGGCAATGACCTCGCTATATTCGTCACTTAAATCGGCAGGCAGATTGTAAGACAAATCATCTGGATGTATGGAAATAGAGACTTGGCCATTAAGGCCTCCAAATGCGAATAAACACACAGATAATACTTGTAATATTTTTTTCATAAAAGCTGATTTTTAAATTTTGAGTAAAACTAAGGGTTTTGAAGGATTTCAGCTAAATTAATCTGGCTGTTTTGCAGCTCATACGCCAAAAAACATTTAATAAAAAACAATGCGCCCCTACCGAAACACGGCAGGGGCGCAATTATTAATATTGACATTGAACAACTTCGAATGTCAAATTCTACTCGAATTACTTGGAAACCATCAGACGCTCTGTGTGAACTTGGTTGCCAACAGTCATTTTCACCATGTACATGCCTGTAGCGATGTCGCTCAGATCAAATGTGTGGTTTACGCTAGTAGTCGTGCCAAAGCTTGCAGAAGCAACCACTTTGCCTTCAAGGTTTACCATCTGAACATTTGCATCAACAGCCTGAGCAAAGCTTGCAGTCAAAACTGATACGCTAGAAGCTGGGTTTGGCGTAAGCGTAAAGGAAGTAAGCGAAGCAATGTCCTCAACATTGGAAGTGTTCTCCACTTCAACATCGATGCTTTGTGAACAACCGATTTTATCAGTGATTGAAAGTGTATAGGTACCTGGTGCCAAGTTGGCAAGGCTAGGTGTAGTTTCACCGTTGCTCCATGCATAAGTGTAGCCACCAAAACCATAGGTGCTTGATGGTGGTGTCAAATCGATGGCACCATTGCCGCCATTGGAAGAAGGTGTAACAGTAACTTCAGCACCGAAAGATGCTGGACAAATAACATCGATTTGAGCACTGTTTGCGTTCAGGATTTCGCCAGATGCATTGTCGATTATCATCACAACTGCATGCATGTTGTAAGGGTTCCAATCTGTATTGAAGTTGGTTACAGTGTACTCTTTTTGAGCAACATCACCAGCAACCACAGCAGCTGGAATGCTGCTAGCAGTACCAGCCCATCCACCAAGAAGCGCCCGGCCTACGTGGTTGTAAACCATATCAGCAGCTGGAACTGGAGAAGGAAGTGCATCCCAATCAGAACCATAACCTGGGATTGGATCCGTTGGTGCTGCTGGACCAGAATAGTAGTTGGTTTGAGCATAACCAGAACCAGTTCCAGTTACATCATCCTCCGTAAGCACCACGTTGAAGCGGTAGTCAATATTATCCAATTGTGTAACGAACTCAGCGCTTGCACCCACTGTCAAAGTTCTCGTAGCTACATCGATAGAAGCTGAAGTTAATTCAGGAGCAATAGGAGCAATTCTCGCAAGGTAATCTGGCAAAATGTCTTCCATGTCTGATGGATCCCAAATAGCATTGCGATCGATAATTACAGAAGGATAGCCAGAGAAACCCGGGAAATTGTTCAGTCCATTGTCATAGGCAGTTACCGTCATTGGGTCAGCGTTGTGGACAGCAATACCGATGAAGTCATCTGGATAGTTTTCAGCCATAAAATCCATCCACTCTGTTCCACGAGGGCACCAGCCGCACCAAGTACCAGTGGCTTCTTCAGAAACCATTTTCTTGGAAGGAATGTAACTTACACCAGATACAACACCAGCCTGTTGGTTATTGGTGTCATCTGCATCTGGAGCGCCATTTGGATTTTCCGCCCAAACTGTGTAGTTGTAAGAAACTGCATTTGTCAAGGACAATGGCGTAGAAAGAACAAAATTGTATGTACCGAGATAAGGCACATCGATGCCTGTAATATTATCAGTATAAGTATTTGTTCCGTCACTCCAGCTGATATCCACAGAAGTCAATGTCTCAGAACCGAAGTTTGAGATTTCACCAGCGATATCTACTGTTGAGCCTGCTTCTTTAAAGCGTGGCACTTGTGTTTTAGTAACTGATACGTCATGGTCAGCTGGTGTAAACACAGTAACGTTGTCAATAGCCATACCGTACAACCAACCACCTCCGTCGCTATAACGGAATGCAATTCTGACATTGTTCATGCCAGCATATGCGCTAAGGTCAACAGTGTAACCTACTTGCCAATCACCAGCACCAGACAGTGTGGCCACATCTTCCCACAAACCAAAGTTCTGGGATACAGAGACGTAGGCATGCTCTTGAATGCTTTGATAAGAAGCATCGTAGTAAAACAAGTCAAACTTCAAGCTCACTGCTGGAGCTGTCGTGAAGTCAAAGGATGGCATAATAAGCATGTCGTTCGATTTGTTGCAATTGCAACCATCATCGTTCGTACCTGCAGCCTTGCCACCATTGTCAGGCACTGGGAATGAGCTGCTTGAAAGCACACTTGCCGCCCCGAACTTGAAACCGCCATCCGTAGCAGCAGTTTGCTGAGTCCAACCAAAAGGCGTTCCCGTGCCTTCGAAGTCTTGGCTAAGTATTATCGTTTGCGCATTCATCGCAAATGCGCAAACTGACAAAAACAAAAATGTTAAAATCTTCTTCATAGAAAAAATTTTATTTAGGTGATAAGTACAGTTAAAATTGTTGCTAGCTTTTGAATGGAGTGAATTGAGGAAGAACCATTTCTTGTTCAAATTATTGGCATAAACATCCATCTTGAACTGTGAGGGTCAAAGGTAGTAAAATACTGTTTCACCTTTACCCCCCCCGTGCGAACTACATTTTGTCACCTTGACGACCATTGGGGGCAAATTATGAGGATTTTAGACCTATTTTTGGATAATTCTCTTTTGACACGTTTTGCAACATTGAACTGCTTTGGCTGTTTCAACGACCAAAATAATTTCAAAACATCTGACTTTCATGCGAATTTCCGCCTTCCGAAAAGCACATTTTAATGCTGCCCACCGCCTGCATAACAATAATTGGACAGCCGAAAAAAACCAACAGGTATTCGGACTGTGCAATAATCCAAATTACCACGGACACAACTATGAACTGGAAGTTAAGGTTACTGGTGAGGTGGATGCTGAGACGGGCTATCTTATTGATTTGAAATTTTTGAAGGACCTGATTTTTGAAGAAGTAGAGTCCAGGTTCGACCATAAGAACCTAAACTTGGACATGGAGGAGTTTCGGCATCTAAACCCTACTGCCGAAAACATCTGTTATGTGATTTGGCAAAGGCTCCGGCAGCGGTTGGATGAGAAATTTGAGCTAGCAGTTCGCCTGTATGAAACACCTAGAAACTTTGTGGAGTATCCGGGTTGAAAAAAGAAAAGCCCTTGATTCTTTCACAGAATCAAGGGCTTTTGCTAATGTTGAGAGCCAACTAAAAAAAATGGAGCTCAAACTAATTAGGAGGTCGATAGCGGATTCGAACCGCTGTACGAGGTTTTGCAGACCTCTGCCTAACCACTCGGCCAACCGACCATTGCTAAAAACCGGAAATTTCAAAGTTTCAAAAGCGTTAACGCTTCATGAAGGGACAAGGTTTCAAAACCTTGTTTTTTTACTTCAAAATATCCTGCTGAACATGCTTTCTTAAAAGCGGACGCAAATGTAAGGACTTTTTTTAAATCAAGTTACGAACTGCTTGCGAAACAGAAGTATTTTTTTTCTCCCAGATGGAATCAAATTTGATAGATATGTCAGACTGTTTGCGTGGCGATGGCTGTTTTTTATGAGGAATTAAGCCTCTTTGGGGAAGTTGGAAAAAGCTTTGTTCCCCTCTAATTCTTTGGAAAGAGTAAAATAAAAAGTAGTGCCCTCCCCTTTCATTGATTTATACCATATCTCCCCTTCATGCATTTTCACAATTTTCTTGCAAATAGCAAGCCCCATTCCAGTGCCTGGCCTGTCTAGATGGCTAATGCGCTGAAAAGGCATAAAAGCCTTTTCGTGAAAACTTTCATCAAGGCCAAGGCCATTGTCAACAACCACTATTTGCCAGAACCGCTCACGCTCTTTGGCACTAATGTTAATGTTCGGTGGCTCCTCCCCTCGAAACTTTATGGCGTTTGCCAAAAGATTCTGAAAAAGCTGGTGCAAGCCAGTTTGGTACCCCATTATTGATGGTAGGTCGCCACAAACAATCTTGGCGGTAGTCTCACTTATTTCCACACCTAAATTTTGCTTAACTAAGCTCAGGACTTCATTGAGGTCTATCTTTTCAAGTTTTCTTGATTTGGTAGCGCCTGAATATTCAAGCAAGTCTCTGATGATTTCGTTCATGTGGCTGGCGCCTCTCACGATGTATTCAATGAATTCCGTTGCATCCGCATCAAGTTCGTTGGAATAGCGCCGACGCAAAAGTCCGGCATAACTTGCAATGGTTCGGAGTGGGCTTTTCAGATCGTGTGAGGCTATGTAGGAAAACTGCTCCAACTCGGCGAATGATTTTTCCAGCATATTTAGCTGTTCAGCCAGCTTTTCAGACTGCGTTTCAACCAATAGCTTTTGAAAATGAAGTTCTTCGTTGGCCTTTTCTATGTCCTTTTGTCTGAGGCGCAATTCTTCAATAGTCCTGTTCAACAGATTTACCATAATGGATTTATCCTTTACAGTACGCTTAACCTGAAAATCCATACGGCTTAATTCCTTTTGGAATTTTGTCACAAGCTCCAAAAGTTCTTCACTATCAGACTCAGAAATCTTCAGCGAGTTAATCTTCAACCGAAAGGCATCGATTGCATTTTCCATAATGCGTTCTCTGTGTTCAGTATTAAAAAAGTAGTTGTAACTTTAGCTACGCTCCTTCAGCACCACTAGCGAGCAGGTTTCATTATGGAACTCACAAACTCCGTTTTTTGCGTTCCCTATTTCTCCGTAAGTAAAAAAACCAATCATGGGTTTTCTCCAAAAATCATAGATGCCTTTCACTTCGTCCTCAACAAGCGGACCGAGCGCAGCATGACGTCCCTTGCAGGAAAACAGTATCAGGGCATCTGCTTCATCCACCTGCTTTTTCCAATCCCCAAATTCCTCTAAGGTTTGATCAATGACTTCGAATCCTGGCGCAATGGAAAACCGGAATCTATCGCCATTCCTAACCCCTCCAGCCAATACCAAAGCACCTGATTCTTGCAGACTCATTAATGGTGCCCTGAGCACAGTTGACCCATCTGGTTGCAAAATTTGTAATGGATACTGCGCACTGATATCACTGACTTCCATCTTTGATTCCGTGTTGTTGAAATATCCGAAATATTTAATAAAGGCATTGACGGCCGGTTCTTCGTTTATAGTGTAGACGATATTACCTTCAGCATGAGTTATTGTGTTTTCCATGCCTACTCCTTCCCAACCACTCGTTGCAAGTCCTTTTAGTTCGATTTTGTCATTGTCTAATGCTAAAATCGCAACTCCGTTACTTGATGATCGCCCATTAGTCAGTACATAAGTTGCTTTCAACTGCAAGTCATCCGCCGCAAGCCCTCCGAATATCGGCACTTCATTTCCGACACCTGCCTTTAGCCCGTAAACTATTTGTTCCGCATCAATCGCAACACCACCCGATATCACCAAGAGTGATGGGTTTTTGAAACGATTCGCTGCAAATTTGCCAGCTGCTTTACAAGTTGCGAAGGGATTCTTGTTGTCATATTCCTGCATGAAAATTTCGTAGTAATCTTTGTTTATTTCAAGCAAAAAACCAGTGATGATGCCATCAAAGACATTTTCATTGACGATTTCTCCTGCAGTGGATGCCCCCACCATGTCCATTTCAAGTTTATTGAACAGGGCCGAAATTTCGGTCATCTCAAAATTGATGGAACAAAAAACAACAGCGAGGTTGGGTTGAAAGTCAGTACTTCGGAGTGCCTCAATTTCTGGCAAAATCCCTGCCACTGACTTGGCTATGAAAGTCTTGACTTGCATAAAACTTTTTATTGGTGAATAATACCTGTTTCTTCTAATCTAAAAAACTTGGGTATAGTGCAAGCCACCCTAAAAGGGTATGAGAGGAAAGGCAAAATTAGCGGGCACAAAAGCTAAAAAACTTTTGCAAAAATAATGTTTCAAAAATAGCTCCAAAAATTACCGAATTAGCAGGACCGTCCCACGCTTCTCAGTAAGTTTGCCGCTGGCCTGTGTCACTTTGATGACATAAACGTAGAGTCCTTGTGCAAGATTCTTCCCGTTTTTCTGGCCATACCAGCCAGCATCAGGGTCGTTAGTGGTAAATACTTCTTGTCCGTAGCGGTCGAAGATATGCATTTCATAAGCTGCGAGGTCGCCTAAAACTATCAGCGGTTTAAATTCTTGATTGAAACCTTCCGGCACGAATGCATTTGGGGCAAAAATGCGGGCAGCTTGCTGTACACAAGCCCGGTTGGAGCGGCTCTCAATTTCAATGGTCTGGCCATTTTGTGTAATCAAACTTGCATGCGCCACCACATAGTAGCAAGCCTGCGCTTCCTCAATATTGGTCGCATCATAGTTATGCTGGTAACTGTGCGTGCTGCTGCTCAACATTTCCAAAACACTGACATTCCCACCTACAATTTTGTACAAAGTATAGGAAGTCACAGTGGCATTTTCAAAGTCGAAAGGCGTCCATTTTACTTGGTTAATATTTCCAGCCAGTGGTGTGGCAGTCAAGTAAATCGTGCTGCCATAATTGGTCGCCAATACCGAATCGCAAACGTCGAGTGTTTGAATTTTGTAAAAGACCTTGCCTACATCTGCCCCGCCGTCTAGGTCCGTATAAGTGTTTGTCGCCGTTAAAGGGGCGGTAGTAGATTGTACTTCTATCGGTTGGTAATCAGCGTTTTGGTCGCTCCGCAATACCTGATATTCAACCAATTCTGCCAATGGGTTCCAGTCCCATGTCAGGTTCACATCGCCCCCGTTTGTCACGGAGACATTGGCTAGGTACATACCTGCCGCCGATTGAACGATATCTACCTGCAAGCAGGTCTGGTTGGATTTGGCCACTGCCCCTGTCACTGCCTCCACCGCATGCACTTCAAAGCAGTAGGTAGCACCGTCCACTAGGTTTTCTACCTCAAAACTGCCCCCAGAAGAACCAGCGTCCGCTGCCATGGTCAACGCCCCGCCGTTTATCCCGAACCAGATTTGTTGCTCACCAATGCCGTTAGACCAACCTTGGTAAGTATTCCAGTTCAACTTTACGGACTGGTTACAAGGAATTGGAGTGGCCTCTACAAATATGCTGGTATGTTTTGCATCGAAAATGCTGGTATTGCCGCATGGATCCAAGGCATTCACAAAATAGGATTCAGGGCCTAGGTTCGGTTCTGAATTAAGGTCGGTGTAAGTATTTCCGCTGTAAACAGTGTCTACTGGAATAACCCCGATGCTCGTTTCCCGATAAATAATGTAACCCGTCACCTCAGCCGAAGGGCTTGGCTGCCAAGTGACCACCGCTTGCCCATTTTCAACAGATACCGTTTGAATGGGCGAAACAATTGGTGGGCGGTTATCTAAGGTGTCGGAAGGAATGGCTTGCTGAGAGGGACAATCGTAATTGCTGGTCATGTAAAAAAACCACTGCTGGCCGCTCGGATTGACAAAAGCATAAAAATCTTGAGTGGGGTTTGTCACTGAACCCTGAAGGGTGTAAGGACCATTGAGGCTTTGGCTCGCCCAGATATCGTAACTCAAAAATGGCCCACAATTGTTCGTTGGCAAAACATAGAACAACGTATCTCCACGGACACACTGCAGGTTGGGCGGCATGATTTGCGCTTCCATTTTACCCAAAAAAACAAAGCCAAAAGCTAGCACAGCAAATATGTTTTTTATCAAACTCAGGCGGCTATTTCTCATAAATAAATGGTTGTCAATTACTTGTAAAAATCATTTCACATCTCCAAAAAGGCCATGCTATTCTTCAAGGTCCCCCAGCTCAAGTTTTTCTTTGAACTTTTGCTCAAAAGCTTCCATGCTGTACACTGCTTTCAAACGGTATTCTATGCGGCGTTGGCCACTCACGTCTTTTTTAAAGTAAACGAGTCCAAGCCTTTTGGCGTAAACCTCCGTCCCCCCAAATTCAAGTTCCAGATGGCCTTCTTCTTCTTGGTCAACGAGTTCTCGGGTATTGAATTTCACGGCTGGCACATTTTTTCCCTCAAAAACAATCGTTGTGTCACTATCGTACTGTCGGTTCCGTACCAAGGTGATGGTGGATGAATCACCAAGTGGCCGCCAATGCAAGGAGGAAAGCAGCACGCTTCCCAAAGGTTTCACCTTGAAAGGAAATACATTCGCCGCCACGATGTCCGCCCGGATCTGCTGGCTTTTGCCCTCGGTATCGGTTTCGTACACATAGAAATCGTTGAGGAGCATTCCGTTGCTGACCCGCTCCTCCCGTACAAACTGGTCAGGATTGAATGCTGGGTTGTAGGACATGCCGACCAAATAGGCATTTCCATCTTTCAATACAGAGCGATAGTACCAATAAATTGGGGGGTCGCCTTCTTCGTGAACTGGCCCATATTCATACACCTTCCCATCTTGCAAATCGCTCAGTGGGTAGTAATAATCCTCGATATTGCGAAAGCCGTTTTCCTCCTTACTTGTGCAAGAAAAAAAAAAATGCGGCAAGTGTCAGGCAGCCAAAAATGAAGCAATTTTTCATCGTGAGACGCATATGAATTCTGATTTCAAAACTATCAACCCAGCCCGGCTACTACCACTACAATTTCCCCTTTCACCGTTTTTTCTTTGTAAAACGCCAACAGGCCAGCCAGCGTATCTGTTCGAACTTCTTCGTGCAGTTTTGTCAGTTCCCTCGCAACGCAAGCTTGCCGCTCAGGACCGCAAAATTCTGCCAATTGCTCCAAACACTTCACGAGGCGGTTCGGTGATTCGTACAAAATGAAAGTGCTGGGTAGTTCAGCCAAGTATTTCAGTCGGGTTTGGCGACCTTTTTTATGTGGTAAAAAACCTTCGAAAAAAAACTTGTCGCAAGGGAGCCCGCTAGCCGCCAGCGCAGGCACAAAAGCCGTTGGCCCAGGCAGGCATTCCACCCGAATACCCTCCCGAACGCATTCCCGCACCAAGAGGAAACCGGGATCGGAAATACCGGGGGTGCCTGCATCGGAAGCCAAGCCAAAAGTTGCGCCTGCCTTGAGTTGCTGCACGATATTGGCTGTTACCGCATGCTCGTTGAAAGCATGAAAAGCGGAAACAGGCGTTTGTATTTGGAAATGGTCGAGCAGACGTTTTGTTACCCTCGTATCCTCAGCCCATACCCTGTCCACTTCCTTCAAGATACGGAGGGTGCGGAGGGTAATATCCTCCAAATTACCAATGGGCGTAGGAATGAGATATAACATCTAAAGAATTGAAAATTGAAAATTGAAAATGCTCGTCATGCCGATTTTCAATTCTCCACAATTGTGAAATGGTAGGTCTCCATGATGGGGTTGGCGAGCAATTTTTTACAAGCCTCTTCTACTTTGGTGGTAGCTTCGTCCTTACTGCTGGCCTCAATGCCCATTCGTATGTGCTTACCGATGCGGATTTCCGCTACACCTGAAATATTGAGGTTATCCATACTTTGCTGTACAGCTTTGCCCTGCGGATCGAGGAGTTCCTTGTGGGGCATTATGTCTATTTCTGCTATGTATTTCATCTTTATTGGGTTGCTGCCGTACTAAATGGCAAAACAAATCACTAATCACGGCTAACTTTCAAATAAACAATGAATGAGAACAGCACATGGCCAATGATGATGAACGGGAAAGCGGCTTCCCGCAAAAATACTAGGAGCACGGCTGTGAAGGCGGCAAAGATAAAGCGAATCTCATTCCCCTCCCAAGCGAGGTTTTTGAATTTTAAGCTGAACATAGGCAGCCCAGCCACCATCAGTAGGCAAAGCACGGGGATGTTGAGGTAGAGAAAAACAGGGTTCGTGACAATTTTGCCCAAACCAAAAGAATCGAAATGATAAATCAGCAGCAGCCCAATGGCATAGATCGCACAGGAAGGCGTCGGCATCCCGATAAAGTTTTCGGTTTGGCGGGTGTCGATATTAAAATTGGCCAAGCGGATGGCAGCGAAAAGCGTGATGAGAAATGCTGGCGATGCGGCTAATGTGAGTTGAATCGGAAGTACATCGTTGCCCGCAAGCCCTTTCACCAGCAGCATGTAAATCACTGCACCGGGCGCTACGCCAAACGAAACCATGTCCGCCAATGAATCAAGTTGCTGGCCGAGTGGCGACTTCACTTTTAGCATCCGGGCACAGGCACCGTCGAGGTAATCCGCAACGCCACTGGCAAAACTGAACCAGAAGGCCTGCACAAACTGCCCGTACAGCACACTGGCAATTGCGCAGCAACCAAAAAACAGGTTTAGCAGCGTGATGAAATTCGGAATGTTTTTTTTCATGCCCGATCTGGTTATAAAAACCCAACCCAGAAGGTTGGCTTAGGCGTCACTCATTTTGGGCAAAAGTAATATTTTGCCATTTACCCAGCATGGAAAGCGAAATTTAGGAATGTCGCTTATTGGCAGCAAATGGTTCTTAACTTCCCAATAACTGACTTATGCCGCCAATCCTGTACTTTTACCGCGATTAAATACGTTCCCAAAAAATCCCAAAAAATCCCAAAATACAAGACCATTTGGGTTTTCAACTAAAAAAATAGAAACGGACCGTCATGAAACAACGCTTCACAATCCTGCTCTGCTCGGCCTTCCTTTGCTGCGCAAAAAGCCTCTTCGCCCAACCCTCCAATGACGAGTGCGTCAATGCGCAACCCCTCACCAACCTCAATAACTGGTGCTCAGCCGCAGCAGGATTCACAAACGTTGGGGCCACTTTGAGCGGCGTTCCCAATCCAGGTTGTTTCCCTTCGGGAAATGCCGATGTCTGGTTTTCCTTCGTGGCGCTGGCCAACACTGTCAACATCCGGGTCATCGGCGCCACGGGCGGCAACACCCCACCGGGCGGCTCGCTCCAAGACCCACAATTTGCACTGTACAGTGGCAACTGCAACGCCCTGACGTTGGAGCAGTGCGCTTCTGATGCCTTCGGCCTCAACCTTGCCGAAACCTTCGCTGGACCACTTACTGTCGGCCAGACCTACTACATCCGCGTGGATGCCCGAAACGACAATACGGGCACTTTCAAACTTTGCATCAACAACTACAATGCCGTGCCAGAACTCAGCGGCGACTGCCCAACAGGTGTGATTCTTTGCGACAAATCGCCCTTCAGCGTGGAACTGGCCGTGGGTGAGGGCAGCGACCCAAATGAAGTAGACCCTAGCACCTGCTTGAATGGCGAAATCGCCTGTTCTTGGTACCGCTGGACCTGTAAAGATGCCGGAACACTTACCTTCACCATTACCCCAAGCAACTCAACGGATGATATTGATTTTGCGGTTTATGAATTGCCTGGCGGACTAGATGATTGCGCCAACAAACAAATCGTGCGTTGCGAAGCGGCCGGTGAAAATGTCGGCGAACCATTTGCCAATTGGCAGATATGCTCAGGTCCAACTGGACTAGCTCTTTCTGAAAACGACGTGACTGAAGTGCCTGGCTGTCCGGTAGGGCAAAACAATTTCGTAGCGGCACTTGACATGGTGGTAGGTAAAAGCTATGCACTCGTCATCAATAATTTCAGTGAATCGGGCAGTGGTTTTTCCATCGAATTTGACGGCACGGGCACTTTTCTAGGCCCCACTGCGGATTTTACCGTTGCTCCGCAAACAATCTGTGAAAACTCCAGCATCACTTTTACCGACAATTCCAGCTCGCTTGACGCCATCACTGCTTGGCAGTGGAACTTTGGCATTGGCGCCAGCCCCGCCACCGCTACGGGTAAAGGCCCGCATACGGTGACCTACAGTTCGCCCGGCACCAAATCCGTAGTGTTGACCATTACCAACGAGGAAGGTTGCCAAGTGACAGATATCGAAACCATCAATGTGCTGCCCCTCCCTGAAATCACCCCGACCTTACTCGATGACTACTGTGGTCCCGACGACGACACCGGTGCGGTGATTTTGTCGCCTTCCGGCGATGGACAACCGTACACTTATGACTGGACCGGAACTGGTGTTTTTACCAATGACAGTTCCTTGCTTGACTTGGCTTCGGGAGATTATTCTGTTGTTGTGCAAACCGCCAACGGCTGCACCCAAAGCTTTGATTTCACAGTGGAAGAAGGACTTAGCCTTGCAGCTGGTATCGACCCAGTGACGCCGCCCACCTGCAATGGAGACTCGGACGGCAGCATTTCCCTCACAATCCAAATTGCCAATCCACCGGTCAGTTTTGACTTTGGCAACGGCCCACAACCAAGCAACACCTTGAGCGGAATACCTGCAGGCACCTACAATGTCCAAGTGGTGGACGGCCAAGGTTGCGCTGGTAATTTCACCATCGAAGTAGTAGATTTTCCACCGCTGGTCCTGAACATCGCCCCGGTTGACATCAGCTGTTTTGGATCAAACGACGGAACTATTTCTATTCTGCCCTCAGGTGGGGCAGGCGGCTTCTCGTACCTCTGGAGTACGGGTGCTACCACCGCTACCATTGCCAGTCTTCCCGCAGGAAGCTACACAGTTACTGTTACGGATGAAAATGGCTGCTCCGCAACAGCAGAGGCCACCATCGTAGAACCGGAGGAACTCACAGCGACGATTGAAACAGTGGACGTGATTTGTTTTGGCGATGAAACGGGCGTGATTACAGTGACGGCTAGCGGCGGTACACCACCATTTGAGTATAGCTCAAATGGCGACGATTTTCAAATTGACCCAGTAATCACCAACCTCGGCGGTGGCACTTACGATGTGGTGGTTCAGGATAGTCGTGGCTGCACTTTTACGATTCCCGGCACCATCAACCAACCTCCACCCATCATCGTGGAGGCTGGTAACGACCAGACGATTGATCTCGGTTATTCAGCTAATTTAATTGCCACCGTTTCGCCACCAACTTTGCCAGTGACACTGAGTTGGGTGCCATCTGAATCCTTGAGTTGCGCTGATTGTTTACGACCTGAAGCTACTCCGTTCCTCACCACCACCTACACCCTCACCGCCGTGGACGAGAACGGCTGCTCAGGTACAGACTCGGTGACTGTCTTCGTAAATCTGGTGCGGCCAGTTTACATCCCGAACGTCTTTTCACCGAACGGCGACGGCCTCAATGATTATTTCACCGCCTACGGAGGGAAAGCTGCTAAACTTATCAGGTCGCTGAAAGTCTTCGACCGCTGGGGTGACAATGTTTTCGTGGGTACCGACATGCCGCTGAACGACGAGACTTTTGGTTGGGATGGTGTTTTCCGAGGAAAACTGATGGATACGGCCGTGTTCGCTTACCTCGCCCAAGTGGAGTTTGTGGATGGGGTGGTGGTGCTATTTGAGGGGGATGTGATGATTATCAGATGATTTACGACTGAAGATTTACGTTTAGTCGAATAGCCTTAAACAAAAAAGGTACGGCGCTTGTAGCGCCGTACCTTTTTTGTTTAAGGCTATTCTCAGCCGGAACCTATATTCAACCAGCCTAAATAGCTGTTTTTCAGTGATTTAGCAAAATCAGCTACTTGAAAATTTGGGTAAAATCTCCTGTTTTATCCTTAAAAAATCACGAACGCTACCTAGAAGCTTCAGATATGCTTTCTTAAAATTATGAATGAAATCCAGAAGGTTCAGATACGACTTCGTAAATTTGCGAATGGCATGCTGAATGTTCAGGATGCCATTCGTAAAATTACGAATGGCATCCTGAAGTATCTGATATGACTTCGTAAAATTGCGAAAGCTATTTTGAGTATTCAGGATGGCTTTTGTAAAACTTGAATTTATCATCCATCAAGGAGTCAAAAAAGAAGCGCCCCCGATTGCAATCGGGGGCGCTTCTTTTTTGACAATCGAGACTGCTTCAAAAAGTGTGTAAATTAAATTTCAAATTTTTATTCCCAGCCTGTCCGGGAAAAGTGCGTCAAACTGTAGGAGGATGACCTTTGCGTTGGCAATTTTTCCGGCCCATATCTCGGCCGTGTGCTGCACGGC
>WGNL01000027.1 GCA_016124585.1 Bacteroidota bacterium | reverse complement strand
GCCGTGCAGCACACGGCCGAGATATGGGCCGGAAAAATTGCCAACGCAAAGGTCATCCTCCTACAGTTTGACGCACTTTTCCCGGACAGGCTGGGAATAAAAATTTGAAATTTAATTTACACACTTTTTGAAGCAGTCTCGCAAGATGCGTATTTTGCAGCACCATCAAGGCTTTTCGCAGCCATGTTAGGGTCTTTCGCAACACCTTCACGGAGTTTTGCAGCGCTGTTATGGCTTTTCGCAACAGCATCACGCAGTTTCGCAGGACTGTTACGGCCTTTCGCAGTCCTATCACGGTACTTTGCAACAGCTTCACGCAGGTTTGCAGCGATGTCACGGCCTTACGCTGTCATGTTATGGTCCTTGGCGGTGCTTTCATACCTTTTCGCAAAGCTACAAGGCGGGAAATCATGCAGTGTAAACTCTCTCATGTCAGGCACACTGGTGAATGACCAAGGTAAAGCAGCATTCGCTTTTATGGAATGTACTTACCCAAAGCCATGACATTGCCCATCTAAATAATCAGGTTGCTTCGCAAAACAGTTACCCATTTTCACCCCGCTCAGTTCACCAGTTTCACCCGGCAGAGGTACATATCCGAGGTCATGTAGAGGTAACCATCCCCACCAAGTGCACAGTTCGCCGTCGCTTCGCCGGGATTGATGCGGCCCAGCATGGTTCCATCCATTTTGAAAACCAAAACACCACCGGGGCCGGTAGCGAAGATGAAGCCCTTGGGGCTGATTTTCATCCCATCGGGCAGGCCTTTAAGCGAGTCACTGACCATCTCCGTAGCATCGTGGAAGACATGGCCGTTCTCCACACTTCCATCTGGCTGAAGGTCATAAGCCATCCAGATAGCCTTCTCTGGGTCGGAGTTTGCAGCAAAAAGCATCATGCCATCTGGTGAAATCGCAATGCCATTGGGAAAAGTAAGTGTAGAGTCGAGCACTACCACCTTCCCATCAGCCCCAACTCGGTACACACCTTGGAAGGGTACTTCCTTTAGGGAGCTTTTCTCGTGGTCTTTCAATCCATAAGGTGGGTCTGTGAAATAAAGATTGCCGTTTTTATCGAAAACCAGGTCGTTCGGGCTGTTGAGCCGCTTGCCTTCCCATTTATCCGCCTTGGTGATGAACTTAGAAACTGGCTTGTCAAGTGGTGCATCCATCTGTGCTACCCTTCTGTCGCCGTGTTGGCACATGACCAGGTTGCCGGCGGCATCAAGTGTTAGGCCATTGGCGCCTGGCTCTGGGCTGTCGGTGGTTTCGCCTGTGAAGCCGGAGGGCGTCAAGTACAGGCTAGCGCCTTCGCCTTCTTTCCACTTAAATATCTTATTCTCAGGCACGTCAGTGAAAAGGACATAGCCACCGTTTGGCACCCAAACTGGGCCTTCCGCCCACGTGTAGCCCTCTGCCAATACTTCAATTTTCGTATCTGGCGCAATAATGCCATCCATTTCCGGAAGCATCCGTTCTATTTTGCCAATTGTTTTTGCGGTGGTGGTCGCTTCTTCGGTTGGCGCTGATTCATGGTTGCCGCCGCAAGAAATTAGCAGCAGAATGGGCAGTAGTTGGTAAATTTTCATCAGTATTTCGTTTTTTGCAAAGCTATAAGTTGTCAGGTAGTTTTTATGTAAAACCTCCCTAATGGCGTTTATTTTCTTTACCTGTCTATCTTTGCCGCCAACCACTTTATCCTGAATTTTAATGACTGATAAATATAGCCAACGAGGCGTCAGCGCCACCAAAGACGAAGTCCACGCCGCCATTAAACACTTGGACAAGGGCCTTTACCCACTGGCTTTTTGTAAAATAATGCCTGATGTCGTGGCGGGCAGCGAGGAGCATTGCAATATCATGCATGCCGATACTGCGGGCACTAAAACCAGCCTTGCCTACCTCTATTGGCGGGAAACCGGCGACCTCAGCGTCTGGAAAGGCATCGCTCAGGATGCGCTCGTAATGAACCTTGATGACATGGCCTGTGTGGGCTGCACTGATGGAATTTTGGTCAGCTCAACCATCGGACGGAACAAAAACCTGATACCCGGCGAGGTCATTTCCACACTCATTCAGGCAGCCGTTGATTTTGCAGAAAACATGGCGGCGCACGGCATCGGCCTGCACCTCTCCGGCGGCGAGACGGCGGACGTGGGCGACATCGTCCGAACGATTGACGTAGGCTACACCACCTTTGCCAGAATGAAACGGAATGAGCTGGTTGTCAATGACATACAAGCGGGTGATGTCATCATTGGCTTGGCAAGTCACGGCCAGGCCAGTTATGAAACGGAGTACAACGGCGGTATGGGCAGCAACGGCCTCACCAGTGCCCGCCACGATGTTTTCGCCAAAATGTATGCGGAAAAATACCCCGACAGCTTTGACCCAAACACGCCCAGCGAGGTGATTTACACAGGTTCAAAAAAGCTGACAGATTCGATTGAGGTTAGCGGAGAAAATATTCCCATCGGAAAACTGGTGCTCTCCCCTACCCGCACCTATTTGCCAGTGATTAAAAAAGTGCTGGATGAGTTCAGCGGCGAGCGGCGCAGGGACATTCATGGGCTTATACATTGTTCTGGTGGAGGGCAAACGAAAGTGAAGCATTTCCTCCAAAACAAACGGGTGGTGAAAGATAATTTGATGCCGATTCCACCACTTTTTGAGATGATTCAAAAAGAATCCGGCACCAGTTGGCGGGAGATGTACCAAGTGTTCAATATGGGTCAGCGGCTGGAATTTTACTTAAATGAAAAAGATGCCCAAGCCATAATTGACATTGCCCGTTCCTTCCATATTGAGGCGCAAGTGGTGGGTCATGTAGAAGAAATACAGGGTGAGCAAGTGGTTGTAAATAGTCCTCACGGCAGTTTTGAATATTGATGAAATGTGGCTTTTTAGGTGAATTGCGTTATTTGGTTTTTTCCCCTTATTATTTCACCTAAATCTTTATGAAATGCGCAATTTTCTTCTGCTACTCGCCACGGCGTCGGTTCCATTTTTGGCTTCTGCTCAATTGAACAACCTGCTCAAGGATCCTAACATCGCTTGGGCCGCCACTTTTGAAACGGAACATGATTTTCGGTTGTCTCCAAAATCGAGAACGACCCAAATCCAACTCACTAAATTCAGCCTTCCCGAAAACGGCTGCGTGAAATTCGTCACGGACAACTGGCTGACCTACTGGTTTTTAGAGGAAATGAAAGTTGGCCGTTACAATCTTTTCAGCGACGCAGACCTCAACTCGCCGATGGAGCAATCCGCTCTGATGAACAAGATTACGTCCATTGATACCGTCATCACCTTCGACCCAAACAGCTACAAAGAAACCATGCAGGTCATCAGAAATGACATCAACCCAGATGATATTGCTGGATTCCGCACGCAGCAGATTATCTTTTTTGATAAAAAATCGGGGAGCTATGGTACTCAATTGTTGGCATTGGCACCGTTGGTCTCCAAAACTGACGCAACGGGCAAAGTAATCGGAAAAAATGAACTGGCGTGGATTCCCATGAACGCTGCTGCTTCGGCTGATTTAACTACAAAAAGCCCCGATGTTATATGGAGCGCCCTGATGATTGATAAGGCTAACTCATTGACTATCAGTAAATTGAAAACTGTAAAAAATGAATTGAAAAAGTCATTCGGGGAGCAGTTATTTTTTGAAACAGCCAGCATGAAGCACCCAGTGGAAAGTTCTGGAGGTTACGGTTGTGGTGAAATGCTGACCAAGGCTGAGGTTGAAAACATGACTATGCAGATTGATACTGTCATCACATTTGACCCGGAGACATACAAGGAAACGGTTCAGATTGTAAAAAACACCTACAATCCCTCGGAATTGAAAGAGGTCATCATGGCGCAGGAATGGTACTATGACAACAAGCAAAAAATACTGGCGAATCGCCTGAAGGCTTTAGCACCTTACGTCGAAATCACGGATACCAATCAAAACCTACTTTACAAGCGGGTTCAGTTTTACCTGCATTTTTGAGTAAAAAATACCTGAATAAAAGCCCCGATTGCAACAGATTGCAATCGGGGCTTTTCTATTTGAACGAATACATATTAAATTTTTTTACCAATCTGGCACAGTTTTAGTTTATTGCAAATAAATCTAATCTGACAATGGTGGCAAGCATTCCGTCGCCGATAGGATAGACAAAAGGAGACCTTACCAAAAACAACATTTTCCAGCGAACACTAAGCATTTACGGCAAAATCCACTTCCTGTTCAAGTTTGGACTTGTCCCATTCTGCGCCACTGGTGCTCAGGCTGTGCTTTGCATTTGAAACAGCATGATAATTTTCGGAAACAAAAACCGTAGTTCCATGAATTTGATTAAACGTCATTTACTCGTCATCACCTTAGTTTTTTCGGCTTTTGCCCTGCGGGCAAGCGGCATCTTCCCGGTGGACACGCTCCATGCCTACTCGCCGGACTGCCAGTCTGCCAATGTCTGCCTCCCTATTCCAGCGGCAGAATTTTCCCATTATGTGGTTTTTCAAAATGGAAGTCCCTACGCCTCTGGCGTTTCTGGTTGTGATTTTGATACGACCATCACCTACAGTTACAACACACTTTTTGGCTTGGGAAACATGGGGCCTTACCACTTGGACACTTGGTCGGTCAATGGCGAAGCCCATGATGGTATGTTTATGAACATCCCAGATTTGGTCACCATGCTCAATCAGTGGGACCCACAAGGCAACTGGACCCAGGACGCCAATACCCTAAGTATTAAAGGAGGGCATTCAGGTAGTGATTACTCAGACATGGGCGTGACGGTTATGCTCAACTCCACCCAATCCATTATCGGGTTAAATCTTGGGTTGCTCCCTCAAGGCTCAGAGATGCAGTTCAATTTAGGCATGAGTTCTGTCATCGCCCTAGACATGAATACTGGCATAAAGGATACGGTAATTGTAATGGTAGAATGCTTGGTGCTTCCGCCACCAGCCTATTTTTACGACACAATTCCTGCGGATAGCTTGCCCTATGTACTTTGTTTGAACAATTTCAATTTCTTCGGAAACCCTGTTTCCATTGAAAATATCTGCCCTGACGAGAGCGGCGAGTACGTCAGTTTTTATTTAGACCCCAATAATTACTGCGTAAAATACGAGGGTTTGAAATGTGGCGGCACAGAGCAGGCTTGCATCGTTGTCTGCGACAACCTCGGCATGTGCGACACAACTTATATGTTCATCACAGTGGATGGCTCCATGTGCCAAAACAGCAGTCGGAAAATAGTAGACACTTTGATAATCAATTTCGACAGCGTTTATTGTCTCGATTTGGGAAATGTGCCGGGCACGGTTGTTTCCATCGAAAACATTTGCCCAGACGAGAGTGGGCAGAGTGTTGACTTTGAATTTGACCCGGTCACAAATTGCGTCACATACACTGGATTTGCGCCGGGTCTTGAATACGCTTGCTTCCTAATTACGGATGATTACGGAAACACGGACACCACCACGATTTGTGTCTATGTGCGACTGCCGGAGACTGGTACAATTATTGACACGCTGCTGCTGGGTACAAATGAGACCTATTGCATTGACACCACTGAATTGGCAGGAAATATTGTAAGTATTACAAATATTTGCCCTGATTTTTCCGGTGACGAGGTAGAGTTTACAGTTAACAATGTATCTTTATGCGTCGTTGCAAATGGCATTGCTGTAGGCACCGATTCGGCCTGTATTGTAATCTGTGATGATTACGGCGTTTGTGATACCACTTATGTTTACATCACAGTAGTTCCCGATACTGGCAACCCATGCACCAATTCCCTCCCCCCCGATGCTGTAGATGATACGGCTACCGCACAATTGAACACACCAGTTAATATTGACATTTTGGCCAACGACACCCTTGGTAGCTGTCTGCCCATTGAACTGATGGTGCTCGACCCAAGTACAGGAGGTATTGGACCTAACCATGGTTTGACGGTTCTTAACCCGAACCAAACGGTAGATTACCTTCCGAACCAGGATTTTTGCGGATTGGATACCTTTCAATATGTGCTCTGCAATCCGGTCGGTTGTGATACCGCTACAGTGGTGGTCAATGTTTCCTGTACTGTTGACCCCGGTGATATTATCATCTACAATGGCATGTCGCCAAACAACGACGGGGCAAACGAGGTGTTCAAAATTGAAAACATTGACAACTACCCTGAAAGCACAGTAACAGTTTACAACCGTTGGGGAACTGAAGTTTTCAACGAAACTGGGTATAAAAATACTTGGAAGGGTACTTATAAAAGCGGTGACTTGCCGGATGGCACCTATTTCTATCGAATAGACCTCGGCGAAGGACGTAGAAAATACAATGGATACCTCCAAATTCAACGATAAATTCACTGTGAGTTGCGAACAATTGGCTCGCCAACTAAGCGCAACTCCCAACATAACCACCATTCAAAGCAGAATTTTTCAAAATTCCTTTACGATGAAAAAAGCATTGACCTTATCTATGTTCGTGTTGCTCTTGGGGAAAATGGCTTTCGCCCAGCAGGAACCCATGTTCACCAAGTACATGTTCAACAGCTTGGTCTTCAACCCAGCCTATGCTGGCTCTAAAGAATATCTCTCACTTGGCCTGCTCCACCGCTCCCAATGGGTAGAAATTGATGGGGCTCCTACTACTCAAACCCTGACTGCACATACACCACTGCGCAATGAGCGGGTAGGCGTAGGTTTAAGTGTTGCCAATGATATCATCGGTCCTACCCGAACAACTGGCGTGAACTTGGCGTATGCCTACCGCATTCCAATGGGGAAATCCAAACTCAGCATCGGTATCCAAGGTGGCATTCAAAACTACAATGCCAACTGGAAAGGTCTCGTCATTGAAGACCAAACTGACGATGTGTTTCAAGAAAATGTCAACTTGATACTTCCCAATTTTGGAATGGGATTGTATTTTTCAAACGAGCATTTCTATGTAGGTGCTTCCAGTCCAAGATTGGTAGAGTATGATTTGCGGGAAGGCACTTCCAATACAGATATTTATGCTCGTGCTGTTCGCCATTTTTACTTTACCACAGGAGCAGCCATTCCACTCAAAGGGGATGCCTTGGTTTTCAAGCCATCTTTCCTTTGGAAAAACGTGGGTGCGGACAAGCGCCTTTCAAAACTGCAGCCATTCAGAGACATTGCGGCACCTAACGAATTCGACATTGACTTGTCGCTTTTGTTCCAACAAACCTTGTGGGTTGGCGCTTCTTTCCGCTCTGCCTTTTCAATTAAGCCAATTGAAAGCACTCCACGCAGCTCTGTTGAATCAGCTGACGTTTGGGTTTCATATTTGCTGAAAAATGGTCTACGTATTGGCGCAGCCTACGATTACCCACTCACTGACCTTAACAAAGTGACTTCGGGCGCTTTTGAATTGATGGTTGGTTACGAATTTGATTTCAGGGAAAATAAAGTCATCACTCCACGATACTTCTAAGGATTGAAGGTTTGAAGGTTTGGAAGATTGAATAAATCCAGTTCCAGACCTTCAATCATTCATCCCTTCAGTCATTCAATCCTTTCATAAAAAAGATAGCCATGCGTAATTTTCTCACCCCGGTGTTCTTCCTCTTTTTCGCCTTCGGGGCGATGGCACAGGCGGGTAAACTCAAGACCGCACAGCAAAAAATGGACAACCTTGATTATATCGGTGCCATTGAATTGTACAATCAAATTTTGGAAAAAAGCGATGACGCCACGGCAAAAATCAATCTAGCTGAGGCATACCGCAAAATCAACGATACAGCCAATGCCGAGTTTTGGTATGGTCAAGTGGTGAGGTTGCCCCAGGCAGAGCCTATCCACAAACTGTATTACGGCATGATGCTCCAGCGCAACGGCAAATGCGACGTGGCTCGGGAGTGGTTCCAACAGTTCGTCGACCTATCACCAGACGATGTGCGTGGACAACAACTTCTGCGTGCTTGCGACTACGAGAGCGAGCTGATGACCAAAAGCGTATCAAGCTATGAAATCACCAACTGTGATTTCAACTCTGCCTCAGATGATTTCAGCCCATTTCACTACAAAAATGGACTCGTTTTCTCCTCTGAGCGTGATACGAACCCAATCATCCGCCGGACGCATAACTGGACTGGCAACCCTTTCCTTGAACTCTACTACGTGGATGCCAAACAGCAAGGCAGCAAAGAAAACGGTTGCGGCAATTACACTTTTGGCCGTCCAGAGAAATTTTCGAACGAAATCAACTCCAAGTTTCATGATGCATCCGTGGCATTTTCAAAAAACGGTGAGGAGATATTTTTTACCAGAAACAACTTCCTTGATGGCAAAAAAGAAGCTGACGACGCAGGTATCATGCGTTTGAAAATCTTTTATGCACGCAGTGAAGGAGAGGGTAAATGGGGCGAACTGCAAAGCCTTCCCTTCAATTCTAACGAATACTCAGTGGCCCACCCAGCACTTTCCCCAGACGGGAACAAGCTTTATTTCGCTTCGGACATGCCCGGTGGCTTTGGTGGCATGGACCTTTATGTTTCGGACAAGGAAAGCGGTCGCTGGGGCCCACCTATGAACCTCGGCCCTGAAATCAATACGGAAGGCCACGAGATTTTCCCTTACGTCGCCCCAGATGGCAAACTCTATTTTGCCTCAGACGGACATGTCGGCCTTGGCGGCTTGGATATTTACTATTCCACCAGCAAAGAAGAAGGCGTTTGGGCTACGCCTGAAAACCTTGGCTATCCGATTAATACCGTTTCAGATGATTTCAGTATCGTTTTCGACGAGGAAGGTACTTGCGGGTTCCTTGCTTCTGACCGGGAAGGCGGGGTTGGACACGACGATATTTATAGTTTCAAAAAGACAGCCATCACGGTGGAAGTCCTTGTTTACGATGAAAAAACGGAAGCTCCATTGGAAGGCGCTACGGTTTATGTTGCTTGCCTAGAAGATTCAATGACGACCAATGCGGAAGGCAAAATCTTGTTTGACCTCAAGTTGAATGAAGTCTGCAAATTGACAGCGAGCATGGTGGACTATTTGCCTGCTGATGCGGAAGCAAGTACTCAGAACTTGAACTTGACGGATAAATTGGAAATAAAAATCCCAATGCGTCGCTCCGCCATGTTTGAGGTGGAAGGTGTGGTTTTTGATGCCTTCACTAGCCTACCGATGGAAGGCGCTACGGTTACCATCGAAAATGATTGTGGTCAGCCATTGGCAGAGCCTTTCACGACCAGCATCAATGGCCGTTATGCATTTAAATTAGACCAAGATTGCTGCTATAAAATCAAGGCTACCCAGTTGAACTATTTCGCTGGAATTGCAGAAAATGTTTGTACAAAAGACAAAGACTCTTCAGAGGTTTTGAAGGAGAATTTGTACTTGCAGCCGACTACAATGAATGCTGTTACAGATGTTACACCACCTAAAACTAAAACACCTAAAGGTGGAAATCCAACTGACCAAAATGGCACTGATGTTAAATCACCTGACATTGTTGACGTTGACCACCAAGATACCCAGTACACTTACTACGACAAAGCAACTGATACTTGGATGGACAAAGACACTCGCCTACCAGCTGATGGAAAGTATCCGGATGGACGTGAATACAAGAAAGGTGTGGCTGTAGGTAGTGGTAAAACTTGGGACAAAAGTCCTAAGAAGCCAACTGGTGACAATCCAGAATTCGCTTATCTCCTTCACATTTACTACGACTTTGACCAAGCATTTATTCGCAATGACGCTTTGCCAGAATTGGAAAAGCTGAAGAAACTGATGGAAGAAAACCCACAGTACATCATCGAAATCGGTTCGCACACAGATGCCCGTGGTTCTGGTCACTACAACCAACGCTTATCTCAGCGCCGTGCCGAAGCGGTTGTTCGCTGGTTGTCCGACAGAGGCGTCAGCCGCAGCCGCTTGGTGGCACGTGGGTATGGTGAAACAGTGAACGTGAACGATTGTGTGGACAACATCCCATGTACAGAGCGGGAGCACCAGATGAACCGTCGTACAGAGTTTAAGGTAATTGGCTGTACCGATTGTGTGGATAATGCAAAAATCGTTTCGCACCAAAACCCAGATGTAAGGGTGGATGAGTGCAAGAGCTGTCCATTTTAATAAACAATTTTACAGATGGTAGGCAGCGCCTACTGGTCTCAACAAGAATAGTTAATTTCAAAAGAAAGCCCTGGGTATGTTGCCCGGGGCTTTTTCTTTTGGGTAAAAAATGGATTTTTGCGATAAGAAAAACAAAAAAGCTTTTGAAAAAAATCATCATCGCCATTGACGGTCACTCATCCTGCGGGAAAAGCACCTTAGCCAAAGCACTCGGCAATGCACTCGGCTATGCTTATATTAGTACGGGCGACATGTACCGGGCAGTCACTTTATATTTCATTGAAAATCAGGTGGATATCAATGACTCTGCCGCTGTTTTGGAAGCCTTAAAGCAAATCAGACTGCATTTTGTGGCGGATGAAAACGGCAACCGAATCCACCTCAATGGAAGGGATGTTTCAGAGGAAATACGGAAAATGCACGTAGCGGAGTTGGTAAGCCCAGTTGCCGTAATATCGGCAGTCCGAAGGGAAATGGTACGTCAACAGCAAGCCATGGGTGAACAAAAAGGAGTAGTAATGGACGGCCGGGACATTGGAACAGTCGTTTTTCCTAATGCTGACTTGAAGATTTTCCTGACCGCAGATGTAAATGTACGGGCGCAGCGCCGCTTTGACGAACTTACCGCCAGAGGCCAACATGTGGATTTTGAAGAAGTTAAAAACAATCTTGCCGAGCGAGACCACATTGATTCCACTCGTGCAGATAGCCCACTTCGACAAGCGGATGACGCCGTTGTCATCGACAACACCAACCTTAACCATGAACAACAGTTGGAATTGGCGTTAGACTTAGTGCGGGAAAGAGGTCGGTAAGCCAACGGAATGCAGTTTCAAATTTCAAAAAAACCCCGCCCCAGTTACCTGGAGCGGGGTTATCATTTTTTGTCAAAAAGCTTTGACTATCTTATTGAACAATCAATCGTTTTGCAACTGATTGCTCACCATTTGAGAATACAACGGTGTAAGCACCACTTGGCAAGCTGCTGATATTGAGGCGCTCGCTACCATTGACGGCATTGTCAAGGCGGCGCTCAACCATCAATTGGCCAAGGCTGTTCACGAGGCGAACATCCAAGTTCGTCAAGTTCTCAAAATTGTAAGTCAAGTTCACATAATCTCCTGCTGGATTCGGATTTACACCAACGGATTTTGCAAAAACAGTTTCGTTGGTTCCAACTAAAGCGCAGTCAACACACCAGTTGAAGCAGTAGGTACCCAGAGTTTCGTTAGTGCTGCCGATAGTATTTTGGCGGTTGAAAGCGCCGTTACCATCATCAATACCACAATCCATCAGGTCATCGTTGGTTTCCCAACCGTTTGGTCCATTTTTAAATTTGTATTGAATGACATCACCAACAGGTAGTTCAAGGGTGATCTCCCAAATATCGTTACCCAAATCGGTCATGACTTCATCTGTCCAACCTGTCATAGAGCCAGCGATACGGACACCTTGAGGGTTAACTGAGGCTTCCTTCTCCATGTTTACACGGAAGGTTACATCTACCGTTGGTGTACCTGTAATTTGGGTGATCTTAAGACAATATTCGCCCACTGATACTGCACCATTTAAGCTGAATCCATCAACCATCATGTAGTAAACAGTTCCTGGCGTGGTTGCCAATTCAATAGCGGAAAAATAGTTGCCTGAAGTTGCCATTGGGCTGTCCTCGTTGCAATCTACTGGAGTCAGGTTGTCACAATCACCTGAATAAATCGCCATTTGCGTATCACCGTCAGTAATATAGTTAGTAGAGTTGCACTGGTTGGTTTCAATCAAGTAAGTTTCGCCATCGCCAGTGAAGGTAAACCAAACTGTATTGTTCAGCTCTGGTGAAGCTCCACCACCATCTGGCTCACCAAAACACTCATAACCTGTTGTTGGGTCAGATGGCGTTGTTGTATTACCAGTATTGTCGTAAAGCGGAGTAGAAGTTACAGAGCCAACGCCTTGACCAAAATATTGGTCAATGTCATTAGCTGCAGCACAAATATTTCCAGGTGCGGCTGGGAGTTCTTCCAATAGCACGTCATCAACATAGTAAAGCACATTGGTTGCTCCGTAGAAATCTACGCCACCCAATTGCTTAACACCTCCTGCTGTCTGATTCAGATAATCCCAACTTGGGCTCCACTCTTGAACCATTACACCATTTATCCAAACCGAAGCGGTGTTATTATCAAGGTCAATAAGATGCTGGACATTGAACCATGTATCATATGGGTAGTCAAATGTAGAAGAATTTTGACCACCTCCACTTACTGTACCAGCTCCGTTAGCGTTAAAATAAACTTCCAATCCATAATCTGCTGTTCCAGCATTACTTGGGAGTTTATCTGTGTCTTTTTGAATATTGTAATATCCCTGAGAACCTGTAGGCACATACATATTCCAGCTCAATGAATAATTGCCAGAAGGACGGTTACCCAATAACAAAATGATGTCGTCAGAATTAGCAGCAGATACCAGCAAAGACTGCTCACAGCTGGCAAATTGAAGATTTGTAGTGGTTCCATCGTCAGCGTCACCATCAACTTGAGACCAACCAGTCCACCAAGGTGACTGCGGACCTACCAAGCCAAGGTCATAACCATCAAAGCCATCGCAAATAAGTGCATTTGCTGGGCAAGTTGGTATTTCTTTGAAAAGTACGTCATCCACAAAATAGTTGGTAGATACTGTTGGGAAACCGTACATATCTACACCTCCAATTTGGGTAATACCATCTTGGGAGCCTGCCTGCCAGTTTGAAGGATGTTCGGTAACTGCTACTCCGTCGTACCATACCCGAGTCCAGTTGTTATCAAGATCAATGTCATGATAAACTTCGAACCAAGTGTCATGTGGATAAGTAAATGCAACTGTTCCACCACCAATGCTATAGGAACCAGTTCCATCGATATTGAAAACAACTTCATTTGCGAAAGCATCACCAACACCAGGAGTTGCACCGGCTTTTTGCAAATTATAGTATCCACCACTTCCAGTTGGGACATACATTTTCCACTTCAAAATATAATGGCCAGAAGTGCGGTCTCCTAGTATCAACAATTGGTCATCAGAACCAGCAGCAGAAATCTGCATAGCTTGGGAACCACTGTTGAAAGTTGTATTGACCACGACTGCATCTTCAGTTGTTGAACCAGGCGTCCAAGGACCCCAATGTGCTGCTTGGGCGCTAATTCCACCTAAAGTATATGACTCAAAATCATCTTGAATCCAGTTCGGGCAAGAAACGTCCGGCGGGCAAATAGTACAAGAATTATAGCAAACCAAATCAGTGGTAAATGCGTCAAGTCCAACAACTATCTCACGGCAGGTAGTTAAGTCAGGGTTTGTTTCAGCGTTACCAGCACCATTTGAGAAAATATATGTTGCTGTATTACCAGCAGTTATCATGGAAGTGTATGACCAAATGCCATTTCCAGAATCAGTCATATCTTCTTCTGCAACGCCATTGATGCTGACTTTCACACCATCCGGAGCTACCGTTTCATTTTTCATATCAACTTGGAAAGTAACAGCAATGTCTGGTATTGCACTTAAAGTCAATGTCCAATCAAAAGGTGCATTTTCCCAAACATCGTCCCAGTAAATAACATATTCAGTGCCTGCTGTAACGACAATGCTAACCTCTGAGCCATATACCCCATTGTCAAAATCGCAATCGTCATTGTCACCAAGGTCAGTGAGCACATCGCAGCCATCTCCAAAAATGAAAAGGCGTGTATCAACAGCGCCCGCACAGCTGGAAACTGTCATCAATGCATCAGAAGTAGGTGTGAATTTATAGAACAAACCGCTCACAGCATCATTCAATAACGCACCGCCACCTGTTGGTGCTGGTGCAGAGTTTAAGCCTTCTACTGCAGTCAGTGCAGTTTCACAAGATTCACTAGCAGCAGCGACTACCGTACCCCCCATCACTGTGCCATTTGCCAATTCAGATTTGATGGTTTGGCAGCTGTTGTAGCTCAACATCACTGTTGGGATGGTAAATGTGCCTGGGTCTGTTCCTCCCATGTAAATCACGGCATCTGGGGCAGCAGTGTTGTTGTTGCAAATAACAACGGCAATCGCTCCCGCATCTTGAGCAGATTGTGCTTTCACTACGAAGCCACACTCACCGCGGTCAATCAATGCGATTTTGCCACTAACGTTGTTCATAATTGGGTCGCAACCGTCATTTACAGTGCCTGGGTTACCATCACCACTTGGGTCAGACAAAGTGCCATCATCCGCTAAAACCAATTCTCCCGTAATGTCAGTAAGTGCAGGGCCAAAGACTGCTGGCCTAGCAGGGTAGTTGCCAGCAATGTTCGCTGGAGACGTGACGATAACGTTCTGAGCAAACGCACCATACGACGTCCCTAACAACAAGGCAAGGGCAAAAAATTTAGATAAGTAGCTTTTCAACATAATTCAATTTTTAAGTTAAACAATTATTTATTCCAAAAAGTCTGTCGATTTTCGACGACAGTAAAGTTGGCAAAAATTTGATACTCAATTCAAACCCAGTCAATTATGGTTTAATTTTCCAAAAACTGACGTCCACTTTGTCGGCTTGCTTGCAATTCTGGTGACAGAAACATTCAGATTTTCAGCGGCCCCGTGAAAAATCGCTAGGATTGAACTGACAAGTAAATAAGGATTAAGTGAATTTGAGCGGAACAATAACACGCTTGGAAGGATACCATTGAAATTTAAAATGGCAAGTTGAGATTTTTCCATATTGGGTTGGGTAGTGTAGTTCGCCAATGTCATGGCGCTAAAATAGCGAGAATTTCCATTAGTGAATCATTTCCATTAGAAAAATTCCAATCGTAGCCCATTCACTTTCGAAATTGCCTTCCCGCCAAATAATTGTAAGTAACTGTGGACAATCTAATGGCGGTTTCTGATAATGAGTTAGCTAGTGGTTCACCTTGTATTTTGAGTTGGATTGCATTTGCCAAACCCAAACTTTCAACTTCGGCATGGTTTGCCTCCAGAACACCACATAGCGCAAGCACTGGAATCCCAAATGCTTTTGCCTTTTGTCCAATCGCAGCTACCAACTTGCCATGCAATGTTTGTCCATCTAGCTTACCCTCACCCGTTATCACCAAATCACAGTCCTTCATAGCACTTTCAAAATCAAGCAGTTCCATGATAGTTTCCGCCCCGGGCCTGACTTTGGCTTTCAGAAATGCCATCGCTCCAAACCCCAAACCACCTGCCGCACCAGCCCCATATTTTTGGCTAAAATCAGCTTCAAACGCCTGTGAAACAACATTCGATAACTGACGAAGGCCAGCATCCAATTTTTCAATGTCATCCAAGCTTGCGCCTTTTTGTTGGGCAAAAACATAGGCCGCACCTGCTGGGCCAAAAAGTGGATTGGTCACATCGCAGAGCACGCTAAAATTTACAGCACACTCGTCATATCCTGGGCTTGGCGAAACAATTCTGTCCACTTCAATCAGGTTCTCACCAATCGGCAAAAGCTCTTTCCCGTTTTTATCTAAAAACTGCCAACCCAGCGCTGTGGCCATGCCCATTCCGCCATCGTTGGTTGCACTGCCACCAATCGCCAGATATAGCTCCGTTGCACCTCGGCGCAACGCCTCTAATATTAACTGACCGGTTCCAAATGTGCTGGTTTTCAGCGGGTTGCGTTCTTCGGAGGCCAAAAGTTGCAAACCAGATGCTTGTGCCATTTCGACAAAAGCCAGCTTCCTTCCATCCGGTTTTTGAAAGAAAAAAAAATGAGCCATGACGGGTCGAAACAAGGGGTCTTTAACCTCTACCTGTACCAACTCGCCCACAAGATGCCAAGCTAGCACTTGGGCCGTTCCTTCTCCCCCATCTGAAAGTGGAAAAACCTGGAACTGCGCCTCTGGCAATGCCCGTAGTCCACCCTGCTGAATGGCTTCACAAACCTGCAAGGCTGGTAGGGCATCTTTAAAGGAATCGGGTGCAATGAGGATTTTCATGAAAACTAATGGCGGTTTTGATCGTGCAAATTAAGCAATTGATTTTGCCAACTTAACCCATCTATTTATCGCCAAAATAAAATGGGCCATCTCATGACTTGAGATGGCCCAACTATCGTAACGAACAACAATATCATAACTCTGTCACTTGCTCAACAAAGTCAGTACGTGGCAGGTCTGTTTCCTTTAATAGTTTGAACCCGCCGGGGATGTTCACCAGTTTATCAAAGCCTCTGGACTTGAGAATGGATGCTGCGATGACCGAGCGATAACCACCAGCACAGTGCAGATAGTACTTTTGTTCACGATTGAGTTGTGCCATGTTCCGATTGATAAAATCAAGCGGAAAATTGATGGCTCCTTCAATATGTTCTGCGTTGAATTCGCTCGTTTTGCGCACATCAAGCAGTTTGCAGACATCTTTGTTGAACCAATTGGCAAATGCGGCTGGCCCCATTTCATCGATGGAATCTATCTCTTCACCAGCGGCTTCCCAAGCTGAAAAACCCCCTTTGAGATAGCCAATCGGGTTGTCGTAACCCACCCGAGCAAGTCGGTCAACAACCTCGTTTTCCCGGCCTGCATCGCAAACGAAGAGTATGGGCTGCTTCAAATCCGTGATGAGCGCACCCACCCAAGGCGCAAAATCACCATCCACTCCAATAAAAATCGAGCCTGGTAGGAAACCTTTTACAAACTCAGTCTCATGGCGAGTATCCAACACGAGCGCTTCGTTCCCTTCCCATGCAGCTTTGAATGCACGCACAGAAAGTGCTTGCAGCCCTTGGTTCCGAACAGCATCAATACTGGTATAACCCATCTTGTTCATCACAGCATTCTTAGGAAAATATTGAGGTGGGTCAACCAGACCAGTCGTTACCTCCTTCACAAATTCTGCTCGGGACATGTCAGCTCTAAGCGCATAGTTTAAATGCTTCTGGTCGCCCAAAGTGCCTTGAGTTTCCTTGCTCATTTTCTTTCCGCAGGCAGAACCAGCACCATGTCCAGGGTATACGATGACGTCATCTGCCAATGGCATTATTTTGTTTCGGAGCGAATCAAAAAGGTATCCAGCGAGGTCTTCTCTGGTGACTTCACCTTGCTTGATAGCGAGGTCAGGCCTACCAACGTCACCGAGGAACAGGGTATCACCTGTAAAAATTGCATAATTCTTTCCAGTTTCATCCGTCAACAGAAAAGTGGTGCTTTCCATGGTATGGCCAGGTGTATGCAGCACCTTGATTGAGACCTTACCTACCTGAAGTATTTCGTTGTCTTTTGCAATATGCGCTGGGAAATTGGGCACAGCCGTAGGGCCGTAAACGATAGTGGCTCCAGTCCGTTTTGCCAAGTCGAGGTGACCAGAAACGAAGTCAGCATGGAAGTGCGTTTCGAGCACGTATTTGATTTTAGCGTTGCCTTCTTTAGCCCTTTCAAGATAAGGCTCTACGTCACGAAGCGGGTCTATTACCACGGCTTCGCCATTGCTTTCAATATAATAAGCTGCTTCGGCCAAACAGCCTGTGTACATTTGTTCTACTTTCATGATGGTTCAGATTTTTTAAGTGAAAATTTGGTGTGACTGACCATCCTTCAATGTCGGATAAGGTGTGTTTTTTTTCAATGCAAAACTTCATGGGCAATGGCCCGTACAATGCAGCAAATGCGTCAGCAAATTTCGAATCATCGTTTCAAATTTTAAGGCTACAAACGGGATGTTGGCTGGTGATTTTTGTCAATCGGAAGGCGCCAGACAGCCAAAATAGTACCCTGATTTTACGAAGGCAAAAATAGATGCGAACCAAGGCCACACGCAGTGACCATTATCACGAAGCAGGGTTTTCTTATTTTAAAAAAACCTTGTTTGGGAAATTTATCAACTGCTTTAAGGTTGGAATTTTTTGAAAGTCGGTTCCTATCATATCGAACCGATGTGCAACTTGAAATTACCTTTTTTTTTATCCTCAAAATAATGTCGTAGTGCAAACCGAGAAGACTCAAAAGCGATTTCTTCCCAAGGTATCTCCTCTTCCGAAAACAACCTGGATTCCAGGCTCTCCTCTCCCACCCCGAACTTACCGCCCACAAGCTCGCCGACAAATTGCAGGTAAACATGGTAAAAGTTGGTGAAAGTGAAAACAGACTGCAAACCAAGGATATGCACTTTCGCTTCTGCCTCTTCCCACACTTCCCGCATTGCACCGTCCTCAACTGCTTCCCCAATTTCGAGAAAACCTGCCGGAACGTTCCAATAGCCAGCCCTTGGCTCAATCGCTCGGCGGCAAAGCAAGACTTGCCCCTCCCAAATTGGCAGACAACCCGTGATGATCTTCGGGTTGTGGTAGTGGATTTCGGCGCAATTACCACAAACCTGCCGAAGATGGTTGTCGCCAGCTGGCACTTCGAATTTGAGGTCGGACGAGCCGCAATTGGAGCAAAATTTCATATTTCTACAATTTGACTGTTGGCAGTTGGAGTGGAAGTAGCCGTTATTAATTACCCGCTGCCAACTGCCCAATTGCCAAAGCTAAATCAGCTGGTGAATCAATGGAAATACTTTCAAATTCTGTCAGTGCCACACCAATCGAGTAGCCATTTTCGAGCCAGCGGAGTTGTTCCAGTGATTCGGCTAGTTCCAATCGGCCAGGCGGCAACTTGGCCACAGCCAACAATATTTCTCGACGGAAGGCGTAGAGCCCGATATGCTTGTGGAATTGACCTTCTGCCAGCCAGTTTTCTGAAGGTAAATTTCGGTAAAATGGCAACGGCCAACGGCTGAAATACAAGGCACGTTGATTTTTGTCAAAAACAACTTTGACATGATTTGGGTCATGGAGGTTCAATTGACTACCGGGTGCAAGGAGTTTGGCCAAGGTTGCAATTGAAAGTGACTCGTTTTGGACCAAAACGTCCAAGGTTGCATTGATTTGTATTGGCGAAATGAAAGGCTCATCGCCCTGCACATTTACAACAAATTGAAAATCAGCGTATTTTGGCATTTTGGCAACCTCGGCGCAACGGTCTGTACCAGTAGAATGTCGGTCTGAAGTCATGACAACCTGACCACCAAAGCTTACTACTTTGTCGAAGATTCGTTGGTCATCCGTCGCAACCACAACGGCCCCAAGTGCCGATTGAGAGGCTTGTTCATACACTCGCTGCACCATCGTTTTGCCGCCAATATCTACCAATGGCTTGCCAGGAAATCGGCTGGACGCAAAACGGGCAGGAATGATTCCAAGCGAATTTGTAATTTTGACCATGAAATAGTTGAAATTGAGCTATTGGGAAGTTGAGCTATCGAAGCACCTTGAAACCAAATAATTATGGATTATCCAGGATTCTCATATCCCAATCACGCAACAACTCAATAATATTTTCACAATAATGAGAAAACTTGTCCTAACCCTAATGGGCACAGCCCTTTGTATTTCCCTTTTCGCAACAGGCGATAGCCTGAGCTACCTCACGCCGAAAGATACTATTTTCCTCAACTTGGATGATTTTGGCAATGGCATTTTTGGGCACCAGTTGACCAAAGGCCAGACGATATACTCCTTGGCCAAGTTCTATGGCCTCAACTTGGATGCTCTTTACAATTTTAACCCGGAACTGCCTGCTGATGGCACTGTGTCACCGAACCAGACTGTCAATGTCCCGATACCTGACTCGGCCATTGTGGATTGGAAATTAGCTTGGCCCCGGAAGAATTTCGTTCCGGTTTTTTATGCCGTGAAGCATGGTGACACTTTTTACAGTGTTTCAAAAACTTATTTCGGAATAGCGCCAGACACCCTAAAACTTCGCAATCGCTTGAACAACACGGCGCTACACTCAGGGCAGTTAATTCAAATTGGCTGGTTGAGTACTGCTGGCATTCCAGATTCACTCCAGGCAGCCAACCGAAACCCACTGAGCCTTCGGATGCAGTCACTTCAACAAGCTTTTAACGGAGCTAAGACCGCAAAAAAAACGATGTTCCAAAACGGGGCTGCTTATTGGCAACGAGAGAAAAAAGGAGCGGACGATTATTTTGCACTGCACCGAAATGCACCAATTGGCTCCATCATCCAAATCACCAATCCTTTGAAGAAAAAAACCGTGTTTGCCAAGGTAATCGCACCAATACCTGACCAAGCCTACGGAGACGATATCATCGTTGTATTGTCCCCTTCTGTTGCAAAATTGCTGGGTGCGAAAGACCCCAAATTTTATGTAGAACTCAAGTATTTCGAATAGCTTCATCAATGTCAACCTAGCTTCAAAACTCCTTATACATGCACTATGATTTCAAAAAAGATTTAAAGGATGGACAAGCAGCCGAACGGGAAGTTGCCAGCCGCCTCGCCCTCCGCTTGAACCTCGCCGACGACGACATAGAATTCTCAACCTCAAAAGGTTATGACCTAAAAATCATTTCCAAGGGTTGGACTTTCGAAGTAAAAAATGACCTGATGGCACACCAAACCGGCAACGTTGCCATTGAGTACGAAAGTCGTGGCAAAGCAACGGCACTCGCCGCCACCACCGCTTCATTTTGGGTTTACAAGTTTGCAGGGCAGTTTTTTGCCTTCAAAACCGAAACCCTGAAACGCAAACTTTTCGAAGAAAAACAGTACTTCAAGGCCGTAACTGGTGGCGATGCCGGAAGCAATACAAAAATGTATTTGGTGAAAGTTGAGGTACTTAAATCCTGGGGCAAGGAAATTTAACTGATTGGCGGGAAATACAATTTTCACACTTCTGGTGGCAAGACATTCTTGAAATGGCCATTCATCTGCACTTTTTGCCGCAATTCCTCCATTTCACGAGCCGTGGGCAATAGCCGCTCAAGATGCGTCAACATATATTCCTGCCGTTGAATTTCTTCAGGAATGCACAGAAATTCATACTCTTGTTCAAGTGAGAAACCAACCAAATGTGCAATCTGATAGGTTGTAAAATCTGGAGAATGTTCAGGTAGAGGCTTCGTAATGTTCATGATCCGATACAGCTCCCCCATGTGTTCAAGAATTCTTTCGTTTTTCACAAACTCCCCTTCTAGGTCATGCGGTAGGCGCAAAATTTCAGCACCAGTGTAGAGTCGATTTTCAAGCTGAGGAAGAAACTCCAGCACCTTAAAAAGCCCAATACCACGAGTACGAATGTCCATTTCTCCCTTCGGGTAAACTTTGTCGATAGAAATCAGCTCGATTTCTGTGCCGATTTCCTGCACTTTATCCTCTATGAATGCGGAAATCCCAAAAGTTGTGCCCTTGGCTTCGCATTCGCTGATGAGCTGTTTGTACCTCGGCTCAAAAATATGGAGGTTGAGCAGTTCGCCAGGAAATGCTACGAGGCGAAGGGGAAACATTGGGAGCAGGATGGTTTGCATCAATAATAATTTTCGCCAAAGTTAGACAAATGCGGATAATTGCTCATTTGCCACGGTCTGTTTGGATTCGGCTACGGCTACTCAAAAGACTTTTGATGGAGGTAAAATAGTTTCCTAACTTTCGGGCTGAAAACTTCAACGTATTCCCACCATTTTCATAAATTTTTACCACCATGTTCAAAATCATGCGAAAACAACAAATTTCATTTTTCATTACTGCTTTCTTGCTCATCGTTATTAGTTTTTTTACTGCCTGCGGCAAAAAAGAAATACTGCGGGCCAAAGAAATCCCGGAAGCTGTCAAGAGCTACATCTACGCCTACACGGCAGGTGTCATCTCCAAAACTGACCCTGTTCGGGTACGGTTTGCTGGGGCTGCCATTCCTACAGACAAAATTGGCTCTGAGGCTGATGACATCCTCGATTTCAAACCCTCCATCAGTGGAAATGCTATCTGGGAAGATGACCACACCGTTCGTTTCGACCCAGAAGATGGCTGGGAGAGTGGCACTGCCTACGTCGCTAAAGTCTCATTGAAGGAAGTCTTCGACAATCTGCCCGAAGAAGCAAAAAGCTTTGAATTTGACTTTCTGATTAGGGAGCAAAACCTCAACGTAGAAGTTTTCGGCATGGAAGCAGAAGATGTGAGCGACCTACAGCGACAGGTGCTGAAAGGTGCGGTTTTAGTAACAGACAATGTGAAAAATGAGGACTTGGAAAAAGTGCTGAATGCCTCGCAAGGTGGTAAAGATTTGCCAATTACCTGGGACCACAGCGCCGATGGGTTGACCCATAATTTTACCGTTGGTCAAATCGTGCGGGGAACCGCAGCTTCTGAAGTAAAAGTGGCATGGAATGGCAAGCCCATTGACCTAAAAACAAAGGATGAAACCAAAATCACCATTCCAGCACTCGGAGATTTCATGGTGATGTCTGCACGGGTAGTACAAGCTGATAATCAATACGTTGTACTTCAATTCAGCGACCCACTGCTCCCAAACCAAGATATTAATGGCCTCATTGGTATTAAAGGGGAAGCCAAAGCTGCCAGCAATGATTACTACTACGACGAACCTGCCAATACCACCCTCAATTTCACGATTGATGGCAACAAAATCAACGTGTATCCCAGTCAGCGTTTGGCAGGAAAAGTTATCTTCGAAGTACGCCCCGGCATCAAGAACATTGCGGAGCAACGCATGGAAAAACCAACCATTTGGCAAGTTGATTTTGAACCTGTCCGTCCAATGGTACGCATGGTTGGGCGTGGCGTGATTCTGCCCAGCAGTGATGAAGGCTTGGTACTTCCTTTCGAGGCCGTCAGCTTGGATGCCGTGGAGGTTGAAATCTTCAAAATTTATGACAACAACATTTTGCAGTTCCTGCAAACAAACGACTTGGATGGCAACGACTCTTACGAGTTGCATCGAGTTGGGAGGGTCATCAAGCAACAAATGGTACCGCTTAAGGGCCTCAACCCTGCATCCAACACAGGCACTTGGACTCGCTACGCCCTCGACTTGAGTACTCTTTTCAAAGCCGACCCGAATGCCATTTACCAAGTTCGCATCGGTTTTAGGCCGGAATACGCCATGTTCCAATGCAGCAACCGCAAACAAGGAGACAACCTCAAGGAAATCAATCAGCAAAGCAATACTGACGAGAACGGCGAAATCCGCTCATTTTGGGGGGATTATTATGGGATGGATGGGTACTACGATGGCTTTGAATGGACACACCGAAACAATCCATGTTTCCCGGCTTACTACAATTCGGAGCATTTTGCGCAAAGCAATGTGATTGCCAGCGACCTTGGCATCACTGCCAAAGGAGGTACAGACAATTCCTATTTTGTGGCAGTAGCCGACCTTCGAACCACGGAAAGTGTTGGCGATGTGGACCTGGAATTTTACGACTACCAACAACAGCTCATCCACACTGTAAAAACCAACGGTGATGGAATTGCTGAACTGAAGCTTGACAAAAAGCCGTTCCTCATAATTGCGAAGAAGGAAAAAATGAAGGGCTACTTGAAAACCGCCGATGGCAACAGCCTCAGCCTCAGCCGTTTCGATGTGGCAGGTGAAATATCTCAAAAAGGGCTCAAGGGCTTCCTTTACGGCGACCGGGGGGTATGGCGCCCTGGCGACAGCTTGTTCCTCAATTTCGTGCTGGAAGACAAAGACGCTACCCTACCCGATAACTACCCTATCGCTTTTGAACTGACCGACAGCAGGGGGCAAACCCAGTACAAGACAGTCACCACAAAAAACGTACAAAACTTGTACGCACTGCCAGTGGCTACCAGCACGGATGCACCTACAGGCAATTGGACGGCCATCGTGAAAGCAGGTGGCGCTGTTTTTACCAAAAACATCAAAGTGGAAACGGTGAAGCCGAACCGCTTGAAGATTGACCTGGATTTTGGCAAAAAAGAACTGACCAGCAAAGACGAACCAGCAAAAGCCAAGCTGCAAGTCGATTGGTTGCACGGAGCACCGGGCAAGAACCTAAAAACCGTGGTGGAAGCAGAGGTAAACCAAATCACAACTACGTTTCCAAAATACCCAGATTACCATTTTGACGACCCAGCAAGAAGACTCTACTCGGGTGAGCCAGTGGTAATTTTCGATGGAACCACAAACAACGAAGGCACTGCCAACTTCAGCGCCAATATTTACGCCGACAATAAAACTGCACCCGGCAAACTGAATGTGAATCTGCGGGCGAGGGCCTTCGAAAAAGGAGGTGATTTCAGCATCTACAACACCAAAATCCCTTACTCCCCCTACCCTGACTATGTTGGCATTTCGATGCCAAAAGGTACTGGCGGCGACAACCGGGTGGACATCGGCAAGGATGGCACAGTGAAAGTGGTTTCCGTGGATGAAAAAGGGGCTCCGCAAAAGGGCCGGAACCTCAGTGTCGGGCTGTACCGGGTAGAATGGCGCTGGTGGTGGGACCAGGGCGACGATTATGTTTCCCAGTTTAATTCCACCAATCATTTTAACGCCATCAGCAGTGAGGGCCTTGTCACCAATGCCGAGGGCAAGGCTACCTACAACGTGAACGTCAACAACTGGGGCCGTTACCTCGTGAGGGTTTGCGACACGGAGAGTGGCCACTGCACTGGCGATTATTTCTACGCAGGATACCCTTGGTACGGAGATGATGGCGGCAATATTGCAAGTCGGCAAGAGGCTGCCATGATGACTTTTACTGCCTCCAAGGAAAAATACAAAGTTGGGGATGACATTGAAATAACTGTACCTGCTGGCGACAAAGGCCGGGTGTTGATTACTTTAGAGACTGGCACCAAAGTCATCAAATCCATGTGGAAAGACGCCAAGAAGGGGGAAAATAAGTTCAAATTCGAGGCGACCGAGGAGATGTCTCCAACGGTTTATGCTCATGTGAGTCTGCTCCAGCCCCATGGCCAAGTCAAAAACGACCTTCCCATCCGTATGTACGGCGTATTGGCGGTAGATGTGGAAGACCCAAAAACATTGCTGAAACCCGTGATAAAAATGAGCGACGAACTCAAACCTGAGCAAGAATTCACGGTGGAAATAAGTGAGGAAAACGGCGAAGACATGGCCTACACCATTGCCGTGGTGGATGAGGGCTTGCTTGGGTTAACCAATTTCAAAACCCCCGACCCGCATGGGGCGCTTTACGCCAGGGAAGCCTTGGGTGTAAAAACCTGGGACCTTTACGATTATGTACTTGGGGCATACGGAGGCGAATTGGAGCGCATTCTGGCAGTGGGTGGTGACGGTGAAGTCAATACCCCAACCGAGCGCAAAAACGCCAACCGCTTCAAGCCTGTAGTGTTGCATGCTGGTCCGTTCAAATACACTGGCGGTAAAAAGAAGCATACTTTCAAAATGCCCAATTACGTCGGCTCAGTACGGGTAATGGTGGTAGCTGCCAATGCTGACGCTGCCTACGGCAATGCAGAGAAAATAGTGCCCGTGAAAAAGCCGCTGATGGCGCTGGCCACACTGCCACGGGTGCTTGGCCCCGGCGAAACCCTCAAGCTTCCAGTCAGCATTTTTGCGATGGACAGCAAAGTGAAAAACGTGGATGTGTCCTTGGCAGAAACCACTGGGCTGGTCAATATTGTTGGCGGTGCCACTCGTAGTATGAGCTTCGCAAAGCCTGACGAGGACATGACTTATTTTGACCTAAAAGTGGGCGAAAAAACGGGCATTGCGAAGTTCAAAATCACTGCCAAAGGAGGTGGTGAACTGGCCACCCAAGAAATCGAGCTGGACGTACGCAACCCGAACCCCTACGTCACGAGGGTCAACGACGGCCTGATGCGGGGCGGTGAATCATGGAGCCAAGCCTACAAGGCATTCGGAACGGAAGGAAGTAATTCAGGCGTGCTGGAAGTATCGGCCATTCCCCCGCTCAAACTGGGCGAACGCCTGAAATACCTCATCCAATACCCACACGGTTGCATCGAACAGACCACTTCGGCTGCTTTCCCACAGTTGTACGTGGACAAGCTGACCAAGCTCACGGAGCAGCAAAAAGCAGATCAGACGGCCAATATCAATGCAGCTATCGACAAGTTGAAAAATTTCCAGATGCCGTCCGGTGGCTTCACCTACTGGCCTGGCAATGACTATGATTCTTGGGGCACCAACTACGCTGGCCACTTCCTCTTGGAAGCCAAAGCTGCTGGTTACAAAGTACCGGATGCGATGATTGACCGATTCGTCAAGTTCCAGCAGGGGCAAGCCAAACGCTGGAACCCTGACACCCGTGGCACCCAGCATAGCTGGACGGAACTTGACCAAGCCTACCGTTTGTACACTTTGGCTTTGGCGAAAAAAGCCGAGACCAGCACCATGAACCGGATGCGGGAGTTGAAAAACCTCTCCAATGAAGCCCGATGGAGGTTGGCAGCCACGTACGCACTGATGGGCAAACAGGAAATCGGAAAGGAAATTGTGAAAAACCTGCCGACTACTGGTGAGGTCTATTCCTGGTGGGGACATACCTACGGCTCCAGCCTTCGGGACGAAGCCATGATTCTGGAAACGCAAGTACTGCTTGGCGATATGTCCGCCGCAGCTGCCAATCTACGCCACGTTGCCGAGAGCCTCAGCAATGAACAGTGGTATTCCACCCAGACGACCGCCTACTCACTGTTGGCCATTGGTAAATTCGCTGGAAAGTCAAAAGTGGGTGATGATTTCAAATTTAGCTACGACCTTGGCGATGGCAAGGTGGTAAACGCTGGCAGCAATACGCCTCTCATGCAAATCAGCGTGCCACTCAACGGCGCTGAGAAGACCTTGACGGTAAAAAACAGTGGTGAAGGCGTCCTCTATGCTCGCCTCATCCTGACCGGGCAACCGCTGGTGGGCGATGCCACGGCAACTGCCAACAATATCAAAATCGAGGTGAACTACCTAACGCCCAATGGCGTGAAACTGAACCCAGCAGCCATCCCGCAGGGCACGGATTTCATCGCCGAAGTGGTGGTGACGAACCTTGGCACCCGTGCTTACGACCTACGGGAAATGGCCCTGACCCAGATTTTCCCTTCCGGCTGGGAAATCATCAATGCCCGCCTGCACAATTTCACGGAATTTGCCAATACCAACGTACCGGAATACCAGGACATCCGGGACGACCGGGTGCTCACTTATTTCGACATAGCCCGTAGCGCCCGGCAGGTGTATCGGGTGCGGCTGACTGCGGCTTACCAGGGCCGCTACTACCTGCCGACGGTGGGCTGTGCGGCGATGTACGATAATACGATTTCGGCGAGTAGGCCGGGGATGTGGGTGGAGGTGGTGAATGGGGATAAAGGGATTTAACTTAAAAGCCTTGGTGTGTTTCAGGACACGCCAAGGCTTTATTTTGTTGCCAAATTGTTCTTAACTATCTTTGAAAAACCACTAATGACATTAGATGAACTAAGTGATGAAATCAAAAGAAATGATAGCATTAAAAAAACATCCGTTTTTTTCGATTACATCAAAAAATTAGAAGACTGGAGTTCTTTCACGGCAATTAGTACAACTCCAACTCTTAATTCCGCTACAGTCGAACTCGCAAAAGTTGATAATCTCTTCAAATTTAGATGCAAGGACTTAATATCAACGCCTCAAGAACCCGTAAATTATCAACGAAGTGGTTATGGTTTTACTGCACAATTTGTACTTAAACGCAAGTCGGAATCATTCGTTATCCCCTTTGGCTCAAGTAAAATGACAATGAGTCTTGATGATTCTGAGTACTTTATCAAAGGTGAAATCAGAAACCTCCACTCAGAAGGGTTAAAAACAAGGTATTTATATCAAGTCGCAATTCTACAAGCAAAATTCCATCCTACTCAAAGATTGTCAGCGTTTATTACTTCTGCTGGAATAAAAATCGATAATTACTTGAGATACGTTGGCCTAATCAGGTCAATGTTTTATGACATTTTCGATTTTGAAATTGACAATAAAACATACATCGCTATTGAGTCAAGGATGGTATTCAATAATGAAAAATTTTTAGAAATTGTTAGCGCAGTAAGATATTCTATTGCATTTGTCACGGGCACTCTTTATCAGGGAGAGACATATTATTTTGCATCCAAAGATGCAGATTTTTCATTGATTGAAGAGTTTGGGTATGAGTCTAATAACAAACGAACTATAAAAAGTTATTCAACAATTGTTCCTGATGAATTAATCAAAGGGATAAGTATGCAAAAAAAATACGGGGACACCAAATTACCAATGATTGTTTTCAATGAAATTGTAGAGAAGTCCATATCCCAGCCCGAACTACTAAGATGTATTAGGCTAATTTCGGAAGCAGGTGATTTACCCTTGGAGCTTAAGACATCAATATATTCTGTTGCAATAGAAACCATGAGAAATATAGTTCAACGCAAACCAACCAAAAACTCAACCCCTTTTAAAGATGCCAAAATTGCAAAGAACTTTATTTTAGCTGTAAAAGAAATTCTTGACGAAATTCCACTTGATTCTTTTAATTCTAAGGAAGCAGTAGTCAAGAAGGTCGAAAACATCAATCAAGTAGGCAATACTGAAAGCTACATCGAAGCATTTAAAGCACTTGGCATATCGTTAACTACAGATGACATAGAGGCTTTAAAGATGAGAAATCAATTTCTGCATGGTCGGATACCTTTTGACTTCGACTATGAAAGTGCTGAATCAGAGTTAAATTTCGTATCCGATAAATTATTCCAACTTGTATCTTATCTAATACTAAAATACTGTGGATTTCATGGAATAGTCCTTAGTCAAGCTAATTTGAGATTGCTAATGAATAAAGAAAAACCAAAGGGAGATAAAGATATTCTCAGAATCATCTAACCACTGGCGCAGGGTCCCCAGTTGTCGCAAGTGTGATTTAGCAGGTCTAAAAGCCCTTCGCTCTTGCAAGTTTGCAATTTGTAAAGCTGCACACGTCCATTTTCGCATACTTTCCCTCCCATAAAGCCCAGCAAAAAAAGCCAACAAAAAAAGCCCAACCTCTCGGTCGGGCTACCTTTTATGTCCAAATACTACGTTTAAATCTTCACCTTCGGCGGCGCCTTCACTTTTGCCACCATGTCCTTCGTCAGCGAGATTTCCAACCATTCGGAATAGAAGCCGGCGCCAGCCGTGGTGGCGTATGTGACCCACACCTTATAGGCCACACCGAGGCTCAGCGTGGTCTTGTGGTGGTGCGAATTGTTGCTGGAAGGCAAATCGCTGACGGTGACACCATCGTCATTTGATATTTGCCAGTGGTAATTGACAGGCTATGGTTCCGGCCTTCACGCCTATTGAAAATAAGCTAAAAGCCTGTACAGTTTAGCGATAGTTTGTTCCAGCTTACCGTTAGTTTGTCCCCGTTTAGCGGTAGTTTGCGCAAAACACTGCTAAACGTGCACAGCTTACCGTTAGTTTGTTCCCGTTTAGCGGTAGTTTGCGCAAAACACCGCTAAACGTGCACAGCTTAGCACTAGTTTGTTCCTGTTTACCATTAGTTTGTTCCCATTTAACGGTAGTTTGTTCCCGTTTAGCGATAGTTTTTTGTACAAAAAATAGCTAAGCTTGCCCCGCTGGCACAGGTTCTTCCCAACACAGTGCTGGTTCAATACCCCGCTGGCGCAGGGTCTTCCCGGTTACGCTGGTTCATCCTCGATAGCTATCGGGACCTGACTTGAACCTGGTATCGGCACGTCTCATATCTTTACCAAAAAGAAATGACAAGTCAATGAAACAGGAAAACAGGTGGAAAACTGGAGCACACCTCTAATTACGAGCACTGAAACCCAAAAAACGACCAGCTTTTTGCAAATGACTGCGCTTGCAATTTTTAAACTTGCAAGAACTTCTGGAGGGGGGTGCGTACCATGTTGCTCAAATCATTTTTTTCAGCCAAATTCTTTCATTCCATTTTCCCCTGCTGCACCAAGTCTTACACAGGATTTTTTAATTGGCTAAGCCTTCACAAACTTCCTAACCACCCACACCTCGTTTCCCCCAATCAGATTTATCCGAACGCCAATCCCGGCTGGCGCAGGGTCTTCCCCCTCGAACACGCTGGTTCAAGTTCCCCGCTAGCGCACCCCCTGCCTCCCCATCAAAAAACGACACAGCTCGTCACGAGCTTCGCTCGTTGATGGATTTCAGTGGAGGCCTCCCGGCCTCAGAAAGTTGCGACGCATGGCCTACGCACTACGGCCAATCCCAATAGCTATCGAGCACAACCTAACTCGTCAACAAGGGCAGCTTGTGACAAATAGTACCGTTTTTTACAGAAAAGACAGCTATTGCACCAGCGGAGAAAATTGTGGAACTTTTGCCGCATTCCAACGTAAACCAAACAGACCAAAAACAATAGAAAATGGCAATACTGACATCCACGACCGGAAATTTTGAATATGACTTGGAGGAATTTGAATACGAATTTGAACCAAGAGGCTATAAGGGCAAGATAAAAAACTGTGTATTCAAAATCACGATTAACTCCAATGAGCAGGGTTACTTTTTTGATGCGCCGTTTTGGTACATGGTGGAACAAAGCGAAAAATATGCCCCCGAACAGCATGCCTATATTGAGCGCTTGGTAAAACATATCAATAGTATCAGTGACGATGAGCTTCCGGTCATCAAGGCTTTGGAAGCAGAGGGGTTTGATTTTACTGGGTTCGTGCGAAAGTACATGGACCATTTGCCCGCTGATGAACTTGAAAGGGCAATACCTTTTATCATAGAATTCACAGTTACGTTGAGCAAAGATGCTCCTGGTACCGCCGAAATCACGGAACATGGAGGGAAGGAAACCCCAAAGGAGAAGCCATTGTCTGGTTTCGACCAATGGGCTTTCATGGATTATCTAACGGAGTTGTACTACGAATCGGCAAAAAAGGAGCTTTATGCTTCGTATAAAAATATCAATAAGCTGACAGAGGAAGAACTTCAGCAGCTGCACGAATTTGTATTGGGCTATGCTTATGAAGTGGGGCGAAATGGGGCACAGGTTATTTGGCTGGCCGAGAAAATGTCGGAGCCATCAGAACAAATGGCCATCAACTTAAAGGGGTTTGAGCTAGAAAGCATACGTGCCGAAGCTATGAAAATGGTCAAGGGCCATGATAGTAATAAGGACTTCACGATTGAAATAGTTGACTATGAAAACGAATGGAACCTGGTGGGTGAAAACACCATGCGCATTTACGTTCGTATTGACAAGGCCGAAGGCTTTGGATATGACTATGTCAATTTCAGGTATATTAAAGCGGAAGCTTGCGTGAATTTTCCGGAATTGTATCAAAGAATACTGGAACTGGAGGACAGCATTGATGCAATGGCACCGAAGGAACCTGAAGTACTGACTGCCTTGCTCCTGGAAAGATGGGACCTGGTACCTGTTATCCATTCCTATGCATCCCGTAATTCAAATATAATTCTGGCATTAAAAATCCAGGAAATAGCCGCCGAGAAGGGCGAGCAGCCCTGGGGGGAATACTATGATTACCAAGAGCGGAAAAGACTGAAAGAAGCGCCAGATAGCTGCTGCAAGTGGTTTCAAAGTCTGGCCAAGTGTGAAGATAAAATCCTCCGTGAATGGATGCGTATCCTGAAGGAAGAATGCAGAGTCATTTTTGAGGTGGAAGACTACCGTATTGCGAAATATGCAATCCATGAATTGACGGTGAATCTTTCCAATATGTTCCATTATCTAGGTGACGATTTTGAAATGATAGCAGATGAAGAAGTCATCAGGCCAAGCTTTGCCTTGTAGCCGTTTGCTCAAAGTCTTTCTCCGTCGTCTCAAGTCCAACCCTTATCGTGTCCTACAAAATTCGCCAACAACTGCCCCAGCGGGGCAAAATATTTGTAAAATTCCGATTACCCCTGACCTCAAGCTACGGCGGAGCGAAATCTATAGAGAAAATGCTTTCATATTGCGCCCCGATTGCGCTAAGAAAGATATAGGACAGGATAAGGTCTTTAACCTTTTTCGCTCAAGCATTTATAAGTTTTTTTCGCAAAAGCAGCAGTTTAAGCAAGAATCTAGCATAGCGGCTCTTGTAGTTTTGCAACAGTGGCAAGTATTTCCAAATAGATTTCAGTATAGCTTAAGGTAAGCAGTTATCATAATTTTACAACTTGCAAGGCTACACGCATAGACTGATAAGCAGACCATATTTTCCGCCACCGCCAATAGTCTCAAGCATGTTTAACCAAGCCTAAAAATTGAAAAGACTTATAGTTTTATCCCTGCCAAGGTGGGCTTTGTCAGCGACAAGTCGGGCTTTGTCAGCGACAAGTCGGGCTTTGTCAGCGACAAGTCGGGCTTTGTCAGCGACAAGTCGGGCTTTGTCAGCGACAAGTCGGGCTTTGTCAGCGACAAGTCGGGCTTTGTC
>WGNL01000020.1 GCA_016124585.1 Bacteroidota bacterium | reverse complement strand
GGTCGTTCCCGTTCAAGACCAATGAACCCTCGGTGATTTCAAGGTTTGACTCCACGGTGAGACCTGAGTTGAGGCTCACGTTGCCAGTCTGGCCAATCATCAAATCGCCGAGGATGTTGCCGTTCGCCGTGAAGCCGAGGCCAACGTTGCCGCTGCCGCTCAGCTCAAGCCCGGCGTTCACGTCGCCGGTGATGCCCGCATTTGCTGACGTGCTCAGGCTGCCGTTGACGGTCAGGTCGTTACCGTTCAGCACCAATGAACCCTGCTCGAGGGAGAGGCTGCTCTCGACCGTCAAATCCGAATTCAGGCTGACGTTGCCAGTCTGGCCAATCATCAGGTCGCCGAGGATGTTGCCGTTGGAAGTGAAGCCGAGGCCAACGTTGCCGCTGCCGTTCAGCTCAAGACCTGCGTTCACGTCGCCCGTGATGCCCGCATTTGCTGAAGTGTTCAGGCTGCCGTTGATGGTCAGGTCGTTACCGTTCAGCACCAAGGCGCCTTCCGTGATTTCGAGGTTCGTTTCTAAGGTCAGGCCGGAGTTCAAGGTCACGTTGCCGCTGCCCTGACTGATGGTCAGATTACCAAGAGTATTGCCGTTGGGAGAAAAAGACAAGCTTATATTGCCAATACCGTCCAAGGTCAAACTTGCGCTCGCGTCACCAGTGATGCTGGCATTTGCAGATGCTGTTGCTACACCATTAATAGTAAGGTCATTTTGCGAAAGCACCAAAACACCGGAAACGAGGTTCAAGGAGTCTGACACGGTTAAATCACCGTTCAGGATGAGCGTTTGACTTGAACTGGAAAGGTTTACCGTCAAATTGCCGATGGTACTGATTTGCGTTTCCGTTCCAGTTGTATTGGAATTGCCAGTGTAAAGCAGGTTGATGTCTCCCGCAGTCTGTAGGCCCCCCCCTACCCCACCGACAAAATGGCCGCCAGTGATTTCGATGGTTGCACCCGCGTTAAGCATAAGCGAACCATTGTTTGCCAACGAAAAATTGCCAGCCGAAAGGCTAAGCATGGATTGAATTTGCGCATCGGCCTGCAAGGCAAGACTGGTCGAAGATGTTTCGAGGATACCAAGCACCATTTCGCCAGTGGTGGCAACTGCGCCTGTAGCCCCGACTGTCAGTTGGTGGATTAAAAGGTCTCCGGTTCCAGCAACGGTTCCTGCCGTAACGGTGAGTTCATGACCTGCGCTTTGCACCGTGCCCAGCAGCGTCATGGTCGAGAGCGGGTTGTTGATTGTCACATCCACATCCATATTGACGGTCAAGTTGGCTGCGATCACGATTTGGTGAACGCCCGTGATGTTAGCTCCTGGGGCATTCCCGCCCCAAGTAAGGGCGCTGCTCCAGTTGCCGGAAACGACCGCTGTGTAAGTGGTGGATTTTGCTGCGTAAGGTGCTACTGCAAAAAGCAAAAACAGTAGCAGCACCTTCATCAGCTTTTGGGTTGACTGCATCATCATTGGATTAAAAATTTGTGAGAAGACCGATAAACACCAGTAGGTCATTTCCAACAACGCTTTTAAGTTGTTGATTTTCAATTTGTTAAAACTAGTTATTCCCTTCTGTGCTCTCTATCATCCCGGTTATGGAAATTCTATGGTGGCGAACGGGGAGTTTCTTCACCACCATTTTTGATAGAGCAAAATTGTCGGCATCGGCAGGTCAATTTTGCCTCATCTGATTTCCTCGAAAATTCGGGAAAAAAAATAACACAAACTTCGCAAAGCTCCAGATCCATTTTTTTCCTCATGCTTTTTCAGTTATCAGATTGGAGTTCCTATGCTTGGGCGACATGCCATCTTTGTACCAGAGAAAAAAGAGTTGAATTAGTATTCCCATATTATTTACCCCCAAATCCTTTTTAGCCCTTTTTGACTTTTCGCCATAGTTGTACACCCTAAATATCAGTAACCTTGAATTAAGTATTTATATGGCGATAATGGAGCGATGGGGTCGCCAGCATTTTGCCGGGCACCCTTCCTCCTCTTTTTTGAGCATTAATTCCCCCATCACTCATAACCAAATTTCATTGCTCATGAAAAAACTGTCCCACTCGATTACCCTCCTCTTACTCACTTTGCAGCTTGCTTCTGCCCAGTCACCAGAAAAGATTTTGGTCAGCACCATCAATCTTAACCACCAAAATACACTTGTCTTTGCCACGGAAGGAAAGGTGGAAATAAGGCAATGGAACGACCCCTTTGTACAGGTACAAGCCAGTGTTTTTCTTGAAAATTCGAATGAATCCGTCCTGAAATCATTGGTGCAGGCAGGCCGTTACAAACTGACCTCTCTACTTCAGCCTGATGGGTTGGTGGTAGAAGCACCCGGCCTGAAAAAACAAGTGAGCATCGGCGGAGTAGTCTTGCAGGAGAAAGTCAGCTATATCATTTACGTACCCTCAAACATATCCGTAAAACTCCTTGATGAGCCAATTGCGGAAAATCAACCGCAACCTTGAATAATTTTTTTGGAAGGCGCTGCGTTAAGTCCTCATCCCGCTAAATAAGCATCAAATTATCCAAACTAAAATCAACCAGCATAGAACAGAGCATTACATGAACCATCTTTTTCAAACAATTAAATTGATTGCACCTATGAAAAATATCCTTGGAATGCTCCTACTCGTTGTGCTCGGAACTTCATGCGCCACTGGTTACGGTTGCCCGTACAGCGCCACCGACAAAAAAGAAACTTCCCCAAAAAATGTGGAGGAGGCACTCGCAACGACCGCTATTGCCCCCAATGCCACAGCGGTTTGCGAACCATAATCTACCCCAAATCTCAAAAATCCCGATTTAAGGACGGCGGCGAGCTACTTGCTCGCTGCCGTTTTTTTTTGCCCATTTTTCTGAAAAAGCGGCAATTTCACCTTCGAAAATTGCCGGACATGAAACCCATACCTCGCCACGTTTTACCCGTCATCGTCTTTGCACAGTTTGCGGGCACCTCCCTTTGGTTCGCTGGCAACGCTATTGCGTCTGAACTTCAGCAGGCTTTCGGATTGGCGGAAGGCGCAACTGGTAACTTGACATCTGCCGTTCAGCTCGGCTTCATCACGGGTACTTTGGTTTTCGCCTTGCTTTCCATCGCTGACCGCTTCTCGCCCTCACGCGTGTTTTTTGCTTGCGCAATTGCTGGGGCATTCTTCAATTTTTGCATCAATTGGCTGGCCAGTGGACTCAGTTCCTTGCTGGCCTTTCGCTTCCTCACGGGTTTTTTCTTGGCGGGGATCTATCCCGTCGGCATGAAAATCTCGGCAGATTGGTTCGCCAAAGACCTTGGCAAGGCATTGGGCTGGTTGGTGGGCGCACTGGTGCTCGGCACGGCATTTCCGCATTTGCTCAAGGCATTCGGCACTTCTTTTTCCTGGAAAATGGTGGTCGCCGCCACGTCCAGTTTGGCATTACTGGGAGGTGTTTTGCTGTTCTTCACAGTCGGTGACGGGCCGAACCGCAGCCCTGCCCGAAAATTTGAATGGGGTGCGATACCCCATATTTTCCGCTCCGCTGACTTCCGGGCGGCAGCCTTCGGTTACTTCGGGCACATGTGGGAATTGTATGCCATGTGGGCCTTCACGCCTTTGCTCCTCATCGCTTACAACGAGACACACGGAACCAGCCTTCCCGTGGCGCTTTGGTCGTTCGTTATCATTTCCGCAGGCAGCTTGGGCTGCGTGGTTGGTGGCTATTTTTCTTCGAAAAAAGGAAGCCCGAAAGTGGCGTTTGCCATGCTGCTCACCTCTGGTATTTGCTGCCTGCTGTCACCGTTTTTTTTCATGTTGCCTTCGGCAATTTTCATCCTGTTCCTGCTTGTGTGGGGTTTCAGCGTGGTGGGCGACAGTCCTCAGTTTTCGTCGCTCGTCGCAAAAACGGCTCCTACCGAGTACATCGGAACGGCACTCACCATCGTGAACTGCCTCGGATTTGCGCTCACCATCGTCAGCATCCAGCTTTTATCCAAACTTCAATTTCAGCTAGCGGCCATTTGGTGGTTCCTCTTCCTCGCACCAGGCGCTGTGTTTGGATTGGCTAGTATTTACAAGCTTTTAAAGCGCTAGTTAAAAAAAAACAAGCCCCCGGCAGATTGCCGAGGGCTTGACCCTTTTTATATGGCGATGAATGCTACGCTATTGAACAACTAATTTTTTTACAAACTGCTGCCCGGCAGTTTTGGCCTTGACGAGGTAAACGCCGGGGGTCCAATCTGCCAAGTCCAAATCAATTTTCTCGCTGCCAGCAGTTACTAGGTTTTTGCTCCAAACTCGCTGACCATCTAAGTGGAAAACGCTGATTTCCAGGTTTTGAGCTTCATCGAAATTTGGCAATGAAAGCGTTGTGTAACCTGAAGCCGGATTAGGATAAATCTCCAACGCTTGGCTTTCAGCTACCCCATGATTATTGCCGCCAGGCGCTAAAATGCCAAGCGGATTGGTCTTCTTCGCCAAAACGATACCGCCCAAACTACCTGTCACCGTTGCTGTGAAGCTTCCGCCGATGACGGTGGCTGGCGTTTTGTAAATGGGCGTGTGAGCCGTGGCAAATTCAGCAGTATTGCCGCTGTTTGCGCCACCTATCGAGCTGGCCGTGGTGTTGAACAGCTTCAAATTGCTGCGTAAAGTGCCGGATGCCAGTTCGTAACCGTTCAATTCTTCTTGCGTGTAGTACATCGTGATTTCAACGTTCGCACTGCTGCTTGGGTTGGAAGGCGTGATGCGGATGGCCTTGTCTGTGCTCTTGCCGCCATTGTACCAGGTTTTTGCGCCAGTGCCTGCCCGCTCCACGGAGAAGGTGGTGCAGCCAAAGTCGTGGCTGGTGTTGTTTTTTACCTTCGCCAAAAGCTGACCATCATCGGCGCTGTAGAAATATACCGTGGCATTTGGGCCAAACGCTTCCTCGCCTGCATCCGCCAAATCAGTTTCCACCCGGCGGGTTGAGGCATTCACCCGTACCTCATCGAAGCTGAAGCTGTAGGCAGCATTGCCGAACAGTGCATCATTTTGCCACCTCCAACCAAGGTAAAACTGGCGATTGTCAAACAAGTGGCCAAGATTGGCGGAGTAGCTGTCCGATTTGATGGTCGTTCCGAAATTATCACCGACGAAGATGTCGCCCGTTTCAAAATAATTCACGCCGTCGAAGGAGTAAACCAACTCGCCGTAGTCAAACGGTGCAGCGCCGCCAATGGCGATGTCCGTCTCACCACCTGCCGTCCAGTCGAAGCTGACAGTGACATTGCTCAGGCCACGGGCATCTATCAAACCCGTGTGGAGGATGAGGTCGGTTGGGCTGTTGTTTGCTTCGTAATTGGGTAGGATGCCCATTAGCGAGATGAAAGCCCGACCGAGGTAGCCCCCAAAATTCCATTCATTGAGGCTGCTGATGTTTTCCTTGACACCCCAACCTGCTGGCATGGAGGTAGTCAAAAAGCGCTCGTACAACAAGCTTTTATCTCCGATGCCGATGACCGGGTTCACATCGTCGTCGGTGATGCTGAGGGTGTAAACATCGCTGCCGGGAACGGCCCCAACACCTGCTGGAATGCTGAGTACGATGGTCTCAGTGCCTTCGGCAGCGGCGTCGTCAATCAGGTGGATGGTGACTGTTTTTACCAAAAAATTATTGCCTGTGTGCGTCACGTTGCTGCTGGAGAGGGTGTAGTCGGTGCCAAGTGTGGCCGTGCCGCCTGTCACTAGGTTGAAGTTGACGGGGGAGTTGACGAACAAGCGAACGGTGATGTCCTTGCTATCATCGCAGAAGCCGGGGCCTTGCGCTGCTTCGCTCACATTTTCATTGGTGCTGAGGAATCCCGTTGGAATGGTTGCGCCGCCACTTTCGCAAGAAAATGCTGCGCCCACACCCACAGCGAACCAGGCATTGGTGACTGCCTCCTCCTCCGCTGAGCATGGCCCGTAGGCTGCCCTTGCGTAGGAAATCGCCGCAGCACGAGCTTCCGCATACGTGGCGGTCGGGGTAAGCAGCACTTCTGTTCCAAAGGCGATTTGCTCCGATTTTGCGAAGCCGACACCAACAACGGTGTAGGCGTCCCCGTTGTCGTTCACGCCATCATCGGGGCTAATGCCACTGCCAGTAGTGAGCAGGTAAAACCATTTGTTGAGTACACCGCTGTTGGTGTGAACACCACACTGGTCATTGGCGAGGTTTGGGGTGCCACAGTTTGGGTCAGACCAACCGTCACCGCCGTAAGTGTCCGGGTCACCTTCTCTTTTTGGGTCATCCATCCAGCGTAGCGCATTGTTTGGGTCGTTGGGGCCAGTTCCGAAGTCAATCTGCTCGCCAATTCCCCAAGGTTGGAAATCAAAACTTTGGTTGCTGAAACGCTCGGTCACATAGTTTTCCATGCAAGCCGCCCAGATGTCGCTGAATGCCTCGTTCATGGCACCACTCTCCCGCTCGTACACGAGGTCACAGGTGCTTGAGCAAACTGCGTGGCCGATTTCATGGCCGCAGACATCGAGGGAGGTTAGCGGGGCAAAACCGTTGATTTGAAACACCCCAAAATCCTTGTAGCTGCCATCACCGTAGGTCATGACGCTGCCGTTCCAAAAAGCGTTGTCGTAACCTTCGCCGTAGTGGATGTAGCTGTTGATTTTAGCATTGTTATCGTCGTAGCTCAAGCGCCCGTGGCGGTCGAGCCAGTAGTCGTACACCATCGAAGCGCCCCAGTGGGCGTCCCAAGCGATGTCATCGTTGACGGCTTCTTCCACGGTCGGGGCGGGGTTTCGCACGTGCTCGGCGGTGGTCCAGTCGTTGTCGTCATCCACCAAATCCGTGGCGGCGGTATAAATAAAAGGCACAGAAATTGGCGCTCCGCCAATGCCGTTCATGTCGTAAGTCTGGATGCCGCCGCCCCGGGTCTGGTCCCAGAGGATGTAGTAATCTTCATCGCCGAGGTACTCTGGACTAGGGTTGGAACCCAAAACCAGCGTTGTTCCGATGTCCTGAACGCCTGCGTAGCGGGTCTGAACCGAAGCGGTGGCGTGCTTGATGATGGCATCGGCCAGCATGATGTGGCCGTCGTGTGCGTTGACGTAAATCCAATGCCTGCTGACAGGTTCGTTGGCGTAGATATTGAATTTCCAAGCAAGGTCGAGGTCGGTTTCCGTGGTACCGAAATCATCCACGATGACGAGTTCGCCTTTTGGCAAATATTCGCCGTAGGCTTGGTCAATCTGCTTCACCATTTCTGGCGACAAGACACCTCGCCAGAGGCTTTGCACGTATTCCCAAACGTACTCCTTCGCCCCGACGAACTGCTTGGCGGCTTCGAGTGCTTGCGCTTCGTTGAGCGTGGCTGCTGTGTTCAGGTTTTCCAAATCGTAATACTCACCGCTGAGCGCAGACAGTTCGTCATCTTTGGATAGGGCCGTGTACTGGCCGTGCACCACTTTTATTCCTTTGTAAAATTGCTGGAAACGGGCGACCTGTACACCGCTTTTTTGGCGGACATTGTTAACAGGTTCCAGTTTGTCGATGGGTTTCATTTGAAGAAAATCCCTCATCAAACGGCGGGCATCCCGCACCTGGTAGGTTTTGCCCGACTGGGCAATATCGAAGCGGATGGCCAGCGGTGTGCCGCGCTCTGGCGACATTTCCACGGACTTGACTTTGGTATCCTCTTGGATGCGCTGCTTTTGAGCTTGTATTTGTTGGGGGCTTTTTTGGGCAAGAATGGCTAAACTTAGGGTCAAGAAAAGAAAGGAAACTAAAACGCTTTTCATGTAAAAATTGAGTTTTTTCACGGCGTAACGGTTGAAATGATGAATAAAATTGGTTGACAGTGGCAAAGTTGCAGGCTGATAATACCTTTTAAAGGAAGGGCTGATATGAGGAAAAAAATGAGGGAAAAAAAGACGCCGTTGTTAGGAAAAATATTGGAAAGAGATTTTTAAAATCTATGTAAGTAATTGAAAATCAAAATTTTGCAAAAAAAATTAAATTGCTAGGTAGGTTCAAAATTCAATAAAAGCAGAAAAACAAATGAGATTTTTGAAGAAAAAAAAGTGGTGGGAATCATGACCAACTTACCCGAATTCTAGACTCCCACCCCGATTTGCTTAATTATCAAAAAATATCCTGAGGTTCTTATGCCATTCGTTTGGCAAATGGCCTTTCACCTTTTCTAATTTTTTAACGACGGAAGGAGTTACATGCAGTAGTTCTGCCAAAGCTCCTTCGTCTATTCGCCCGCTAGTACGTACATAGCGTATGATATTTCCGGTGGAAAGTCCTATGAAAACCAAAAAATCCAATTCGTTTTTCATAGCACTTGTTAAGCTTGGGTTTTGATAAATTGCTATCATGGTTATTATTTTTAAATACGTACTCTAAAATATTAACTAACTATCATCTGTATCGGTATCGTAAAATTCAGAACTTGTGTCTTTAGGAGGGGTTTTGGGTTCGGAATTGTTTTCCTCTTTGTTATTTCCACTGGCTCTGGCCGGGTAGCTTGTTCGTGTGTCTAACGTTCCTGTCTCCTGTTCCTGCATCATTTCTTGCAGGTTGTAAGGGAAGTTCAGCAGATTCATCGTATTCAGATTTTTCGATTTAGTTGCAATTGAATGGAGGATTTCAAAATTGCAATGGCAGTAAGTTTGAGGGAAAAAGGCAGTGCATTATTCCCAGAATTCAGGGAGGTAGGGTAGAATTGCAAGAAGTAATTCTGGAAGGTGTTGCAATTATGTTTTCAGTTTGGCATATCATATTGTATATTTTATAAGTATGCAACAAATTTGCAAACAAACTTAGAGGGGGTAGGCCAAATCTGATATGTGAAGGAAATCGAGGAAAAAATTTTCTGCCTCGACATTTTATTTTCATTGATAGGACAAATTGAAAATCAAACTGCTGAAATTCAGGGTTTTATGCCAACTTTGCCCAGTTTTAAACCCCGAGCAACCCACAGACATTTTCGACGTTTCAAGCAAAGCACAAAATTTCTGACTTTTCCGCCATGCTATTGATTGAAAAAGTGGTCAAGCTCTTGGACGATTTTCACTTCAACGTCTTCCGGGAGCACGTGAAGAATTTGAGCGTCCGCTCCTATTACCCTTTGGCGTTGATAGATGTGATTGAGCGGAGTTTTGAAGTAGAGCAGGAAAGTGAAAAACTCTACAAGGCCGTGTATGGTGATGCACCAGAGGGGGAAAAGGACATGAAAAAGTTCTTTCAGTTGGCGCATTATACGTTTAAACTGACTGGTTTCCTCGCTCGAAACTACTCCGACTACCTCCAGCACAATTCCACTCGTATTCAGATTTTGGTAAACACCGGCAAACTAGAGGCCGCTACCCTACTGGCTGAAATGGCATTGGATGTTAGTAATAAAATCGAGGATTTTGGGACAGAGGCGAAGATGTTGCAGTTCTTGGCGCAGCGGGAGGGGTATTTGGATAATCATAAAAAGGCACTGGGGTATTTTGAACGGATAGGTGAGTTGACGACTTTCAAGCAGGCTTTAAATAATATTAACCATTTCATTTTTCAACAACTAAAGGATAAAGGCAAGGATGATGAATCCAAATTGCCTGAACAGCTAGCTTTTTTGGAATCATATCGGGAGAATAAAAGCATGGTGGTGCAGTTGATGGGGAGGCTCAATATCTGCTACCTACTTCACATGAAAAGGGACGCTAGATTTTACAGTGACGAAAACTACCAAGAGTTGTTGGCCATTGAGGAGGCACTTGATAAATACGACTACATCATTTTTCCTTACCTGCACAACCTTCGACCAAAACTGAGCTTTTTGCGTTTAAACTATACAGCGCGCCAGCTTAGTACGGAGAAATTGTTAGAAGAAGCAGCAGACATTATTGACCACAGTGAGGAAGACTTGTTCTGGAATAGTTTTATCAACCAACCGGAGATCAACTCGATTGCAATTCAGACAAGCTATTTGGCTACTAACTTCTTTACTAGCTATCGTGATGACCATATCCAATTACTACCAGAAGAAACTCGGACAAGAATAAAATTCCTAAAAAACAGAAGTAAAATATTGCTCGAAAACAAGCTGCTTCAAGAAAACTATGTTGTTAGGTACATTAATCTCAGTACAATATTCGCTGGGCTCTTGCTGCTTGGCGATAAAAAAGAAATTGAGGAGAGTTATCAGCTTCTGGATAATTTATTATTGTTTTACCAACAGGTCGCTTTCCATGCTTACATTGACCCAATCTATTTGAATATGATTATGGCTGCATTTTGCCTGAAAGATTTTGAAAAAGTTGAAAAAAGCTATCGCCGCTACAAAAAATCCACTACCGGTAAGGTTGTCAATGAAGAAAATGACCTAACACTTAATGCCTTTTACTATGCTTCAAAATGGTTGGAAACGAAGCGGGAACAATATGTGAGAAAATTCGAGGCCACACTTTTTCAGACAACCGATAAACCACATTTGGATTCCACAAACAAACTTTTGCGTGAGATTAGCACTTATTTTGAATTCCCCATCTCGCTACCCAATTTGTAGAATTCTGAAAAAAATTTGCATTAAATACATTCTTGCCTTAGTTTTGCAGCACTTCTTTTCTTTCCAATCTTTTCTGGTGGCCTTCCTTTGCTAATTTTCATTTTATAATTCATAAATACTTTTATCGCCATGCAAAAGATTTTCTACTTTATTCTATTTACAACCTTACTCTCCACCACTACAATTTTCGGCCAATCTGCTGCCAGTTTCATTAATGAGGTCAATTATTTGGCTAGTAACCCTGCCAATAGGGGTATTGAAATAGCTGGTCAGGCTGGTTCAAGCTTGGATGGCTGGTCAGCCGTAATCTATAACGCAAATGGAACTGTCAACTCTGTCAATAGCCTTGGAAACCAAGTAATTCCTAGCCAGCAAAATGGTTATGGGACTATTTGGTATGATGTCGAACAAACTTCAAACGGTGGCGGTGTGGCCCTTGTAAATCCAAGCGGAGCCGTTCAGCAATTCCTTAGTTACGGTGCAGCCGTCATCATCAATGCAATTGAAGGCCCAGCAAACGGCCTTACCTCCCAGTTCATTGGTATTCAACTGTTCCAAAACAAATCTCTACAGCTCACGGGCATTGGCATCAGCTACATAGATTTCATTTGGGCACTGCCTGGAAACACTACTCGTGGTGGCGTGAACATCAATCAATTGTTCGGCATATTGCCTCCACTTTTTGCTTCGCAAAATGGCCAATCCACTGTCAATCAAGCAGTTGCAACTGAGCAGTCAGTTTCAATGGAGGTGAATCTGTATCCAAATCCAGTGTCAGATTGGCTACAAGTGAGACTGCCAGAAGCTGCCCAAGGTGGCGAGCGAATCCAATTGTTTGATGCCGTTGGAAAGCAACTATACCAAGCAGTTTTTGAAGAAAATACCACCACTGCCAGCATAGATATGCAGAATTTACCAGCTGGAAATTATGTGGTAAAAGTGGGTGCCGCCACAAAGATTGTAGTTAAAAAATAAGAATTAAAAAAACATAGGGTTATAGCGAAAAGCCTGCAAACTTTGAAGTTTGCAGGCTTTTTTGCTTTCGAAAAAACCGCTTGAAGTTTTTTACTCGTAGATACTGAAAAAGTTTTTTCCCCATGTTTTTCGTCAAATCAGATGTGAAAGATGCGAAAAAACCAATCCCCTACTTTTGTACTGTGTTTAGGTGACAACCAGAAAATAAGAAAGAAAGAAGTCAGAAATGTTTTTTGAAGTGACCATTTTTACGGTTATTTCATTATCCGGCAACCGATGCAAAAGAGCATCGGTTGTTGGAGTTACTTCAAACACACTTCGCCATGTATAAATACAAAATGGCCGCAACCACAACGATTTGGCTGCTGGCGCTGGGCAGTGCATTCGCACAGTCACCACCTGAGAATGCTATTGAGTACGTTTCTAGGCATTGCAAGGAATGGGGGTTGTCGGAGGCAGATGTCTCCTCGCTGGTTGTTACTTCGTGGCATGTCAGCTCTACCAGTGGGCTTACGCACATATATCTGCAACAGCAGATCGATGGCATTCCAGTGCTGCCAAGTGTTGCAAGCGTCCATTTTGCACCAACAGGCGAAGTTTTTCACTACAGCGACCAACTGGTAGCTGACTTGCAGGAGCGAATAACATCCAAATCAATTTCGCTTTCTGCCAGTCAAGCCGCCGGCAATGCTGCTGCAAACTTGGGTATTGCCCCCGAACCCTCGTTTGTGGAACAGACAAAGAAGGGGTATGAACTTGACTCAGATGGCCATCTCCGTTTGTGCTGGGAAGTAGTCCTTCCTCACAACGAAGATGTTTGGGTAGTTCGAATCGATGCCGAGACTGGAAAAGAATTGAACAAATATAATCGCACGCTTCATTGTCAGTTTGACAGAAAATCAAATCAAAAACAAACACACTCCCCCCTTTTTTTTTCGCCTAAAACTGCTCACACCTACAACCCTACTGGTTCCGATTTACCGTCCATTTCGTTTGATGGTCAATATAACATCTTCCCCTACCCCACCGAATCGCCGTTGTACGGCACACGTTCATTGAAACAAGGAATAGACATTATTGAACCAACTGCTTCTCCGTATGGTTGGCATGACATTGACAACGTGGCACCTACTCCAGATTATGAGTACACCAGAGGCAACAACGTTTATGCTTTTTACGCACCAATAGGTACTCCAAGTATTCCAATCCCTGTCTGCATCACAAGGTTGTCTGGGATCTATGTCCCAGGAGGGATTGTACCCTGTTCTCCTTCGCTTGATTTCAATTTTACAAATAGCTTAAACAGCGCAATTGGCACGGATTTCATCGAGGATGCCGTCACGAATTTATTCGTATGGAATAACATCTGCCACGATGTATATTATCTGTACGGCTTTGATGAAGCTGCCGGAAATTTTCAGGAAACAAATGACAGCGGCATTGGTACTGGAGGAGATTATGTGCTAGCCAGGGCTCAAGACGGTAGTGGACTCAACAATGCCAGTTTTAGCACGCCACCTGAACCGCCGGGAGCTTCAGCACCCAATCCAATTATGCGCATGTTCCTCTGGGATACCGATTTTCCTAACTCAGTTAAGGATGGCGATTTTGACAGTGCCATCATGGCGCATGAGTACGGGCATGGTGTTTCGTTCAGGTTGGTCGGTGGCGCCGCCAATGTAAATTGCTTAAACAGCGCTGAGCAAGGCGGCGAAGGTTGGAGCGACTTCTTCGGATTGATGCTGACATTGGAGGACAAAGATGGAGACAATATTCTAGAGGAAGACGTCATGGGCGAAGGCATACGGAGTATTGGTGCCTATGTGCTGGCGGAAGCCGCCAATGGAGAAGGTATACGCCCCGCATATTACACCACGAACATGAATTCGGCCACGGCAAATTACAATGATTACACTTACGGTGATTTACCCAATATGGCCTATCCGCACGGCACGGGGTTCATCTGGTGTACCATGCTCTGGGATATGACCTGGCAGCTAATCAATGCATATGGTTTTGAACCAGATATTTACAATACTTCCAGCACGGCTGGCAATATTCGGGCAATGAAAATTGTGGTAGAGGGCTTGAAGCTGACCGACTGCAACCCAACTTTTCCGCAGATGCGTGATGCCATTCTCGCTGCAAATGACGCGATTTATGGGGGTGCTGGCAATAACTTAATTTGGGAAGCTTTTGCACGTCGGGGGCTAGGATACAGTGCCACCGCTGGTGGCAATGAGGCATTTGACAACCCCACCATGCAGGTTATAAAAACTGTGGATAAATCAGAGGTCGAAGTTGATGAAAGCGTCACGTATACCATTTCTGTAAAAAACAATTCCCAAGCGCCACTAACCAACGTAGACATTTCCGACCCGATTTCACCAAACTTAAATGTCACAGCTATTTCAGATGGCGGCAGCTTGCAAGGCAATACGGTGGTTTATCCAACCATCGCCAGTATCCCTGTCGGCGATTCGGAATCCCGCACCTTTACTGGCACCATCAATGCAAGCAACTGGACAACCACCGAATTAGACGAACCAATAGAAGTTGTGCTGCCAAACGGGTTTGTCCCGGCAAGCACTTGGATTACAGACTGCGACAACCCCAACCCTGCGACGGGAAGTACCCGCTGCTGGTGGCATCTTGACCCTGTTGTAGAATCTGATGCCTCCCTCACACTAACACTAAATCTTGACGGGACCAAAAACAATCACCTCAGTTTCTGGCAGTGGTTCGACGTGGAAGCGGGCGTGGATGGAGGTGTATTGGAAATTTGGAATGGCTCGACTTGGGATGATTTGGACAGCCGTATTATTAAAAATAGTTACAACAATATCTTGCTGGCGGCGCTACCAACCCCGATCGGTGTGCCAGTGCCGCTTTCACCGCTCAATGGACGACGGGCATATTCCGGGTATAGCGGCGGTTACGTCAACACCATAGTTGACCTTTCAGGATTGAATGGTTCACAAATGCTCAGGTTCCGCTTTGGAGCAAATACAGGCCTACAGGATTGTACAGTGAACGGTCCAGCCAGCGGTACGGCTTGCGAAGGATGGTACCTTGATGATTTTAAGTTGTTTGACCTCAAACATTTGCTCAACACAGCCAATGTTACCTCTGCCCAAGGCTATTCCGAAAGTGGAAATGTTGGTCTAGTTGGTACGGTCTATTTTGAAGAGCTTGCGCTTCCGGTGGAGTTGGTATGGTTCAATGCAAAAGCCCATGAATCTGACATTTTACTCGAATGGGAGACAGCCAGTGAACAAAACAACGCAGGTTTTGAACTACAACGCAGAAGCGAATTCGAAACCGATTTCGAAAAAATAGCATGGATTCCAAGCCTCGGCAATACTTCCCAGGAGTCCACGGACTATCATTTTTTGGACAAAAATGTAGCGCCAAATGTGGTGTACTATTATCGCCTTCGGCAATTGGACATGGATGGTACCGAAAAAATGTCTGATGTCGTGTTTGCCAGTTTGCTTTCCGGCGACGGGCAACGGGTTTGTGTTTATCCAAATCCAGTGGCAGGGGATGCTACCCTGAAGTTTGGAAGGCTGACTGCAGACCGAGTATCATTACATTTGTTAAACAGCCAAGGCCAAGTTTTAAAAACGGAGGTATTAGAAGCTGGAGAGGTTAGCTACCCTGTTCATTTGAGCGATATTCCGAGTGGAATATATATGCTTCAAATAGTAGAAGGCACAAAGTTTTATTACCAAAAAATAATTATCCCATAATTCAAGATTTTAAGCAAATGAAATGAACATAATTTGAATTAAAGCTATCTATATTACAGGATTATAAATCGTCAATTAAAAGGCATTATCTATAAAAAATTCAGTATCCATGCTGGTTTGGTAATGCTCAGGTCATTATTACTCTTTAATTAATTACCTCAATATGCCAAAGAATCAATAGTTATTGTGTTTAGTCAAATTCTGGCTTCCACACTTCTCCAATGTTCCATTTTTTAATGGGCTTGGGGAAGCGTGGGCCTTTTTTTATCAATCCTGCTTAATCCATTTATCGATACAACTCATACCTGATTTTTTATTATTCCGCTTTTAGAACCAGCCAGTTTGTGCTTTTAAGTTTCAGTCTCAAAAGCTGAACTGGTTCTGGTTAATTTTCTTAACTTAAAAATTGAATTATGAGTACCATGAAGCATCTGTTTGGAGCATGTACGCTCCTCCTTCTCCTTGTTTTTTTCACACAATGCAAAGATGATGATTCGGCGTCGCCAAAGGGATCTGCCACCATCGAAATTACTGATGGCCCGATTGACGACACCAACGTAAAGGGTGCCTTTGTGACCGTAACCTCCGTGAAAGTGGATGGAGCCGAAATCAGTGGTTTTTCGAAGCAAACTGTAGATTTGATGGCTTATCAAAACGGTAGCACTAAGACTTTGGGAACGATTGATTTGGAATCTGGAACCTACAGTGATATTACGCTGATTCTTGATTATGAGAAAGACGCTTCGGGCAATTCGCCTGGTTGTTACGTACTTACGCAAGACAATACCAAGCACAGTCTTCAGGCTACTTCCAGTACTACAAGTGAATTGAAAATCAGCAATGGAAGCTTTGATGTAAAGGAAGGTAGTACAACGAACCTTGTGGTGGACTTTGATTTACGCAAAGCTATTCGTCATGAGGATACTCCTCAGGCCACCGATGAGTACGATTTCGTTAGCGAAGCGGAACTACAGAATTCCATTAGATTCGTTGCGAAAGCTGAGACAGGCAAAATTGCGGGTAAATGCAATGATAACCTCGGCATGGCTGGGGACAAAATTGTAGTCTATGCCTATGCAAAAGGTGATTTTAACAAGCAAACCGAAGTTCAGGGCCAAGGTACGAGTCAAATCACCTTCAAGAACGCAGTGACAAGTGCAGCAGTGGACGCACAAGGCAATTACACCTTGTCATTCTTAGAGTCTGGTGATTATGAACTACATTTTTTCGGCTACCAAGATTCCAATAGCGATGGCCAACTTGAACTCATGAGTGAGTTAGAGCTGAACCTGCTCGGCAACCTTGGAATTGACCTAAACAATGTCAGCGTAGGCGCGGGCGCTAATATTTCACTATCTGTGAACATAATTGGCTTGCTGCCTTAAGGATTTTTAATGAAAGTATGATTCTCGATATTCTGACGGAGCGACCTCTATTGGTCGCTCTTTTTTATTCAAGCATATCTATTACTCCAGGCAACATGAGGCTCACCCATTTCCCATATTGTTGTCCAGATGGGTGCAGCCCATCGTCGGCTACCAAGCTTGGATTTGCTAACCCCTCCCTGGAAATAGGGGTGATGTCAAAATATCGGATACCCAATTCCTCCGCAATAGCTTTATTTGCTGCATTGTACTCATCTATTTCAGCAGTAATTGTTGCACTGCCTTGGCCGAAGGGTGTGAAAGCATAGTCGGGAATGGAAATAACGAAAACATGTTCTTTTTTACCCCCTGCAAAAGTGATGGCGTCTTGGAGCAGTGCCTCAAATTCGGGCTTGTAGTTGCTTACAGGCCTACCCCGATATTGATTGTTGACTCCAATCAGCAATGATACTATTGTATAAGTACTATCCTTAATTTTTGCAGCGTCAATTCCTGCTTGAAGCTCGTCGGTTGTCCATCCCGTTTTTGCAACGATGCGCACATTGGAGATTTTAAAGCCAGTTTTGCGAAGACTGTCCGCCAATTGTTCTGGAAATCGTTCTTCAGGCCCGACCGACTGTCCAATCGTATAAGAGTCACCAAGCGCTAAATAACTTATCTCACTCTGTGTTTTAGGTATGATGGTATCCTTTTCTTTGGAACGACAACTAGTTGCAACTGCCAATGTGATTAAGATGGATAATTGGAAAATATTCATGTCGAATTTTCCTTTATTTACGTGCACACTGTCAGAATGGATTTTAGGTTTGGTGGAGCTTTATTGAAATAACCAGTTATTCAGCATATATCTCCACATTTACAGGTTAGAACTGTACTTATTATAGGCAACTTTGAGCAATGCCACTTTTCCTTCATATTCATCATAAAAAGGCTTGAATTTGCCCTTTTCAAGCTCAACAATTTTGGCTTTAACCATTTCTCGGAGAATGCGTTCCTGTCTGAAATCTTCAATTGAAAGCGCTCGGTTAAGCAATTTCTCCTGTTCATCTATAACTGATTTGGAAACGGGATTTTCATACAAAGCGTCAATTGCTTGGCGGGTTAGCTCAGGATTAGCACTTGTCAATTCCCGAATTGTATCATTGATTTTGCTGGCAAGTTCATCTTTGAGTGCTTCCATACTTTCCTTAATCTCTATTTTGGCTTGTGTTTCCCGCGCCTCAGATGCTTTGCGTTTCAACTCTTCCTCTTTAGGGTCTGTGTAACCATTTTTGAGTGCCTGTACGAAAAAACCTGCTAAGCTAGATTTGATTTGGTTTTGAGATTTTGCACGACGCGTGACGCGAATGGCTTGAGAAAGCTGCTCTTCCGTGCAGCCTTCCAAAAGTTCAAGGAAAACAGACGGTGTGACACCAAATTTTTGGACCACATCTCCATGAAAAAGGTTGAACAGCCTGTCTTTCTCTGTAGCTGGCCGAACTGGAGCTGCCTCTTTTGATGGTGGTGGAAAAGGTATTTCCAGCGATTTTCCAATCAGTTCACCACGGGCCATACGAAGTTCTTCCTCACTTTTCCGTTGGAAGACAAATCTGAGTGCCACAACTCTTTTCCCTTCCTTTATCTTTTCCACTTTGGTTATAGTTATGTCCGTGTGAAGATTTACGTCACGCATGGAAGGGGCTATTACTTTTTGAAAAAAATTTCCAAATAAGGGATATTCTTCCGTCAACTCGAACATGCGCTTCATCTCCTCAAATCCAAGTGTCCGCTCACCAATACTCTCATATTGTTTCAGCAATTCATAAACTCGTACTGGGTAGGTTCCCAATTTTACAACATTTCTGAGGTCATAGGCAGTAAAATTTCGTTGCAACTGCAGTAACATAGGCTTCATTTGCGGATCGAAAGTGATATCTATGAATTCTTGGGATTCTACTCCCCTACCCTTTTCACCTTCAGAAAGGAAATTAACCGATCGAATTATATGGTACTCGGTCTCCCGCTGAAACCCGTTTTCTTCATTGCTTACATTGAATACTTTTCTCATCAAGCTGCGGGATGCATCACGAAGAAACCCATAGGACTGCCCGGAAGTCAGACCAAAAGTCTTAATTACGTCGCGATACCAAATTCTGTAAGTCTTAAAATCTTCGTCTTCACGTCGAATATTGGCCAAAACAGATAAGAATACCCTTGTTTCCCATACGTCAAACTTGTACCGAGCTTCAATAAGTTGGTTTGACTTCTTGATTAATGTGATTCCTTTGTTTTGTTTTCTTTTTCTTTTCATTTTTCAATTATAACCGAATTGGGAAGCTCAGTTGATGATATAAATGACTGTAATTCAATTATTTATAAAATTGGTCAGCATTTCGCAAAAATAGGACACTACGATTTCTATAACCAAATTGGAACCTCTACGAATGTTTAAATCGAATTAATTCAGAAATAACTCCAACTATAACTGAATTGGAAGGCAGAAATGCCGATGACTCTAATATATAACCAGATTGGAATAGAACACTCTAGATTAAATCTTCCAAATGCGTTATAATAACCATTACGCATGAGATACCTTAATCAAAGGCAAATGTAACCTAATTGGAAACATAAATAACTAATTTGGAAGTTTTTTGATTTCCAAAACAGGTATAGTTATTTCCAATTGAGTTACATTTCATTCCAAAACAGGTATAGTTATTTCCAATTGAGTTACATTTCATTCCAAAACAGGTATAGGAAGAGCTGTAACTCATTGATATTCAAATAGATGTGTTGTTGTAAAAAGATAAAAGGACTAAAAAATGAAACCAACAACAAATGAAACGGCTTTCTTATTTGTTGTTGGATTTATTTTTAAATGACAAGCTAAAGCTAGTATTAAACTCATTGAGCTTATGTTCCAAGTTGGTTACAATAAGAAACAACCCTAACTAGTCTTTCCAATTAGGTTATAGTTGTGTTTTATTATTTACGCTTAGAATATCCTATCAAGATTGAACTTGATTTACACTACAGAATAGTTTTACTTACCAGACAAGTCAGTTTCTATTAGATTCCGAACATAGGCTGATATTTCTGTCTCGTTTTGTACAACAGCAAGCTTCATGCGTTTATATAGGTCTTTAGCCAAGTCAATGGTAATACGTACTTTCTCTTTTGGTGCTTCAGCGCCGTAAATATTGCGACCTTTTCTCTTCAAATTTGTTGTAGCTTTGTTAGAAACCTTTGGCTTTGCTGCCTTAGTAGCTGTGGGCTTAGTTTGTTTAATTGTTGAGGAAGCTGGGGAAGTAGGAACAGCCTCTTTTGGTGCAATATCAGTTGTTTGGTGTAATTGCCTTGCCATTGCTTCCACCTCTTCGGGAGTCGGTTTTGGCTTTTTTCCTGCAGCATTGATAAAAGCATCAAAATTTTTCTTTGCCATGATAAAGGTTTAAGTAAGAATGATAGGTTTAGAATTCAGGAATAGCTCACTTTATCAGTGCTAAGATTTCTGCAGTAAGCTTTTCTATTTCATTGGCGGCCTTTGGGTCGCTCAGTTCTACAACACCCATGCCTACTAGATTTGCTTCTTGATAAGCAGCGCGGTGGCCAATTTCAGTACTGAAAATACGTACGTCCAACTTTTTTATAGCTTCGTATACAGCTCTATTGACGATTATTCTATCATTGTAACCATTTAGCACAACGCCAAGGTCAAGTGCCATTCCTCTTGATTCCAACATTGCCTTCACATCGTCATACCGAGCCAGGAACTTTTCCAAAGCGCCATAGTCGTTGCCACTCGGCATTACAGGTACCACGACCAAATCAGCTACCATCATAATTTTGGTTGCTACTTCGCTCAATGCTGGCGAACCATCCACTATAACGAAGTCGTGTGATTTCGCCAGTTCGCTAATTTCACGGGCTAGACGGTCTTCTGAAGCCAAGTTCATGTGAATATTAGGCAATTCTCTATTAATGCGACGTTCCCCCCACTCCATAGTGGATTTCTGTTCAATATCAGTGTCCACTAAACAAACTTTGTGACCACTGTTTCTGAGACTAACACCTAAGTTTTGAGCGATGGTGCTTTTTCCTACACCACCTTTCAGATTTGCTACAGCGATGATTGATGCCATTTTTTGTTTTCAAATTTTCGTTTACAATTTGGATGGTAGTATCTGGGAGTTCCCCTACCCTACCATGTAATATTTGTTTCGTGGCAAATTTAAGCAGTATTTCTGTATTTCAGTAATTCAATTAGTCAGTATTTAATGAATCCTGTAAATAAGTATTTCAGTAAATGCTGATAAAATACTGTAATACTGAATTTAGTAATATTTTTACTTATTTCAGTAAATACGGAACTCAGTAAATGAATGAATTTGAATAATGCTGTCAGTAATTCAGTATATCAGTAGAGTAGATGGCCTTGCTTTAGCTTTATTTTCAGTAATTCAGTAATTCAGTGGAAAGTGAAATTAAAATTGCTAAAATTCATTAAATACTGAAATCAGTAAGGGAGGGAAAATTCTTGATATTGTGCAGAAGTTCGTAGAGTAGTAATTCAAACTTTGCTATTGGGCCCATTTTGGGCTTGTCTGACCTGTTTTTTTCTCTTGGGTGGGCAATTGAGCGGTTTTGTGGGCGGAAGGCTCCTGGTCGTCCGAAAACCCTATGAGGTTCCGGGGCCCTTTTTACGGGTTTGGCAGCGGTAGCAGCATCCTATCGATTTAGGTAACTTGTTCACTAACTTTGCCTAAAAGTTTGTAATTTAATTACAATGTTATTTTTATCAAAGCTTGATAATAACCAACGAAACAAATTTCGTTTTCGTCCTTTCTAATTTCGCATGCAATTGTCACTTAAAAAAATATTTGTTAAGACAGCGAAGACAATTGGTTGGGTTTTGCTGGTTCTGCTATTTCTGTTTATAGCAATTGCGATAGCCTTGCAATCAGCTTCGGTTCAGACTTGGGCGGTAGGTAAGTTGACTAAACTGCTCACTGAAAATCTCAGAACTGAGGTCCAAGTAGGGGGCGTGGACATTGAGTTTTTTAAAACGGCTGTGCTTAGCGACATTTTCATCGCTGACAGGCAAAAAGATACGCTTTTGCTAGCCAAAGAACTCAAAATAAATATCGGGCTGTTAGATTTACTTGGCCGTGAAATTTATCTTGAAAATGCCGAAATCAACGGTGCACGGGTTAAACTTTACCGCAATACTGCCGATTCTGTTTTCAATTATCAATTCTTGATAGACGCTTTTGCATCAGATACTTCTAGTGTAGATACCACTTCCGCTGGTTTCACCTTTGGAATTAGCAGATTAGTCTTAAACAATGTCAAATTCGACATGTGGGATAAAGGCCAAGGCCGCTTCGCTCTCCAAACTAATATCGGAAATTGGGAAACAGATGTGGGCAATTTAGACTTAAAAAGACAACAAATTAGCCTCAAAAAAATGGTACTTGATAATTCAAGTATTGCTTTTAAAATGCTTGAGAGAGATTCCGCAGCCTTGGTTAAAAAGCCTACAGACCCAACTCCGCTCACTTTTCCCAAAATTGGTTGGGATGTTTCAGCTGATAAAATTCTATTGGATAAAAATCATGTAATTTACCAAGATGAAAATGCACCTGTAATCAAAAATGCGCTTGATTTCAATCATCTTAATTTGGAAAATCTGACCCTTCCCATCCGTGATTTTCGCTACTCGGACGATGGTATTTATGCTAAAATAACGAGTGCTAGTTTTAAAGACGAAAGCGGCTTTAGCTTAGTTGAGTTTGCCGTTGAAACCGAAATTTTGCCCAATAAAATTGTGGCAAAAGACCTCATTTTGCGTACACCTCAGAGTGATTTCCGGAACAATACCAGCTTAATTTTTACAGAATTTAATGACTTAGAAGACATTTTGCACCAAGTAAAACTCAGCTCTGATTTTGCAGAAAGTCGACTTGCAGTGAGCGATTTGCTTCTACTAGCTCCTGCATTGAAGGAAGTGAAAAGTCTCCAATTCCCAGAGAACGAAACATTGACGATGAGTGGTGGTTTCGAAATGGAAAATGAAAAAATAAACTTTGAAGCCTTTCATTTTTCAGTCGGCAATGGCACTGAATTAAGTGCTTCTGGGAGTATTTTCGAATTGATGGATGACCCAAATTACGACCTTAAAATCCAACAACTCTCAACGAGCTATCGCAGTTTGAAAACTTTCTTGCAAAATGTGGAGCTTCCACCTGCACTTGAAAAATTTGGAAATTTCAGCCTAACCGGTAGGGTAGGGGGCACAATTGGGAACCTCCAGGGCGATAACCTTCGTCTGACTACGGAATCTGACACGCGGTTTGTAGGAAATCTCAAAATAACAGGCCTGCCAAACATAGATGATACTTTTTTTGACCTTAATATCAATGAACTAACAACCCGTTCGGATGATTTGAAAGGATTTAGCAAAACCCCTCTGCCATCGCAACTTGACAGCCTTGGCTTAGTCCGGTTTGCAGGAAATTTCAAGGGAACTACCCGGAAATTTGCGATTGATGGGAGTTTCAACACGGCCGCTGGCATTGCTGATACAAAACTGAAACTGGATTTTAATGAAGATTATTCCAATGCCAATTACGATGGAGATTTGAGGCTTCAAGATTTTGATTTGGGTAAACTCCTCGGTGATACCTCGCAAATCGGAAAAGTCTCACTCGACACAAGGCTGGAAGGAAGTGGTCTGAGCCTAGATGAATTGAACACAACCATAGATGGGGTGGTAAAAAAACTGCATTTCAATCGCTACGATTACACAGACTTACGGATTGACGGGCGGTTTGATCAGCGCCGTTTTACAGGTAAATTGGGTATGGACGACCCCAATCTTCGTTTCACATTTGACGGCGTTGCCAACTTGAACGACAGCCTGCCTGACCTCGATATCACTTTGGATATTGATACCGTCAACTTTGAAAAGCTAAATTTTTACCAATCGCCTTTGGGAATGAGCGGCCAATTGGTGGCAAAAATCAATGGTAACAACCTCGATAACCTGAGCGGTACGGCTTCCCTCACCAATTTCGCAGTGGCTAGCGACAGAGACAAATACTTTGACCCAGCAATCACCCTGACTGCGGAGCAACCCGACGGCAACAACCGAGCACTGCATTTTAAATCAAAATTTATGCGGGCAAATGTGGCAGGGAAATACAAGTTCGCCGATTTGAACGACCTGATTATTGGTTACATCAATGATTTTTTCCCCATTGACGACCTGACTTCCCTGCCGGAAGACTCGGAGTTGCATCCACGTCCAAAAGTAGCTCACCAGCGCTTCGATTTCGATATTCATTTCACGGCTCTGTCCGATGTGGCAGATATTTTCTTACCAGGCTTTACAGCAGTGGACAGCACCGCATTCCTTAGTGGCAGTTTCGATAGTGAAACTCAACAATTAGAGATGCAGGGTGCCTTCCCGACATTGGCCTATGGGGGCATACGAGCTGACAGCCTGCTTTTTTCCGCAAAAGGCAGTGCTCAACGTCTGGAATCGACCCTAGCTTTGCGCCAATTGGACCTAAACGGTGCCTTTTTTGCGCCGCAACTAAATTTGAAAACCCGACTTAACAACGACAGTCTGCGCTTCGATTTTGCGGTACTTGACGATACACTTGGCAAGGACTTCCACCTCGCTGGATCTGCCACAAAAGCTGAAAGTTTCTATGAATTGCGCCTCGCAGAAGATTTAGTTTTAAACAACAAGAACTGGAAAATTGACCGTTCAAATCTCGTTGAATTTACTCGCAATCAACTGATATTCAAAGATTTAAACTTGAAAAATGGCCAACAAACCGTCAGTATTGCCAGTGTGGGTGAGGCGCCACCCAACGATTTTGCACCGTTGGAATTGCAATTCGCAAACTTCCGGCTTCGGGAACTTTCTGGTCTGTTGAATAACCCCAGCCTTAACCTGAAAGGCGGCATGAATGGTCAGTTCAAAATCATTGAACCATTGACTAACCTACATTATAATGCCTCGCTGAATGTGGACAGTCTCACCCTGAACGAACAACTTTTGGGTCAGTTTTCGGTTGGCGCTTCGCAACAGGCAGGCAGTAAGGTAGTGGATTTGTCGGTGGCCCTGACGGGTAGCAATGAGGCCAGCATCAAGGGGAGTTATGATGTTCCTCAAAAAGCTTTCAACCTCAGTGCCAACCTGGAACACCTGAGCCTCGTAGTTGCTGACCCCTTCCTCGTTGGGCTCATCGAAAAGTCAGAGGGATACCTGACAGGCAATTTTACACTCAAAGGAACGCCTGACGCACCTGCATTGAAAGGTAGCATCACAACCAATGATGTCAATACTCGTGTTGTCCTGTCTGGCACTCGTTACTCAACTAATGGCGCAACCATCAGTTTTTCTGAAAAAGAAATCGGCTTCAAAAACTTCGTTCTCACCGACCCCAAAGGTGGTACAGCAACTTTGACTGGTGAAATCCGCCATGAATACTTTAATAATATCCACATGAACCTTCGTGCTCGAACGAGCAATCTGCAAGTATTAAACACGACGAGCAACGACAATCAACTGTACTACGGAAAACTGTTTGCCAGTGCAGATGTACTAATCGGTGGAACGCCCGAACTGCCAAGTCTGGACATTACGGCGACTACACTTGACAGCACACTGCTGCATGTTCAGCCGCTTTATCAACAGCTTGCGGTAGTACAGGAGGATTATATCATCTTCGCAAATCCCGCTAACTATCAGGGGGATAGTTTGGCCGTTTTGGAAAAACAACTGGATGCTGGGAGTCAGGGCTTCGACCTGACGCTACGCCTGCAGGTGACGCCAGATGCCAGCTTAAATATCATAATTGACCCCAGCACTGGCGACCAACTTTTTTGCCGAGGTTCTGGCAATTTAATTGTCAAAATGGATCCCGCCGGCAATGTTGACATCACGGGGCGCTACGTCATTGAAGATGGAAAATACAGCTTCAATTATGAAGGTTTAGTGAAGCGGGAATTTGAAATCCGAAACGGCAGCAGCCTCACTTTCACGGGAGACCCGCTCAATGCCCGCTTCGACATCACCGCTGTTTACAATACCCGCGCCACGACGTACGAACTCATTGCCAACGAATCGGCACTGGATGAAACGACGCTCAGCAACTCGCAGCGGCGTACTTCCGTGCAGGTACTTTTGAATATTGATGGTGATTTGGCGGCGCCACAAATTTCTTTTGACATCCTGCTCCCGGAAAATCAGGGTGGGGTAGTGGACAACCTTGTGCAACGCAAACTGGCGGCGCTTCGGGACGAACCAACAGAGATGAACAAGCAGGTTTTTGGCCTGTTGTTGTTCAATAGTTTCATCGCTCAGGAGTCGGGCACAGGGCTAGCCACGGTAGGTGAAAATGCGGCGCTGAAAAGTGTGAGTAACCTTATCAGTGGGCAATTGAACCGATTGGCAGGGCGCTTCATCAAAGGTGTTGACCTGACACTTGGATTCGAGAGCTACCGGGCAGCTGGCGACAACGCAGCGACGGTTGCTGAAGTACAGCTCGGTGTTTCTAAAAAACTGTTCAATGACCGCCTAACCATTCGAGTTGGTGGCAATTTCAACCTTGAAAACACCCAACAAAGCAGTTTGCAGCAGGGCGGATACTCCGCTATCGCAGGGGATTTTGTGCTTGAATACAAATTGACTTCGCAAGGGAATTACCTGCTGAAGGTTTTTCACGAAAGCGATTACAATATTTTGTTGGACGCAAATACGTATAAGACAGGGGTGGGGGTGGTGTACAGAAAGTCATATTGAGGCACAAAATCAAGGTTCAATCAAAACGGGAATTTGTCTATCTGCCAAGTTTTTATGGTGCCTGATTCAAACACTGATTTTCATTCGATGATTTAACTGGCAGTTAACCATTAACGCCCACATCTATGATTCAAGCAAATTGTGTAGTAGACAGTTGGGTAGAATTCCTTGTCTTTGCCTGTTTATCATGGTGTTCTGAACCAAATATGGGGTATAACGAAGGCAAATAAGCCGTGGCAGGTCGAATTTTATTATCAAAACTGAAAGCCGTTTTCGACAAACCCAATGCAGGAGAAAATCAAGTACATAGGCATTCTATCGGCAGTATTGCTGCTTGCTTCTTGTTCCATGACCAAGGGCTTGAAGGAAGGGCAGCAGCTGCATTTCAAGACCAACATTGATTTCTTGAACCCGAAGGTGGTGCCCCAGAAGGGCAAGGTTGCCGAACAGCTCGCCTTTATCGCCAAGCCAGTTCCTGCCACGGGTCTCCGGCGTTGGCAAGTTGGTATTTACCAATGGGCGAACAGGAAAGGCAAAGAAAAAGGGCCTTCTGCTTGGTTGAAAAAAACGCTGGGGAAACCCCCTGTGCTATTCGATGAGACGCTTGCCGAAACGAGCCGCCAAGTGATGGAAAAGCACTTGCAGGACATTGGACATTTTGGGGCAACGATCAAAATGGATACCACCGTTTCTCACAAAAAAGTAACCGTGAACTACGCGGTCACTTCTCGTGGCCAGTACTCGGTTCGAAACATACAGCAGCCATTAGATACCCTGCCACTGACCCATTTGCTGCTAGAAAACCTGGACGAAACCCTGCTGGAAACTGAAAAACCTTACAGCCAAATGGCGCTTACGCTGGAGCGCAACCGTTTAGCGGAACTGGCTACGGCGAATGGATTTTATGAGGTGAACCAAGATAATTTTTACTATTTCGTGGATACTACCGCTGGGGAACACCAAGTGGATATTTTTTTAAAAATAAAGCAAACGGGCGATAGCAGCATCTACCAAGTTTACCACCTTGGTAAGACTACTGTTTTCCCAGATTTTTCGCTGGAAAGTGATACCACTGTCCACACCCTGGACACCCTAATGCGGCGCGACCTGCGCATCGTGCAAAACGATAAAATACTGCGCCCGTCAGTGCTGGCTCGCATGATTTGGAAAGACGATGGAGCCGTGTTTTCAAAGACCGACCAGCGCGAGACCATCAACCGCCTGTTGAACCTTGGTATTTTCAAAATAGCCAATATCCGCTTCGAGAAGCGGGTGGAACAGGATACCTATTTCCTTGACAGGGTAGTGCTGCTAACCCCCGGTCTGATGCGCGATAAAAGCGTTTCGTTCGAAGTGAACAGTCGAACGGGTAATTTCATTGGTACGGAGGTCTCCGGTAGTTTTTCACACAAAAACTTGTTCCACGGTGCAGAGCTGCTCAGCCTAAGCCTTGGTACCGGCCTCGAAACAAACATCGGTGCCAATGCAGGTGCCATCATCAACACCCTGAACTTGAACGCCAAGGCAAGTCTTGAACTGGTAGGCATTTATGCTCCTTTTATAGACCGGACACGGGTGCGGGGTAGCTATTTGCCGCGCACGGCCTTCAGTGTTGGTGACGATTTTCAGCAGCGAAACGGCTTTTTTACCCTCAACTCTTTCAACCTCTCGGCAGGATATCGCTGGCGAAAAAACCGCTTCCAGCATGAGCTAAACCCGTTTTTTGTGAATGTGGTAGATGTGCTTCAAACTTCTAACCAATTGGATGAACTGCTTCGCCAAAATAACCGCCTCCGCGCCAGTTTTGAAAATGTGTTGATTGCTGGCGCCAGTTACAATCTTTCGCTTTCTAATCAGGATGAAAATCCTGCTGGCAGGCATTATTATTTTCGGGGCGGGGTAGAAACGGCGGGACATTTGCTCTACTTGGTGCCGAATGACAATGGGAATTTCTTAGGCATTCCAGTGGCTCAGTACATGAAGTTTGACCTTGATTTCCGACAATATTTTCCGGTACGGAAAGGTCAATTAGCAGGTCGTGCCTTTTTCGGGGTAGGGCTACCACAGGGCAATTCCCAAACGCTGCCATACGTAAAGCAGTATTTTATCGGTGGGGCGAGCAGCGTGCGGGCATTTCGTATTCGCACACTTGGGCCGGGCAGTTTTGAATCAAAATTGACCGATGGCAGTAACTATATCGACCAAACTGGCGACTTGAAATTGGAGCTAAACATGGAGTACCGTTTCCCAGTATTTCCGCCGTATATCAAGAGTGCTGTTTTTGTAGATGCTGGAAATATTTGGCTGGTGAAAGGCGATGCTGATGAGAGCACACCTGAGGCAGATGGGCGCTTCCGTTTTAATTCGTTTTACCAAGAAATAGCCGTAGGTACTGGTATTGGCCTGCGCATTGATTTTGATGTAGCGGTCATTCGATTGGATTGGGCCTTCCCAATCCGTAAACCTTCCTTGGAAACGGGTGCTGCTTGGCTTTTCTCAGAAATAAAGCCGTTGGAGCGGACTTGGCGTCGTCAAAATATCGTTTGGAATTTGGCAATTGGTTACCCGTTTTAACTGCCCTCGCTGTGTAAAATTAGGTTGCTAGCACAATATCGTTTTTCAAAACCCGGCGGAGTTCATGGATTGCGGCCCGTATGCGGGTTTTCACAGTGCCGAGAGGCATGGCAAGTTCCTTTGCAATTTCCACCTGAGTATAGCCTTTGAAATAGGCTAATTGGATGAGTTGGCGATAGGAATTTTCAAGCCCATCGATTGTCTTTTGAAGGCCGCTATCAGAAATATCCGAGGCAGTTTCATTAGGCAGTATGTTTTCAATAGACTGATTATCAGTAGGATAAAATCCTTTTTGGCGATTGGCGGGTGAGCGCAGCCAATCGATGGCAGCATTCCGGGTAACTTGTGAAACCCAGGTAAAAAGCCGTCCTTTCTCTCGGTCGTATTTGTCGGCATTTTCCCAAATTTTCACAAAAACCTCTTGAAGCACATCCTGTGCAACTTCCTCGTAGGGTATCATTCGACGAACAATGCCATAAAGTGGGATGGAATAATGGTCATACAACAGCGAAATGCCACGCTTGTCCCGCTGACTGAGGTAGTAGATTATTTCATTTTCCATAATTTGGTATTCAATAGAAACATTCAGTTGTGGGCAAATAATGTGGCAGTATAGCCTCTCGGAAATTGCTGTGCTAAAAAAGTTCAGTGCGGGATTTGTTCAACCTGCTAACAGAAATGATAAAAAGAATGGGATATAGTGTCGATGCAGCTGGAGAAGATGCTGCGAAAGTCTTTGGTGTGAAAAGATTATGATTTTTTGTGCTTGATGAGGACAAATTTGTCACACTTGCTCAGAGCTTTGATTTTCCCTATCAAAAAATGCGTTCAGCATCAATTTCAAAGTTGGATTCGTGACGAACTGCTTGCGAAAAATATAGACCAAAGCACCGATTAAGCAATAGAAAACAGATACTATGAAAAAAGCCTCAGCATAGGATCCCATCCTATCGCCCAGCCAAAATGCAGCTGCCAATGAAAGCATGATGAGTACGAGCAGGGAAAAAATGCAAAGTACCAAAGCCGTAACCATCGCTGAAGTGGTTTTGCTAATGCGCTCTGCGGCTTCCAGCCGGATATAATCACCTTGTTGTTTGATGTAATGGCGGGCGTACTCGAATGTTTCTCCAGCAGAGGTCAGTATTTCGTCTGTATTTTTCATGGCAATTGCTTAAATGTAAAGAAAAGGAGGCCCATCGGGCACTCCTTGTTTTTGGGAAAATGGGGTTATCAAGCAACGACTTTAGACTGGCCGTTGGAGACAATTTTTTCAGTTTGGGACTTCAGATGGTCCACGCCATCGGCTACATTAGCCTTCACTTGCTCAGCTTTGTTGGTTGCAGAGGCAATAAGATTTTGTGCTTTGGTAGTCAAATCAGAAGCAACTGTTTTTGCCTTTGTGGCCATGTCTGCTGCATAATTAGCAGCTTTGGCAGATTGTTCCTTGATGGCTTCACCCGCCACCTGGCGCTGCTGGCGACCTTTGTCTGAGTTGAGATAATACCCTGCAACACCACCTGCGATGGCGCCCAAGCCTGCTACTACTGCGACTTTTGAACTGTTTTTCATGATAAATTCGATTTAAGATTTAAAAATTATGGTTAAAAAAAGTGAGTGGTCAAATTGAGATTATTCTTATTTTTTCATCGCCGATGCGGCTTCTTCGTAAACTTTGGCAGCTTCCGGCCTAAGCGCTTCCCAAGCATCTTCTTTGATTACTTCCATTTCCGCCAGCATGTCGCACAGCCGCTTTCGATGGATTTTGAGCTTGTTTATTAGTCCGACTTGGCTGGCATTGGAAATATCATTTGAGATACGTACCTGTTGAGAATTGTCTCCAATCAGTTTATCCAACTTAGCTATAATCACGTTAAATTCTTCTTTTGAATTAGCCAAAGAGTCAATGGCAGAACGGGAAGTCTTGGCGATTTTCAGAACTGAAGTATCTTCCATAAGAGATTATTTTTTACAGTAAAATCAGGTAATTCAATACAATTAAATATACTGATTTTGAGGTAAAACGGGTGACCTAATGGCTTGTTCAACTGGCTGGTTATTTTGGACATAATTTGTTTTTAAGTATTTGGAATGCATCAAATTCAGACCACAGAGCTTGAAGCTTGGATAGGGTAGGGGAGTGTATTTTTTTGAACATGGCTAAGTTCTATCCGTTCTAGCCGTGCCAAAAAATGGCAGAGTTCCACCCAAATACGTTTGTCATGAAAAATCAAATTGTCGTCAGTATTGACCCAACTAATATTCAGCAAAATGTGCTGGAGTATGCAGAAGAGCTAGCTCGTGCTGGCCAAAAAGAGTTACTGATTTACTGCGTTCAGGGCATGCCAATGTTGGTGGATATGGATGCGACAATGCCTGGGATTGGCTACGAAAATTTACCGGGAGCAGTCGCAGAGATAGAACATATTGGTAATGAACTTCTGGAGGCGGTGCAAAAGCGCTACCCTAATACTCGCTTGGAACAGGGTGTGGGCTTTCAAGCCAATGCAACAATCGGTAAAATGGAGGAATTGGAGGAGAACGAAGGCGGTTCTTGTTTGCTGGTGATGCCAAAAACAACTGATCACGGTTGGTGGGACAATGTGTTGGGTACTACTGAAACCAGTGTGGCTGCCGAAGTAAAATGTCCTGTGCTATTTGTCCCTGATGCGGCGGCTTATAAGGGCATTACTCGGATTATGTACTTAGCTGATTCTAAAACGCTGATGGATGGTCGGCACAAAGGCTTCCGTTTCTTGCGCAAGTTCGCCGATACGCATGTTGCCCAAATTGTGGTGGGTTTCGTCTTTGATCCTCAGACACAAGAGCGTGAGGCCTTGAAAATTGGAGAGGCAATGGATCAGTTCAAAGAAGAGCTGCCATTCCAGTTCAACCATGAATACCGGTTCTTTATGCACCAGTCGCCAGAAGAAATATTGCAAATGGCTGGGCTTACAAATACTGACATTATTGCTTTCCCCTTCCGGGAAACACCTGTATTTAAGCGCTTTTTCAACTATGAAATTACCCGCACCTTAGTGCTTAAAGCAGATATTCCCGTGCTTGTATTTTGATTAGCTACCTTGGTTGACAATTTTTTTAAGTTAATTTTAAGTATTTTGAACATGGGCGAAACTGCCCCGTTTTAATATCAGAAATAAGCAATAGAAAGCTTGTTTACCAAGTCAAAAAGTTGGCTACTCCAAAGAATAAAACGTTGTCATAATGTCTTCAAACACCAGAAATCAAATCGTTTTTCTGGTGCTTGCTGACATTTTTTAAGCTAACGCCTTGAAAAGCATTTAGACAACATTTGTTAATTTAAACAATCAAGCCATGAGACCATTTATCAGCTTTTCAATTCTGTTGTTGCTGCCTTTCTTCATTGGCTTTTCTTCCAAGAACGCTGTTGATTTCAGCAGCGGCGGCAATGAATACTGCAACGCCCGATTCGATTTTTGTTTGCAATACCCAACAGCCATTTTCACACACCAGATTAATTCTGACAACGCTGATGGTGTAAGTCTTTTTTCCGATGATGGAATGATCAATGCGAAAGTTTATGGTGCCTATAATATTGTGGGAACCAGCATGGAGGATTTTTACCAAGAAATGGTAACAGAGTTGTCCACCAAAAACAAGAAAATAGTAGTACTAAAAAATGATGTGAATAAAACGAACTATGAAGCCACTGTGCAAGGTGACAAAACCATCGTTTATTACCATGCCATGCAACAAGACAACAATGTAGTGGTAACACTTACCGTATCTGTTCCAAAAGGTATGGAAGAAATGTTGCACTCCCTCCAAAAAGACTTGGTGCTGCACACCCACAGCTAGTCCACGTCTTATAATTTTCAAAGAAACATTTACTGCAAAGCTCCTCAAAGGGTTGGTTTCCAGCCAGTTGAAAGTTATTGCAAGTCAAATGACGCCTTAGCGTCCTGTGACCATATTTTCTAAACTAAAATCTTAATTTTATGAAAAACCTAATTATTGCCGTGTTGATTTGCTGTTCTGCAGTGGCTGCCACGGCCCAAGAAACTTTATCATTTGGCCCAGTAGTGGGTATCAATTTCTCCACTATTTCTGACGTCAAGAATTCTGAATTTAATACAGGATTTGCCGCTGGTGGACAGCTCATTTACAGCAACGTGAACAATTGGGGCGTAGGCGGTGCAATACTTTATTCTCGCGAAGGGGTAGATGTGCAGGCTAATGGCGTGGAAGGTGCAACGAATCTCACTTATCTCCGCATTCCATTGAAAGGCTACTGGTTTTTCCGTAAAAACGAGGACCGTTTCCGCCCTAAGATTTTCGTTGGCCCATCGATTGGTATCCTCCTAGATTCAGATGCTAAGTACGGAGATACTGAAATTGACATCAAGGACACTTACAATACTTTTGACCTCGGCCTCATGGCTGGCGCAGGCTTCAATGCACGTATTGCCGAAGGCACTTGGTTCAATTTTGACGCTGGCTACACTTACGGTTTGTTAGACGTAGCTGACAACACTGATGGTAGTAATCGCAATATTGGTATTACCGCAGGAGTCCTTTTCGGCTTCTAATTTTGGGATAACAGACTTTTTCTTTCCATATCCACAACACATGCCTGCACATTTATTTGTGCGGGCATGCTTGTTTTATAGGCTTTTGCTCAATAAATAAAGCAGCCATGAACATGGGACTGAACCACCCGTTTTACCCTAAATAATACATAGTTATGCTTCAATTAAAAATCAATGCCCAATCTCTTTTCCTTGCTGTCGCAATGGTATTTTTCGTTTTACCAGCTTGCAACAAGTCCAAGCCAAACTCAACGGAAACTAGTGCTGCACATCAGCAGGCCATTGAGCTTACAGAAACCATGCAGCTTTCGCACAAGGGCATGATTGAGCGGCTTGATTTTCTGAAAACGGAAAATGAAAAGTTTAAACATGACGTGAAGGCGGATAAAAATCCGGCAGATTCCCTGCGCAGTATTGTCATGCTGCAAGATTCGCTCATCAACCAGTTCGAAACAATGTGCCGGGAGCAGCAACGCCTCATTGATGAGAATGAGGATTTGGTCAAAAAGCATGAACGCCAAACACTGGATGCTGGTGAAGTTGCAGAGCAACACCGCATCATCCGGGAAAACTATGACCAGTTGCAAATGCAAGCTGCTGCTATCGTGCAAGAAGTGGAAAACATCAAGATACGCATCGATGGTGCGGACTTGGAAGAAAAATAAAACCCTGTAGCCATGAAATCCAAATTCAAAAGTTATGACCTTGATAGACTGTTGACATCTGCTGCCAAGCGTTTTGGACAAGAGGTTCAGCAGGATTGCCAAAAGCGGTGGATAAACCTCCATTCAGAACCTGCATTCGGTACGCTTTGTACTTACAATTTTGAAGACGGTGTAGAAATGCTCCTGCTCAATGGTACAGCTCCTGAAGATTGGGAAATAACCACACAGAGCAAGGTAGATTCCCCTTTTTTGCTCTATTTCTGCGTACGGGGCGATGTTGAATTTAGCTTTACCGGTTTGGCGGAGCCGATTGTCATGCAGCCGATGAAAACCATCATGGTAGCACATCCGGCTCAGCAATCTCAGCTTGTCCACATCAAAGGCGGCATAAACACGACCTTTGTTTGGCTTAAGCTAGAACGTCAACTTTACATTAACCACATCGGCTGCTTGCCTGATGCAGTAAGGGCCGAAGTGGTCAATATTTTCAACGGAGAAACTGTCGTAAAATCCTTTTTAAACAGTGAATTTGGGCTAAAAAGCGCAGCACTGGTGCAGCAGATCATGGACGACAAAAAAGACGGCCTGATCCACGCCACGTTTGCAGAGTCAAAGGCAATTGAGCTGTTTTCCCTTCAGCTTCGGCGTTGGGAAACCGAAATCATGCCCGCACCTGGAAAGTCGGGCATGTTGCGCCCAGAAGACTTGGAGAAAATTATCATGGCTCGCAACCTGCTAGTTGCAGACCTGAAAAATGCGCCTACCATTGAGGTGCTGTCAAGAAAATCTGGCGTGAATCGCCAAAAGCTAAAACAAGGATTCAAGAAGATGTTTGGTACTACTATCAATGAGTATGTGCGAAACGAACGTATGCGGATGGCGCGCCAATTGATGGCTGCTGGAAATCCAGTTATTAAAGAAGTTGCGGCTAGTGTGGGTTATGAAAACTCTAGTTATTTCGCACGCAGGTACAAGGAAAAATATGGATTGTACCCTAATGAATATCTCCGGACCATGTCTGCGATAGGAGAAGAAGAATAGTAATCATCAGTGTTTTTATTGGTAAAAACTGAAATCCTTCCAATAGTGCTCGCCATGTTTCCAATTGCGCCGCAATTGCCTTTTCCTACTCACCTAACTTTGTTCAGAGATTAAAACAACTTAGAATAATTGAATTAGATGATAATAATTAAAAGCTATGAATTACAACAAAAATCATTTGGTTTTTTAGGGTTAATAAGGACGGTTGCTCAAATTTTGGGCAGCCGTTTTTTTATTGGCTGTTTAATTCCTGAATAAGCCCCTTAGCCCTTAAAACAGAAAACCTTCCATTCGAACTATCCTTTCCAGGCACACTCAGCCCAGGGCATACTCATTTAGCCATTTCCGAGCCGCACACCCAGCAAACAAGCGGCAGTTATGAAAATCTTGTTAGACATAAAAAGACGGGAACAAGTGCTAAATGCCTTGTTCCCGTCATAATCCCATGAACTAAGAAAATAATATCGTGGGTTTAATGAGAGGATTTTCTTCTTTTTTTCCGTTGAATGCAAAATTAATCGGTAGTATTTTATTGCAAAAAAACAACGGAACAAGGGCGTCTTTCTACGAAATATCCCTTGTCCCGGTAACCCAACGAATGGGTAGATTTAAATCGGGGGAAATGAAATTGGTTTATGGGGGAGTATGGTTTAATGAAATAGGTTTGAAAACTAAGTTGGCTTTGGGCTGAGGGGATGATAGTCGGTTCATCGTGTCTTATTTCTCGGTTAGGAAAATTTATTTTGAAAATGTTTTTGGGATTATGCCCGGCGGAAATGTTCCACGCCATAGCTGCCTTGAATCATATCTTTCATTTTCTTGCGGGCGAAAAAAATACGGCTTTTAACAGTACCCATTGGAAGTTCAAGCTCATCGGCTATTTCTTGATATTCGAAACCGTTAAAGAACATTTCGAAAGGAATTCGATGTGCTTCATCCATTTTATCAAGCATGATGCGCAATTCTTTCATCATGATTACTGTACCAGCATCGTTACGAACTGCCTGACGTACTGCAAATTCTACATTATCTTCTAACGGTTGTTCTACCTGATTGCGAGTACGGCGCTTGCGATATTCATTGATAAAGCAATTGCGCATGATAGTGGTCACCCAAGCTTTGAAATTTGTTCCTTCTTGGAAACGATCTTTGCTTGCGAAAGCACGCATAACGGTTTCTTGGTAGAGGTCATTTGCATCTTCACGGTTGCTGTAAGTAAGCTTCATTGCGAAAGCAAAAAGAAGGTTCTGGATTTGTGCGAGGTTGTGATTGAATTTTAACGTTGTCATGGCTATCGGTTTTAATTTTTTTTCTAGAAGGAATTTTATCGAAAACGTTGAATCTTGGATTGCTAATAGTGTTTGTTTCGCTTCTAAGTTTTCGATAAAAATGTTGTTTTACAATTACCATATAGCCAAACGCCGTGCCAACTTTGTAACTAATTGATAATCAATTATTTGTATCGTTTTTATCAAGACATAAATTCTTGTATTTAAGAAATGTTCTTAAATTTAAGAAATTGATTGAAACCTTTTTTTACCTTTGACAGGGATTTGATTTTTTTTTGAAAAAATTTTTTCCAATGCTATTTTTTAAAAATGTCAATGCCAAATCCATCAGATAGGCTTTCCATACACCTTGACGCTGCAGAGATTATGCAACATGGTGTCATGTTCCTCGACCGGGAGGCTAACGTGCTTTTTGTCAATCGACATTTTGCACAAGGATTGGGATATGGCAAGGGTGATTTTCAGCCCAAAACCTTTTTTCAGGTAAATCCCCATTTTAACCTGATGGCCTGGAAAAAGCTATGGGAGGAGCTACTGGAAGTCGGTCAGGTCACGGTGGAAACAGAACACATCACCGCCGACGGAGACACTGTGCCAGCCAAGCTACGTGGGGTATTGCTGGAGGTAGAGGGTGAAAAATACTGCCAGGCTATCGTAGAAGGCAATCTTACGGAGTCGCAAGAAGACCTCTACCTAGCCCGCTTTTGTCTTGACAATGTGAACGAGATGATTACTTGGGTGTCGCCAGAGGGTCGTATTTTTTATGCCAATAAGGCAGTGCGGGAAGTGCTCGGCTATACTGCCGAAGAACTTGATGGCATGAAGCTAGCTGATATGGAGCCCGGACTAACGGAGGATGCTTGGCGTAAGGAATGGGAAACCGTTAAGCAAGAAGGCTATCTGACGCGTGAAGCTTCTCGCCGTTCTAAAAATGGTGACGAGTTTCCGGTGGAATTGTCCCTTCATTATATGAACTACAATGGCAAGGAGTACAAAATGGCATTTGTGCGGGATATTCGGAAGCGCAAGGCATTGGAGGAAGATATACAACTGTCCTTTGCCACAATAAAGACTGCGCCCAACATGGTAATCTGGTTGACGGAAGAAGCCAATTTTAGGTTTTTCAATGACACTTTTGTGCAGATGACAGGGTACAGCGTGGAGGATATTGAGCAAATGACGATACTTGATTTTTTTCCTGATTTCGACCTGAAAAAATTTAAACGGCGCTGGGAAGACTTGCGCACAGGAAGGTCTGTTCCCATTGAATTGAATATGGTCTGCAAAAACGGCGAGCAAATACTGGTGGAATCGAACGCTCAGCTTATCAATTTGAAAGGCAAGGAATTCGTCAGCAACATTCTCCGTGACATTACCAAGCAGCGGGCGCAGGAGCTCGAACTGAAGCAGCAGGTGAAGGAAATCGAGGCGCTGCAAATAAAACTGGCCAAAGAGAATATACTTCTGAAGGAAGAGATCCAAGTGGAACAAGGATTCACCAATATCATTAGCCGTAGCCCTAGTTATAAGCCCATTCTACGCCAGATTGGGCAAGTGGCTGGCACTTCAGCCACGGTTTTGATATTGGGTGAAACGGGTACGGGCAAGGAACTTTTGGCCAAGGCTATTCATTCGCTCAGTACGCGATCGGAGCAAACGATGGTGAAAATCAATTGCGGAGCGTTGCCCGAAAACCTCATCGAGAGCGAGCTGTTTGGCCATGAAAAAGGAGCGTTTACTGGTGCCTTTAACCGCAAGGCTGGTCGTTTTGAGCTGGCCCATCGTGGTACCATTTTTTTGGATGAAATTGGCGAATTACCACTGGACCTACAGGCCAAACTATTGCGGGTACTGCAGGAAGGTGAGTTCGAGCGGCTTGGTGGTACAGAGACGACCAAGGTGGATGTGCGGGTTATCGCCGCTACCAACCGCAACTTGGAGGAAATGGTGGAGAAAGGAAAATTCCGGGAAGACCTGTTTTATCGCCTCAACGTCTTCCCAATCGTCAACATCCCACTTCGGGACCGCAAGGAGGACATTAAGCCGCTCGTACGGCATTTTATTGACAAGTATAACCAAAAACTGGGGCGAAACATTGAGGAGATTCCAGAATCAGTGGTAAATGAATTGGAAGCCTACGAATTTCCCGGTAATGTGCGGGAACTTGAAAACCTAATCGAGCGCGCCGTCATCCTGTCTCTTGGAAAAAAACTGGTTGCCAATTTTCAGTTCAAAACAGCTAAATCCGGCAAGAAAATAGCGTTCAAAACCATGGAAGACTTACAAAGGGATCATATTCTGGAAGCCCTACGCCGCACCAAGGGAAAGGTCACTGGCCCAGGTGGCGCTGCCGAAATCCTCGGCATGAACGACAAGACGCTTTACTCCCGCATGACTAAATACGAAATCGGGCGGCTCGATTATGATGGTTGATTATTTACGCCTTGACATGGCAACTCCTCCTACCAATGCCAAAACACCAAGTCCAATGTACAGGAATGCTTGATTTTGCGAGCCTTTATCCTTTACGCCAAGTTCGATACCCGCTACTTCGACAGATTTGCCGCTGTCGCCAAATTTAGTGATACCATAAATACCAAGAGCGATACCTACGACGATGAGGATGATAGAAAGTGGATTTTTCATTTTGCGAAATTTTTTTGCTACCAGCTTGTGCTCAGGCAAGCCATGCCTTTCACCTTGTACTGGTTGCAGGGTAAATATTTGGTGAATAATTGATTCTTGCCTCAAGGGAAAATAAACTACCAGGCATGTTTCAGCATCCTGACAATCAAGCTCATGCTTACAAAAACGATGGCCGAAGAGGCTAATGTCATCCAAAAGAAATTGGAGGTCGATTTTGATATTTTGACTTTCATGGTAATTTGATTTTAGTTCATAAAAATGGTTCATGTAAGCTTTCAAGAATCATATGGATAAGATTTAATTGACCGTTGAAAAGGGCACCACATCTGCTCCTTTTTCCAGTTTAACCTCAGTTTGGATGACCCGCTGGGCGTAATCTTCTGGTTTTACCCGCCCATTCAATTTTTTGGCACGGGCGAATGTGAAAGTGGCACCGAACAGAAAAATTGCCGAAGCATAATAAACCCAAAGCATGACCACCAAAATACTGCCTGCTGCGTCATAAAGATTGGCGGCACTGCTACTTCCGATGTAAAAACCAATCAGGAACTTACCGAGTGAAAAAAGTACTGCTGTCACAAAAGCGCCAAACCAAGTGTCACGCCAATCCAATTTGGCATCTGGCAAAAACTTGAACAGCATCGCAAAAAGCAAGGTGATAATAGCCAATGGCAGCAATATGGAAGTTGCCATCACCATCACTGCCGAAACGTCACCTACCAGGTCGCCCAGATATTTTCCAAATGAGGTGATGATTGCATCCACCACCAAAGAAACGAGCAGTATGAAGGCCATGCTAATCAGCAGTGCAAATGAAATTGCGCGATCTCTCAACATTTTCAAGATGCCAAACCCCTTGGTGTGTTCTGCAGGCTTCACCTCGAATATCAGATTCAACGCATTTTGCATCGTGATAAAAACCGTTGTAGCAGTGAAAAGCAATACTCCGATTCCCAGTGCCGTAGCCCACCAAGTCGGCTGGTAAATATTCATTTTGTCAATGGTGCTCATCAATTGCTGTGCGCCATCGCGCCCAACTAAGCCGCCTATTTCACCGAAGATGGTCTGTTTAATCTCTGATTCACTGTAAAACTGTGTGGTCGTTTTCAAAATGACCAACAACATGGGCGGCAACGAAAATATCGTATAGTAGGACAAGGCAGCTGATTGCGTCAGTACGTCGCTGTCACTAAATTTGCTAAAAGATGCTTTCAACACCTCCCAGTAAAATTTGATATCCTGTCCCATATATTTTTTATAGGTGTTAATTGTTGGTTTCGAAGCCAAAAAACCAATACCGACATCAAGCTACCGCCTCGGCATATTGGCCATTTCTGGCGAAAGCGGCCTTTGACTGTTGGGCTTCCTTTGCATTGTTTTTCTCGGCGAAATACTGCTGTACCAGCGGCAAAACCACAGGTAAAAGTTTGTAAAGCGACTCGAAAATGGCCGAAGCCCCCTCCTTTTTGGTGAAAGTACCTTCTACCATACCATCTCCTTCCACTTCTACCGCCATGGGTTGCTCATTGGCTTGTTCGGCTCGTTTTAAGAAAAACTGTTGTGCAAGCGGAATGACAATCGGTATGAGGGTTGACAACCAATTTGTGGTATTGTTTTCCGCAATTCCCGAACTGTAACTTCTTTCGTCTTCAGTGGGTTGGGTTGCTTGTTCCTCCGTTTTTTCACGCAGGAAAAACTGCTGGACAAAGGGAAGTGCCACCAACATCAGCTTTGAAAACCAACTCGAATTGTTCTGCTCTGGCGCAATCGCCGCGTGAACTTCAGCGGGAAGCTCCATGCTTGCATCGGCATGGTCGGATATTTTTTTTGCCACAAAGGCACCAAGGCCGATTGCACCAACTGGAAGCAGAACGTTTTTCAGCAAAAAATCTTTGCCAGTGGCCGTTGTATGACTAGCACTTTCAAAGAACATCTTGCGAGTGACCCGCATTTGGTCTTGAAGTCGGTCCTGCTCTGCTTGCAGTTCAGCAATAGTATTGATGCGTTGTGGTGACATATCGTTTTGATTTAAAAAAGAGCGGGCATAAAAGGCCCACTCTGACTAAGGTATTCAGCTCTGTAAATTTTTTTAGTTGGCGGAGATAAGGGAGGGCAATTGGACATACAAGCAATCCAAAGCCCTTCCCTTACTGGTTTTTAACTGGCCGATATTTCTCGCAGCTGGTTTTTTGCACGGTTGGCCCCACGCTGGAAGGCAGTCTCTGCGTCTTCCACGGCACTTTGCGCTTCTTCAGAACCGCTCTTGATGCGCTCCTGCAATTTTGCGCTCACTTCGGAGGCGTAACTCTTGCCTTTATCGATGATGCTGCTAACGGTGGATGCAGCAGAGCTGTACTTATCGACAGCGAATGATTTGGCTTGTTCACCATATTCCATGGCTTTATTAGCGGCTTCGCTGCGCACTTCACGACCTTTGTCGCTATTGATGAGGTATCCTAAGACTGCTCCAGTGGCAAGTCCGGCTAGAAAAATCCAGCCGCTGTTGTTGCTTTCTGTGTTGTTGGACATGATTTAAGATTTTAAAGTTTCGAAAAAAGTGGGCTGAACGGGCTGACTTATCAATTTAACAAGGCAGCCCGTGGCAACCTTAGGGGAGATATGCTTAAATTTTATCTAGTAATTTTAGCACGATCAGAATAACTGCTACGACGAGCAGTATGTGTACCATGTTGCCCAAAACAGCTCCAAAGCTGATGAAGCCGAGCAACCAACCTACTATCAGTAGGACGATAATGATCCAAACAATGTCTCTCATTTGTAATGATGTTAAATTGGTGAAGAAATAGGAGTTTATTTATCCTGCCTCGGTTTGTTTCTTGGTCCGTTTGGAGGATTTGAGGGTAAAACGGAGCACTATACTGCTTGTTCAATTTGTCTAAAAAACAATGAAAATTAATTGTTTTAATATTTTCAAACTACTGATAGTCATTGACTTAATGAATTAATCGAAACTTACGATATGCATCGTAATAAGCTAATTATCACATGCAGAATGGAGGAACATATAGCAAAAAGGTGGGACGATGCTTGTAGTACAATTAATCAATGCGAAAACAGGATGTAAGTCACTATCCTGTTATTGAATAGAAAAAATGGGGTGATAACTATACTTAAATTGGTTTTTTCAATATTGAAAATGAAAATTGGATACCGCCACTAGCAGGGCGGATAGTGCTAATTTTACCACCCAATTTCTCCACCATCCGCTTGACGATTGGTAGTCCGAGACCAGTACCTTTTTTGCCTTGTCGATCAGTTTTACCCAGCGTTTGGAAAAGCTTAAAGATCTTGCCTTTAAAGCCATCCTCAATGCCGGGGCCATTGTCTGTCACGCTGAAATGGTAAAATTTTTCTTCTTGCGAAAAGTCAATTTTTATTTCACAAAACTCTTTGTCATTATACTTGATGGCGTTGTCTATCAGGTTGAGTAGTATGTGTTGGAGTGCTACACGGGAAGAAGTGATGATAGGAATGTTGGTAGGGTAAGTGATATGTACCCACTGCGGCGGCCTAAGTAGGGTCAATAGTTGCACCATCAGTTCATGGACGTCAATTTCCTCAATGCTATTCGAAATGGAACGGGTGGTACTGAGATACTGAATAGTTCCTTTCGTGATGTCGTTCAGATTGATGGCAGATTCTTGTAGCATTTCAAGCAATTCCATGCCGCTGTCATCCAATTGCCCACCATTCTCATCCTTGAAAATTTCCATCAGTGAAACAATGCTGTTCAGTGGAGACTTCAAATCGTGCGAAAGCACATACGCTACTTCTGAAACCTCTTGGTTTAGGTCTTCCAGCTTTTTGTTGGCCAATTCCAAGAATTTCACTTTTCGCCGCAGCTCGAACATTTGCGAAACGGTATTGGCCAAAGCCTGTAAGGTGGCAAGCTGACGTTCGCTAAGTTGATTTGGTTTATGATCAATGACACACAATGTGCCTAAGGGGAACCCCTCTGGATTGACCAGTGAAACGCTAGCATAAAACGTAACCTGTGTGGGCCCCGTGACAAGCGGGTTATCACGGAATCTGTCGTCAATTCTAGCGTCTGGTATCACAAAAGGGCGGTCGGGCTCTAGGATGGCGTAGGAACAAAAGGCAATTTCCCTAGGTGTCTGTTCCAGTTCGGTGCCATGATGTGCTTTGAGCCATTGCTGGTTTTCTCCCACTAATGTTATCAATGAAATAGGTGCTTGGCAGATTTCAGAGGCAATACTTGCGATGTCGTCAAAGTCTTTTTCAGGCATGGTTCCCATCAGTTCATAGGAATCCACTGCTTCCAACCGCTCATCCTCATTGGCGGGTAAAGAAGGTTTTATCATATTGCTTATTTGTTTTCTATGGGCAACGAAATATAAAATTTAGCTCCCTGGCCTGGTGAGCTTTCTGCCCAAATCTCACCACCATGTTTTTGGATGATGCGTTGGCTGGTAGCTAAACCGATGCCCGTGCCTTCAAATTCTTCTTCGTGATGAAGCCGCTGAAATGGTAGGAAAAGCTTGTTGCTGTATTGCGGGTCGAAGCCAATTCCATTATCTGTGATTTGGAAAATGGTGCTCCCGTTTTCCAATTTACCTTGCACTTCAATGCTTATCACTGCCTGATGGGATGAATATTTCAAGGCATTACCAATGATATTTTGACAAACTTGCTGAATGGCAGCAGGGTCGCCAAATGCCTGCGGCAAACTATCAAGTTTGAACTCGATTTGTTTATCGTTGTAAAGCAGGCTTTGTTCATCAAAGGCCGTTTTAATTGCCATTCCCATGTCAATATTGGTTTTCTTCAGCTCTAGCTTGCTGGTCTTGCTGAAAGCGAGCAGGTCGGTAACCAAATGGTCCATTTTCTGGGCGTTTTCGCCAATCATTTGCAATGCAGAAACGGCATCATCCGTACCATTTTTTCCGCCCAGTTCTTCTTCCACCACAGTAGATAAACCCTGTAAATTGTGCAAAGGAACCCGAAGGTCGTGCGTGACAGCATAAATGAAGTTTTCGAGGTCTTTGTTTGTTTCTTGGAGCTCAATGTTCCTTTCGGCGATTTTGCTCTCCAATTTTTCATTATCATCCCTCATCCGCAATTCTGACTGTTTTCGGCTGGTGATGTCCACGATGTGAACAAGGATAGATTCCTCCTCAGGGACAGATGTCGCACTAGCCATTGCCCAGAAAAAAGTCCCATCTCCTCGTAAATATCTTTTTTCTATCTGCATGAATTTTTCATAGCCGTCAGCTAGTTGCTCCTTGATTTCTGTGCTAAAATTGATGTCATCAGGATGTGTGATATGTTGGGAGGTTTTCCCTATCAATTCTTCCCGACTTCGCTTGAACATATCGCACATGGCATCGTTAACCTCTAAGAATTCCCCTCTAAAATTGGTGATTATGATGCCAACGGGCGCATGTTCTATCATCAGTTTGAAACGCCTTTCACTGTTTGCAGCTGCTGTTTGAACTGCTTTCCACTGCTCTGAGGTTGGTATGCTCACGATGGTAGGAAAATTTTGAAAGAGCGCTATCACCGTTCCGAAGGAAATAAGGGCGGTAACATCCTTCACAAGTCCTTCTAAGCGGTACATGGGGTACCAAACTGATACAATGTCAATGACATGGGTGGTGCCGCAAGCAAGGATGAAGGCGGCAAAACCGATGAACAGGGGTCGAAATTTTATGTCGCTCCGTTTTTTTAAAAACCGAACCAGCAAAAACGGAATGATGAAATATGACAAGGCAATCAACGCATCCCCAAGCACATTGGTCCACAAAACGGCTGGTTTCCAAAAATAGCAATGTCCATGGGGCATAAAGTCTGTGTCGAACAATCTCCTTAAAAATTCCATATTTGCATGATTTTTTCAGAAAAGGGGACTTCAGAATCCCATCAAAATATCGACTATCCAAATCTTTCTTCTTTGTCAAACGAAGTAAATCTCGACTGCATACTTCTAGTGGACGACGACCGGGCCACTAATTTCCTGAACAAACGTCTTTTAGATAAGCTGGGCATAGCTTCTCATATCAACATTGTCAGGAATGGCATTGAGGCGTTGGAATATCTCATGGGCGCATTTGAAGGTCAACGAGATTGCCCAATGCCCGACCTCATTTTTTTAGACATCAATATGCCATTGGTCAATGGTTGGGAGTTTCTTGAGCGCTATGATGCCATGCCAGAAGATTTCAAAAGGCATATTGCCATCATCATGCTTACCACGTCCCTTCGCCAAGATGATATGGAGCGGGCGGAGAAAGTGCCATATGTCAAAGGTTTTATCCACAAACCCCTCAAAGAAGCTGAAATCAGGAGGGTTTTGAGCGAGAACTTGTAGAAAAGGTTCAATTGTAGACTACCATCTTAGGTAAATATTCCTGAAACAGCCTGAACACAAACTTAGCTCCTTCCACAGCTTTGGCCGCCGACTTTGGCGGCACAGTGGCTTCCAAATTCTCCAAAAATGACTTCCACCTCGCACCAGTTAGTTGCTCATAGCCACTGTAATAGCGGTTGTTAAAGTGTTGCAAAGCCGCATTTTTCTTCAGTCCTTTCAATATAACCTGCCCTCCCAACGTAGCACCTTCCAAGACGTAGATCATGCCCATTAAAGCGGCCTCCCCGTGCGGTGGAACTGGTATATTACTGGAAACGGTTGGAGTTTCCACGCCCATTTCTGCCAAGTCGGCTTTAAGCCAAGGCAGTTTTTTGTGAAAAAAGGCAGCTAATTCAGGGTACTTGATTAGTGCATTTTCCAAAAAAAATTCGATTTTAAAATGGATTCGGTATAGGCTTGAAATAAGCTGGGCGTACTCCGCTTGGCTCAAACTTCCGTCCATGAGCGCCACAGAAGGCATCATCGCTTCGGTCTGTTGGTGCAGTTCGAAGGTGTCGGATTTTAATTGTGCAGCTATGGACATTCTCAATCCTGAATGGCGTTTAGTACTTCCGTGATGAGTTGCATGATTTCTTGCTTGCCTTCAAAATCTGCTGTCTTGAAAAGTTTCGCCTGTACTTTTTGCAAGTTAAGGCCGGCTTCCCGCCAACGGCGTTCTTCCTCCATGGCGGCATTTTTTTGCTCGTCAGCTTTTAGGAGCACATCTTCCAGTTTTTCAGGTAGGGCAGATAAGTTTTCTTTAAGCACGTAGCCGGAAGCGCCATTAAGCACGGCCTCTGCCACTTTCTCCTCGTCGTTGAGGATGCCAGTAATGAAAATGAAAGGTAGAAATGGTGACTTTTTGCGAATATGCAATAGGGCTTCCAGGCCATTGATATCAGGAAGATTATAATCTGCCAGCACCACATCTGGAACTGACCAGTCAATTTTTTCAAAAAATTCCGCTCGGTTGCGGGCAATAGTAAAAACAGCTTGAGGGGCAATTTTCATTACTTGCCGCTTGACGAGCTCAGCATCTGTTTTCATGTCCTCGATTACAAGGATATTTAATGGTCTGTCTAACATAGTAGGATAGATTGTAAATTATTTGGGATAGGTACGCACAAATATAATTGCGCCCTTCAATTCAATGATCAATATTGGGCATTCTCACAAAAAACGTTGTGCCTTGGTTCGGTACGCTTTCTACCGAGATAGCACCGCCGTGTTTTTCTATAATACGTTTGACAATGGCTAAGCCAATGCCCGTACCTTCAAACTGGTCATCATTAACGAGTCGGTTGAAAACGCCGAATATGCGGTCAGTGTACTGCATGTCAAAGCCGATGCCGTTGTCACGCACATAAAAACTAACGTACCCCTCGGATTGGTCTCCGCCGATTTCGATAATTGATGGATTAGAATTAGTTGTGTACTTGAATGCGTTCGATAGCAGGTTTTTTACTAAAATAGTCAGTGCTGGTTTATCAGCAAGTACGGTTGGAAGATTCTCTCCTATTCGAAGTTCTATGTTTCGGCTCTGTCGCAAGGCATCTTGCATCAAAAGGTTTGATTCTAGCCTCACCACTTCGTCCAAAGAGACGGAATTAAGGATAAGTTGTTGGCGCTTGGCTCTTGTATAAGCCAACAGCCCGATGATCAATTCGTTCAATTTGGCAGCGCTGTCCTTAATGGTTGAAATAAAGTGATTGCCGTTTTCACCCAAGACCTCGCCATAATCTTCTAATAAAAGGTCGGAATACCCTTCAATTGTTCGCAATGGTGCCCGTAAATCATGAGAAATGGAGTAGCTGAATGCTTCCATGTCTTCATAAGCTTCAGTGAGTTCCTTGTTGGTTTGCTGAACTTGGCGATATTTCTGGAAGATAAAATCCTTGACATCGTTGCGAAGCGAAACCACAGTTTCCAACTCATAATCCAACCAAGGTTTCGCAGTATTTTGAACGAGTTCTGTCCATTTTGAAAAAGACTTACGTGGACTGATTCTTACGTTGTCAGCGGTCTTTGTGACAGCTTTGCTGGGATTTCCACCCCAATTAACTGTTTGGATTACTTCTGGTCGGAACCATAGTAAGTAGTCGCTGGGTGCATCGTTGGAGAGGCGAACGGCAAGTAGGCCGCAGGCTTTGTCTTTCCAGTCCCTAGCAGGTGCGAAATGCTTTGGAAGCTCGTTAGTGCTGTACACTGTTTCCTGTAAGTTTCCATCCAGCCATTTAATTAGTTCTTGCAGCGCAGGTTTGGGTGGCGCTTCTCCCAGAACATTGAGTTTGCCCTCATGAAAAATGGCAGCCCCACCGCTGTCATGCAAGTCGAGCATGGTCACAGGCCCGGTTGTCAGCCCCTCCACCAAGTCCCAGTTTACCGACATCTGTTCAAACAGTTTCGACTTGACGACATTGGCTTTCATCACTGACTTGCGGTGCTCGTTTGCGGAACGCAAACTTAAGTGTCCACTTATTAACTTGCCCAAAAACCAAGCAGTTGTGCGTTTGAAATGGCCGGTTGACTTAGGTGAGTAGTGGTGGCAGGAAATAAGTCCCCAAAGTTTTTCCTCAAAAACAATGGCAATGCTCATGCTTGCCCGGACGCCCATGTTCCGCAAATACTCCAAATGAATAGGGGAAACACCCCTCCCGACAAAGTCGGTCAAGTCGAGTGGTTGGCCAGTCAATGGTGAAATAGGCGGTAAAATTTGGGCTGGTTCCGCCAAAACATCAGAAATTATGCGGGCTGGATTCTTCAGGAACAAGGCCCTAGCCTGCGGCGGAATATCAGATGCAGGGTATCGCAGTCCCAAGAATGCTTCCAAGGCTGGCTCCTTTGCTTCGGCCATCACCGTACCATGGCCAGCTTCGTCAAATTGGTATATCATGACCCTGTCGTAGCCAATTATTGACTTCAGCTCTTCAGCTGCCGTCTGAAAAACCTCTTGCAAAGTTTCACTGTATTGGATGCGATACATGGCTTCACTGATGGTTCGCTGCATCCGGTAGTTGATGGTATCTTCGTCAAACGGCTCGAATTCCAGAACATAGACTTCACCTTGGGGATGGATGAGGCAATTCAACCAGTTTTGAGCCTGACCATTGGGCATATTTATGCGCACCGGATTTGCGGCAAGGTATTCGTTGCCTTTTGCCACAGCAGAAAGTATGCTAGCAAAAGTTGTTTCTGGGAACTTGTTTCCTAAAGGTTGTTGAAGTAGGTCGGTCGCAGCAATACCCAATAATTCACCAGCGTTACTGGAAACCTGGGTAATTGTCCAATCTTGGACTTTGCAAGCAACCAAGCACGCATGCGATTGTACAGTTGCAATAAAAGGAAGAGGTTCGTGTTCACAGTTCGATAGGTCGTACTGGATGGGGTACGGCGATGCGTTACTAAGCTGCATAAATGTATTTGATTTGTTTACTTGGCCTCGTTTTTTTAACCAAGGACTTTGCATTAATATGCGAAAGCAAACATCTGGCGGGTCAATAAGGGCTGTAAAATTAGCAAACTTTTTGAGACAGCATTATTGGAAGCAATTTAATTTAACGTGAACATGTTACTTGGTAATTCATTTTAGATGCGTGTATATATTGATTTCGTTTTGAAAAATTAGTTTTGTGTCACGATTATCAAACCAAGCCGTATTTATTAACTTGAATGATTCCGTTACATATCAGACCATAGGGGAAGAAGAGTTTAATGCCTTGTTGAAAGGCAGGGCGAGTAAACCTTTTTTAGTGGTATTTACAGCCGATTGGCTAGGTGAAGGCACCATCATGGACTCTATCATTGAGGGCATTGCCGATGACTATCAAGACAAAATGGGCTTTTACCGAATAGATATCGAAGAAACAAAAAACGTATCCCACCAAATGGGTATTCGCCGCTTGCCCGCCATTTACTTGTTCCAAAACGGCGAAATTTCCGACCACTTTTCTGGAATGGTGCCAGCCCGAACCATTGAGCAGCACATTGCAAACCTGCTTTAATTAACTTAGTTGAACATTTACGGGCTTCTTCCTTTTTAACTCCAACTCCTTTTGGAGCAAAATTCACCCTTTAATTTTTGAGTCATGGAAACGAAAAAAATCTTGGGGACCATTTTGGTCGCCTTTGGTCTGCTGGGCCTTATTCCCGGTGTACTGGGCATATTCGATAAAACAGAATATATCGGCATTAACTCATGGGCGCTCGCACTGCTAGGCGGTCTTTTTTTCCTTTCAGGCATTGGGCTGATCCAATCCATCCGCTCCCGCTCAGAAGTTTAGTTCGCATTCCAAAATACAAATAAGATGAAAGCCATAAAGATACTGGGCATGCTGCTGTTGGCAGTTTGCCTACACTATTCGTGTGCCAATTACAAGTTGAACTTAGACGAATCCAGTCAAGATTGGAAGACACAAACTTTACCTGACAAAAAGCTAGACTACCAAGTTTACTTAATTGGAGATGCTGGTGCATCACCGAAAGGCAAACATAGTGCAGGGCTTGAACTGCTGCGTCAGGCACTCGAAAAAGCGCCAAAGAACAGTGCCGTGGTATTCCTTGGCAACAACGCAATACCGGATGGATTGCCTGGCAAAAAAGCGGATAAACGAGAACGCGCAGAACATGAGCTAAAAGCCCAACTGGAAATCCTGAAAAACTACAAAGGCAAAATCATCTTTCTGCCCGGCAATTACGACTGGGCCGCCGATGGGGTTGATGGCCTCCGACGCCAGCAAAAATTCATCGAAGAATACTTGGACCGGGACGACGTCTTCCTACCTGGCGATGGGTGCAGTGGCCCAGAAGTTAAGGAACTGACCGATAAACTTGGCATTCTGGTAATAGACAGCCAGTGGTATATGGCCGATTGGGACAGTGAACCAGAGTTAAACGAGTCTTGTGAATTTCGTTCCAGAGGCAGTTTTTTCGAAGAAGCTGGTAACGCAGCGAAGGATTTTGCTGGCAAAAATCTGCTGGTCGTAGCGCATCATCCCATTTATTCGGCAGGTTGGCAAAGCGACCAGTTTGCCCTTCGTGACAATCTCTATCCTCCCTCCGATGCACACCCACTGCGCCATATCCCTATGCCAGTAGTTGGTACAGCAATGATAGTGGGCGATAGGCTAACGGCTAGCAGGCAGGAAACTTCTTTCCCTGTTTATAAGGATTATATTGATGGTGTAGAAGGCTTGGGGCGGCAACATGGAAATATTATATATGCAGCTGGGCATGAGCACAATATGCAATTGGAAATGCATGGTGAGTTGGCACATATCGTGAGCGGAGCAGGTTCGCTGAACAGCCCAACGAAACTGGACAAATCTGCCAAGATGGCCTACGGGGGGAGCCAAGGTTTTGCAGTGGTCGATTTTTATCAGGATGGTGAGGCTTGGGTCGAATTTGTTCGCCAAAAGGAAGGTGAAAAAAACAAGGCAGTAAGCTCCGAGCAAACTCAGGCGTCAGTTCCGCAAGGTGGCCCCATTGCGCAAACAACCAAAAAAGAACGCGCAAACATGGCCATATCGGGCGAGGTTTTTTATCGTCAAAAAATAAAAGAAGCATTGCCTGTTCCGAAGGAAAAAATCCCTAAAGCATTTGAGGAATACAAGGCCAAGGAGGACAGCGTGGAGGTTTCCGTGATGAAAAAAGGTGATATCCTCGACCTGAACGACCTAATGTGGGGTAAACTTTATACAGACTATTATTTTCAAAAAATAAAAGTACCCGTACTTGACTTGGGCAAAACGGCAGGTGGGCTTAGGGCCATCAAAAAAGGTGGTGGCTTTCAGACCATCTCCATCCGGCTGGAAACCGATGACAAGAGCCGCCTCTATCAAATCCGGGGCTTGAAAAAAAGTGCCGAAAAACTGTTTTACCCATTCAATAAAACCTTTGCGAAGGACATCCTTGAGTTTGGATATACGGCGGCAAACCCCTACGCAGCTTACCTACTAAAACCAATGGAAGACGCCATTGGCATTTACCATACGAACCCTTCACTGGTGTGTGTACCGAAACAGCCACGATTAGGGGTTTATAACGAATTCGCTGGCAAACTTTACCATTTTGAGGAACGGCCTGACGAGGACTGGAGCAACCTCTACAGTTTTGGTTTTTCGGATAAAATCGTGAGTACAGGCAAGACGATAGAGAAGCGCATGGAGAACGACAAGGCGGTGATTGACCAGCCGTTGGTGCTTCGCAGCCGACTTTTCGACGTCATCATCGGCGACTGGGACCGCCACCCCGACCAATGGCGCTGGGCGACGAAGCCAATTAAAGGCACAGAAAAAACACTATACCAGCCTATCCCTCGCGATCGTGACCAAGCTTTCGCCAAATACGGTGGCCTCGTTTTTTTCGCAAGCCGGCTTGTAGTGCCACAGTTCCGTTCCACCAGTTCCTACGATGATAAACTGCATAAGTGGGAGGCAAAATGGTTGCCTTGGCAAGCCCGTGACGTGGATCATTTTTTCCTGAACGAACTATCTTGGGAGGATTGGGAAAAGGAGGTGAAATATGTGCAGGAGCACCTGACAGATGCTTCCATTGAACAGGGAATGAAGTGGTTGCCGCCCGGCCTTTATCAAGAAATGGCGCCGGAGTTGATTAAAAACATCAAATCCCGCCGGGACAATTTGATGCAAACTGCCCGCTGGTGGTACGAAGACCTGAACCGCAAAGTGGAGGTCATTGCCACACAAAAAGAAAACTTGATAAAGGTGAACCGCCTAAATAACAAGGAAACCAAGGTGACCATTTTTGAAAAAGCTAATGACGGCAAGGAGTTGCAAAAGATATACGAACGCACCTTTGAAAACGAGGTAACGGAGGAAATCAGAATATTCGGGCTGGAAGGCGATGACGAATTCGAGGTTGAAGGAAAAGTAAAGAAATCCCCTGTGGTACGGCTCATTGGTGGGGTGGACGAGGACAAGTTTAAAGATGAATCCAAAGTGTCAGGGCTGCGGCGCAAGACCATCATACATGACGACTTAATGGAGGATAACAATGTAAAAGGTGACAGTGAAACAAAGGATTGCCGCCAAAACGACTATGAGCGAAACAACTGGTTTTTCAGGGAAAATCCCGTTGACCAAATCGTTGGGATGCCGATAATCGGGTACAACCCTGACGACGCACTTTTCATGGGTGCTAGCGTAAATATCCATCGGAACGGCTTCCGTTCGGTAAACATCCACCAACTGGCGGGTCAGGCTGCGTTCTCCACCCACGGCTACTATTTCCGCTACTTGGGCGACTACCAGCGACTGCTGGGTAAGCATGATTTTGTGCTGGAGGCCTCGGTGGAAACACCCCGTTACGTCAACAATTTTTTCGGCTTGGGCAATGACACCAAACGGCTCGAAGATATGCCACTGAGTTTTTATCGGGTACAAATGGAACGCTATAACCTGATAGCTTCCATGAAACACCAAACGGATGGAGGCCTTCTATATTCATTCGGCCCGCGAGGAAAGGCCGTGAAAGTAAATCGTCGGGAGGGTACTTATTTGGACATTACCGAAGAAGGTATTAACCCAGATGTGTTTGATTATCAATACTTTGCAGGAATAGATGCCAAATTGGAATATACCAATATTGACAAAAAATGGAACCCTACGAAGGGCGTTGATTTTCGCAGCTTTGCTAGTTGGGAGGCCAATGTTCAGCATCCTGTGCGAAATTATATCAACGTTGGTGGTGCTTTGGGGCTGTACATTCCGATTGACCGCAACAAGCACCTTGTGCTAGCCACTAGGGTAGGGGGTAGCCACAATTTTGGAGATTTTGATTTCTTCAATGCACCGTCACTTGGAGGTAGCCAAGCTGAACACCTCGGCGGCCACCTGAGCATGAGGGGCTTCAACTCTGGGAGATTCACCGGGCGCAGTGTTTTTTACCATAATACGGACCTACGTTGGCGGATTTTCTCTAGCCGGACGTTGGGCATGCCTGTGTCATTCGGCATTGTCCCGGCCTTCGATTACGGTCGGGTCTGGAGTGACGGCGAGCATTCAGATACCTGGCACTACAGCTATGGTGGCGGTATTTTCGCCTCACCGCTAGATTTTATCTCTTTAACTTTTAGTCTAATGAAAACTGTGGAAGGGCAGCGGTTTACGGCAGCGTTGGGATATGAGTTTTAATGGGCGTGGAAAAATGTGGTGAATGAACATCCGCAAACTCTCACCGTTTTACGCTTAATTAAATTCCAGCGACATGAAATCGAATACTAAAATCATCATCCTTGCCTTATCAGCCCTTCTTTTTGTAACAGTCATGAGTGTGCAGATGTGTGTGTTCATGCTGTCCATATTGGGATAATCAACAACAATTTCCATAACATGCCCGTACAAACCCTTGCCCACAAAATTGTGCTGACCAACAGCGCACTAGAGGAGGTGAAGAACCAACTCGAAACTGACTTGCCAAGCCATGTTTATTTTCACAACGAAAATTACTTGGAACAAACCTTTGCTGCTGCTGAGCAGCTAGCGGAAGAGGCCGCACTAGATAAACTAGAGACGGAGGCATTGAGGCTTGCCACTATTTTTCATGTAGTAGGCTATATGGATGGAGGGAAAAAATATTGGGTAAAAAGTAGTCAAGCTGCTTCTGATTTTTTGCAGCACAATAAAGCAGGTGTTGAATTAACGGCGCTTGTGGAAACCCTCCTCGCTGCACTTGAGCCGAAACATGAGCCCGAAACAACTTTGGAAAAATTGTTTCTTGATGTATGCTACAGTTTTTATGGCGACAAATCGTTTTTGGAGCGGACTGAACGGCTTCGCAAGGAAGAAGCGAATGGCTCCAAGGAAAAAATTGATGAAATAGCGTGGGTAGAACGTCTCCTGAAGCGCATGAAAGGCCATGCTTTTCACACCAGTCAGGCTGAAACCCTTTTTGGGAAACAGAAGGAAAAGAACATCAAAAAACTAAAAAAGTCGCACCAGGCAATGCTCAAAGGCATGCTGAATGCAGCAAAGAATTCCAGCATCAGCGCCAACAGTGGCGCTCGAACCATGTTCAAAACGGCGCTTCGCAACCATATTGACCTCACCAGCATCGCCGATAGCAAGGCGAATTTGATGCTGAGCGTGAATGCCATGATTGTTACAATTGGGCTTCCTGCCTTTGCGAAATTCCTCTCTGGAACTTCCTACTTAATAATTCCGGGTGCCATTTTTTTGCTGACCAGCGTTGCCTGCATGATTGTAGCTACCCTCTCCACCAGACCTGTGAAAGTGAACGGTGAGACCGATCTTAAGCTATTGAAAACTGGTAAAACAAACCTTTTCTTTTTCGGAAATTTCTATCAAATCCCAATAGATCAATACCAAGCAAGTATCAAAGAAGTGGTTGCCGACCGGGAAAACTTAGATTCTTCGTTTGTCAATGACCTATATTATTTAGGCATATCACTTGGTCAAAAATTCCGACTGCTGCGATTGTGCTATCTTATATTCGTGGCAGGCCTGAGTTTAGCCCTGCTTTCATTTTTTGTTACTTACTTCATATCCACCCGATAACAAGCTATAATTTAATGGATTAATAATTTAGAAATTAAATTCCATTTACAATGAACAATCAATACGAACATCCTTTTTATCAAAGTAAGTATTTATAGCGTAACTAATTGATAATCAAACGTCAATGACGCTAAAAATACTTGCGAAGCAAAACCATATTCATAACCATTTAAAAAATTAAGTTATGCTACGCTACACCCTTGTTTTCTTCGTCATTGCAATTATCGCTGCCGTTTTCGGCTTTACTGGAATTGCTGCTGGTGCTGCCAGCATTGCCAAGCTCCTATTCTTTGTTTTCATCGTATTGTTCCTCATTTCATTGGTAGGCAATATGTTGAAAAAAGCCTAAATGCCACACCAGATTTTTTTTACTTTCTCATAGAACTATGGTAGGCATTAATGTGCTTACCATTTTTTTTCGAAACTAACTTAATATGTCAATTATGCTCAAAATAGTAATAACAGCTGTGATTGGCCTATCAGCTATGCTGCTGTTGATGAACAGTTGTGGCATAACCGAGTCGGCGAGCAATCCCACTAAAACATTAGATGAACCTATATCAGCAACCCGTGCTGAGAACGGGAGCTATGTTATCAGCATGCCAGCACTTGGCGATTGGAAAATATATCAAGGCCCATCACCTAGCAAGATAAATTGGGAAAAGTTTACGGAGACAAAAGAGAGCTCCATGTACTTCCCACCTGCACCCGATAAGTCCCGTATTTTCTTCGCAGTGGCTGGAAAAACATTGACAGGGAAAAGTGATACAGTCATCGTTACGGAACGACAGATACCGACCGATGACCAACCTAATTTCCGTGACTTGGGTGGCCTGAAAACCAAGGATGGACGCTATGTAAAATGGGGTGCTATCTATCGAAGCGGCCACTTGCACGACCTGAAACGGGACGAACTAGCCTATTTTTCCAAGCTTGGTATCCGTACAGTGGTTGACCTGCGTAATAATCTGGAAATCGCAAAAGACCCTGACCGCTATCCTAAGGGCGTGACCTACGTGCAGCATTCTATCAGTGATAAGGAAGGTAAAGCTTATAGCCGCTTGAAGCAGATGGTACTCAAAGAAGGGTATCGCAGGGCAAAAGCTAAACAGCTTTTTGTAGATGTGATGAAATCATTCGCAGACACCTTGGCAGTGGATGCCAAGCCTGTATTTGAACTAATGCTAAGCGATAAGAAAAATGAACCGCTGCTTTACCATTGCACAGGCGGCAAAGACCGTACAGGTTTTATGACTGCAATGATTTTGCTGGCGCTTGACGTTGACCGTAAAACCATTACCGAAGACTACCTGATGTCGAACTACTACCGTCGTTTTACTAATTTGAGAAACATGCGACGAGCCCGACTTATCGGACTTGATTCCGAAACATTGGAATATGCCATGCTGGTTCGAAAAGAATATATCGACGCGGTATTCGAAGTCATTGATGATAAATATGGTGGAGACGATACCTACTTAGCCACCAAATTTGGCCTGACGCCTGAGAAGCGGGCCGAATTGAAAAAACGTTACACCACTCCATATTTTAATGAGAAAGCGGAACCTATCACGGTGACGGCTAACAATGAGTCCAAATAAATTCCACCATCGTAAACCATAGCCACAGGCTATCATCCATGACGCCTTTTTTAAAAAAGACCTTGTTGTTTGCTTCATTTGCGGCGGTCATTGGCTTTGTGGGGGTGCGGTGGGGAGAACGATGTCTGAAGCAAAAAATCGAAGATAAAATTGCTAGTTACGGAGTGCTTACTTACGGTAAAATGCATTTCAATTTGTTGGCTGGCAATGTTTCATTCGAGAATGCAACCATCAATATAAAATGGGAAGAGCAGGCAAAATTTTTTCACGTTCTTACTCCTGAAATTCGGGTGGAAGGAATAGGTTGGAGGCGGCTGTATTTTGATAAAAAATTATCGGTGGCTTCTTTTCACTTGCTTTCACCCGATGTCACAGTGCTGGATACACCGCCCCTCGATACGCTGACGCAAGCCGCAACTGAACCACCATCAGATTCGGTCGCCGCTTCTCTGCTGAAAGTAATTGCTTTAGAATTGCAAAGCGTCACATTGGATGGTGGCTGCGTGGAGGTTTTCAGGGGAAATAAGGGGCTTCCGCAAAACCTTTTTGCACAGGCTAATGACATTAATCTTGACTTGAAAGGTATCCAGTTGAACCTGCAAGGCGATGTGATGAACTCGCTGGTTTTCGAAGATGCAGACGTGCTACTAAATTACCTGACCTTGAAGAACCGAAATTCGCACCACAATTTTACCCTCCAACAATTTCATCTCAACAAGCAAGACAGCCTTATCGAAGTTGTCAATTTGAATATGACCCCGAAGGATAACCCTTCCGATTTTTTCAAAAAACTTTCCTTCAAAAAAGCTTGGTTTGACCTGCGATTTCCTTCAGTCCGCTTGAAAGGTTGGAAGTTTGGCGAACTACTCGATGGTGCCCTAGTCGCTCGAAGTGTCGATGTAGCTGACTTGGACATGAAAGTGCGAGTAACCCAGAATCTCCAACCTGACCCCAATGGATACCGGCCCATGCCACAGGAGTTGTTGCGCAGGATACCCATGACCATCAAAATTGACAGTGTGGTGGTGAGCAAGAGCAAGTTGCTTTTTGAAAATATCGGCCCAGGCAAGACGGAAGTGGGTGTTATCACTTTTGACCCGCTCAATATCGTTTTTACCAATTTCACAAATGATAGTGTGCGAATTGCACAGCAGAAAATCATGGAACTTGATGCCGTGGGGTACTGCAAGGGCAAGTACCCGGTCTACAATCATTTCTGGTTCGACTTGGCCAATCCTGCCCAGGCTTTTAGTTTCAAAGGCCATGCTTCGAAGGTGCCATTTGTCAGCCTGAACAGTTTTATCAAACCTTGCACGGATGTGTTTTTTGACGACGGGACCATCAACAGCATCAGCTTTGAGGCGAACGGCGATGAAAAAACGGCGAACGGCAGTTTGCAAATGGATTACGAAGACTTCCATTTTTCCCTGCTCAACGATGACCGGGAACGCCGAAAAGTTTTAAGCAAAGTCGTGGATTTACTTTTCATAAAATCGGCCAATGACAATGAGAAAGATGATTTTCAGGAAGGAAATATCCATGCCCGACGAGACGTTCGCCTGTCGTTCCTGAACTATTGGTGGTCGGCCATTCAGTCTGGCATCAAGACCAGCCTGATGGATGGCTTTGCGCTGAAGCGTACAAACAAGCGCATGGCCAATCGGGCAGCGAAATAAATTGTGGCTTTCGACACCTGATCGGGATGGCTAAAACTCCCACCCTGCAATAACCCCGGCCCAACTCGGGGATGAACATCCACCATGCCTAACCGTTTTACCGCGAAAAACGGAATACAATGGGCCAAGAAAATTCAGCAATCCTCCTCAATGCAAAAAAAACAGCACCAAGTCCTGCGACGCAATTCGTTGGTGGTTACCCTTCAAAGCTAAGTTTTGCTCCACTGCTGCGGTATTGGGAGCAAGAGTTGAAGAATGGTTCGGGCGCTTCTAAGCTTTTGGCTAAAACGGTGCTGGACCGTACCAAGCGAATCCCAAAACTGGCTCAACCCATCGAAGACCCTAGCTGGTTAAGCGAACATTCTGACCTTTTGGAATTGATGCTGAGTCCTATTTTCCCAAATACTTCTGGTGCAGGTCTCATCGGCAAAGCATGTCCACCCTGCGATCCCACGCCATTTTACCAAACGCCAGCTTGGAAGCCCGCTTTTGATGTGGTCATGCCCAACTTGGACGATCAAGCCAACTTCCAGTTGGATTACACCGTGCTAAACAACTGCCTGACCATCGTAAAGACTTGCTACAAACAACCCTTGAGGTTAAATATTCCAGTGCCACCGCCAGTTTCTGTCAAGGATGAAAAAGGGATGGAACGCTATTTCCGCCCAGTGCTAAACCTTGATTTTATAGAAGTAAAAACGACAGGCGAGCAGCCAAAGCTTGGCAAGAAAGGCATTGAAAAACTGCTCAAAAACATCTACGATGTAGATGCTTTTTTCGATGCACTGCCACCCAACAAGTTTGAAATTCATGGGTTCCTGGCTATCACTTTTGAGGAAGTGACCACTGAGACGGCGCTTTCTCGCATTAACTCCATCTTGCTGCGCAAAGACGCTTTGAAGACAGAAGAAAACATCGGAAACCTTGAAACCCTGCTGAGGTCCTTCCTGAAATTCCCCGAACTTAAAATTGGCGTTTTGCCGTTGAGGTCGGATGAGGTCGGTGGACATTTCACCATAGACGACCATTGTTTCGGTATTTTGAACTGGAAAAAAGGCACATTTTTGGAAGACGCCTCCCACTCGGTGTACGCCAAATCCTGTCATTTTGGGGAGGTTGTGATTTCTGAAGAAATCAACAAAGGCAATGCTCCACTGCTAAAAAAGGGCATCCAATCCCACCTGGTGGCCCCGCTGAGGGACGCCGAAGGCCAAATAATTGGCCTGTTCGAACTAGGTGCCGAGGAAGCATTTGCCATCAACAGTTTTACGGACATCCAGCTTCGCAAAGTGTTGCCCCAAATCAGCCGCAGCTTGGAACAGCAAAAGGAAGAGTATGCCAACCGTGTTGAAGCGGTGATGCGCCAGAAGTTCACGGCCATTCACCCCAGCGTGGAGTGGCGGTTCGAAGAGGTAGCGGAGCGCTTCCTGGCTAAACTGGACGCCAAGGGCAAGGCCAATGTGGAACCCATCGTTTTCAAGGAAATTTACCCGCTTTACGCACAATCGGACATCGTGAGTTCTTCCCTTACCCGCAACCACACTATTCGGGAAGACATCAAAACACAAATGAACCTGATTTCGGGTTTGTTGAAATTGATGGTGAAGCGGTTGGACTTTCCGTTGCTCCGCAAAATGCAGCAACAAACGGATGCCTACCTGCTCCGGCTCGAAGACGAGATGCAGACCAGCGATGAGCCATTTTTTTTGGATTTCGTTCAAAAAGAAGTTCACCCGCTCTTGCGGGAGTTTTCGGAACGAGACACCGTGACAAGGAAAGCCGTTACGCGCTATTTTTCCAAACTTGAACCCAGCATGGAAATCGTGTACGAAAGGCGTAAGGCTTACGAGCAGAGTGTTTGCCTTATCAACGAGGCGCTTTCGGAACTGGTGGACCAGGCCGACGAACGGGCTCAGCGGATGATTCCGCATTTTTTTGAAAAATACCAGACCGACGGCGTTCAGTTTGAGGTGTATGCTGGGCAATCTCTGCTCCGGATGGGAAAATTCTCCGAATTCCAGTTGAACAATCTCCGACTCTGGCAACTGCAAACCATGTGCGAAGTGACCCGGCGTATGCAGTCGCTGAAAGCAGAGATGCCCATGCCGCTGGAGGCAGCCCAGTTGGTTTTTGTGTACGGACAGCCCATTTCGGTACGCTTCCGCATGGACGAGAAGTTTTTCGATGTGGATGGTGCCTACAATATCCGCTATGAAATCATCAAAAAGCGCATCGACAAAGCCTGCATCTTGGACTCGGAGGAGCGACTGACGCAGCCTGATAAAATTGCCATCGTTTATGCCACGGATCCTATGCGGCAACTTTATCTGGAGTTTTGTCAGTTCTTGGTGACTGAAGGGCAAATTGAACCTGAAATTGAGGAATTGGAACTGGAGCGACTACAAGAAACCCAAGGTTTGAAGGCACTCCGGATAAAAGTAAAATCAAAAGTTTCCACTGATTGAACATGGGTTAGGGGTACTCGTTTTACCCTAAATTCCAACTTTTAAAATCATGGAAAACGTAAACAAGCAAATTAAAAAGCTAATTAAACTTCATACGGACTGTGCCGAATATTACCGAAGATGTGCAGAGATAACTACGGAAGAAGATTTGATTGAATTGTTCCGTTCCATGTCTGCTCAGCGCAGGAAAATGGCCAATATCCTTTCCTCCAACGTACCGTTCGGCAGTGAGCGTGAAATGTGGCTATTTAAAGATGTGCTGTCCTATTTGCAACAAGCCTGGAAACACATGAAGCTGGCACTTATCATCAATAACCGTCAACAAATATTGGACTATAGCTTTAAAAACGAGCAGGCCATGTTGCGGGAATACGAACAGATAAGCGTAAGCAGCGATTTTTCAGAAGGATTATTTCGGCATGGCATACATCACCAACAATTGCTGAAGGAGAGCCTAAGGCGTATCAGCGAACTGCCAACTATCAAGTTCAGCAGGCAACGCAATATGGTTCGATACGCCATGCAAGAGCGTGCATAATTCTGGGTTTCAAAAATTTGGTGTTTTTATTAAAAATAATCAAACTCTTTGAACACAGCCATTGCCACTCCGTTTTAATTTAAAACAAACATATCCAAGGAGCCTTTAGTCTCGATAAAACCAAAAAATATAAAGTCCTTTTTTAGCGAAGTTTTCATTTTGAAAGAGAAGAATGTTGTGCCTGTGCGATGCACGCACAGGCACTTTTTTTTGGACTTTTTGAAGCAGTAAACCATTTTTTCTAACCATAAAAACATTAAATCATGAGCGCATTCACAGATCAAGTCAAAGGCAATTGGAATATTGTCAAAGGCAGATTGAAACAGCGTTATGCTGACCTGACAGATGACGACCTCGCTTACGAAGAGGGCAAAGAGGACGAGTTCATCGGTAACCTCCAAAAAAAGACTGGCGAGACGAAGGAGAATTTGAAGAGATTCATTGACTCTGCTTTCTAAGCACGTCCGCTGACAACAAAAGGGTATCACTTCATTTAGGGGGATGCCCTTTTGTTTTAACCTTAAATAAAAATACTGCACCATGCGAATCCTAAGCCTTGTTTTAGCCTACCTTCTCACGAGCTGTCAATTGGCAGACCCACCTAAGAAAGTCCTGAAAGCTTTTGAAAATAAATATCCCAAAGCCGAAAAAGTATCCTGGAACATTGATAGAAATGGCAGGCATGAGGCAGATTTTACGCTTGACGGTACCAAGTACCGTGCAGATTTTGATGCAGATGGTACTTGGGTGGAGACGGAAACGAGCGTGAAATGGGACGACCTGCCCAAGGCAACCAAATCTGCCTTTAAGGACGAGGACAAGAAAAAGGACATCGTGGAAATAGAGCTGGTGGATAGCCATGAAAAAGGCCACTTCTACGATATTGAATATAAAACAAGTGGCCATAAACAAGATATAATGATAACACCTGATGGCCAAGTGCTAGGTACCGATACGCATTAAAACACCTAAATATGAAATTGGTAAAACACCTGATTTTGCTGTTGTTCCCCTGTGTTTTAGCAGCACAAGACCTACCCACGCCCATTGTCGGGACGCTGTTTGCGCAGCCAGGTATCCGCAACGGTTCGCCGGGTCGGGGCTTCAGCATTGAGTACGAACGGCAACCCAAGTTTCGCCTGTCCAGCAAAAGTCTTGGCAGCGGGGAGACCCTGAAAAACGATGTGGAAGCCAAGGAACGTTTTGAGGTGAAGCTCAAATTTCCGCTGCTGTTGAAGAACAACTGGAAAGTGCTTGGCGATCTTTACCATTCTTATGAGCGCTACTATTTTGAATCCATCAATCCAAAAAGTGAGTTTGCACTGAAACCAATCGATGGTCTTCGGCTGCACCGGACCAGGTTGACGGGCTATGTTTTTAAGTCGTTTTCGCAGAGAAATTACCTTGCCCTGCGTTTTGAGGCGTCATCGAACGGCGGCTTCGAAGGCTTGGCCAATTTTGACCGCCGGTATATGGTGTATCGGCTAGCGGCCATATTGGGAGTGAAAAAAAACGAGGATAGTGAATTGGGTTTTGGAGTAATGTTGAATGATAATTTCGGGCGCTACACGGCATTGCCCTTCATAGTGTACAACCGGAATTTCAGTGAAAAATGGGGCATGGAATCCATTTTGCCAATCCGTCTCAAATTGCGCCACAACTTGAACGAGCGGAACTTGCTCAGCTTTGCCGCCGAGTACTGGAGCAGCGCTTATTCGCTTGACCTCCAAATACCAGGGGATTCCTACTTGACACCTTATATTTTCAAGAGCTCCTCCGTTCAAACTTTCGTGGAGTGGGAAACCAATAAGTTCAGCGAGTGGACTTGGTTTGCGCTGCGGGGTGGGGTGTCCTACAATTTTGACAGTAGGTTCATTTTGCCTGGCACCCGCAACGATGGACGGATTGATGCCTTCCCAAGCACCAGTATATTTGTATCAGGCACTTTTTTCATTGCACCTCCAAAGGATTATTTGGATGAAAAATCCAACAGAAAACAGGGATAAATCGTCTGGATTTTATTTTTTTTTAAAATTTATACCCGAACTTGAACAAACCAAAGCAACAAACTTTACTATTGTGAATTTAAACTTAAAATCAGCTAATCATGATTAAAAAATTGTACTTCGTACTTGCTGTAGCAGGTCTTTTTATGTTCAACGTTCCAAGTTTTGCTGCTGCCGCTGCTGCTCACCCAGCTACTAAGGAAGTAGTTACACCTGCTTCTGGTGATGTATCAGCCACTGAAGCAGATGCTGCCAAAACGATGGAAAATGAGTGGAACAATTTAACAGCCAAAGAAAAAAGGGCAAAACGCAAAGCCATCAAAGATGCCGTAAAGACGGCCAAGAAGAATGGTTCAGATACTGATTTGTTGTTGCTGGTCATTTTGGCAATACTTCTGCCACCTGTGGCAATGGCGTTGTACGATGGTATTTCCACTCGTTTTTGGATTTCATTGATTCTTACTTTGTTGTTTTTCATTCCAGGAATGATTTACACCTTGATTGTGATTCTAGGTGGCAACTAAGATATGATATGCCCATTTGTGGCATTTCCATTAATTCACAGTCCGAATTCCGTATTTTTATACTTTTAAAGGCAGGGCAAAAAGTTGTCCTGCCTTTTTTATTTTAATAATAACCCCCATAAGTTATTCCTGTATTGAACATCCAGTAAATACTGCCGTTTTACCAGCAAAATCAATTATCAATAACGTTAAAAAAACATACAATTATGAATTACCTCGGAATAGAAAAAACTAAAACTGATAAAACGGTAAAAGAGCTGAACCAGTTGTTGGCTTGCCACCATGTTTACTATCAAAATCTTCGCAATTTCCATTGGAATGTACAGGGTGAAAACTTCTTTGCCTTGCATGCACAATTCGAGGCCCTTTATCAAGATGCCCGTACCCAAATCGATGCAATTGCAGAGCGCATATTGACCTTGCGCCATCGCCCGATGAGCAATATGTCTGACTATCTGGATGCGTCAATGGTGGATGAGGCTGGTAATGTAAAAGACGATCGTAAAATGGTATCGATTACATTGGACAACCACAAACGAATCATTGAGTGCATGAGGAACGTGCTTGATGCTGCTGAAAATGCGGGCGATGAAGGCACCAATGACCTCATCAGTGGATTCCTCGGTGATATTGAGAAAAAATCATGGATGCTTGATGCTTGGCTTTCTCATCACCGGGAGCCTGTAGCAGCTTAATCAAGCCAGCATGATTTTCATAAATTTAAGAGCACCCGAATTCAAATTGTTGATAAAAATGATTGTATTCGGGTGTTTTAATATAATGCTATATGTTAGTCAATAATGAACCAACCCTTTCAATGGTGACGGAATCTTTCCGCAAAAAGGGTTACAAAGCAGGATTTGTGATGGAAGCCAAGGATGCCATCAAGTGCATAGAAACAGCAAAGGAATATGCAGCCACAGATTTGATTGTTGAAAAATTGCACCGGTTCGAAGGTGAGTCAGATCCCGCTGACAATGCTATCGTATATGCTGTGAAATGCAATGACGGACAAAAAGGTGTTATTATTGCTGCTTATGGCATGTATGGGAGTGCCCAAATAAATAATTTTATGAAAAAAGTAAAAATGACTGACCGAGAGAATATAGCGGGTCCTGTTAAGACAACGATTCATCATTAATTCAATTCGCTGCCGGACAACCATTTAAAACCTTATGACTAGAGCCAACAAATTCAGCCTGCGTCTTCTTGCCAGTTTTGGTGCATTGCTTTTTATGGTCGTTTACATACTTGTAATCGGCAAAAGCATTTTGGCTCCGCTCGTATTTGGTGCATTGTTCGCTTTTATGTTGAAACCACTTTGTTCTAGGTTCGAACGCTGGATAAAGTGGCGGTCTTTGGCCATTATTCTTGCCATGGCTTCGGCCATTATTCCAATCACTATCGTTATTTACTTTTTCTCTTCTCAATTCATGAAAGTGGTGGCGGATATGCCCTCCATTAAGGAAAAGTTGAATAATGGAATTACCATGGTATATTCTGCAACTAGGAATATGCTTGGTTTTTCACGTGCTGAGACGGACCAATTTTTTACGGAACAACTGCCATCCATGATTTCTTCTTCCTCATTCTTTGGAAATGGAGTCAGTACTTCGGCCTCTTTCATTACAGGGTTTTTGCTCACGTTTATCTATATTTTCTTATTTCTGCTTTATCGTTCCGCTTTTAAGAATTTCATCTTGATGCAATCCCACCAAACAAAAAGAGAAAGTACACATAGCCTATTGGAAAATATCCAAAAAGTCATTCAAGGTTATTTGCAAGGACTGGTCATGGTCATTTTTATTTTAGGAATTTTAAATAGCGTCGGGCTTTGTGTGATTGGAATCAAGCACCCATTCTTTTGGGGGTTTTTGGCAGCTACTTTGGCCATTATTCCATATATCGGCACATTCATTGGCGGGCTTTTGCCTATTCTGTATGCCATCGGAACCTCTAATGAGGCATGGCAACCCTTGGCTGTGCTCATACTCTTTGTGGTTGTGCAGACATTGGAGGGCAATTTGATCACGCCAAAAGTGGTAGGCTCCTCTGTCAGCATTAACCCTTTGGCAGCATTGATTGCTTTGCTGGTTGGTGCTGAAATTTGGGGTATTGCAGGAATGATTCTTTCATTGCCGAGCATTGCGATTTTGAATGAAATGCTCAAGCAATCGGATGCTTGGCGGCCTGTGAGTTTGCTAATCAGCGATGAAATTGGCATCAACGAGCATTTGTTCAACCAAAAATGGAATAAAGAACGCTTCCGCCTCAGTAATTTTTTTAAATCCACCCGATAATGGTGCGCATTCAAAATACCGATTTGTGCTTCTCACCAGCTTCAAAATTTATTAGCAGATCAACAACATCTTCGTAGCAAATTTTTAACCATTAACAATGAACATTTGACCCAGCTAACACGCTATAGCTATATCACTAACTAAATAAAACTTACCAATAATGAACAACTTCTTCCGAGCTCTTATCGCCGGATATGGCGCCAAAAAACTAGGAGGTGGTTGCCTCGGCACCATCATCGTTTTCATCATAATATGGATGGCATTAGGCACATGTAATTGAGCCTTTAATGCACTTTTTACACCGATCATAATTCACCAAAAGATTTATCGTCATGAAAAAATTAATGGTATTTCTGCTTAGTGCAGTACTGCTACTGGCTAGCTGTAAATCATGGAATCGCACCCAAAAAGGTGCTGCAATTGGTGCCGGAAGCGGCGCTGCTGCCGGTGCAGTCATTGGCAGGGCATCTGGTAACACAAAACTTGGTGCCATTATCGGAGCCACCGTGGGTGGTGCTACTGGAGCGGTCATTGGCCGTAAAATGGACAAACAGGCCGAGGAAATGAAGAAAAAAGTACCCGATGCAAAAGTGGAAAGGGTAGGGGAAGGTATCGTTGTCGAGTTCAACAACAACATCCTTTTTGGCTTCGACAGTTATGAGCTATCTGCCGCTGCAAAATCCAACCTCAACCAATTGGCTACTATCCTCAAGGATTACCCGGACACAGACATCGAGATTCAGGGACATACAGACTCTAAAGGTAGTGACAGTTACAACCTGAACCTCTCCAACCAACGGGCCAATTCCGTTAGGAACTACTTGGCTTCCATGCAGATTGCCCGCAGCCGCATGAACACAGTGGGCTATGGCGAATCAGCTCCTGAGTACGACAACAGTACAGAGGAGGGCCGGAGCCAAAACCGGAGGGTGGAATTTTTAATTACCGCCAACGAAAAAATGAAAAAAGAAGCCGAAGCTGAGAATTAGGCTTAGGCAAGTTTAACAAATAACCGACTCAGTTGAATGAGTCGGTTGTTTCCAAAAACAATTCTCAAAATAAAATAAAATTACCATGCAAAACTTAAGATTATTTGTGGCGACCGCATTGCTTGCGGTACTTACCATTCAAGTTCAGGCACAGGGCCTAGGCATCAGGGGCGGTGTCAATTTCCAAAACATCAACGGTAAGGATGCCCTTGGCGACCAACTCGAAAATGACATTGTGGCTGGTTATCATCTCGGTGTCATCGCCGAGGCAGAGCTAGTGCCCACTTTTTATTTTCAATCTGGGCTGCTTTACTCCGTGAAAGGTACTAAAAGTACCGATGATTTCTTGGGACAATCCATTACTAGCACAGTAAAAACTGGTTACTTGGAAGTCCCACTGCATTTTATGTTCAAACCTGCACTTGGCAATGGGCACTTGATTCTAGGTTTTGGACCTTACGTTGCCTTTGGCCTGAACGGCAAGGCAAAAATCGAGACAGGTGGAAAAAATGCCGACTGGGACGTATCCTTCCAGAGGACTGTTTCTGCTTCCGACAATGACGAAACCTACTACCAAAAGCGCTTCGACGCAGGTGGTAACCTCTTCTTCGGATACGAGTTTGCGGGCGGCTTGTCTGTGCAGTTGAATACCCAACTTGGCATGATTAAAATCAATCCGGATTATGAAGGTTTTGATGATAAATCCAAATATTTCAACACTGGGTTTGGTCTATCAGCCATGTATCGTATTGGTCCAAAATAATTACGACATTGCACCCACAATTGCTTTGGGCTAGATTAGGTTTTGTGCATTTGGTTTACACCGGAAATCCTCGGTTTTGCCATCCTGTTGCACAAAACCTATTTTTATTTAAAAATGCATCACCCTTATTTTCACCTAAAATTTATTCAAAATGACAAACCTGAAAGAGCTGCTGGAAAAAGAGGTACAGGATCTTTTTTCTGCAGAAACCCAATTCTTTGACGCACTACCAAGCCTTACAGCTTCGGCAACCCACGCAACGCTGAAAAGCTTATTGGAGGAGCAATCTAATCAGACCAAAATCCGGATTGAACGACTGCGCATGGTTACGTCACTGCTGGAATGCAACCCAGCCGGGTTGAAAAAATGCAAGGGAATGAAAAGCATCGTAAAGGAAACCAAGAAGCTGGCCGACCTTTACATTGATTTTCAGGTAAAAGACGCTGGCCTAATTGGCGCGATGCAGCGGATCATACATTATAAAATTGCAGGGTACGGTACAGGCCATAAGTATGCAGAAACGCTAGGATTGCCAGAGGTGACAAGGGTGCTTATCCAATCACTAGATGAAGAAAAACAGTCCGATAAAGTGTTGAGTGAATTGGCCATCAACGAAGTTAACGAACTTGCTATCAAGTAACCGGCATGGATAAAATAAATATTCCGTTGCCACAATTCAGGGCAACGGAATATTGTCTAGAGGCTTAATCTCATTTCTTCAGAAAATACTCGTCCAGTATTTTCAAAAGTGTTTCTTGGGTCAGTGGTTTGTGGAGGAATGATTCTACTAACGGAACCTCGCCAGCTCTTTGGCGGTCTACTTCAGCCACCGAAGTAGTCAACATGCAAACGATGACGCCAGCCTTTTGCTCCGGCTTCAATTTATCGTAGTGTTCCAAGAATTCCCAACCGTTCATGGCGGGCATATTGATGTCAAGGAATACCAATTCTGGAACAGGGTAATTGCCATCTTCGTCCTGCGTGCAGAGATAGTCGAGTGCGGATTGTCCATTATTTTTTACAATAATATTGTGCGCCACGTCTGCCTTTTTTATCACCCGTTGGTGGATGAAATTATCGGCTTCTGAATCATCAATGAGCAATATTTTGTTCAATTTCGGTCTCATCTTTTATCTTTTTTGAAATAGTAAAATAAAAACGGCTGCCTTGGCCTGGTTCTGATTCCACCCAAATCCTACCGCCATGCAGCTCTACAATTTTCTTACAAAATGCAAGGCCAATGCCTTGCCCCTGAAACTCGCCTTCGCCGTGCAGCCTAGAGAACATGTTGAAAATTTTCTCCTTTTGAATGTCAGGAATACCAATTCCATTGTCCGCTACGCAAAACTCCCACTCACCTTCCCGTTCAGCTGCGCTGACCGTGATTTTTGGTACTACTCCAGGTGCAGTGTACTTGATGGCGTTGTTGATGAGGTTCTGAAACAACTGGGTTGTCTCGGTTTTCATGCAGCTAAGACTGGGCAGGTTGCCCACTACCACTTCGGCGTTTTTAGCAGAAATGGCTGCAGTCAAGTTCTCTTTGGTTACGTTCAAGATTTCGTTAAGATCTAGCATCTCAGCACCTCTCGATTTTCCGAGTCGAGAGTAGTTTAGCAGCCCTTCAATAAGGCCCTTCATGCGATGTGTAGCTCCCAGAATAAAGTCAAAGTACTGATGCGCCTCGTCGCCCAACTTGTCACCATAGTCCTCTTGGAAAACTTCAATGAAATTGTTCACGGTACGCAGTGGCTCTTGGAGGTCGTGGGAGGCGATATAGGCAAAATGGTTTAGTTCTGCATTTTTTGAGGTGAGCCGGCTTATCAATTGTTTGTTGCGGATTTCCAACCGTTTACGCAAGTCGATTTCCCGTTCTTTTTCTTCAATGCTTTTTTGCAGATCAGCGTTGGTGCTGGATAGTTCATCAATCAATGGGGCTACCTGCTTGTACAATGCATAGATGCTGAGCGCAGCACCTATTATCCCAAGACTAAGCAGCATCAGGGAAATCAGTTGGAGTCGATTGCTTTTGGAATGCCTTTGGAGCAGCAATTTATCTTCCTCCGCAATCATGGTGTTTGTAATTCTGTTTATCTGGTCCATTACCCGCTCACCCACGTCCGTATTCACGATTTCTAATGCATCTTCTCTTTTATCGTCGCGGTTCAGCCTCACCACTTTCAAAATTTCTTTAACCTTCGTATCGCTATACTCTGACAAAATTTGCAAGTTTTGCTGCTGGGTAGGATTGTCGCCGATCAGAGTTTTGAGGGATAATAAAATGGACTTTATGGAGTCTTGGCTGATATTTGCTTTGCCTAAATAGGTTTCGTCGTCAGTGAGTAGGTAGCCACGTTGTCGGCTCTCCATCGACCGCAAAAGTTGAAACACTTCCATGATTTTCACCTTAACCTCATAGGTTTCGGCAATTCTGTCTTCCGATTTATTTTGGAACAAAATAGAAGTTATACCTACCAGCGTCACTACCAGTACGGATGCCGTAGAAACGATCAAGTTGGTAAGTTTCGAATTAATCATATTGTTCCTTCCCCAATTTTAGAACCCTGAAAATTGGAATACAGGGTAAAATGCAACTAAGCGGTTTATGTTCATTCTATTAGCACAGTTTTTTCAGGACTGCCAGCTTGTATCTATTTTGATGAATTATTCCTTTATTTCACAATAAGCTAACATCTTGGGCCGCCAAAGTAAGATATATTTAAATAATTGAATTTTAACAAAAAAATTTCTTGTGTTGAACAAAGCTTTACTTTATCCTTTTTACCCAAAATTCACTTATTTTCTAAAACAAAAAACATCAATCACCAACAATGAAAAAGCTATCAATCATCTTATTTGCAATGTCGATCCTTGGGATTATCTCACTTACTTCCTGCGGCAACGATGCCAGCAGCGAACATGCTAAACAAGAAGTCAACGAGGCAGCAGACGCCGTTGGCGATGCTATGGTTGACGAGAAGAACGACCTCAAGCGTGAAATGAACGAAGCCGCTGACAATATTGATGCTCGCATGGCGAAAATCAAAGAGGACATGAAGGATGCCAAAGATGAAGCCAAGGCAGACATGCAAAAGCAATTGGACGAACTGGAAGCAAAGCGCAAGCAAATTGCACAAGATCTAGAAGATTTTGGTGACAAGACAGGCGCTGAGTGGGATCAGTTCAAAGCCAATGTCCATGAAACTATCAAAGATTTGGGCGACGACAATAAAATGTAATCGTTTCATACCTTACCATAGTAAAATGGTGGGCAGTGTTTGCACTTGCCCACTATTTTTTTATCCAAAAATTCCTAGTTAGAAAACTTCCATGAAAAAGCCTTTCTTCCTTTTATTGGTTGCTGTCCTCTTCGGTTGCAATACAGCAAAAAACGCTTACTACCAGGAGGAGGAAATGGGCTGGGAAGAATCCAAGTTGCCTGACAGTGACTTGCTGGAACATACCGTTTTCATGCTGGGAGGGGCAGGTGAAGCCAAGAAGCCGAGCCAGAACACTTTGCTACCATTGCTGAAAAATGAGCTGGACAAAGTAGGTGAAAACAGCACCCTCGTCTTCCTTGGTGACAATTTGCCATCTTTTAATCCCCGTTCAAAAAAACAACTACAGCTTGCCGAAGCTACGCTGCAATCCCAACTTCAAGTAACTCAAAACTTTAAAGGACACACCATTTTTATGGCAGGTGAAACCGATTGGGCTACTTCCGGGAAGAATGGTTATGAATCTTTGGACTGGCAACGCAAAGAAGTAGAAAAAGCACTTGGTAACAATGAAAGTTTCCTACCTGAATCTCACTGTGGAAAGCCCGACAAAATCAAGATTACCCACGATGCCCGCCTGCTTTTTGCCGATAGCCAATGGTGGCTCCAAAAAGATGAACTTCGAGAAACTTGCGGGGCTGATGCCCCATTTGGGTTTATTCAAGATTTGGAAGAGGAGCTTAAAAAAGACGAAAAAGAACGAATCGTTTTATTCATGCACCATCCCATGCGCAGCAACGGTGTGCATGGCGGGAATTTTTCTTGGAAGCACCACCTGTTCCCACTCACGCTTTGGCGGCAAAAAGCATGGATACCACTACCGGGCATCGGCTCATTTATCGTGCTTTTTCGAAAAATAGGCGGTCAAAAACAAGACCTAACCAGTCACGAACAAATCAATCTGCAATCAGAAATTGACAGAATTTCTGCCAATGGCCCTCGGAACGAAAGCCTGATCACGGTCGGTGCTCACGACCACAGCTTGCAGTTGTTCAGCGATACTAAAGGTCGAAATCACTTTATCGTCAGTGGCTCGGCAGGTAGGGCAGATTTTGCGAGAGGGGGCCGAAATGCCCGCTTTGTGCAGGCAAGACAAGGTTTTGCGAAGCTGTACTTTTATAAAAACAAGGAGGTTTGGGTAGAATTTTATCGCAAAAACAAAAAGGGCAACTTGCTGGAAGTTGCCTTTCGCAAAAGGCTGTTCGTGGATATTTTGACCACCCAAGGCCCCAACAAACCCAAAGATTTTGAACCTATTCCCGATAGTGTCACACTAGCCGCTTCCAACAATTACGAAGCCAAAACCTTGAAGAAATGGACTTTCGGTGACCGCTATCGGGCTGCTTGGAGCACCCCTGTCAAAGTCCCCAGTTTTAACCTTGAAACTGAGTTCAAGCACCTGACACCTGCTGGTCATGGTGGTGGCATGTCTTCTAAAAGTCTGCGGTTTGAAGATGAAAAAGGCCACAAATACGTGCTCAGATCAGTAGAAAAAGATGTGAGCCGAGGGCTACCAAAAGAATTGCAGGCAACCGTTGTGAAGGATTTCATCCAAGACCTCAAAAGCGGTTCGCATCCTTACGGTGCTTTTGCGATTCCAACGCTAGCCAATGCCGCAGGAATTTACCATACTAACCCCCGACTTTACTATTTACCCCGGCAAGAAAGACTAGGCCCCTACAACGATGTTTTTGCTGGCGAACTTTATCTTTTTGAAGAGCGGCCAGATGACGATTGGAGCGACTTACCCAGCTTTGGAAACAGCCCCGAAATCATCAGCTATGTGGATGCATTGGAGAAAATCCATAAGAATTCGAAGTACCGGGTGGATCAAAAATGGGCCTTGAAATCTCGGCTCTTCGACCAGTTCATTCACGATTACGACCGCCACGACGACCAGTGGCGGTGGGCCACTTTTCCACAGGGGGACTCCCTGACAGTTTTGCGGCCCATTCCACGCGATCGCGACCAAGCATTTTTCGATCTACGCGGCATGGTGCCATTTCTCATCAGCAGGCGGTGGCTGGCCATGCAGCAGCGCGGGCTGAACGGCAAAATCAATGACGTGCCGGGCGAGGCCTACCCCGGTTCCTTTTTCGACCGGACTTTCCTCGCTGAGTTGGATAGAGCGGATTGGCTCGAAGTAGCCAACGAGATGCAGGCAAGCCTAACCGACTCGGTAATCGAAAACGCCTTCAAAAGTTGGCCGTCGGAAATCTATCAGCTCAATGCACCGCATATTATCAAGATGCTGAAGCAAAGGCGCGACCATATTCCCTACCACGCCGAAAAACTATATTGTTTTTATGCCCATTATGTAGAAGTAATCGGCACAGACAAACGGGATTTTTTTGAAGTGGAATGGTTGCCTGGCGGCGATTTGGAGGTAAGCGTTTTTACCCTAAAGAAAAATGGGGAGAAAGGCGACCGCTATTATCACCGTCTTTTCAAGGAATCGGAAACGCGGGAAGTGCGCTTGTTTGGGTTGGGTGGCGATGATGTTTTTGAATTAAAAGGTGAGGTGCATCGTGAAATAATGGTACGTGTGATTGGTGGCGATGGTGAGGACAAAACGGATGATCTTGGGCAACGCCGACATAGTTTGGTGAGGAAAGTGGTGGTTTATGACTTGCCCGAAGGAATGGAAATAAGTGGCCCCGTGCGTGACCTTCGGGAAGACCTCCTGAAAATCAATGAATACGACCGCCATGAATTTCGGTATAACCGCTACTTTCCGCTGGCCACCATTGGGGTGACGGTGGATGATGGCTTGCTGATAGGTGGAGGGGTGCGGTTGACCCGGTACCGTTTTCGAAAAAAGCCCTATGGCTTGCAGCACACTATTTTTGCACGTTTTTCAGCCAATACTAATGCCCTTAACCTACACTACACGGGCGATTACACTCGAGTGGTTGGCAAACTGGACTTTAACCCTGACCTGCGTTTTGACCGACCCATCATTTTCAATTATTTCGGCTTGGGGAACAATACCAAGGACAGCGCCCCATCCAGCAGATTCAATTGGGTACGGTTGGAAAAACTGTCCCTCAGTCCGTTGCTCAAAAGGACTTGGTACAATGGACGAAATTTCACTCGCTTCGGCCCATTCTTGGAACGGGTGGAAGTGGAAAATCGGGTGGGCCGCATCACAGATACGGATGCGCTAGCACCTAGCGAATTGGCCCAGCGACATTTTTTGGGTTTCACCCTACAGCATGACTACGAGTTTGTGGAAGGCACAGCCTATCCTAAAAATGGCATCAAACTTAAGCTTGGCAGTAATTTTTACCGAGATATAGGTGCACATCGGAGCTATACAAGATTTGATGGTAGCTTCACAGCCTACGTTACCTTTGGGTCCCCTGCGGAACTTACCATTGCAACCCGTTTTGGGGCTGCCGCCCTTACCAACGACGACTACTTGTTTTATCACAGCAACAACATGGGCGGCAACAACTACCTTAGAGGATTTCGAAACAATCGTTTTGCAGGGAAATCGCTGTTTTACCATAATACCGACCTACGCTTAAAACTGGTTTCCATCATGAACCACACCATGCCTTTCGACTTGGGGATAATGGCAGGCTATGACTATGGGAGGGTTTGGGTCGATGGGGAAGATTCCGATAAAATCCATGCGGGCTTCTCACCTGGGGTCTGGATCACCCCCTATAAATTGATTCTTTTCAACGCGTTTTATACCATGACGAACGGCCATGAGGATAACACCTACACCATCCGCATGGGCTTTTCATTTTAAAAAACTTAATTTCACAACATGAAAAAATTTATCCTAATCCTTTGGCTTACCATTGTTTCCTTGATTTCCCTTTTTTCGCAATCTCCATATCAGTTGAAATTGGGAAGGGAAATTGGGCTGTACGGAGCCGGGATTGGCGTTATCGGTGGTGCCTTTTATTTCGAGAAGCAGGTCAAACCGTTGACAGCTTTGCAAATAAGTGGACTGAATGCCAACGACCTCTCCAGTTTTGAGCGTTGGGTGACTACCCGCCGTTCTGTTCGTTCGCACAAAACCAGTAACGTTCTGCTTTACTCTTCCAATTTTTTTCCAGTTGCACTCACTTTCGCTGATAAAAAAATGCGAAAAGACGCCAGTACCATTGGTGTCATGTACACGCAAGCTGCGATGATTAACCTTGGCCTCACGGCGTTGGTCAAGAATACGGTACACCGCACCCGGCCATATGTGTACCAGTCTGAGCTATCACTGGAGGAAAAAATGACCACCAGTGCAAGGCTTTCTTTTTGGTCAGGACATACTTCCCAAACGGCCACAATGTGTTTCCTCACGGCCAAAATATATGCTGACTACCACCCCGGCAGCCGTTGGAAACCCGTTATGTGGACGGCTGCGGCAACCATCCCAGCTGCAACTGGTATCTTTAGAATGACCGCTGGAAAACATTTTCCAACCGATGTGCTGGTAGGATACATCACTGGGGCGGCTATTGGTTATTTTGTCCCAAAGCTCCACCAGCGCATGGACAATTGATTTGAACATTTCAAAAAACGATGTGTCTTAGGCTTTTCATGCTAGACTTTTTAACTGTAATGATAAACTTATGTGGGACGACTTAATCCAGAATATCCAGTCCTATTACCAAAGTTTTGTGGCTTTGATGCCAAAGCTTGGCTTGGCGCTATTGGTGCTTACGGTACTACTTTTTTTGGCAAATTTGGTTCGCCGACTTTCGCATAAACGACTGGACAATAGGATGGACGACCCCTTGCTGGCCAAGTTTATTGCCAACATGGTTGGTTCGGCGGTCGTGATATTTGCCCTATTCTTGGCCCTGCGGATAGTGGGGCTAGGCGGTATAGCAGTAGGCTTGCTTTCTACGGCAGGGGTAGGAGCTTTCGTCTTAGGTTTTGCTTTCAAAGACATTGGCGAGAATTTCTTGGCTGGGGTAGTGCTGGCCTTCAAACGGCCATTTCGGGTCGGGGATACGGTAGAACTGACTGGGTTGAAAGGGAAAGTGCTTGCCCTAAATTTGCGGGATACACAGATCAAAACCGTGGATGGCAAGGATATTTTCATCCCAAACAGCAATGTGGTTAAAAATCCGGTCATCAATTATACCTTGGATGGATTTCTGCGAGAGGATTTTACTATTGGTCTTGATTACGATTCGGACATGGAAAAAGTAGTTGGAATCATGCAAAAAGTGCTTGATGACAACCCACATGTAATCCATGATGAACCAAGAAAGCCTGACGTGGTGTATGGTGAGTTGGCATCCAGTACCCTAAATGTTCAGTCCAGATACTGGATTGACACCTTCAGCACTAAAGTGCCTGCCCTGAAATTGAAAATGCAGCTCATCAATCAAACCCTGGATGCACTCAATTCTAAAGGATTTTACTTGCCGAGCAATATTGTCGAGGTAAAAGCCTACCGTGATACTCAACTTCCAGTCGGTCTGCCAGCCGAAGATTCTAAAAGTGAATAAGCCACTGGTACCGATTTCAACAGCCAAAAAATATGTCATCAACAACTGCCACAGCCGTCAATCCAGCCACCGGTGAAATACTGCATTCGTTCAAGCACCTTACGAAAACGGAACTTACTGCAAAATTGGAGCAGGCACAGTTAGCCCAATCAGGCTGGCAAACCAACCACATTTCATACCGTGCAGGCTGCATGTTGCAGGCTGCGGTCGAGCTTCGGGAGCGGCAGCAGGAGTGGGCCGAACTCATGACCCAAGAAATGGGAAAACCCTTCAAAGACGCCCAAGCAGAAGTAGAAAAATGTGCTTGGGCCTGTGAGTACTACGCAAAAAATACCGCCAATTTTTTAGCCGACGAGACTGTGATCACCGATGCCAGCAAGAGCTATGTCAGCTTCCAACCGCTCGGATTAGTATTGGCCGTCATGCCTTGGAATTATCCATTTTGGCAGGTATTCCGTTTCGCTGCTCCTGCGCTCATGGCGGGCAATGGCGGGCTTTTGAAACACGCATCCAATGTGCCGGGCTGCGCAGCGGCCATCGAGGAGATTTTTGAAAAATCGGGATTCCCAACTGGGCTTTTCACCAATCTGCAAATCCCATCTGGCATGGTGGAATCTGTCATCCGAAATCCACTTGTGAAAGCTGTCACCTTGACTGGCAGTGAACCTGCTGGGCGCAGCGTAGCTGCCACTGCTGGCGATTGTTTGAAAAAAACCGTGCTTGAACTCGGAGGCAGTGACCCCTACCTCGTGCTGGCCGATGCCGATCTGGAAAATGCTGCTGAAGTCTGCAAAACCAGCCGCCTGCTGAATGCTGGACAGAGCTGCATTAGTGCCAAGCGCATCATCGTGGTAGGTGAGGTGTACGATGCTTTTATGAAAATATTCCATCAGAAAATGGCAGCGTTGAAAGTGGGCGACCCCATGGAAGATGCGACTGACATCGGCCCGATGGCTCGGAAAGACCTTCGGGACGAATTGCACGAGCAGGTCCTGCGTAGCATTGAGGCAGGGGCGGAATGCTTGCTGGGCGGTAAAATCCCTAAGGGGCAGGGTGCATACTATCCACCTACTATTTTGACGAATGTGAAAAAAGGCATGCCAGCCTATTCAGAAGAACTTTTTGGCCCAGTGGCCGCTGTGATTCGTGCGGAAGACGAAGATGAAGCCATCCACATTGCTAATGACACCTCGTTCGGACTTGGTGGCGCTGTTTTTACCAAAAATGCGGAACGCGGTGAAATGATTGCAAAGGAAAAGCTGAATGCTGGAAGTTGTTTCGTCAATGGATTGGTCAAATCTGACCCTCGATTACCGTTCGGTGGCATCAACCACAGTGGCTACGGTCGGGAGTTGTCGCATTTTGGCATTCGGGAGTTTGTGAATATCAAAACGGTTTGGGTGAGGTAGTGCCGTCGTTAAGGCTGGTTACCTGCAAACTTCAAAAAAGCAATATCAAGTGCCTCCTTTTTGGGTGTTTCCCCATCAACGATCAGCACCTGGTGCCGAAAATCTACTGATTTGCCTGGCAGCAATTCATAATTCAACTCCTCTTTGCCTTCAGAATAAACGGCGCTGCCGAACGGATTCACCCCAAACAACCCATAGCCCCTCGTCATCCAATGCGGCGGGTAGTTGGGGTTTTCGGGTGCATCCATGATGACGATGGCCACATAGCTACCTTCCATTTTACCCGATAGCTGTACCCATTTTGCACGTTTGCCCCAAGTTGCTTCTCCTTCGAGGCCCTCGCTGTTCAGGTAGTGGCCGGTTACACCTGTAATGTCAACTTTTGGAGAATCGGGTTCGAGGTTGGTGTTGGTCAAAATGACGGGGGCTTGGTCAGGATGCTCTAACTCCCGTGCGACCCGCATCGCAAACATGCCTTCTTTAGAATCCTTGAAAACGACTTTTTTTTCACGAGCGGTCAAGGTGGTACGGTGTTCAATCTGGCGCTGATGCGCTTTTCCTGAAAAAACATACGCCGTCGTTTCATCCAAAATCGTATCGCCTTTCGGCGTAACCCATGCTTTTTTCACTTCTAAGATACCTTGGTCACCATCCTCCATTTTTAATATTTTTTCATGAATGATTGTGCCGTAATGGTAGTCCTTGGCTTGTGGGGAAATGGCATCGGAGTTGTTCCAAAAATCTAAGCCATTCACATCGCCGTGGTTGAACCAAAGCCCGTAATGGTGCGGGTGATCCATACGCTCACCGGGCCGGGTGTCAAGCGGATAGCCGCGGGTGACGGTGATGCCGCTGGCAGTTTCCAACGGAAAAAGAACGGGCTTCTTGAGGCTACCGCCCCGATAGATGTAGGAAGTGAAAAACACGCTTCCGATATACACGTCCACCTGCTGTTTGGACTCGTCTTGTATAAAATGAACCTGCTGCGCCGCCGGAAGACGACTCATCTTGCAGCCAAAAACGCAGGCTGCCCCGAGCAATATCATGGAATGGAATAGGGTAGTGCGCATGTCAGTTTTTCGAAAAAATGATTGGTTCGTCCACCTTCAGCGGCACGTTGCTCTGCTGTTGCAAGTCGCTGATGAACTGCGTCGGCGTGATGTCAAATTCCTTTTTGAAGGTCCGGCTGAAGGAATTCGGCAGGTCGAAGCCCACTTTGTAGGCCACTTCCGCAATCGTCAAATGCTGCTGCGACAGCAAGTCCTTCGCTTTTTTCATGCGGAAGGATTTGAGCAGGTCTATCGGTTTTTTACCCGTCAACTGTTTCACTTTTCGAATGAAATGCATGTGGCTCAGGTGCATGGAGCGGCACATGGATTCGACGTTGAACTCGGCTTCGGAGAGGTTTTCATTCATCAAGTTCAACAGTCTCTGCAAGAATTCCTCGTCGGGCGAAGCGATGGTTTCCAGCTTTGGCGTAAGCATGAAATCCTTGTTGAAGACCTCCCGCAGCTTCGCCCGTTGCGCCAACAAGTTTTCAATTCTGACCAATAGCAATTCTGGGTTGAAGGGCTTGGTGATGTAATCGTCGGCACCTTTCAGATAACCGGAAAGCTTGCTTTCTTCCAAGACCTTGGCCGTCAGCAGAATCACCGGAATATGGCTGGTGGCAAAGTTTTCCTTGATTTTTTCACAAAAACTAATGCCGTCCATTTCGGGCATCATCACGTCACTCACGATGAGGTCGAGCGACTCATTGCGGGCCAGTTTCAAGGCTTCCTTGCCGTTCACGGCGGTGGTCACCCGGTATTTGTCCTGTAGGATGCTTTCCAGAAAATGGAGCATGTCGGGATTGTCCTCTACAACGAGCAGGCGGGGCAGGCTGTGGTTGACGATTTCCTCACTGGCGGCGGTTTCCATACCTTCCTCCAGGTAGGTGTTGAGCAGCAGCGAAGCTTCATGCCGAGCAACCTTGAAACTCGGTTTTTCAGGTGCCGCACTGCCTTTTGCGGTGTCGAGTGCTGGTACGAATGGCACGTACACCAAGAAGCTGGAACCCTTGCCCACGTTGCTTTCCACCCGGATTTCACCTTGCATCAGGTACACCAAATCCTTCACGTACGATAGGCCGATACCTTCGCCTGCTACATCGGTCACTTCTGATTTTGAGGTGTAGTATTTGTCAAAAATATAGGCCAATTTATCGGGGCTGATGCCGCTGCCCGTGTCCTCCACGGTGATTTCAAAATACTTTTCGTAAAAACTGTTCAAGCCTTTTTCCACTGCCGATACCGTGTTCAAACCGATGGCAATCTGGCCGCCTTCCGGGGTGTGCTTGAAAGCGTTGGAAAGCAGGTTGGTCATGATTTTCTCCACCTTGTCGGAGTCGAGCGTCACCACCTTGTTTTCGCTATTGTCCACGAAATCCAATTCGATGTTTCGGCGCTTCGCCAACGCTTCGAACAGTTCCATCATCTCGAAAATATAATCTGGCAAGCTGATTTCGCTCAGGTTGATTTCGAGGGTGCTCTGTTCTATCCGGCGCATTTCGAGCAGTTGGTTGATGAGCTTCAACAAGCGGGATGCGTTCCGCTGGATGATGCCGTGCAACTGCTGCCGCTGTGCCGGTGCCATCTGCTCACCCTGCTTTTTTAACTGCGAAATGGGGCCAAGAATCAAGGTCAGCGGCGTGCGAAGTTCATGGGAGATATTGGTGAAAAAACCGATTTTGGCTTTCGACAGGTTCTCGACCTGCACCACCATTTCCTCCAATTTGTCGCGCTGTTGGCGGATTTCCTCGTTTCGCGCTTCAAGGTCGTGGTTGTTGGTCTCCAGAATCTTGGACTGCTCCAAAATCTGTGCTTGCTGCGCCAGAATTTCCCGGTTCTGGAGCTCAATTTTCTCCCCTTTTTTCTGGAGGTTTTCATTGGCCTCCTGCAGCGAGGCATTCAGCACTTCCAGTTTCTTTTTCTTCGAAATGACCCGGTACTCGTAAATGCCGAAGGTGGTCAAAAATGCCAGAATCAACGCGATGAACCAACCCTGTTGCCAGACAGGTGGCAGAACCTCAAACTCGATATGGGCAGGTGTAGGGTCCACGTTGAAGTCGAGGTCCCGGGAGCGGATTTCCAAGCTGTGCTGGCCGCTCGGCAGGCTGGTAAAAGTGTGCTGGTTGTTTTTGGAAAAAGGCGACCACGCACCCCCGTCCATGCGGTAGGAGTACATCAACTGGCTGGCGGCGGTCTTGGCGAAATAGTCCTTCCCCTTCCACGAAATCAGGCTGTTGCCATCGGAAGAAACGCTTTTTAGGTAAAAATCAAAACTGGTCTCCGGCGGCGTGTGGCTGGGCTGGTAGCGGGTAGTGAAAAAATCCCAGTCCTCCGTACGTTCTGTATTCCGCTGGTAGGCCCGGCGTTTCCAACTGCGCGGCACGTGGTTGACCCAGATGTGCTGGCCCGTGTGGTAAACCGTGCCCCCTTCGAAGTCCATGTTCAGTTTCTCCGGGAAAATATTCTGCGTCCAGGAAGTGCCATCGAACTTGCAGACATCATTCTCGGTGGCCACGATAAAAATCGAATCGGACAGCGCATCGATGCTGATGATCGTGTTGCCTGAAAGGCCGTCGAGGGTGCTGTAATTGGTCCATTTTGCCCCATCAAAAACAAAAAGCCCATAGTAGCGGGAGCCTACCAACAGTAGCTTATCGTTGCTGTAGATATAGTTTACGTACTGCTGCAAGCGCTCGTCCGGTAGGGAATTCCACGTTTTTCCATCGTAAAAAAGAAGGCGGCTGCCACCGATCCAAATCCTACCATCACTGGACTCACCGATGCCGTACACATTGGCCTGCGTCAACCCATTTTCCCCATAAACATGGTGTACCCAATCCAACTTTTCAGCGGTCGGGTTTCGGAGTTGGAGCAGCCCACTGACAAAGCCGTCCTTGGTTTCGGCATCCACGCCTGCGCCAAACCAGAGCGACCCGTCTTTTGCCTCGAAGACAGCCCGGTAATCAATGCCCCAAGAGAGCTTCGGGTGCAGGTGCCGTTCCCACTTGCCATTTTTCCAAACCGCCGTGGCAGCCACACCATGGTGCGAGCCAGCGGCCCAGACTTGACCTTTCGAGGTTTTCATCATCCGAACCGGAAAATCCATCACCCCATCCTCGGCCCCGTAGGAAGTCCAAGTGCTGGCGGTGCGCCGCACGAGGCGATTGTTGCGCTCCAAAAACCACTGCTCCTCGGGCGATACCTCGCACTGGAAACTCAGGTTTTCGAAGGTGAGCCATTGGTCGGTGGAGAAATCCAGGAGAAGTACTTTCGACTTGTAGCCAACCACCCAGAGTTGGTCACTTTGGCTGTTTTGGAGGATGACCCGGTTGGCGGGCACGGGGTAGTGCGGCGCTTTGTACATCTCCCATTTGCCGTTGGTGTAAGCGAAAATCTTGGCCATCGTACTGATCCAAATCGTGCCATTGGCCGACTGCACGATGTCTGCCATGTACTCGTCGCCACCGAAGAGCTGGTTGATGAAAATGGTCTCCCATTTTTCACCATCAAACACCAAAATGCCCTTGTTGGAGGTGGAATTGATGACCCAGACCCGGCCATCGGCGGCGTGCAGCAATTTTTGGTCTTCGCCCAAATTTAGGCCATCACGGCTGGCTACCACTTCGAACTGTGCGAGCTGACTGCCCTGTACGGCGTCCCACCGGAACTTGAGCAATTTGCCCACTTCCATCTTGGTGGTGAGTGCAAACCAGACTTCCCCGTTGCCCATTTCGAGCACATCGGAGGCGTAGCGCAAGTCGTTGTCCTCGTTCAAGGCCTCGTTGGGCAGGATGACCCAGTTGATTTGCGGGTAGTTGCTGCGCAAATCAGAAGCCTTGCTGATGCCGGTGTAAAAATTGATTTTTCCGTCCTTAAGAAATTGGATGAAACCCCAATCGGAGCAGGCGATGATGCTGTTGTCGGTGAGTTGTTTGATGGTATGGAACCCAAAAGTGCGCCCTTCCGGTACCTTGAAAAAATGCGCCCAACGCTTGCCGTCGTATTTGAAAATACCTTTGGAAGTAGTGGCGTAGATGCTGCCATCCTTGGCCACCAATAGCTGCTCAACGGGGGAGGCGGTAAGGCCGTTTTTGGCATCGTGGGTCGTCCAGACGTAGCCATCGTACTCCATCACCCCTTCGTTGCAGCTCACCCAAACCTTCTGATCGGCAGTCTCAGCGATGTAGCGAATACCCTTTCCTTCCAGTTCGGGGAAGTTCTTCCAGCGCCACGACTCAGACAGCGGATTGACGATTTTTGGGGTGTAGGGCTGGGAAGCCTGTAGGGCAAACGAAAAGCAGCAGCCCACACTAAGCAGCAACAAAAGCCTCCATTTTTTACTAAAAAAATCCTTGTCCATGTGTTGAAATAAAATATCGGGGGTCGGCTTGTTCGGAAAATGAAGGTAGGGAAATGAAGGGGATTCGACAAAAAAATGGCCACCCAAATCCGATTTTTGGATTCCGGCAGGACCATTCTGGAATTTCCTTTTGTGAAAATATGCGGCGATCATGTTGAAAAATGCGACCCGCCATTGCCTCCAAGCCATCAATTTTACACCGTTTCTTTTTTTGAAAAATCGCATCGTATGAATCATTTATTCTCCTTGAAAAACAAGAACGTGCTCGTCACAGGTGCCAGCCGGGGCCTCGGCCAAGCGATGGCCGTTGCATTGGCGGAAGCTGGTGCCTTTGTGGTCTGTTGCAGCTCTTCGCCAGGTGGTACTGACGAAACCATTCGCCAGATTGCAGCCAATGGTGGCCAAGCCTACGGCCTCTCCGCCGACCTGAGCGACCGGGCCGCCATCTTGAAAATGTACCGAGCCGCCGTCGAAAAATGCGGCCAAATCCATGTGCTCGTCAACAACGGCGGCACCATTGCCCGCTATCCCGCCAAGGATTTCCCCCTCGACGAATGGGACCGGGTACTGGAAGTGAACCTGACCTCCGCTTTTTACCTCTCCCAGTTGGCGGGCAAGGACATGATTGAAAACGGCGGTGGCAAAATCATCAACACTGCCTCCATGTTGTCCTACTCCGGTGGCATCACGGTACCTGCCTATACGGCCAGCAAGCACGGCATCGCGGGTATCACCAAGGCACTCGCCAACGAGTGGGCGCAGTACAATATCCAAGTGAACGCCATTGCCCCCGGCTATTTCCGCACCGACAACACCCAGCGCTTGCAGGACGACCCAGAACGCAATGCCGCCATCACCAGCCGGATACCCGCTGGCCGCTGGGGCAATCCGGAAGATTTGGGCGGTACGGCGATATTCCTTGCTTCCGCAGCCAGCGACTACGTGAACGGTACCGTCATCAACGTGGACGGTGGATGGATGGCCCGCTAGTGCTGAGTTTTCAAGAAATCTGTCGTTATTCGCACTGTCCGCCAATTGGCGGGCAGCTAAAAACTATGTGTTTCCACTTCCACTTCCTTATGTTTCCCTTGCTTTTGGCCACCCCATGTTTTGGTCAAATGCCCAATTTCCGCCCCGATACGGCTTTACTGAAAACAATCGATGCCAACCTGAGCGATGCGGCAGCGCAGTACCAGCTTTTGATGAAAAATTTGCCGGAAGACCAATTCCCGAAAACATTTTTCCCCAAAACTGGCCAATACGAATTCAGCCAATCCGACTGGTGGTGCAGCGGATTTTATCCCGGCACTTTGCTCCAGCTTTTCGAAGCAACAGGGGATTCATCGCTCTATCGGGAGGCGATGCGGATCCTACCCATTTTAGAGAAGGAAAAACACAACACCGGCACCCACGACCTCGGCTTCATGATGTTCTGTAGTATTGGCGAAGCCAACCAGCTCCAGCCAAACCCAGCCTACCGGGAAATCCTGCTGACAAGTGCCAAGTCTTTGAGCACCCGTTTCAATCCCACAGTCGGCTGCATCAAATCTTGGGATTCCAAACCCGAGGATTTCCTTGTCATCATCGACAATATGATGAACCTGGAACTGCTGTTTTGGGCAACCCGTGAATCAGGTGATTCCAGTTTTTACAAAATCGCTACCACGCATGCCAACACGACCTTGGCCCATCATTTTAGACCCGACAACAGCTCCTACCATGTCTTGAACTATCACCCACATACGGGCGAAGTGATGGAAAAAAGGACGGCACAAGGTGCTGCCAATGAATCCGCCTGGGCGAGGGGCCAAGCTTGGGGGCTGTACGGTTTCACGGCTACCTACCGGGAAACGAAGCAGCTAACTTACTTGGAACAAGCCAGAAAAATCGCCCAGTTTTTGCTTTCACATCCCAATTTGCCAGCGGACAAAATCCCCTACTGGGATTTTAATGCGCCGGGCATTCCCGATGCGCTCCGTGACGCCTCCGCTGCGGCCATCATGGCTTCGGCGTTGATAGAATTGAGCGGCTATGTCCCGGCGAGCGAGGCAGGTCAATACCTGCAAACGGCGGAGACAATGCTAAAAACGCTGTCCAGCCCCAGTTACAAAGCTGCCCCGGGCACCAATGGTGGTTTCTTGCTGCAGCATGGCGTTGGGCATAAACCAAATGGGACAGAAGTCGATGTGCCATTGACCTATGCGGACTACTATTTTGTGGAAGCCATGCGACGGTACAAGGCGCTGGCACCTTGATTTACTGCCATTTGGCTTCCCATTTCGGGTATTCTTTTTCCAATAATTTTTCCGGCCATTTCCCATAAAACCCATAGCCAGCCCGGCGCTCGTTTTCGATTTCCGTTAGTGAATATTTTACCACTCCTTCGCGTCCCATGAAAATGGGTCGGTTGGTGCCCAACTCATAAAACCGGGCCCAGATGGTGCTGTTTGCTTCCTTGAAAATAACCCGATCCCTGCCCGTTGGCTGGCTGGGATCTTTTCGCAATTCCACGTTGTAGCCTTCGATTTTCACTTTGTCAAACCACTGCACCGCCGACCGGATGGCCGTCTTGGTTTCATCGGAAGGCTGGTCGATGCTCATCAAAAAGCGCACGATGCCCACGCTTTCCGAGCCGCTCAACGAGGCAGGTTCGAATTTCCTGGCGCTAGCTGGGAGCAGGGTTTGGCTATCGTGCTGGGCGCACCAGACCGTCAGGTTGCCGTCTTCCACCACCTGTGTTTTCAGGATGCATTCGATGCCTTTTTGAAGGGCTGTTTGCGCTTGGTTTTTGAGCGCAGCGTCCACAGGCTGGAACGGCATATCGTTTTCCGCCAAATGCTTGATGATCCACATGACATCGATCATGGCGTTGTCATTATAAGTAATGTGTTTATGGTAACCACTTGAGTCGGGGTAATGCTGCGGCCAACCACCTGCGGCATTCTGTGCTTTCAGCAAATAGGAAATGCCCAACTCGGCCGCTTTGAGGTAGCTGGGATTTTTGGTGTTACCGTATGCATCCAGTAAGTAGTTGATTTCCAAGGTCGTGGAGCGGTCGTCTATCGTGGCATCCGGTCTGTCCTTGTCGGCGAGTAGCTTGGCTTTTAGTTCCTCCGTGATGGGCAATTTATAATTCGTGGCATCGCCGTGGTACTGTGGCCAACCGCCATAGCTACGTTGGTAGAGCAACATTTTATCGGCAGTGGAATCGGTGAGCAGCGGGTCGATTTGCTTTGCCTTGCAAGAATTCAAGGCCACGATCAGCATTAATCCAATCAAGTATTTCATGTCGTACCATTTTTGAAAATGGAAAATTGCAGCAAATCATTGAGCCCCCACAGCCCTTGGCGCAGGATGTTAAAAGCGGCTATCCAAATGGTGAATTTTGAATAATGGCAGGTAGGATGCCCATCTATCTTTGAGCATTCATGAAATTACCAGTAGTTGTTTGAAATTGTTGGAAAATTGTTTGGCGGCGTTGGATTTTGCAACCCATTTTTATGCTGACTGCTCCAAACATTTTCTAACAATTCAATCAAACTCAAACTACACTCAACTAAATGGTACAACCTAAGACAATCGGAGCGGACAAGACCGCTGCCCCGAAATCGCCTGAGGAGCGTCGCCACGACCTCCAAGTAATGGTGCCGCTGAAGCACGAAATCCGCAAAGTAGAGGCATTCGATGCCACCCCCGCCAATGGCGTTCAAGAAATCATCACCGGTGACAATTCCAGTTTTCAGTTTTTGCGCTTGGCGCGAATGGTGTTGAAGGAAAACGGCGCTGCCAACCGGTCGCTCGGCGAGGAGGAAGCCGTTTACTACGTAAACCGTGGGCAAGCAAAACTGACCGCCGATGGGGAAACACACTTGCTTGGCAAGGGCGACGTGCTGTATGTTGGCATCAACAGTGAAGTGACAATTGCTGCCGATGGCAATTGCGATGTGAGTGAATTCAAGGCCGTGAAATGCCATACCAAATACCCCGTGCAGCTCATTCGCCACATCGACATTGAGGGAACAGAACTCGCCGCCGACCTTGGCAACCGCCGCCCCATGTCCAAGCGCACCGTTTTCAAACTGGTGGATAAAAACGTGCAGGCCAACCGCCTCCTCTTCGGTGACACCTACATGGCCAACCGGGGTGGGGTGGGGAGCTATCCGCCACACTTCCACGGGCCCGATGGGCCTCATGGGCTGGGGGCAAATGCCAAGGAGGAAATCTACCATTTCCGCTGTGAGACGGACATTGAGGGCGATGTGCCCTATGTGCTCCAAAACTGCGCCTTGCCGGAGGAGAAAGTAAACGTTTATGCCCATATTTTCGATGAGACGGCCATCAACGTGACACCGACCTACCACGATACCATCGCCCCGCCGTCAGTGGATTTCATGTTCACTTGGTGCCTCGCCAGTTTTACCGAAGGTCACCGGGATTGGGCGGAGATTTACAACAAACCTGGCTTTGCGAATGAGTGGTGACTTCGAAAACCACAACACAGATTTATCGCAGACTTCCCAAGTTTTTAAAACTTGGGAAGTCTAACGCCTAATTTGACAGACTATGAAAAATTATATATCCATCCTGTTCCTGCTGGTATCGCTTAGCTGCCAACAGGCGAATGTTTCGGATGAAGCTGCTACCGCCACCGCTTCGCCTTGGGCGAATGTGGACGAGATTTTAGCCAATATCAAGCCGCCTGTTTTCCCCGATAAAAACTTTGATATCACGGAATTCGGGGCAAAAGCAGACGGCAAATCGGATTGTCTGCCTGCCATCAAAGCGGCCATCGAGGCTTGCCATGCAGCAGGTGGTGGAAAAGTGATTATACCCGCAGGCGAGTATTTTTCAAAAGGGCCAATTCATTTGAAAAGCAACGTCAACCTGCACATTGCCGAAGGCGCCACTGTCAAGTTCAGCACCGATGCCAAGGATTTTTTGCCCGTGGTTCGCACACGCTGGGAAGCTTCGGAATGCTTCAATTACTCGCCGTTGATTTATGCCTACGAACAGGAGAACATTGCCATCACGGGCGCGGGAACTTTGGATGGGCAGGCCAGCAACGAGCATTGGTGGAATTGGGTGGACAATAAATTATTCGGTTGGGAGGCAGGGATGCCGAGCCAGGCCGATGGCCATAGCCGCCCCAAACTGGTGGACTGGAACACCCGTGAAGTGCCCGTGGAGCAACGGGTGCTGGGGGAAGGCAGCTACCTGCGGCCCAATTTCCTGCAACCGTATAATTGTAAAAATGTGCTGATTGAAGGTGTCACGCTCCGCAATTCGCCGATGTGGGTTATCCATCCGGTGCTTTGTGAAAATGTGACAGTGCAGGGGGTGAAAGTATTCAGTCACGGCCCCAACAGCGACGGATGCGACCCCGAAAGCTGCAAGAACGTGCTCATCAAAAACTGTTACTTCGACACAGGCGATGACTGCATCGCCCTCAAATCTGGCCGCAATCAGGATGGCCGCCGCATCAATCGGCCCATCGAAAACGTGGTCATCCAAGGCTGTGAAATGAAGGACGGCCACGGTGGGGTGGTCATCGGCAGCGAGGTGAGCGGCGGGGCCAGGAATATTTACGCCGAGGACTGCGTGATGGATAGCCCCAACCTGGAGCGGGCATTGCGGATCAAAACCAACAAGACAAGGGGCGGCACGATTGAGAATTTGTTCTTTCGAAATATAAAAGTCGGCGAGGTAAAAGAAGCGGTGTTGCGGATCAATATGCGCTACATGATGTTGGCGGACAGCAACCAGGTTTTTATGCCGACGGTCCAAAATATATATGTGGAAAACGTCACCTCGGAAAAGAGCAAATATGGGATTTTAATAGACGGATATAGCGATGAATTTCCAGTGAAGAACGTGCATTTAACCAACTGCAAATTCAATGGTGTTGCCAAAGGAAACGACATTGAATTTGCTGAGGATATGAATTATAAATCGGTTTATATCAATGGTAAAATGACAGAGTGAAAAGCCTTGTAAATACTGGGGGTTTCCACACTTTTAAAACCCTTGGAGTTGCTTCGAAAATAATAGAATTGACCATGTTTAAATCTTGTAAATCATATCTTCCTATCCTGCTACTATTATTATTGGCGGGCTGTGATGATTTTGATAAAAACAGCTCGGTCATCTACCTCGTCGGTGATTCTACCATGGCGGAAAAAAAGCCAGACCGACGACCCGAAACGGGTTGGGGAGAAATGCTACCGACCTTTTTCGAAGATGGGATTTTAATTGAAAACCATGCAAAAAACGGCCGCAGCACGCGGTCTTTTGTGGAAGAAGGTTCGTGGAAAGTGGTCATGGACAAATTGAAAAAAGGGGATTATGTCTTCATCGAATTTGGCCACAACGACAGCAAGGAAGGAACGGAACGCTATGCCTCACCTGCCGATTACAAGCAGAATCTGATTCGCATGGCACAGGAAGTACGGGCAAAAGGCGGTCATCCCGTACTGCTGACGCCCGTCATGCGGCGAAAATTTGACGAAAACGGAACGCTCGTGGACACCCACGGCGATTACCCAACGAAAATGAGAGAGGCCGCCAAGGAGCAAAAACTGCCCCTGATTGACATGCACCAGAAGAGCGCAGCGGTGCTCACGAAATATGGGGAGGCGGCTTCGAAGAGCCTGTTCCTCCAACTGGAAAAAGGGGAAAACCCGAACTATCCAGATGGCGTGGCCGACAACACGCATTTTTCACCGATGGGCGCAAAACTGATGGCCGAATTGGTGGTGGAAGGCATTCGGGAAATGGATTTACCGATTAGGAAATATTTGAAGAAAACCAGCCTTGACAGACCCCGGACTTGAAGGCCAAAGTGCCGAACCTGATAGGGTGAATCACACCTAATCGGCTGGCTTTCACTGATTTAGTTAGGTAAAATTTAAATGGTAATTATTGCTTCATAAACAACAGGTAGTTGATTATGGCTACATAATCATTGCCCATAACTAATGGAATCATGAAACTAAAAGTACATTGCTTGCTTGCCCTAGCACTGTTTTATGCAGTGCTTGCCCATGGGCAAATTGTCAACTCAACCCTCTACGATTTTACGGATGGCACTATCATCGCTGCCGGGCAAAGTGCAGACGGTGTCGTTACCTTGTCAGGGAATTATAGCTATCACAGCGTGACCTACGGCCTGGACATGAAGGTCAACGGCGAGATAAACGTTGCTGTGACGGGCAGCAGTACCATCCGGTTTTTGGGTTCGCAGTATTCGGGCCTGAACATGGTCGGCACAGCCGTAGATGCTGGTGACTTGGGAACGCATGACACCAAGGTCGTCAACGATTTGAGCGATACTTACGATTTTGTTTACTCGGGCCCGGCCACCACCTTGAACTTCAAATTGGAAGCCGGATCGGGCAACGACCTCTACCTTCCAAGCCTCGAAGTGATTCCCTGGCAGTCGGGTGCTACGGCGACTATGGCCGAAAAGAACATTGATTACTTCTTTGACTTCCGTGACGGTAGCATCGTGCCGACCAATACAAATGGGCAGTCTGGCATCAACCTAGGGCTGGTTGAAATCGTCGTTGGTTCCAGCAACGCCTACGGCTACAATGGGACACAGCATGGGTCTGTTTTTAAAACAGGCAACCAGATTATCCTCCAAGTGGCGGGGAATACGACCCTCAAGATTGGCGGCAGCATTTATTCCAACGGTACCATCACAGTGTCGAGTGCGACGGGTGCTTTTGACTTGACTACACAAAACTCCCAGACTGCCGCCAACTACGACAGTGGAGGCAATGTAGAGTTCCTCTACGTGGGCGATGCTGGCACGGTGACACTCGATTTTACAGGTACGAACTATATCCCGTTCATCGAGCTTGTGCCCGTGCCTTTCGATGTTTCCCTGAGCAGTTATGTTCAAAAATCCGGCGTCATCAACTTGAATGGCATCGACATCACTTTGACCTCCGGTGCTACTGCTGCCGACAATGCGACGATTTCCGTTGCCAGCGGCATTGTGTTGAAATCATTGAAGGACGATGGGTTTGTGGCGATGGATTTGGGTGGCGCTGACCTGCCGACCCTTACCCCGACTGTCTCCGGTGAAATTGAATCGGCGGTCATCAACGGCAACAATCTTGAAATCACCTACGCCGACAACACGACCGAACCTACCAGCTATACCATTGAATTGTACGACAACAGCTATTTGCACGAGGTGGCGAATTACGATTTTACCGATGGCAGCATCATTTCCGCAGGCCAGAGTGCCGATGGTTCGCTGACCTTAGCTGGAAATTACAGCTACCACAGCGTGCAGTACGGCCTCGACATGAAGGTGGATGGCGACATCAATATTGATGTGGCAGGTACCAGCAGCCTTATTTTCTTAGGTTCCCAATATTCTGGCTTGAACTTGGTGGGAACTGCCACGGCCACCGGCGACCTCGGAACGCAGGACACGAAAGTGACCAACGACCTCAGTGATACCTATGCCTTTGCCTATTCCGGTGCAGCCGCAAATTTGAACTTCAAGACCACGGCCAATTCTGGCAACGACCTTTACCTGCCTACCATCGATGTGGTTCCTGCGCAACTTGGCGCAGCCAATACGTCAGCGGAAGCCAATATACCTTACTACTTCGACTTCAGGGATGGCACAATTATCCCGACTGTAACCAACGGCCAATCCGATATTCACAAGGGTTTGGTGGATGTGATCGTCGGGTCGAGTAATGCTTACGGCTACAATGGCACGCAGCACGGCTCCGTCCTGAAAGGTGGCAACCAACTCGTGCTGCAAGTGGCAGGCAATTCCTATATTAAAATAGGTGGCAGCATTTACTCGAATGGTACCATCAGCGTTTCAAGTGCAACAGGCACTTTCGACGTGCCTTCCCAAGCCTCCATGACCGCTGGCAATTTTGGCAACGACGGCTCTACCGTGGATTTCCTGTATGTCGGTACGGCAGGCATCGTCACCCTTGATTTCACTGGAACCACTTATATCCCTTACCTAGAAATACTACCTGTTCCTTACGATGTGAACCTGACGCCTTATGTTCAAAAGGCAGGAACCATCACCATCAACAGCATTGAAATTGGCATCGAAACCGGAGCCGATGCCAGCAGCAACGCCACGGTGACGGTAAGCGAGGGAACGGTCATCAGTGCCACCAACGAGATGGCTTCCATCCTCATCGACTTGGCAGGCGAGGAGCTTTCAACATACACCCCAGCACTGACAGGTGATATTGAATCGGTGCAAATCAGCGGTGACTCCTTGACCGTCACCTTTGCCGATCCGGCTTCCGACCCAACGACTTATTTGTTGAAAATTGGCGACAACAGCCTCATCGTGACCGCCAACCCAGGCGAGACCTACACCTATAATTTCTTCGATGGTTCGGAACTTCCGCAAATCAGCTACCAGTCGCTGCGGTACACGACTTTCGTGACGGGCGATGGCATTTTGACCATCAACAGCAATACGGATGTGCCCGCAGGCCAGTTTGGCTACCACGATGCGACCCACGGCGCAGTGTTTTTCCCAGGAAACTCCTTCGACGTCATCGTGGCAGGGGATGCCATCATCACTTTCATCACGGATACCTACGGGGTGGCTGCTGACGCAACTTTTGATTTTACCAATGAAAATGGGGATGCTCTGGGGTCAATCGCTGCCGTGAACTTGGGCGGTGCCGATGGTTTTGCCATCAGTTTCCCTTACACTGGCCCTGCGGGCAAAGTGACCGCCACGCTGAAAAGCACGGACTTCCCATCTGCCGAGGTTTACATACACGGGATGAACATCGAGAATGCGGCCATCATCGACCCATCCAATGGCAAAACCGATGTCTGGGATTTTGCAGCGGTACAACTGGACACGATGGATTACAACAACCAATTGGATGAAAGCATCATCAATGGTTGGTACGACCCAAACATCACTGTGGGCAGTTCCGGCAATGTGCTGCCGGGTTTCAGTGCAGGTGTTTTGTCGTGGGTAGGTGGTTCCAACGACCGCCTCCGCACCACGAACACCAACCTCACCCGGTACGATGAAAATATCAGCAACGTGACGGATTACCAAGGTCGGGTGTACGTGAATTCTGCTGCTGCCACTGGCCGTTACCTGAGTCTGGCACTGAGCGAGGACGATGAGGTGACCATCTTCGCAAAAACCGATGCGGGCGGAACCATCAATTTCGAATATGTGGCCGATCCGAATTACCAGAAGGACGTGGTGCCCATAATTTCCGATTTGACTGAGCTGAAATTTGTGGCAAAATCGGATGGGGCCTACCATATTTACGATACGCAAGGCAAACCGAGCTACTTCCGCATTTACCGAAAAGATGCGACTTACGTGAACCTGACGGGCAATGTGGATGAAACGCAAGCCCCCGGCATTCCTGCCGATTATTCCATCGTTTTCACCAATGCGGCCGGAAAATCTTGGAGCGGCGATGTAACTGGCGGGAATTACAGCGTGACCCTGCCTGCGGGCTACACCTACGCTTTGAGTTTGGCCAATGCAAACGGTTTTATCATCAGCAATGGCCTAAGTCTGGATGTGACGGATGCAACTACGACCCACGATGTTGTCGTCGAAAAAGTGGAACTCTACACCGTGACTGGCTCCATCAACGGCCTGGGTGCTGCTATTCCCAACTTGAGTTTGGTGTACACCGCTGACCCAAATGCAGGGGCTATTTACGTGCCGGCTCCTGTGGTGGATGCGGCTATGGCTACCTACAGCGTCGAGTTGGAGCCGAATATCGAGTACACCATCTCTGCCGATGGTGTGAACGATTATTTCATCCCGGCCAATACCATCACCATTGGCGCAGCCAACACAAGTGCCGATATTGATTTCAGTGCAAAACCGGTTTACCCTGTAACGATTGATGCGCTGGGGCTGGATGCGGCACAATTGGCCGACCTTCAACTGAGTTTCAGCAACCTCAACGAGCCGGGCTATGTGTATGATTTTCCTTCGGTAAACGGCATTAGCCTGCGGGATGGCACCTACATCATTTCACAGAGCGGCTTGGATGCCTACCCCGTGCAACTGACCTCGACCTCCAACCTCAAGGTGAACGGTGCAGCCACCTCCAAGACCTTGCAATTTGTTCCCGTGCGGATTTGGGATTTTGACGACAAGGTAATTGCCAATGGCGACCCAGCTTACAAAGGTTTGTTGTTCACGGGCCAAGTGGCCAACGAAATCAACAAGGGCCACCTGACTGCCAAGGACGGGGCGACCATCCAAGTACCGGTCAATCCGGGTGAGACCGTCCGCATCACCTACTACTACACCGCTGATTTTTCCATTGATGGCGGCGCTGCCATCACTACTAATAGTCAAAGCACTACGCTGCTTGAAGTGACCGAATACGATTATCCGGGTGCTGCGGCTGGCTTTGTGAACATTGCTGTCGGCGCAGGTGCGGCCACCACTTATTTTCCACAAATAGCTATCATCAACCATATCCCGTACAAGGACATGCTCACGGTCGGGGTGGACAAAGACTATCAAATCATCAACGAGGCGCTGGCGGCGGTGCGGAACATGGTCCGTCCAAACGATGAGCGTGTGACCATCTTGGTTGACCCGGGCAATTACGAGGAGATGTTGGTGATTGACATACCCAATGTTTCCCTCAAAAATGCTGCTGCTTTCCCCAGCATTGACCTGCTGAACCAAGGTGTTGACATTGATGCCAATGCGGTTCGGGTCACTTCCTACTATGGCCACGGCTACGATTACTACAGCATGAGCAGCGACCAGAAATGGCATGCAGATGTGCTGGCCGTCAACAAGGAAAATGGGTATTTGTCATACAACAACAAGGGCGCAGGCACGACAAACGGCTCGTATTGGAATGCAACAGTAGTGGTGACTGCCGATGGGTTTGAGGCCGATCATATCATCTTCGAAAACTCCTACAACCAGTACATTTCACAAAAAGAATCGGAAGATGTGGTGGTGGAATGGTTGGTAGGTGGCAAAGGGCCACGACCCACGGATGTCGGCAACGTTGACGTGCAGGACCGGAGCAAGGTAGAACGGGCGGCGGCGATGGCCGTTGCCAATAATGCCGACAAAATGATTTTGAACAAATGCCGTGTCATTGGCCGGCAGGATTCCTTCTATGGTGGTGCTGGTTCGAGGGTGGTCATGTACAAAGGCTCGGCGATGGGTGCGGTGGACTATATTTTCGGTGCCATGACAGCGGTGTTTTACAAAACCGATTTGGCGATGAACACCAGCGACGTGACCTCCGACCAAGCCTACATCACAGCGGCCCAGCAGAGCAGTGGCAGGGGTTACTTGATGTACGAATGCAATGTGACCACCGCCTTGCCCGGCACTGAAACGGCTTCGGCCTATCGCTCCAAACCGGGCTACTTCGGCCGTCCTTGGCAGGCGACTACCAGCGAGGTTGTTTTTTATAAAACAAACATCGAAACCTCTGATTTCCCTGGCTCGGAAGGTCTTTCTTTGATAGAGCCGTTGGGCTGGCAGAACACCTTGGGCGGCGAGTCCAACATGATGTACGAGTACGGAACGATTGAGGAATCAGGTGTGAACAACACGGCGCAGCGGGCCCCTTGGTCCACCATCCTGACCGATCCGCAACTGATGGACGAGACGGACATCACGACCTTCAATTTCACAAAGGGCAACGACGGCTGGGATCCGATTCCCATGTTGATTGAGAACGACGTGGACGCCGTTCACCACCGTGTACCGACTTCCGCCGTGGAAATTTATGCGAACGGGAGCAAGGTCTTTGTTTCCAATGTGCAATCGAACACGATGATTCAAATTTTCAATTCCAGTGGCTTGTTGGTCAAAACCTTCGAAACCGCAGTTGACACCAGTTTCTATTTTCCAAATGGCTTCTGGGTAGTGACTGCCCAAGCAGCGGATGGACAAAAAGCAGTGAAAGTCTTTACATACTAATTTGGTTAAGTGAGAGAAAGGGAGGGTGTTCGGTTAGGGCACCCTCCTGTTTTTTTGTACAAAACCTAAGGGTTACATGAATTTGGCTGAACGAGATGTGAAATCCAGCAAGCGGTTTGATGAAATTTGAATATGGCCATCAGGGATTTTTACGCGAACATTACACCCCGAAACAGCAATACATGGAACAAACGAATACAATGATAAAACCCTTTTTGGGCGACGATTTCCTCTTGGAAAACAGCACCGCCGAGATACTCTACCACGAGTATGCTGCCAAGCAGCCCATCATTGACTACCATAATCACTTGCCGCCGGACGAGATTGCGGAAGATAAAAAATTCGACAGTATCACTGCCGTCTGGCTCAACGGCGACCACTACAAATGGCGGGCAATGCGCACCTTGGGCATCCCTGAAAAGTACATCACTGGCGACGCCTCGGACTGGGAGAAATTCCAAAAATGGGCCGAGGCCGTACCCTTTACCCTTCGAAACCCACTCTATCACTGGACGCACCTGGAACTGAAGCGCTACTTTGGGGTGGATGAATTGCTGACGCCGAACTCCGCCAAACACATCTTTCAGCATTGCAGCGATTTGTTGCAAACGGACGCTTATTCCACACGGAATTTGCTCCGCAAAATGAACGTCGAAACGACCTGCTCCACCGATGACCCCGTGGACGACCTACGCTACCACCAGCAAGTGAAGCAGGAGGGGATGGACATCAACCTGTTCCCCGCCTTCCGCCCAGACAAGGCGATTTTAATCGAAAAGGAAACCTTTCCCGAATACATCCAACGCCTCGGCGAAGTGGCGGGCGTTGACATCCATCATTTCGAGGACATCTTGCAGGCGCTCAAAAATCGCATGGATTTTTTCCATGAAAATGGTTGCCGCATCTCTGACCACGGGCTGGAGCAGGTGTACGCTGCGAATTTCACGGACATCGAGGTCAACACCATTTTCAAAAAACGGATGTCGGGCCTCCCGCTCGAACCCGACGAAAAGCAGAAATACATGTCCGCCATGCTCTACCACCTCGGCTGCCAGTATGCCGAGCGGGGCTGGGTGCAGCAGTTTCATTTGGGGGCGCTTCGCAACAACAATTCCCGGCTCCTCCACCAACTCGGCCCAGACACGGGCTTCGACAGTATCGGCGATTGGGAGCAGGCGGCCAGTTTGTCCAAATTCCTCAACCGCCTCGACTCGGAGGACAAGTTGGCGAAGACGATTTTGTACAACCTCAATCCCCGTGACAATGAGGTAATGGCAACGATGGTCGGCAATTTCAATGATGGCTCGACGAAAGGCAAAATGCAGTTCGGTTCGGCTTGGTGGTTTCTCGACCAAAAAGACGGCATGGAAAAGCAAATCAGCGCCCTCTCAAACATGGGCTTGCTGAGCTGTTTCATTGGCATGCTGACGGATAGCCGCTCTTTTTTGAGCTTCCCAAGGCACGAGTATTTCCGCCGCTTGCTCTGCAATTTGATTGGCCGTGATGTGCATAATGGAGAGCTGCCGAATGATACGAAGTGGCTCGGGGGGGTAGTGGAGGACATCTGCTATCGAAACGCTAAAAATTACTTTAATTTTTAATTTTCCATTCTCAATTACATGAATAAGATAGTAACATTTGGCGAGCTAATGCTGAGGTTGACGCCGCCGGGCTTCCAGCGTTTCAGCCAGGCCAGCCAGTTTGACGTGGTGTACGGCGGCGGCGAGAGCAACGTGGCTGTTTCGCTTGCCAATTTTGGCTTGCCCACGGAATTCGTCACTCGACTGCCGAACAACGACCTCGGCGACTGCGCCCTGATGGAGATGCGCAAGCGCAACGTCGGCACCCGCTTCGTGGCACGGGGTGGCGAGCGGCTCGGGATTTATTTCCTTGAAATGGGCGCCGTGAGCCGGGCCAGCAAGGTCGTTTACGACCGGGCGCACTCAGGCATGGCCAGCATCCAGGCGGGCATGGTGGATTGGGAAGAAGTGTTCAAGGATGCGCAGTGGTTCCACTGGACGGGTATCACCCCGGCCATCTCGCAGGGCGCTGCCGATGCTTGCCTTGAGGCTATCCAGACCGCCAACCGCATGGGAGTCACCGTCTCCACCGACCTCAACTACCGCAAGAACCTCTGGAAATACGGCAAGCAACCCGGCGACATCATGCCCGCCCTCGTGCAGGGCTGCGATGTGATTTTGGGAAATGAAGAAGACGCCGAGAAGCACTTCGGCCTACACCCGGAGGGCGTGGACGTGACACACGGCGGCTCCGTAGATGCACAGGCCTACTTGTCCGTGCTGAAGCAGTTGATGCAGATGTTCCCGCGTGCGAAGAAGGTCATCACGACCCTGCGGGGCAGCATCAGCGCCAGCCACAACACCTGGTCGGGCGTGCTCTATGATGGTGAAAAGCTCTACGAAGCACCCACCTACCAGATCACCCACATCGTGGACCGGGTCGGCGGTGGCGACAGCTTCATGGGCGGCCTCATCTACGGCCTCATCACCTGGCCTGGCGACGACCAGAAAGCACTGGACTTCGCCGTGGCAGCCTCTTGCCTGAAGCACACGATTTACGGCGATGCAAATTTGGTGACGGTGAAAGAGGTAGAGACGCTGATGGGCGGTGATGCATCTGGGCGAGTGTCGAGGTAATTGAAAATTGATAATTAAAAATTGAAAATGCGCTCAGGACGAGTACATTACTGGATTAATTTCAATTCAATTATCATTTAAACATACCTCATCTAAAATGAAAGAAAATGTAATCAAGGATAAAACATTTGCTTTCGGAAAACGCATTGTTCGGATGTGTGCTTATTTGGAAGAAACCAAGAAGGAATTTGTCATTTCAAAACAATTGAAAAGAAGTGGAACCGCAGTTGGGGCAATCGTTAGGGAAGCTGAACATGCTGAAAGCACCAAGGATTTCATTCATAAATTGAGCATGGCGTTGAAAGAAGCCAACGAATCGGAATATTGGTTGCACATGATAAAAGAGGGGAATTATATCTCCCAAATAGAATTCGAATCAATATGGAACGATTGCATTGAAATTATTAAAATCCTAGTCGCCATTATAAAAACCTCAAAAGGAGGAAATGGTGACAAAGCCCCATAATTATCAATTGTCAATTTTTAATTATCAATTAAAATGGCTCGATTCACAAGAATACAAGTCGCCCAAAAAATGGCAGAGCAGGGCATGGTGCCGCTGTTTTACCACGCCGATGTGGAACTGGGCAAAAAGGTGTTGGCAGCCTGCTACAAGGGCGGCGCAAGGCTGTTGGAATTCACCAACCGGGGCGATTTTGCCCACGAAGTGTTTGGCGAGCTGAACAAGTTTTGCGCCAAGGAACTGCCCGAAATGATGCTGGGAGTCGGCTCCGTCACGGATGCGGCGGCAGCAAGCCTGTACATGCAGTTGGGGGCAAATTTCGTGGTGACGCCCGTGCTGCGGGAAGACATCGCCACCGTCTGCAACCGCCGGAAGGTGCTATGGTCACCGGGCTGCGGCTCCCTCACCGAGATATGCCGGGCGGAGGAACTGGGCTGCGAGATTGTCAAGCTATTCCCCGGCGGCACCTACGGGCCCGATTTTGTTAAAAACATCAAAGGCCCGCAGCCTTGGACGAGCATCATGCCGACGGGCGGCGTCACACCGACCGAAGACAACCTGAAAAAATGGTTCGATGCGGGCGTGACCTGCGTTGGCATGGGCTCGCAACTGATTTCGTCAGACATCCTGAAGAACGGGGATTTCGGGGAACTGGAGAAAAGGGTAGGAGAGACGCTGGACATGATCCAGAAACTAAGGAATAAATAGTGCAGCTATGATGAGGTATGGACAGGCAACAATTATCCTTTTGGTGCTCTTCACGGCGAGCTGTGCCAAGCTGACGGAGGTGAAGACGCTGAAGCTCGCCCATGGGCTGGACGTCAAGCATCCTGTGCACGAGGCGATGGTATTCATGTCGGAAAAGCTGGAGGAGAAGTCGGGTGGCAAGCTGCGCCTTGAAATCTATCCCAGCGGACAGCTCGGCAGCGAGCGCCAGTGCTTGGAACTGCTCCAGATCGGCAGCCTCGGCATGACGAAGGTCTCAGCGGCGGTCATGGAAAATTTTGCCCCGAACATCGAGGTGCTGAGCCTGCCCTATATCTTCCGTGACCGGGAGCATATCTACCATGTGCTGGACGGCGAGGTGGGCAAGAAACTTCTGGTGCAGAGCGAAAAATATTGGCTGCGAGGTCTCACCTATTTCGATGCGGGGCAGCGCTCATTTTATGCTAAGACTCCCATCCGCACCCCGGAGGATCTGGCCAACAAGAAAATCAGGGTACAGGAAAGCGTCACGGCGATGAACCTCGTGCGGTCGCTGGGCGCTGCACCGACGCCCATTTCCTGGGGCGAACTGTACACCGCCCTCCAACAAGGCGTCGTGGACGGTGCAGAGAACAACCCGCCCAGCTTTTTCACTTCCCGGCACTACGAAGTCTGTAAGTACTACACCCTGAACGAGCATACCGCCGTGCCGGATATTCTCATCATCAGCACCGTTTTTTGGAACCGGCTGGATGCGCAGGAACAGCAATGGCTCCAAGAAGCTGCCGACGAGGCCCGGGACTACGAGCGAATCCTTTGGCAAAAAGCGGAAGAGGAGGCCCTCGATTCCGTGAAGGCCGCTGGTGTGGAAATCATTATCCCCGATAAGAAACTTTTCTCCGAAAAAACGAAATCCATCTTTGACAACTATAAAAACCAGCCCGAGAAATATGAGCTGATTCAAGAGATACAAGCAGTTAATTAGTTGATAATTGATAATTATGAAAACAACCATCAATAAATACCTCGGCTATGTGCTTGTTCTGCTGATGGCCGTCATGACGCTGGACGTGCTGTGGGGCGTGGTCACCCGCTACGCATTGGGCAGCCAGGCTGATTGGTCGGAAGAGCTGGCCCGCTTCCTGTTGATTTGGATTGGCATACTGGGTGCGGCCTATGCAGCAGGGCAGCACATGCACCTTTCCATTGACTTGTTGATGCCCAAATTGAGCACTGCCAATCAACGCAGGCTCTTTGTGTTTATCAATTTCGTCATCATAGCTTTTGCGGTCTGCGTCATGGTCATCGGTGGTCTTCGGCTGATGTACATCACGCAGGTTTTGGGACAGTTATCAGCGGCCATGCGTATCCCCATGTATGTAGTCTATGCGGTCCTGCCGCTGAGCGGCTTGTTGGTAGTTTATTACAAAATAAATGATTTAATGAATGGAGAATTGAAAGTTGAAAACTGACAATGGCCCGTTTTGCAAGCATAATTTACAATTTTCAATTCTCCATTTTCAATTAAAAAAATGGAAGTTCTCATACTTGTACTCACTTTCCTCATCCTCATCGCCATTGGGGTGCCCGTTGCGTGGAGCATCGGCATCAGCAGCATCTGCACGATGTTGGTGAGCATCCCGATCATCCCGTCCTTCACGACGGTGGCGCAGCGGATGGCCACTGGGCTGGACAGTTTTTCGCTGCTGGCTATCCCGTTCTTCGTGCTGGCTGGGCAGATCATGAACAAGGGCGGCATAGCCCGGCGGCTGGTGGCCTTTGCCAAGTCGCTGGTGGGGGCGCTGCCCGGTGGTTTGGCACATGTGAACATCATCGCCGCCATGCTGTTCGGTGCCATCTCCGGTTCTGCGGTGGCGGCGGTTTCGGCCTTGGGCAGCATGCTGGGCGCCGAAATGGAGAAGGAAGGATATTCCAAACAGTTTGCGGCAGCGGTAAACGTCACTTCTAGCACCACAGGCTTGGTCATCCCGCCGAGCAACATCCTCATCGTGTATTCCTTGGCCAGCGGGGGTGTCTCGATTGCGGCGCTGTTTCTAGCGGGCTATATCCCTGGGATCCTTACTGGCTTGATGCTGATGGTGACGGCGGCCATCTGGTCGAAATACCGGAAGTTCCCCGCTGGGGAGCAGATAAAACTGAGCAAGGTCGCCCGTACTTTCGTACAGGCATTGCCGAGTCTGTTCCTGTTGGTCGTGGTCATCGGCGGCATCGTGGTAGGGATTTTCACCGCCACCGAAGCCTCTGCGGTAGCGGTGCTGTACTGCCTCGTGCTGACCTATCTTTACAAGGAACTGTCGCTGAAGGAGCTCCCCGACATCTTTCTCAGCACCGTCGCCACGACGGCCATCGTGCTGCTGCTCATCGCCACGTCCATGAGCATGTCCTGGATCATGGCCTATGAGAACATCCCGCAGGCCATCACCGATGCCATGCTGTCCATCAGCGACAACAAGTTTGTTATCCTGTTGATAATCAACCTGTTGCTGCTGTTCGTCGGTGTGTTTATGGACATGACCCCGGCAGTGTTGATTTTCACACCGATCTTCCTGCCAGTGGTCACCAAGCTTGGCATGAACCCTACTCATTTCGGTATCATCATGGTACTGAACCTCTGCATCGGACTGTGCACGCCGCCCGTCGGCTCGGTGCTGTTCGTCGGGGTCGGCGTGGCCGGGACCACTATTCAGAAGGTCATTCGCCCCTTGCTGCCGCTGTTCGTGGCCATGCTGGTTTCGTTGATGCTGGTGACTTATATCCCTGCCCTGAGCCTGTGGCTGCCGAAGTTGTTTGGGTTCTAAATCACTTTCCCATTTATGAAAAACAAGGTCTTAAAAGTCCATCCTTCCGATAATGTGATCGTTGCGCTGCAAGATTTTGCCGCAGGCGACGAAGCCGTTTTAAATGGCCAAACTTTCCAACTGCTGGAGAACATCCCTACCAAGCACAAATTCGCAGAGCGGGATTTTGCCGAAGGTGAAATCATCACGATGTACGGCGTGACGGTCGGAAAAGCGCTTCGGCCTATTCCACTGGGAAGCCGGATCAGCACTGAAAATGTGGTGCATGCCTCCAACGATTACGCGGTCGGCAGCCGCCAAGCAGATTGGCAGGCACCGGATATTTCCAAATTCAAAAGCCACAGTTTCAACGGTTTCCACCGGGCGGATGGCAAGGTCGGTACGCGGAACTATTGGCTCGTTGTGCCACTGGTTTTTTGTGAAAACAGGAATATCAAGGTCATACAGGAGGCAATGCTGGAGAAACTGGGCTATGCCACCGACCGGGATTTTTCGGTGAACATGGAAAGCCTTATTTCGCAATATAAAAACGGTGCTAGTACCGATGAATTATTGCAGTCTGACATCATCAAAACGGGCAGCGACATCCAGCGGAACCGCTTGTTCCCGAATGTGGACGGCATCAAATTCCTTACTCACGACGGCGGTTGCGGGGGCATCCGGCAAGACTCCGAAGCCCTCTGTCGGTTGTTGGCCGGATACATCACCCACCCGAACGTAGCTGGAGCAACCGTGCTGAGCCTCGGCTGCCAGAACGCCCAGTTCAAGTTTTTGGAAAATGCGATTCAGGAATTCGACCCGGATTTCAAAAAACCGCTTTTCATTTTGGAACAACAAAAAATCAGTTCCGAACGGGAATTGATTGCGCAAGCCGTGAAAAAAACCTTCATCGGCCTGGTGGAAGCCAACCAAGCCGAGCGGAAACCGGCCCCGCTGACGAAGCTCATGCTCGGCCTCGAATGTGGCGGTTCGGATGGGTTTTCGGGCATTTCCGCCAACCCAGCGCTGGGCTATGCCTCCGACCTGTTGGTGGCACTGGGCGGCACGACCATCCTCTCCGAATTCCCTGAGCTGAACGGTGTGGAACAGGAACTCATCAACCGCTGTACGACGGATGAAAACGCCGAAAAATTCGCCCATCTGATGCGTACCTATTCGAAGCGGGCAGAGGAGGTCGGCTCCGGTTTTTACAACAACCCCTCGCCCGGCAATATCAAGGACGGCCTCATCACCGACGCCATGAAATCGGCGGGCGCTGCCAAAAAAGGCGGCACTTCGCCCGTCACCGATGTGCTGGACTACACCGAACAGGCTTCCCACCCCGGCCTGAACCTGCTTTGCACCCCCGGCAACGACGTAGAAAGCACCACTGCCTTGGCGGGTTCTGGCTGCAACCTCATCGTTTTCACCACTGGCCTCGGCACGCCGACGGGCAATCCCATTGCCCCGACCATCAAAATGGCGAGCAATACCGTCCTCGCCAACCGCATGTCCGACATCATCGACATCAATGCGGGAACGGTCATTTCCGGCGAGGATACGATTGAAACCAAAGGCGAGGAACTGCTGGATTTGCTGATCCGGGTGGCTAATGGTGAGCAATTTACCCATGCGGAGCGTTTGGGGCAGGATGATTTTATTCCCTGGAAACGGGGGGTGTCTTTGTAATGGAAAATGGAGAATTGATAATTGACAATGAAAAAAAGACTCCTCGCAACTATTGGGTTTATCATATTCATATTAGCGGCATTGTGGTTTATGCGGTCGCCAAAGATTCCCTATAAAAATAACGAGGAAGTACAAATGAGTGCAGGCTTTCATAGCCAAAATGAGCTTCAAGATGGCGATATAATTTTTCAAACTTCAACATCGAGCCAAAGTAAGGCCATCCAACTTGCTACAAAATCAAAGTACAGCCATATAGGAATTATTTACAAGCAAGAAGCCGATTACTATGTTTATGAAGCCGTTCAACCAGTGAAACTTACGCCTCTGAATGAATGGATAAACCGCGGAAAAGGTGAGCACTACATCGTAAAAAGACTCAAAAACGCCACTGAGGTTCTCACCACTGATGTTTTAGAAAAAATGAAGGATATCGGTGAAAAATATAGAGGCAAAGATTATGACCTATATTTTGAATGGTCAGATGACAGAATTTATTGCTCTGAACTTGTGTGGAAGATATATAAGGAGGCTACTGGGATTGAAATTGGTGCGTTAGAAAAGCTTTCTGATTTTGATTTAAGCAGTGAAATTGTGAAACAAAAAATCAAAGAAAGATATGGAGCTAATATACCATTGAATGAACAAGTGATTTCTCCTACCTCCATATATGACTCTAGTAAGCTCGTAACCATTGTTGAAAAATGAAACTATCAAACTATATTAAATACTTGTTAGTTTGCACATTCATAGCAAGTAATGCCATCGCACAACCCCCCAATCCCTTAAAAATCTGGTACCAATCCCCTGCCAACATCTGGGAGGAAGCCCTGCCCATTGGCAATGGCAGGCTGGGGGCAATGGTGTACGGCGGCACGGAAACGGAAGTCCTGCAATTGAACGAAGAAACGGTTTGGTCGGGTGAGCCGGGGAATAATATCCTGTCTGGCGTGAAGCCTTATTTGCCAGCCATAAGAAAACTGATTTTTGAAGGAAAGTACGAGGAAGCACAGGAACTGGCAAACCAATACCTCCCTCGGAGCGCCGGTGCTGAAAACAATTATGGGATGCGTTACCAGCCCGTTGGGAAACTCAATATTGCTTTCCCGATAAATGCCAAAGTGGAGCATTACTACCGGGAACTGGACATCGCCAATGCTACCACCACTGTCACCTATCAATTGAATGGCGTCCATTTTAAACGGGAAACCATAGCTTCACTGTCGGATGACATCATTGCCATGGAAATAACGGCGGACAAGCCCGGCAGCATTTCCTGTGTGCTGAGTATGAATAGTCCACATGCGGCACCCAAAATTGCCGTGCAAGACCAATCATTATTCCTATCGGGCAGCTCGGGCGATTATGAAAGCAAAAAGGGGAAAGTCCATTTTGCAGCCATCGTAAAACCGGAAGTCAGCGGGGGGAAATTGACGCAAACGGATACTTCCATTACTATCACAAAGGCAGATAAACTGGTGCTGTATATTTCCATCGGTACCAATTTTATCAACTACAAGGACATTTCGGGCGATGCGGAAAAGAAAGCAGCCAGCCTGCTGAAAGCTGCGCAGGGAAAGGATTTTGAAGGATTAAAGCAAGCCCATATTTTTCAATACAAACGCTATTTCGACCGGGTGAAATTGGATTTGGGCAGTACCCCAGCCGCCCAAAAACCGACCAATGTCCGGCTGGCTGAATTCCACCAGGGCCATGACCCACAACTGGTGGCGCTGTATTTCCAATTTGGCCGCTACCTCCTCATTTCCAGTTCGCAGCCGGGTACGCAGGCCGCTAATTTGCAGGGGATTTGGAACGACAAAGTCGCTCCGCCTTGGGACAGCAAATACACCGTTAACATCAATACGGAAATGAATTATTGGCCTGCCGAGGTCACCAACCTGTCGGCAATGCACGAACCGTTATTTGATTTAATCAAGGATATTTCGGAAACCGGACAACAGAGCGCTACAGAAATATACGGGGCAAGGGGCTGGAACATCCACCACAATACCGATATCTGGCGGATATCGGGCGTGGTGGACGGCGCATTTTATGGCCTCTGGCCCAATGGCGGTGCATGGCTCAGCCAACACCTTTGGCAGCATTATCTTTTCACTGGGGACCTTGATTTTTTAAGGAAATACTACCCGGTTTTGAAAGGAGCCGCCCTGTTTTACAAGGATGTTTTACAAAAAGAACCAGAGCATGGGTGGCTGGTGGTTTGCCCTTCGATGTCGCCAGAAAACAGCCACCACCCCAAGGTCTCTATCGGCGCAGGCAACACGATGGACAACCAATTGGTGTTTGATGTTTTCACCAATTTCATTACCGCTTCGGCAATTCTGAATCAGGAGAAACTCTTGGCCGACAGCCTGAGCGCCATGATGCCAGCCTTGGCGCCGATGCAAATCGGGAATTGGGGACAACTGCAGGAGTGGCTGCACGATTGGGACAAGCAGGGTGATAAGCACCGCCACGTTTCGCACTTGTACGGACTTTATCCTTCCAACCAGATTTCACCCTATCAGACGCCAGCTTTGTTTGCTGCCGCAAAAACTTCCCTCTTGGCAAGGGGGGACGAGTCCACTGGTTGGTCGATGGGATGGAAGGTGAATCTTTGGGCACGATTGCTGGACGGCGACCATGCCTTGAAGCTCATCACCGACCAATTGACCCCGTCCAAACAACCCGATGGCACGGAAAAGGGCGGCACTTATCCCAACCTGTTTGATGCGCACCCACCATTCCAAATCGACGGCAATTTTGGCTGTACAGCCGGCATTGCGGAGATGCTGCTGCAAAGCCATGACGGCGCTATCCATTTGCTGCCTGCCTTACCGGAAGCATGGCAGGATGGAGAGGTTTCAGGCTTGAAGGCACGGGGCGGTTTTGAATTGGATTTGCGATGGAAAGCTGGGGAAATCGAAGCAATGACCATAAAATCTGAGCTGGGCGGCAACTGCCGTTTACGGTCGTATGTGCCGCTGATGGGCGCTGGCCTGAAAATCGCTGCGGGCGAAAACCCGAATCCATTTTATCAAACGCCAAGCGGATTGCCACCACTGAATCACGCCGTTGAGAAAGTTGGAAATCCAAACCTGCGCAAGGTTTACGAATATGATTTGGAAATGGAGAAAGGGGAGGTAATCCGCCTTCACAAACGATAATCCGAGGCTTAAAGTGATAAAATAAATTTAATGGAAAAACTCAACCGCACCACCGCGAATTCCCCCGTACCCCTTCCCGAACGTATCCTCCAATTTGGCGGCGGCAATTTCCTGCGGGGCTTTGTGGACTGGATGGTGGATGTATACAACGAAAAAACAGGCAGTGATCTGGGTATCCTCGTCGTAAAGCCCACAGAACGAGGCGATTACGAGGATTGGAAGGCGCAGGACGGGCTGTTTCATGTGCTGACCAAAGGCATTAGGAATGGCGACTTGGTGGACGAAGTTCATCGCGTAAAATGCGTCAGCCGCATCGTACATGCCTACGGCCAATGGGAGGCTTTTTTGAAATCCGCTGAAAATCCGGGCTTGCGTTACATCATTTCGAATACCACGGAAACGGGCATCCGTTTTTCGCCCAATGACCAAAAAACGGCTACACCGCCACATGAATTTCCAGCCAAATTGACGCTTTGGTTGCACCGCCGTTTCGAGCATTTCAAGGGCGGGTCGGACAGCGGTTGCGTCATCATTCCCACTGAGCTGTTGGAGCAGAATGGTGAATTGTTGCGCCAATGCATCCTGCAATACGCCGATGCTTGGCAATTGGAGGACAGCTTCAAAAACTGGATTTCTGAGGCCAATATCTTCTGCAACACGCTGGTGGATCGCATCATCCCCGGCGTGGGAAAGTCGGCGATGGAAGCGGCTTGGCAGCAGGTGGGTTTTCAGGATGAAATGATCACGCAGGGCGAGCCTTACCACCTCTGGGCCATTGAGGCGCCGCTAGCGGTGCGGGAGGAACTTCCCTTGGACAAAATCAGTCTGAACATCATCTACACCGACGACCTGATGCCGTACCGGGTCAGCAAGGTGCGAATCCTGAACGGGGCACATACGGTGATGGTGCCCGTGGCCTACCTCTACGGCCTCGAAACCGTGCGGGAAACCGTGGAACACGAGGTGATGGGGCAGTTCGTGCAGGCGTCCATATTCGATGAAATAATGCCCACCTTGGATTTGCCAAATATGGACGTTCAGCAATTTGCCAACGACGTACTCGATCGCTTTCGAAACCCATTTATCAAGCATCAATTAATCAGTATTGCCTTAAATGCCATATCCAAGTTTAAAGTTCGGGTACTGCCGTCGTTGTTGGCTTTTCAGCGTGAGAAAGGTTTTTTGCCAAGACATATAATCCTCTCATTGGCGGCCTATATCCGGTTTTACAAAGGCGAATATAATGGCGTTGAAATACTATTGAATGACGAACCATATGTGGTGGAATTTTTTAAAAATAATTGGGAAAAATATGATGGCTCCACAGCTGCCTTAGCCGATTTAGTTGGCAATATTTTGCGATGGGAAAAAGCATGGGGAATGGATTTGTCTGAAGTGCCGGGGCTGCACGACTTATTGGTGGAATACCTGACCAACGTGGAAAATGCTGGAATGCAGGCTACGGTTAATAAGGTTTTAGCATGAAAAAAATAGTCCTCCTTCTTGGGTTTATTCTGATACTTTTTTCTGCTGCAAAAGCACAGGAAACCTTGCCGCTTTACCCCGGCACCATCCCCAATTCCAAGAACGTACCTGACCCGGAAACCCTGTTGGAGCGGGGTGAAAACAACCGGGCTTACCAGAACACGGCCATCCCGACCTTAACCGTTTTTTTACCAAAAAACCCGAACGGCAAAGCCGTGGTCATCTGTCCCGGCGGCGGTTATGCCCGAACAGCGTTCGACAAGGAAGGCGTGCTCGTGGCCCAATCGCTGAACGAAGACAGCATCACTGCCTTTGTGCTGAAATACCGCATCCCACAGGATTTGACGAATGTGGACAAGTCATTGGCACCTCTTCAGGATGCCCAGCAGGCCATTCGGTTTGCTCGAAAAAATGCAGCGAAATACCGCCTCAACCCGAACAAAATCGGCATCATGGGTTTTTCCGCAGGCGGCCATCTGGCAGCTTCGGCAGCGACCCGTTTTCGCAAAATGGCGGACGCCAACGAACTGGACACCACTTCCGTCCGGCCAGACTTCGTCATGCTGATTTACCCGGTCATCAGTTTCACCGAGGAACTGGCGCACAAGGGCTCCCGCAAAAACCTGATTGGCGAAAATCCGACTCAAGCGGACATTCTGCTGTGTTCCCCAGAAATGAACGTGACAGCCGATTCGCCGCCCACCTTCCTCGTCCATGCGGCAGATGACCAGACGGTGGCGGTGGGTAACAGCTTGGCGTACTATGAAGCCTGCGTGAAAAATGGGGTAGGGGCCGAAATGCACCTGTATCCAAAAGGCGGACACGGCTTTGGGCTGTTCAACCCAAAAACGCCGGATGTCTGGATGGAGCGGCTGAAGAATTGGCTGCGAACGCAGTAGGGACTTGTAGGTTTTAGGGTTTCGGATTTCAGGTTTCGGGTTTCACGGGGGTGCGTCGCAAAATGGGATTTCCAGCTGTCCTTGTCGGTGAATCAACCTTTGCAAAACCGATTTATCTCGCCGCTCCCCTGAAACTTGAAACCTAAAACCTGAGACCCTCAAGCTCGAGAACCATTTTCCACATTCCTCCATGTTAAAAATTGCACTTGATTTGTAAAAACAGGAAGCCCTACCAACGCCGTTGGCGTGTAGCTTTACGGGTATGAAAAATACCGCTACTGTCATTTTTTTGATGCTGATTTCCTCGTTAGCTGTTTTGGGGCAAAGCAGTTACTCGCCCCGTGACACCAGTTTCTCGATTTACTCGACTTACCAAAAACTCAAAAAAGACTACCCGGATATCCGCCCCGTCTGGGACAAGTTACCAGCATCGGTAGCGGAAAAAAGGAACCTGGTGTACGCCAATTTAGCTAACGACCGCCCGCTGCACCTCGATGTTTTTTACCCAAAAAAGAAAAAACGCAAACCCTGCCCAGCCGTGTTGCTGATTCATGGCGGCGGTTGGATGACGGGCTCGAAGGAAAACCTCGTGCCCATGGCCCAGCAACTAGCGAAAGCTGGCTACATCGCAGTTGCTGCGGAGTACCGTTTGAGTGCGGAAGCCCCCTATCCGGCAGGTGTGAAAGACCTCAAGGCAGCCGTCCGCTACATGCGGGCAAATGCTGCCGAATTCGGCATTGACCCCAAAAAAATCGCTGCCTACGGCTGCTCGGCGGGGGCACAGTTGGCCACGCTGCTGGCTGCCACCAATGGCCTGACGCTTTACAACGGGGTGGGCGAAAACAGCCAATACTCCGCCGACGTGCAGGCGGTGCTCAATATTGATGGCATCGCTTCCTTCGTGCACCCAGAAGCGGAGCCGGAGTGGACTGGCAAAGCCGCCAACGCTTGGCTGGGGAATTACGAAGAAAACCGTGAACGCTGGAAGGAAGCCTCGCCGTTGGAACATGCCGGCAAGGGTTTTCCGCCCATCATTTTCATCAACAGCTCTTACCCTCGCTTCCATGCGGGGCGGGACGACCTTTTCCAACTGTTGGATAAAAATGGCACTTACCACGAAGCGCATACTTTCGAGGGTTCGCCACATGGTTTTTGGCTCATGGAGCCGTGGTTCCAGCCAACGCTGGATTATTCATTGGCGTTTTTGAAGAAGTTTTTTTGATAAAAGGCTTTTCAAGTTCATAAAACTTGGAAAGTCCAACCGTAAATCACACTAAATGCAAATACATGAAAAACGAATTTACCAGAAGGAATTTCCTAACCTCTATCAGTATGTTGGCGGCGGGGAGCATGTTGGCTTCACCAATTAAAAGCTTTGGACTGAACCGTAAACTGCGGGTCTGCCTGGTGGGCACGGGCATCCGAGGCTCAGGTTTTTGGGGAAAACGGCTGATGGAAGAATATCCCGACCTACTTGAGTTTGTCGGGCTTTGCGACATCAACCCTGGGCGATTGGAGTATGCCAAAAAATTCATGGGAGCGAACTGTCCCACTTTCGTGGATTTTGAAAAAATGGTGACCGAAACGAAGCCCGACCTCATCATCGTCACCACGAAGGACGCCACGCACCACGAATTCATCATCAAGGGGCTGGAAATGGGCAGCGATGTACTTACTGAAAAGCCGCTCACCACCGACGAGTTCAAATGCCAAGCCATCCTGGATGCCGAACGGAAATCGAAGAAAAAGCTCATCGTCGGCTTCAACTACCGCTGGAGCCCATACATGACGAAGGTGAAGGAGCTGTTGGATAAAAACTCCATCGGAAAAATCACTTCCGTGGATTTTCACTGGTACCTGAACACCTACCACGGTGCAGATTATTTCCGCCGCTGGCACGGCCAACGAGAGTCGAGCGGTACGCTTTGGATACACAAGGCCACCCATCATTTTGACTTGCTGAACTGGTGGCTCGACTCCGACCCAGCCGAGGTTTTTGCCTATGGCGCACTCGACCATTATGGTTCCAATGGTCAATTTAGGGGTGCAAACTGCCGCAATTGCGACCATCAAGCGGATTGTAAATTCCATTGGGACATCACCAAGGATGCGCATTTGACGAACCTCTACGTGAAAAATGAGCAGCACGATGGCTATGTGCGTGACAACTGCGTCTTCCGGCACGAAATCAATATTTACGATAAAATGTCTGCCCAAATCAAGTATGCCAACGATGCCGTGGTCAATTATTCATTGACGACTTACTCCCCGTTTGAAGGTTGGCACGTGGCCTTCAATGGCATGGATGGCCGCATCGAGGCGTGGCTGGACATTCCCTACCATGAAGAGAGCGACCTGCGGCAATCGGAACTGCACGCCAAAGAGATGAGTCAAAACGGCAGCGAAGACATGGATTACAAACCCGTGATTTTACACAAAACCTGGCAGAAACACGAAGTGGTGCAGGTCGGCTTCGACCGGGCGGGCCATGGCGGCGGCGATGAGCGGCTACAGGACAAGATTTTTAGGAACCAAAGCAATCCCGACCCGCTAAAGCATGCTGCTGGCATCCGGGATGGCGCCATGTCCATGCTCATTGGGGTGGCAGCTCGGAAGAGCATCGAGTCGGGGCATCCGGTCCGCATTGCGGAGCTGACCGACCTGGAGCCGAGGGCGAAGCGGATTTGATTAGCTGGCTGTTGGCTTTTTGCAATTGGCCGGGCTAACTGCCAACAGCTTAAATAAACCATATAATGCTATTTTTAAAAAGAATTATCTTCTTATTGATACCCCTATTTTTTAGTTGTAAAACCAAGCAACATAACCCTACGGTAATTTACCTGATAGGCGATTCGACTGTTGCCAATTATGCGGATAATTATGAGCCGGGCAAGGATTATTTCAAAACGAGGTATCCGGTCACTGGTTGGGGGCAAGTGTTTCAGGAAAGCTTTACGGGTGCCGATTTATCGGAATTAAAATACCTGATAAAAACGGATAGTGTGAAAGTGGATGACCGGGCATGGGGCGGCCGCAGTACCCGCACATTTTTTCAGGAAGGCAGGTGGCGTTCTGTATATCAAGGTTTAAAAAAAGGGGATATCGTGCTCATGCAGTTTGGGCATAATGATGCTGCCGTGGATAAAACAGAACGCTATGTAGATATTGAAGGATATAAGGAGTTTTTGAGGCTTTTCGTGGCTCAAACGAATGAAAAAGGCGGCATTCCCATTGTATTGACGCCAGTCTGCCGGAATTATCCGTGGAAGGAGGGGCATTTGGAAAATGTGCATGGCGATTATCCAAGCGCTGCGAGGGAAGTGGCCAAAGAAACGGGCGCATATTTTATCGACCTCAATCAATTATCCATGGATGCTTTTAGCCAAAAAGGGCAGGAATATGTGACGAACCATTATTTCATGAATTTACCAGCGGGAAAATATGATGCATATCCCGATGGACAAGCAGATAATACACATTTCCAACCGGAGGGTGCGAAGGCGGTGGCAGCATTGGTTTTTGGAGCAATGAAAAAATCAGATGCACAGCGCCCTTGAAAAATCAATTGGGTGAAAGTCAACGCCCATCTTGGCAAAATATCAATTAATAAACGTTCACATGAAAAACCTGCTTTTATTCCTTTCCATTTTTACCGCCCTGCAATGTTCGGCTCAAACCAGTGTCGTGCGTACCCCAGCGAAGTATGATTTCATCGTGGCAGCGGATGGCAGTGGTGATTTCCGCACCGTTCAGGAAGCCATCAATGCCGTGCCTGCGCTGCGTCGGGAGCGGACGTATATTTTCATAAAAAAAGGGATTTACAAGGAAAAGCTCATCCTACCTACGGTGGCTACCAATGTCAGTTTTATTGGAGAAGATGTCATGACAACCATCTTGACTTTTGATGATTTTGCCAGTCGAAAAAATCGGTTTGGGGAGGAAATCGGTACCTCCGGCTCAGCCTCCTTTTTCATTCATGGCGATGGTTTTGAAGCAAAAAATATTAGCTTCGAAAATGCAGCTGGCCCAGTCGGGCAGGCCGTGGCCGTTCGGGTAGACGGGGATAGGATGAAGTTTGAAAACTGTCGGTTTCTTGGGTTTCAGGATACGATGTACCTGCATGGCACGGACAGCCGCCAATACTACAAAAACTGCTATATCGAAGGTACAGTGGATTTCATTTTTGGCATCTCAACTGCGGTGTTTGACAGTTGCCAAATCTTCTGCAAAAGCAAGGGCTATATAACGGCGGCCTCCACGGCGGAAGGCACAAAAATAGGCTATGTTTTCCGTCATTGCAGCATAGCTGGGGCTGCGCCAGATGGGGGCGTTTTCCTCGGCAGGCCATGGCGACCTTTTGCAAACGTGGTTTATGTTGAGTGTGAATTAGGCAAGGTCATCCATCCCGAAGGCTGGGACAATTGGCGAAATCCGGACAAGGAAAAAACGGCTTATTATGCAGAATATAAAAATGTCGGCCCTGGTGCAGCGACCGATAATAGGGTAGGGTGGTCACATCTTTTGACGGAAGAAGAAGCCGGAAAATATGCTTCCCTACCAGCTCTTTTCAATGGCTGGAATCCTGTGGAATAAGCAGTTTATTGTTTCAATAATTTAATTTCCGCTGTCCTTTTTCCGGCCATGATTTTAACCATATAAACACCTGCTGGAAGCCCCTCTGTAGAAATGGGTTCATTATTAGCAATATCCTTTTTGATTAATAATTTTCCACTTAAATCATAGATATGTAGGGTGGCTATACCGTCCAAACCCATTGCCTGAAAGGAGCTATTCGTTGGATTCGGATAAAGATTTATATCCTGTTTATTTAAATGATTGTCAATCGTTCCCGTTGTTTCACAGCCACATTGCGTAGGGCTGTCCATCGTGGGGCCGGCTCCGCAGAGGGAGTCTGTGACGATGTTTTTAACTTCCATCGCTGGCACCAAATCAACGGAGTAAGGCGGCTCAAATACCGTATAACCACCCGCCACGCCGCCAGTCGTGGAACCTGTGCAACTGATAAAAGAACAATTAATTGGCTGACATATGCCTTCGGTAGTCCCTGACAATATCTTGCAAGGGTTTTTGATTTTTTCATATTGACAGTTTTCCACCCGGCAATTGGCCATAAAACCTGCTCCAGTCCCATTACTGCTGGTCATGCCTGGCCGCATTGAAAAATAACAGTTTGCCACATGAATCTTTCCATATCGGCTGCGGGGCAGGCGGTCGGCGCAGTCTTTCCACCAGCAGTTCAGGTAAGTTATGTTCAATTTTCCATGACTAATTGGCTCATTATCGCTTGACCCGATGAGGTTGGAGAAATTATGCACCCCATCTTCCTTATACGTGAAAACACACCAAGTTACCGACACATTATCGGCTCCTTTTACTACATCAAAATTGCCATCACCGCCATTTTCAAATTCACAGTGGTCTATCCATATCCGAGAGGAACCCTGGATATTGCAATTATCATATCCCTGCGAATCATTGGTGGCGGGAGGCCCCTCTACTTTTATATTCCGGACGATAACATTCGTTGAATTTGATATTTGCAAAGAGGCACTGATTACCACGCCAGGGTATCCAATAATGGTCTTATTGGATTTAATAAAAACCACATCGCCGGTATTATTCACATATCCTGAACCTATTGAATTCTTGATATAAATCACCTTTGCTCCGGTAGATTCCGCTGCCGATTTAAATGCCGCAAAAGTGCTTACTTCAATGGGCGTTGCCATACCGCCGCCTGTCGGAGCACCAACGAATGTTGAGCCGTCATAATTTGCCCAACCAATGGATTCGCAGAGGTCTTGTGCTGTTGTATTATTGACATAAAATAATATCAAGCAGATAAGGGCCAGGGTATTATTTTTCATTTTGAACCGAATTTTATTTTCAAAAAATTGACTTGTTTTTTATTGCTTCGCAACAATCCCCTCCACCAAACTATTCAGGTAAATTTCCACATTATCGAAGATGCTGTCTAGTTCATGTCCGTTTGCCTGCGCTTTTGTGACATCCAATTGATGCGCCTGTTTCCAGGCATCCGGCATACCGTCGTTGGAGCTGTCAAGTGGGGCAGGCAAAGCGTTCAGCGTTGGCCACCCACCCACATCGGCTTGCGAATCGATGATGCCTTTGGTACTTCCATCCGAACCGTCGAACGAGTAATCGCCATTGCGGACGTTCCCGATGATTCGCTCATCAAAAGCATCCCGAACCAAGGAAGCACCACCGATTTCAAGGACTTTTTCATAAGCAACCTGTGGGCTGTGGGTGGTCACGTTGCCGTGGATGGGATGCTCAGCAGGCATTCGCATGGCCGCCTTTTCGGCGGAAGTGACCGTGCCGTAGCCCGAACTGAATTGGTTGTAAACGCCGTAAGTCCAGTTGTCGTTGGTAGCGTTCGGGCTGCCCTCCACAAAATTGCCGTTGATGTAGAATTTGCCCCAAATATCGTACACGTCGGTGCCCGCTTTCTTGTTCTTGTCGATGGCCACGATGCGGCTCCGATTCGAGGAAGCTGGCCCCGGTTTGTAGTAGCAGTTCACAATGTTCACGTTCATCGCCTCGCCGCCGTAGCAACTGTTGGCCCCCCAATTGTAAATGACATTGTTCCGCAAATCGGTCAAATCGGTGAGTGCGGAGGCATCGTTGGCCAGCTCGCCGAGGCGGGGGTTCCGGCTGTTGTGGTGCGCCAACAGGTTGTGGTGAAACGAAGCGTATTTGCCGCCCCAGATAGCGCCATAGCCGTGCGGGCCTTTGCTGTGCACCGAGTTGTTCAGACTTTCCGCAATGATGCACCATTGCAGCGTGGTGTTTTCATTGGCGTAAATGCTCACACATTCATCCACCGACCAGCTCATGGAGCAGTGGTCAACGATGATGTTTTTGTGAAAACGCCCACCGAAAGCGTCCGCCTCCTGGTTCTTGTCCTCACCCAAGCGGAAGCGAAGGAAGCGAACGATGATGTTGTCGGCATTGAACCCAACAGGGTAATCCTTGATGCAGATGCCATCGCCGGGCGCAGTTTGCCCAGCAATGGTGACATCGCCATTGCTGATGGTCAAACTGGATTTCAGCGCAATCGTCCCCGACACTTTAAACAGGATATAACGAGGCCCTGCCGCGTTCACGGCTTCCCGAAAACTGCCCGGACCAGCGTCTTCGAGGTTGGTCACGTAAATCACCCTGCCGCCCCTACCTCCCGTGGCGTGTTGGCCAAAGCCTTCGGCACCGGGGAAAGCCAGTGGGAGTTCATGGCCTGAAGTGTCAGGTGTTTCCGTAGTCGGTTCGGATGGTTTTATATCCTTGTTTTTATCGCAAGCATTAAATGCCGCCAATAAAATAAAGCCCACCAGCATGAAAGTGTATTTTAAATAAGTCATTTCTTCTTTTTTAAAAAACCATAGCGTCACATGAAAAAAGGCATGGCCGGAAATTGACCATGCCTTCAATTGCTTACCAAAAAATGAATAAACTTATGGCCTCCAACGTGGATCGCCAGTGTCATTTTTACCAGCAAAACCATTATCCATAAAATGAAAATCCATACCGTCGAATGGGTCAACCCATAAGGCAGCAGCGGTGCCTCCATAGGTCAAAGCCGGAAACCCAGGGATTTCAGAACCAGCCGTAAAAGCGAAGTCAGAAGTAGCATAGGTATTGATGATATTGAAATTGGTGTTTTCAAGACCAGCATAAATACCTTTCACCGCCAAATTTCCAGTCATGCCCTCGTCCCAAGCGTGGCCAAAAATGGAGTTGGTGATGGTGATGCCATTGAGCACATTGCTCAACGTGCCAGCTTCGCCCCGCCAGCGGAAAAGGATACCATCTGGGTCGGCGAACTCGCTCAGCGTACAGTTGTCAATTACAACCGTATTGGCGTTCTGACGTGTTTGGATGAAGGAATGGATTTTCGTAAACGTGCTGTTCGTCATGTTGAGATTGTCGAAAGCTGCATTCCCAGCGCCATCCGTGTCGGCCGTGATGATACCGTAGCCACCGATATGGTGTACGATGCAATCATTGATGGTGTAATTGGTGAGGAATACCAACGACCGGATGCGGATAATCCCCCTGAAATTATTGATGACACAGTTGTCGAAAGTCAGCTCGTTGACGGTTGTCGTCGCCGCATTGTTTGGATTAAAGACGTAGTCGCCACCGATATCCTCTCCCCGCAATTCCACATCGATGAAGCGGATATGGTCAATCGTTGCACCATCGGCGATATTCCAGTTGCCCGTTGTGAAAAGTACCGCCTTTTGGTTGCCAAAACCATAGGCCGCCGTGATGGTGATAGACTTATCGAGTGGATCTTCTGGCAAATTGTAAACCACGCCTTTTTTCAAGACGATGATTTGGCCATCGCCTGCCGTTGGGATGGCATTGATGACAGCATCCGGATCTTCTGATTGGCTCAAGTCAATCACGTTCGGGTCGTTCAAGTCAATCGCGCTGGCGATGGTGTTGTAAACTTCCCAACCGCGCAGTATTTCCCCACTATCGCCACTGTAAATCGCTACTTGGTAGCAAGTCAAAGGTGTCAGTCCAGCGATGAAAAATTCGCCTGTCGCCTGCGCCACATCATCCACGTCAAGTTCAATCAGTGGGTTGGCCAACAGCTCGTCATCGCAGGTAAAAATCCTGATTTTGGTCACGTTCGCACCAGCAATCTGCCAACTCACCCGCACCTGCACATCCAGTATATCGCCTGCCGTCGGGATGTTCAAAATGGAGGGGAAACGCTCGGTGCGCACACTGCCCAAGTCCGAAACCTTGCTGTCATATTTTGGGTCGGAAGCGTGTGCCGTCGCCCGCACTTGGTACAAGGTGTTCCAAAGCAATTCAGTGCCGTTGAGCGTGGCAGGCCCAATCACCACGTAATTTGTATCAGATTCAATGGTGTAAAGCACCGTCGCAAACGAGTCCCGGCTGACTTCCAACGTGTAGGAAGTGGCTTCCTTACTATTGCCCATGTTCACGATGATGGTGTTGAGGTCGGCCATGAGATCCTCGCTCAGCACAGGTCGGAAAAGGCGGGTCTTGTCGTAAGTTTCCTCGTCCTTTTTGCACGAGGCAAAAATCAAGACCAAACTGCCCACCAGCAGAAACAGGGCAGCGTATATATTCAGATTTAATTTTTTCATTTTAGAATTGTTTTAAAGTTTAACCAAAGGATTTTTAGAAACCATAGCCATCATTCTTCAACACGCCCTGGCTGTTGGTGATAGCTTCCTCTGGTATGGGGAAAATATAGCGCACCACACCCGGTTTCGGGCCTTGGTCGATGTAGTTCCGCCAGTCCTTCGTTATCCACTCTTGATAGGTGGTGTTGTCGTTGTGGAGGGCTAGCAGCCAAGATTCCCGGGTCCATGAATCATCTGGCGCAGCAGCGACTTTGTCGTTTGGATTCAACACAGTGAAATGGCCGCTTTCGTTCAATTTCCAGTAGATATAATCTGGCAAGTTGGAATACTGACCTGTTCCTGTGAAGGCAGCGTCGGCCATGTCCTTAAGCGTCTGTACGGTTTCTGCCATTTTTTCGGAGTAAATGCCCCAGCGGATAAGCTCGTATTTGCGGATCATTTCACCCCCAAACTCCCAAGCCCGCTCGTTGACGATAGCCTTGAAAAAGTCCTCCTTGCTGCCCGAAACAGAAGCCACGTAATTGTCCACTTTTGCTTCCCAATCTTTTGATTCAAAAGCACGTTGGCGTACCCGCTTGAGGGATTCCTGCGCTTGGGCGGTTGGGCCGTTCAGTTCGTTTTCTGCTTCAGCGTGCATCAGCAGGACATCGGAATAGCGCAGCATCGGCCAGTTGATGCCCGTGCCTTTAGCGGAAGAGGCACCGGGGCCTTTGTCCAAAAAGTAGCGGCTCCATTTGCCTTGCGAAATATTCGAAACGCCGCCGTTCACGAAAGTTTCCTCGAAATCCGTGTTGACCATGTAGTAGGCGCAAGTCACATCCCGACGGGTGTCGAGCGTATCGAAAGAGTAGTAGTAGGATACCGGAATGGACATGTAGTTGTTGCCCGAACCATAATCGTGGGAAGCCGTGGCACCGCCCTGTACCGTGATGCCGATATTCCAACCCACATCACCGTTGCCGATGGCAAATGGCACTTCAAAAAGGATGTCACTATTGGTTGGAGAAATGAACTTGGCGTTGTTGAGGAACACCTGACGGAAATCGCTCGGCAATGGCCGGTCTTTCAGCGCCATCAATTTCTCTGTGTAAGTCTTCGAAATCTGGTAGTAATCCAGGTAGTCGCTGGCACGGTCCATGCTCAGGTCAGGCTTGAGGTAGTAGCCACCGCGCTGCAAGGCAATGCGGGCGATCAAACCCAGCGTAAATTCCCGGCTCACCTGCTCGATGCCGTAGGGAAGTTCATCCGCCCAGAGCATGTTTTCCTCTACGGCCATCATGTCTTGGATGACTTGGCCCAAAATCACATTGCGGTCTTCCTTCGGCAAAAAGAAGTCGTTGCCAGCCTTCGGTGCCAAGCGCACATTGGGCACATCCCCAAAATAGTAGGTCAGCATACTGTACCAGTAGGCACGAAGCGTGTATGCTTCACCCAAAAGCTGGTGCATGGTTTTAGCTGTCAAAACATCCTTGGAATCCAAGGTGCCGCTGGACTCGATACCATCAATGCAGATATTGGCATCGCGGATGGCCGTGTAGGCGGCATTCCAGAACTGGCGGAGGTCACCGTTGCTGGAAAGGGCGTTCAAGTCCCAAATCTGGTAGCGGTCGCTGGAGCTAGACCAGCCGCTTGCATGCTCGATGTCGGTGTTGCCCGTCATATTGTTGGACAACCTCGAACGGAAGCCGTCCACGCCAAACTGCACATAGATAGCATTCACGCCCTTGCGGGCATCATCGATGTTGGAGAAGACGTAATTCGTATCGAAAGTAGAAATCGATTCCGGCTCCAAGAAATCACTGCACGAGCAAAGCCACAGCGCCGAAATGAGTATGATTAAACTTCTGAGTTTCATGATATTTAAGTTTTAAATGGTTCAAATTAGAAAGTGACGTTGATGCCTGCCGTGTAGGAGCGGCTCCTTGGGAACGAGGAGTAGTCAACCCCCGGCGTCAAGGCGGCATAAGCCGAACTTCTCGTCGTGCTTACCTCTGGGTCGTAGCCTGAGTATTTTGTCCAGAGGTGCAGGTTGTTGCCCGTCACATAGATCCGCAGGTTGGAAACGCCTACCCGTGACATCCATTTGCCCGGTAGCGTGTACCCCAAGGTGACGTTGTTCAAACGGAGGAAGGAACCATCTTCCACTGCCCAGGAATGAATGACAGCCTGTGCCACGCCGTAACTGTTGTGCGACCAGATGGTCTTGTCGCCGTTCAGTTGGGCGAGCTGGTCCAAGTCGGTCACGACTTCACCCGGAGTGCCTGTGTAACTACCGTCTATATCAATGTAGGTGAAGCGGTTGTCGGAATTCATCGTGTTGAGCAGGTTGCCGTAGGTCACCCGGCGGAACTGGTTGTATTGGATTTTGCCCGTGTTGTACACATCGTTGCCGTAGCTCCAGTTGAAGAAAACTGCCGCGTCGAAGCCTTTGAAACGGGCATCAAATCCGAAACCACCTTGGTGCTTTGGCAAGGTGTTGCCAATGATGGTGCGGTCGTCACTGTTGATGATGCCATCGCCGTTGAGGTCTTTCAGTTTCAAGAAACCGGGGCGGATATTCGTGTTGCCAACCGTGGCACCCGCATTCGGTACGCCATCAGCCAATGTGTACATGCCAGTGGTGGCATCGTAGCCTGTGAAATCTGTTGTAGCGTAGTAGCCATCGGTCACGTAGCCGTAGATGTCTCCGAGTGTACCACCCACTTCGAGGTAGAAATCGTTCTGATCTTTCAAGTCAGTACTGGCCCAGTTGGATTGGAAGAAACGGGACTCTGTGCCGTCCAATGCCTCCACTTTCGCCTTGTTGATACCAAAATTGAAATTGGCGGAAAGCGAGAAATCCGGACGGTTGATGATGTAACCCGTTAGGCCCAGTTCAATCCCCCGGTTGGAGGTGGAACCGATATTGTTCCACTGGGTGCTGAAGCCTGTATTGGAAGGAATGGCCGACTGCAAAAGCAGGTCTTCTGTCGTGTTTTTGTAAACATCAAAACTACCGTAGATCCGGCCATCCATGAAGGAGAAATCCAATCCCAAGTTGCGGTTAATGGTCGTTTCCCATTTCAGGTTTGGATTGTACAATGTCGAACCAGACGGGGTGTAGTACGGATTGTCCACGTTGCCGAAACCAGGGCCACGGGTGGTAGAGCCTACAAACAGGAACTGCGTCGCAGTTGCATCAATTCGGTCATTGCCCGTTTCGCCGTAGCTAGCACGCAGTTTCAGTTCTTCGATAAAATCAACATCTTGTAAGAAAGCCTCTTCGGACAGCTTCCATCCCAAAGCCACGGCTGGGAAATAACCTACCCGGTTGTCCTTCGCAAATTTGCTCGATGCATCGGAGCGCATGGTGGCAGTCAGCAGGTACTTGTTTTTTAGCTGGTAATTTACCCTTCCGAAAAACGAAAGGCGATTGGCGTCGGTAAATTCTTCGGTGCTGTGCGCATCGGTACGGCCAAATGTCATGTTCGCAAAAAGTTCCTCAGGCGTGATGGACAAACGGAAATCTTCCGCACGGATGAAGTCGGAATTGCCGCCGTTGGAATAAATTTCATGGCCGAGCAGGAAGTCCAAATCTTGGTCACGCAGACCTTTTACTTTATAAGATAAGGTGTTCAACCAGCGATAAGAGTTACGCTCGATGCTAGATTTGGTACCCAATGGCAAGCTACCGCCGTTGTTGAAGGATTCGCCAGTGAGCGGGCCATAAAAACGGAGGTTTTTATCAAAAGTCTTCGAACCCGTGAAAGTCGTTTTCAGGTTGAGTTCATCAATGACGTTCCAGTTCAGGGCCGCATTGAAAACATAATCGTTGGTGGTGCGCTTGCGCCAATCCTGCTTCACGAGGTCGGTCGGGTTCACCAAGCTTTTCAGGAAAGTCTGATAGTCGTCGTTGGCATCCAAGGCATTCAAGTCAATGACCAGTTCATCTGCGATGCCATTCACAGGTCGGGTCTGCACGGCATCCTTGATATTGATTTGAGCAGAACCGGAAGTACCAGCGCCATCCACCACCGTGTTGGTGATCCTTGTGCTCGCCTCGAATTGCAGCCTGCGTGAGATGTCCTGTTGCAGCTTGAAATTGAGGGCATTCCGTTTGAAACCAGAACCGATCATCAGGCCCTCGTCCTGATTGTTTGTTAGGCTCAGGCTCAATTTGGTGGTTTGGCTGCCACCGCTCAAGCTGATATTGTGGTATTGCGACAGTTTTGGGTCGCCGAAGAGTTCATCCTGCCAGTCGGTCGGCTTTTTCTCCTTGTACAATTCAAGGTCATCGTATTTGCCAAAGAATTTCTCAAAATTACGAAGGTCAGCCTCCGAGCGCAGCTTGGCTTGTTCGTAGTTGGCTAGCGCAAATTCGTAAGGTGAAAGCACCTCGTATTTTCTATCGGAGGGCAGTTCTTTCAACTGCACATAGCCGTTGTAAGCCACCGAAACCTTGCCAGCCGTTGGCCTTTTGGTCGTAATTACGATGACACCATTGGATGCCTGTGCCCCATAAATGGCAGTGGCCGAAGCGTCTTTCAGTACGCTGATGCTTTCGATATCAGTTGGTGGGATGTCCCGGATGCTGCCCACGATAAAGCCGTCCACAACGTAGAGTGGTGAATTGTCCTGGGTGATGGAGCCACCACCCCGAACCCGGATGACCACCTCCGCATCTGGTGAGCCGTCGGTGGTGAGTACGTTCACACCTGGGAGCCGACCCGTGATGGCTTGGGCGGCATTGGAAATAGGTATCTGATTGAGTTTTTCACCAGACAAGGAAGCCACCGACCCCGTCAAGTCGGAGCGCCGGACAGAGCCGTAACCAACGACCACTACCTCGTTCAACAGGGAAGCGGAAGCGGCCATCTGCACGTCAATCTGAGTTCTCGTGCCCACGGCAAACTCCTCGGTTCCAAATCCAGTGTAGGAAAATACCAGCGTATCGTTAGGCGAGGCTTTTATCTCGTAGCTACCATCCACTTCACTTATGGTGCCGCTGCCGGTGTTTTTCACCATGATGGTGACACCAATCAAGGGCTCGTTGTCGGCAGAGACCACATTTCCCCGGATGGTGTTTTGCGCCGACACTGTCAAGCTTCCAAAGAAAAAGAAGCATAGCGTCGTTACAAATAATGTTTGTAAAGATTTAAGTTTCATGATTCAAGATTTTAATAAATTGATTTTAGCAAGAGTATTATTGCAAAGAACGTGGTGTCATTTTACAAAGCGGCCAATTGACAGTATGCAAGATTTCACAAAAAGCTAGCAGGTTTTAACATGCAGTACTTAGCACACAAGCTGTTGATTATCAATTGTTTGTTGGAAAAATGGAGTTATACATCGCCTACATTTTCGAATTGGTGGCACTTTTTTCAAACTCCAAACTCGCCAACAAGAAAGGCCCAAGCCCCTTCGGGTCGTCATCCCGGATAGGCTCCCCGACGTAGTACTCGTAGGAGCCGTCCCGGTAGGGGTTTCCGCCCAGCCCTGCCACGGCGCAACAGTTGGTCAGGTGTACTTCCCCGTTCTCACCCTGCTTAATGAAAGTCTTCAAAATGCCGTCGTAACTTTTCTGGGCGATGGCCCGGTATTTTTCATCGAGGTAGTCTTCGTTCACCCCTTTTATCATGGCGTAGGTGAACATGCAGGAGGCGGTTGCTTCGAGGTAATTTTTCTCTTTGTCGGGCAGGTTCAGAATCTGCCACCAGGTGTTGGTGGAAGGGTCCTGCACTTTCACCACAGCGTCCAAGGTTCGGTTGAGGATGGCCACCAGTTCTGCCCGTTTCGGATGTTCCTTCGGAAAAAACTCCAGCACTTCCACGAGTCCAATGCAGTACCAGCCCATTGCCCGGCCCCAGAAGTGGGGGGAGCAGCCCGTTTCCTGGTTCGCCCATTTTTGAACCCGGCTCTCGTCCCAGCCGTGATAGAGTAGCCCGGTCGCTGGGTCTTTCATGCGTTTTTCCGCCAAGATGAATTGCTGCGCAATGTGGTCGAACAGCTCCGGCTGGTTGAATTTTTTGGCAAATTCCGCTTGGAACGGCTCTCCCATAAAAAGCCCATCCAGCCACATCTGCCAAGGGTAGCGGAGCTTGTGCCAGTAGCCGCCTTCCGTGGTCTGCGGCTGCCATTGAAGTTGGCGCTTGAGGGTGTTGATGGCGGTTTTGTAGCGCTCCTCGCCCGTTTTTTCATAAACTGAAAACAGGTAGGGGCCTGGCGCAATATTGTCGATATTAAAACTGCTGAGGTCATAGTCCCGGATGCCCCCATCTGCCAAAATCATGGTGTCGCCATAGCCTTTGGCATATTTGAAATAGGCTGGTTCGTGCTTTTCTTCGGCCACCCGGTTCATGGCATTCATCAGTAAACCGATGGTATAGGTCCACTGGGGCTCTTTCTGAAAATCGTTCATCCATGCCTCTGGAGCCCGCTTCATGATGGAGAGCGCCATCCGCTCTGACCAAGGTTTGTCGGCTTCGATATTTACCGTCATCGCCTTCACTTGCTCAGCGGTCAGTCCAGCCCGTTTGTCTTGTCCACATTGTGAAAAAACACCTGCCAAGAGCAGCAGGCCCAAGATTTTTGCAGAGCAAAGTAGGTGTAAGGAAAATTTCATGTGTTACTTATTTGAAATGAAAAATCGTGTTGCCAGAGCCGCCATCGTCAGGGTTTGACTGCCAGCGGTGTGCTCAGTTTTTGGATTTCATCCTCTAGGTATTTTTGGAAAGCTTCCTCGGTTTTGATGCCGTTCGGTTCCTGTTCCCATGCCGCCAAAAAATAATAGGTAAGCTTGTTGCCGCTGGGTTTCAGCACCACCACGTGGCTGAGATCGTCCGCCGTAGTTTCCATCCAGTCGCTTTTTTTGTACAATACCGCCATGCCCAGCAGGTCGTTCGCCAAGCTTTGTTTGCCCCAAGTAGCGAGGTAGCCCCAAGTGCCGTTGTCGTGCTGGAGCAGGTTCGTGCTGTCCAATTTCACGATACCCGTACAGATATTCGGTAGCGGATTGCTCAGTGTTACATCCTGGCGGGATAGGCGGCTCCCCGCTTGGATGGAAATATCGGAAGTGAGGTCAGTAGAAACATCGCCGACTTTCCAGCCATAATAATGTGTGCGGATTTTGCTCTCAACAGCACCGTTTTCCACTACCTGACAGGTCAGCGAGTCGGTCGTTTCCACCCGCAGTGCCTTGTCGCCAAGCCAGGTACCGAGCGAACCCACGCCGAGGGACTTGCCCACTTTCAGCACATCCTGCCCCCAGTCCGATGATTCGTGGTAAGAGTCAAAGCCATCCTGACCCACGTTTTGGAGCACCATTTCCGGCGTTTTTTTACCGAAAATATCGGTCGCATTCCGCCAGTCCAAGTAGAAGCGATAGCCCACCAAATCGGACTCCCAACCCGGCCCTTCGTAGCGAATGAACCAGGAATGGTCCTTGTGTTCCGGTGGCACCCGCAGGAAGTCCACGTTCTTGAACTCGCCGCCCACATACTCCCGGTTTTCCCATTTGCCGTTGATTTTGTGGGACAGTTCGGCCTGTGTCCGCTTCTTGAACTCTGGCTTTTTATCGCCTGCGGCAATGGGCTGGATGTCGATTTTCTTTTCCTCGCCTGAGGCAAAATCCATGACGAGCACGAACTCGTCTACTTGGCCGTCGCCGTCGTTGTCATTCGTTTGGAAAGGGATGTCGTTTTTCCCTTCGGTAAACCTAATGGCCGACCAATCCATCGATGGGTACTTGCTAGCCAGTTCCTTGGCATCCAGCGTCAAACTGGCATCCTTTCGGGGCACGTCCAGCGTATTCTTCACGGAAATTTGGTGGGTCGAAGTTTGTTCTTGGCTGGTATTCCCGCAACCAATCAGGAGTGGCAAAAGGCCCAAAAACAGGTGGTACATTTTCATGTGCTATATTTTTAAGTGTTGTTTTTATGCTGGTTCAGCCTCGGCGAGGTTTTGAACCCTCGCCAACGTTTCTATCGAAATTCAGGCAGCGAAAACGGCTTCAATGCCTCTGATTTTCGGTATTTCTTGGCTTCCCTTTTTTTTAGTTTTTTGCTCCAGGTCACCCGCCCCGAAGTATCGGCACCGGGCCCAGTGTTGCCGTATTCTGCGTAAAAAACGGTGCGTTCATTTTCCTCGGAACTCCAGTTGTCCCAACCAGCAGGGCGGATATGTGGCCCCATTTCACAATTCAAAAAAACGGTCTTCGCAAAGCGCCGCCACGGCCTGCCGAGGTACACCGAATCCACGCCCGGTGCGGCGGTCAGTTGGCAGTTTTGGAACACAAACCCAAAGCGCCGACCGGCCGGTGTGCTCGCCGCCGTGATGAAGGAATTGGCCTTGCTGTGTATCACACAGTCTTCGAAATATGCCGTCGCCCCGCCGAAAATGAAGTCCGTCGTACCCTCGATGTAGCAGTCCTTGTAATACTGGCGGGTATTGGCGCCGTCGGCATAGAGGGTGTCTTGGTTGCCGAGCATCCGGCAGTTACGGAATTCACAGCGGTCGGCCTCCACGGACACCGCCAATGCCTGGCCGACCTCGCCGGCAAAGTTTTCGATGGTCAGTCCCTCGGCCCTGAAATCATCGCCCTGTACGAGCAGCGTCGGCGTGTGGAAGGTGCTGTTTCGCCCCCTTGCAATTTCTTTAAAATGGTCGTTCCAGCGGATAATGGTATTCTCCGCCCCTTCGCCTTTGAGCGTGATGCGGTTGTTCCAAGCATGCACTTTGACCTTCTCCTGATACACCCCTTTTTTGATGAAAATCGTGATGCGAACGTCAGGGAAGCACTTGGTTTCGTCGATAGCCGCCTGGATGCTGGTGAAGTCACCACTGCCGTCCTGCGCAACATGCAGTTCGGTTTTGTATTGCCCAAAAACCGTTGAGCAAAACAGTAGGAATAATATGTTTGTAGCTATTCTCATTGGATAGAAGCCGCCGCAGCCGATATTCTCAATTCTCCATTTTTAATTTTCACTTAATCCTAAACCAATCATAATTGGCGTAGCCACCGTCGTTTTCATGCTCATTCCGCATACAGAATATGCCCAGCTTAGCACCTATCCATTTGCCTTCCTTTGCTTGAAATTTTTCACCGAAATCCGTGTATTTCTTGCCGTCTAGACTGTAGGCAAACTGGCAAACCCCGCCTGCCGCAACCTTGACCCTCAAGTAGATTTCATTCTGCAGCACCGCCATACGTTTGACCTCCTGTTCCGGCTTGCCGCTCTCAGCGCCAATGCAGGTTTTTTGCACCAGAAAAAGCTGGCTGTCCTGTTGTTCCAGTGCCAAGTAGGCATAGTCACGGCCCATCATGATGAGGCCCGTTTTTTCCCCATCAAAATGGTGGAAGAATTGCAGCTTGGTGGTGGCGGTAAAGGTCTCGGCTGGCAGTTTTTGCAGGAGCAGGTTGGGAGCTTCCCACAGGTTTTTGATACCGCTCAAAACGACAGGGTTGAGGCGCAGGAATCCCATTGCCGTCGGGGTGGCCCAAAGCGGCTGCGGGTTGGCTTGCCACTGCCATTGCAGGCCGAGTTTTGGCTCATTGAATTCATCGCTGGTCTGTGGCACTTTGACAGGGTAGTTTTTACCTACGTTTGGCTTTTTCCAAGACTTTACTGGTTCGCCGATGCCGTCTTGGTTGGTGTCCTCGCCTATGAGGAGCCAATCGTTTTCCCAGCGGGCAGGTTGCAAATGCACGATACGGCCGTAGGGTTGTTTCTCCTGAAAATGGATGAACCAGTCATCACCGTTTTTCAGTTCCACCCAAGCGCCTTGGTGGGGGCCGTTGACATCAGAATTGCCTTGGTTCAGCACAATTTTATCCTCGTAAGGCCCCCAGATGTTTTTCGAACGGAGCACCGTCTGCCAACCCGTGGCAACGCCACCTGCCGGAGCGAGGATGTAGTAGTAGCCGTTGCGCTTATGCATCTTCGTGCCTTCGATGGTGGAGTGGTTTTCGTGGCCGTCGAAGACTAGCACGCCATCGTCCAGCAATTCGGTGCCATCCGGCGTCATCTCGTGGAGCATCACCACGCTTTTGTTGCCCGCCCGGCTACCAGCCAAGGCATGAACGAGGTAGGCCTTGCCATCCTCATCCCAAAACGGACAGGAATCTATCCAGCCCTTTGCCGCCCGAACGAGATGGGGCGGCTCCCATTTTCCGGCAGGATCCTTCGTTTTACACATATAAATACCATAATCCGGATTGCCATAAAAAATGTAGAACCAGCCATCGTGGTACCGTATGGAAGGTGCCCAGACGCCATTGCCGTGCTGCGGTTTATCGAATACCTCGAACGGAGGTTGCTGCGTGAAGACGTAATTGATGATTTCCCAGTTGACGAGGTCCTTGCTGTGAAGGATGGGCAAGGCAGGGGCACAATTGAAACTGGAAGCTGTCATGTAAAAATCATCGCCCACCCGTTCGACGTCTGGGTCGGAGTAATCGGCGAAGATGATGGGATTGCGATAGGTGCCGTCCCCGTTGTCTGGTTGCCAAACCTGTGCATGGAGACCTATTGCCGATAGGCAGAAGAAAAAAACCGTTTGTATTTTAAGTTTCACGTACCCTTTTTCTACATTAACTGATGTTCAAATGTAGCGGAGGGGCCAAGCAGCAAGGCTTCAAATTTTATCTTTCGTGTAGCTATTTTTCACATCGCATTCGATCGAGCGCTTTATTTATTGGCAAAATGTTGCGAAGTAGAAAATGGTAAAACCTTTCATCGACTACGAATACCATCCACTAACCGCCAGATATTCAACGGGTTATCGTCTTTTAATTCAGCGGGCAACATGGATTGCGGAAAATTTTGGTAGCACACTGGCCTTGTAAACCGGGTAATGGCTCCCGTGCCAACCGATGTACTTCGGCTATCCGTCGTGGCAGGGTAGGGGCCACCGTGTACCATCGAATGGCAGACTTCCACACCTGTCGGGTAACCATTGAGGAGGAGCCTCCCCACTTTTTGTTCCAATATAAAAATGAGGTCACGATTGGCTTCCAAGTCGGCGGGTGTGCCAAAAATCGTAGCCGTCAGGTGCCCACCCAGATTGCGGGCGATTGCAAGTAGTTCCTCTCGACTGCCTGTCTGCACAGCCAACGTGGAAGGGCCAAATACCTCTTCCTCCATTTTTTTGCTCCCTAAAAAATCGGTGGCGTCAACGGTAAGCAGAGCGGCCACGCCTTGGTTATTGGCTTGGCCTGAAATTCCCTTTTTCATAGATTGTACCCCAGGTTGTTGCGCAAGCGAATGTAAGCCAGCCTCGTAAGCTTGGTGAATACCAGCCGTTAGCATCACGCCTGCCGAGGTTGATGACAGATGGTTTCCCAAAATATTCAGGAAACTGCCACTTTCCTCTGATTTTTCGAGAATGGTCAAGCCTGGATTGGTACAAAACTGCCCCACACCCAAAGTCACTGAGGCAGCCAACCCTTTGGCGATGTCGCCACCATTCTGACGCAAAGCTTCCGGAAGGATAAAAACAGGGTTCGTACTGCCCATTTCTGCATACACGGGGATGGGTTCAGGCCGTTGCGATGCGGCATCGAACAAAGCCTTGCCACCCCTGAACGAGCCGGTAAATCCGATAGCTTTGATGCCGGGGTGCTGCACAATCACCATGCCCACCGCAGTCGATGTGCCTTGCACCATGCTGAAAACCCCATCGGGCATGCCCGATTTTTCAGCCGCCGCCAATATTGCCGTGCCTATCATTTCACACGTACCAGGGTGCGCCGGATGTGCTTTAACCACCACAGTGCAACCAGCAGCTAATGCAGAGGCTGTGTCGCCACCTGCTACCGAGAAAGCCAGTGGGAAATTGCTTGCCCCGAAAACTCCGACTGGGCCAATCGGCCGTTGCATGCTCCTCAAATCGGGGCGAGGTAGTGGCTGTCGGTCGGGTAGGGCAGTATCGATGCGTGCATCTACCCAAGAGCCATCCCTCAACAACTGTGCGAACAACCGAAGCTGGAACACTGTCCGCCCCCGTTCACCCTCAAAACGTCCCTTCGGCAATGCCGATTCTGTGCAATAACGGTCGCCAAGTTCATCACCAAGTGCCATGATTTCTTCGGCAATCGTTTCCAGAAAAACAGCTTTTTCAACGCTATTTTTTTGACAATACAACTGAAAAGCATCCGCCGCTTTTTGAACGGCGGCATCCACTTCCTTAGCAGTGGCTTCATGGTAGGCAGGTTGCAATATCTCGCCATTGGCTGGGTTGATGGCATGGAAAATAATGTTCCCAGCAGTGCTGAGGGTTTTTCCAATGAAGTTTTGTCCGGTTAAATTCATGTCCACTCCTAGTTTATGATGCCAAAGTTTTGGCAGCCTTCAATTTATGCTACAACATTCACCAATGTACCTATTGGCTCAATCGTGATGCGGATTTCATCACCTGATTCGAGGGTAAACTCCTTGGGCGGGATGATGCCCGTGCCTGTCATCAAGAAGCAGCCATTGGGGAAGGAAAGCTCCCGGACAAGCCACGCTGCCAGCTCTGAAAGTTTTCGTTTCATTTGCCCCAAATTAGTTTGTCCTTCGAAAACCGTATCGCCATTCCGGTTTATAACCAATTGAATTTCAATGGTTTCTGGCAAATCCCATTCACTCACATAAATACCTGGGCCGATAGCAGCGCAACCATCATAGGTTTTCGCCTGCGGCAAATACAAAGGGTTTTCGCCCTCGATGCTGCGGGAACTCATGTCGTTGCCAATGGTGTAGCCAACTATTTTGCCGCTGGAAGTGATGAGCAGTGTCAGCTCTGGTTCTGGAACGTTCCATGTCGAGTCTTTCCGGATGCGTACCTGTTCCCCAGCACCCACGCAACGGTGTGCCGTGGCTTTGAAGAACAGTTCTGGGCGATCGGCGACATACACCCTGGCGTAAAAGTCGCCCCCACCAGCTGCTTCTGACTCTTCCTGACGGGCGAGTTTGCTGTTGAAATAAGTGACGCCACTTGCCCAAATTTCTTGGCCTTGAATGGGCGCCAACAATTTTCCTTTCATTAATTCCAAGCCATTTTCCGTTGGTTCCATGACTTTAATGATGCCCTTTAGCTTCGCAAAAAGATTGTCATCGTTGATGAAACGATCCCAGACATAGTTTTCCAGCAGATAGTAGTTTTTGTTTTTTTCGACCAGTACTCCAGCCGTCGTTCTGTACAGTTTCATGAATTTTAGTTGATTATCAAATAGGTGAGGAACAGGATGAGCGCCGCCGAGGTGCCAATGATGAAAGTGCCAAGGCTCTGAAGTCGATACCCCGTTTTAACGTCCATCCCCGACAACTGCGTGGCCACCCAAAAAAAACTGTCGTTGGCATGAGAGACCACCGAGGAACCTGCACCGATTGCCAACACCACCATTGCTTTTTCAATTTCAGTATCAAAACCTTGCGAAACCATCAGCGGCGTCATCAGTGATGCAGCCGTAATCAGCGCCACCGTGGACGAGCCTTGGGCTGTCTTGATGGAAGCAGCCAACAGGAACGGCAGCCAAATGCTGAGGTTCACGCCTGAAAGTGCCGTTCCCAGCACATCGGCGATACCTGAATTCTGTAAAATTTTCCCAAAGATGCCCCCGGCACCCGTTATCAAAATGATGGAAGCCGCATTGCTCAGTGCTTGTCCGACCCAGCCCGTGGTGGAGAGCATTTCACGGTCAAAGTTTTTGGGCAAGAAAAATGACAGGAACATCCCGATGAGTAGGGCAACCACTGGCTCGCCGATGAATCCTATCACTTTCAGCAGGTTGGAGTCCAATTCTGCCTTCGATGCAAAAACGGATTTTAGCACGATTAATAATATGGGAACTACCACTGGTAGGCAGGCTTTTACAGCATTGGGGGCAGTTTGCAACCGCTCCGCAATATCAGCTTCGCTCATTTGTGGGTTGGGGTCAATCCAGATTTTGGAAGCGTATCGATTGGCAAAAATCAACCCTGGAATGAGGGCCAAGGCGCTGAGTGGAATACCCAAAGCCAGTACTAGCCCCAAGTCTGCATTTAAAATGCCCGCCGCAGCTATTGGCCCTGGTGTGGGAGGCACCATGGTATGGGTAGCCGTCAAGCCGAGTGCCAGCGCACAAGCAGAAGCAGCGAGGGTGATGCCCGCTTTTTTTGACAAACTCTTGCCGAGGGGCGACAGCAGAATGAAGCCACTATCAGCAAAAACAGGAATGGAAACAAAGTAGCCAAGGATGCCCATTGCCGTAGGCACCCGCTTCTTACCAATGATTTTCAGTACGCTTTCCGCCAGCGAATATGCACCACCGGAGTTCTCCAAAAATGCCCCGATAATGGAACCAAACACGATGAGCAAGCCAATTTTTCCCAAAGTACCTCCAAAGCCAGTATTGATGGAATCAAGAATGTCATTCGTGGGCATGCCTACACAAAACCCATAAAAAATTGCAACCATGAACAGTGCAATGAAGGGATGAACTTTCCATTTCACCGTCAACAAAACGATGAGTGCAACACTGAGAAGGAGATAAAATATTACCATTTATTAATTAAAGTCTGGCGCAAGAAATGAAAAATCCTTTCACTAATGCAAATCCCTAGCTACCTCTGAGCCAGATTTACCAACCAACACATCTAAATCCGCTCCTTTATCTGCCTGCTCCACATGGTCGATGTAAAGTCGGACGTAGCCACGGGTGGCCAATGGTTCTGGTGGCTGCCAGGCAGCTTTTCGCTGGCGCAATATTTCTTCAGAAACATCAAGGTGAAGGCGGCGGGCCTCCACATCCAATTCGATGAAATCCCCATTTTCCACCAAAGCCAGGGTGCCGCCGATAGCCGACTCCGGCGAGACGTGCAGTACCACCGTGCCGTAGGCCGTACCGCTCATACGACCATCTGAGATGCGCACCATATCTTTTACACCTTTTAGTATAAGCTTTTCAGGTAAATCCACGTTGCCGACTTCCGGCATGCCGGGGTAGCCTTTCGGGCCGACTCCTTTCAGCACGATGACGCTATTTTCATCAATATCAAGAGTTGGGTCGTCAATACGGGCATGGTAATCCTCCATCGTTTCAAAAACGACCGCTATTCCGCGGTGTTTCATCAGCTGGGGCGTAGCAGCAGAGGGTTTGATGACGGCACCGTTTTCACAGAGGTTGCCTTTCAGTACGGCGATGCCTGCCTCCGGTTTGACTGGTTCGGCGAGTGTGAAAATCACTTCCCGATTGAAGCATTCGGCAGCATCGCAGTTTTCGCCGATTGTTTTACCGTTGGCGGTGATGGCGTGGGCATGAAGTAATTCCTTCAGTTCTTTCAAAACGACTGGCAAGCCACCCGCGTAATAATAGTCCTCCATCAGGTATTTGCCGGAGGGCGTAAGGTTGACGAGCAAGGGGATTTTACTTCCGATTTTATCAAAATCTTCCAGTGTCAAATCCACGCCGATGCGCCCTGCAATGGCCAGCAGGTGGATGATGAGATTGGTAGAACCACCCACTGCTGCATTGACCACGATGGCATTTTCAAAAGCCTGTCGGGTCAGTATTTTGGAGAGCGTCAAATCGGCTTTCACCATTTCGACAATGCGGCGACCGGAGAGCCAAGCCATCGTTTTTTTCCTTGCATCCACTGCGGGAATGGCCGATGCACCGGGCAGGGTGAGTCCCAGTGCTTCGACCATCGTGGCCATCGTCGAGGCAGTGCCCATCGTATTGCAATGCCCTGCGCTACGGGCAACGCAGGCTTCCATTTCCGTGATGTCAGCAGTGGTCATGACACCCGTTTTTTGCTTTTCTTTAATCATCCAATTGAATGAACCGGAGCCGACCTCACTACCGCGATATTTGCCGTTCAGCATGGGGCCACCGGGCACAATGATGGTTGGTAGATCTACGCTGCAAGCACCCATCACGGTGCTAGGAGTAGTTTTGTCACAACCCGTGAGGAGCACGATGCCGTCGAGGGGATTAGCCCGAATGCTCTCCTCCACGTCCATGCTGGCGAGGTTTCGGAAGAGCATGGTGGTGGGACGCATGATGGTTTCGCCGAGCGACATGACAGGGAATTCCAACGGGAAACCACCTGCTTCGAGCACGCCTTTTTTGACGATTTCGGCAAACTCCCGCAAGTGGCCGTTGCAGGGTGTCAGTTCCGACCAAGTGTTACAAATACCGATCACAGGCCGCCCACGGAAGAGGTCGTCGGGATAACCTTGGTTGCGCATCCAGGAGCGGTGGACAAAGCCCATTTTATCGTCGCCGCCAAACCACTGCTGGCTTCGTAGTTTTTTTTCGTCTTGCATGTTTTATTAAAGAATAGGACGTTTCGGTTAAACAGGGTCAGCTATTAATAGCTTGTTAAAAAATCAATCGATTGCGTAAAGTTGAAAAAAATTCCTTTCTTGCGAGTGCTTTTTAGTTTTTTACTTCCCAAGTGCCAATTTTCCCGAATTTTCCAAGGTTTTTTCAATTGTATTTACATGAAACAAATACTTACACTCGCTTATGGGTTACTGGCCGTGCTTTCAATAGGATGGGGGCAGGTTGGCATTTTTGAAAAAACTGCCGACGTCGGTCCTGTGCTGCACCAAGGCTCTACCGACTACGACACCGAAACTGGACGCTACGAACTCACTGGTTCGGGTGCAAACATCTGGTTCACAAAGGACGAATTCCATTTTGCTTATAAAAAAATCAAGGGCGATTTCATTCTGCAATGCCGAGGTAGGTTGCTGGACAAGGGAGTTGAGGCGCACCGCAAATTCGGCTGGATGGTACGCACTGACCTCGACACCACAGCAGCGATGGTCAGCGCCACGGTACACGGTGACGGAACAGCAGCCATTCAATATCGCAAGAAGCCCGGCACCCGAATTGAAGAAGTGAAGTCACCCGTAAAATCGCCCGATATCATCCAATTGGAGCGGCGGGGTAGGAGTTACTTCCTTTCACTTGCACGCTTCGGCGACCCATTCTGGACAGTGGAGGTGCCGGATTTTGATTTTCCTGAAGAGTTACTGGTGGGGCTTTTCATTTGCGCACATAATAAAGATGTGTTGGAAAAAGCTGAATTCGACAACGTGCGGATTTACATTCCAGCCAAACCCGGTTTCACACCGTACCGAGACTACATCGGCAGTCACATCGAAATCATGGATGTGGTATCTGGCAACCGAAAAATCATCCACTCTGCACCGAATTCGCTGCAAGCGCCCAACTGGTTGCCCAATGACAAAGGCCTGATTTACAACAGTGAAGGCCAAATATTCAAGCTTGATTTTGCCTCCGGCAAACCCACCGTACTCAACACGGATTTTGTTACCCGCAACAACAACGACCACGTAATTTCCTTCGATGGAAAAATGCTTGGCCTGAGCAGTTCGAGCGGTGAACAGGAGTACGGGTCGCTAATCTATACCGTGCCGCTCGCAGGCGGCACACCCAAACGTATCACTGCCACAGGGCCTAGCTACCTTCATTGCTGGTCACCGGACGGCAAGTGGCTCACCTTCACGGGTGGCCGCAACGGGAATTTTGACATCTACAAAATCCCATCGGATGGTGGCGAGGAGGTGCGGCTGACGACCTCCCCTGCCCTTGAAGACAGTCCTGAATATAGCCCCGATGGACAATGGATTTATTTTAATTCTACCCGAACTGGTTCCATGGACCTCTGGCGGATGCGGCCTGACGGTAGCTTTCCCGAGCAGCTTACCAACGACGAGTATCAGGACTGGTTTCCGCATTTTTCACCGGATGGTAAATGGATCGTGTTCATCTCCTTCCCACCGGAAGTGAAGGTGGACGACCACCCGTTTTACCAACAAGTTTACCTGCGCATCATGCCAGCCGCTGGCGGAAAGCCCCGAATTATCGGCTACCTGTATGGTGGGCAGGGCACCATCAACACGCCGTCTTGGTCGCCGGACGGGAAGAAGATTGCGTTTGTGAGCAATTCGACGATGTGATTTTTTTAAATTCAGAAACATGACCAACCGCAGAGATTTTATCAAAACGACCGCACTTGGCTCCATTGGCTTTGCCATCATCGGAAGAGCGACCAGATGTACACCTTCCATTGAAAAAAGGATGAAATGGGCAACGGGGCCGCTTCGGCGAAGCACACCAGAAGCATTGGGTATCCCGTCCTTAGCCATCCGTGACTTTTTGTCGGCGGTGCAAAAAAGCGGGCAGGAATTCCACAGTTTCATGGTCGTACGGCATGGACAGGTAGCAGCAGAAGGATGGTGGTCGCCGTTTGCCTCACCACTCAAACACACGTTGTATTCTTTGAGCAAAAGTTTCACTTCGACGGCCATCGGCATGTGCATTGCCGACGGCAAATTGTCGGTAGAAGACCCCGTAACGAAGTTTTTTCCCAACGACCTGCCCAACCCCGTGCCTGACCGCCTCGCAGCCATGAAGGTGAAGCACCTGCTCACCATGAACAATGGCCACGATGGCCGACCGATGGATGCGATGCAAGCCGAACCCAATGGCCGTTGGGCAAAAGCCTACCTCGCCGAACCCATCCCTTACGACCCCGGTACGCATTTTTTCTACAATACTGGCTCTACCTACATGCTGTCCAGCATCGTGCAAAAACTACAGGGCAAAACGACTTTCGACTTCCTTTCGGAACGGCTTTTCAAACCGCTTGGCATTGAAGGCGCAGATTGGGAAATAAGCCCCGAAGGTGTGAACGTGGGCGGCTACGGGCTGCGGGTGCGCACGGAAGACATCGCCAAATTCGGACAACTCTACCTTCAAAAAGGCCAATGGAACGGTCAGCAACTGGTGCCCGCCAGTTGGGTAGAGGAAGCAACGAAAAAACAAACCACTTCGCAGGACAATGACAGCGATTGGGGACAGGGCTACGGCTATCAGTTTTGGCGTTGCAAACCGGAGCCGGGTTTTTACCGCGGTGATGGGGCTTTCGGGCAATATTGCATCGTCATCCCACAATATGATACGGTCATCGCCATTACCAGCGAGAGTGCCGACATGGGCGCTTCGATGAAAGTGGTTTGGGACACGATTTTGCCAGTTTTGAAAAATGATAAGCCGCTGCCGGAAGACACTGCCGCACAGAATGCACTGGCAGAAGATTTGAAAAAACTGGCATTGTCAGCGCCATCTATGCAGGCCAGTTCGCCACTGGCTGCGAAATTTTCAGGTAAAAAGTTCAAACTGGACAGAAATGCCAAAGGCATTGAGTCCATTCAGTTTTCTTTTGAAAACAACTACTGCAAAGTGAGCGTCCACGGCCCGAAAGGCTCTCAGACAATGACCTGCGGCAATGGCCACTGGGCGACCGATGGCAACGAGCAGGACGTATCAGTCTCCCTTTTCGTGCTACCGGAGCGGGTGAAACTGACTTCCAAAACCGCTGCCTCTTACACTTGGCAGAACGACAATACGCTTTTAATCAATCTGAAATTCATCGAAAACATGCACGGTGACCAGTGGATTTGCCAGTTTGATGGGGATAATATCAATATTTCCTTCAAAAACAGTTTGGTGCAGATGGGGAAGGAGGAGGAGAAACGTAAAGCGTTGACGGGGAGGCTTTCTTAATTGGCGGTTGGCGGTCATGTGCTGCCACCGTTGCATCGTCGGTCTTCAACGTAAAAAACACTTACATGAAAATCAAGCTACAAATCTTACTGTCCTTCTTCCTTTTCACCGCCTTTCTCGGAGGTAAAAAATGGACATCACTGCTCGACAAAAACCTATCGCAGTGGGATGTTTACCTGAGTTACCCCGACAAATCCCAGAACATCGAAGGATTGCCCAGGGATGCTGACGGAAAATACACCGAACCCATTGGTTTGAACAAGGACGAATGGGGCGTTTTCACTGTCAAGGAAGAAAACGGTGAGCCTGTGCTACACGTGAGCGGTGAGATTTACGGGGCGGTTTCCACCAAACGGGAATTTGAAAATTACCACCTGAAATTGCAGGTGAAATGGGGTGAAAAAACCTTTGCCCCACGTAAGACCGAGCCGATGAATTCCGGGTTGCACTACAACGCTGTTGGCCCTCACGGAGCGGATTACTGGAAAACTTGGATGCGTGGGCAAGAGTGTCAAATCATGCAGGGCCGCTTCGGGGATTACTGGTCGCAGGCTGGGGCAAAGGTGGATGTTCGTTCCGTGAAACAGGCCGATGGAACTTACCTCTACAGCAAAAATGCGCCGCTCGTTTCCTTCGGAGAAGGGGAAAAGGCAGGAGGTTACGTCGCCCGGGTGCAGGATTTTGAAAAGCCGAAAGGTGAATGGAACACCGTTGAGCTTATCAATTTTGAAGGGAAAAGCCTGCACATCATCAACGGGCAGGTGGCAATGGCGCTGGAAAATTCACGTCAAATCGTGGACGGGAAGGAGGTGCCGCTTCGCAAAGGCAAACTTGAATTGCAGTGCGAAGGGGCGGAGCTTTATTTCAAAGGCATCGAAATCAAGGGTCTAAAAAAGTTGCCTAAAAAGTACCAAAGCTATTTTTCGAAGTAATAAAAAACTACACTTTCATCAAAACATAAAATCATGGCAAACCGCAGGCAATTCATTCGTCAGAGCGCCCTCGGTGCAGGCGCACTGGCGCTCACCACCTCCGCATTTCCCAATATTTTATTCCAAAAACCCAAGGACCAAATTGGCGTGGCGCTTGTGGGATTGGGCTATTACAGCACCGATTTGCTGGCGCCGGCACTGCAACTCACGAAGCATTGCAAGCTCATGGGCATCGTGACCGGCTCGCCTGACAAAGCGAAAAAATGGCAGGCAAAGCACGGTCTGAAGGACAAGAATATCTACAACTACGACAATTTCGATAGCATCGCCAATAACCCGGACATCGACGTGGTGTACGTGGTGGTGCCGCCGTTTCGCCACAAGGAATTTGTGCTGAGGGCAGCGGCGGCTGGCAAACATGTTTGGTGCGAAAAACCGATGGCAATGAATGAAACCGAGTGTCAAGAAATGATTGATGCCTGCCAAAAAAACAAGGTGCATCTCACCATCGGTTATCGGATGCAGCATGAGCCGAACACACAACAACTCATCAAGTACGGCAAGGAAAAAACCTTTGGTGCGGTGAAATTCGTGGCGGCCAGTGCCGGTTTTCGGGCAGGCTGGGGCAAGGACGACCATTGGAAAATGGACCGCAGCAAGGGTGGTAGCGCACTCTACGACATGGGTGTCTATTCACTCAATGCTGCCCGCTACTCCGTCGGCGAGGAACCGATTGCCGTGGTGGCGCAGGACCTCACGAAGGATTTTACCCGCTTTCCGAACGGCGACGAAACGACCTTGTTCCAACTCGAATTCCCCAGCGGCGCTACAGCCAACTGTATGACAACCTTCGCCATGAACATCAACACGCTGGAGGTGACTGCCGAAAATGGCTGGTACCGACTATTGCCTTTCCAAGCCTACACGGGCGTTCAGGGCATGAACAGCAAGGGTGAAATGCTGAATACTTTCATCGAAAACGAACAGGCCAAGCAGATGGACGACGATGCATTGGCCATCATCAACAAGTCGGCGGTGCTGGTGCCGGGCGAGGAGGGGCTTCGGGACATCCGGGTAGTGGAAGCGATTATCAAATCGGCGAAGGAGGATAGGCGGATTACGGTTTGAGTTGACAGTTCGACAGTTGGCAGTCGGATTAAAAAGGGTAAACACCGACTAGGAATGCCTTCAAAATGGTAGGTTTGCTATTAAATTTTAGTGCATGACCAAAAAGAAGATTTCCGTTCAGGGCATGAGCATCACCATTGAGCAAATCAAGGAAGATGATTATATTTCATTGACCGATATTGCCAAAATCAATGCCGATGACCCAGCCTATGTCATCCAGAATTGGATGAAAAACAACAACACCATTCGCTATCTTTATCGCTGGGAGGAGATTCATAATGATGAGATAAACCCCATCCATTTGGATGACCTTTTGAAAACGGCGAATGATAACCGCCGTATCATTTCTCCAAAAATGTGGATTGAAACGGTAAACGCTATTGGCATGAGATGGAAAACTGGACGTGGCGGAGGCACGATGGCACACAAGGATATTGCCCTGAATTTTTGCTACTGGCTAAGTCCTGAATTCCAAATTTACCTCATCAAAGAATTCCAACGGTTAAAAGAAGATGAATTTTCTAAAATGCATCTCGAATGGCACGTCGAGCGCATCACGAATCTGGTGGACGAAACCCGTAACTGGCTAGACACCATTCCAGGACAGAGCCCGGGTCGCAACCGCTTGAATATCAAAGGGAAAGAAGAAGATTAAGCGTTTGCAAACCGTGTGCAAATGGATACGGTTTGCGAAGCAATTAAAGACAAAACAGCATATAAAAATGAACAGAAGAGAAATTCTAAAGTACGCCGCCCTCGCCACAGGCGCAGCCGTGAGCGGGACGCTGACGAGCATCATCCTTTCCGGGTGCGGGTCGGATGCGGCAGAAAAAGCAATGGCCGACGGCTATCAGCCGAAGTATTTCAGCGAAAATGAAATAAGCAATTTGCGCTCGCTCGTGGACGTGATTTTGCCGAAAACAGACAGCCCTTCCGCCTCTGAAGTGGGCGTCCACAGAATCATGGACTCAATGGTGGGCGAGGTTTACACCGCTGACCGACAGGCGGAGTTCCGAAAGGGCTACACAGCGCTGATGGAGCATTTGAACAAAACAAGTTTTTTCAATAAAAAAACTGAAGAGCAAGTGCAAATCCTGCAAACACTCGAAGGTTCGAAGGATGAAGCAACCAAACTAGTCCGTGACGCTTATTTGGACATGAAACAGCAATCGATTGCCTACTACCTTTCCAACGAGGAAATTGGCGAAAAATACCTAAGCTATCTGCCTGTGCCTGGGAAATACGAAGCGTGTATCACCGTGGAAGAGGCTGGCGGAAAGCTGTGGGCTATTTAAATTGTTAGGGATTGTTGAATTGTTGTCTTCCGACAATCTCAACAATCCCTAACAATTCAGCATAAAACAATTCAACAATAAAACAATGAGTCAACCAATACAAAACGGGGCGAAATTCGATGCTATTGTCATCGGCTCTGGTATCAGCGGCGGGTTTTCCGCTATGGAACTTTGCAAAAAAGGCTACAAAACCCTAATCCTGGAACGGGGGCCGATGAAAAAACACGGCGATTATCCCACCGCCGCCATGGACGATTGGGATTTTAAAAATCAAAATTTAGTTTCTGCTGAGGAAATTGCGAAGCACTACTACAAACAAAACCGGCTGCGTTGGTGGGTTCGAGAAGACCATCTCGGGTTCATCAACAAAGACTCCGATTATGACTACGACGAAGTCGAGCGTTTTGACTGGATTCGGGGCCACCATGTCGGCGGGCGCTCCATCATGTGGGGACGGCACTGCTACCGCTGGAGCGATATTGATTTCGAAGCCAATGCCAAGGAAGGTCATGGTGTGGACTGGCCTATCCGCTACAAGGACATCGAGCCTTGGTATGATTATGTGGAAACATTTGTCGGAGTTTCAGGGCAAAAAGAAGGGCTGAAACAAGTACCCGATGGCAAATTTCTGCCACCATTCCCACTCAATTGTGCGGAGCAGCACCTGCGGGAAACCGTAGGCAAAGCCTTTCCCGGCAGGATCGTCACTCCTGGGCGAACAGCCAATCTCTCGGAATATAATCCTGAAGTACACAAAGGCACCCGTGGGCAATGCCAGAGCAGGGCGAGGTGCGTGAGGGGCTGCCCGTTCGGTGGATATTTCAGTAGCCTTTCGGCAACATTGCCCGTGGCCGAGGAAACGGGCAACCTAAGTATCCGGCCAGACAGCATCGTGAGCGAGATTGTTTTTGATGCAAAACAACGCAAGGCAACTGGCGTGCGCATCAAGGATGCCAACACAGGCGAAGAGCAGGAGTTTTTTGCCCGAATCATCTTCTGCAACGCCAGCACCATCGGCACTGCCGCCATCCTGCTCAACAGCCGCTCGGAGGCTTTCCCCGATGGCCTCGGCAACAGCAGCGGCGAACTCGGCCACAACCTCATGGACCACCACTACGAAATGGGCGCAGCAGCTGACTTACCCGGTTTCGAAGACAAATATTACAAAGGGCGCAAGCCCGGCGGCTTCTACATTCCCCGCTTCCGCAATATTGACGAAGCTAGTAGACGTAAGGATTATGTGCGGGGTTTCGGCTATCAAGGCCAAGCTTTCAGGGTGGCGAATGCACCCGAAGGACTTGTCGGTGCGGCACTGAAGGATGGCATTTTCAAACCAGGCCCTTACCGCATCAGCATGTCGTGTTTTGGGGAAACATTGCCGTACCACGACAACCGAATGTTCCTAAATTTTGACAAAAAAGACAAACACGGGATGCCGACGCTCACTTTCGATGCCAAGCTGAGGGAGAACGAACTCAAGCTGCGGGAAGATGGCGTGGCCTGCGCTGTTGAAATGCTTGAGGCCGCTGGTTGCAAAAACATCACGCACCGAAACGAACCGACTGCCATTGGTGCTTGCATTCACGAAATGGGGACAGCCCGAATGGGCCACGACCCCAAAACTAGCGTGCTGAACAAGTGGAACCAGATGCACGAGGTGCCCAATGTTTTCGTCACAGATGGTGCTTGCATGACAAGTTCAGGCACACAAAATCCAAGCATTACCTATATGGCACTTTCCGCCCGAGCGGTGGATTTTGCACACAAGGAAGTGAATGCAGGAAGGCTGTAAAACAAAAATGGGGACCTGATTAAGTCCCCATTTTTTTGAGTTCAAATAATTGCCCAACAATTCAATTCAGCTTAATAGAGAAACTCCTTTCCATCAATCTCGATGTCCGTGTCGTGCTCAACACCTTTGTTCCTTAAGTGTTTCGTGAATTCCCTCATATCTTTTGTGTCAACTCCATTTTGTTTCCTCAATCGTCCTTGAGAAAATGTCTCAGTTCTTTGATAGAAATCACCTGTTAAAGAAAACGGCTCTATTTTGAGAATCCTTGTCGGCTACATGCAATAAAATCACTTTCTGTCCCCTCGCACCAACTGGTATTGAGCGTGGGGTACAAACCAGTTTTCAATCAAGGCAATAAGGTTATTTTGGTGAATTCATTCATTGAAAAATGACTTAATCGCTAACTCTATTGGCCGATAAGTAAGAGTAGGCACACATGTGTACGCAAATTTTTATTAAATCATATAGGAGAGTTAGGTTGTAATAAAGCACCTAGCAGAAAGAGAACAAAAGAACTAAATAATTTTAATATGTAGGATTGTAATAGAAATGGCTTCATAAAATTGAAATGCTTGTTTAGAACTTGAGTATTTAGTCGGTTGAGTACTTTTTCAATAAATGAATAAAAAGACTTGCTAATAGCTATTAAGGCTTGACTAACTTTTTTTTATAAAAACTTGGCGTTATCCAAAATCACCTTACCTTCGTTATGTTTAAACATACTCCTATGGAAATTAAAATTGATGACGACAGCAAAGCGCCCCTCCACAACAAGGTGGAAAAAATGATGCGGGAACTCATTGAGCAGCCTGCTTACAGCAACGGCGAGTTTTTGCCGAAGGAAGTGGACATCGCCGAAAAGCTGGGCGTCGCCCGAAACACCGTGCGCCACGCCATCAGCAAACTTGTAAACGAAGGCTTGCTGGTAAGGAAAAAAGGGGTCGGCACCAAGGTCGCTGCAAAGCGCATCCCCACCCGTTTGGACAGTTGGTGGAGTTTTACGAAGGAAATGAAATCGAGGGGTGTGAACGTGGTGAACTTCGAAATGAGCGTGCAAGTGTTGCCTGCTAATGATGAGGTCGCTGCAGCCATGCACATCAAAAAAGGGACAAAAGTCGTACAGAACGCCCGGCTCAGGGGCACGGAAAGCGGCCCCAGCTTGCTTTCTATTTCATGGTTTCACCCACGCTTAAAGATGACCGGCCAAGAAGACTTCACGAGGCCCCTTTACCAATTACTGGAGGAAGATTTTGGGGCGATAGCTGCCATCTCAAGGGAGGAAATAAGCGCCATCAGTGCGGAAGAATCCTTGGCGGAAAAACTCGGCGTCGAGGTGGGCGCCCCCATCCTTTTCCGCCAGCGCATCGTCAGCGACACAGACGGTCGATTAATTGAATTCAATAAGGTGTACTATAAAGGCGACGGCTTCAGCTATTCAATTGATATTGCTCGAAGCTAGTCAAGTTGCGTCAACCATTTGCGCAGCATGGAAAATCGGTAAAACATGAAACGTCACTTACTCTTGCTTTTGCTCGCAGGCATCAGCTTTCCCATCCTTGGCCAAAAAAGAACAGGCGTCGTCACTTCCTCGGAAGACGGCCAGCCCCTGCCGGGCGTCAATGTGCTCATCAAAAATACGTCCGATGGTACCATCACCGAGATGGACGGAGCCTACGAAATCAATGCGGCATCCGGCTCAACGCTGGTGTTCAGCTTCATTGGTTTTGAGCAAAAAGAAGTGGTCGTCGGTGGCGAGTCGGTGATCAATGTGGTGATGGAAAACAGTTCCACCTTACTCAAGGATGTGGTGGTGGTGGCCTATGGCACGGTGAAAAAAAGCGACTTGACAGGCTCCGTTTCCTCCGTTTCCTCGGAAGAACTTACCCGGACAGCACCCGTTTCACTAGACCAAGCCTTGCAGGGACGGGCTGCCGGGGTGCAAGTGACGCAAGTGAGCGGTCGGCCAGGCGGGGAAACTTCCATCCGCATCAGGGGCAGCAGTTCCATCAACGCTGGCAATGAACCGCTCTACGTCGTGGATGGGATGCTCATCACTAGCGATAACGGCCAGTTGAACGCTGGCGGAACAGCAGGCTCCGGCTTGAACGGCCTTTCCTCCATCAACCCCAGCGACATCGAGCGGATTGAAATTTTGAAGGATGCTTCCGCAACGGCGCTCTACGGCTCCCGTGGCTCAAATGGTGTGGTGCTGATTACGACCAAGCGCGGCAAGGCTGGCAAGACCACGGTCACATTTGATACCTACTACGGTGTGCAGGATGTCACCAAAAAACTGGATGTACTCGATGGGCAAACCTTCGCCAACTACATGAACGAGTACAGTTTGGAGTCGGGCCTGCCCTTGGATGCCCGCTATTTGATTCCTGAAAAAATCGGGAAAGGGACGGACTGGCAAGAGGCTATTTTCCAACAAGCACCGATGCAGAGCTACCAATTGAGCGCACTCGGCGGCAGCGAAAACACCCAGTTCTCCATCAGCGGCAGCTATTTCAAACAAGAGGGCGTCATCATAAATTCTGATTTCGAGCGCTATAGTTTCCGCACCAACCTCGACCAAAAAGCGAGCAACCGCCTGAAAATTGGCACCAGCATCAACCTCAGTTACATCAAATCCAAAGGCGTGTTGACGGGTGCCCAAAGCTCTGGCACGGGAACTTTGCTGCCGGGTGCCACCACTTCGGCGCTGCTGTTTCCGCCTACCTTGCCAGTGCTTGACTCCACGGTGACGGGCGGCTACACCTTCCAAGATGACCGTGGCCGGAACATCGGAAACCCCGTGGCTGATGCCCTCGAAACCGACAATCAATCCAATTACCTTCGGGCTATCGCCAATGTGTACGGCATTTACACCTTGACAGATGGGTTGAACTTCAAGGCCAGCGCTGGCATTGATGCGTTTTCATCGAAAGACAACCGCTACGTCCCGAACTTCCTCAAGCGCACCGAACCCAACAACGGTGATGCCGTGGTGGCCACCGTGGACGGCTACAGTTGGCTGACGGAATACACGTTGAACTACAACCGCAAGCTGAGCGATCGCCATGTGTTCGATGCCTTGGTGGGCAGCACCTTCCAAGGTTTTCATGCGGAACGGCTTTTCGCTTTCGCCCTTGATTTTGCCGACAACCGCACAGGCTGGCACAACCTCGGCAGCGCCCTCAACCCACAGCCGCCAAGCACAGGCGAAACGGAATGGGGCATCATCAGCTACCTGGGCCGTCTGAACTACACGTTTGACAACCGCATCCTCGTCACACTGACGGGCAGGATGGACGGTGCTTCGAAATTTGGGGCAAACAACAAATACGGCTTTTTCCCCTCCGGCTCCATCGCTTGGAAGCTGCACGAGGAGGATTTTATCAAAAACATGGATCTGTTCCAGACGCTCAAGACGCGCATCAGCTACGGCGTCATCGGCAACCAGGAGATTTCGCCCTACGCCTCTTTGGCGACAGTCGGCACGATTGGGCAAGGAACTTTTAACAACTCGGAAGCCTACAATGGTCAGGAGCCGCTTCGCTACGCCAATCCAAACCTGAAATGGGAGCGTACGGCGCAATTCGACTTCGGTCTGGATGCGGAATTTGCGAAAGGCCGCCTCGCCACCACCCTCGATATTTACCAGAAAAAAACGACCGACCTGTTGCTCTTCACCCCGATACCCACTACCACGGGATTCAGCGGCTACCTCGCCAATATCGGTGGCTTGCAGAACCGGGGCTTTGAGCTGGCGCTCAATTCCCGCAACCTCACGGGCGAGTTCAGTTGGCAGACCGACCTGAATTTCTCCATCAACCGCAACGAAATCACGGAGCTGTCCAGCGACAACGACATCTTCGTGCCGGGTGTGCTGCAAGTGCCTGCCGGGTGGAGCATCCTGCGGGTGGGGCAACCGATTGGCACCTTCTACGGACTGCAATCCGACGGCATTTTCCAGTCGGACGAAGAGGCACAGTCCAGTCCGCACCTGAAAGCGCAAAACCCCAAGGCGGGTGACCGGAAGTACAAAGACCTCAACGGCCGGGATGCCCAAGGCAAACTCACGGGCCAGCCGGACGGGGTCATTGACGAAGCCGACCGCACCATCATCGGCGATGCAAACCCCGATTTCACTTGGGGCCTCACCAATAAATTTTCCTGGAAGGGCTTCGACCTGTCCATTTTCATCCAAGGCGTGCAGGGCAATGACATCGTGAACGCCTACCTCTTCGAACTGGGCTCGCTGAATGCGGAAACCAATGTGCTGACGGAGTTCTACGAGAACCGCTGGACGCCTGAGAATCCGAACAACAAATACCCAAAAGTCAACCCGGCGGAACGCAATATTTTCAGTGATGCACAGGTGGAAGACGGCTCATTCATCCGCCTGAAAAACATCACGTTCGGCTACACCTTTCCAGCCACAGCGCTACAACGGGCAAAACTGAGTAACCTGCGCATTTACGCCAGCGTCAACAACTTGAAAACCTTTACTAATTACCGCGGCTACGACCCCGAGGTCAATGCCTTTGGCCAAAGTCACCTGTTGCAGGGCATTGATTACGGTGGCTACCCATTGGCTAGGACGATTATCGGCGGTGTGCAGGTGGGATTTTGATCAAGGAACAACGTCGGTGAGGTTTTCAACCTCGCCGATTTGGACAACTAATTTTTAGAAGAAAAATGAAAAAATATATCAGCGTTTCCATCTTATCACTCCTGCTGGTCGTCGGCTTTTTCGCCTGCAAAAACCTGCTGGACGAAGACCCGAAAGACCAGGTTTTTGTGGACAATTTTTTCCAAACCGAAAACGACGCCACGGCGGCGGTCAACTCGATTTACGGCATTCTCAATGCCACCAGTTCGCCGCCTACCTTCGGCGGGGTATATTTTGCCAGCTACTGGGTGGCCAGCGGCCTAACGTCCGATGAAATGGAAAACCGCCTCGCAGGGGCGACCGACCTCGACCAGTTGGAGACCTTCACGCACCGCTCCACCAATTCAACGCTGTACGATTTTTGGAGCAACGCCTACAAGGGCATCCACAACGCCAATTTTGCCATCGAAGGCATCCCGAACGTCAAGGGAGATGTGGCCTTCAAAAATGGCCGGCTTGGCGAGGCGCATTTCCTGCGGGCCATGCTCTACTTCGACCTCACCCGCATGTTCGGCGATGTGCCGCTCGTGCTGACGACAGGTGGGGAACTCACGCCGCCCCGCACCTCGAGAGCGGAAGTTTTTACCCAAATCATCAGCGACCTCCAGTTTGCGGAGCAAAACCTGCCCGCCAGCTACCCCGCTGGCGATGGACTTGGCAGAGCCACGAGCGGCGCAGCGACGGGCTTGCTGGCAAAAGTTTACCTCACGCAGGGCGAATGGCAAAAAGCGGTTGACCATTGCAATACCATCATCAATTCCGGGAAATACGGCCTGTACGACGACTTCGCCGAGGCATTCCGCATCCCGAACGAGAATGGCAAGGAAACCCTGTTCAGCATCGGTTTTGGCACCGCCAACAACAGCATCTCATTTTGGGAAGCCGGGCAGTTCAACGTGCGCCTACTGCCGAAGCAACTCAGTGGCGAAATCCCCGGCGTGAACGCCCAAGGCTGGCAAGTGGCTACGCAAAACCTCTACGACAGCTATGACCCACAGGACCGCCGCCGGGAGGTGACCTTGCTCACCAGCATTCAAAACCTGGACGGCACCACGACGACCGTCGAGCCGCACATCCAAAAATATTGGGACAAAGTGAACGAGCCTGCTGCCGGGAATACTGAGCACGATCTGCCCTACCTGCGCTATTCCGACATCCTACTGATGAAGGCCGAGGCATTGAACGAACTGAAAAACGGGCCAGATGCTGACGCTTATGGCGCCATCAATGCGGTGCGCAAACGGGCGCGTTTCGATGGTACTACCGAGCTGAACATTCTGCCGGATTTGGCGGGGCTTTCCTACCAAGCTTTCAAGGATGCAGTCTTGCAGGAGCGGCGCTGGGAGTTCGTGGCGGAAGGTCACCGCTGGTTCGACCTTGTGCGCTTCAAACAGTTGGAAACGCTGGTGCCGTTGGCAAAACCAGGCGTTCAGCCGGAGGCGTACCATTATTTATTCCCCGTGCCGCAGGTGGAGATTGACCTGAACCCGAACCTGTTGCCCCAAAACCCCGGATACTAAAATGGCCGTCATCGCATTGGACCTTGGAGGGACCCGCATCAAGTTCGGGTTGGTGGAAAATGGGCAACTGCTCGCTTCCGCCAACGTAGCTGTTTCGAGCAAGAGTTTTGCTGGCGCAATGCCCGTGATTGAGGCAGAAATCGGAAAACTACTGGCCGAAACTGGTCAGGAAAATATCGAAGGTATCGGGATGGCCTTCCCGACCATCGTGGACAGCGACCGGATGCGGCTGTTGTACAAATACGTAAAATACAACGACGCCAACGACCTCGACTTGGCAGGTTGGGCGAAGGAAAAATGGGGAACAACGCTCGTAATGGAAAACGACGCTCGTGCGGCCTTAGTGGGTGAATGGCAGTACGGAGCGGGCCGTGCTACCGACAACCTCGTGATGGTGACCATCGGCACGGGCGTGGGTTCGGCGGCGCTGATTAACGGTCGGCTCATCAAAGGCAGCCACTACCTCGCTGGCAATCTCGGTGGCCACATGGCTGTCAATTTCGATGGGGTACGCTGCAACTGCGGGAACGTCGGTTGCTTGGAGAGCGAGGCGTCCTCCTGGGCGTTGCCTGAGTTGCTGAAACGCCAGCCTGGCTATGCCAAAAGCCCATTTTCCGAAGGCGAAAAACCAGATTTCGAAACGGTGTTCCGGTTGGCAAATGAGGGCGAGCATTTTGCGGCGGCAGTGCGGGAACGCAGTCTGGAAGCTTGGGCCACAGGCATCCTCAACCTCGTCTATGCCTACGACCCTGAGCGGGTGGTCATCGGTGGCGGGGTGATGAAAAGTGCGGACGTAATTTTGCCCTATCTCCAAAACAAAATAAACCAAGCCGCTTGGCTGCCGGAGAACGCCGTGGAGGTGGTCGCTGCGCAACAGCCGGACTGGGCGGGGGTGCTGGGGATGGCGTATTTGGCGGGGAACTGACCTGAACGTCGGGGAGGTTTCAAACCCTCCCCGACGTTTGCAGAACGTTCAATTTTAAAATTATCGAAAACATCAACTAACTTTTGAAACCCAATTACGACAAATTTCCAACGGTAAAAATCACGGGCCACGAGGCGGAATGCTGGTCGGAGTGGTTTGCCATTTTTGAAAAACTGAAAGCCGAAGTGGCGGCCAAAGACAAGCCGAAAACCGTCGTCGTGCTGGAAACTTACCCCGGCGTGAACGATGCGGAAATCTTGGCGGCCATGCGGAGCGAGTTTTCGCCGAGCGTGATTTTCGAAGCAAAAAGCGCCTACCACACCGAGGCTGAGCTCGATCAACTGGCCTACCCTGATGTGACCGACGACCGCATTTTCGGCTACATGACCCGCCTGCAAATGGACGCTTTTTTTGACCCGGAAAAACTGGGCAAGATGCGCCGTGAACTGGCCACTGCCACTGGCACGGTGGTCGTGTACGGCACAGGCGCTGCGCTGGTGGCGGAATATTGGGATTTGCTGGTGTACGCTGACATGGCCCGTTGGGAAATCCAGCTTCGGATGCGCCGCAACGAAGTGGCCAACCTTGGCACCACAAACCACGAACTAGAGTTTCCGAGGCAGTACAAACGTGCCTACTTCGTGGATTGGCGGGTGGCCGACCGCTTGAAGCGAAAGCTGATGGACCACTGGGATTTTGTGCTGGACACCAACCTTGCCAACGAACCAAAAATGGCCACCGGACAGGCAGTCCGAACGGCCCTTCGGCAAACGGTGGCCCGGCCCTTCCGGGTAGTTCCGTTCTTCGACCCGGGGCCTTGGGGTGGTCAGTGGATGAAGGAATTCTGCGACCTCGACCGCTCCGCCGTAAACTATGCTTGGTGCTTCGATTGCGTGCCGGAGGAGAACAGCCTGCTGCTCGATTTTGGGGAAACGACGATGGAAATCCCGTCCATCAACCTCGTTTTTTACCAGCCCAAAAAACTGCTCGGCGAGAACGTGTATTCCCGTTTCGGTGCTGAGTTCCCCATCCGGTTTGACTTCCTCGACACGATGGACGGCGGCAACCTGAGCCTCCAAGTCCACCCACTGACGGAATATATCCGGGAACATTTCGGCATGTTTTACACGCAGGATGAGAGCTACTACATGCTCGATGCGGGCGACGATGCGGTGGTTTACCTTGGCCTGAATGAGGATGTCCGACCTTCGGAAATGATAGCCGAACTAGAAGAAGCGCAGCAGTCGGGCGTTTTTGATGCGGAAAAACACGTGGCAAAATGGCCCGTGAAAAAGCACGACCATGTGCTGATTCCCGCAGGCACGGTGCATTGTTCCGGCAAGAACAGTATGGTGCTGGAGATCAGTGCAACCCCCTATATTTTCACGTTCAAGCTCTGGGATTGGGGTCGCCTCGGCATGGACGGCCTGCCCCGCCCCATCAATATCACCCACGGAAAACAGAATATCCAATGGGACCGGACGACGGATTGGGTCGGCAAAAACCTGGTCAACCGTTTTGAAAAAATAGCTGAAGGCGACGGCTGGTTGGAAGAGCGCACGGGCCTGCATGAGACGGAATTCATCGAAACAAGGCGGCACTGGTTTACCAAAAAAGTCGAGCACGACACGGCAGGCAACCTGCATGTGCTGAACCTCGTGGAGGGCCGGGAGGCCATCGTCGAAAGCCCGATGGGTGCGTTCGAGCCGTTCGTGGTGCATTACGCCGAGACCTTCATCGTGCCAGCGGCGGTTGGGAAATACACCATCCGGCCTTATGGCGAGAGTGAAGGGATGGAGTGTGCGACACTGAAGGCGTATGTGCGGTAACGCACAATTTTAAATCGTAAATCAAAAAATCCCTGTCTGCCGACAGGCAGGGCAAATCAAAATATGTCAATCAACAACGACACCATCAACCTGCGCACCGTGTACCTGCTCACCGCCGTGGCGGCATTGGGCGGCTTGCTTTTCGGCTACGATACGGCGGTGATTTCCGGGGCCATCGGTTTTTTGAAGACCAAATTCGACCTAACGCCTGCGATGCAGGGATGGGCGGCTTCGAGCGCCATCATCGGCTGCATTTTTGGGGCGATGTTCGCAGGTTGGGCGAGCGATAAATTCGGTCGGAAAAAAGTGCTGATGCTGACGGCAGTGCTGTTTGCCGTGTCTGCCGTCGGGTCGGCGCTGCCCGCCAATTTGACCCAATTCGCCATTTACCGCTTCATCGGTGGACTCGGCATCGGGGCGGCTTCCATGGTGTCGCCGCTGTACATCACCGAGCTGGCACCGGCCAGTATCCGGGGCAAATTGGTGTCGTACTACCAATTGGCCATAGTGCTGGGTATCCTCTTGATTTTCTTCGTCAACTCCCTGATACAGGGCAGCGGCGACGAAGCTTGGAACGTCGAATACGGCTGGCGCTACATGCTCGGCTCGGAGATTTTGCCCGCGCTGTTATTCCTCATCGCCATGTTTTTCGTGCCGGAAAGTCCCCGATGGCTGACCAAAGAAAAACGGGAAACCGAAGCCCTCGCCGTGCTGTCCCGCATCAACGGCCCATCGAAGGCAGGAGAAATTTTGAACGAAGTAAAAGAAACCCTGCACGAGGAAAAAGGCACGATTGGGGAGCTGTTCACCGGACGTTTCCGCAAGGCCATTTTCGTGGGCATTGTGCTGTCGGTCTTCTCGCAAGTGCAGGGCATCAACGCCATCATGTACTATGCGCCGGAGATTTTCAAAGCCGTCGGTTCGGGGACGGACTCCGCCTTCCAACAGACGGTCATCATCGGCATCATCAACGTGCTGTTCACCTTCGTCGCCATCCATTTTGTGGATAAAATGGGCCGGAAATCCCTTTTGCTCTGGGGCGGGGCAGGTATGGCTTTCAGCTTGCTGATGGTGGGCATGGCCTTCAAATTCGGCTGGACAGGTTACGGCTTGCTCGGTTTCATCCTGCTCTACATCGCCTGTTTTGCAGCCTCTTTTGGCCCTGTGACTTGGGTGGTGATTTCCGAAATTTTCCCCATCAAACTGCGGGGTGTAGCCATGTCGGTTGCCACGTTTGCCCTATGGGTGGCGGTGTATCTGGTCACACAGATGTTCCCCATCCTGCTGGAGTCGGCTGGCCCCGCCAATACGTTCTGGCTGTTCTGCGGGATGTCGGTGCTGGGCTTCCTTTTCACTTGGTCGCAGGTGCCGGAAACGAAAGGGAAGACGCTGGAAGAGATTGAGCGGTCTTGGTAACCATTTTGAAAAACTATGAATAGATACTTACCCATATTCCTCCTTTTCACCGCTGCTTTTTGCGAAGCGCAAACGAAAAAACAGCCCGTGGACTATGCCGATTGCATGATTGGCAACCACGACAGCCGCTGGATGCAGTTCCCCGGCGCTTCGATGCCGTTTGGGATGGTGAAACTCAGCCCCGATAACCAACGGCAGGGCTGGAAGGCGGGTTACGAATACGAAATCGAGAACATCGCTGGCTTCAGCCATATCCACTCTTGGACGATGGATGGCCTGCTGATGATGCCCACCCTCGGCCCGCTGCAAGTGGAGCCTGGAAAGGAAAACGACCCCGACAGCGGCTATCGCTCCCGCATCCGCCACGAAACTGAAGTGGCGACGCCGGGCTATTATTCCGTCATGCTCGATGACACTAAAATCAAGGCGGAAATGACAGCCACGACACGGGCAGGCTTCCAGCGTTACACGTTTCCCAAAAACGACAGCGCCCGTGTGATGATTGACCTGCAAATCGAGTCGGAATACGGCACGGAGCTGATGGACTCCCACATTGACAAGGTGAGCGACACGGAAATCGTGGGGCATACCAATCAGCAGAGCCTTCGGGGCGCTGGCTGGAATGAGTATCAGTTGTATTTTGTCATCCGCTTCAACAAACCCTTTCACGGCATGGGCGGCTGGACGAGGGACGGCGTTCAACGCAGCGCCGAACACCTCCACAGTGGCTGGGACCACACCGATTTTGGCGCTTTTGTTCACTTCAAAACCACGGAAGGCGAACAGATTTTGGTGCAAACGGGCATCTCCTTCGTCAGTCTGGAACAAGCCCGGCTCAACCTCGACACGGAAATTGCGAGACCCTTCGGTTGGAACTTCGATGCGGTACACGACAACGCCCGCAAGGGCTGGAACAACCTCCTCAGCAAAATCGAGGTGCAGGGCAAGGATGAAACGGATTTGAAGAAATTTTACACCAACCTCTACCGTGTTTACGTGGGCCGCACGATTTACAGCGATGTGAACGGCCAATACGTGGACATGTACGAGAAGGTGCAGCAGCTCAAAAACCCCGACCTACCGATGTACGGCGGCGATGCGTTTTGGAACACCTTCTGGAACCTGAACCAGGTCTGGACGCTCGTCACACCTGAGTTGGCGGACAAATGGACAGCCTCCCTCCTCGAGTTTTACGACAAAGGCGGCTGGCTCTGCAAGGGGCCGGAGGGCTTGGAGTATTCGGGCATCATGGTCGCCTCGCATGAAATCGAGCTGATGGTCAGCGCCTACCAGAAGGGCATCCACAAATACTACGACCCCGAACACGCCTACACGGCCATGAAGCACAACCAGATGGAACAGGGCGTGGCGCACCGGGGCGGCGGTTTTGCGGGCAACCGCTGGCTGGACGATTACCTAAAATTCGGCTATGTGCCTTACGAATACGGCCCGGTTTCCAATACGCTGGAGTACGCCTTCGACGACTGGGCGGTTGGCCAAATGGCCAAGTCCCTCGAAAAAACGGACGATTATTTTTACTTCAAACACCGGGCGAACAATTACAAAAACATCTGGGACGCCAGCGTCGGCTACATGAACCTGCGCCTAGCGGACGGCAATTTCAAAAAGCCCTTCGAGCCTTACTGTTGCTCAACTTTTCTCGGCCAGGGCTGGGTGGAGGGCAATGCCTGGCAGTATAGTTGGTTCGTGCCACACGACTTGCAGGGGCTTATAAATTTGATGGGAAAAGACGAGTTCAACCGTCGCTTGGAGGAGGGTTTCATTACCTCCCGCAAGTGGAAATTCAACTCCGAGTACACCGACGAGAACAGCCTAGCAGCCATGGGGGTACTGCCCATCAACCACGGCAACCAGCCGAACATGCAGGCGGCCTACCTCTACAACTATTCCGGCAAACCTTGGCTCACGCAAAAATGGGCACGGGAAATCATGGAGGTGTTTTACGGCGCTGGCCCGATGGACGGCTGGCCCGGCGACGAAGACCAAGGCCAAATGGGCGGCTGGTACGTCATGAGCGCCATGGGCCTCTTCGAAATGCGGGGCGGCTGCGATGTGGAGCCGACCTACGAAATCGGCAGTCCGCTCTTCGACAAGGTGACTATCCATCTCGATCCGGCTTACTACCCCGGCGGGACTTTCACCATTGAAGCCCTCAATAATTCCAAGGAAAACAAGTACGTGCAGTCGGCCACGCTCGACGGAAAGCCGCTGACGAAGCCGTGGTTTTACCACAAAGACCTAGTGGACGGCGGCAAACTCGTGCTTACAATGGGCCCAAAACCGAACGAAAAATGGGGCAGTGGAGCGGGCGATGCACCGCCTTCGATGTCAACGGAAGAATAATGGTATTGGGGTATTGAGTTATTGGGTATTGCACCTAATAACTCAATACCCCAATACCTCAATAACAAATATGGCCATTCGGCGAACCATATATTTTTCCATTCCATTTCTTTTTTGCGCTTGCAAAAAGGCAGACCCCGCTTTGTTCCAACTGCTCCCACCCAACCGTACGGGAATTGATTTTGCCAACTACCTCGCCGAAGGCGACAGCTTGAACATCCTCAACTACGTCTATTACTACAACGGCGGCGGTGTGGGCATCGGCGACTTCAACAACGATGGGCTGGAGGATATTTTCTTTTCTGGAAATGAGGTGTCCAGCCGATTGTACCTAAACAAGGGCAATTTGGAATTCGAAGACATCACCCAAGCGGCAGGATTAGAAACGACAGCCTGGTGCACAGGCGTCGCCGTGGCAGATGTGAATGCCGACGGTTGGCTGGACATCTACGTCTGCACGGCAGGCTATCCCCAGCCAGAGCATCGCCGCAATTTGTTGTTCATCAATAAGGGCAAAAAGGGCATTCCAGCATTCAGAGAAATGGCCGCCGAGTACGGCCTGGCCGACACCAGCTACTCCACCCAAGCCGCTTTTTTCGACTACGACCTCGATGGCGACCTTGACCTTTACCTACTCAACCACGCCAATGAACGGGCCACGCTGAACACGCCTTTGCCAAAAAAAACCAATGGCGAGGGCAATAGCAACGACCGATTGTACCGGAACAACGGCAACGGAACCTTCACCGATATGAGCCGGGAGGCGGGTATCCTAACGGAAGGTTATGGCCTTGGCGTTGCCATCAGCGATGTGAACGGGGACGGTTGGCCGGATATTTACGTCGCCAACGACTTCATTTACAACGACTTGCTTTGGGTAAACGAAGGGGGCAAGCGCTTCACGAACCAATGCGCTGATTACTTCGCACATCAGACCTACAACAGCATGGGCTGCGATTTTGCGGACTTCAACAACGATGAACAGCCCGACCTCATCACGGTGGACATGCTGCCCGAAACCGACAGCCAGCAAAAAATGATGGCAGGTGCCATGACCTGGGATAAATGGCAGCTCATCGAGCGGGCAGGGTACGAGCCGCAGTATATGAGGAACAGTCTTCAGTGGGCAGTAGGCAGTGGGCAGTCGGGGACTAGGTTCTCCGAGATAGGGCAACTGGCCGGGGTGCAGGCCACCGACTGGAGTTGGGCCCCGCTCTTCGCCGACTTCGACAACGATGGGTGGAAAGACCTTTTTATCAGCAACGGCTACCTGCGTGACATCACCGACAAGGATTTCATTGACTACACGAATAGCCTTTCGATGTTCAAGAGTCAGGGGCAGGCCGACCAGGACCTATTGCCAAAAATCCGCCAATTGAAAGGCAAAAACCTGCCCAATCGCATTTTCCGAAACAAGGGCGATTTGACTTTTGAGCCAAAATTCGAAGCATGGGGAATGACCCAGCCCAGCTTTTCCAACGGTGCCGCCTACGCCGACCTCGACAACGATGGGGATTTGGATTTGGTGACCAACAACATCAACGAACCCGCTTTTATTTATGAAAACCATGCGGATAAAAACAACTATTTGAATATCCGACTGGAAGGTTTGCCAGAGAATTCGCAGGGCATTGGAGCAAAGGTCACCATTGCCGCAGGCGGTCAAAGGCAATGTTTGGAGCAGCAGCAGGTGCGAGGTTTCATGTCCTCCGTTTCAGGCGTTTTGCATTTTGGCTTGGGTGAAAAAAAGACCGTTGACACCGTCGAAATCCGTTGGAATGATGGCCAGCGACAAGTGATGATGGGCATTACTGCCAACCAAACTTTGACCCTGAAACAGTCGGATGCCCAGCCATATCAGCAGGCTTCAGATTTCGGAAATTTTAAAAATTTCCGAAATCTACTGCAAAACGTGACGGGCCAGTACGGCTTGAATTTCACCCACCGTGAAACCCGCTTCAACGACTTCCAATTCCAGCCGCTTTTGCCGCATGGTTTCTCCAAAAATGGCCCACCCATTGCCGTCGGCGACCTGAATGGGGACGGGCTGGAGGATGTTTACATCGGTGGCGGAAAAGGACAGGCTGGTGCTGTTTTTTACCAAAATGCCAACAGCAGTTTTACCCAAAAAGATCTGAACGAAGGCAGCAATGCCGAGGACACTGCTGCCCTGATTTTCGATGCAAACGGCGATGGAAAGAACGACCTGTTCGTGGCCAGTGGTAGCAGTGAGTTTGGTGCGGAAAGCCCGTTTTATCAGTCCCGGCTTTACCTCAACAATGGCAAAGGTGACCTGAAATGGTCGAAAAACCTCCTGCCAACCATGCAAAACCCCGCCGCTTGTACCGCCGCTGCCGACTTCGATGGCGATGGCGATATGGATATCTTCATCGGTGGCAGTGCCATGCCGGGGAGTTACCCGTTGCCGGGGCGCAGTTTTTTGCTGCGCAATGACGGGGGACAATTTTCAGACATCACTGCCAGCGTGCCCGGCTTGGGGAAAATCGGCATCACGACCGCCGCAGCGTGGGCCGACTTGGATGCCGATGGTTCACTCGACCTCGTGCTTGCGGGCGAGTGGATGCCTGTTACCATTTTCAAAAATAATAAAGGAAAGCTAACCGATGCGACCGCCGACTTGGGCTTGGATAAGGCCAGTGGCTGGTGGAACTGCTTGGTAATCAACGATTTGAACGGTGATGGCTTCCCGGATTTGATGGTCGGCAACCAAGGGTTGAATTCTAAATTCAAAGCCAGCGATGATGCACCATTGAGCGTCTATGCCGCTGATTTTGACCGGAACGGGAGCATTGAGAGTATCATTTGCCAGCAGGCCGAAGGCAAGGAAAAACCCATCCACCAGCGGGATGAGCTGTTGGCGCAAGTGAACGCACTGGAACGCCGTTTTCCAAAGTATGCACTTTACGCCAAGGCAAGCTTGCAGGATATTTTCGGGGAAAAACCATTAGCGCAAGCCTACAAAAAAGATTGCCAGGTACTCGCTTCCAAAGTTTTTTTGAACGAAGGTGGCAAGCGTTTTTTGGCCAAGCGGCTGCCGCTGGAGGCACAGGTGTCGCCTGTCCACGCAATACTTTGCGAAGATGTCAATCGGGACGGCAAGCTGGATTTGGTACTGGGCGGCAATGACTACTCTCCAGCCGTGAGCATCGGGCAGGCAGATGCTTCATGCGGTCTGGTGCTGCTGGGCGATGGGGTAGGGGGCTTCACCCCGGTTTCGGCGGCAGCTTCCGGTTTTTTTGTGAATGGTGAGGTGAATGAATTGGCGGTTTTGAGGACAAGAAACCACAAAAAACTGCTGCTGGCAGGCGTGAATAGCACAGCACTTCGACTCTTCGAATTTCATGAAAACGAAACCAGTCCGAAGCTGGGAGCGGCCATCACTAAAATTGGATTTTAAAGGTCAAAATTTTGACTTTGCTCATAAATCAGTGTAAACCAAGTTTTTTAATCGTTAACTAAAAACAGTTTAATCATGAATTTTAAAAGTATTTTTCCCTTGATGTTTGTTGGCGTTTTGGCCACATCCGTCCTCACTGTCCAGTCCTGCAAAAAGGACGATGACACGAAGGCTGCTCCTACAGTAGCCCTTACCACTTCTGCCTATTCAGGTAAAATCGGCGAAACTGCAACCGTTGGTGTTGCCGTCGTCGCACCTGAAGGCTTGAAGTCACTGGTTATCACAAAGTATCTCGGTACGACCGTAGATGCTACCTACGGCACTAACGGCTCGAAAACCGTTACTACATCGACCTACGAAGAAAACTACGTACTGAACGAGGAGGGGCTTGATACGCCTGTTCGCTTCAAGTTTGAGGCAACCGATAATAAGGACCAAGTCAGCTCTGCTGATTTTATCGTTACCACAGAGCCTTCCGTAGCTTATCTTTTGGTGAAATACGATTGGCAATGGAAATCAAAAGTAGGCAAGGTGTACGATACTGATCCAGAGTCAGAGCAAATCGTTGACTGCGAAAAAGACAATGTTTACACCTTCAATGCTGATGGCACTTATTCACTGGATTACGGTGCTATCACTGGCATGGGCGGCGGCACTTGCGATTTCGACGGTTTCCGCGCTCCAACGACCTGGTCGTTGAATGCAGACGAGTCAGAACTGACCATCATGGCAGTGAACGTTTTTGACCCGAACGACGTGCAAACGGAAGTTTACACAATCACTAGTGCTGACGCTACTTCCATCAAATCCACTCAAACAGTGGACTTGACAGCTTTTGGTGGCATTATCTACGATTGGAAATTCGAGTGGTCTGCAAAGCCGAAATAAGCTTTGAGGCTTTATGACCAGAAAATGGGGGGATTGGGCTTGCGCCTAATTTCCCCATTTTAGTTTGATGAAACGTGGCCGGTAGATATGCGCATCCTTCTGAATATCGTTCCAAAAATCCAGTGTGATGGTGTTGTAGCTGATGAGCAGTTCGCCGGGTTTCGAGAGGTTCGGGTGCGCCTTGGCGTTGTAGCAAAAAAGACCCTCATCCGCTTCCGGTGTCCGCCAGATTTCCTGAATATCGCCAAACGGCCCGACCGGGCTGTCGCCAATCCGCATCCCAACTTTGTCCGAAAGACCTAGCACCTGAAAAATCAGGGCGTACCTGCCATCGGGGAGCGGCGTCACGCTGAGTTCGTTGGAGGCGGCGTTGGTGATGGGCGCCAATCTCTGAATATCAGGTATCCATGATTTCCCATCCCAGTAGCGCCATTTTGCAAAATCTTCGAAATCCTTGGGTTTCACCCTAGCGGCCACAAGATTTTTGTCCTTGCCAATGCAGCCGTAGACGTAAACATAGCCATCGGGATGCGGCGCACCTGCTTTCTTCGTGTTTACCAAAATGCCAGCACCGAGGTTGCCTGTTTCGCCTTTCACGGTCACGTGGAGCGGCGTTTTTATTTGGCGTTGCTTCGCAAATGGGGGCCTGCTGTCCGAGGCTGGCACGGCTATCAGCGACACATCCGGTTCAATGAAATCGAACACGCCCTCCCCCGTTACTTCGATGTGATAGGCGAAAATGTAGAGCGTGTTGTCCCGCTCTTGGTTCACGAAGCCATCGCCGAGCCAGAAATGCTGCTTTTTTCCGTCTGTGTTTTGCGGCACGAAGAAGGTTTGCGGAGCGCCGTTTTTGTCTTTTTTGTAAAAAAACTGGATGCTGTCCGGGCTACCGGAATTGCCCTGCACGAGGGCGCAGGTATTGTTCACCATCACATTGCCGGGCAGCGGTTTGCCGTCCTTCACCTCACCGATGTAAGTGTCGCTGAATAGCAACAGCGTCTCCCGATTGCCGATGTTGCCCACCTTATCCACCCCCGTCAACGGGATGGAAAAGACGCCGTCCGCCCCAAACCAGCCGGAATTTCGGTAGAAGAGGTTGGTCCATTCCGGTGCTGCCTCGACGGTGTATTTCAGTTCTTTTTGATTGGAAATGGAGGTTGGTTTTACGCCGCAGGCGGTGAGTAGCACACAGATTAGTGCGAGAATATTTAGTCTCATATCGGTATCGTTAAGTTTTGGCTGAAACCCCAATCGTAAATCGTAAATCTCAAAATCGTAAATCACTCCCACCCCTTCACCCGCACGAAAAAAGGCCGATACGTATCAGCATTCTTGAACAGGTCAGCAAAATTGTTCGTGTTGACATTGTAGGAAACGAGCAATTCCCCGCCTTGGGAAAACTGCGGGTGCGCAAAGGCATTGTAGGTAAATTGCCCATTCACACCCGTTTGGGGCGTGCAGTAAAGCAATTTTTTATTGGAAAAACCGCTCACCGGGTTGTCGGAGTCGTAGAGGTAGATTTCCCCGCCGAGGATGTGGTGCTGCGTCAGCAAATAGTAGCGGTCACCACTTTTGAAAACGGCAAATTCGTCAGAGACATTCGCAAAATGGCGGGCACTCTGGCTGGGGTCAGTCGTCCAGCCTGTACCGTCGAAATATTCCCACTCGCCGTTCAAATTATCCCCAGGCACCCTCGCCGTGTGCAGGAATTTCGAAAAACCCTGCTTCTCCGAGCCGTACAAATACAGGTAGCCGTCATCCTGCAAAATGGCGGCGCCGTAGTTCGTGGGAGGGTCGGTTATCTTCCGTTCGATGGAAAGCAACTGAAAATCTGGCAGCGAAAAAGTCGCTATATCCACGCTGGCGTAGGCAAAATCCCAAGCCCCGCTGCCCGTGGATTTGAAACCAAAAAGTATCACTTGGAGCGTATCGCCATGCGAAATCCCATGTCCCGGCCAGTACCACCAACCTGCTTCCGCAGGCTCCACGAAGGCAGTGGCTCCACCAGTGAGCGTGGTCATTTCATCGCCATCCTGCACCACGAAGGCGTTGCGCTTAAAGGGACTGTTGGGTCGAGTCCGATTAGGATTTACCGTGCCGATGAAGCTATCGCCGAACATCCAAAGTGTGCGGCCATCGGGTAATGGCACGGAGTAGGTCGCATCGCCGCCCGTCCAGCCGCTGTAGCGGGTGAAAAGTTGGTTGAAATCAACTGCCTTTGTCGTTTCGATAGGTGCCTCCCAGCATTTTTCGGTCGTCGTGATAGTGGTATCCGTGCTGGGGTTTTGAGGCTGAACAGCGCCAGGTGGATAAAAACTACCTTCGGTGAAATCGTCTTTTTCGTCCTTGCAACCCGCTGCCAGCACCATTGCGAAGCATAGCAAGCACAAAGTAATTCGGGGGAAAATGGGTGGTATTTTCATCAAACCTGTCATCGGGTGAATTTTGGATAAGGCCATAGCGCCAAGGTACGACTTTGTTTAAACATACTGAAAATTAGCGTACCAAAATCTGTGGTTTTTAAACGGCAAAACCTACCTTTGAAACCAACATGAAACTTGGATTAGGACTTTACAAAAGCTTGCTGAACGACGCCAATTTCCGCTTCGCAAAACAGTGTGGCGCTACCCATCTCGTCGTGCAATTGGTGGACTACGTGAAGGGCGGCGACAACCCCACCCTCACCCAGATCTACCTCAACGGATGGGGCCTCACCACTGCACAGGGCAAATTCTGGGAACTGGAAGAGCTGCTTTCCTTGAAAAAACAAATCGAGTCGCATGGCCTCACTTGGGCTGCTATCGAAAACTTTGACCCGGCGCACTGGCACGACGTGCTGCTTGATGGGCCGAAAAAACACCAGCAAATCGAGGAATTGAAGCGGATGCTCCGCAACATCGGCAAGGCGGGCATCCCGGTCATGGGCTACTACTTCAGCCTAGCCGGCGTGTGGGGCTGGACGCCCGCTCCGGCAGGTCGGGGCGAGGCGATGTCCGTCGTTTTTGACCAAGAGAAAATTAATGTGCAAAGACCCATCTCCAACGGCATGGTCTGGAACATGACCTACGATGCAGAAGCTGAGACTGGCTCGGTAGCGACCGTTTCAAGGGAGGAAATGTGGCAGCGATTGCAGTGGTTTTTGTCGGAAATGCTGCCCATCGCTGAGGAATGCGGTGTACGCCTCGTCGCCCATCCCGACGACCCGCCACTGCCCGAAATGCGCGGCACGGCCCGCCTGTTCCACAGCTTTGAGGAATATGAAAAACTGCTCGCTTTGTCCAACAGCCCCGCCAATGGCTTCGAGTTTTGCATGGGTACTTTGCAGGAAATGCCGGATGGCGACCTCTACGCCCTGCTCGACCGACATTCCGAGGCAGGAAACATAGGCTACATCCACTTCCGAAATGTGGTGGGCAAAGTACCCAATTACCGTGAAGCATTCGTAGACGAAGGCGATATCGACATGGTGCGGGCGCTCCGCATTTTGAAGAAAAACAATTACGACGGCGTCATCATCCCCGACCATACGCCCGAAATGAGTTGCGCCGCTCCATGGCATGCGGGCAAGGCGTTCGCGCTGGGGTATATGCGGGGGGTGATGCAGAGCATTGAACGCGAGTAAAATGAACACGAAACCATTTTTCCCAACTGGCAAATGTACCATCAGCGACGACTGGATGCTGCAAGGTATGCGCGTCATTTGGCTCGAAAACGACTACCTACGCATCGGCGTGCTGGCGGGGCGAGGAAGCGATATTTTCGAATTCCGGTACAAACCTAAAGACGTGGACTTCATGCTACGGTTGCCGAAAGGAATCCGCAACCCGAATTTCGATTTTTCGCAAATGCGGGACACGCCGAACCAGTTCGAGGACTACTACTACGGCGGCTGGCAGGAGATTTTGCCCAACAGCCCCGGCTTCAATTACCGCGGTGCCTCACTGGGGCAGCACGGGGAGGTTTCGCTTACGCCTTGGAAGCATGCCATCCTCGAAACTTCACCGGAAAAGGTTTCCGTCAAGCTGTGGACACGCCCGCTGCGGGTACCAATTTTAATTGAAAAAACCTTGACGCTAGTAGCGGACAAGGCCACACTTTTTATCGAAGAAAAACTGACGAACGAATCCGCCACGCAGCTCGACATTGCTTGGGGGCAGCATATCGCCTTTGGCTTGCCATTCCTGAATGATGGTGCAAAAATCAGCACCAACGCTCGCAGTTTCTACGCCGAGCCGCTCATGCCACCGAATCGCCGATTCCAGCCAGGTGTGGAAAGTGTTTTTCCTAAAGCACTGAATATCAATGGTATGGATGACGATGCCAGCGTTGTTCCGCCAGCCACTGCAGCGCCTTACAGCGACTTGGCCTACCTTTCAGGTTTCGATGAAAAAGCGTTTTATGCCCTAAAAAATGAAGTGAAAAACGTCGGGTTTGCCGTCAGTTGGGATGCCCGGATTTTCAAGCACGCCTGGTATTGGCAGGAGCGCTACGCTACCCAAGATGCCCCATGGTGGGGCAGTACCTACGCCATCGCCATCGAACCTTGGACGATGCGCTGGCGACCCGACCCGGAAGCCGCCATTGCCGAAGGCGAGTGGCTGAAAATAGCCCCAAATTCCAGCATCGAAACCCAACTGACCGCCAGCGCCTTCGAAGGCAATTTTACCTAAATTCAACCCTTCTTTCATTCAATCCATCAATCCTTAATAATGCATCCGTTACTTTCAAAAGCCACCATTTTCGCCGACGGCCTCGACCATCCAGAATGTGTTGCGTGCCACCCCGACGGTACTGTCTGGGCAGGTGGCGAGGCGGGCCAGATTTACCGCATTTCCGAAGATGGTAAAACGGTGGAAGAAGTTGCCAACACGGGTGGCTTTATCCTTGGCCTCACTTTTAGTCCCGGCGCTAAATGGCTGGCCATCTGTGATTTAGGTAAAAAATGCGTCTGGAAACTCGATTTGCAAAGTTTCGAACTGACCGTTTTTGCCGAAGGTGCAGATGGCCATCGTTTCAATATCCCGAACTATGCGGTATTTGATAAAAACGGCAACCTCTACGTCAGTGAGAGCGGTGCTTTTCGGGAGGTGACAGGCAAGATTTTAAAGTTTACACCCGACGGAACAGGCGAAATCTGGCACGATGGCGGCTTTAATTTTGCCAATGGCATGGCGCTCGACCCAACAGGGATGCAACTTTACGTCGTCACTTCATTTCTTCCCGGCGTGGAGCGGGTGGCTATCCGACCAGACGGCAGCGCAGGAGAGCGCACCGTTTTTTGTACCCTGCCGGAAACCGTGCCCGATGGCGTTGCCTTCGATGCAGAGGGCAATCTCTACGTTTCGTGCTATGCTCCGAACAAGATTTTTAAGGTAACTCCCAGCGGAGAAACCACCGTTTTCATTGACGACTGGGAGGCACACACCCTCTCGAACCCGACGAACATCGCCTTCGGTGGGCCTCAGCTCGACCAGCTTTTTGCCGCCAATCTGGGGCGCTGGCACATCACCAAAATTGATGCAGGAGTGAAGGGATTGGTACTGCCCTCTCATGCTTGAGACAAAAGTTTTTGAAAATGAGTTTTACCAATAAAACAGCCATTATCACGGGCGGGGCTAAAGGCATCGGCGGGGCTTGCAGCCGCGTCTTTCACCGCGAAAACGCGAATGTAGTCCTACTCGATACGGATCCCATAGGACAAGCTTTGGCAGAGGAACTGGGCGAACGTGCACTTTTCATCCGATGCGATGTTTCGAAGGAATTTGAAGTTAAAGCGGCCATGGAAAAAGCGGTCAGCACCTTCGGAGGAATTGATATTTTGGTGAATAATGCCGGCATCCAGCGCTACTCAACCGTGACGGAAACCAGCGAAGAGGAATGGGATTTGGTGATGAACGTGAACCTGAAAAGCGCCTTTCTTTGCGCTAAGCACGCCATTCCTTTCATGCAAAAAAGGGGCAGCGGTGTGGTCATCAACGTGGCGAGTGTGCAGGCCTTCATTTCCCAGCAAAATGTGGCGCCCTACACCACTTCCAAGACGGCCTTGCTCGGCCTAACCCGCAGCATCGCCGTGGATTATGCTCCTCAAATCCGCTGCATGGCAGTCTGCCCCGGCACGATTGACACACCCATGCTGCGGGACGCCTTCGCGCTTTCACCCGACCCCGCTGCGGTCTATCAGGAATGTGTGGATATGCACTTGGTGAAGCGCATCGGCTTACCCGAAGAGGTCGGCGAACTATGCGCCTACCTCGCCAGCGACAAAGCGGCATTTTTTACGGGTCAGGCCATCCGTATCGATGGCGGCTTGGGCATTACGATTGCTGGAAGCAAAAAAGCTTAGTCCAATTTCAAGCGGAAAAACCTCGGGCGGCAAAGCCTCGGTTCCTTCGGAATGTCGTTCCAAAAATCGAAGGAGTTGATATTGTAGCTGATGAGCAATTCGCCGGGCTTCGAGAGGTGCGGGAAGCCCTTGGCATTGTAGGCAAAATAGTCCATGTCCGACTCCCATTCCCTGCACTTCCAGACCTTTCGCATGGGGAAAAACGGCCCTTGAGGGCTTTTTGAAATCTGAACGCCCACCTCGTTTTCGACACCCAAAACCTGGTGCGCCAGGATATAGCGGCCATCCGCCATCGGGCTCATGCTCAGTTCGTTGGAGGCGTTTCGTGTCACAGGCACGGCTTGCAGGTAGTCGGTCGTCCACGTAGCGCCTTTGGCGAATTCCCATTTTCCAAACTGCTCAAACTCATTGGGTTTCACCCTCGCCACCACGAGTCCGTTGTTCATTCCCCCCACACCATAGATATAAATGTAGCCATCGGGGTTTGGAGCGCCTGCCCAGCTTGTATTCACCATCACGCCGCTGCCCATCGTGACCTTGTTCCAGTTTTCCATTGGGAAAAAGAAGGGTGTTTCGAGCTGCCGCTGCTCCTTGAATGGCGGTTTGCTGCCCTTCGGAATGGCGATGATGTTCACGCCCAATTGGTCAAATTCAAAAAAACTGCCGGGGATAATCGTGTCCTTCACCGGGTAGGCGAAGATGTACAACGTGCTGTCCATATCAACGTTGACGAAGCCGTCGCCGAGCCAGTAGTAGTCCTTTGGGCCAGCATGTGGCGTGTTCGGCACGAAGAGCGAAGTGGGCTGCCCGTCCTTGTCCTTGTTGATAAAAAACTTGAACTTCGAGGGGTCTGGCTCACTGCCTTCGAGGTAGGCCACGCAGTTGTGCACCATCTTAAAATCCTTTTTTTGGATCGTTTCGCCGACCGTGTCGGCAATGATAGAGTCGCTGAAAAGGAACAGGGTTTTGGTCTTGGAATTCGCTCGGCGGTACTCGGCGCCGTCCATCGGAATGGCGAAAATGCCGTCGCCACCGAACCAGCCGGAATTACGGGTGAGGAGTTTGTCCCAGGCATCATCGGCAGTGACCAAGCCGATTTGGCCGGCATCCTTCGAACCCGTTGTTTGACCGATGGAACGGCTACACCCCAACAAGCTCAGGCCAAGAAAGAGATATAAACATTTGATTGTCAATGATTTGCGGAAATGATTTTTCATGTAAAACCGTATTTTTTTCTTTTTGGGTAAAAGTAGTAAAAAGCCAAGGTTATGTTGGTATGTTTGCACATACTAAATTTCACAGCGCAATTTTCAAGCTTAAAACTTTTGGTAAAATGAAACGAACGACACTGCTGGCCTTCCTTTTTTTCGCCTTCGGCAAAATGGTGACTGCCGATGTTTCCCTCCCCAAGCTTTTCACCGATCACCTTGTGCTTCAACGGGATGCCGAAGTACCCGTTTGGGGCTGGGCCTCAAAAGGCGAAGAAATCACGGTCAGCGTGGCAGGCCAATCGGTCAAGACAAAGGCCGGAAAGGATGGAAACTGGGAGCTCAAATTGCCGCCCCACGCCGCTGGTGGTCCTTTTGAAATGACCGTGAAAGGAAAGAATACCCTCGTTTTGAAAGACCTGCTGTTTGGGGATGTCTGGCTCTGCGGCGGGCAGTCGAATATGCAATACACGCTGGAGTGGCTGCATTTTACGGGCGTGGATACAGCCCGTGCCGACAATCCAAAACTGCGGATGTTCAATGTGGCCGTTGACCTCGATTATTTACCCAAAAAAGATGTGAAAGCCGGGCGTTGGGAGCTGGCTTCGATGCAAACGATTGGGCATTTTTCGGCGGTGGCATATTTTTTTGGACAATACCTGCAAGAGAACCTAGATGTGCCTATTGGATTGATTAGCAGTAATTTAGGTGCAACTAGCATCGAGACCTGGATGAGTGCCGGAGCATTGAAACAGTTTTCCCAGTTCAAGGAAGTAGTGGCGGACATGGAGGCAACGGGCAAGAATTTTGACCAGCTCTACGCCGATTTGAAGGAGTACCGCAAGCATTGGGATAAGGATTTTTACCTGAATAACGACCCCGGCATCGCCCAAAACTGGCAGGACCCCGCCACCGATGTTTCCGATTGGAAAACGATGGAAATACCAAACCTTTGGGAGGATGCCGGGCTGCCCGATTACGATGGCTCGGTTTGGTTCCGCAAGGAATTTGACCTGCCGGAGGGCTTTGCTAAGGATACGTTCAACATCGCCCTTAATCAAATTGACGACTACGACATCGCTTGGGTGAACGGCGTGAAAATTGGTGAGAGCTTTGGCAACCGGAACTGGCGCAACTATTTTTTCCCCGCCAATATCCTGAAACCGAAAGGCAATGTGCTGGTCGTGCGCATCTTCGATGCGGGCGGAAAGGGCGGCATGTATTCCAATGCTTTTTGGGGAAACGCCATTCTCAATGGCACATGGAAATTCAAACCCGGAGTAAAGATTGAAGCTTCGAAATTTCCGAAACCGACCGTTCCGAACGGCAGTTTTTTCACCCATCCGGGCCTGCTTTACAATGGCAGCATTGCGCCCTTACAGCCTTACGCCATCAAGGGCGCTATCTGGTACCAGGGCGAGTCCAATGTAGAGCATGCGGAGGAGTACGCCGATTTGCTGCCCGCCATGATTCAGGATTGGCGGCAACACTGGGGGCAAGGAGATTTTCCTTTTCTCGTGGTGCAGTTGGCGAACCACCATGCCGAACCTACACAGCCGGGCGAGAGCAATTGGGCAGAACTTCGGGCGTCGCAAATGGCCGCTTTGAAGCTGCCCAACACGGGCATTGCCACCGCCATCGACATTGGCGAAGCCGACGATATCCATCCGAAAAACAAACTGGATGTGGGCAAGCGGCTTGGTTTGGCAGCCAGAAAAATTGCTTTCGGTGAAAAAATAGTGAGTTCAGGGCCGGTCTATCAGTCCATGAAAAAGGAGGGCGATAAAATCAGGATTTCGTTTACTTCGATGGGTGGCGGGCTGGTTTCAAAGGATAAGTACGGCTTTCTTCGAGGCTTTTCTATTGCTGGTGCGGACAAGCAATTCCATTGGGCCATGGCCTATATTGATGGGAGTTCGGTGGTCGTGTTTTCACCGGAGGTGAAACAGCCTGTGGCTGTGCGGTATGCTTGGGCGGACAATCCCGGTCAGCTTGATTTGTATAACAAGGAAGGTCTGCCTGCTTTGCCTTTCCGAACGGATGCCTGGCCAGTTTCGACAGCAGGTAAAGTTTTTGTGCTAGATGAACATGGCTTTTGATAAATGTAGGATTTAGTGTTGTCTTATTCAATGGCGATTCAGCGATATTTATAATTTGGGTTATGTTGAATTGAACCCATTCCACCCTTGTCCTGCCCTGCAAATAGTTGATATTCATCATATGTCCTCGCCATAATTTTTATACCAAAGCAACCATTTTTCAGCTTTTGACGTGTAGGCAGAAGTTGATGGCATGCTGAATTTTTTACTCGGCTTGCCATCAGCCGAATGCATACTTCAAACTTAAATCAGCGCATCATGATGAAAAAATTACTGTTTTTGCCAGCTTTGATTTTTGCCCTCAGCCTGTCTGCGCAGGAATTACCAGCGCCCGAACTGCAACCAGCGCCAACCGGAAAAATTTCCACGGTGCTGCACAAGTTTTCAGTTACGGCCACAGCTGGAACGGGCTATTACCACGACCGTTTTTCCGACTTAGGACGGTTGTCACTTGGAGAATTGAGTGTACAATACAAGGCTTCACGCCTGTTCTCTTTTGGTATCGGGACGATGGGCGCCATCCAGAAATATCGCAGCTATTACAATAGCGAAGGAGTGCTTGTATCCGGCTGCAACGAAGGCGATGATGACGGCGACGAAATCGAGAATGGCGAAATGGACGACCCGAACGACCTAGACAATATCGAGGAAGGCCACCATGACGGAGACCACAACGAGTGCGGCCACGAAGGTGAATTTGATTTTGGCGATAACCTGATGGGCAATTTCACATTCCATTTGCCTGGCAAACTGCCATTTTTTGTGCAGGCGGCAACGGGATACTCGTTTGGTTCGCAAGCACCAGCCTATTCTGTAATGGCAGGTTACAATCAGAAACTTTTCGCAGGAATTGGCATTATGGCTGGCGTCCGTTACAGCGATGTCATAAGCTCAAAAAATTATGTATCAAAGAGCGGAGGTATCAAAGCTGAGCTCGGCTTGAATTGGAATTTTTAAACTGTTTAAAATAACGTCCGATATTTCCTTTTCAGAGGCTGCGTTGACAGCCTCTTTTTTTATCCGAACCAAGTATTGCAACTACAGATAATGGCAACCCTTTTTCGATAATCACCGTGTAGACTAAAGGGTTTGATAAAAAACCATCCCAGACCATAGCTACACTTTTAAACCATAACCTATGTTTTTTAGAATAGTCATTCCTATATTTTTTTTATTGAACAACCATTTCGCAACAGCACAAGGCCATTACGAATTGAACTGGAAAAGAGAGACCGTTTTAATTGTTAGTGGCGGGACTATTGGTGGGCTAGCCCAATATTTTAGCAAAAAAACACCATTGTTCACACCGGATGAATTAATGACGCTCAATCCGAATGATGTAAATCCGTTCGACCGATTGGCCACACACTACAGCTCGGAAAACGCACACCGCATGAGCAATTATTTCTGGTACGGTTCACAAGCCTTACCAATATTGTTTTTGGCAGGAAAGGACACCCGAAAGGATTTTGGCGAAATAGGGTTGATATATGGCGAAACAGTGCTGATAAACGCCGGAATGACCTTCTTGGCAAAATCCACTTTCCGAAGGCCCCGCCCGTATGTGTTTGACCCTGATGCTGATTTAAGTTTAAAGCAAAAAAGAAATGCAAGGGCTTCCTTTGTCTCAGGCCATACCTCCATGACGGCTGCTAGCACATTTTTCATGGCCAAGGTATTTTCGGATTATTATCCTGACAGCAAGTGGAAGCCAGTGGTCTGGACTGCCGCCGCCACAATCCCGGCCATCACTGGCTATCTACGTGTTCGGGCTGGCAGGCATTATCCTACAGATGTAATCGCTGGATATGCGCTGGGAGCCACCATTGGCTACATCGTCCCGCATTTGCACCGAAACAAGATTATCAGCAATCCAAATATTCAGTTGGGGATGGGCATGAATTCCGCATATTTCCAGATGGCTTTTTGATGCTTTTGCTATTGGTTGTTGGTTAATAGCTGTTTGCTATTGGCCTTTTGCATTTGGCCATTAGTTCGAGCCAACAGCCAACAGCAAACAGCAAACAGCCAATAGCCAGCATCCCTCCAAATTCTCTCCAGAATCACCCCTCACCTTTACGCTTCTTGTAAAGCCAATTTTTTGAAAAAAATCAACTCACGCAACCCTTTTCCAAAAAACGGCGTGATGGCAACAACCGAAGCGAATGACAAATAGCATTGACGAAAAATTACGGTCGCTGCTGCGGGCATGCAGAAAAAAGGACCGGGGCAGCCAGAAGGAACTCTACCGGCAATACTATTCGTATGCGATGAACATTTGCCTACACTACTCCCAAAACCGGGAGGAAGCACAGGAAATCCTGAACGACGGATTTTTCAAAGTCTTCGAAAACCTGGACAAATACGACCCCTCGCTGTCCTTCAAAGGCTGGCTGCGGCGGTTGCTGATAAACACGGCAATAGACTATTACCGCCGATACCACCGCAACCGCCCGATCATGGAAATCATGCAGGATGCGGAACCTTCGGCAAATTTCGCCACGGGCTTCGACCAGTTGGCACTCGACGACCTGCTGGCCATGATCCAGCGCCTATCACCCAGCTACCGACTTGTTTTCAACCTCTATGTCCTGGAAGGCTTCAAGCATGAGGAAATTGCGGAGCAGATGGGCATCAGCGTGGGTGCCTCCAAGTCGAACCTCTCAAGGGCGAAGGAGAAATTGCAGGGGATGATCGCAGCGGCGGAAAAAAAAGTTCAACATGTCTAATCACAAGAATATGGACGAAAAAGACTTCGACGCATTCAAAAAGAGCATCGAACACGAGCGGCAAATCGAGTTTGAAGAGGGCGGCTGGGCTGACCTGAAGGTGCGCATGGACGAGGCGGAAAACCGCAAACGCCGTCCCGTATTGGGCTGGTGGACACTGGCAGCGGCGGCGGTGGTGTTGCCGCTCATCGTGGGCAACGTTTTCCTGTTCGGCAACCTACAGGAGACTAGGAAGGTGAACGAACGGCTGGAGAAAAACCTCGAAGCTTTCTCGAAAACCGACCGGGACACGGTCTGGCAAGAGCGGGTGGTGTACGTGCATGATACCCTAATCGGGGAACGGGTGGTTTACCGCAACATGCCCGTCGAGCCGGAAAAATACCGACAACTGAAAACCTTGCTAACGGACCAGGAAATGGCCACCCTGCTGGCCGGGAAACTGCCCGACCGATTAAGGGATTTGCCCAGCGAGACCCCAAGCTCCAAATCTGAAAACAAGGAAGCGGTTGCTTCGCAAAACATTGATTATCAAGAAGAAATAATAAATTCGAAGCATGTTCCCGATTTGTTGAAGGGTAAAAATTTTGGGCCGATAAAATCTTCAACTGGGGATAAACAGGGTTTGATGGCTTATCTGCCCGAGATAAAACTGGTGGAAAAAAAGACGCCGTTTTTGGTAAAAGCCCAGCGGGTGATGCGCCCTGAAGGGCTGGCCGTTGGAGCCACCCTTGGCGGCCTGCTGCCGATTTCGGAGGAACTAGACCAGCCAAATGGCTGGTCAGCAGGACTATTGACGGAGGTCATTTTTTCAAAACATCTGGCCCTTCGGATGGAAGGCAATTACGCAAGGGTGAATTTTACTTCTGAATCCATGAAGCCTAGCTTGGGCATTCCAGTCATCGCCAGCCCCGGCGACGATTATGTTTTCAGGGAAGCGAAGGTGGCCCAAAACGCTATGTACTTGAATGTCGGAATGAAATACACGTTAAATATCATGCACAAGCTGCAACCCTTTGTTTACGGTGGCTATGGAACCAGCACTATTTTGCCGCACTCCGTCTATTATAATTTTGAAAATAAGGCATTACCAAACCCCGAATTGACCGTGCCGCTGGAATCAAACAAATCCATTTTTATCAGCGGATTCGGCATTGCAGGGGTGGGTATTTCGTGGTCGTTGAGCGACAAATTCAGCCTTTCTCTGGAGGGCGATTACCGTCGGCAATTCAGCAAAACTAGCCTTTCCAACCCTGATCTGTTGAGCCTACGCACAGGTTTGACCTATCAGTTTTAAGATATGGTTTTTTGGGGTTAACCTTCTGCTGACCGGGGGAAGTTCGCTTCCTCCGGCGCAGAAGGGATATGGCATTGGTGAGGATTTAAAGTGACGTATATCTCAATCAATTTTATCAAACACATAAGGCACATTAGTTCACAGAGGAAATTCGCCTTCAGCGAATTGGAGGCTAATACGTTCTAATGTGCCTTATGTGTTTAACAAAAATTATAGTTTCATACTGATTATTGTAAGGAGGGAAATCATTTGGGTTTCCTCCTTTTTTTTAAAATTTCAAAGCAACCATTTTTAAGGAATATACGTGATGGCAAAAAGCAATTATAACTCATGCATATTGGGCCAATAGCCAACAGCAAAAAGCCAACAACAAAACACACCGTATGATGTGATTTATATCCTTTCCAAACTCCTGACCATTCGGAAAGAAACGCCTTCTTCCGAACTTATTCAACGCTAAATTTTATTGCCATGTACGACTACATGACTGACGAGGAATTGCAAAAAATAATAGCAGATGTCCTTAGAGACGAAGAAAAATGGGTGCCAAAACTAAATTGGATCGACATGAAAACCTCATGGGAGGACATTGAACGGCAATTGGAAGCGCATGAGCAGAAAAGGGTATCACCACTCCGTTTGAGCACCTCCAATGCCATGTTCCAGCTACGTAAATTAACGAATATGACGAAAAATATGCGGTACTATATATTCGGTAAGGATTGGTGCAAAAAATAATGTCATTATTATAAGCCCCATCCGCAACCATTTTTTAAAATCATTCGTGAGGGCTGATAACATATCAACACGCAAAACAAATCCATCATACACACCTAATAATTTTAAACAGTATGCTAAAACGAACAGCCATACCAATGGCCGTCCTTTGCCTTGCCGCCACTTTTGCGCAAGCACAAAACAAAGTGACCCTCAGCGGATACATCAAGGATGCCGCTTCGCAGGAAGCGCTCATTGGGGCCACCATTTTCCAGACAAACAGCCAGCTCGGCACCACTACCAACGAATATGGTTTCTACACCCTGACGCTGCCTGTAGCGGACACGTTCGGGCTGGTGATTTCGTATATCGGTTACCAGGCGCAGGCCAAGAAGGTCGCCACGAAAACCAACCTGCGGCTCGACATCCTGCTCGAACCCGATGGGCTTGAGCTTGCGCAGGTGGAGGTCGTGGCCAGCCGCAACAACGACAACGTGCAGCGGGCGCAAATGGGCGTGGTGGACGTGCCCATGCGGGCCATCAACACACTGCCGGTGCTGGGCGGCGAGCGGGACATTTTGAAGGTCATCCAACTGCTGCCCGGCGTGCAGGGCGGACAGGAGGGCACGACGGGCTTCTACGTGCGGGGCGGCAACCTCGACCAGAACCTCGTGCAACTGGACGAGGCCACCGTTTACAACCCCAACCACCTGTTCGGCCTGTTCAGCACCTTCAACGTGAACGCACTGAACAACGTGACGCTCATCAAGGGCGGCTTCCCGGCGGAGTACGGCGGGCGGCTCTCGTCCATCCTCGACATAACGATGAAGGAGGGCAACCGGGAAAAGTACCAGGTAGAGGGTGGCCTCGGCCTGCTCTCCGCCAACCTGACGGTGCAGGGGCCGTTGGTGAAAAACAAAAGTTCGTTCATCATCTCGGCCCGGCGCAGCTATGCCGACCTGCTGTTGAAGCCTTTCGTGCCAAAATCAAAAAACGGGACGACCTACTACCTCTACGACCTGAATGCCAAGGTGAACTACGACCTGGGCAAGAACGACAAGCTGTTCCTCAGTTTTTTCAACGGCAAGGACGACGCAAGGTACACGGGTGCCAACAGCCTGAACTACGGCATCAATTTCGGAAACGCCACCGGGACGCTGCGCTGGAACCACCTCATCGGCAACCGCCTCTTCACGAATACTTCCCTTGTTTTCAACGACTACCACTTGGCCTTGTCCACCACGCAGGGGAAATACTACGCACTGCTTTTCACCGCCATCACCGACGTGACGGCCAAGTCCGACCTGACGTTTATCCCAAACCCGAAGCACCAGATCAAACTGGGCGCAGCCTACACGCACCACAAACTATACCCCGGCGGCGTGTCGGCAAAAATCCCGAAGAAGGGCAACCGCCTGACCATTGACCGAAAAAGCATCCAGCAGCAGCCGAGCGACGAGGCAGCGGTTTACCTCAGCGACGAGTGGAAAGCCTCCGACAATTTCAGCATCAGTGGGGGTTTGCGGGCACCGTATTTCACCAGAGGCACCCGCAATTACATCAAGATTGAGCCCCGCCTGACGGCTAAACTGAGCATTGACCCGACGACCTCCATGAAGGCCAGTTGGACGGTGATGAACCAGTTCCTGCACCTGATTTCGAACAGCACGGCCTCGCTCCCGACAGACATCTGGCTGTCGAGCAGCAACCTTGTGAAGCCACAGCGCAGCGAGCAGTACGCCCTGGGTCTCTTCAAAAATTTCAACGACAACGCCATCGAAGCGAGCATCGAGGGCTACTACAAGACCATGCACCACCAGGTGCTTTTCAAGGAGGGGGCGCAGATACTGCTCAACAGCAATATCGAAGACCTGCTCACTTTTGGCAGCGGCAAGAGCTACGGCGTGGAGTTTTTTGTGAAGAAGAACTTCGGCAAACTGGCCGGCTGGGCATCCTACACCCTGTCGAAAACGACGCAGACTTTTCCGGAACTGAACTTCGGAAAGCCCTTCCCATTCACCTATGACCGTCGGCACAGCGTGTCGGTGGCTGGAAGCTATGAATTCTCGAAGCACTGGACCTTCGCAGCCGATTTTGTGTTCAACACGGGCGCAGCATTCACGCTGCCCACTGGTCGGGTGCCGGTTTATGAGGATGGCTCGCTCTACAACGGCATCTATTACGACCTGAGCGGCCGCAACAATGCCCGTCTGCGCAACTATCACCGCCTCGACGTAAGCTTTATCTATAAGAAACAGCGCCACCTGTTTGGCAAGGCTTACGACTCGGAATGGGTGTTCGGGGCATACAATGTCTATAGCCGCTCCAATGCATACTTCGTATATCTGACCACCGACAGATATACGGGGGTGCCTTCGGCAAAGCAGTTGTCGCTCCTTTCGGTCATCCCTAGCGTGAGCTATAATTTCAAATTCTGATAATCAATCATGCTTTTGGCTATTGGCCTTTAGCCATTTGCAGTCGCTGCGAAAAGCCAACAACCAATAGCAAAAAGCCAACAGCCAAATCACAATGAAAAATATCCTGTTTTCAGCTTCCATATTCTCCGTCTTGGTGCTTGCATCATGCACGAAGAACATCACCATACCGCAGCCGGCATACGATGAAAAACCCAGCATTCAATGCCTGCTCGAACCCGGCACCGTGCCGTTCCTGTACCTCGACCGCTCGGTGGCCTTCCTGACCGGGCCGCACCTCCCCGAAGACCTTTTCATTAGGGATGCCTTGGTGGAAATAACCGATGGCGACGTCACCGACCATTTGCAGGCGGACAGCCTTTTTGACAGGGAGAGCTGCCAGTTCAAATATTATTACAAAGGCAGCGAACTCACAAAATCGGACAAAACCTACCAGCTTTCGATAACTCTCAATGGCCAGACCTACACGGCCTCCACCACCACGGATGTCGTCGCTGCGCAGGTTGACAGTGTGAGCTACACCGCCGCTTTCAACGATATTTACGGGGAGCACGAGGGCGTCATCGTCTATTTCCACGACCAGCCGGGCCGGGCCGATTTCTACCGTTTTGTGATGAACACGCAGGTGGACACGACGGGCAAGCACAGCGGCGTTAAGCTGCACGATTTCAACACCTGCCTCGGCACCGATACCATCCAGGTGGTGGAACTTGGCCGCTCCGTTTACAATGACCAGAACCTTGACGGGCAGCAGATTCAAATTATCATCGAGCCAGCCTACTCTCACACACTGGGGCTTGAGGTGACCGTGGGCATTGAGTCGCTGGACGCCGTTTCCGCCGATTTCCTCGACCAGATAGACCGTCAGAAACTGGCACAGCTTAACCCCTTTGTCGAACCTGTTTTCCTCAAGGACGGTCAGTTCGGCAAGGCCGCCATCGGCTTCTTCGGCAACCGGGTGCGGAGCCAGTTCCTGCCATTTGTTTTTCCAGAATAATTAATAGCTGTTGGCTTTTTGCTGTTGGCTTTCCTGCTAATAGCTAACGGCCAAAAGCCAACAGCAAAAACATTGAAAATGAAAAAATCAATTCTGCTTTTCGCCCTGCCCCTGCTCGCATTTTTTGCTTGCAAAAAAGCCAAAACCAACTGTACTGACCCCGACCAAATCAAGGAAGCCGACGTGCCAGCAGCCGTCATCACCTCGTTGCACAACGCCTATCCCGGCGTGAGTACGATTGACTGGTTCTTGGAAAACGGCAGCTACGAAGCCACTTTTTCCTTCAACAATGCGCAGACTTCAGCCCTGTTCAATGCGTCTGGTATCCGCACGGAAGAGGAGACGGAAATCCTAGTGGACAAACTGCCCATGCCCGTGAAGGACAAGTTGGCTGCTAACTACTCCGACTACACGCAGCTCAACTACGCCAAGATTGTGAACCTAGCGAGCGGAGCCGTCAAATACGAAGTGGAGATGAAAAAAGGCAACGTGCGAATGGACTTCATCTTCGACCCGATGGGGGTTTTGCTGGAGCAGGTGGCCTTGGATGGGGAGTGCTGATTTTGAAAAAAATCAAGAGGAAATTTGATATTTTTCTGCAATTCTATCTCAACTCCAAATTTCCTCCAGAATCGCCCCACATCTTTGCCCCATCAAAATCATTTTCATTCATCAAAAACGACATCATGAAGTATCTAATGTTGGTCACTGTGCTCAGTTTTGGCATCCTTTCCACCTCCTGCGCACAGGGCAAAAAGGCAGCACCAGCAGCCGTTCAGGCCGCTTTCAAAGCCAAGTTCCCGACCGTGCAAAAAGCAAAATGGGACAGGGAGGACGAAAACGAATGGGAAGCTGAGTTCAAGAAGGACGGCAAGGAAATGTCCGCCAATTTCAGCAATGACGGCACTTGGCTGGAAACCGAGACCGAAATCAAGACCGCCGACCTGCCACAGGCCGTGAAAGACGCTATCGCTTCACAGTTTGCAGGTTACAAAATGGAAGAAGCATCCTTAGTGCAGACCGCCGAACTGGCCACCGCTTACGAAGTGGAAATAGAAAAAGGTGAAACAACCATTGAGGTGCTATTTGGGGCCGACGGGTCGGTCATCAAGCAGAAAACGGAAAAGGAGGAAGACGACAAGGATTAAATGGTCTTCATAACCAGGGAAAAGAACGACAGTCCAATGCGGGCTGTCGTCTTTTTCTCCAAAGCTGCAAGACACCGATTTTCGGGATTTGAGTTACACCTATCTTTTCCGAAAAATTGAACCTGACATGAAAAAAGCACCCTTGTTTTTCTTCGCCCTACTGACAATGGTCAGCTGCTCCCACATGCAGCACAGCACTGCCCAAGCTGGCTACAAAATCGCCCGTCGCCTCCCGCTCGAAGGAGAGGGTTTTTGGGATTACCTCATCGTGGATGAACCTACACAGCGCCTCTTCGTTTCACACGGTACGCAGGTGCAGGTGGTTGACCTTGTGACCGGAAAGCAGGTAGGGGCAATCCAAAACCAGAACGGTGTTCATGGCATCGCCTTTGCGCCGGAGGTGAACAAGGGTTTTATTACCAACGGCAGGGACACTTCCGTGACGGTCTTTGACCTGAAAACATTGGCGGTTTTGGGAAAAATAAAAGCTACAGGCGCCAACCCTGACGCCATTCTCTACGACCCATTTTCCCGCCATATTTTCGCTTTCAATCACAATGGTGCTAGTGCAACAGTCATTGACCCGACCACAGACAAGGTGTTGGCGAACATCCCGCTCGACGGCGAAGCTGAATTTGGCGTGTCGGACGGCAGGGGCAGGGTTTACGTCAACATTGAAGACAAGAGCGAAGTGGCCGTCATCAATGCCACGACGCTGAAAGTGGAGCAGAACTGGCCGACCGCCCCCGGCGAGGAGCCAACAGGATTGGCCTACGATGCTGAAAACCAGCGACTGTTTTCCGTTTGCGATGAAAAAATGGTGGTGATGGACGCCAAGTCGGGAAAAGTGCTTCAGATACTGCCCATCGGCGAAGGCACGGACGGCGGCGCTTACGACCCTCAAACCCACCGGGCCTTCAGTTCCAATGGAACAGGTTCGGTAACGGTGGTGGATGCCTCTGGTGCCAGTTGCAAGGTGATTCAAACTTTGGCGACCCAGCGTGGTGCCCGCACCATTGCCCTTGACCATAAAACGCATCGGCTTTATTTGCCAACTGCTGATTTTGAGTACAAGCCCGGCCCGAATGGCAGACCAGTCGCCAAACCGGGCAGCTTCTTGTTGCTGGAGGTGACAGAGGAGCAATGATAAAGCTGATCCAAAATTCCTATGACCAACCTAAATATTTGATGCCTGCGATAGACCGTTTTCTTCCCCTTCTAGTTTTCCTTGTTTTTTTCGGTGGAAAAATGCAGGCGCAAAACCTGCAAGCCTACCTCACAGCAGCACAGGCCGTCAACCCTATCGTTGTGGAGAATGAAAACCTTACCGCCATTGCAGTTTTGGAGGTGGACAAGGCCAAAGCAGCCAATAACCTGCCCGAAATCACCACTACCGCCAATTTTCTCTATGCCCCAGTTGTAGAAGGGGTTAGTTACGATGAGGCCATTACAAACGGCCAACTTTACTCTGGCCAACTAAACGTGAACATGCCGCTGCTCACCCGGCCGAACGTGGAGGCGCAGGTAGTGAACAGCCTCATCAACCAACAGCTTTACCGCCAAAACACCTTGCTCTCGCAGCATGACCTCGCCCGGCAGGTCACAGAGCAATATATTTTGACTTGGCAAAACCTGGAACGGACAGCCACCACGCAGCGCCTCCTCGACCTGCTGTCGGAGCAGGAAAAACTGGTGCGCACTTTTGCTGAAAACGCCATCCTTTCGCAGTCCGATGTGTTGTTTTTTACCATTGAAAAAAGCAACCAACAAATCGCCTTGCAGGATTATCAGATCGCCTATCGGCAAAACTTGTCAACGCTCAACCTGCTCAGTGGCAAGGTTGACACTAGCCAAATCGAACTCCAGCAGCCAGAAATCACGCTGAACGCCGATACGATTGGCTTGTCCAACTTCCTAAAAACCTATCAATTGGATAGTCTGCTGGCGCAAAGCGAACAGCAGCTTTCGGAACTGAAATATCGTCCGCAGTTATCGGCCTTCGCCAACTACGGTGTGAATGCCATCAGGCTCAACGATATTTACAAGAAGTTTGGCTTCAGTGTCGGCGTCAATTTCTCGATGACACTGTTCGATGGCAACCAACGCGACCTGACCCGCCAACAGACCCAGCTCCGACAGATGACCAGCAGGTCGCAGCGGGAATATCAGACCCGGCAGGTGCAGCAGCAGCGGCTTATGGCTTTGCAACAGATTCGCCTTTTGGATGACAAAATCGCCGCCCTGCAACGCCAAGTTTCTGATTACGATACCTTGCTGAAATTTTACCGGGAGCGCATCGCACAAGGGGAGCTTTCGGTGAACGACTACATGAACACCATCAAGTCGTTTGCCACAGCGCAGGCGGATTTCATTTCGTTGAAAACGTCTAGGCTGCTGCTCGTGAACGACTATAATTATTGGAATTGGTAACTATGAGAAACAGATTTCCAAACATACAGCCCCTGTTGTTTTTCACCTCGTTGCTGCTGATTTCGGCTTGCGGAAATGGTCAAACCTCAGACACCCCTGAAGAAACACCACCACCTAAAACATTGGTGGACACCACCGCCGTAACCGTTCAAGACATCCGGCAGGAGGAGCGTTTTCCCGCCACCACGTTTTATCCCGAAAACAACAAACTGGCTGCACCGATTGCGGGCTACCTCCTCCGCTCTCCAAAGGAAGTGGGCGAAAAAGTGGTAAACGGCCAAACGCTTTTTACCCTCGAAACCCGGGAGCACCGGGCCATCAACTCCGACGCTGAATTGAGAAAAAGCGACCTCGCCAAGATGGGCGTTGTGAGCGTGCATGCCCCGGCGGGCGGGGTCATACTCAGCCTTGACCAGCGGCAGGGGGAATTTGTGGCAGAAGGTGCCACCCTTTGCACGATTGCCCTGAGCGATAAGATTGGATTCCGACTGAGCGTGCCTTACGAGTTCAACCAATTTGTGAAGATAGGCACCAACTGTACCATCGAGCTGCCCGACAAAACCCGAATTCCGGGCCGCATTACCGAAAACCTCAACACTGCTACCATCACCTCACAGACGCAGACCTTTTTGGTGAAACCCCTGAAACCAGTGGCCTTGCCGGAAGGGCTGAACGTTTCTATCATTGTTCAGACGGAGGGTTCTGCAAAAGCGACCGTGCTGCCAAAATCTGCAATTTTATCGAATGAAACGATGGATGAATTTTGGGTGATGAAACTCCTTGACGACAGCACAGCGGTAAAGGTTCCCGTGACCTTGGGCCTGACGGCAGGTGAAACCGTGCAGGTGAAATCGCCCGTTTTTTCAGCGGAAGACCGTATTTTGACGGAAGGGAACTATGGGCTTGAGGACACGGCACTGGTCAAAATAAAATCCCGGGAACAATGACCTTCTTCCAAAAATACAGAACCCCCATCCTCTTCTTCATCCTTGTGGTGCTGTTGGGTGCTGGCTATGCATTCCAGCAGTTGCAGATTTCATTGTTCCCAGAAATCACGTTCCCCAAAATCAAGATCATTGCCGACAACGGTGAGCAGCCCGTTGACCTGATGATGATCGCCGTTACTAAGCCACTTGAACAAGCCATTCGGGAAGTGCCGGGCACCCGCACCATTCGCAGCACGACAAGCCGCGGAAGCAGCGAACTGAACATCCTACTTGATTGGAAAGCCAATATCTTCCTCACCCAGCAGTTGGTGGAAAGCAAAATCGCCGAAATACGGAACACCCTGCCACCCGATGTGCAGATTACCGTGGCGAGGATGAACCCTGCCATTTTGCCCGTTTTCGGCTATTCGCTAGAAGGGAAGGACAAAAGCCTGATCGAGTTGAAAAAACTTGCAGCCTTGACTGTCAAGCCTTTTTTCTCCCAAATAGAAGGCGTGGGCGGCGTACAGGTGCAGGGCGGCAAGGAAAAGGAATACCATGTCGAACTGTTGGAGGACAAAATGGCCGCACTCGGCATCACCCCGCAGATGGTTGCTGCTGCCTTGGGACAGACTGGGTTCATTAGCTCCAACGGCTACCTGAACGACTACCGCCGCCTCTACCTCACCCTCACGGACGCAGGCCTGGACGAACTGGACGACCTGCAAACGCTGGTGCTCCGCAATGACGGGGTGCGGACGGTCTTGTTGAAAGATGTCGCCACATTGCGCATTGCAGAGAAAGTGGAGTACATAAAAATCAATGCCAACGGAAGCGAGGGCGTATTGGTCAATATTTTGAAACAACCAGACGGCGACCTTGCCACCTTGGCTAAGAACATTGATGCGAAGCTGCCTGAACTGCAACAACTGTTACCGAAGGGTGTGGAACTGAAACCCATTTACCAGCAGTCTGAGTTCGTGGACGACAGCATCAAAAGCGTGCAGGATGCGCTGCTGCTCGGCCTTGGTTTGGCCATCCTTATCACCATCCTTTTCCTCCGCTCGTTCAAGGCGAGTTTGACCATTTTGCTCATCATCCCGCTAACGCTGGGACTGACGATGATTGCGCTCTACGCCGTTGGCTACACCTTGAACATCATGACGCTGGGTGCCATCGCCGCCGCCATCGGCTTGATGATTGACGACGCCATCGTGGTGGTGGAACAGATACACCGCATCCAGGAGGAGCACCCCGAAGCGGGTGCAGTGGAGGCTGTACACAAAGCGATGGTGCTGCTGCTGCCCGTGCTGATCGGGTCGTCGTTGAGCACGCTGGTCATTTTCATCCCCTTCTCGCTGATGAGCGGCGTGGCGGGGGCGTATTTCAAGGTATTGGCCTACACGATGATACTGGCCCTGGCCTGTTCGTTCCTGTCGGCGGCCATCGGGCTGCCCGTCATTTACCAGTTGCTTTCTTTCAGAAAAAACAAAAAAACAGCCGAGCCTCACGGTGTCCATGAGCGGCGCTGGGTTTCTTTTTTCATCAAAAAACCCTGGCTCAGCTTGTTGTTCGTGACAGGTCTGGTGGTGGCGATTGTTTTGGTTTTTCCAAGGTTAGAGACGGGCTTCCTGCCGGAAATGGACGAAGGAACCATCGTGTTGGATTACGATTCGCCCCCTGGAACGTCCATTGAGGAAACCAATCGGATGCTGGACGAAGTGGACGCCATCGTGGCAGCCAACCCCGACGTGGAATCCTACAATCGCCGGACTGGCACTCAGATGGGCTTTTTCATCACCGAGCCGAGCCGGGGGGACTACCTCATCAACCTGAAAAAAGATAGAAAGCACACCACCGACGAAGTGATTGACGACATCCGGCAGCACATCGAAAGCAGCCTGCCCGTACTGATTGTGGACTTCGGCCAGGTTATCGGCGACATGCTCGGCGACCTGATGAGTTCGGTGCAGCCCATCGAGGTGAAGGTCTTCGGGAACGACCCGCAGAAGGTGCATTCCATTGCAAAGCAGGTGAACAAAATCGTGGAAGAAACGCCCGGTACGGCGGATGCCTTCGACGGTATTGTCATCGCCGGGCCGAACATCAGCTACTTGCCCGACGAGGCGAACCTCTACCGCTTTGGGCTGACGCCCGCCGACTTGCAATTCCAACTCGAAACCCGTACACAGGGTGTGGTAGTGGGCAAATTGAAGGAACAGGAGCAGATGATTGACGTGCGGATGATGTACCCCGGCTACCTCGACAACTCATTGGACAGGCTGAAGAACGCCAAAATTTTCCTACCTGACGGCAGTCTTGTTCCGCTGCATTTACTGACCAAAACCAAGGTGGAAAAAGGTGTGGCGGAAATCGAACGGGAGAACCTGCAACTCATCACCGCCGTCACCGCCCGCCTCAATGGCCGTGACTTGGGCAGCGTGATGAAGGACATCCAACAGCGAGTGAAAAGCGAAATCGCCCTGCCGCAAGGCTACCGCATCGAGTACGGTGGTTCCTTTGCGGAGCAACAGAAAAGCTTTCAGGAATTGCTGACCATTTTGATTTTGGCGAGCCTGCTGGTGTTCACGGTGCTGCTGGTTTTGTTCCGTAATTTGCGGGTGGCACTGGTAATTATTTTCCTTTCAATACTGGGGGTGGCCGGCTGTTACCTTGCCCTGTACTTCACGCATACCCCGCTCAATGTGGGGAGCTACACGGGTATCATCATGATAGTGGGCATCATTGCCGAAAACTCCATTTTCACCTTTCAGCAGTTCCAGATGGTACTTGAAAACCACACCGTGGACGAGGCGCTGAACTACAGCATTGCCGCCCGCCTTCGCCCGAAATTGATGACGGCGTCAGGAGCAATTATCGCGCTGATGCCATTGGCCCTCGGAATCGGCACGGGTGCTCAGATGCACCAGCCACTGGCCATTGCCGTGATAGGTGGCTTGGTATTGGCGCTGCCACTACTTTTGATTGTGCTGCCGACAATGTTGCGGGTGGTTTATAGAAGGGAAAGACGGAATATCAAAAATGAAGGGACGGAAATGAAAGAGACGTAGTGGGTTCAATAATGATAACAGCATCAGGGTAAGCAAAAAACATTTCGTTGAGGCTTCGGCACAAGCTTTGGCATCCTGAAGCAGGATGTGGTCAGCAACAGTTTTTCCAGAAAATAAAATCATACTTTCTGAGAGAATCTAAAAATTGACTTCTTAAAAACCGTGTGTTTATTTACTGAAACTTACAACAAGCTTATCAAGGGTTTTGCCGCTTAAAACTAAACCCATCGTTAACCTGCGGCCGGCAAAGAACTGAATGCCAACAGCCTGTTGCCTCTATGCAAATCCTCCTAATCAGTGCTAACAACGTCGCTATTGTTGAACCACACCTTAATATATAAGAGGCGGAGTAAACCCTAGGAAAGGTAAATCTGTCATAATTAGCATTGGCAGCCTTCAATTAACGACGGCTATGTCACGAATCTTGAAAATCAGTTCGTAAATTGATAGCAAAACTTCATGATTTCAGTACTTACTGAACAACTATTTTTTGGACTTGCTTTTTTCCTTCAGAGATAATAGCCAATGTATAAAATCCAATTGGCAAATAACTCGGCAGGTCTAATTTTAGGGATTCATCGTTCACATTGGATTTTTGTAAAATTTGTCTTCCGTTAAAATCCATCAGCATCACTGATTCAACATTTTCCCCTAAGCCTCCAATCGTCAAAATACTGCCAGGTTGGGCTGGATTCGGAAATATGGAAGCATTGTCAGTAAATTCGAGTTTCACAGACTGAACTTTTGAATATTCGTAATCCCCATTGAAATCGATTTGATGAAGACGGTAATAATTGACCCCTGCATCGGGGTACATATCAACAAATTGATACTGCATTATCTCCGTCGTGGTTACGTTTCCATTTACAAAGCCAATCGTTTCCCAATCATGCCCATTCATGCTATGCTCTACCTCAAACCCAGCATTGTTTTGCTCGGAAGCTGTCTTCCAATTCAACCTTACTTGTGCATCCTGAATCTTTGCATCAAAATTCACCAACTCGACTGGCAATGACGTGTTTGTCGTATTCACCATAAATGTCAAGTCTTCGCCACCAATTCCTGAATTGTTTTCATACAAAATGCCTCCTGCGTAAGTATCGGCCAATACCTTACCCAATTGAAAAGTACTTGGGTTACCACTCGGGAAACTCAGCTGAAAAGTATACATATTGCCCGCAGTCAACTGTACATTACTGACAAGCGGAATGGTTGTGGCCAATGAGAAATTAACCGCTCCGGTAATGACCTCTCCTCCATGCTGGTAGATTTGAGTACCTGAGGAGCCATCCCCTTCAAATATTGTCAGAATAACATCAGTGTGGCTAGTAATACTGTAAATTACAACGGAGGAAATATATAAGTTACCACAACCCGAAGTCGCAGTGAAAGACTGCCCAACTACTGAAACCCCTGCACTTGTTGAGGTTGTACCAATAATTACTGGGTTAAAAATCGTGCACTGAGCATGCATTTTGGACTCAAAAATTACCAAAAGAAAAAATATCGAAAAAAGCGTATGAATTGATGTGGAAGTATAATTTTTAAACACAGCGATAAAAATTTAAAACCCAACGAAGCCAAACAATAAAGGGAGAAGGCGAAGCAGGGAGTTTAAGGATAAGGGAGAAAATCGGTAGCACCAATAAAGTGCTACCGACGAATTTTTGCTTACCAAGTTATATTCAGTCTTTTTGGATGAAAACCTTCACAGTCCGAATGACTGCATCATCACTGAGGCTCACCAAGTACATGCCCGTTGCCAAATCACCAGTACCCAAGGCAAGCACGGGGCTGATTTCTTCAGCAGCGAATTTGACTTTGCGGAGCAACTGACCTTGTGCACTCATGATTTGCACCGTTACACTACCGCTAACTTCACCATCCAATTTTAGGTTCACAACGTCTTTTGCTGGGTTCGGGAAGGCGGTTACTTGCAAGTCGCTGTCTTTGCTGTTGTAAAAAGCCTGAGGCTGTGCAAGGTTGTTACCTGTTGGTGTACCGATATTTTGACCCGGTGTCAAAACCATCGTCGTCACAGAGGAACTCCCCGCTAAATTATTTGCTGCCACGAAATCCACCGTGTTAGTTACTTGCGTAATGCCAGTGCCGATTACCACATCGTCAATTGCCCAGCCCACACTGCCACTGGCAAAATCGGAGGAGAAACGGAAGCGCACGATAACTGACTGATTGGCAAATGTGCCAAGATTTACCACCGATTCAATCCAGCCGTTGCTGCTGCCACCGAAGGCGAAGCCATTGATGAGTGGGTTGTTGGCAGCAGGCACAAAATCATTGTAACCGTTCTGCGTGATTTGTGCACCGAGGTTTATCCAAGTCAAACCACCATCGTTGCTCAGTTCCACCACGCCACCATCGAAGCTGGACTCGGTTTCGAATTTATGCCAGAAACGCAGTTGAGCATTGGCTGGCAGGGTGATTTCACTGGCGATGTCGAGGGTCTGGTTGCTGGCATTGTCAGGATCTGTAGCGAACCAAACGTAGTTGCCACTGTGGCGCTGCACGTCGGAGTAGGTGAATGCATTCAGCCCAACGGAAGGTGTCCACTGGTTGATGCCGTCCTCCATGTTATCGAAGAATTGCAGGTTGCTGGAGCCGGGTGTGTTCACCATCACATTGAAAGTGCGTACCGCCGTTGCACCTGGGTTCAGGTTGAAAATTGGGTAAGTCACCACGCCGTTTACCTCAGAGCCATTGTTGCTGGCAGAGCCAGCGACATAATTCGTTCCCGCTGGAAGAGGGTCAGTTACCACCACGCCTGTTGCTGTCAATGCACCTAAGTTGGTTACCGTCAGCGTGTAGGTCAACTGCTGGCCGTTGTTCACGGTGGCAGCGGCTGTCTTAACAATTTTCACATTGGCAAGGCAGCTTGGTGGCATATCGAACGCTTCGATTTCATCTCCACGGGAATTGGTACCACTCACGGCGCTGTAGCCCATACCACGTTTTGCGAAGGCTTCCCAAATCATGCACTGGTTTGCGCCGCCCGTCAACGCCACGTCGGCAGCAAGGATGGCGTCACGGCTTTGGAGGAAAGTTGGGCTGCAAGGCTGTAGTTTCAAGCCATCAATCACAAGTTGGAGGGCGAGAATATTGCCTTTGGTCAAGTCGCCACTGTTGATGTTCGAGTCGAAACCGTAATGGTCAATGAGCTTGAACGCCATTTCCCAGAGTGCCGTTGCGAAGATAAAACCAACACCATGCGGCACTGCAATCTCAGCATTGTTGATGTCGCCGTAGGTGTAGGAGTTCACGGCCATGTCAGTAGAATACCGTGCTGGACGGATGCCAAGACCAGTCGTTGGTTCATCGAAAACATAAGTTCCCATGCCTCTGCCCGTTGCGCCAATCGTACCCACTGTTTGGGGTTTCATCGTCAGCATCATGGCAAAGAAATCGCTCCAACCCTCGCCAGCCTGTTCGTCGCCGCTGAGGCAAGTTGTACCGGGGCCACCGGTCAAGCGTGTGGAGATACCGTGTCCATATTCATGGGCAATGATGCCGTTGTCGAGGTCGCCGTCTTTGTTCGGTGGTGCTGGTACGAGGCGCTGGAGGGCGATGGTCACGTTGCCGAGAGCAAGTTCGTCCTTGAGTTCGAGGCCGTCTTCGTAAGAAACCATTACTGAAGGAATAATAATAGCTGGTGCGCCACTTTGAGCATCGCCGCCCATGGCAATTGGGCCGTCGCCGGGTACATTGTTCACTACGATGACGCCTGCTGCACCGCCAAGTTGTGCGCCCATCACCTTTTCGATAAAGGTGCAGCTTCCACGATCAATTAGGACGATTTTGCCCACTACGTTGTTGTTCGGTGGCAAACCAACGCCTTGGCCTGTGCCGCATCCGCAGTCGTTTGTGCAGGAAACCTGTATGTTTTGGTTTGCTTCCGCAATGACCAATTGTCCGCTCACGGCAGTCGTTGAGACGGCTGGGCCAAATGCCGCTTGGATGGCTGTGAAATTCACATTTCCGTTCGGGTAAGTTGGGGAGCTTTGGATACGTACCATCTCTGCTGGAGAGTTGCTAGTCCAGAGGTACATCTGCATCCTGCCAGGAACACCATCAGGGAGGGTAAGGAAGTTGGCGTTATTGGTGCCGCCGCCGTCCTGTGCTTCGGCAAGTACAGCATCGAGCCCTACCCCACCCTTGTTCAAATTGTTGAACTGGAAATTGCCAGCTGGTTCGGTGAAGCCGTAACGGTACATCACGTCGTGGACGTAATTGTTCCAGAAGAACAGGTTCGTCACAGCGGCATTGGTGTAGGTGGTTGGGCTGTTGTTGAAATTGATGGGAAAATCAAAGAACAACTGCTGGCCGGGCAAGCCACCGCTTGGAGAGGCACCCGCCCCGACGCCATTTTTATCCTCATAGGCATACACATTGTTCCCTTTGGTAATGTTGTAAGGAACATAACCATCGTAATGCCAACCCAATGGAGAGGAAAATGGGTCGCCGCTGGTATTTACCAAAGTCCGGTTTCCGAAGGACGGAGCTTCCGTCGGTGCGTTGTATACCCGGTAAAAATTTCCAGCGACGGGTGGGTTCGCTTCAAAAAGCGAACTGATATTTCCATTTTCTTGGGAAAAAATTTCTGAAGGCAATTCAAAGGTGCCGTGGTCACCGCATTCAGCACTATGGCTGTGGTCAAAATTACAGCTAACGACCATGTCCTGCTTGCCTAGCACCTTGCCACTGCGGGCATCCACTTGGGTCACGTAGTAGTGCTGGGCGTCGAGGGTATAGATTTCTACCTCCCAAACGAGGTGCAGCGAACCATCTTCAGCTTGCACGTAAACCAACTTAACAGGTATCTCATTTTGTGAAATACCGCCTTTGCTTAGGAGTGTTCTTTGCGAAGCTCCAGCTTCATTTTTAAGTACTTCAAATTTCGTTTTAGCCTGTAAATCAAGGGATTGTGCAGCAACCTGTACAGCCTGAACGGCAGTAAAAGTGGCTGCTCCCTTGGCCAAGCGAGTGTCAATTTTCTTTTGGAAAGTGTTACCCACGAAGAGTAATTCACCAGTTTTTTGGGTATGGAGGCCGAGGATGGCGTCCTTTATTTCGATACCGTTGTAACGTTGCTGAACGTACACATGGGACACACCATTGTGGGCATCTATGTAACTGTCCTTAACTGTAATATCTGCAATATCGGTAGTAGTGAATCCCAGCGAAGCCTTGTTCTTAGCCAGATAATCATTTACTTGGGAAAGCCCTTTCCCACTTTGCGCATGGCTGCTAAATGACACGAGCACGCAAAGCAAAAAAACTAGAAAGGCCAGTAATTCATTAGAAAATTGGTGGTGCGATTTTGAAATGGCGACAAGTAAGCTTTTCATTGCATTGATTTATTTAATGATGATTTTAAAATGACAATGCAAAGATGACGGGCCAAGTGCCAGCAACCATTTAGGGCTGATGTGACGTATGTTATGGGGAAAAAATTTGGTATAAAAAACAAGCCGGAGCAACTCTTTAAGCTGCCCCGGCTTCCCATGAACTATCCGAAACTAAAACTTGCTATGATTGTGTAAAAAGGCGGCTACCAGGTATTATTCGTCAGTTTTCGGGAGAAATAAGCGGGGTTGGCAGCCGCACCCTTTTACACAATCACCCTTAGATTTTTTGGCAAAGGGTTAAAGAAACCCGGGAGCGGCCTTTTACTGCCCCCGGGCCTATTCTAACTAACTTCGTTTAGGCTATTTAAGTTGGAAACTGCCTGTTCCTGCCAAGTATCCTTTGTTGTATACTTCGACTAGGTACTTGCCGGTATCAAACGGCATATCAGGGTTCCAAGTAAGGCACAAATGCTGTTCATCGTTGTTGTAGTCGGTTTGGGCGTATTGTGTAAAACGGACTTCTTCACCCGTTTTCTCGTTCACGATGACGCCAGAACCAAGGTCTTCCATGGCCATTGTTTCCCCAAGTGGGTTAACGATGCGGACATAGAAATCCTCCGTACCAGGTTTTACCACATCATTTGTCAGGGTAGTAAAACATATTTTAAGCTGATCCACTTTCTTAGCAGTACTCTTGCCTTTCACTTTGCCGTTGGAGCGAACTTTGAGACCCTCGACTTTAAGGTCTTTCACTTTTACAACGGAGCCAACTTCAACTGCATGGGACAACTCTGTATTCTGACTAACTAAGATGGCTTTGGCCTCTTCCAACTGGGAGTTTTCCATTACCTTGTTTTGTAAGCTTCCAAAAAGTTCTTGCTTTTCAGTACTGAGTTGTTCATTATTGGCTGTCAGTTCGGCATTTTGTGCTTTCATTTCCTCGATTTGAGCGAGGTACCCTTCCATTTTGGATTTCATGCCTGCAATTTCCTTACGGGCTTGGGCTAGTTTTTTACTATCCTTCAAAAGGTTAGCGATTTCACCACGTTTCGCTTCCAGTTCTTCTTGCTGTGCCTCAATAAGCGCATTCATCTCCGCATTTTCGCCTTTCAAACTTTCAAGTTCGGCAATGGATTGATTCACCGAAGTTTCTAATTCGGCTTGCAAAGTGTGCGATTCATTCACATCGGAGTATGCTTGCTCCAACTGATGACTTTTTTGAACATTGGAATATGCTAAAAAACCAATGGCAAAGACCATTATTATACCTAAAACGGCTGCAATAGCAATACGGTTTCTGTTCGGTGACGTTGTCACCGTTTGTTCTGATTGGTGGTTCATGTTTAAAATTTTTGCCGCCAAAGATCTACTCTGGCAAGGGTTAGAAAAAATTGTTTGAGTAAAAAGTAATTGCTATAAAATAATGGTTGAAATTATGCGGCTTATATCCGCTTTAAATAGCTTGATTGGAAAGAAGTCAAAATTGCGATTATACTAACTATATGTGCATTATCGGCAAGATGTTCTGTGTATGTTCGATTTTGTTAAAAAAAAATGGGAAAAATGCGCAAAAGCCTTGCCCTGACTGAACCTAAAGAGAGCATACAATTAACAATCGATGATATACATATTATAATAAAAATGCAGCAGCGGAAAGCTCCACTGCTGCATTACTTTATTTACTAAAGTTGAAAATAAACGGAAATAAACAGCTTATGGCTCCATCTCCACTTTCACGAATCGCTTAGTTGTTACCCCATCAATTTTCAGGAAGTACATCCCAGGTTGGAGTTGACTCAAGTCAATTTTTTGGTCCGTGCTACCTACGCTCAATTTTTGCATCCCCATACTGGCTCCTTTGCTGTCGATAATTCGAGCAAAAGTTGCTTGACTGCCTTTCGGCAACTTCAAATTGAGGTAGTTTAAAGCAGGGTTCGGATAAACCTTGATTTCATCAAGCACAGCATTTGAAGTACCCAAAGCTTGGCTGCTCGTAACCCTGAATGGGCTGAGTGAATTGATGCCTTGTCTTTTGATACTGAAAAAACCATTAGCTTCTGCTGCAGCCGTATCGTCTTGGTAAGTATCCCAGTTTCCGTCCACAAAATGACTGATATGGCACATGTTGCGATTAAAGCCACTCACTTCAGCATCAGCATTCCAGAAAAATTGAAAATCCAAATCAAGCAAGGCAGACTTATTGGGCGCACTTATATTCCAAGTATGATTTACTAAAGGCGTACTACCAGTAATGTCAACTCCTGTTGTGCCTTCTGCAAAAACGCCAGATGCAAGGTTTACGCCGATAAAGTTGTTATCGCCATCAAGGCTTTGATGGATAACAGCAGGGAAATAACCTTGAGCTGTGCCAGTCGGAAAGAAAACTCCTTCGCTACCAGCTTCTAGGAAAAGCCTTAATTCACCTGTACCATTGGTTTCTACGTAACTGGTATTATTGCCCCCTTCTAAGCTTGCATTCAGCCCAAGTGTAAGGTCAAAATCAGACAGCACTAAATTTCCTTGCCCTAAGGTTAATGAGTTATCAATTAACAGTTGCGAGTTCAAATTAACTCCTCCACCAGTTTGACTTACCGTCAGGTCGCCCAAAATGTTGCCGTTGGAAGTGAAGCCGAGGCTCACGTTGCCGCTGCCGTTCAGCTCAAGCCCTGCGTTCACGTCGCCCGTGATGCCTGCGTTTGCTGAAGTGCTCAGGCTGCCGTTGATGGTCAGGTCGTTCCCGTTCAAGACCAGGGCGCCTTCCGTGATTTCCAAATCCGTTTCTACCGTCAGGCCGGAGTTCAAGGTCACGTTGCCAGTCTGGCCAATCATCAGGTCGCCGAGGATGTTGCCGTTAGCCGTGAAGCCGAAGCTCACGTTGCCGCTGCCGTTCAGCTCAAGCCCTGCGTTCACGTCGCCCGTGATGCCTGCGTTTGCTGAAGTGCTCAGGCTGCCGTTGATGGTCAGGTCGTTCCCGTTCAAGACCAATGAACCCTCGGTGATTTCAAGGTTTGACTCCACGGTGAGACCTGAGTTGAGGCTCACGTTGCCAGTCTGGCCAATCATCAAATCGCCGAGGATGTTGCCGTTCGCCGTGAAGCC
>WGNL01000015.1 GCA_016124585.1 Bacteroidota bacterium | reverse complement strand
GGTCGAACCCTGCGGGTTGCTCCCTGCGGTCGCAAACCTTGACACGGCCAATCTACCACTATTTTTCTTGCTGCTAAGCGGTCACTTGACCTCTAGCTGTGCCTTTTCCCCATTTTACACAGTTTATGAAGCAGTACCATTATCAAGAATGGATTATACCATTTATTGAGCACAACGGCACTGGCGGGGTGGTAGCAGATGGCCGCAAGAGCCGCTTCGCTAAACTCTTGCTGGAACAGAGGTTCTTTCAAAAAATGAGTTTGTAGCTTTGTTGGATGTCATGGGAGACTTGTGCCAACGAGATGTGCTTTATAAATTTGAAAAATAATCTAATCTTGCACCAATAAAGTAGTAGTTTCTCTATTAACAAACTTTAGAAATGAAATACACAATCATTTTTCTAGTCGCCATGCTTTCCTGTCAATTGAATGCTCAGATTGAAATTATTCATGTGCCGAGCAATAAGCCAAATGAAGTGATACCGCCGCCGCAAAGAGAGTATGATAATGCGACGATGAAAAAAATGGAATATCAAAAAAATGAAGAAAAGTATTTAAAGGATTCTTTGAGGCTGTGCAGTGAATTTCAGCATATCAAGAAATTCCACAAATGCAGAAACCGCTTTGGTAAATTTGGATTTGCTGACATCAAGCATCAGATGGTCATACCTTTTGATTATGACTATATTCAAGATGATTTTGCACCGCTTATGATAGTAGGTCAAAAAAAGAAATATGGTGTTATTAACGACAAGGGAAAACAAGTCATTCCCTTGGAATATGAGTCTGTTGCCTATGGAGCCGTTAATAAATATTTCATAGGTTATAAAGGGCAAAAACGTTATGCTATTGACCTCAAAGGCAAATTAATCATTCCAGAAAATATTACTTTGGATGATGAATATTTGGGGATTATTGCCTATGATACCTTATCAAAACATTATATTAGGTACAATTTGAAAGGAAAAAAAATAGGTAGCTATAATTGTAGATTCTCAGGTCATCTTTCTTCCGATAGATGGAATACATTAGAAGACTACCTGATAGAGGGAAGAAAAGTATATGCAAATGGTGTGGCCGACAGTCTTTGCAGGACAATTGTTCCTGCAAAATTCTCATTTTTAGATTGGATAAACAAGGACTGGGCTTATCTCTATAATTATGACGGAAAAACCAGAACCTTATACGATATTAAGAACCAAAAGGAACATGTTTTAAATTTTTCCAATATTCTTGAGCCAGTTAGCAATGATAATTTTATTTTTTACAATCAAAAGGGCTATAATAAGTATTATGGCCTAATGAACGGACAACTCGAAATCGTAATTCCACCTCAATATAATTTGTTTCAAACCATCAAACGCAGTAATTTTTTTGTCGTCAAAACGAGCAATGAACATTATGGTATAGTTGATTATAAAGGAGAATTGGTTTTGGATACAATTTACTCTTATGCCCTACCATCTGTCCTTGAAAAGAGAAAAGTTATTAAAGGTGAACTTGTTTTTAAGTACGATTCAACTGGATATGTCACTTTGGGTCAGAAAATAGATGATAGTATTTGGCTCAAATATGGGCTTTGGCATGTTTCAAAAGGTCTAATCCACCAACCCATTTATGATGACTTATACGTTCTATCTGACAGTGCCTATGTGACAAGGAAAGATGAATTGATTGAGGTTCACTCCTTTGATGGAAAAGTATATGCAAGTTATTACGGCAAATTTCTCAGACTGGATAAACTCCTAATTGAAACCAAGAAAAAGCCAAAAACATACCTTGTTTTTGATGACTCAGGTAATGAAAAAGCTGAATTGCCCAATTTGATGACCTTATCCATAGATAATAAATATTACGTCATCAAGAATGATGATTCTTTTGCGCTGTACAATATTGAGTATAACCAATTAACACCCTTCAAGTATTCAAGCATCGAACCGCTTTATAAACTCAATACACAAGATTTACAGAAGTTTTTAGCTCTCAGCGACCAAAAAAACTTTGAAAGCTGGGTTGCATGGGCAACTTTAACTACTGATGGCTCGGTTGTGCTTTTAGATATCAATGGAAATGAGGAAAGGCTTTAGTAAATGCCAATCCACTTTGTTACAAGTGTACTGTCCACCTTCTCCAATAACACCACTATTTTTGAAATCAAAGCCACAAGTTCAAGCCAGTGTTCAGCGCAGCGGCCCTGGCGGGGTTGTAACAGATGGCCACAAGCGCTGTTTTGATAAACTCTTGCTGGAGCATTGGTTTTATTCACGGGTGGGTGTGCTTTGTGGGCGGGATGGGAAGACTTGCGGCAACGGAGATTTTTGATAGCAATGGAAGCTGCTTATATACCTATAAAAGTGGTTTTACAGCTGGACAAGGAAGTATTGATATAAATTCAGCGGATTATGTATCGGGAAATTATTTTGCCGTCTTAAGTTTAGATGATGGCGGCCTTATATCAACTACAAGGTTTAGTGTTGTCAATAAATGAAACTTAAGTCGGGATGCTAAAATATTTTCCAATTCCTAGCTCCCAAGTGACCGGGTGACTCAAAATTATCCGGTCACTATTGTACCCAAATACTTGGAACAGCCGTATTAATATTAGTGTAGGCGTGTGAAGACCTTATTTCTTCAATTCAAGACCAATTACAGTTAATTATCACTTTTTAATAAAACAAGCATGAATATCAATCACTGTGCAGCATTTGTAGATAAAGTTGAGAAATGGCGAAGCCCTGTCGTGGTGAAGCTGATTGAATATTTGGTCACTCTCCCTGTAGAGCGGTCAAAGGTGCAGCCCTATATCGATACATTAAAGGAGATGCACATCACATGCTGTAAGCATGCCGTGGAGTTTTTCAATGGCAACAACGCCGAATTGCGGTTTGAGGGCAACTACGACCGCTGGTACGAACAGAATGCCCGTTTTCTTCGCTACCTACCCCAATTCGCCAAGGAACTCCATGAGCGCTTCCCGGAATGGGTGCCAGCAGATTTGCAAAAGGAGATGGATTTTTCCAAAGTGATACAGGTGCCTTGGGAGGTGAGGAATTGAGGTTTATCTATCAATACCTTAACGATAAGCCTGTAAAATGTCGGCTTCAGTAATACAGAGATTATGCACTGTCTATCAGGCATTACATTTCGAGGCAAAAAACATTCGTAAAAAACACCACGAATACAAGTTTTGGCTATCTTGCACCCACTAGATAACCAAATACATGAAACCCGTAAGCCTCCCAATCATTGCTGCAAAAACTACGACTGCCGACCACTGGCAACAATACACCGACAATGCCCGCCGCTTCGCCCTTGATTGGGCGCACGAAACCGACGAAAAAGGCGAAGCCCATTCCTTTTGGGACGAGTTACTGCTAAACTTTAAAATAAGACGTAGAAATTTCGTCAAGCTCGATAAGAAACTGGAAGCCTTCCAGCGCAAGCTGCACGGGCTGCGTTTCCTCGACCCCGCCTGCGGTTGCGGCAATTTCCTCGTGGTCACCTACCGGGAATTGCGCCGCCTCGACTTCGACGTGGTGCGGGCCATCCGCCTGCGCACCGGGCAGTTTGTTAAAAAACTAAAAGCTATTTTTCAAACTATCGAAAACACAATCATAGACCACTACGACCTGAATAAGATTTTGCCCTGCACCAACAACTCGACGCTGCCGTGGATACCTTCTACGGTGTATGGAAGGAGTTTGAGAGCGAGGCGAGGAGGGTGGGGTGGTTGTTTGGGAAGTGGGGCGAGGTGGTAAAAGCTCAAAAAAATTATTGACTATGATAAATCAAAGAAGCAACGAAGGCACAATGCTAGGAATTGCATTAGCTGGAATTATCACTATAATGACAGCAGATGGTCCATACACCTTGTTGAACATTGTTGTGAGCCTGACTTTATTAATTTGCCTCCATGCCTATCACGATTTAGAAGATGATGATACTATCCTAAAGCGTCTCGCTTTTGGCGCTACATGGGCTTTAAGTTCAATCTCTATGATTGGATTTATTTTACAACTTATTTCTTACGAGGATAATTCTACACTAGTCCTAAGTCTTTACTGGCTGATTGTGACAGTGATAGTTTTTCTTTGGAGACACATTTATTACCTTGATAACCATAAAAAACAAAATCAGACATCTTGACTCCACTAAAAACGCTACGACAACTTTTGGCCCTGCATCAACAACTCGACGCCGCCGTGGATGCCTGCTACGGGGTGCGGAAGGAGTTTGAGAGCGAGGCAAGTAGGGTGGGGTGGTTGTTTGGGAAGTGGGGGGAGGTAACTTGCCAAGAATTTTATAAACAAAACAAGCATGGTTAACATAGAAATAAACCACCTTAAACTGCATAAAATATTATTGAATCGTATTGAAAAAGGTGATTCAGTAGCTTCTGTTTTGAACGGATTATTGATATCTCTTTCAGGAGACGCAAGTGAATTATTGGGATTTGTTAGATATAAATTCCCATCATATACAAGCCATGACTTACAACATTCTTGGAGAATTTTAAAACGAATAGAGGCCATCATTACTGATGAAGCTCTTAACTCTCTATCAACTATAGAGATATTTTCCCTAATCATAGCTGTTGCATTTCATGATATTGGTATGATAGACAAGGAAATAGATAGTAAAATACTTAGAGGAATACACCATGAAAAGTCGGAAGAATTCTTGAATTCATTTCTGAGTGAAAGAATGTCAAGTATAAGCGAATATTCAAGTAGACTTGTTAAGTGTATCGGGTTCATTGCAAGGGCGCATGGTATGACATGGGAAGATTTGAACTCTAATGAATATTTCAATAGAATAGAACGCATATTAGAACAGCCTTTACGTGTAAATGTTTTGTCAATATTGATAAGAGTAGGAGATTTGCTTGACTTAGATTCCGATAGGAGTTGTGACCCCCTTAGAAAATATACTAATTATTTCGACAATGTAGAATCAAACTTTCATCACGATAGGCATAAAAAAGTATGTCACTTCAATTATGATACAGAAATAATTGAAGTAGAGGTAGTTTCAGATTCAAAAGAAGAGCATGCTATTTGGACAGAATGGTTTGGTTATTTGAGCCAAGATATACTTCACGCTAATACATACGTTTTGAAGGGTGATCTTGGCAAGTTTCAGCTGCCCAAATTTTATCCAAAAGTTACTAGAAACAAGAATGCAAATTTCGAACTATGGCCATTAAGATTTGAAATTGATGAGAAGGGTAGGATATGGGACATAATTTCGCAATCAGTCTATACCGGTAAATTTGATTTCATAAGAGAATTAATTCAAAATGCTATAGATGCTTGTTTGAAATGGATATATATTAACCCAGCCGGGATTGTCAAATACTCAAATCCCAAAAAATGGATTTTAAAAAACTATCAACCATTAGTTAGCATTTATTTTTCCAATGAGTCGCAAAAACTGACAATACAAGATAATGGTATAGGGATGGGCAAAGATTCACTAAAGAAATTTCTATTCAATGTTGCGAGCTCAGGATATAAAGGCACCGAAATTAAAAATGGAATCCCCTTTCCATCAATTGCAAGTTTTGGGATTGGTTTTGTCTCATGCCTAGTTAGAGCAAATAAAATAATTATAAATACTAAATCAAGGGAAGCAATTGACCAAGATGGAAGAGAAGTAGTGTTGAAGACGGAGGCATTGGACGCCTATTCTGAGATTAAAGAATGTGAATATGGAACAATAATTACGTTGCTTTTAAACAAGAAGATAACATTTAATGACATTTTAATCTATCTTCAATCTAGGTTTTACTCACCCTCTGTTTCAATTAATGTTTTTGATTTAGACACAATCAATTACATTGCGGAATTCCTTAACATTAAAGAAAGGCTTACCGACGGTCTAAGTTTCGAATCTATGGAAAACAATGAAAATTTATTATCAATTATTAAAAGTGAGATAAATAATCATAACAAGACTAATAAGGATAAATTTACTCATTCATCATTCCACTACCGTTTTGAACCCAAGGACAATATTGGAAGAGAACTCACTAGTCCTATTTTTTTATTTTTGGATAAAATGTTTCAAATAAGATATCTGACAAGTAGTTTTACAAAGAATGATTTGATTCATGAAAATTCTTTAGTCTTTATCTCTGTGAGATATATTGATGATGAAATTGGGATTGAGTGGTTTTCTGTACATGGTTTTGTTCTCCATGAAAGATGTCATAAGAAAACAATCATTAGATATACTGGTCTAGCTGATAGGTATCGCAATGAAGACAAAATTATTGTTAGGAGTGAATATGAATGGCAGAACGAAGATGTAGAAGATATTGATTTGGATGACGATTTTTACGAAGAAGATGATGATTATGAAGGAGATTTGGATTACGGCAAAAATGAAGACGATTTTTATTCGTTTGTCAATGAAATTAGTTTTAGCAGAAGCGAATCTTCTTTTAGTGTGAATAATTACTCTGACAATGACAGGTTGAAGTTATCTGAGAATATCAATGGTATAATGATTTCTGACATTCAAGAAGAATCGTTAAAAGAATTTAAGTTTTTTGAAAATCAAAGGTCACCTATTCTTGATAAAAAAGGTAAGGTCGTTAAGAAATTTGTTTCTGATGAAGATGATAAGAAAATTGCAGCAATAGAGTCATTAATTCTATATCAACTAAACAGCTCAGTTTATCAAGATGGAATAATTTTACCGTTAAAAGCATGGGCTATCGCACCAATAGGATCCTGCTATGGGAAAGTTAATTTTTTTGGTAAAGCAAGATTTGAGTTGAATATCACAAGAAATTCAATCAATGAGTCCCCTATTCTACTTGAAAACTGGATGGAAAATATCGGTGGCAAGATTCAAAATGCAATAATCGACAAAGTAGTCGATGTTTTTGAAAGTAATAAAATCGATTTTACATTAGAAAATCTTTTTACGGAAAAAAAGATTAAGGGACAAGATTCTATCTATGAATATTCGCTGCCTTTACTTAAGGGAATTCTAAAGAAGAAAGCAAAAAAAATATAATTAGTTGTGGCAAGTATGATACCAGCAAAATCTAAAACTCATAATCTTTACAAAAACTAAAGCAGCCAGTATAAATTCAAAACCACCATTTACATGAAAACTCAAAAATACGCCGTCAACCAACATCTCATCCAAACCCTGCTATCGTGGGTACGCAGCGGCGAGATAGCCATCCCGGAGATACAGCGCCCTTTCGTCTGGGATAGCAGCAAGGTGCGTGACCTGATGGACTCGCTGTACAAAGGCTTCCCGGTGGGCTACTTCATCGCATGGCGCAACCCGAATGTGCGGCTCAAGGACGGTTCGCTGTCGGAGGGCAAGAAGATACTGATAGACGGGCAGCAGCGGGTGACGGCGCTGAAGGCGGCCATCCTCGGCGATTATGTGGTGGACAAGAACTACCTTAAACTCAGAATTCTATCACACAAAACAAAAGGAAAGAGTTGGCAAAATTTGATATCAACAATTACATTAACCATAAAATAATTTAATTATGAGTTTTCTTCAAATTGCAAGCTGGAATATTGAGCATCTTTCTGGTCAACCAAGAGCAGAAAAAAAACAAAGCGCATATGCGTTAGCTGACCACATTGAAATGGCTGGAATCGACTTGATTGCACTCCAAGAAGTTTACGTTACTGACACAAATGAGGAGGTGCGACTTTTTGAAAATCAACCAATCATTGAAAGTCGAGCTGAAACTGAACGAAGAAATTCAGATTTAGACATTGTATGTTATCTGCTTGAAGAGCATTTGGATACTAAATGGAGATACATCATTTTGCCTAACCGACAGGCAGGTGATAGATCACAACTTTGTGCTGTATTATGGAATACTCAGCGATTGACGCTAAGCAATGTTCGTCCGCTGGATGTTAGTCATAACGAAGATGGCTTAGGGCTTTGGGACCGCAAGCCACATCTTCTTTCATTTACATCGTCAATTAAGGTCTGGCGAAGGTCGGAGGCTGGTGAATGGTCGGAGCAGCCTGAAAATAGAACTATATCAATAGTTCCTTTACACATGAAATCAAACTATGGCGGTGTTACAAAGAATAGGCAAGTGCGAGCATTGGAGGCAAATACATTATGTGATGCTTTAACCAATATTAGTGGTACTTACGACCCGAGCCTAGTCATGCTTGGAGACACTAACATATTACGGAACGATGAGCCTGCTATTGAAACATTTATTAATCGTGGGTTCATAGATTTGAACAATAATGATGCTGCAACTTATTGGAGTAAAGATTTTAATGAGGCGCCATTTGACCGTATTTTTATTGCACAGGGAAGACCAGAATTTAAATACAGCCGTCAGTATGTATTGCGTTCATCAGATTTAATTTTGCACGACCGCTTTTTGTCTGATCACTACATGATTAAGATGAGTGTAAAGGATTATATTGATGATGCAGACCCAAGATAATGGACAAAAGTGACTAGGTGTTCTAGCGAAGCAGGATTGGCGGCTTTTTACAACGGCTTGTCATTACTGCTTCGTAGGGCATTTATCGTTGGGCCTTCCCATTTAATACATTTGTATTTCCTGCTTCTATTAAAAAAAGTTCTATTCAATTTGCGGGGTTACAAGAAATATAATTTCAATTTACAACTCCCGCTGGCGCACACCCTGCCCCTTCAATTGAAAAAAGTCACTGCTCGTCACGAGCTATGCTCGTTGACGGGTTAAGGCAAAGGCCTCCGACCCTTACAAGTCTTTAACAACCTACTTTTGCTAAAGTAGGTAAACATCGGCACCAATACCATAGATATCCTTTAAGATGTAGGGAACATCAAGCTGTGTAGGCGGTGAACGGCGCTGCACCACTGGCGGGTTTCCAGCAGCCACCTGCAAGAGCCGCCTCGCTAGACTCTTGAAAACAGTGGATTTTTCAAGGGTGACTGTGAAACTTAATGGGAATGCAAGGAAAATTTACAACAATTGGGGTTATATAAAGCATAATATTCGGCCTTGAATAATTATTGTAAAAAATTTATTTTTCATCCACTGCCTTTTTCGTGAAAATATGGCACGGCGTTAGCAGTGTTAGGTTATTTAACAAACTTATTTCACGCTGTTAGCTTCTGACATATAACAGCCTATATTCCTGTTAGCTGCCAACCCTATGGCGTGGAATAATTAAAACCAGAAAGCAATGTCAAAAATTAAAAAGGCATTGGATGCCAAAATCAAAATGTTCAAGGCTTTAGTTACGCTCTATCTTACCTACAATGCACGTTTCGACGTGGTAACTGCTATGACTATTGGTATGACTTCCTTACAGAACCGCAATGATGTGATTGATGATTTGATGCCCTTGGCTACCGAAGATACTAAACCGATAACCCAGCAGCGGGACGCGCTTCGAACACCACTATATATGTCGGCTGTGGTGGTAGCAAAGGCGGTAGTTGGGTATGCTGCAAGTATAAATAACGTGGAACTACAAGGCGATATGAATTGGACGGTGTCTAAACTGAGACGGTTACCATTGGACCAATTGGGGCCTAAATGCGACTATATATTTAAAAAAGGGGAATCGCTGCTGGTACCTGCTGGCCCACATGGCCTTGACCAAGCTAAACTGGATAAACTGGAGGACGATTATGACGCTTGGATAGCCAAGGAATCGGCTACCCGCAATAAGCAGGTGGCTATTAGTCAGGCAAAGCAGGCTTTGGAGAAGAATATTGGCGAGAATATGAAATTGGTGAAAAACCAATTGGATAATAATGTGTACACCCTGTCTGAAACCGACCCTGAGTTGGTTGGGCTTTGGAACCAGACGAGGAATATCGTGGATTTTCCGAGCACTACCACACAGGCGAAAGTAACGGTGAAGGATAAAGTGTCAAAACTATTTATTTACCAGGCTGAAGTTAAACTGGTGAATGGGGTAGTGAACAGTGCGCTGACCGATGTGGATGGCCTGGCAGTGTTCGTGTCTATTAAGCAGGGCTTATTCCTGTTTCAAGTAAATGCACCGGGATATAAGCCTTATGAGGTGGTTGAACAGCGACTATATAAAGGCAGGATTAACCGGTTGGAGGTGGAATTGGAACCTGTGGATTAGTCTTGTGTATATTTTAATCAATAAACAAAGCCTGGGAGCTTGCGGCTTATTTGACATACTTGGGACAACGGGAATTCGGGATGGGATTCTGGTAGGTTAAAGGGTTTATCGAAGGGGGCGAAATCCGGCCGAATACCTTTGTTGCCGGGCAGTGGGAGCCGCTTTGCGATGCGCAGGTATTGGTGGAGTTGGTGTGCTTCAGGGTTTTTATCGGCAAAATCCTGCATGGAATCCAGAAATGGGACGAGCAACTCGAAGCTGCGCTCCTTATTCCTGAGTGCATCCTCGAAACTGGCTACACAGATTTCATCCTCTTCGTCCTGATGCTGTATCATTAGGTTAAAATGTTCCGGGCCGTTCATGGCTTTATGGCTGAGGTCAAAGCAGATGAAAAAGGACAGCAGCTCCTGGGGCAGGAGCATATATGGTTCTGTTTTAGGAGTGGTTTCCACAAGCTGATAACAAGTGTTGATGTGGTCGGCCAATGCTGGTATCTGTTGCACGGCTTCGAGGATGAAATCGTCCTGTGCAAATTTAAGGTGCTTGGAGAGTGACCATAAAGCGTAGTAATATAGAGCCGTTCTTGGGCTGGGATGTCTAGTGGTATCTTTATGTTTTCAGTGTTTTCCATGTTGATAGTTTAATGGTACAAATGAAAGGATTTTTATGTATTTGTAGTGGTAAACTGTTCATTCATTTTGAGGATTTAATCGTTTTTTGGTTTTAGTCTTGAGAAAAGAAACAACATAGAAATAAGGGTACTGCTATAGTCATGGTTTTTTTCATAAGCAAAAGCTTCTTACATTTGCATTGACCTTTATATCGAAACACTAGCACACTCGTTGAACACATTTACTTAAGCGTAAGCAAGCAGTTGTTTTTTATGTACCACCCTAGCTTAGCCCCAACTGTTATGCCTACACTTTAAGCCCTTCTTTGCTAATACCCATTTATTTGTGGTCAAGATATATTAATTCTCTTATTCTTTAATTTTCTTTTTATGAACCAAACAACACAAAATCGTCAAGCAAAAACACGTCAGCAATTGGCAGAAGAGTATGGAATTGTTTACAGAACCTTTCAGAGGTGGATTAAAGGAAGTGGCATTGAATTGCCCAGCCGGAAGTTGATAACTCCCAAGTTCCAAGACCTTATTTACAACGCTTTTGGTCATCCTCAAATTGATAGGCAGAAAAAGGATGCACATTGAACCATGTGCCAAAATGTCCTATTAAGTCCTATTTAATATTAGGATTCGTTTTGAAAGGACAATATGTTTGTGTTTATTTTTTGAATGTGCTCAAGGATTGATATTGTAGATTGACGGATGAATTTTTTACGCTTTAAAGCGTCTGCTTACCCAGTACAACACCTTTTGCCAGCTACTAATTAATATTTAGCATTTTGAGGGATGTTCATGGCTTCTCTTGAATCGGCTATACTATTTTTACATTTCTAGACTATTTCACCTTGAAGCTTTGTCTATGCTTCGGGGCAAGTTTTCCTTTGCCCATAAGACAAGCATGGCTTCCTAAATAAATTCTGTCATGAAAAATGGTCTCATTCTTTTTCTCAGCTTATCACTTTTATTGTTTTCAATTGGATGCACAAAAGACGATGCTTCAATGAGTGAAAGCACTGTAACGCCTACTATTAAAGTGCAAGGAGATGGCGAGGGCAATATGGAAGTTACGAGCCGTGGTCCATGTGGTTGTACAGTCACTGCAGTATCTCCATCTGCCGCTACTATAGATATTTGTGGAGACCTTGCTGGTACAGTCACATGTAGTGTTCCTTGTTTTTCAAGCGTGGCCAGTTTGCTTACTGCGGGTGTTTTACTTAACCCTTCCTACAACTTTAACAACACACCTGGGGAGCCTTTTAGCATCATCAACCAAAATGCATTTGTTATAAGGGTATTTGTAGATTGTGGTGGTGCGATGACATACAGTAATAACATAGCAGCAAGTGGTGGCACTGCAAATCTAAGAACAGATGGGAGTTGCAATTTGAGTGTTTGTCCTTGATGTTTTGATACTAGCGTTACAATTTCATCATATGGCGGCGAGCTTGCTTTGTTGTTTTACGGCCATATCTCTTTCCTTGAGGATTTTAGGGTTTCAGGTTTTGCACAAGACTAAACCTGAGTTAAAGGGGGGGCTTATAAATCCGTCCGTTGGCTTAGAAAAAGCCAGCGTATAATGATAAGTTATACAAGTTCAAAGGAATGGCTATTTATAAGTGGCAGGCCAATCACCCTTCATATTGGACTGGTGGTATTGGGACCTAGTAAGCAGGGTTATTCTTGCTTCAAGTAAATGCACCAGGATATAAGCCTTATGAGGTGGTGGCTGAACAAAAGCTGCTTAAGGGCAGAATTAACCGGTTGGAGGTGGAATTGGAACTTGTAGATTAGTCTTGTATATAATTTAATCAATAAACAAAGCCTGGTAGTTACTGCTGGGCTTTGTTTATTTGGTTTATTATGATGTATTGCTATGTTTTTTATGGTATAGCTTAAATCTGCTTTATGGGAATGTAATTCCCTAGGGGTGTACCTCCAACACTAAATTTGAAAAAGACGTTGATAGACACAAGCTGTACTCGTTGACTGGTCAGGGCAGATATAATTACTGGCGTAGGCCTTCTTTATCCTCATATATCAGTCTCTAATTAAAAGCGATAAAACAGTTTGCAAATGGTATAGCCGTTCATTGCCTGAGATGTCGAGAGGTACCTTTGTGTTTTCGGAGCTTTCCATATTGTTGATTTTATGGGGCCAATTTATGAGTTTTTTTATGTTTTGTGGCAGACAATAGGCCCTTATTTATGAGAGTTTGAAAAGTGTATATTGTTCTAACTAGGATAAATATGTTTATAGGCAACCCATTGATTGTCTATGGTTCCAATACGCAATTAATCACTTCGGGATTTTCAATGCTATTTTAATAGATAGTCTAAGAGTTGTTCCCCAAAAGTCTAATTGTTATAATTGCTTAAAATTTTATTCGAGAAGCTAAGAGTCAATCCTTTTTGTCATCCACAAACAGCACCGCAAACGCTCCAATGAAAAACAAAACACCAGCCATTACGAGGGCATAAATAGCTTCTTGGTTGAATGCATATTTCACCAATGGGCGGTTGAAAAGGCCGCTCATGATTTGTGGAATGGTGATGAAAAAATTGAAGATGCCCATGTAGACACCCATTTTTTTCACCGGAATAGAGCCTGCCAACATTGCGTAAGGCATGGCCAGAATACTCGCCCAAGCAATGCCTACACCAATCATCGGGAGGTGTAATAACGCAGAGTCTTTGATAAAATAAATCGAAATCAAACCCAATCCACCACAGGCCAGTGCAATGGCGTGGGTCACTTTTCTTCCCACCGAATTGGCAATGATGGGAAGTGCCAGCGCAAAAACCATGGCGACTAAATTGTAGGTGCCGAAAATCTCACCCACTTTGTCACCAGCATTTTGGTAGGCCTGTGAGCTGGAATCGTCAATTGCGCAGCCATAAATATGATGTGCAAGCGCAGGTGTTGTGAAAACCCACATGGAAAACAAGCCAAACCAAGAGCAGAACTGGACAATCCCTAGCTGCCGCATGGCTTTTGGCATATTGAAAATGTCTTTGAAAATATCGAAAAAGCTACCGTGTTCTTCCTCATGCCCTTCGCCGTCATCGAATTGTGCCATTTCCGATGGCGAATATTCCCTAGTGGTGATTATGGTCCAAAGTATCGTCAGAATGAAAATGATAGCGCCTACATAGAATGAATATTTTACATTCAGCGGAATCTCTCCAACGCCTGCCGTATTAGAGACGCCAAACCAATTGGTCATGATGGAAGGCATCCAAGACCCAACTACTGCTCCCACGCCTATCAAAAATGTTTGGATGGAAAAGCCCAAAGTCCGTTGGGTATCCGGCAGTTTATCCGCCACCAGCGCCCGGAAAGGTTCCATGCTGACGTTGAAGGAGGCATCCATTATCATCAACATGCCAGCACCCACCCACAACGGTGCCATGACACTGGTGAGGGAACCTGCATTGGGCATCAGGCAGAGGGCAATACAAGCGCAGATGGCTCCACCCAAGAAATACGGTTTTCTGCGTCCAAGTTTCGTCCAAGTCCGGTCGCTGTAATGTCCGATGATGGGCTGGATTATCATGCCGATGACGGGGGCTACCAGCCAGAAATTGGGAAGCTCCTCCACGTTGGCGCCAAAGCCTTGGAGTATACGGCTGGCGTTCCCGTTCTGAAGAGCAAAACCGAACTGGATGCCCATGAAGCCAACGCTCATATTGAATATCTGAGGGATGGAAAGTTTGGGCTTGCTTTTTTTGCCCAATATGTTTCCGTCAAATCCGCCATTATCCAAAATCTTATCTTCCATAATTACCATTTTTGTTTGCTGGAAAGGTAAAACGACTTTTAAAATAATAACCGATTTGGTAAAAAAAAGACAGGATGAGCATACTGCCCATCCTGTCTTTTTTGTCAGGAATCAATGGTTGTAGCTCAATAATCCAACCCAATTTCCTTTCTGTTCTTCGGAATGAAAAGCAGGTTTAGCAGCTTTAAGTTGATGGATGTTGTGTTGTATTTCAGCGTGCCAACCCAGACCATCACATCTTCTGTTTTGGCAATTTGAAGTTTCCATTCTCGGTCGTCACCGTACAGTGGTGAATCAAGCAATAAGGTACCTAGCTTTCCGTCGATGCTCCATGCACCGGTTCCGATTTTGTTTTGCATGTACCCGTAATCGTAGCTGCCATCCGGCATGAATTTGAACCATGCACCCGGGTTGGTGCGGGAAGCTTCTTTGTCACGGATTCGAACAAGACCTTGTACCACCCAATAATTGCTGGTCAGTACTTTAACGATGCGTTCTTGTTGTGGCGTCGTTGGGCTAGGTGTCACGGGCACCGGCTTTTTTGCGTCCATTTTGATTACCGGATTGGCGCCGATGGCAGTGCTTAGGGCAGCAATGGGCCTCTTTCCGTAGTGGAAGTTTCCGGTCATCGTGTCCACAACTTGAACGGTTTCAAGAATGCCATCATTCAACTGGTCTTTTTCATTGTAAGTCGAGGCGTCGTTTTTGTCTTGGGGTTGATTTTTATCGTTTTGACAGGAAAAAATAAATAGGCCAAGGGCCAATAAAAGGGGGATTTTTTTCATGACTCGGAATTCGTTTTTGAATAAAATTAAGTTGAAAATGTTGCAAAGCTAAACCCGATTGGCAGTTTTGACATTAGTGATTTCGCTTATTTACAAAAAGCAGGCCGTGTTTTTTGATAGCAAATTATCAAGTCTTCAAATCAGATGTGGCAAAATTTCTTTGATTTTTTCCAGTTGTAAAAACTTCGGATGCTCAATTTTATGCTCAATTTTTTCATGCGCCCAAGTCGTGTGGTAAGGTACATGCACACCGTAACCACCAATGTTCAGTACTGGCATTACATCTGATTTCAGGGAGTTGCCCAGCATGAGGAAATCTTCGGGTTGGCAATCAAGGTGTCGAATCAGTTTTTGGTAATCCTTTTCCTGCTTGTCGCTCATGATTTCGATATGGTGAAAATAATGCTCCAATCCAGATTTAACCAATTTCCTTTCCTGGTCAAGTAGGTCTCCTTTTGTAGCTACCACCAATCTGTACTTGCCTTTCAGTGCCTCCAATACTTCGGTCACACCATCGAGCAGTTCGATAGGCTTTGCTAGCAGTTCCCGACCAAACTCTATCGCTTTTAGCAAAATGACCGGATTGGCTTTGTTTTCTGTTATTCGTAAGGCCGTTTCAAGCATACTCAACATAAATGCTTTGACGCCATACCCGTAGAGTGATAGATTCTGCATTTCCGTTTTGAAAAGCTCTTGTGACACTGTGTGATGCGGCAGATAATCCTCCAACAAGGCGCAGAATTTTTGTTCTGCCGCTTGGAAATAGGGTTCATTTACCCATAAAGTGTCGTCTGCATCGAAGGCAATAACTTTTAGATTTTTCATTTTTGCAAAAAATTGAGCGTAAATTTAGGGCTTTACAGTCGCCCAAACTCCAAAATTGCGTAGCCAAAATTGTATTGATTATTATTGCGCCATCAACTGTCTATCTAATTTGCAACATGAAAAATTTTGAGCATAAAACCGTTTGGATCACTGGCGCATCCTCTGGGATAGGGGAGGCCTTAGCGCACGAATTTGCCAAGCAAGGCGCTAGGTTGGTGCTTTCTGCCCGTAACCAACAGGAGTTGGAGCGAGTTGCTTCCGATTGTGGTCGCCCTGATACAATAATTCAACCACTTGATTTAAGTGATCATGATTCCTTGCCAGGCATTGTACAAACTGTGCTGGCAAAAACTGGAAATGTGGATGTCTTAGTAAACAACGGCGGGATTTCTCAGCGCTCCTTGGCGAAGGACACCAATTTTGAGGTAGACAAAAAACTAATCAATGTAAACTTACTTGGAACGATAGCCTTGTCAAAAGCGCTTTTGCCTCATTTTTTAGCCAAGAAATCGGGGCATTACGTGGTGATTACTAGCTTAACGGGCAAGTTTGGTACCCAGCTCCGCTCGTCCTATGCGGCGGCCAAGCATGGTCTTCACGGTTTTTTTGATTCGCTGAGGGCTGAGGTCTGGCGGGAAAACGTGCAGGTGACTCTTGTGTGCCCTGGCTTCATCACCACAAAAGTCAGCTTAAACGCCCTGACGGGTGACGGCTCGCCACAAGGTTCGATGGACAATGCCACCCGTGCTGGCAAAAGCCCCGAGTCATTGGCCAAAGCCATTGTTTCCGCCGTGGAAAAAGGGAAATATGAAATTAGTTTTGGGGGGAGGGAACTGGCTGGCATTTATGTGAAACGCTTTTTCCCAACTATTTTTACCAACCTGCTTCGCAAGGCCAAAGTGACTTAAAAGCCCGTCAATTTTTCTTTTTGGAAAGTTCGTCCTCCAGTTTTTTGATTTCGGCTTCCAAATCTTTTTTGCGCTTTTCCATTTCGGCTACCTGTTTTTTCTCCGTTTCCAACTTAGTACGTTCTTCCGCAATTTGTACGGCAACATCCTCCTTCACCTTGGTAACTTGGTCGGTTGCTTGCTGCTTAGCAGCATAAACAGCATCAGACGCCTCTTTTTTAGCGTTGGTTATCTCCTCCAAGGATTGTTTGCGAGCTTCCTCCGCTTCATTCGCATATTGTGTTTTCTTGGCTTCGGTTTCATTTTTCAGCTTTGCAATCTCCTCGTCAGACTGTTTTTTAGCATCATTGATGTCAGATTGCGATTGAGCTTGAGCCTCTGCCACCCGTTTGGATTGTTCCATTATCAAGGCATTGGCTTGTTGCTGAGCTGTGGTTATCTGCTTTTGGGCAGTAGCCTCTACCTCTGCTATTTGGGCTTGTACCTCCGCAAGTTTGTTTTGCTTGTCTTCCTGTGCCTGGGCAATTGCTTCTTGCGCCTGTTTTTGGGTGGCAGCTACTTCTTTGGCTGCTGTTTCTTTAGTGCTTGCAATTTTTTGGGCTGCATCTTTCCTTGCATCCAAGACTTCTAAAGCAGAAGCTTCTTTTTGTTTGGCTGCTGTTTCCTTGGCAGCTTTAATTTCATTTGCAGTCTGTTCTTTCGATGCAGCAATTTCACGAGCGGATGCCTCCCTTGCCGCTGCTACATCACCTGCCAATTTTTGCTTTTCCGTGGCCGCATTTTCTCTTGCCTGACGTACTTGTTCGGCTTCTTCTTGCCTAATTTTCGAAATGTTTTCCGTGGAATTACGCTTGGCTTCTGCTACATCGTTCGCAGATTTTTGCTCCGCAAGTGCAGCCTGTTCTTTAGCCTTCGCAATATCGTTTGCGGCTTTTTCTTGAGCAGCTGCTACTTCTGCAGCTGCCTTGTCACGGGCTGAAACAACTTCGCTGGCAGTCATTTCTTTGGCTTGTTTTTCCCTATCCTTTGCTTCTTGCACAGATTTGGCAGCCTCCTCCTGGATTTGTTTGATGCGGTCTTGGGCAGTTGTTTGAGCGCCTGCTACGTCACTGGCATAAACTTTTTTAGCTTCATCTGAACGCTTCTGCGCTTCTTGTACTTCTTGTGCTGCTGTTTTTTGAGCACCTGTTATCTCCTCTGATGCACGTTGCTTGGCGGCAGCCACTTCTTGAGCAGCCTGTTGTTTTATTTTGTCCTCATTGGCTTTGGCTGCTTCGATGGCGGCGGCCACCTCCTGTTGTATTTTGGTGATTTCAGCTTCCGCTTGTTTTTTTGCAGCCAAAACTTCTTCAGCAATTCGCTTTTGCTCATCCTCGGCCTTCGCCCTGGATTCAGCTACTTTGTCTGCTTCCTGCTTCGCAATCTCTTGAATCTGACGAGCTGCTTCATCCTTGGCTGCTTTCACTGCTTCTGCCGATTTTAATTTTTCTGCTTCCGCCAATTGTTTCGCCGCAGCTACTTGAAGTGCAGCTTCTTGTTTTGCTTTTGCAACTTCCTCGGCAGCCCGGCTTTTTTCCTCAGCAACCTGCATTTGAGTTTGCTGGATTTCCTCTGCAGCTTTCTTTTTGGTAGCTGTCACTTCCAAAGCTGAAGCTTCCTTTTGAAGGGCTACGGCTTCTTGCATTTCAGCAATTTCAGCTGAATTCTTTTCTTGAAAAGCTACTTTATCCTGCGCAGCTTTTCGCCTACTTTCTGCTACTTCAAAAGCTATTTTTTCTTTTTCGATTACAGCTGCTTCCCTTGTCTTGGCCACTTCTGCAGCTGCCTCTTCTTTGGCTTTCAGGATTTCATCCGAGGCACTTCGTTTAGTCCCAACAACATCCTCTGTCGTTTTTTCCCGCTCCAGTTTTGCTTGGGTACGGGCCTTTTCAACTTCCAATGCACTTTCTTCCCGAATTCGCTTCATCTCTGCGGCGGAGGTTTCCCTAGCGGAGGAAATTTCATCAGCATACTGCAATTTGGCCATTTCCATGGCCTCTTTATTTTTTTTGATTTCCTCAGCGGCTGCAGCTCTGGCAGCAGCCACCTGCTCTGCCGATTCCATTTTCGCTTTCTGAATTTCTTCATTTGCCCGTTGACGGGCTTCGGCTACTGATGAGTTTATTTTTTCAACCTCTGTGGAAGCTTTTTCCTTGTTTGAAATTACGCTCGCAGCGCTTTCAGCTTGGCTGTTATTTATTTCTTCTTGGGAGCGCCTTCTTGCCTCCAGCACTTCTTGCGCATATTTTGTTTTTTCAGCTTGTGCAAGTTCCCTAGCGCTGGCCACTTCTTGCTGAATTTGGGATTTGTATTTTTCAAGCCTATCATTTTCAGCTGCTATTTCCTGCCTTACCCTTTCTTTGGTTCTTTTAAGTTCATCATAAAGGTCGGCCAGCTCTTGGTCGTTTAACTGGCTTATATCAGCAACACGCTTTACGCTCCCACCAGTTGTCTGTGAAACCGGCGTACCACCAGTTTTGCTGATAGGTTCATTGCCAGTTACCTGACGTTCATTGCTCACCAATGGGTTATCATTTACAAGGGACTTGTCCAATTTTTGAAAAAAGCATTGTGCTACATTTTGAAACTCAGCTTGTCGGTTAGTATTTACCGTGAACTTGAGCATCTGGTTTTTTACATTGTTCTTTATGAAAACCGTTGTAATCACGTTTGCCGAAAGCCATTCCATGGAAGCAAGGTCAAGGGCAAGCGTATTTTGATGGGTAGGTGTGCCACCATCCTTTGCCATTTCACCCATTTCTACAAATCGAAAACTGCGACGGGTATTGTTTTCATCAATGAAAATCAGCTCGTCGTTTTGGTTGAAAATCTCCCCGCCTTTTGAATAAACCCTTGCAAAAATCCCGTTACGTTCGTTCCTGAAATCGACGCTGTAAGTGTAAGTCCCACGCACAATTATTACTTCAGGCGCTGTTTTGATTAATTGTGTGCCACCGACAACCTTGTCTTCGACAATTTTGCCCTCACAACTTTGGGAAAACAACGTTTGACCGTTTAATAAAAAGATTGCCAAAAACAGGGCAAAACATGATTTACGCATAACAGAGAAAATTTATCAACAAGTTAGTAAACTCTATGATTTTCAAAACGCCTTGCTTTGAAAACTTAAGGAAATGTCATTTTGAGTCCAATTTATTTGGCCCTTGCAAATGCTTTCAGACCAGCTAACATCATGTTGGCTGCCGCAGGATTGGTAGCCAATGGAACGTTGTAAACGTCACAAAGGCGCATGAGCATTTGTACGTCGGGCTCGTGGGGGTGCTTGTCAAGTGGGTCTCTAAAAAAAATAACTGCATCCAATTTACCTTCAGCAACCATAGCTGCAATTTGGGCATCTCCGCCTCTTGGTCCAGATAAAAGCCGCTCCACATCAATTCCAGCTTTTTCGATATGACCGCCTGTAGTACCTGTGGCAAAAAGCGTTGCATCCATCAGCATGCCTTTGTTTTGTAGGACAAAGGCCACCATTTCTGGTTTTTTCCCATCATGTGCTATCAGTGCCAAATTCATCAAGAATCTTTTTAAATGGTTAAACGGGCATGATTTTACCCATTATCCTCTCGTTAACGATTGATAGTCAATTAATTGTTCGGTACTTGACTTTAAAAATTAATTGTTGCAAATTGCGCATCAATTCTGCAATTCTGGCAAAGCTAATTTGAACTAAAATTTTTTCTGAAGAATTGCGAAAAAAACCTCCATTTCTTCGAACATCCGTAACAATTTCCCTGTTGGCTAGTTAAATCTGATACTAAGGCAATCCATACTGAAACATTATTCGTGTGAACTGCCGAAAAACCATTGTGTTACCCATGAAGAAGTTTATAGACCTTATCCGGACGAAAGAGCGGGAAGACAAGCCGCTACAAAATGTTAAGAAAGCAAATTCTAAGGCTGACAAAATCCAAGCCCCAGCCCAGTCAAATGGCCAAGCAATCGAGCCTCAGCCCCGAGATCTGTTTTGGGATGATTACAGTGATGTTGGTTACTGCTAATTTGCAACTTCATCTTACTTGACAAAACAATTATTCCAATCGTAGTCGACTGGCATTCAATTGTTTATTGTTTTTCCCGTACTAACGCTTTGCCGTTAAATTCACGGATTTTTTGAGTTCCTTCCGATTCAAAAGAAAGGTTATCCACTAAGATTTTCAGGTCGAGTGTTTTGCTGATCAATTCAATATCGGCTAGTGAGTCGGGCTGTGTCACTCCGTTGCATGCTCCTTTTTCTTCCAGAACTTTGCAGAAAGGCTTTAGGTCAAAACTGTCCAAGACCTGACCATTTTTGAAATATTGGAGTGCAGTACCGCTTTTTGAAATTTGAAAGCCTGAAAAATCATTGGAAGGCACTGAATTTTCGTAAGCGTAAACCTGATATAACAAATTGAATCCGGCAATGTCTATTTCGTTTTGATTACTCCTTCCAAAATAAACAGAGCAATACTTTGAGTCATAATAAGGCTGCTCAATTCCAAGATTTTCCATTCGGTCGTTGAAAGCCTGCCAGTCAATTTTACCATCTGTGATAGCCAAGCCGAGCAACTTTGCCAATTCTTCTGAATGTCCGTTGTTTTGAAGGAAATCAGCTGCTGAGCGTATGGTTTCTGCATCTGTTTTTGATAGGGAATCTGTAGCGACTACCATTTTACCATCTTGAAGCATGTTGTTTTTCAACAAAGCAGCTTTGAGACGGCTAAGCTGATTTCGTTCAGAAACCTTGAAGGCGCTGAAAGGGCCAAGTACTGTAATCAGGCAAAAAAAGACCAAACTGATGGGTATAAACTTGATATTGTCCCTTTTCGAAATGATGAAGTAAAGCGAGATTATGAGCAACCAAATTCCAGCGGTAGCTACAACATATCTTGCTTCTGTGACGCCGTAATCACTAATCCTACGACCGATAGCGACAAAAAGCAATATTACCATCGGCAGTAAAACATAGAAAAACCACTTTCGGAATCCCTTCACAATTTGGCTGTCATCGAATTTCACTAATAGGTAGTTGAGGAGATAGGTGAAAATGCCTGCCACAGAAAAGCCAAGCACTAGCTTGCCCACCCAGCCTTGTGGCAGTTCCCATTGAACAAGGATTTTTGCCGAAAAGGCATATAAAATCAAGAAATAAATAGCAATGATGGGTATGAGAATAAACTTCGTCAGGTTCTTGAATGCAGTTGTGTAGGTTCCTTTTGGCACCTCAATGGCTTGATTCTCATAGTTTTTTAAAGCAAAATCAAACTCCTTCGGAAACTGCGACAGGAAATACGCAGTATTGAAAATGCCAGCAAGTATGATAAACAGATGAGCATATATTTTTTCATTGATGCGCAAATCAAACAACTCGTTGATGGCTAAAATGGCAACGCTTAGCCCAGCAAAAATTACCAAGCTGTAAAATGCACCCACCATGAAATTTCCAAACAGCCTTTTGTTATACTCCCAAAAGTCCTCTACATGCGAGTGATCGAGATAGGGAATAAATGCCACGCAAAGGTGGGCTGCAAGATTCAGTCCCACGAAACGAACTGGTGTGATGATTGAATCGAAATTGCCCCAGCGCAACGAAAAAAAGTAAACTGTAATCAATACAAGACCTACAATATGAGGCAGTAAAGAAAGCGGTTGCTTGAGTTTCCATTTTTCAACGACCAAGCTAGCGCTAAGCATAATAGCCAACCCAAGTGAACAAGTCATTATCATTTTGCCCAATTCATCGTCATGTGCTGCACTATCCCTTTCGATAAGGTACATGGCTGCGAAAACGCCAACCGTAGCAAAAACCATCACGAATGGAAAACGGCGAACTACACCAAGAAAGGCGGCAGCGAGATAGGGAATGGACGGCAGTTTCATCTGGAAGAATTTTGGTCAATTTTAAAGACCGAAAGCTACAAAGCTTTTTGGTTTATTCACAACGGCATGATAATCAATGCCTTAACAAGACGTACGGGAATTGGGGTGGGTTTGGTACATTTGCGCACCAATTTTCACCATGATTCATTTTAAACAAACATGAAGCAACTACTAATCATTTTTTTGCTGGCCTTTACATTACCACTCTTAGCCCAAAATGACACGACCATCTATAAAATTGTAGAGGAGGTTCCTCGTTTCCCAGGTTGTGAAATGCTGGATACGACCATCGCCGTCAAAAACCAATGCGCCCAACGTGCCCTGCTGATTTTTATCAATCAAAACGTCAACTACCCTTACGAGGCGAGGGAGAAGAATATACAAGGGTCGGTTGTGGTGAGTTTTGTGGTTGAGAAAGATGGATACATATCCAATCCTAATTTGCTCAAAGACTTGGAAGGTGGCTGTGGAGAAGAGGCTATGCGTGTGATTAATGGCATGAACGATGCCCTGAAAGAAGCCAAACTTACTTGGGTACCGGGTAAAAATAACGGAAAAGTCGTCAGAAGCTTGGTGTCTATTCCCATTAAGTTCAAGTTGGAAGAACCTAAGGATTATGTAATGGTTGGGAGGGACACGGTTTACATTGTAGTGGATGATTCATTGACTTTTAAAACGGGCGATACCGGGCTGGAGCAGTTTTTTGCAAAAAATCTTATATATCCTGAGCAATTTAAAGATAGCTGCTTGATAGGCTCCATGGACATGACCTTGCTGGCCGAACCAGATGGATACGTAGAAGTGCTCGACCTAAGTGATTATTGGAACCTAGGCAATGAATTCCGTTGGGAAGCAGTGAAAGCTGCCACTGCAACTTGGGGCCAATGGTCTCCTGCCGTTCGGAAAGGCCGCCAAGTGCCTTCTTCTGTGGAAATCACAGTTGCATTTATGCCTGATGCAAAGCGCTGTCCGCAGGCTATTTCCCGGTATGAAAAAGCGACCAAGCTCGCTGAGGAGGGCGGCGATATTTACAATGAAGGGATGAAGGAAGAAGGCATTGCAAAATTGACGGAGGCATTGGCATTATTCCCAAACAACGCCAATTTCCTTTACCTCCGGGGCCAAGCTTACATGAACATGAATCGTTTGACGGAAGCCTGTGAGGATTTACAGAAAGTGCGTGGAATTGTCTACCTTGATGTCGTGGAAAAGTTGTTGCCACTTATTTGCAAATAAGTACCTAAAAAACAGATTTCAATTTGATGGCTAGGCTGGTAATTGAGCAATGGCAAGTTCATGCTCAAATCATCAACTATCCAGCAAGAAATCAACCCTGCCATAAAACATTTCCCCCATCCATGCACGTTAAATGGCCTAGCGACTTATTTCGAAACAAAAACATATTTAATGCAAACTCGGCTTCTGCTTTCCAGTATTTTCCTTTCTATTTTCTTCGTAAACACCAACGCACAGACTGACACCATCCCCCCCGATTTTACAATCAAGGGCATGGCAATCGGCATCAGCGCACCAGAAATGATTGACCAATTGATGGTCACCATGCCCGGCATTGGCTCCAATGCCAAGTCGATGATGAATGAGCAAAGCATCAAAACCTACCTGATGACTCCACGAAAAGTGGGTGAGCACGGCACAATTACCAGCTACATACTTTCGGCTTGTATGGAGTTTTACACCAATTATCGCAAGAATTACAAAGTAAACCTCAGTCCGGACTATGTGGCCATCAATCTTGTAAAAGAAGGCCAGCCCGATCTGAAAAATGGTCTCCGTTTCCTCGTTACTGATGGCACGGTGAGTGCTGATGTAATGCCGTATGATTCGCCAAGCGTGCCAAAGACGGCATCCAATACTGAAAAATTCCGAATAGCCAACTACCTACAGATATTCAAAGAAACCAGCAGGGAATCGCAAAAAGTCTTTGAGGTGGAAAAAGCATTGATGCGTGGGAATCCGGTAGTTGTGGAATTGAGGGTGCCTCGGAGTTTTCAAAACGTAACCAATACTCGCTTCTGGTCGTCCATTGGCACAAATGCTGACCGGATTAACTTGCCTTTCATGGTCGTTGGCTACAATTTGGAGCTTGAAGCCTTTGAGGTAGTAAGCTCTTGGGGGACCGAGTGGGGAACGAACGGCTATTTGTGGATTGATTTTGATGATTTTGGTGAAATAGCTCAGAATGGATACGTCCTGGTGCCCAGTTTTTGAGATGGATTATCGGGGCATGGAGATAGCTTCACGCCCCGATGACCCCACCGCCCAATAACATAATTTGTATGAAACAGCTTTCCAGTTTCCAAATCAGCCATCTTTTGGTGATTGCCTTTTTCGCTTTCTTCACACCTGTATTTTCACAAAAGCAACTTGAGCTGTTGTCGCACTTGGACTATGTTTCCTTGGCCAACGATGTGTGGGGCTACACTGCTCCAGATGGAACCGAGTATGCTTTAGTTGGGCTTCGGGGAGGGGTTTCCGTTGTTAGTCTAGCAGATCCCACGAATCCGGTCGAGATTCAGTACATCCCCGGTGAGCAATCCACTTGGCGTGACTTAAAAACTTGGGGGCATTTTGCTTATGTGACCGCTGACCAGCCTGGCACCCACGAAGGTATTTTGGTCATTGATTTGTCTGGCTTGCCAAATGGCGTAACTTGGAGCAATTGGCGGCCAGTGTTGCCTGGACAAACAGACTCCCTATACACTTGTCATAACCTTTACATCGATGACGATGGTTACTGCTACTTATCGGGTTGCGACCAAAACAGCGGAGGGCCTATCATTATTGATGTATTTTCTACACCAGGACAACCACAATTTGTCGCTTACACTCCGCCTGTTTACGCACATGATTGTTTTGCTCAAAATGGCTTGCTGTACACTGCTGAGATTTACAAAGGCCAGTTCGGTGTGCTGGATGTAAGCGACAAGCAGAACATTCAGTTGCTTGCAACACAAACCACGCCTTTCGATTTTTGTCACAACGTCTGGGCTAATGCAAATGGCAGCGTACTTTTCACTACCGATGAACGGGCGAATGCTCCCACAGCTGCCTACGACCTGACCAATTTGAATGACATAAAATTATTAGACGAATTTCGGCCAGTAGCCACCCTGAATACAGGTGTAATCCCCCACAATGCCCATGCAATTGGGAACTATGCGGTCATTTCTCATTACACTGATGGCGTGGTAGTGGTGGATGCCACTCGTCCTGACCGCTTGATTGAAGTAGAAAACTATGATACCAATACAGATTTTAACGATGGTTTTCATGGCTGTTGGGGGGCGTATCCGTATTTCCCTTCCGGTTTAATTGCAGCGACAGACATCGAAAATGGGTTGTATATTTTGAAACCAAGCTATCCTCGGGCTACTTACCTCGAAGGTACTATTTCAAATGCGACAAGCGGTGAGGTCATTGCTGGCGCAAAAGTGGATATCCAGTCAAGCGATGCAAACCTCGCCACTAGCAGTTTTGCGGGAATCTACAAAACTGGACAGGCCACTGCAGGGAATTTTAAAGTGCATTTCAAAGCCAAAGGTTTTTATGGTTTGGAATTGTCAACGGATTTGGTTGCTGGACAAATTACGGTATTGGATGCGCAAATGACACCACTGCCCGATTACAACTTGAGTGGGGTGGTTTTGGATAAAAACACAAAACGCCCCATTGCGAAAGCAGAGATTCTACTTGAAAATCAAGATTTTAGCTATGAAGGCGTTACTGATATAAATGGCGTTTTTGAATTAAAAAATGTTCTCGAAGGCAATTACCAGTTGTTCATTGGAAGCTGGGGCTACGAAAATTTGTCTGAAAATGTCGTTGTGGAATCGGACGATGATATTAGCTATGAACTTGGCTTGGCCTATGCCGATAATTTCAACAATGACCTAGGTTGGACGGTAGCAAGTACGGCAAACAGTGGTCTGTGGGAGCGAGGAAAACCCCTTGGAGCAAAGGCAGCGAACAGGCAATTCGCACCAGATGGCGACTCTCCGAACGATCTAGGCAATCATGCCTACGTGACCGGAAACAAGGGCCTCACGATATTTGACGATCAAGTAGATGACGGGAGTACGACTTTGACTTCTCCAAGCATGCAATTGCGGAGCAGGTACAACCGCCCCCAGTTGAGCTTTGATTACTGGTGGGTGGATGCCATCTCCAACAATGTCGCTCATGATTCATTAGTTATCAGCATCAATAATGGATTGGAAACCAAGTTGTTGGCAGTCATCGCTACGGATGCTGACAACGTGGAAGCTTGGACTTCGGCAGACACTTTTGATATCGCCGACTTTCTTCAAATCACTGATGATATGCGGCTTATTCTCACTGTTGCAGATCGCTTCGCAACTCCAAATATAGTAGAGGCTGGGCTAGATAATTTCAGGGTATGGGATGCGCTTCCCGATGAAATGCTGAATGTTCGGGATGAATTGGCGCAGTTTAGGCTTTTCCCCAATCCTACCGCAAATAATTTGACAGTAGATTTTTATATCAAAAAAGACTTTAACAAAGCCAAATTTTTGATTTTCAACGACTTGGGTCAAATAGTACTAGAATACTCACTCACAGAGAAGCGGGGACGTTTGCCGTTTAATTTGAGCAATTTGCCAGCTGCACCTTATTTTGTTTGCTTCCAAGTAGATGGGAAATTGAGCAAAACTGCGAGGCTCATGAAGGTGGCGGATTGACTTAATCTTATCTGAAACAGGGGTGGCAAATGCTTTAGGTTCAACGATGGAATCCAATTCAATTTTAGAAGAATTCTTAGTATGCCGAATACCTAATCAGCCCAATTGGTCGAGTGATAAGCTGTCCATCTCCGGAATTTGCTTTTCAGCCTTTTTTCATAATCATTCGGGGCTTACTCCTGGTTCAGAAAATTGAAACTTTAAGCGAGCAGTGTCTCCGTGAAATGAACTACATGGCTTTCGTCTACCACTTAAATGCCCTAGATGACACTTGGAATAACCCCTGATGAACCAACCTTCCTGATTTTCATTGGTGGTTCTAGCATTAGCAGCAACCTGGATTTTCACAACGATAAATCACAGTTTTGGTGCAAAGTATTATTGACTTTTCCGTATGCAGCAAAACCCGGCACAGTTTCAGCTATTTTTGCCAAAAAATTTTGCCCATGAAGTTTTCCCCCTTGTTGTTCTTATTGTTTTTTGCGGTTGGTTGTTTTTCCCAAACTGGTCAAACAAAACAACCTGAAGTACCATCCACCGATGCCAGCCTTGCCAATTTGAGATGGACACTCAATGACCTGCTCACCATGCAATTGCCTTCTACTTACCCCGACTCCTTGAATGGTAAAACCTACCGTAAATCCTTTTCTATGAGCCTGCCCCGTGCCGATAGTAACCAAGTGATAGAAGTACAGGAACTTCGTAAAACCACTGATAAAGATTCCATATTCGGAGGCTCCAAGTACAGGTTGCCCCTAAAGGACTTAGATATTGAAAATCTCAGGATTATAACATCCCTTGACGAAAAATATACTGCTGTAATCATCCCAGCCAAAAAAGGAATCAGCTTTACCCAAGAGCCTTTTGGCAACGAACCTGGTCGCAAAGTGACGGATGTTACCATAGGTTGGTACGACCGGGTACAAGATCGGACACTTGCCCGTGCCTATGTGGCCTGGAAACAGTTTTTGGTAAAATGGAGCAAGGAGCAGGAATAACGTATCTTTGCCGGGCACTGCGAACTACTCCATCGCCAGCTGAACTTGTCCTTTTGGGCTCGTGAGGTTGGAGGAAAGTCCGGACAACGTAGAGCGCCGCACCACCTAACGGGTGGGACTCCTGTAAAACGGAGGCCAGAGAGTGTCACAGAAAATTACCGTCCTGAGCAATCGGGATAAGGGTGAAAACGTGCGGTAAGAGCGCACGGCGCTGCTTGGCAACAAGTAGGGCGGATAAACCTTGCGGGTTGAAATGTCATGTACACCGGTGCTGTCCCGAGTCATCGGGGCAAAAGGGCTGCTCGCCCGAGCCGGGGGGTAGGCAGCTAGAGGCCGTCCGTGAGGCCGGCCCCAGATAAATGATGGAGCCCGCTTCGGCGGAGTACAGAATCCGGCTTATTGGTTTGCAGTGCTTTTCATTAAAATTCCAATTCTCGCCCGTTTTTCATCGCCACAATCCCCGAATTGAGCGACTAGTGCATAACAAAATGCAGCTTTGGCTGTTTTTTGGCTGTCAACCCATGTGAAGTTGTGTTTTGAACACTAACTCTTTTGCACCCGATTTAAACTTTCATTCATCACCATTTTCCATGAGAGCATTCCTACTATTTTTTTTCACCACCTCCATTTTTAGCCTCCAAGCCCAAATCCAAGGTAAAATCACCGATGCAGCGACGGGTGCTAGTTTGCCCTACGCCACAGTCAGCCTTTTTTCAAAAACAGACAGTCTGCTCGTTGATGGAACGATTACCGACGAATCGGGCAGTTTTTCATTAGCTGCAAACAAAGGCAACTACTATATCAAAGCTGAATTCTTGGCCTACGAGCCTTTTTTCATAGAAAACATAGAAGTGGGAAACGTTCCTGTCAATTTGGGCAATATCAAGCTAAGTGCTGCCTCTACCACCCTTCAGGAAGTGGTGGTTCAGGCTGAGAAAAGTACCATGCAGATGTCGTTGGACAAGAAAATCTTCAACGTGGGCAAAGACTTGGGAAATGCAGGCGGCAACGCAGCCGATTTGCTCTCAAACATCCCTTCCGTTTCCGTAGATGTGGAGGGCAACGTTAGCCTACGGGGCAGCGGCGCCGTGCGCATTCTCATCGATGGGAAGCCAAGTGGTCTTGTCAGTTTCAATGGTGCAGCTGGGCTGCAACAATTGCAGGGCAGCCTCATCGAACGGGTGGAAATCATTACAAATCCAAGTGCCCGCTATGAAGCGGAAGGCGTTGGCGGCATCATCAATATTATCTTGAAAAAAGAAAGGACTAATGGTTTCAACGGTAGCTTCGACCTCATCACCGGTTATCCAACCAACTATGGGGTGGCCTTGAACCTCAATTACCGCAAGGAACGTCTCAATTTCTTTGTCAATTATGGCATTTCCTACCGCAATTCTCCGGGTAAAGGTTCCATTTACCAGCGGGTGTCCAGCGGGGATACAACTTTCATTTACAGGCAAACGAACGAACGAAACAATATCGGATTCCACCAGAGCATCCGGGGTGGGTTGGATTATTATTTCAACCCGCAGAACATCCTGACTGCCGCATATACTTTCCGTCGTAGCGACTCCAATCGCCTGACCGACCTCATTTACACCGATTATATTTTCGACGAAAACCACCCGACCGGCATTAGTACTAGGAGCCAGGATGAAGATGAGATTGAACCCAATTCGGAATATTCCTTGTCCTACAAGAAAACCTTCAACCGCAAGGATCAAGAGCTGAACGCCGAGGTACGAATTTTGGACAACTGGGAAGACTCAGACCAGGACTTTACCGAAAAATTTTACTACCCTGACTTTACCCCCACCAGTTTGCCAGAACTGCTTCAAAACTCTTATAATTATGAAACTGAGAAACAGTTTTTGGTGCAAGTGGACTACGTTCACCCTTTTTCAAAAGAAGGTAGGATAGAAGGTGGTGTGCGCAGCTCGTTCCGCAATATGCTGAATGATTTTAGGGTCACGCAGTTGAACGATGGCAACTGGGAGCCACTCCCAGGGCTTGACAACAAGTTCTTGTACGATGAACAGATTCATGCTGCGTATGGTATTTTTGGTAACAAAACAGGTAAGTTTTCCTACCAGCTTGGTCTGCGTGCGGAACACACCGACGTGACCACAAAACTGGTGAAAACCAATGAAGTGAATGCCCGCAACTACACGAACTTTTTCCCAAGTGCCCATTTCACTTATGACCTTCCAAACCAAAATGCTGTTCAAATCAGTTACAGTCGCCGGGTGCGTCGTCCTCGCTACAATGACCTCAGCCCCTTCATGACCTACACGGACAACCGGAACTTCTGGAGCGGCAACCCTGACCTTGAGCCGGAATTTACCAATGCCTTTGAATTAGGTCATATCAAGTATTTCGACCAAGGCTCCCTAAGTTCCTCTATTTACTACCGCCATACGATAGGTGAAATAGACCGCATCCGCCGGGTTGATTCCTTGGGTAATAGTGTTACACGCCCTGAAAACCTCAATACCGAGGATGCATTTGGAGCAGAGTTTACCGCTTCTTACGACCTCACAAAATGGTGGAAAGTGGATGGCAACTTCAATTTTTTCCGGGCGATCAAAGACGGTGGCAACTTGGGTGCCGACTTTAAAAGCGACAACTATAGCTGGTTCACCCGCTTCACTTCACGGTTCACATTCTGGAAAAACACTGACCTCCAACTCCGTGGGCATTACCGGGCAAAACAACAGGAAACACAAGGCTACCGTAAGCCTCAGTGGTTTATCGATGTAGCTGTCAGCCAGGATATTTTGAAAAACAACGGCACCCTGACCCTCAACGTCAGTGATGTTTTCAATACCCGCCGACACCGTTCTGTTACCGAAGGAGAATATTTCTATTCCTCCAACGACTTCCAGTGGCAATCCACGCAAGTCAACCTGACATTCAGCTATCGCTTGCACCAACAGAAGAAAAAAGAGGAAAAAAAGGCACAGGAAAACATGGAGGACTAACAATGGGATGCCAAATAACTTAGATTTGTGCATCAAGCAAACGAAATGAACAACAACTCGATTGAAGAAAAAATAGCAGCAATGGGCCTTGTCCTGCCCATTCTGCCCACTTCCAAAGGTGTTTACCAGCGCTGCCTCACCTTGGGCACCCTAGTCTATTTTTCGGGCCATGTTTCTGTGAAAACTGACGGCAGCTTCATCTTCGGCAAACTTGGTGCTGACTTATCCGATGAAGCGGGTTACCAAGCAGCCCGTCAGTGTGGCCTTGCCATTTTGGCGGCACTCAAACAGCATCTTGGTAGTCTCGACAAGGTGAAAAGGGTAGTGAAATTGCTGGGCATGGTCAATGCAACTCCTGATTATGACAAGCATCCGATTGTGATAAACGGCTGTAGTGAACTCTTCGCCGAAATATGGGGCCCTGAAAATGGGGTAGGGGTGCGCAGTGCTGTTGGCATGGGTTCGCTTCCGGGAAATGTAGCGGTGGAAATTGAGGGAATAGTTGAGATTTGAACTATTCGTCCTATTTTGCCAATTTAGCCCTCCAAATAATAGTCAGCAAAGGATATGGCGTTTTATATTCAAAATATAGATGAAATTGACTCGCCAGCCTTGGTGGTTCTCCCAGCACAAGTTCGTCAGAATATCGCCTATGCAGTGAACATGGTAAGTGATGTGGTTCGTTTGCGGCCACATGTTAAGACCCACAAATCCAGTAGTGCCACGAAACTGATGCTGGAAGCAGGCGTCACGAAATTCAAAGCTGCAACGATCGCAGAGATAGAGATGCTGGGCGAATGTGGGGCAAAGGATGTGCTGTTAGCCTATCAGCCAGTTGGCCCCAAATTGCATCGATTGGTGGCAGTTGTCAAAAAATTCCCACAGACCAACTTCTCATGCTTGGTTGACCATGAAGCAGTTGCCCTAGAAATGGGTAAGGTGTTTTCTGAAAACAACTTGGAATTGCCAGTTTATTTAGACATTAATATTGGACAACACAGGACGGGTATATTTCCTGAAAGAGCCTTTGAACTATATGAATTATGTGCGCATATTAAGGGGGTAATACCTGTTGGAATGCATGCTTATGATGGCCATATTAGGGATATTGATTTTGATAAAAGGACGAAACTGTGCAATGCCGCCTTTAAAAGGGTTTCCGATTTGAAAGAACAAATAGTGACGGCAGGATATGACAATCCAAATATCATCGCAGGAGGCTCGCCCACATTCCCCATTCATGCCAAAAGGCAAGACGTGGAATGTAGTCCCGGTACCTTTATTTACTGGGACAAAGGCTATGGGGACTTATGCTCTGAACAACCTTTTTCACCTGCTGCCTTCCTGGTAACCAGAGTTATTTCCCTACCTGATGCCACGAAAATATGCCTTGATTTAGGCCATAAATCTGTAGCAGCAGAAAATGAAATATCAAAACGGGTTTATTTCATGGATGCACCTCATTTGGTTCCCATTAGTCAAAGTGAAGAACATTTGGTTATTGAGGCTGGAACTAACCATGATTACAAAATTGGTGATGTGTTAATTGGCATACCTTATCATATATGCCCGACAGTGGCATTATATGAGCAAGTATTTATTGTTGAAAACAATATAGCAAAAGGCCACTGGAAAACTACCGCCCGTGATAGAATTCTCAGCCAATAATTTATTCTCTCACTTAACCAATCACTCAATTACTTGCTAATATGTTTACAATTGATGCCCATCTTGACCTCTCCATGAATGCGATGGAATGGAACCGAAACTTGCGTTCACCGATTGCTGAAATCAACCGACGTGAGGCTGGCAAAACTGACCTGCCGGGTCGTGGGAATGCGTCGGTATGTTTTGAGGAACTGCGCAGGGGCAATATTGGGCTGGTGGTAGCTACGCAATTGGCTCGATACGTCGCACCCGATAATCCGCTGTCTGGCTGGCATTCACCGGAACAAGCATGGGCACATACCCAAGGTCAATTGGCATGGTATCGGGCAATGGAAGAAGCCGGGGAGCTGACGCAAATCACGGATTTACCTTCGTTGGAAGCACACCTCACTTACTGGAATGACCCCCTCATTGCGCAAGCGGAAAAGCCTATTGGCTATATTCTGAGTTTGGAGGGTGCTGATTCGCTGGTAACGCCAGACTATGTGGAGCGAGCCTATGCCTATGGGCTTAGGGCCATTGGGCCTGGCCACTACGGTCCCGGTCGCTACGCCAATGGCACAAACGCTACAGGCAAGATGGGCCATCTTGGCCTTGATTTATTGAAGAAAATGGCAGAGTTCAATTTGATTTTGGATGCCACACACCTTTGCGACGATGCTTTTTGGCAAGCGATTGAAAAATACGATGGGCCTATCTGGGCCAGTCACAACAATTGCAGAGCCTTGGCCGACCATAACCGTCAGTTTTCGGATGAAATGCTGCGGGAACTGCTTTCCCGTGGTGCGGTCATTGGGGCAGTGATGGATGCCTGGATGATTATCAATGGTTGGGAAAAAGGCAAATCAACCCCAGAGAACATGGGCCTTAAGCTAGAGCGGGTCGCTGACCATATCGACCATATTTGCCAGTTGGCAGGCAACGCCGAGCATGTCGGCATAGGTTCCGACTTGGACGGTGGCTTTGGTCGGGAGCAATGTCCATATGATATTGAAACGATTGCTGATTTGCAGAAATTTACTGGTATTTTGGAGCGCCGGGGCTATTCCCAAGCCGATGTGGCAAATTTCATGCACGGGAATTGGTTGCGATTTTTGCGGCGGGCATGGGCATAGGACGAGTACCCAGACAATCACATATCATAGGCCTATTTTTACCAAAATAAAATACTCAACTATGGACCAACAAATCATCAACCTTTACGACGAATACACCCACAAACCGCTTCCTCGCAGGGTTTTCCTTGAACGATTGGCAAAGCTCACAGGCGGAATGGCCGCTGCGTTGGCTGTTTTACCATTGATAGAAACCAGTTGTAAAGCGGGGGCAAAAACATCGGGGGAAGACCTACACATGGAATATGTGACTTGGTCTGGTGTGCAAGGTGAAATGAAAGCGTATTTGGCAAGGCCGAAAAAGAATAAAAAATATGCGACAGTCGTGGTTGTCCACGAAAACCGGGGATTGAACGCACATATCGAGGATGTTGCTCGAAGAGCTGCCAAAGCTGGCTATCTGGCATTTGCACCCAATGCGTTGGCGCCGCTCGGTGGCACTCCCACCAACGAGGATGATGCCCGTCAGCTTTTCACGACTTTGAAGCAAGAGGATTCACAAGCCAACTTCATACGGGCGTTTGATTTTCTGAAAACTAGGGAAGACTGCAATGGCAGCTATGGATGTGTCGGGTTCTGCTGGGGTGGTGCGATGGCCAATACATTGGCGGTAAATGTACCCAGCCTTAAAGCTGCCGTCGCTTTTTATGGTCGCCAACCTGCCGCCGAGGATGTGCCGAAAATCAAGGCTGCCGTTCAAATGCATTATGGGGGCTTGGATGAGCGGGTAAATGCTGGCATGGCTGCTTATGAGGAGCAATTAAAAGCTGCTGGGGTGCGATATGAGCAATATGTTTATGAAGGCGCTCAGCATGCTTTTCATAATGATACTTCAGAGGCGAGGTACAATGAAGCGGCTGCTAAATTGGCTTGGGAAAGGACGCTGGCGTTTTTTGGGAAATATCTTTAATCCTACCGTAGAGACGTTGCAGGCAATGTCTCTAACACGTCAAGCTTTCCAGAAAGCCATTTTACGGCTAGGCTTTATCACGGCAACTTTGGGCTTAATCACCGAGCCATTGGGCTTTATCACGGCAACTTTGGGCTTAATCACCGAGCCATTGGGCTTAATCACGGCAACTTTGGGCTTAATCACCGAGCCATTGGGCTTTATCACGGCAACTTTGGGCTTAATCACCGAGCCATTGGGCTTAATCACGGCAACTTTGGGCTTAATCACCGAGCCATTGGGCTTTATCACGGCAACTTT
>WGNL01000010.1 GCA_016124585.1 Bacteroidota bacterium | reverse complement strand
GCCCCATAAAAGGGGCAATGTTTTTACCAACAGATGTTCTTCCTTCTCAACTCTATCTCGTTGACTGGTCCGTCAAACTTCTTTCCTCCCCTCTTTCCTTACCTATTCGTTCTTTCCTCCATCGGTGTCAATGAACTCGTGTGCGAAATAACACCAGCCCTTGCCCTAAAAAACCGGGCTATCAGGACTCGTGGAATCCGCAATTTCTTAAGTATTTTTGAAGCCCTTTTTCAACGCCTTTGCGTAAGGGACGGCAAAGATAGTATTCAGTTTTAACTTGGCAAATAATTTTTCAAAAAAATAAAAAAAATGTTGCCTATCAAAGTCGCTTTTTGCTTGGTCATCTTTTAGATTACTCTGTTAGTTTTCCAAAGCGGGCGCAAAGGTAATTGCGTAAATGTCATTGCCAAATTTTTTTTTACTTTTTTTGAAATCATTTTTGAGCTGATATATTCATTTACTGAAATCAGGTGGTTTTTATGCACTCTACACAGTAATATAATGTAACCTACTTCGCAACTTTATGATATTAGGAAAGTAATGGTCGGAGTTGCTCTCGCAGCACTCTTAGCGCTTTTCCCATTTGGTGCTCAACAGTTTTTATAGATATGTCCATTTTATCAGCAATCTCCTGGTAGCTAAGCTCTTCAAACCGACTTAATTGAAAAACAGCACGGCAGCGAGGGGGAAGTGAATCAATTACTTTATGGATTTGGTCGTGCAGTTCATTGTGCAGTAGAATGTTTTCTCCATCCAATTGAATAGGCAGAGGAGTTGCGAAAGTAATTTCTTCAGGTTGTTGATTCTTTTTTGCTCGAAGCCAAGCCAAAGATTCATTTACTGCCATACGATGGAGGTAGGCGCCTGGTGAGCTATCAATTTGTATTTGATTCCTTTTTTCCCAAAAACGAATGAAAACTTGTTGAGCTAAGTCTTCTGTAACTCCCCTTTCACCAACTATTCGATGTACAGCTGCACAAACAGCTTTGTAGTGTGCATCAAAAAGCTCTTTGAGCACAGCTTTGTCGTCACTGCGAAGCCGAGAAGTAAGATTCAAAACTCAGTTATAAGCTTGTGGTTCAACTCAAAAAAGTCGTTGCCAGATGTGATTTTGCTGGCAATGATAGGGAATTATTCGCCAACGTTTTAAACCAATGAAAAAACTCAGCACTCAATAATTTTACGATGCGGTGCGTTTGATTTGAAATTCACTAAATAATATTTGAACATGATGAAAACAACTGCTTGGTACTCCATGCTCGTTACTCTACTGTGGACTGCCTCATCTGAAAACCTAAATTCGCAAGTACTTGAATTGACAGAGGCAATAAAAAAAGGATTACTGGTAGCCTCTGCAGAGGGCAAAGGTGGTCATTCTGGCGAATGTCTCGAACTTCATTTGAAAAGCAAATCGAAGAAAAAACTGGAAATTAAGGTTCGGGCAGGGCAAATCTTTGAAGCGGGGGATTCTAGTTTACAAAATTTGATGGTAGCAAAAGAAGAAAACTTTTTCGTGGAAGCAGGTGCCTCAAAAATAGGTAAGCTCTTTGGTTTTTGTATCGAAGCAAGTGACGGCTCCCCGGGCAATGGAAGTGTTTTTACTTTGGGAAAGTTGGCAGAGGGCAACCTCTTGAAGATTGCAAAATACCTGAATGACAATAATTTGCATGAAAACCCATCCGCTCAATATGCGGTGTGGGCAGTATCAGATGAAGACAGGTTGGAAGGGATTGGAGACCCGACATTAACTAAGTTCGTCGCTGATATACTCGGAAAACCGATGCCCGAATACCATATCCAGTACCAATCGCCACCTCAGGACAGACAATTACCCGGGCAACCAGCCAACTGGCGCGAAGCATTTGCCATGAACGGTTTGTTTTATTATGATCTGGCAGCTGATAAACAGGTCGATTTTGGATTATACAATGAAGCCGGGGAGCTAGTACATACCCTTTTCAAAAATCGCCTCCAAAAGCGAGGAAGCCACAAGTTCAGGTTTGAATTTGAAATAAGGGGGCTGGAAAAAGGGAAGTATTATGCAAGACTTACGAACAGGGGGCAAGTAATCAAGGAACTGGCCGTGGAATTCTAAAAGCAAAAACAAAGGGGCTTCAGTTTTGAAGCCCCTTTGTTTTTTAAAATTTGAAATTAATGACTAGCAATTGGGTCAGGATTTCCATCTGGATCTCCGTTTACAGTACCACTAGAACTAATACTCCCAAGTAGTAAAACACCAGCTACGTGAGGTGTGGCCATTGAAGTTCCACTGATAGTATTATACCCACCATTTTTCCAGCAAGACTTCACACTAACGCCTGGAGCACAATAATCAACAGGAGGGTTGCCATAATTGGAAAAACTAGCCCAGTTATCACCTTGGCTCATGGCAGAAACGGTCCAGATAAAATTACCATTTGCTCTGGCTGGCGAGTGGTTATTCGCATTATCAGATTCATTTCCGGCAGCAAGTGCAAACTTGCATGGATTCGAGGCATTGATTACAGCATTATCAAGAGTCGTTGAAACACCACCGCCAAGGCTCATATTGGCTACATCTCCACTTGTAGCATGCGCACCAACGTAATCTACACCTGCTATCACACCTGAAGTTGACCCGCTACCATTTTTGTCCAATACCCTTACGGCGATTACTAAGGCTCCTGGAGCTACACCAATCACACCTATAGAATTATTGATAGCTGCGATAGTTCCAGAGACATGGGAGCCGTGACCATTTTGATCGTCAGGTGAAGCATTACTTGGAGGACCGCTACCAAGAAAAGATTCGCTGAGACCAGCCGGTGCAGCAGGAGAAACGTTCAAATCTGGATGGTCCAAATCAATACCTGTATCAATAATCCAAGCACGGCCAGATCCGCCATAATTGGAAACTCCATTAACCCGAGTAATTCCCCAAGGTGTTTCCTGGCCGCCGCCTCCACCACCGCCACCTCCACCACCTGGAGGGCCACCTTGGATAGAAATAGTCTGGTCTTGCTCCAGATATTCGATTTCAGGATGAGAAGAAAGTGCCTTCACTTCCTCATCCGTAAAATTTATTACAGAAAATCCTTTGATTGCTGTGCCGTAGGTACGGTCGATTTTGCTGGTTTCAATGCGCAAGGAATTGAAGACTCCCTCCGCTTTTTCCCTCATCATTGCCAGCCGCTCCTTGTAAGAAGAACCTTTCAACGCACGTTCTCCAATTTCATCATTTTTAAAAACAACGATGTATTGCCCTGGAATTGGTTCACTTTTTTTGAAGCTGACTAATTTGGAACTTTCCGTTGGCGAATTAATCACATCAGTTGCTAGGTCTGAATCCTTGTTGCAGCTTGCTGCGAATCCAACAACGAGGACTAACGCTAGGAAAAACTTTAGTACATTCATTAATTTCATACTAAATTAAGTTTAGGTTAGTGAAAATAGTTTATCGTTTGTTTGGAGACTCCCAGAGTCCTCAAAAATTAAATTCTGAATTTTAAAAGTTCGGGGAATATTTTCACAAATATTATGCTACAAAACATTTTTCTAAAGTTTTCCTAAGGTCACATGAGGAGGTACAAAGAGGTAATAATAATTGTCGCTAAAGCAGCAAATATATCTCAATTTTTAATCCAACATAATAAATTCCAAATTAACTTAAAAGAACATCATAAAAAAGCAAGGCAAGCCAATTCAAAAAAATTTAAATTTTGAAAACTGCTGAGTGTAAAAATCATTATAAAGTTTTCGCCATTGGGCGGCTGCCATTGCATAGCGTCTAAGTTGTGGCTGTTCATCGGTTAGCACTACTGCATTTATCGTATCGGTTGCTTCAACTTGTACTTTCTCTCCACCAAAATTCTCATCCGATGGAATATTTTGATGCGGAAGGACATTCTCATTTTGGGCTGAAGCGCAAAACACCAGATTTCTGTCATCTTCAACGCCAGCGGTTGCAAAAACTGTAGGTTCAAATCCAGACTTGCAGAGCGTCTTGTACACGGAGCGACCAATATTGCCTCGCTCAGACTCCCAATAACCATAAAAATTGATAAGCAAATAACCATTTGGAAGGAGACAGTTCTTTGTCTCAAAGAGGCTTTCCTGGGTTATGACATGCTCTGGCGCTGACTCTCCCCTAAACGTATCGTAGATTATCACATCATATTTTTTCGAAGTTGTTCTGATAAAATGCCTCGCATCGTCTAAAATTACTGGGACATCTTGCTGCAACCCAAAGTACTTTTTGGCTAGAACCTCCAGCCTACCATCGATTTCGACCGCCTCCACATCGAAGCCAAGTTGCACCAAACGTTTCACCAAAGTGCCACCACCCGTACCACAAACGAGCACTTTGCTTCCCTTCGGAAACTGTTGGGTCAAACTGGTTAACAACTCTGTGTAGTGCCAGAAATTTTTGTCAGGTTGATTCAATTCCACAACTGTCTGCAAAGTGTTGTTGACCACCAAACCCCTGAATTTACGGCCTGGTTGCTCCTTGAAAGGTTCAAAGTCAATCACTTTTATCTGGCCCATGATGCCCTCAGCGTGGTAGTGGATCTGCCAGCCATTTTCAGGCTCTATTTTTTTAGACCAAGACATTGCCCCAAATACCAGAAAGGCTAGCCAAATGAACAATGCAGTTGTTTTTTTCTTCCTTAAAAGAGATATGACGGGTAAAAAAGCCAGAATAATGCCGCTGGCCATAGCAGGCTGCCGAATGCCGAATTCTGGGATGATGTAAAACCCCATCAGAAAAGTGGCGAGAATACCACCTAGCGTAGAAATGGCGTAAACGTTTCCAGCCCGATTGCCAGCCGTTTTTACCTCCTCAGTTAAAATATTGATGATGATAGGAGAAACCATACCCATGAAAACCAGAGGCGGAAACATGAAAACCAATAATGAAAGGACTGTTCCGATTTGGAGATTTAGATGAAGTGTGAGTTCCATTATCCAACTGCTGGTGAAAGGCATCAAAAAAAAAGTGCAACCTCCAAAAACCAGTACCCAATAAAGAAGTCTCACGTTGTCCTCAAACCGTTTTGAAACAATACCACCCAGAAAATAGCCTGTCATCAACCCGCCAAGCGTCAAGCCCAGTGCCGCAGCCCAAACATAAAGTGATGTGCCAAAATAAGGCGCCAGCAACTTTGCACCAATGAGTTCGCAGGCCATGACGGCGGCACCTTCAAGGAAAGAAAGCAGGTAAACATAGGGACGTTGGATATGCATTTGAAAAAGCTTATAGCGGCAAGTTAGCTATTTCCATAAAAAACAAAAGGCCCGATACTTTGCAGGATCGAGCCTTTCATTTATCAGGTTTTGATTATTCAACCACCACCTTCGTCACCAACACTCCATCTTTGGTTGCTACTTTTACGAAGTAGAACCCAGCAGGAAGCTGGCTCACGTTGACTTGGAAATGGCCGTTTCCTTGAAGGTTGCCTTTTTTCTCCATCATTACCTTACCATCGATAGTCAAAAGACTGAGGCTGACATCTTTTTGAGACTCAGTTGTAAGTGCAATATTTAACACATCTTTGGCTGGGTTCGGGAAGACATTCATGGTCATGTCGCCAATTTTTTCCACTGTACTAGAAAAGAACTGCGACTCTACAATCGTGCCCTCCTCTGGTGCAATGGTGCATTTGTTATCGCCTTGTCCAGTGGTCACACAAGCCTCACCGTTATAACTTAGCAAGTCCATGAATTCAATATCGTCCACTACCCAACCAAGTGGGCCTTCGGTATTATCATCAGTACCAAAACGGAAGCGGAAGACCAAGTCCTGTCCAAGCCAGTCCCTTAAGTCAACATATGTTGGAATGAATTCACCATTTGTAGTACCTGACCAAGCGTAAAGGTTCGGCGTAATGAAAGTACCATACTGGACTTGGCTAGGATAACCGCCCCGCAGCATTTTGTCATCAACCTGCTGGTAAGTGTTATCTGTGGCTTTTTTCACATCGATAAGGCCTGCATCTGCACCGGGCTCAGTGTCATATAGGTGATAAAAACGCAGTGTTGGACGTTCTCCGATTACTGTCCAAGGCGTTTTTAATTCCAAGGCTGTTCTGCTTTCCAATGCAATGTCAGGAACCAGCCACGCAAAATCAGGGCTGTGCGAATAGGTATCATCAATTTGGAAAATGTTCGGCTCTGGTGCACCTAGGTCAATTTGTTCCCAATTGTCCTCAGCATCCGCAGTTGGAACATCATCTAAAAAGAAACGAATGGAATACTTATCAGGGTCAGTACCCAATGTGTAAGTTACATTAACAGTTTCTTCGAAATCGATATCTCCCAATTCTAACGTGATTACATTGCCGGATACTGTAGCGGGTACGTTTGCTGAGCCAGCTTTATACGTTGTCCCATCCGGAAGCTCATCCGTTACAACCACATTAGTCCGTGTTTCGAGCCTACAGTTGGAAACATTGATGGTGACATTGATATCGTCTCCTGCATCGATAAAATCGGTTACAGATTTTACGATTGTAACTTCATCACGACATTCACAAGGAATATCAAATGCTTCAACCTGGTCTGATGCGCTATCAGAAGTACCTTGGACAGCACTCAAGCCAGCACCTCTGCGAGCAAACGTTTTCCAAATTAGGCATTTGTTAGCACCACCATTCAATGCAACATCGGCTGCAAGGATACCATCACGGCCATCCAAAAAGCCAGGGTTGCATGGTTGGTTTTTCATTCCATCATAAATTAATCTAATGGCCATATTATTACCGCCAGTACCATGATAGAGGTCTGGGTCCCAACCATATTCATCAACAAAGGCCCAATACAAATCCCAAACCATAGTAGTCCAAACTTCTCCGAGGGCATGCACTTCGGTATTGCCAGCAACGTCACCGTAAGTAAGCGGATTGACGTTCATATCGGTAGAGTAAGGGTAGCGGCGGATACCTTGTCCAGTAATTTCTTCACCACCTGCATAAGTACCAACACCACGCTTATCGGTTCCAGCGTCGCCAGGTTCTACAGTAGTAATCAATGCGAAAAAATCACTCCAACCTTCACCCATTTGCTCGGCGTTGCCCAAACAACCAGCTTGGTTTGGCCCACCTGTCAAACGATTGGAAATGCCATGACCATACTCATGTGCAATAACCCCATTATCTAGGTCACCGTCAAGGGCAACTGGTCCGGAAGGAAGGTCAGGTTGTTTGATGCTAGCAACCAATCCATTTCCAGCAAACTGACGAATCGTCTGGCAATTGACGGAGGTCAACATTACAACCGGAATCTCTACTTGAGCACCTACCGCCCCTGGAGCCATTCCAATTGTTGCATCTTCAAAATTACAAATGATGACGCCAACGGCCCCAGCATTTTGGGCTGCAAGTGCTTTAAATCCAAACTCGCATCCACCCCGGTCAATCAAGGCGATTTTCCCAACTAAATCAGCGCTGTTTACAATTTGCTCGCAAGCATCTGAAAAATATGGATTTGCCAATACATCTTCAACAATGGTTACAGGTGCGGTTACTCCAGTTGTAGTAGCATAGGAACCAGTTCCCCAACCAGTTGCTGGCTGTGCGGATGGATATCCTCCTGCCACAGATGCCGGCTCTGTCACATTGAAAATTTCACCAGCACTTGGGCTCCAGAGATACATTTGCATCCTACCACTTCCACCATCAGCTGGGGTAGAAAAATTGGCATTGTTTGTTCCTCCACCGTCTTGCGCTTCTGCATTTACGTGGTCATTACCTGCACCTCCGTTACCGTAGTTGTTATCTTGGAAGGCACCTGCTGCTTCGGTCATGCCATAGCTATATGACATATCGTGCATAACATTGTTCCAATAAAACAAATTTACAACGGCAGCATCCGTGTAAGTAACAGGTTCCAACAAAGCGTCATAAGGGAAATCAAAAACAAGGCTAGCACCACCGTCTGGCTCATTGTCAATGGAAGTGTTCATGTCACCACTGTCCTCATACGCATGCACGTTGTTTCCACGAGTAATGGTGTACTCTGGCCCAGGTTGGCCATCGCTGTCATGCCAACCAAATGGAGAAGCACTGAGGTCGTATGGGTCAGTTACCATTGTACGTGGGCCATGTTTTGGACTTTCAATAGGCCATGGCCAGACATTGTATGTACCATCCGCAGCCATGTTGAAGCTAGAGGTAACAGCAGCTTGGTTTTGGTTTGAAATTGCTTCGCAATTTTTATCTGTATGCATAAATGCAGTATGATCGACTTTACAGTAAACCGTCCAGTTCGCTTTATCGAGCAAGTCGCCAGTAACTGCATCTACCCGACAACTCCACATATCAGAAGAATGGTTTGGAACTAGTGAAATATCCCAAGCCAACAATACAGCACTGCCATATTGCTGAAAGCTCAAACGGGCTTTGATGTCTTGTTGAGCAATCGTGCCTTTTTCAAATACGAAATCATCTTGGTCGTTTTTACCAATAAAACGCAACGGTGCATAGGGAATATCAAGGTGTTGCATCAGTTTAACGACTGCTGCTTCGGCATCCAATACGGGAATTGTGTTGTTCACTTTGGTCAAAAGATTTGGTACAAACCTTTTGCCGACATGAAAAACTTTACCATCAGCGGTGATATTCACGTTTAAAATCGCATTGTAAACAGGAATGTTTTGGTAACGTTGGATGAAATACACTCTAGCAATGCCAGTAGTAGGGTCAGTGTACTGGTCGCTGACGGTCATACCATCAATATCCTGTGCTGTTAGTCCCCATTCGGCAAAATGGGATTTTACATGCTCTGTGGCAATATCAACTGGAGTACGCAATTGTGCAAATGCTGTTGCGCCGACCAGCAAGCACGCCACGATTAGGCCGAACTGCTTCGTAAATTTAAACTTCATACTGGGTTGTTTAAGTTAGACAATTAATGTTGTAAGGTGTGCTGACTGGGCAAAAATAACTTTTTGATTTTCTTGTAACGAAGAAAATACCGAAAACAAAAGCCGGGTGACAATTTTCGAGGAATGAACTACTTAGATTTAGTGTTTACATGAGTTAAACACAAGGAATATGATAAGCAGACACTGTCTTTACTCCTCTTCCTCTCTTGCATTAGGGCGACGGAAAGGTAATTTTCCACTTGATGAATCCTTCCATTGCCGTTGTAGCTGCTCGCTGTCCTTTTCGAAAGCTTTGATAACCTCCTTCACCAAGCGGTGACGAACCACATCATCGACACTGAGGCGTATTACATCAATGCCTTCTATGTCACGAAGAATGTCAATGGCTTTGCGAAGACCCGAACGGGTATTCATCGGCAAGTCAATCTGTGTTAGATCTCCCGTGATGATGGCCTTGGCAGTAGGGCCAAGTCGAGTAAGGAACATTTTGATTTGAAGGGAAGAAGTGTTCTGCGCTTCATCGAGGATGATGAAAGCATTGTCAAGTGTCCGTCCACGCATGTATGCAAGCGGGGCTATTTCGATGACCCTCGTTTCCATGAAAAACTTGAGCTTATCGGCAGGAATCATGTCGTCAAGTGCATCATAAAGTGGGCGGAGGTAAGGGTCGATTTTTTCTTTCAAATCGCCAGGTAAGTAGCCTAGATTCTCGCCTGCTTCCACTGCAGGGCGGGTAAGAATGATTTTTTTGACCACTCTATTTTTCAATGCCCTTACGGCCAAAGCTACCGCAGTGTAGGTCTTACCCGTACCTGCAGGCCCCACTGCAAAGACCACGTCGTTGCGCTCGGAGGCCTCAACGAGTTTCTTTTGATTAAGCGTTTTTACTCGGATTATTTTGCCGTCGTTGCCGTGCACAAGCACTTTGCCAGCGGCATCATTAAGGTGGGCTTGAAAAGGATTGCTGCCTTCGAGCATCAGTTCTTCGACCATTTGGATGGGCAAGCTTTTCCGTTCCTTAAGCAAGCGCACCATTTGTTCGAATTTCCCTTTCGCTGATTGAGTATGTTTTTTCTCGCCGGAGAGTTTCAAGTTGCTACCCCTCGCAGTAATGCTGATGTCGGGGAATGCTTTGCGAAGCAAGTTTAGTTTAATGTCATTTTCGCCGTAGAGTTCCAGCGGATCAACATCTTCGATGGTCAGGATTATTTCGCTCAAATGTTAGGTTGTGATTGAAAAATGATGAAATTACAAGGTTTTGCGAAGCTGTTTGGCCTCAGATTTGGCACTTCAGCTTTTAAAATTCAGCTACTTTTGTCCGTAAAAATAGCTTTTTGGGGCAAACCGCCACGTTAATTTTTGAGGAATAACTGTCAAAAATCAATTTGGAGTTCCTAAAACCGACACGGGCCCTCAAAAGTTTCGAAGGATAGAAAATACCTAGCATCTATGAGGATTTACCCGGCCACAACAACGACCAAACGATGCAAATAGTAACCTTGACTACTGATTTCGGGCTGGACGACTACTATGTCGCCCTCTTGAAAGGTGCGCTCCTCCGCCAATGCCCTAATTTGCAACTCATCGATGTTTCCCATAATGTAAAACCCTACGACATCGTCCAAGGTGCTTTTGTTTTGAAAAACACCTATTCCAGTTTCCCGACGGGCACTATCCACATCATCACCGTAAACAACAGCGCAGAGGGCATGTCCCTTGTCTGTCTAAAACACGAAGGGCAGATTTTCATCGGGCCCGACAACGGCATTTTTTCGCTTGTTTTTTCAAAAATGCCGGATGCCTACCGCCTTGATTCCGACCGGGAAAGCCCCTTCCCTATCCAGCAAACTTTGGCAAATACTGTTCAGCACCTCGTGGCTGGCCAGCCGCTCCACGAAATTGGCTTCCCTGCTGGGGAAACCATCCAACGTATCGCCCTTCAACCCGTGTTGAGCCATTCACAGATCCGTGGCTCAGTCATTTACGTGGATCACTATGAAAATGTGACAATCAATATTCCGAAGGATTTGTTTGAAAAAGTGCGGAACGGACGTCAGTTTGCCCTATTTTTCAAACGCAACGACCCCATCACTCGCCTCTGCCGACATTACACCGACGTACCTGTCGGAGAAACACTTTGCCTTTTCAATTTTGCAGGCTTCCTTGAAATCGCTGTGAGCATGGGAAAAGCCAGTAGCCTCCTTGGTCTCAAGCTCGACGACATGGTGCAGGTGGACTTTATCAGTGAATAAGCAGGTGAGGGAATGAGAGAAATTATCGGTTTTTCTGCTCACCCGAAAGCTCTCTGACTTCCTAAATCCTCCAAGCATCGGTGATTTTCAGAACATAAAAAAGGCTTATACTTCCTACCAAGTGTTTGAGGGTGTGCCCACTCCAGAATTTCAGGGTATTGAAAATGGCATCGTCGAAATGCTCACAGAGTTTTGCGACAACGTACCAGCCCAACGCCAAGAGCAGGTAGCGGGTGTAAATTGGTTTTTGCGGAGAAACCAAAACCAATAGAACTGCGGCGACCATCGGGAAAAACTGCACGAAAGCATAAAAACGCAAATCGCCGTGCCCAGCCGCCTCAGTTTGTCGCCAATAAAATACACTGAAAACGCCAAGCGGCACTAGGAGCCAGTAGGCAATTCCTCCTTCTTTTTTGCCAATAAAATCATAAATCAGCAGCGCAAACAGCGGCATGAACATGAAAGTCATCGGCAGCCTGTCCCACACCAAGGTCAGGTTGTCGGGTGCATAGTGGTAGTAGGCAGAGCCGACGCAGGCAAACAAAACGCCTATGCTGAAAGTGATTGGAATCAAACGAGCAACGAGGTCGGTTCTTTTTAGCCAATCAAGTAGGCTCCGCCAAAGACCATAGGCACCGAGGAACAGCATGGATAAATTGCTCACCACATTCCAAAAATTGGCAACCCCGAAAAGCGTTCGTTGGTCAGCAAAATCGTGATAAGCTGGGTCTTGCGGAATAGGGCCCGCCAACCATAGGCCGATGATAGTGGCTACAACAGCCAGCGTAAAGAGGTAAATATGCAGTCGTTTCACGGTTTTTTTCATAAAAATAAAATGCCGTAATGATCACAGCTCATTTTGTCACAAAAAAAACGGCCCATCCTGAATTTCAGGACGGGCCGAGTAGCTATCTGTTAATATCTTCTACGGTTTAATCACCGTATGTTTCAAACTCTTCTTCCTCTTCTTCCATCAGCATGCGACGCTCCTTGAAGGAGTTGTGCGCTTCCATGCTGGTTACGAAAAGTTCTTCAAATTTGCGCAGACCAGTACCGGCAGGTATTTTCTTACCGACGATTACGTTTTCTTTCAAACCGTACAGCAAGTCTGGCTTGGCTTCGATGGCGGCAGTGCTAAGTACCTTGGTCGTTTCTTGGAACGAAGCAGCTGAAATCCAGCTTTCCGTACCCAAAGATGAACGGGTGATACCTTGCAACATGGAGCTGGAAGTGGCAGCAACTGCGTCTCGGTACTGAACCAGTTTGCGATCGTTGCGCTTCAAGTAGGAGTTTTCCTCCCGGATTTGGCGTAGGTTCACCAACTGTCCATTTTTCAAACGGTTGCTCTCTCCAGCGTCGGTCACGACTTTTTTATCATAAATCCAGTCGTTCTGCTCCAAGAATTCCCATTTTTCAACGGCTTCGCTTTCGAGGAAGGTCGTGTCACCTGGGTCTTGGATAGTCACCCGTCGCATCATCTGACGAACGATTACCTCGATGTGCTTGTCGTTGATGGCGATACCCTGTGAGCGGTAAACTTCCTGAACGCCATTCACGAGGTAAGACTGCACCGCAAATGGGCCTTTGATGGCCAAAATGTCTTTCGGTGATGTTGTACCGTCGGAAAGCGAAGTACCTGCCCGCACGAAGTCACCCTCTTGCACTAGTACATGTTTGGAAAGTGGAATCAGGTAGCGGTGGATTTGCTCGTCTTTCGATTTCACAATAACCTCTTGGTTACCACGCTTGATTTTACCGAAGAGAACCTCACCGTCAATCTCGGATACTACGGCAGGGTTCGATGGGTTTCTTGCTTCGAAAAGCTCAGTTACCCTCGGTAGACCACCGGTGATATCCTGGATCTTACCCAGTTTCCGTGGAATCTTCACGATTTTTTGACCTGCTTTCACATCTTGGTTATCCTCAATGGAAATGTAGGCGCCCACTGGCAAGCTGTATCGGCGGAGTTCCTCGCCATCTTTGCTGACGATGGAAATCGCAGGGACTTTCTTCTTGTTCTTGCTCTCGATGATGACCTTCTCAGAGTAGCCAGTCTGGTCGTCACGCTCCATACGGAATGTCACACCTTCTTCGATGCTATCGAATTTGGCAATACCTGGGAATTCAGACACAATCACAGCGTTAAACGGATCCCATTCGCAAATCAAATCACCTTTGGAAACCATTTGGCCTTCTTTGACGAAAATGGTTGAACCGTAAGGGATGTGGTTTGAAGAGAACTGGCGCTTGCCTTCTTCGTCGGTGATACGGATTTCACCTGTACGGGAAAGAACCACGTTAGATGAATCACCATCAGTGTCTTTGAAGGTAGTGACACGAATGGCATCGAACTCGATTTTACCGTCAAACTTAGCTGTGATTTCACTCTCAGACTTGGTCACAGAAGCGATACCACCCACGTGGAAAGTACGGAGTGTCAACTGCGTGCCCGGCTCACCGATGGACTGTGCTGCGATGATACCCACGGCATCTCCCCGCTCAGCGATACGGCCAGAGGCCAAGTTTTTACCGTAGCACTTCGTGCAAACGCCACGCTTGGTTTCGCATGTGAGTACCGAACGGATGGTAACTTCCTCGATGCCGATTTCTTCAACGAATTTGGCAACTGCGCTTGTGATGTATTCGCCAGCTTTGAGGATGAGTTCATCCGTAACTGGGTGCGTAATATCGTGCAAGGTGTAGCGACCTTGAATCCTGTTTGACAATGGGTCAATGACCTTTTCATTGTCTTTGAGGGCTTGGGTAGCAATACCACGAAGTGTGTCGCAGTCTTCTTCGATAATTACAACGTCTTGAGATACGTCCACCAAACGACGGGTGAGGTAACCTGCGTCAGCCGTTTTCAAGGCCGTATCCGCAAGACCCTTACGAGCACCGTGCGTAGAGATGAAGTATTCCAATACCGAAAGACCGTCCACGAAGTTTGCAAGGATTGGGTTTTCGATGATGGCACCGCCCGTGTCGCCTGACTTTTTCGGTTTGGCCATCAAGCCCCGCAGACCGCAAAGCTGCTTAATCTGCTGCTTAGAACCACGAGCACCGGAGTCCAACATCATGAACACAGAGTTGAAGCCCTGCTTGTGCGTTGACAATTCCTTCATCAAAGAATCAGTGATGCGGTTGTCGGCATAAGTCCACTTGTCAATGATTTGGTTGTAACGCTCATTGAAAGTGATAAGCCCCATGTTGTAGTTTTCCCAAACCTCATCCACCTCTGACTGCGCTTGCTCAAGGATGCGCTCCTTGATGGTTGGCGTAATCAAGTCACCCAAGTTGAATGACAAGCCGCCCCTGAACGCCCAAGTAAACCCAAGTTCTTTGGCAGAATCAAGGAAATCGGCAGTTGCAGCAAAATGTGTGCGAGCGAGGATGTCGGAGATAATCCGCTTCAAGTTACGCTTGGTCAAAAGCTCGTTGATGAATGGCACGCCTTCAGGCACAGCTTCATTGAAAAGCACACGGCCGCAAGTAGTGTCAATCACTTTGTGCACCAATTCGCCCTTCTCATTTTCCACTAAACAGCGGCATTTGATATTGGCGTGAAGGTCAAGTTTGCCCTCGTTGAAGGCGATACGAACTTCCTCCGCAGAGTAGAATTTGCCGCCTTCGCCTTTCACCACGAGGTCGCCCATGGTCTTTTTACCCTTCGTAATGTAGTACAAACCCAAGACCATGTCCTGAGAAGGAAGGGTAACTGGCGAGCCGTCCTGTGGGTTGAGCATGTTGTGTGAAGACAACATGAGCAACTGCGCTTCTAGGATTGAGCCTTGGCTCAACGGCACGTGAACGGCCATTTGGTCACCGTCGAAGTCGGCGTTGAAGGCACCACAAACCAGCGGGTGAAGCTGAATTGCCTTGCCTTCTACCAACCTAGGCTGGAAAGCCTGGATTGACAAACGGTGAAGCGTTGGAGCTCGGTTGAGCATCACTGGGTGTCCTTTCAGAATGTTTTCGAGGATATCCCAGATGACACTGTCTTTGCGGTCAACAAGTTTTTTCGCAGATTTCACCGTCTTCACCACACCACGCTCAATGAGCTTGCGGATAATGAACGGCTTGAACAATTCCGCAGCCATACCCTTTGGCAAACCACACTCGTGCAGTTTCAAAGTCGGGCCTACCACGATGACCGAACGGCCAGAGTAGTCAACCCGTTTACCCAAAAGGTTTTGACGGAAACGGCCTTGCTTGCCTTTGAGAATGTCAGAAAGTGACTTTAACGCACGGCCACCTTCCGCTTTCACGGCATTAGATTTACGGCTGTTGTCAAACAATGAGTCAACTGCTTCTTGGAGCATCCTTTTTTCGTTCCGCAAAATCACCTCTGGGGCTTTGATTTCCAAAAGGCGCTTCAAGCGGTTGTTGCGGATGATAACCCGACGGTACAAGTCGTTCAAATCGGAACTTGCGAAACGACCACCATCCAAAGGCACCAAAGGACGAAGTTCAGGTGGAACCACTGGGAGATACTGGATAATCATCCACTCTGGGCGGTTTTCCATGCGGGTTTGCGCAGCACGGAAAGCTTCCACTACACGGAGGCGCTTGAGGGCCTCGCTCTTCCGCTGCTGGCTAGTTTCGTTAGCAGCTTGGTGACGCAGGTCGAATGACAATTGGTCGAGGTCGAGGCGGTTAAGCAGGTCACGAGCCGCTTCAGCACCCATGCGGGCGATGAATTTGTTCGGGTCGCTGTCATCTAACTGCTGGTTCTCCGGTGGAAGCGCATCCATGATGTCCATGTACTCTTCCTCCGAAAGCAGTGCCAATACTTCATCTGCATTCTCTGGACGTTGTGCAGCACCCCACTGAATTACTACGTAACGCTCGTAGTAAATCACACTTTCCAATTTCTTGGACGAAAGGCCAAGCAGATAACCGATTTTGTTGGGCAGTGACTTGAAAAACCAGATGTGCACCACTGGAACCACCAATTTGATGTGGCCCATACGCTCCCGGCGTACTTTTTTCTCTGTAACCTCTACACCACAACGGTCACAAACAATGCCTTTGTAGCGGATACGCTTGTATTTACCGCAGTAGCATTCGTAATCTTTTACTGGACCAAAAATGCGCTCGCAGAACAAGCCATCACGTTCCGGCTTGTAGGAACGGTAGTTGATGGTTTCCGGCTTCAATACTTCCCCGTAGCTCCGCTCCAAAATATCATCTGGAGAAGTAAGGCTAATAGTAATTGAATTGAAATTTGAACCGGGCGCTGCAAAATTTTTCTTAAAAGACATACCTTATTAGTGATTGGAGATTAGTGTTCAGTGACTGGTAAATAGGGCTGTCCTAATTACCAATCACTAATCACTAATCACTAATTAATCAAATTTGATGTCCAAAGCCAAGCCACGTAATTCGTGGACAAGTACATTGAACGATTCCGGGATGTTCGGTTCCGGTAGCACATCGCCTTTAACGATGGCTTCATAGGCTTTGGCACGTCCGACGATATCGTCAGATTTTACCGTCAGCAATTCTTGCAAGATGTGAGCAGCACCAAATGCCTCAAGTGCCCATACCTCCATCTCACCAAAACGTTGGCCACCGAATTGTGCCTTACCACCCAGCGGTTGCTGGGTAATGAGCGAGTATGGACCGATAGAACGTGCATGCATCTTGTCGTCCACCATGTGAGAGAGTTTCAAGATGTAGATAACACCTACGGTTGCTTGCTGGTGGAAACGATCGCCGGTTTCACCATCGGACAGCCAAGTTTGACCCAAAGATGGAAGACCTGCTTCTTGGATGAAATGCTCGATTTCGTCACGGTGTGCACCATCGAAGATGGGCGAAGCGTAACGAACGCCGAGTTTCTGACCAGCCCAACCAAGTACTGTCTCAAGGATTTGACCAAGGTTCATCCTTGAAGGTACACCCAGTGGGTTCAGTACCACATCCACTGCTTGGCCATCCTCTGTAAATGGCATGTCCTCCATCCGCACGATACGAGATACAATACCTTTGTTTCCGTGGCGACCTGCGAGTTTATCACCAACCTTCAGCTTGCGCTTTTTGGCGATGTAAACTTTTGCCAATTTCAATACGCCAGCTGGAAGCTCATCACCAATGCTAATGTTGAACTTCTCCCGCTTGTAGCGTCCCACTTCCTCGTTGAGCTTGATACTGTAGTTGTGTAACAACCTGGCAATCAGCTCATTGGTTGCATCATCGTTTGTCCAACCGCTGTAATCCAACTGGGTAAACTCCATCGTACGAAGCAGCTCTTGAGTGAACTTGGTTCCCTTCGGAATCATGGCTTCGTTGTAGATAGTCTTGACACCTTGAGAAGTTTTATCACGAACCAATGTCAAGAGTTTATCTATCAAGATAGTCTTTAGCTCGTTGGTTGCAATGGCATGCTGGTCATCGAGTTTTTTCAAAACCTCAGTTTCCTGCGTTTTTTGCACATTGCTCTTTTTTGCACGGGCGAAAAGCTGCTTGTCAATGACCACGCCGCTGATTGATGGTGGGACTTTGAGTGAAGCATCCTTAACGTCACCCGCCTTGTCACCGAAGATGGCACGAAGGAGTTTTTCCTCTGGTGTCGGGTCTGTCTCCCCTTTCGGGGTGATTTTACCGATAAGGATGTCACCTTCTTTCACCCAAGCACCAATACGGATGATACCGTGTTCGTCAAGGTCTTTAGTGGCGTCCTCGCTCACGTTTGGAATATCGTTGGTAAGTTCTTCCTCACCAAGCTTGGTGTCCCGAACATCCATGTCGAATGACTCTATGTGTACGGAAGTAAAAATATCCTCACGGACAACCCTTTCGGAAAGCACAATGGCATCCTCGAAGTTGTAACCCTTCCAAGGCATGAATGCCACTTTCAGGTTCTGACCAAGTGCCAATTCGCCCTTGTCGGTTGCGTAACCATCGCAAAGAATTTCACCTTTCTTTACCCGTTGTCCTTTACGGACAATAGGTTTCAGATTGACGCAAGTGGCTTGGTTAGTACGAAGGAACTTGGTCAGTTTGTATGTCTTGCGGTTATCTTCAAAAGAAACCAACTGTTCGTTTTCTGTGCGATCATATCGGATAACTACCTCGGTCGCATCAACATACTCCACTACCCCATCTCCTTCTGCGTTGATGAGCATCCGAGAGTCACGGGCAACTTTTCCTTCCAAGCCAGTACCCACGATAGGTGCAGTTGGACGAATCAGCGGAACAGCTTGACGTTGCATGTTTGAGCCCATAAGTGCCCGGTTGGCGTCGTCATTCTCAAGAAATGGAATCATAGAAGCTGATACACCAACAATTTGGTTTGGTGCCACGTCCATGTATTCTACCTCTTCTGGGGTAAGAACTGGGAAGTCACCATGCTCTCTAGACTTAATCCTATCGTTCATGAATTTACCTTCAGCGTCGAAAGGAGCATTTGCTTGCGCAACTTTAATAAAATCCTCTGCCTCTGCTGATAGGTATTGGGCGTTGTGGTGTATGTCGACAATACCGTCATTTACTTTACGGTAAGGTGTTTCCAAAAAGCCCATTTTATTCACTTTCGCATGTACACAAAGTGTAGAAATGAGTCCGATGTTAGGACCTTCCGGCGTCTCGATGGTACAGAGACGACCGTAGTGAGAATAGTGAACGTCACGAACCTCAAAGCCCGCACGTTCTCTTGAGAGACCACCTGGTCCAAGTGCCGAAATACGGCGCTTGTGGGTAATTTCTGAGAGTGGATTGGTTTGGTCAAGGAACTGTGAAAGTTGGCTAGTTCCGAAAAATGAGTTGATTACAGAGGATAAAGTCCTTGCGTTAATCAAATCAATCGGCGTGAAAACCTCATTGTCACGAACGTTCATGCGCTCCCGAATGGTACGGGCCATTCTCGCAAGACCTACACCGAATTGGGCATAAAGTTGCTCACCCACCGTACGCACACGACGGTTACTGAGGTGATCAATATCATCTATCTCCGCACGTTGGTTCATCAAACGAACCAAATATTTTACGATAGCAATAATGTCATCCTTTGTCAAAACCAAAGTATCAAGTGGGGTATCCATGCCCAGCTTGCGATTGATTTTATATCGACCTACCTCACCAAGGTTATAGCGCTTATCGGAGAAGAACAGTTTGTCGATGATACCACGAGCGGTCTCATCATCTGGTGGCTCAGCACCACGAAGTTGACGATAAATGTAGTTTACCGCTTCCATTTCAGAGCTGGTCGGGTCTTTCTGAAGCGTATTATATATAATGGTGTAATCTTCTTCAATATCTTCCCGCTGAAGGATAATAGTATCAAGACCAGAATCGATTACTTGCTCAATATTGTCTTCATCTAAGACAACATCTCGCTCAAGTATGATTTCATTACGCTCAATGGTCACTACTTCTCCGGTATCCTCATCCACGAAATCTTCTGTCCAAGAGCGGAGTACCCGAGCTGCCAATTTACGCCCGATGGCTCCTTCAATGTTTGCCCTTGTGTTTTCGATTTCATCAGCGAGGTTAAATAAGTCAAGGATAGACTTATCATTGTCAAAACCGATGGCACGAAGTAGGGTTGTAACGGGGAATTTCTTTTTTCGGTCAATGTAGGCATACATCACATTGTTGATGTCCGTAGCAAATTCCATCCAAGCACCCTTAAATGGAATGACCCTTGCGGAATAGATGGCAGTTCCGTTAGGGTGATAGTTTTGACCGAAGAATACACCTGGAGAGCGGTGAAGTTGTGAAACAACAACCCGTTCAGCACCGTTGATGACAAAGGTGCCTTTAGGAGTCATGTAGGGGATATTTCCGAGGAAAACATCCTGAACAATTGTTTCGAAATCAACATGCTCTACATCATTACAAGACAAACGAAGTTTTGCTTTGAGTGGCACACTATAAGTTAACCCACGCTGCATACACTCTTCAATGGTGTATCGAGGAGGATCCACATAATAATCAAGAAATTCCAACACGAAAATGTTTCGTGCGTCGGTGATTGGGAAGTTTTCTTTAAAAACCTTAAACAATCCTTCATTTCCCCTATTTTCAGGGGTTGTCTCCAATTGAAAAAACTCTTGGAACGACTTCAATTGGATTTCTAGCAGGTCGGGGTGCTCTGAGGGTAACTTAATCTTACCAAAACTCAACCTGCCTGTTTCGGTAACACTGACATTTGGAATTGATGTCATATTCGGCGTTAAAATTTATTAGTGATTGTAATTGCGGAAAAGCCTGCTTCCTGAAGGATTTTCGAGCATATAGGAATCTTAAATAAATGGCATATTTTTAGCAAAGCTCAAAACACGCAATTTTTCCTACACCAGCTCCGCAAATCTCAATAGAATACTCTCCAATTAACTGCTTTTCAAAAGAAACACAGTACCACGATATATGAAATGACAATAGGCTTAACCAATCTGCGGGCAGATTAGTTAAGCCTCCTGTACTAAATGCGCTATGTAGCAAAAAAGTTGTAACTAAACATCGAATTAGATTAGTAAATAACTGCTTTTTGCTAATAGCCCGGCGAGCCGGGTATCAGCTTACTTCAGTTCCACCTGTGCACCGGCTTCTTCCAAAAGTTTCTTCAGCTTCTCAGCCTCATCTTTGGAAACGCCTTGCTTCACTGGACCAGGAGCAGCATCTACCATACCTTTTGCTTCTACGAGACCCAAACCAAGGGCATCTTTAACGGCCTTAACTACTTGTAATTTAGCAGCACCAGCAGAAGTCAAAATTACATCGAACTCAGTTTTTTCAGCAGCGGCAGGGGCATCGCCACCACCAGCAGGACCAGCAGCTACAGCTACTGCAGCAGCAGCCGGCTTAATACCGTAGTCACTTTCCATGATGCCTGTCAGTTCTGTTACCTCTTTGATGGTGAGGTTTACCAACTGCTCGGCAAGAGCTTTCAAATCAGCCATTTTAATTCGTTTTTAAATTTTTAAGAAAACTTATGTGCGTTGTCTTGGAAGCCAAGTTTATTTGGGTTGATACATAATTTTAAGAAGATTCTAAAGGTTGATATCAACTTCAAAATCTTCATCAAATATCATCAACCTCTTGATTCGATTGCCTTCAACAGACCCATTACGTTCTGGCCTCCAGAACCAAGCTGTGAAAGAAGGCTCGACATTGGAGAATTGAGCAAACCGATAAGTTCGCCAAGCAAGTCTTCTTTAGACTTCAACTTGATGAGTGTGTCAATTTGATCATCACCAACATAAATAGCAGAGTCGATGTAAGCAGCTTTCAATTGAGGGCGCTCGACATCAGCCTCTTTACGAAAAGTCTTGATAATTTTGGCTGGCAAACTAGCCACATCTGTAAAGATGATAGCTGTTGGGCCATGCAGTGAGTCGTACAATCCCTCAAAGTTGGTGCTATCTGTAGCAGCAGCCTCCATTGCTTTACGAGCAAGCGTATTTTTTACTACTTGCATGTTCATGCCTTGCTCGTGGAGTTTCCTCCTGAGAATATTAACTTGTGCGACTGTAAGCGCAGAAGAATCTGCGAGATAAAAGAATGAGGAATTGGAGAATTTCTCCTTTAAGTCCTCAATTGCAGCCGTTTTTTCTTCCCTAGTCATTTTTATAACGATTTGGTGACATTCCTCACGGTCATATCAGACCAGCTTGGCACATCACTTATAGGATTTAACGAATTGTTTTTGAGTCAACTTTGATACCTGGACTCATAGTGCTAGCCACTGTAATCGACCGGAGGTAAATACCTTTTGCAGAAGAAGGCTTCATTTTAACCAGTGTATGGATTAGCTCATTTGCATTATCCACTAATTTATCCGGTGTAAAAGAAACACGTCCAACTGAAGAGTGGATAATACCATATTTGTCAACACGGAAAGCAACTTTACCACCTTTAACATCACTTACAGCAGTAGCCAAGTCCATGGTAACAGTACCTGTTTTGGGGTTGGGCATCAGACCTCGTGGCCCGAGAACCCTAGCTACTTTCCCAACTTGTGCCATCACTGTAGGTGTTGCCACTGCGACGTCGAAATCCGTCCAGCCACCCAGAATCTTGGTAAGCAATTCGTCAAGACCGACATGGTCTGCTCCAGCATCCTTAGCTTCTTGTTCTTTATCTGGTGTGCAAAAAACAAGTACCCGCTTGGTTTTACCAGTACCATGAGGAAGGTTGGCAGTGCCCCTGATTGCCTGATCGGCTTTGCGGGGATCAATACCCAAACGGACGTGCAAATCGACGGAGGCGTCGAATTTTGCCGTGTTCACATCTTTGACGATTGCCATAGCCTCGTCCAGCGTGTGAAGCTTTAAGCTATCGACTTTCTTGTCAACAGCTTTTCTTTTTTTAGGAACTTTTGCCATTGAATAAAATTTGTGAGGTGATTAGCGCCTAGTTGACTTTACAACCTTGGCTCCCTACCCAATTTGTTGAAGCTTTGCCTCAATAATTTATTTTTCGGAAAATATAAGGGCTTTTCCGTTGCACATACTTTACTTAGGTGCAGAACCGCCTTCAACTTTTAGCCCCATACTACGTGCAGTACCAGCTACCATTCGCATGGCAGAATCTACTGTGAAACAGTTAAGGTCAGACATTTTGTCTTCAGCGATTTTACGAACAGCATCCCAAGACACTTTGCCCACTTTGTTTCGGTTAGGCTCGGCAGAACCACTCTTCAACTTGGAAGCTTCCAATAATTGAATAGCAGCTGGTGCAGTTTTGATGACGTAATCAAAAGTTTTATCCTTGTAAACAGAAATCTGTACTGGAAGAACTTTCCCCATGCGATCCTGCGTATCAGCGTTGAAACGCTTGCAGAATTCCATGATGTTTACGCCCTTAGAACCAAGTGCAGGGCCTATCGGAGGTGAAGGATTGGCTTGGCCACCTTTCGCCTGCAGTTTGATGAGAAATTCGACTTCTTTTGCCATTTTGAAAAACCTTAAATTTTACTTACCAGTGTATGGGAAACAAACCGAACAAGTCGGACACGCACTGGTTACTGTGTTTTTTCTACTTGCATAAAATTCAGCTCGACTTCCGTTCCACGACCGAAGATTTTCACAATCACCTTCAGTTTTTTCTTTTCCTCGTTCAGTTCCTGAACGTCTCCAACAAATTCGGCGAACGGGCCGTCTATGATTTTCACCGTTTCTCCAACAAGGAACGGTTCCAACATCTGCTCCCCTGCATCTTGTGACTCATCTACTTTGCCAAGCAAACGGTTGGCTTCAGAGGTCTGCATTGGGATTGGCGTATTTTTACCTAAAAAATGAATAACGTTTGGGACGTTTGCAATTGCCTGAACAATCTCGCCTTGGAACTTAATGGGGTCAGCTTCAATCAAAATATACCCAGGAAGAATGTTCCGTTCGGAAATCACCTTCTTACCGGTTCTGATTTTGTAAACCTTTTCTGTGGGAACAATAACTTGTGTAATGAAATTCTCCCAGCCGTTGCGCTTGATTTCAAGTTCAACACGCTCTTTGATTTTCTTTTCCTTACCACTAATTACCCGCAGAGAGTACCATTTTTTATCCTCAGACATGAAGTGCTTGTTTGGCTATTTCCTTAAAAATGATTTAGCAAAAGCTTATGCTAAATCGTAAATCAATGTCATCAAGCCTTTTGAAATTGAATCCATCAGGAAGACGCAAATTGTAAAGATGGCCAATCCAATCAAAACCACACCTGTTGTGCTTTGAAGGTTTGCCCAAGTAGGCCAAGTAACCTTCGTCACCAACTCGTTGTAGCTTTCTTGAATGTAGAGCTTTATCTTGTCCATTATTAAAAGATTAATATTTGAAGGGTTCAGGCTGACTGGTAAATGCCGGTCAACCTTTTGCCAACAATGTGAACATGGCACGGGCGGAAGGACTCGAACCCTCAGCCTACGGTTTTGGAGACCGTCGCTCTACCACTTGAGCTACGCCCGTAAACAATGATTTCAAAAGAATGCGCAAGTAACAGACTAAAATTCCGAAAGAATCAATTAATCTAATAATCACGCCTCCATCTATAAGTGCAGAAAAGTTAAGCGCCTCAGAACCAAGGCACTTAACTTCTTGACTTATCGAAAAAGTAAAACGGAAAGTACCGAATTACGCAATAATTTCAGTAACCTGACCTGCACCTACGGTACGGCCACCTTCACGGATAGCGAAGCGAAGACCTTTTTCCATAGCGATTGGGTTGATAAGTTTTACCGAAAGCGAAACGTTGTCGCCAGGCATTACCATTTCAACGCCATCAGGCAGTTTGCAATCACCAGTTACGTCCGTTGTACGGAAGTAGAACTGAGGACGGTATCCATTGAAGAATGGCGTGTGACGGCCACCTTCGTCTTTGCCAAGTACGTAAACCTCGCACTTGAATTCCAAGTGTGGCTTAACAGAACCTGGCTTGCAGATAACCATACCACGGCGGATGGCATCTTTGTCAATACCACGGAGAAGGAGACCAGCGTTGTCACCAGCTTCACCACGGTCAAGGAGTTTGCGGAACATTTCCACACCTGTAACAGTAGATGTAAGTGGCTTCTCGCCTGGAGCCATCATACCAATGATTTCAACTGGATCACCGACGTTGATAACGCCACGCTCAATACGGCCAGTAGCAACAGTACCACGACCAGTAATTGAGAATACGTCCTCGATTGGCATCAAGAATTCTTTATCAACAGCACGCACAGGCTCAGGAATCCAAGTGTCAACAGCATCCATCAAATCTTTGATAGACTGAACACCAGCAGCTTCACCAGATAGAGCGTTGATCGCAGAACCTTTGATTACTGGAGTTTTATCGCCGTCAAATTGGTACTGGCTGAGAAGGTCACGCATTTCCATCTCAACAAGATCCAACATTTCTGGGTCGTCAACAAGGTCAACTTTATTCATAAAAACAACCAAGGCAGGTACACCTACTTGGCGAGCGAGCAGGATGTGCTCACGAGTTTGAGGCATAGGACCATCTGTAGAAGCAACTACGATAATGGCACCATCCATCTGAGCAGCACCTGTTACCATGTTTTTTACATAGTCAGCGTGACCTGGGCAGTCAACGTGCGCATAGTGACGCTTGGCAGTTTCATACTCCACGTGAGCCGTGTTGATGGTAATACCACGCTCTTTTTCTTCAGGAGCGGCGTCGATTGAATCGTAATCTTTCTTTTGAGCAAGACCCTGTTCCGCTAGTACATACGTGATGGCAGCGGTCAGTGTAGTCTTGCCGTGGTCAACGTGGCCGATCGTACCGATATTTACGTGCGGCTTGTTCCTCTTAAATTGTTCTTTTGCCATCGGAATTGAATTTAAAAAATTATTTAGTAAAGGAGTTTTTGATTTTGCAAAAGCAATTTGACTTCAGGGGTAAGACCTTCAATTTTGGTAGCTCATGCATCGAGCCAATGAAGGGAATTGAACCCCCGACCCCTTCCTTACCATGGAAGTGCTCTACCCCTGAGCTACATTGGCTTAACCGGATTGGTTTTATGCCAAAATGCCCAAATGGTTTCAAAACAAAGCTTGTTTTTTTCCATTTTGTCATTTGAGCTTAGCACCCATCGGTATTAGAGCGGGAGACGAGACTCGAACCCGCGACCCTCAGCTTGGAAGGCTGATGCTCTACCAACTGAGCTACTCCCGCATGATATTTCAAGGATTGAAGGGTTGAATGTGGAAAAGGATTGAAGGTATAGTGGGCTGCCCCATTCAATCCTTCAATCCTTCAATCCTTCAAGTAGTGGGGGTGATAGGATTCGAACCTATTCAGCAGTAAAGCAACAGATTTACAGTCTGCCCCGTCTCTCCAACTTCGGCGCACCCCCAAGTTTGCAGTTTTGAGCTGTTGGACAATAATTTCAATGAATTCTTTTCAGCAAATTCAATCAAAAACTATCACTCAAAACTCCCATTCGAGCCAGTGGAGGGACTCGAACCCCCGACCAGCTGATTACAAATCAGCTGCTCTACCAACTGAGCTACACTGGCTAATAAATGGAAACTTATCGAAATAAATCCCCTTTCTTACAATGAACTTTTGGGCTTTCCGCCCTGCTTTTTCAAAAGCGCCCGCAAAGATAGCGGAATTGGATAAAAAAGAAAATTTTGCTTTTTCTTTTTCATATTTTTTTTTCGAGGCGCAAAAGTATGCGATTCATTTGATTTTGCAACACCCAAAACAAAAGGTTTTTGAAAAAAAAGTTCAACTGGCAGAAATCTTGGTAAAAAAAACCGGGCTGGAAGTTCCAGCCCGGTTTTATACCCTGTGTTTGATTGCTTATGCCTCTGCTTGAGACCTAAGTTTTTCCTTGTATTTTGTGAGTTGCCTTCTGAGGTCATCTATCGCACCATCAATTGAGTGCTCAAAAATCTTGGTGGTTTCTTTTGCAAAAAGTGTTTGTCCGGGTACCTGGAGTTGAATCTCAGCAACCTTATCTTTCACCTGCCCTGAATTCTCTAGCCGAAGTTTCACATCCACATTGATTATTCTGTCAAAATGAGATGTTAGTTTTTCCATTTTCTTCTCAATGAATTCGTGCAATTTCTGGTCAGCCTTGAACTGAACCGCTTCTGTGTGAATTTTCATAAACGTCAAATTAAAAGGTTAGATATTATGGTTTTACGTAGCCTAACTAGGGAGTGGCACAGGGTCGCACCAAACTCATGGCTCCGTTGTTTTTTCCGCTTTAGGGTGTGCTTGCTGATACACCTTTTTCAATTTTTCAATAGAGTTGTGCGTGTACACCTGAGTGGAAGCGAGGCTGGAATGCCCCAACAATTCCTTGATGGCGTTTAAGTCGGCACCACTGTTTGAAAGATGGGTAGCAAAACTATGCCGCAAAACGTGCGGACTGCGCTTCTCTACTGTTGTTACAATGGATAAATACCGCTTCACTAAATTATAAACGTAGCTGTCTGTCATGGGTTTTCCTTTATCGGATAAAATCAGATTAACAACATCATTTCCAGGAAAAACACTTAGACGCAATTCGATATATCGCTGAATTAATTCTGCTAAGTGCCGAGCGATAGGAACTAGCCGTTCCTTTCCTCCTTTGCCGTACACCTTTATATTATTAGTGGTAAAATCAACATCTACTGTTCTTAATCCAACCAATTCGGATTTTCTGATACCCGTGCAATACAGCACTTCCATCACTAATCGGTTCCGAAGTCCAGCATGGCCAGCCCCGAAGTCCACCCTATCAAACAGCAGCGACATTGCCTTTTCTGGCACAAACACAGGAAGGCGCTTGCCAGTCTTAGGTGGAATAACTTTGAGCATTGGATTTGTAGTAATTTCCCCTTGCTTGCGCAAATATTTGAAAAAAGACTTTAGGCAGGAAAGCTTGCGGTTGATGCTCCTTGGGACGTTCCCTTTTTCCATCAGGTCAACCATCCAAGCACGCACATGGGTATGATGAATTTCACCGGCATTGCTCATTTCATAAGTTTTCAACAGAAAATCAACAAACTGCCCCATATCGGATTCGTAAGCCGTGAGGGTGTGCGGTGAAAACCTTTTTTCATATCGTAAGTAGTCCAAAAATCGCTCTTGCATCATGCTCGTCAATCTGTCTCTGAGGGGTGAAAATATCTGCCGTCAAGGTAGGGGCAGGAGGGGAGAAAAGCAAGATGCAAGAAAAAATGGGAGATAAAATATTGTCATGATTTTAAATTGACCTTTGTCATTTGCTATCTAAATAGTAATATTTTGTAGTCAAAATAAATTAAAAAAAATGCACATGAAATATTTGGTTCTTCTGAATTGCTTGTTTCTCATTTTTTGGTCAAGCAGAAAGCCAATCCATAGCTTCTGCTGTACTGTTAAATGAAAATATTGGAATTGTAAGCGTTTTTGACTGGGCAGATGAAAAACACTGATGTTGCCCACATCAAAAGGCTAAACAACGTTAATTATCCAACGCTTCTTCCCCTAATAATCCTGTCAAAATTTGGAAAGCAAAATACTCACAGTTTGGAAATGCTCAATTCACTATCCTTCCACCTTACAATGAGATAATTACACAGTGATTTGAGGTAGAAAAGACCAAGTCAAATCAAACTATCCGACACACAAAATTTATTCGCATGAACCTTGACGGCACTATTGAAAAAGCCATTGAAATCCCTAGCTCATGAAAAATTGAAGGGTCTGACCTGCCAAAACAAATCAAACCCTTCAAGATTGCTTACTAATCAATTTTTTCAAGATTTCATTTCGCCCACCATATCCTCAGCGCGTACCCACTGGTCGAACTGTTCAGAAGTCAGTAAGCCTAAATCCAATGCAGCTTGTTTAAGCGTCGTGCCTTCCTTGTGCGCCTTCTTCGCAATGGCAGCGGCATTGTCATAACCAATATGTGTGTTCAAGGCCGTGACTAGCATCAACGAATTGTCCAAATTTTGCTTGATCCTCGGCAAGTTTGCTTGAATGCCCACTGCGCAATTATCGTTGAAGCTGACGCACGCATCACCGATGAGGCGAGCCGACATCAGGAAATTGAAAATCATCACGGGTTTGAAAACATTCAACTCAAAATGGCCATTCATGCCACCAATGTTGATGGCCACATCATTGCCAAGTACCTGTGCCATGGCCATTGTCATCGCCTCGTTCTGGGTCGGATTCACCTTGCCGGGCATGATACTAGAACCAGGCTCATTGTCAGGAATGATGAGTTCCCCAATTCCACAGCGTGGGCCACTGGCCAACAAACGGATGTCGCTTGCAATTTTGAACAAAGAAACCGCCACGGTTTTAAGTGCGCCATGCGCTTCCACTACGGCATCGTGCGCCGCCAGCGATTCGAACTTATTCGGGGCAGTGACGAACGGCAAACCCGTCAGCTCCGCAATTTTTTTCGCAACCGCAACCGCGTAACCTTTCGGCGTATTCAGTCCAGTGCCAACAGCGGTGCCACCAAGTGCTAGCTCTGCCAAGTGAGGCAATGAGTTATTGATGGCTCGCAGGCCGTGTTCCAGTTGAGCAGCATAGCCTGATAATTCTTGCCCAACCGTCAGCGGGGTGGCGTCCATCAGGTGCGTCCTGCCAATTTTCACCACAGACATGAACTCTTCCGACTTTGCCCGTAAGGTATCACGTAATTTTTCAATACCAGGAATCGTTGTCCCCACCAATATTTTATAGGCGGCGATGTGCATTGCAGTTGGGAAAGTATCGTTGCTGGACTGGCTTTTATTCACATCGTCGTTGGGGTGCAATATTTTCTTTTCGTCGGTCAATTTCCCACCCATAATCACGTGTCCACGGTTGGCCACCACTTCGTTCACATTCATGTTCGACTGTGTACCGCTGCCCGTCTGCCAGACCACCAATGGAAATTGGTCGGCCAAGCCACCAGCAAGAATTTCGTCACAAACCTGAGCGATAAGGTCAGCTTTTTCCTTCGGTAAAACACCGAGGTCTTGGTTGGTGAGTGCGGCTGCTTTTTTTAGAAAAGCAAATGCCTCGATAATTTCTGGAGGCATACGATGGCCCCCAATCTTGAAATTCTGGATACTTCGCTGCGTCTGTGCCGCCCAATAGGCGTCAATGGGTACCTCTACGATGCCGAGTGAGTCTTTTTCCTTGCGAGTGGTCATTTTTTATAAGAATTGAAAAAATAAAGGAATGATAGGTTGAAAGTTTTCTGAAAGAAGGCGCAAAGGTAGCAGGTTTTCATTTTTCGGGTGCCATTCAAAAACTCATAAATGTGCCACTTCCACATGAATCGACTTCACTGCCTCCCCAAAAAACGCCGTAGCATGGCCATCAAAATCCTCGGTTGAACCAGTTGTATGAAAACTGCGGAGAGCTTGCTTCGACAGCCTTTCCGCCATTTCGGAGTGGCGAAGAAGGTAGTCAACCAAGCTACGAGCGACGATTTTGCCTTGCGAAATGACATTGATTTCCTTCGGTAAAAACTGCCAGATAACAGGTTCCAACAGTGGGTAATGTGTACAAGCCAGCAACAACGTGTCAATGTCTGCCGACTTGGCGAGGAGTTCGTCTAGGTATTTTTTTACAAAAAAATCAGTGCCAGCACTTTCCAACTCACCGTTTTCTACCAAAGGAACCCACATCGGACAAGCCTGCTGCATTACTTCCAGTTCTGGAAAAAACTTTCCAATCTCTATCAGGTAACTCTCCGAGCGAACTGTACCCAAGGTGCCGAGCACCCCCACTTTTTTGGTTTTTGAATACCCACCAATGACTTCTGCAGTTGGACGAATGACACCCAGCACCCGACGGTCTGGAGCCAATTGCGGCAAAACCAACTGTTGAATATTACGCAGGGCCTTGGCTGAGGCAGTGTTGCAAGCTAGAATGACAAGCGGGCAACCTTGACCAAAAAGATATTGAACACATTCTAAAGTATAATGATAAATCGTATCGAAATCACGGGGCCCGTATGGTGCACGAGCATTGTCACCCAGGTAGAGATAGTCATGATCGGGCAAGAGGCGGACGATTTCACGAAGGACGGTGAGGCCACCATAACCACTGTCGAAAATGCCGATTGGGGCGTTTTTCATTTGATTAAAATAAACGCCATACTCCTTATCTAAAATTGAGAGTATGGCGTCAAAAGCGATATATTTTATTTTGTCAAAATCAGTTTCCTCACCAAAGTTTCGCCACCAATGGTCAATTTTAGCAGGTAAACACCTTCAGGACGGTCGCGTAGGTTGAAAGAAAATTGTCCGATGGAATTAAAGCCACTTTGTGATGCGACTAATCCTCCCCTAATATCCAAAATATTCAATTCCATTGTCTCAGCAGCATTGAGTTCCACTTTTACAAAAAACTGGCCACTGGATGGGTTCGGCGAAATGGAGAATGATTTTAGCCCCTCGACGCTTTCCACGCCTGAAACGACACTCACTTCAGCCATTCCAGTACAGCCATAAGTGTCCGTTACGATGACGGAATAATCGCCGGTTGGCAAACCTGTGGCGGTTTCATCAGTTTGGCCATTTGACCAAAGAAAGCTGAAAGGGGCAGTTCCGCCTGAGGCAGTAGCTGTGGCGCTGCTGTTACCATTGTCTACCACCATGACAGTAGGTGGGCTGTTTGGTGAAAAAGTCACGATGAGCGAGTCCATGGAAGTGCTGCAAACCGAGGCAGAAGGATTGGATGATAGAAAATAAGTCACACTTTTTACCACCCAAGTGCCTACCAGTTGTGGCAATGAATTTTGACTCAAAACGCCGTTCAAATCAGCATTGAAATTACCGGGATATGGCACGTTGGTCAGGGTAAAACCACCAGTGATGCCGCCGGTGCCTCCCAACTCGTCATTGAAAAACCACCCGTGGCCACCGCCAACTGGCGTAAACTGGGTGCCATCGGCAGAAATGCTGAAAGTAGCGTTGACCCCACAAACTGACACTGGCGTCGTGTCTGACAATTCGCCAGCAGAGCAAGTGCTTCCTGTGCAAACCGCCCCACTGAGGCAAGTTAGTGCTGGATAACCGTTGCCGACATTGGTGTTAGGGCCACCAGGACAGTTGCCAGCTTCGTTGATGATAATAATGTAGTCGCCAGTTTCAGAGGCTGTCCAAGTGATTGTGCAGCCATCACCGTCACCGGGACCAAAAGCATCCACGGCGCCACTGGGTGCAAGGATTGTAAACTCCGGCACCCATGTACCGGCCCCTGGACCGTTACAAATGCTGAAGGCATAGGTACCGCCAGCTAAAAAATTATTGCATATATACGCTTCAGAAGCGAACACCTCGAAAGCAGTAATTTCATTGAATGGACAGCCTGAACCTCCGTCGCAGGGTGCTCCCAAGAAGATGTTGTTGAAGCTGTTGTAAGTAGATGGAGGAGTAGGGGAAGACCAAGTTAGGCATTGCGCAAATATTCCTTCGGAAAATATTGCGCAGCAGAACAGCATGGTCAAAAATGATGGGTGTAATCGTTGCATGGAATGATAAATTTTTGGTGAATAAAGTGGCAAGGTAGGCACATCTCATGTTCTGGTAAACAAGGTTTATAGATTTTTACCAATTACCGCAATGAATGAGACAATAGTGACAAGCCCAAAAAGAAAATCTGGCGCTGTTTGCTAAATTTACCAAAAAAAAACTACCATGAAAAACACAATGGGTTGCCTCTTTCTTGCTTTTCCCATTTTCTTGCTGGCGCAAAACGATCCGCCATTCGAGTACGATGAATCGCCTGACGACCCTTACCATTATATTCCAAGGGCAGGCCGAGCTACTTCCCCACCCTACCGCTTGGACGGCACGCTGTTCAGCATCCGCCAAGTTAACGTGGACGATGCGGGACAAAACATACTGGGCGACGCAGCTAATGAACCATCGCTGGTCATTGACCCTACCAACCCTGACCGCATGGCCATTGGTTGGCGGCAATTTGACACCATCGCCAATAATTTCCGACAGGCAGGTTATGCTTTCACTTTCGATGCTGGTGAAAATTGGCACTTCCCGGAACCCATCGAAGCAGGCGTATTCCGTTCGGATCCGGTGCTTGATGCCGATTCCGAGGGCAATTTTTATTACAACAGCCTAACCATCGATGCTAATAACGAGTATGTCTGTCAAGTTTTTAAATCGGAAGCCGGATCCAACACTTGGGGTACTGGCGTCGATGCACATGGTGGCGACAAGCAGTGGATGACGATTGACCGTACTGATGGTGCTACCAACGGCAACATCTACGCTTTTTGGAAAACCAATATTTCCAGTTGCATTGGAGGTTTTACCCGCTCGCTCGATCATGGGGAGACTTATCTTCCCTGTGAACAATTGATTGATGACCCAACCCGGGGCACGCTTGTAGTTAGTCCGACAGGTGAACTTTTCGCCTGCGGTGGCGGGCCATCCGGAGGCTTCATTGTACTGAAATCGGATGACCCAGGTATCATGGGGCAATCATTGACCTGGAATCTGGTGCAACAAGTAAACATGGGGGGCAACCTAGCCATTTACGACGGCCCCAACCCCAGTGGAATGCTTGGCCAAGCTTGGATCGATGTGGACAATTCGGGTGGCACAACACAGGGCAATGTTTATTTGCTAGCAACCGTCGCAGATATTATTGACCCTGCGAACATCAAGCTTTCTCGTAGCACGGATGGTGGCCTTACTTGGGAAGACCCCATTCGCATCAACGATGATCAAGACCCAGATGGCCTTAATTGGCAGTGGTTCGGCAGCCTGTCTGTGGCACCGAACGGCCGTATTGACGTCACTTGGTTTGACACCCGTGACAACCCTGGGACTTATCTCTCTCGGCTTTACTATTCCTATTCAGCAGATGGCGGCCATACTTGGTCGGCCAATGAGGCACTCAGCGAGGCATTCGACCCTCACCTTGGTTGGCCACAGCAACAGAAAATTGGCGACTACAACCATCAGCGTTCTGACAACGTGGCAGCCCACTTAGCCTGGGCCGCTACGTTCAACGGGGAAGAAGATGTGTACTACAGCCACATTATGCCAGATATTTCATCGGGAACCAGCTTAGTGGAAAGTCATAAAAACACAGTGGGTTGTTCCCCGAACCCATTTTCCAGCGGCACCAATTTTCATTTTTCATTGCAAAAAGCCGCAAATATTCGCTTGGATATTTTTGACTCCCAAGGTCATCAGATAGAAAGTATTCAACCTGGAGAACAGCCAGCAGGCTCAAATACTGAGTATTGGGAAAGCAATGAAGTTAGAGCGGGCCTCTATTTTTATCAGTTGCTGGCAGATGGTGTTCTTATTGGAGATGGGAAGCTTTTGAAGATTTAAGCTAAAAACAGGTTAAAAGATAGGCATAGTTGATTCATACTTAATCTAATGTCCAAAGATAGGTTAAATGCATATAGTTGTTGCGGTCTGAAATGCAACGATGCTTGAACGTTTCGTAAATCCATGACAATACTACAGTCGTCTAAAATCCAACTAGCTCCACCCCAAAATCTCCTAAAAACCCGTACCATTGCCCAATTATTTTAAAACAAAAAACAGCGCAATCATGTCAAGACTAACTCCCTTTGCTAGGATTCTCATCGTACTGGCCATCGTAGCCGCTTTGTTCTTCGGGGTAAAGAAATTTTTCCCTGACCTTATCGGCGGCGGTCAAGACACTGTCACCGTTTCCGAGAACGACGTGCCGACCGATCAGCCTACCAATAACCCTACCCCTGCTGACAACAGCAATACAACCACAACAACAACCACCGCTAGCTTTAACTACACGGCGCCAGAGCCTGTGGGAGGCAAGCTCAAAGGTGTGGTAGAATTGGGTGCCACGGGCTTTAACTCTTTCATCATTCGGGTAGATGTACAGAAGAACTGGAAGCTGGAAAAAGCCGATTATGGCAGCAGCCTACTGTACGAAAGCATGACCAACGATGCTGATATCACTGCCGGTTTGAAAAACTACATCGCTGACATGTTGGCTTTTGGCGTAGGTGGCAAGGACATCCATTTCGTCATCAGTTCAGGTGCCCAGAAGGTGGAAATCACAAAGCAAATCATTGCAGCACTTAAGAAAATGGGCTATTTCGTTAACACTGTGAGTGCCCAACAGGAGGGACAATTGGCACTAAAAAGTGTATTGCCTGCCAGCTATAACGACAAGGCATTTGTTGTGGACATAGGTTCTGGCAACACGAAAATTTCATGGATTCAAGGTAGTACTGTCATGGCAAAAGAAGCGTACGGCGCTAAGTATTTCCAGAACAATATAACCGATGATGCAGCCTATCAAAACGTAAGCGCCATGTCAAAAGGCGTACCTTCCAGCTTACGGAGCACTTGTTTCATCATCGGTGGTGTGCCATTCGAATTGGCTAAACAAGTACGCAATGGTAAGGAGCGTTATACCGTACTGAAAGTTCCTTCTGATTATACTGCTTCCGGTGAAAAGCAAAAAGCCGGTCTCAATATTTACAAAGCCGTTGCCGATGCTACTGGCTGCCAAACTTTTGTGTTTGATTGGGATGCCAATTTCACAATTGGCTTCTTGCTGAACCTTTGATTTTTTCATGGATTGAGAAATTGGGTGATTAGCCTAGGCACAATCACCCAATTTCTTAAATACCCAATACCAAGTACGCCAGTTTTTTACTAAACTCTAAAATTCATTCAGCCTTAACGCTAAAGCTCACCTGCACCCCGTTCCATTGTTTTACTTTTGCGGAAACATTTGCCCAAAACAATTTTATGATAGTGAAACGGCACTCCCAACTGGCATTTGCGGTTGTTCGGTACAGCTTTTCAATTTTGCTCATAGCTGGAATTATACCATTCCATGCTGCTGCCCAAATTTGGTCTGAGGATTTCAATACGTATCCCAACGCTACTACACAAGCACCTCCAAAATGGACAACTACAGCAACCGACTGTGACGACCCAACCCCAAACCAAGGTCCTGGTCAAAGCCAATGGGGAGTTTGGGCTGGTGTTTTTACCTGCAACGATATTGAAGGGGCACCTTGTTGTCCTACTTTTGGAGGTGGAGGAAATGACAATTCCTGGGTTTCCGAAATAATCGATATTTCAAGTTACTGTCAAGTAAGTATCTCATTGGAAGTTTCAGCATCAGGGGTTTTCGAATGCCAATTTGGTGCTCCTAGCTTTGGTTGCATGAATGACGTGACTGATAATGGCCATGACCAGATCGTCCTTGAATATAATATCAACAGTGGTTCGTGGACTCAATTTGGGTATATCTGCGGGGATATGGGTGTCGGAACAATCACTGCTACTGGTTTAAATGGCAATACCTTACAAATCCGCTTTTTTGTTGCAAACAAATCAAACGCTGAATATTATTACATTGACAATATCGTCGTCAATGGCACCTTAGCCACAACTCCAACTTTCAACCCAATAGGCCCGCTCTGTGAAAATGCTGCTCCAGTAGCTTTACCAACCTCCTCAACTCAAGGCATCAATGGTACTTGGAATCCAACCACAATCAACCCATCAGGACAAGGCGGAAACAGTATTTCAGCTACTTTTACCCCAAACCCAGGACAGTGCGCTTTACCTACAACGATAATGGTGTCCATCACTTCGGCAACCACTCCAAGTCCAAATCCCATCGGCCCGTTTTGTACGACTGACCCAAGTACTATTTTGCTCACAAACATTAACGGTATCAATGGCACTTGGATGGGAACGGGGGTTTCATCCAACATGTTCAACCCTATGGCTGCAGGGCCTGGCAGTTTTAATTTGACATTCACCCCAAACCCAGGCCAATGTGCCAACATGGCCAGCTTACCAGTTACAGTAACTCAAGCAGCTACACCTAATCTCGGAACTGCCACAATTTGCGAAACTGACCCAACTTACAACTTAAACCAGCTGCAAGACCCCATGTACCCAGCAGGCACATGGTCTGGCCCAGGAGTAAGTGGTTCTAATTTCAACCCGACGGGGCTGAACGGTGTCATCAATTTAACATATACCTCCAGCGCCAATTGTGTAAGTCCGGCCAACACAACCATAACGGTCAATCAAGCTGTTACGCCAGTAATCTCAGGCGTTCCGGCCAGTATCTGTGAAACAGAAGCTGCCATCGCACTGCCGACACCGCAGGGAGGATTCACTGGGAACTGGTCGGGCAACGGCGTCAGCGGAAACAATTTTGACCCGACGGGGCAGAGCGGCAACGTCACCCTCACGTTTACCCCAGACCCGGGACAGTGCGCCAACCCGGCTACCACGAGCATCAATGTCACACCAGCCACAACCCCAGCAATCACTGGCGTTCCGGCTTCGGTTTGTGAAAATTCGGCAGCCATTCCATTGCCGACACCGCAGGGAGGATTCACTGGGAACTGGTCGGGCAACGGCGTCAGCGGAAACAATTTTGACCCGACGGGGCAGAGCGGCAACGTCACCCTCACGTTTACCCCAGACCCAGGGCAGTGCGCCAACTCAGCTACCACGAGCATCAACGTCACCCTAGCTACAACCCCAGCAATCACTGGCGTTCCGGCCAGTATCTGTGAAACAGAAGCTGCCATCGCATTGCCGACGCCGCAGGGCGGATTCACCGGGAACTGGTCAGGAAACGGCGTCAGCGGAAACAATTTCAACCCGATGGGGCTGAGCGGCAGTGTCACCCTCACGTTTACCCCAGACCCGGGACAGTGCGCCAACCCAGCTACCACGAGCATCAACGTCACCCTAGCTACAACCCCAGCAATCACTGGCACTCCGGCTTCGGTTTGTGAAAATTCGGCAGCTATTCCATTGCCGACACCGCAGGGAGGATTCACTGGAAACTGGTCGGGCAACGGCGTCAGCGGAAACAATTTTGACCCGACGGGACAGAGCGGCAACGTCACCCTCACGTTTACCCCAGACCCCGGACAGTGTGCCAACCCAGCTACCACGAGCATCAATATCACGATGCCTGTGACACCTATAATTGCAGGTGTCCCTGCCGCTGCATGTGAAAATGAATCTGCCATTCCATTGCCGACTTCCCAAAGTGGTATTTTGGGGAATTGGTCTGGGAATGGCGTCAGCGGCAATAGTTTCGACCCAACGGGATTGAGCGGCAGCGTGATCCTTACGTTTACCCCAAATCCGGGTCAATGTGCCGACCCGGCCACGACAAATATTGTAATTACAATGCCTGTGACACCAGTAATTACAGGTATTCCAGCTAGTGTTTGCGAAAGCGCACCTCCTGTTGCATTACCCACACCGCAAGGAGGTGTTGCAGGAAACTGGACAGGTGTTGGCGTGAACAACAACAGTTTTGACCCCACTGGCTTGAGTGGCAATGTCACTTTGATTTTCACTCCAAGTGCTGGTCAATGTGCCAACCCCACCACGACGAATATTCTTGTAAATACACCTGCTGTTCCTGTACTTGGCAGTGATATGATCTGTCAAAATAATGGCCTTTATGACTTGACCAATCTCGTTGACCCGAACTACCCCAATGGTTCATGGGTGGGCCCTGGCGTGAATGGCAATAATTTTAACCCAACTGGGCAAAATGGGGCTGTGACGCTCACTTTTGTTCCTACGGCAAACTGCACGGTTCCGGGCACCACCACCATCACTGTCAATTCCTCCGTCAATTTCACTAACTTGATGAAGGTTTGTGACCTTAACACACAAACCTATACAGTCAGCTTTACCATTACTGGCGACACTCCACCTTACACTGTGAACGGCATTCCCTTGGCTGGTTCCAATTTCACATCTTCCCCAATCCCAAGCGGCATCAGTTACAATTTCAATATTGATGATGCCAATGGATGTGGCCCAGTGACCGTTACAGGCAGCCAAAACTGTAACTGCATGACGGATGCCGGTTCAATGAACCTGACCAATGCCCCATTGATGTTGTGCTATTTGCACGCACAATTTTCCGTCCCATTCAACCAAGATGAGGTGCTGGACAATGACGACCTGCTACAGTTTGTGGTGCATACCGGCCCCAACGTTACCACTTCAACCATCATCTCGACGAACAACTCTCCAGTCATTCCAACACCACCGGGCTTGGTCTTGGGACAAACTTATTACGTGTCCGCCGTTGCTGGAAACGACGACGGCACAGGGAATGTGGATTTCAACGAACCTTGTTTCAGTTACTCCCAAGCTATCCCAATTGTGTTTTACAGCCCAACTATTCAAATTGGGAACGATGCCACCATTTGTGCCAATGACTGCTACAACCTTCCTGTCCAATTCACTGGGGTAGCTCCTTTTTACGTTGAATGGAATATTTACTACAATAATGTTTTGGTTGGAAACAGTTCGAGCAGCAACCTGCCTGCGAATTCTAGCATCCAGTTTTGCCCTGCCGATTTTAACCTTACTAGTGGAGTAGTAAGACTTGAAATAACAGCCCTTGAAGATGGGAATAGCTGTGGTGTATCGCTTAGTTCCCCAACGGTCAACCTCACGATTGGCAACGGTGTTGTGAACAACCTATCGCCAACGCTTTGTCCGGGAGAGTCGGTCGTGGTAAATGGCACAACATATAATGAAGCGAACCCCACTGGAACTGAGTTTTTCCCAGGTGGAAGCATGTCTGGCTGCGATTCCACTGTGAACGTTAATTTGGCATTTTACCCATCGGTTTCTTTCACGCTGGCGCAAAGTTTTTGTGGTAGCGGCAGTGTCACGGTGAACGGAACCGTGTACGACCAAAACAACCCTAGTGGAACCGAAATTCTACAAAATGCTTCTGTAAATGGCTGTGATTCAACGGTCTACATTAGCCTGACATTTAACCAGCCATCGGTTGTAAATATTTCAGAAACTCTCTGTACGGGAAGTAGCCTGACTGTGAACGGGACAGTGTACGACGAATCAAACCCAAGTGGAACGGAAGTAATACCAGCAGGAAGCGCCAATGGCTGCGATTCGACCATCAATGTGAGCCTAAGTTTTAACTCGGTGGTGATGTCAAATATCAGCCCGACGCTCTGCCCGAACGGCAGCATCACGGTGAACGGAACCGTGTACAATGCTGCCAACCCAATGGGAACTGAGACCATGCCGGGCGCCAGCTATCTGGGCTGCGACTCCGTCGCAATGGTCAATCTTCAGTTTTATCCTCCAGCGATGGGTGATTTCACGCAAACCCTATGCACGGGCGGAAGTTTGAACATTGGCGGAACCGTTTTTGATGAAAACAACCCGACTGGAACCGTTATTTTCCCAAATGCCAGCGTGAACGGCTGCGATTCGATGCTCAATGTGAGCATCACTTTCAATTCTGTTGTCACCTCAAATATCAGCCCGACGCTCTGCCCGAACGGCAGCATCACGGTGAACGGAACCGTGTATAACGCTGCCAATCCGATGGGAACTGAGACCATGCCGGGCGCCAGCTACCTGGGCTGCGACTCCGTCGCAATGGTCAATCTTCAGTTTTATCCACCAGCGATGGGTGATTTTACGCAAACCCTCTGCACGGGCGGAAGTTTGAACATTGGCGGAACCGTGTTTGACGAAAACAACCCGACTGGAACCGTTATTTTTCCAAATGCCAGCGTGAACGGCTGCGATTCGACGCTCAATGTGAGTATCTCTTTCAACGCTCTTGTCACTTCCAACATCAACCCGACGCTCTGCCCCGAAGGCAGCATCACGGTGAACGGAACCGTGTACAACGCTGCCAATCCGATGGGGACTGAGACCATGCCGGGCGCCAGCTACCTGGGCTGCGACTCCGTCGCAATGGTCAGCCTGTCGTTTTACCCGGCAGCCTTGGGCAGCTTCACCCATACAGCCTGCCAAGGGAGTAGCTTCAATATCGGCGGGACGGTTTTTGACGAAAACAACCCTACAGGAACGGTAATTTTCCCAAATGCAAGCGTGAACGGCTGCGATTCGATGCTCAATGTGAGCATCACTTTCAATTCTGTTGTCACCTCAAATATCAATCCGACGCTTTGCCTGAACGGCAGCATCACGGTGAACGGAACCGTGTACAACGCTGCCAATCCGATGGGGACTGAAACCATGCCGGGCGCCAGCTACCTGGGCTGCGACTCCGTCGCAATGGTCAGCCTGTCGTTTTACCCGGCAGTTGTGGGCAGTTTTGCTCAGACTGTTTGTCAAGGTATCAGCATCAATATTGGGGGAACTGTTTTTGACGAAAATAACCCGAGCGGGACGGTAATTTTCCCAAACGCCAGTGTCAACGGCTGTGATTCGACACTTACCGTGAGCCTTCAATTTTATCCAGCGGCTCAAGGAAGTTTCGTCACCACAGTTTGCGCAGGTGAGTCAGTGACAGTGGGAAATACAGTTTTTGACCAAAACAACCCAAGCGGCAACGTGATTTTACCGGATGCTAGCATGAATGGCTGTGATTCGATAGTAGCTGTTTCACTATCATTTTTCCCAGTAGCTAGCAACCTGATTGACGACCAACTCTGTACCAACGGTAGCATCTCAGTGAATGGAACCGTGTACGATGCATCAAATCCAAGCGGCACGGAGGTTTTGCAAAATGCCAGCATAAACGGTTGTGATTCGACGGTTTTCATCAGCCTAAGTTTTGGTAGTTCGGTAATTGTGAACCTCGACCCAATTCTCTGTCCCGGTGAAGTAGCTGTGGTAAATGGGCAAATATACTCAGCGAGTAACCCTACCGGAATGGAGACTTTTCCAAATGGCAGCTACCTTGGCTGTGATTCCATCGTCAATATCGATTTGTCATTTTACCCGGATGCCATCGGTAACATTACTGAAATACTTCAGGCAGGCGGCAGCATCCTTGTGAACGGCACCTTGTACAATGAGCAAAATCCCTCTGGCATCGAAGTTTTCACGGGTGGCAGCTACACAGGCTGTGATTCAACGGTCATCGTAAATCTAGTTTTTGAAGGAGCAGATTTGGTCGGAATCGTTGAAGTAAATTCACCGCTCTGCCATTTTGGTAACGATGGCGTCATCACTTTGACTGGAATTCAAGGTGGAACGCCACCTTACGTTGTAGCCTTGAATGGCGGGAGTTCTGCCCCAGCCGTCAATTTCCCGGTTGTTTTTGACAACCTTTCGTTTGGGTTCCACACCCTGACCATCATTGATGCACTGGGCGTTATCGCCACGCAGGAAATTTTCATGCCCGATGCCCCAGTGCTGCAACTCAGCATGGATGGCCCTTTTACTGTTCCACTTGGAAACAGTGTGACGCTTGGAGCTAGCTCGGCTTCGCAAATTACCTCATGGACATGGTCACCACCTGACTACCTTGATTGTACGAATTGCCCCACTCCAATTAGCACGCCGCTAGATGATATCGTGTACACAATCGCTGTGACGGATGTTAATGGGTGTACCGCAGAAGGAGAGTTGGCGGTAATTGTGGAAAAAGTCGTAGAAGTTTATGTACCTAATGCCTTTAGTCCAAACAACGATGGCGTTAACGACGAATTGACCATCTTCGCTGGACCACAAGTGGAAAAAATCAAAAGCTTCCAGATTTACTCCCGTTGGGGAGAAAAGGTTTTTGAACTGTACAATTTCAACCCAAATGATTTGCAACTTGGCTGGAATGGGACTTTTAAGGAAAAAGAACTTGACCCAGCGGTTTTCGTTTGGTACGCCGAAATTGTATTCAAAGATGGCCAGGTACATTTATTCAAGGGTGGCGTTACTTTAATTCGATAATGAGACATCACTTGACATCTACAAACAATGATATTTTCATCATAAAAAAAGCGGAGCCAGCAGATATTCCTCGGATGGTTGCTCTGATAAACAGCTGTTACCGGGGCGAAACCTCGAAACAAGGTTGGACAACAGAAGCTGATTTAATAGCAGGTGATATTCGTACTGACGAAGCAAATATTTCGGAATTAATGGCTTTGCCAACCACGACATATTTGATATGCGTCCACCCAGAAGCAGGCATTGTGGGAACTGTTTATTTAGATAAACGTGGCGAACGGCTTTACCTCGGTATGTTGTCCGTGGATTTGGCTTGGCAGGCGAGTGGTATTGGTAAAAAATTGCTTCAAGCCGCAGAGAGCCACGCATTGGGCGCTGGCTGCGGGGCCATATTCATGCAGGTAGTTTCAGAGCGAAACTCCTTGATTAATTGGTATCTTAGGCACGGTTACAACCCAACAGGGGAGAGAAAACCGTTCGACGGAGACCCTAGGTTCGGGGTACCGAAAGTGCCTTTGGAGTTTGTATTTTTTGAAAAAACATTGGCAAAGACCGCATAAAAAAAGCCGCCGGGAATGACTCCCGGCGGCTTTTTTTCACCTAAGAATTTATAAGTTAATGCTTAAATGGATCAGAATAACGGCTGGCAAGCAAGCTGTTCCTATCTGTTAGCGTTTTCAAAAATGCAACCAAAGCTTGTTTGTCATCTTCGTTGAGATTCAAATTTTTAGGAGAGCCGCCTGATTTAAGTTTTTCATGAAGATTAGGGTGGTCCTTAACACCGCTGCTGTAATGCTCAACGACCTGCTCTAAAGTTGCGAAGCGGCCATCGTGCATGTAGGGTGCAGTGAGTTCCACGTTGCGGAGCATCGGAACTTTGAATACACCCATTTGTAACGGATCGTGTGAAATCTCTCCGATTCCTTCGTCGCTGTAATTGAGGTCGAGACCATTGTTAGCAGCTACGATACCGGTAGAGAAAGCCACGGCACCAAGGTTGTGGCAACTGGCACAGTTGGTATTGTAGAGCTGCTTACCCCGGTTTTCTTGAGCAGTGAAACTTGCAAATGTGTCCTCTTTGCGGCCTTTATGCTCGATTAGTTCTTGGTCATACCTTGAATTGAAGCAACCAATGGAACTTACAAAAGATTGTATGGCAGAAAGCATCTTCTCCTCATTGGTCATAAAGCTGTTTTGGTTAGAAGGGAAAGCATTTTCAAAAAGAATCTGATAATAACGCTCTTGTATCAGTTCATTGTAAACCTCCTTCAAGTCTGTATTGCCCATTTCAACTGGGTTTTTCATGGTTTCCTCCGATTGTTCCATGACACTGGAAGCCCGGTTGTCCCAAAACATGCGGGTACCACCAAAACCATAATAAGCATTGAAGCTAGGAAAAGTGCCCAGGGCTAATGTGTTTCGGGAAGTACGCTCAGAAGTCACACCAGGGCTGAACTGTTCACCGTCCGTAAAGGCTTTCTCGGCAAGGTGGCAGGAAGCACAGTTAACTTCATTTGTGGAGGAAAGACGCTTGTCATAAAAAAGCACACGGCCAAGCGTTGCTTGTTTGTCATTGGCTGCAACCGTGAAAGAGCCGAGAACTTCTGGGAGTTGAAGAGTGTACTTGTCTACTTCCAATGGCAGGTTTAGGCTAGCTTTAATAACTTCATAGTCCTCACTTTTGTAGCCCTGTGTAAACGTTTTGCTGTCATCTTTGAGGCAAGAGGAAAGCATGACAACCGTTGCGGTTAGAAGTAAAAAGAGCTTCGTTTTCATAAATGTAAAGATTTAGGTGAAAAAATATTTGTGGATGATTGAGCGAGGCTTTTTTAACTTCGGCCCAATTGTAAAATGATGGTAAAAATAGTGTCAGTTTAACAGAAAATCTACTGTCAAAGTGTGTTTTAACACTTCGATATTTTAAAAAATGATTTTATCGGACAATTCGCTGCTTAAAACTTGGCTTGGCAGCAAATAATTTTTCGAAGAATTACCACTCCAATTCGAATCTATCGCTTTTAAAGCCATCAATCTCCCGTCGCTCTCTTTTTGTTGGACGGCCAGTTCCTCGCTCCCGCACTTCTGTTCCTTGTTTACCTACATACCAATCTTTGTACTTGTTCATCTCCTCAGTAGGGGTTTGGTTTTCGTAGCATTCAATTGCGATAGGAGCTGACACACGCTTATCAATCAATTTTTTTACCAAAAACTCCAAGCTAAAGCCGTCTTTTTTCACATAAACTATTTGGCCAACCACTACATTATCGGAAGGCTTAGCATTCGTCTCGCCAATTCGTACCTTACCAGATTTAATGGCATCTGCGGCCAAAGTCCTTGATTTAAAAATACGGACGCTCCAGAGCCATTTGTCTATTCTAACTTTTTCCATGATGCGTTGAATCTATTGCGGCGATTTAATCTAAGCCATAAAATACGTAGAGCGAAACCCAAGTAGCAATTGAATACAAGCCTACGTTCAACCAGTAGCCATTGGAATATGGCGGTACTTCAAGGAGAAAAGTTTGTTCTTCGCCAGCATTTATATCAAACCTTTTTTCACTATCAACTTTTTCAGTGTATTTTGAATTATCGCAAGTTAGGTGGTATGAATATATCCCATCAGGTAGGTTCTGCACAGTTATTTTCTTCAAATGCTTTTGATCAATCAGCAGCTTTCCATTGACCACGAGGGAGGTTCGTTCCAATGACCTTGATGGCATAATATTGATTTTTCCTTTTGCAAGGGTGTCATCTGAAAAATTCACAACGATGCTTTTGGCGCAGGAGGCAAAAAGAAATAGGAAGACAAGAAGAAGTGTTTTCAAATTTTTCATAGAGAAATTATTTAAACAGATGTGATAAAATCATGCTGGATAAGCCAAGTCCATTGCCTCCAGTGTTTCACAAATTTTCTTCGAAATCACGTAGTCCCGATACCAGCGCTCATCCACAGGCACGATGGTCCAAGGAATGGTGCTCCAGTTGATGGCATCCGAATAGCATCGCATGTAGTCGTCCCAAAATTCCCGTTCTTTCCAGTCGCCCTCGTTGTGCTTCCAGTGCTTTTCTGGGTGGTCAATGCGCTGCTGCAACTGCCTTTCCTGTTCGTCTTTTGAAATGTGCAGGCAGAATTTCAAAACGGTTGTATTGTTGTCAAATTGGAGCAACTCCTCAAAGGCATTGATAGCTTCCATGCGTTTTTTCACCCGGTCTTCATCAATCCATTTGTGCACCCGCTGGATGAGGATATCTTCGTAATGGGAGCGGTTGAAAATCTTGATGTCACCCTTAGCAGGCGCTTGCTGGTGTACCCGCCAAAGGAAATCGTGGGCAAATTCAATCTCAGTGGGCTTTTTGAAAGCATAAACACTGAGGTTGAAAGGGGTGCAATCTTTGAATACGTTTTTCGCTGCACCGTCTTTGCCGCTTCCGTCCATGCCCTGAAGAATTACGAGCAGGGAATGCTTACGTTGTGCCCGCAAAATTTCGTTTAGGTCACCAATCCGCTCACAGTACTTGTCTGTTAGTTTTTTGATATCCCCTTTGTCGGTGCCTTCTGGCGGTTTTGCTGAAATTTTGGATAAATCAATCATATTAATGGTGAATGGTAAATGGTGAACGGTGAACAAGGGCTGCCAACTGCCCACCCCGACCAAGGTCGGGGAACTTCCAACTTTATTTACGCCGTTGCTCGTGCTCTTTCATCAATTTTCGGATGATGGATTTTACTTGTACGCCAAAATCCTTGCTTAAAATCCACTGCCCGTAGTTGGGTTCCATGTCGAAAACCTTGAGGACTGATACACCCGTGTATTTTCCAAAATTGAAAACGATTTCGCCCTGCTCATTGTATTTCAGGCGGTTCGTTACGTCAATATTTTTGGTGTCTTGCGTGAAATCATGCAGCGCCTGCATGTCGTTCACGATGGGAGTTGGTGTTGTGTTGCCGTCGTCGTCGAGGTAGTCCACGCCGTCGTAGCGTTCGAGTTGACCTTTGAAAACGTCAATGGTGGCACGGACATCGGCCATGGCATCGTGGGCATCCTCCATTTCCTTTCCGCAGTAAAACCGCAGGGCTGCTTTGAGATTGCGAGGCTCCATTTTATAAAAAATCCGCTGGACGTCTACTAAACGGCGCTTGTCAATGTCAAAATCAAAACCCGCCCTTGCGAATTCTTCCATGAGCAGCGGCACATCAAAACGGCTGATATTATAGCCTGCCAAGTCCGAATCTCCGATAAAATCAAAGAGCTGCTTGGCAACTTGGGCAAAAACAGGCTTGTTAGCTACATCTTTTGGAGTGATGCCATGTACACTCATGGCCTCAGTCCCGATTGGGATGCCGGGATTGATAAGCATTTCCAGCTCTGCTGCTTCACGTCCATCCTTGAAGTATTTGATGATGCCAATTTGAAGGATGCGGTCACGGATAACATTCAGGCCTGTTGATTCGATATCGAAAAAGCAGAGATCCTTTTTTAGGTTGAATTGCATAGGGCGATGTTTGAAGTAACACGGACTGCCAGTCCGTGAAGTGTGAAAGTACGGACTGGCAGTCCGTGTAACCTTAGCGTGGCAAGGTAGGGCAAATTTCTTAACTCAAAACCTTGTGCGTTGCAAGGCAAAATCCCGCTGATGCCGCTCCAACGCCAATGTAAGTAAACGGTCAATCAAGTCGGGGTAACTCATCCCTGCCTGCATCCAAAGCTTAGGGTACATGGAAATATTGGTGAAACCCGGCAGCGTATTCGGTTCGTTGACGAACACCCTGCCATCGTCTAGCAGAAATACATCCATCCGGCTAAGTCCCTCTAAACCAAGCACTTGAAAAGCTCGCAGTGCTGTTTCACGAATATTCTCCACGTCTTTTTCACTCACATCTTCGGCAGGGATGACCACTTTGGCGGCGTCCGGTGAGATGTACTTGCTGTCGTAATCGTAAAATCCTTTTTCCATCACGATTTCCCCTACCCCGCTTACCTGTAGGTCTTCAATGTTGCCAAGAACGGCGGTTTCGATTTCACGTCCTTTTAAGCCCTGTTCCACCAGTATTTTTGCATCGAATTTGAAGGCCAAATGAATGGCCTCAATCAGTTCTTCCAGTGTTTCCGCTTTGCTGACACCTACGCTGCTCCCCATGTTGGCAGGTTTAACGAACATGGGGTAGCCCAATTTTTGCACAATCGAATGATAATCAATCGTTTCATGTTTGCGCAGGGTTACCCAAGGTGCCACCAATATCCCTGCATCTTGCAGTAGCCGTTTGGTAAAATCCTTGTCCATGCCTACCGAAGCCCCCAGCGTGTTCGCCCCAACGAAAGGTAAGCCAAGCAGCGCTAACATACCTTGCAGAGTGCCGTCTTCGCCAAATGGCCCGTGAATGATGGGAAAAACTACGTCTACCTTTGGGAAATGTGAGTTTTGAACTGTGAACTGTGATTTTCCAACTGGACGATATTGAATGACCAGTTCTTCGCCAGGAAGCAGCATCAACGGAAAGCCGACATTGCCAGTTTCAATGCTGGCAAGCTGAAGGAATTCGTCCTCTGGCAAATGAAGCCATTGCCCGCTGCGGCTCACACCGATGACGGCCACATCGTACTTTTTTTTATCAATGGCTTTGTAAATGTTCCGTGCAGAGTTCATCGAGACCTCGTGCTCGGGGGAAACACCCCCGCAGAGGAGGGCAACGGTTTTTTTCATGGATTCACGATTAGGGATTTACGAATTACGCTTGGGCATAAAATCCAAAATCGTAAATCGTAAACCGTAAATTAGAACACTTCCGGCCGCATCTGCGGGAAGAACAGCACTTCCTGAATGCTTGCCTGGCCTGTAAACAGCATAGCCAAACGGTCAATGCCGAAACCGATACCAGACATGGGTGGCATCCCGAATTCCATCGCCCGGAGGAAATCGTGGTCGATGTACATGGCCTCGTCGTCACCCCGCTCCATGAGTTTTACTTGGTCTTCAAAGCGTTCCCGCTGGTCAATCGGGTCGTTTAACTCGGTGTAGGCATTGGCGATTTCCTTGCCGTTGCAGTACAATTCGAAGCGCTCCACAAGGCCGGGTTTGCTGCGGTGCTTCTTTGTGAGCGGAGACATTTCCACCGGGTGGTCGGTGACGAAAGTGGGCTGAATCATGTGCTTCTCAGCCACTTCCCCGAAGATTTCGTCAATCAATTTGCCACGGCCCATACTTGGGTCGAGTTCGATGTGCAATTTTTTGCAGACCTCCCGCAAGGCTTCTTCATCCATGTTGGAAACATCAATTCCACTGTGTTTTTCGATGGCTTCGTAAATGCTGATTCGCTGGAAAGGCGCTTTGAAACTCAATATCGAATCCCCAAAAACAACCTCCGTTGTACCGCAGGTATCGAGGGCAGCGCGCTCTAGCAACTGCTCGGTTGTTTCCATCATCCAGAAATAATCCTTGTAGGCCACGTAGAATTCCAGGATGGTGAACTCTGGGTTGTGCGTCCGGTCCATGCCCTCGTTGCGGAAGTTCCGGCTGAACTCATACACCCACTCGAAGCCGCCGACGATAAGGCGCTTGAGGTACAATTCGTTGGCCACTCGCATGAAAAAAGGCACGTCGAGCGCATTGTGGTGCGTCTTGAACGGGCGGGCCGCAGCGCCACCGGGGATGGGTTGAAGGACGGGCGTGTCCACTTCCATACCTCCCCGTTCATTGAGAAAACTGCGGATGGAAGCAATCATTTTCGTCCGCTTGATGAAGGTTTCCTTCACCTCTGGGTTTACGATGAGGTCAACGTAGCGCATCCGGTAGCGGAGCTCAGGGTCGGTGAATGCATCGTGAACATTGCCTTCGGCGTCCCGCTTCACGATGGGGAGTGGACGGAGGGATTTGGCCAGCAAGGTCAGTTCCTGCACGTGAATGCTCGTTTCCCCAGTTTTTGTATTGAAAACGTAGCCCTTCACACCAACGAAGTCGCCGAGGTCGAGCAGTTTTTTCACCAAAACATCGAAGAAAGTGTAATCAGGTTCGCCAGCTTCATTTTGCGAAGCAAGCTCGTCCCGCTTCATATACAATTGAATCGTGCCAGTGCTATCCAAAATATTCATGAACATGGCCTTGCCAGCCTCCCGCTGAGCCATGATGCGTCCAGCGATGCAAACTGCTTGGTAATTCAAGCGGTTCTTGGTACCATCTTCGAGGATTTCTTCTTTATAGTTCGCCTTGATTTCAGTGGCAGTGACATTGACCGGGAAAAGTTCCGGTGGATAAGGATTAATGCCTAAGTCTTTGATTTTCTGCAAGTTGTCCCTACGGACGAGTTCTTGTTCGGACATAATTTTATTTATGAGTTATGGGTTATGAGTTTTGAAAGTCCCAAGTCAGAATATCTCTTAACTCTTAACCCTTAACTCATAACTCCGAAACGGTGCGCAAAAATAGTCGAAATGCCAGCATTGCCCATAAAATCAAATGAAATTCAAATGACTGGGGCAAAAGATTGTCCGCCTTTAAATTTTGCTACTTTTGCGGCGCTTTTTTTGGCCGTTGTGCAAGTGGCTCCAGCAATCTTTATGAACCTGCCGCCGTTTTGCCCAACTCCCGACAACCTTATTCAAAGCATTTGATAACCAAAATACATCCTACCATGCCGAATCGTTTCTTGATTTTGCTTTTTGTCACGTTCCTCTCTACAGGTCTTTTTGCCCAGAAGGACGACCCTGTACTATTCTCAGTGGATGACACACCAGTTCATCTCTCCGAATTCAAGTACATATACTCCAAAACCAACGGTGACAAAGCCGATTACTCAAAAGCCAGCCTACAAGAGTACCTTGACCTTTACACAAATTTCAAACTGAAGGTTAAAAAGGCCAAGGACATGAAATTGGATACCATTTCTTCCTTGAAACAAGAATTGGAAGGCTACCGCCGCCAGCTTGCAGACTCCTATTTAATCGATCGGGAAGTCACAGAAAAATTGGTGGACGAAGCCTACGAGCGTACCAAGCAAGACGTGGATATTAGCCACATCATGGTATCATTTCCTCCAAACGCTTCACCAGCCGACACCCTCGCAGCTTGGAACAAAATTATGGAAGCGAAAGCTAAATTGGAGCGGGGCGAGGATTTCGGTGCTACTGCAATGGTTTATTCCACCGACAAATCAGTCAACAAAAACTTAGGTCATATCGGATATGTAACCGCCCTTTTTCCTAATGGATTTTACAATTTAGAAACAGCGGCTTACACTGCCCCAATCGGTAAACTTCAAGGCCCAATCCGTACCAACGGTGGTTACCACCTGCTGATCGTTCATGGTCGCCGACCAGCACGTGGCGAAGTGGAAATATCGCATATCATGGTGCGGCTGGATAAATTCCCTGATGGAATCAAGGCACGCCGTGCCATTGACTCGCTGTACTCCGCTTTGCAAGGTGGTGCCAATTTTGAGGAACTTGCCAAAACGGGTTCGATGGACCAAGCTACTGCTGCAAAAGGTGGTTACATCGGTTTTTTTGGTATCAACCGCTATGAAAAACCGTTTGAAGATGCCGCATTTGCGCTGCAAAATGATGGTGATTTTTCACCACCAATTATGACTTCAATTGGCTGGCACATCCTCAAGCGGATCAGCCTAAAACGGGACGAACCGTTTACAGTAGTGAAATCTAGGTTGCAAAACCAAATCAAGCAGGATACCCGCTACGAATTGGCCCGACAGAAAATGATCGAGCGAATTAAAAAGGAAAGCAATTTCACAGAAGACCATACAACGCTGGCCAATTTCATCGCCACTTTAGAAGCGGATACCACCAAAAGTTTTTTGACATACAAATGGAAAGCACCTGAGGTGCCATCCACAAAGCCACTTTTTTCCTTCGGAAACTCGGAGAAAATCACACTTGGCGACTTTGCTGAGTACTGCGCCAAAGCTTCCCGCAAGCGTCAACAAATGTCAGGAGCAGGCATCGCTCAAACAGTGGAAAACCTCTACGAGGACTATGTTGGTGAAACTGCTTTGAAACACGAAGAGAAATTGCTGGACACAAAATACCCTGAGTTCAAATCCCTGATGCGGGAGTACGAAGAAGGTGTCATGCTCTTCGAAGTCACCAAAATGGAAGTTTGGGACAAGGCTTCTGCGGATTCTGTTGGCTTAGAAGCGTTTTACGAAAAAAACAAAGCCAACTACAAATGGGAAGAACGTGCCGTATTGAGCCAGTATGCACTGGTTGAAAAAGCCAAAGACAAAATCAACCAGATCCGGGAATTTGCGAAGCACAACGACCCTGAAACCGTACTTGCCAAATTCAACACGGATGAGGACAAAATCCTTAGCCGCACGGAGAAACAATATGAAAAAGGCCGTAACGAAGTGGTGGACAAAATGGAATGGAAAGTGGGTGCGTTATCTCCTGTGGACATCAGCAAAAGGGACAAATCCTACAATTTTTTCAAGCTGGAGGAAATCCTACAACCAGGCCAGAAAACGTTGTTGGAAGCCCGTGGCTACGTAGTTGCCGACTACCAAGATTACTTGGAAAAGCGCTGGTTGGAGTCACTCCGTAAAGAATACAAAGTGAAGACAAACGAAAAAGTCTTCAATAGCATGGTTAAAAAGTAAGTTTGCAGCTGGTTGGTTGGCGTGTTGGGTACGCCTATCTTTACACCAACTAACGAGCAAACCAATATGAACTTCACTACAAAAAATATTGCTAAGCAGAATAATAAACCAGGCGGGGAGCGTTTCTCCGCCTGGTTTCTGCTTTTTGCAGCGGCGGTCTTTGCTTTGCTCGGTTCATGCAGCAACGATACCAAACACTCAAAAAACGACCGGAAGTTGGGCCGTATTTATGACAAAACCCTTTACCTCTCCGACATGGACGGAATGTTGCCGCAGGGCATTACCGGGGAGGATAGTACGGTCATCATCAACACCTATGTTAGATATTGGATGCGGGAAATGGCCCTGCTGCACGAGGCAGAACAGAACATCCCCGAAGACCTCAACCTTGAAAAATTGGTAGCTGATTATCGTGCCTCGCTCATCAAGAACAATTACGGGAACCTTGTGATGAACAAGTTGCTGGATTCTACGGTGACGGAGCAACAGCTACAAGAATTTTACGAAAAAAACAAAGAGCAGTACCAGCTTGAGACCCCCATTTTGCGATGCCGTTTCATCAAAGCACCTCGAAATGCTCCAAACTCTGACAAAGCTCAGGATTGGTGGAACAGCAACAAAAGTGAGGACTTTGCAGACCTCTCAAGGTGGTGCAGCCAACATGCAGCAGTGCATCACTTGCAAGACAATACTTGGTACAACGTGGACGATATTGCGGCTTACATGCCGCAGGGCACTTTGACCGTTGACAATGTTGAAAACAGAAAGGACTTCATCCAACGGGACGAAAACTTTGTGTACTATTTCAAGTTGTTGGAGCTAGTCCGCAAAAAAGAAATTGCACCACTATCCTACATCGAAGACCAAGCAAGGAAAGTCATTTTGCACAAAAGAAAAACTGAACTTTTGGAAGATTTGAAGGATAAACTTTACCAAGAAGCTGTGCAAAAAAACAACTTGAAAGTGTTCGAATAAGATTTGTGCAGCAAGCTTTCTTTAAACTGCAAATCCTCTGACCAACCCTGAAATTTGCCTAGACATCAAAAAATAGAATCATCAATGATAAAAAGAATTGCCCTTGGGCTTTTAGCGGTTTTTATTGCTTCGCAACTGGTTGCCCAACGTGAAGTGATTGACAAAGTGGTTGCCAATGTGGGAGGCGAATACATTTTGCTTTCAGAACTGGAAGAGCAGATTGCGCTCATTGCCGACAAGCAAGGCGGCAAGCTCCCCCCCGACGCCCGCTGCCTAATGCTGGACAACCTGCTCACGCAAAAACTGCTCGTGAACCAAGCAAAAATCGACAGCGTGGAAGTGAAAGATGAAGAAGTGGAAGACCAGATGAATGCCCGTATTGAGCAAATCCTCGATTACATGGGTGGTGACGTTAACCAGTTCGAGGATTATTACGGCCAGTCCATCGGCGAAGTAAAGCAGTCATTCAGAGAGGACCTCAAAAGCCAGTTGCTTGCAGACAGAATGCGTTCTAAAGTCATGGAAGGTATAAGCGTGACGCCGTCCGAAGTGAAGGCATTTTTCAAAAAAATCCCACGAGACAGCTTGCCTTATTTCAATTCGGAAGTGGAAATCGGCGAAATTGTGATGAAGCCAGAAATCAATGCCGTTGAACGCCAAAAGGCCATTGACAAACTAACCGACATCCGCAAGCGCATTGTGGAAGGTGGCGAATCATTCGAAGAATTGGCAAAAAAATATTCCGATGACTTTGCCAGTGCAAGAATTGGCGGCGACCTCGGTTGGACCAAACGGGGGAAATTTGTGGCAGCTTTCGAAGCAGCAGCTTACAAACTTGACGAGAATCAAATTTCAGATGTAGTGGAGTCTGAATTCGGGTTCCACCTCATTCAACTGATTGGACGCCGTGGCAACAGCATAAACACCAGGCACATCCTTGTTAAACCTGAAATTACCGATGCTGACCTTGCCCTCACAGAACACAAACTCGACTCCGTACGCCAATTGCTTATGTCGGACAGCATCAGTTTTTCGAAGGCAGTAAAAATGTTTGGCTATAAAGACGTACAGAGCTACAACAACGACGGTAAGCTCGTCAATCCAGCCAGTGGCAACTCGTTTTTTGAAATTGGGGACTTAGAGCCTGCCATCTATTTCACCATTGACACTATGAAAGTTGGCGAATTTTCAAAGCCCTTCAGCTTTACAGACCCACGTGGTGAAACCTTTTTTAGAATTGTGCAGCTACAGAGCCGAACGCAACCTCACGTGGCAAGTTTGGAGAAGGATTATGCAAAAATTCAGACAGCTGCCATTGAGCAAAAAAAGTCCGCTGAAACTGCCCGGTGGGTCGAAGAAAAAGTACGCTCCACATACATCCGCATCGATCAAACTTATCAAGCTTGCCCCGGCATCAGCAAATGGCTAGAAGGGGCAAAACCATAGGAATGGATAATTGACAATGGATAATTGACAATTGAAACAAATGCGATAGTTGTCAATTATCCACTTTCAATTTTGAATTCTGTTCATGTTCGAGCAGCCATTTTTTCCGCCAAAGCCCACCTCCGTAACCTGTCAACTCACCGTCAGAACCAATGACCCGATGGCAAGGAATGATGATAGAAATTCGGTTGTCGCCATTTGCCCTTGCCACTGCCCGAACCGCTTTAGGGTTCCCAATATTGGTCGCCTGCTCTTTGTACGAACGTGTTTTGCCATATGGAATTTGTAATAATTCTGTCCAAACTTGTTGCTGAAAAGCTGTCCCCGTCAAGTCCAGCGGCAATCCAAAATCCTTTCTTTTTCCATCGAAATAATCGTTCAGTTGCTCGTTTAGCATCGAAAAAAATGAATGCTCGCCAGACACTATCTCAGCTTTCAAGTATTTTTTCAAACGGCTGATTTGTGTTTCCAGCATCCTACGGTCTGTAAATTCAAGTAGGCAGATGCCGTGGTCTGTGGCACCAGCCATCATCGGGCCGAGGGGCGTCAGCAGCCTAGTCACTGTGATGATTTTTTTATTAGTACTTTTTGCTGGCGCAAAACCTGTAGTTTTTTTGAAAGAATCAGCAAAGCCACTAAGCGATTCATAGCCGTTGCTGAAAGCCGTATCCGTCACCCGCTCACCATGCCTGATTTGTCCAAAAGCCTGGTTAATGCGGAGCATTCTCAAATAGGCCTGAAAGGTGATGCCGTGTGTTTTTTTGAACCAACGGCTTACTCGCTCTGGCTGCAGTCCACGTTCCCGAAGGTCACTGCTGCGCAACCGGATAGAAGGGTCAGCGCCAATTTCTTTGAGCAGCGGTTCGAGCCAATCAGGGGTTGCGTCCTTCAGTTCCATCGGGTGGCAAACCTTGCAGGGCCGATAGCCGTGGCGGATGGCTTCACTCGCATTGGCGTAGTACTCTACGTTCTCAGGCTTGGGTTTTCTGGCAGTGCAACTGGGCCTGCAAAAAATGCCAGTGGTCTTGATACCCGCAAAAAAAATACCTTCAAAACTGGTATCCTTGTTCAACAGGGCTTGGTACATGGTGGTCGTGTCGGGTAATGTCGTCGTGAGCATTTTTATATATTTTGTTGAGGGCAAAATTACCGTAGGTACCAAGTGGCTGCAACCGAAAATTAAGCAAGCAATTTTTTTTCAAAAAAACTTTCCTGAAAAATTGCTTTTCAAAACCTAATAATCGTAATATTGCGATGAATTTCAAACCCGACGGATGGGACTTAGCAAAACAGCAGCATTTTCTACCGAACAGAACCGAATTGCTGAACTGGCAAAGGCGCTGGCACATCCTGCTAGAGTAGCCATCATTCAGCATTTGCTCAAAACCAAAGCCTGTGTATGCGGGGATTTGGTGGATGTGCTCCCGCTGTCGCAAAGTACGGTCTCGCAGCACTTGAAAGCGATGAAAAACGTGGGCATCATCACCGGAAGCGTGGAACCGCCCAAGGTTTGCTACTGCCTGAACATGGAGGTTTTGCGGGAGTTCACGGCGGCATTCGGCGAGATGTTCAGTCGCTGCTGTTGAGATTTTTTTTGGCTTAAATCATCGTAATATTGCGATAGAAAGCGTATTTTTTCACTTTTAAACTATTTGTGCTATGCGAAATTCAATTTCATTCCAAACAAGCACCACCGAAGGTGGCTGCTGTGGCACCGGCTGTGGAAACGGCTGCTGCTAAAAGATATTGGTGGCAACTGCTTTCCAAGTTGCCACCATTTTCAAATCCTTTTTCAGTAATAACTTACCAATTTTCAACATGACAACCAATCAATTTCTCCAAACACTGCGGGAAAATCCCAGCAAGGAACTCGTTTTTGAATACCGCCAAGGCTTCTTCGTGCCAATGGCTTATCACATTACGGAAGTGAAAAATATGCACATCGAAGCAGTGGACTGTGGGGGCAGGCCAAGCGAGTATTTTCAAACAGTAGTGCAGCTCTGGGTTTCCGGTGACGAGCAGGTGGAGCGCCACATGCTCACTGAAAAAGCTCTAAAAATCTTCGACATTGTGGGCAAAATGAAGCCGATGCGAGGAGATGCCGACATCTTTTTTGAGTGGGGAAACGAGTACCTCCCCACTTCCAACTACAGCCCATCGGATATTGAAATCACAGAAAGTCAATTGGTTGTGAAAATGTTTGTACCACCTACCGTCTGCAAGCCCAAGCTGGAATTGGAGTTGGCAGGCTGTTCAACAGTCGGTTGCTGCTCATGAATTTGGTAATTGAGCCATTACTGGAAGCACACTACCCAGCTGTCCGCCGTATTTACGAAGAAGGCTTGGCCACAGGTATTGCCACTTTTGAAACAAAATCCATTGACTGGGAAGCATGGGATGAAAAATACCTATCTATTTGCCGTTTGGTGGCAACTGTTGATGGTGAGGTAGTTGGCTGGGCAGCGCTCACACCTTATTCAAAACGGGAAGTTTACCGAGGTGTGGGCGAGGTGGCGATTTACATTGGTGAAAAAAGCAGGGGAAAAGGCATCGGCCAAACCTTGCTCAAGCAACTAATTTCCAATGCTGAGAAGCAGGGGTTTTGGACGTTGCAGGCAGTCATTTTTGCCCAAAACAAGGCAAGTATCGCACTTCACGAGCAGGCAGGATTTCGGGTAGTAGGCATTCGGGAACGAATTGCACAACGGGACGGCACATGGCATGACAATGTGCTGATGGAACGAAGGGCAAGTAATTAGTGGCATTTTTACAAAAGGATTACGCTGTAAAATGAGGCTAGACTGGGCAAGGAGCTTGCGAATACTATCTTTGCGAAAAAAATTTTATGACAAAATACACCATCCTCGCCCTGTCATTTGCCATGATGGCTTTGGCTTGCGACTCATCAAAAAAAGCTGGAAACCAAGCACTTACCAATTACAATCAGGCAGCGGACACCCTCCGTTTGACTGGTGAAAACCACTTCCGCAATGTCAAGCAATTGACATTTGCTGGCGACAACGCAGAAGCCTACTGGAGTTTCGACAGCAAGTACCTCACTTTTCAAGCAACCAATGAAAAATGGGGAACTGCCTGTGACCAGATTTTCTACATGCCAATCAGCACAGGCACGAATGGCGGCCAAAAACCACAGCTTATCAGTACTGGGAAAGGGAAAACGACTTGCTCGTATTTCATGCCAGACAACAAGCATATTCTCTTTGCTAGCACGCACGAGAGCGGCGACAACTGTCCTGAGTCGCCACGTAGTGTTGGGGGCAAATATGTCTGGTCAGTTCACAAAGAATTCGATATTTATGTAGCTGATTTGAAAGGGAATATTGTTAAAAAACTGACCAACTCGCCCGGTTATGACGCAGAAGGAACTGTTTCGCCGGACGGCAAAAAAATCGTTTTTACCAGCACCCGCTCAGGCGATTTGGAACTTTGGACGATGAACATTGACGGCTCTGACCAGCGCCAAGTGACCAATGGATTGGGTTACGATGGTGGCGCTTTTTTTACGCCAGACAACAAGCGTTTGGTTTTCCGGGCTAGCCGTCCGAAAACAGACGAGGAAGTGAAAACCTACAAAGAACTGCTGGCGCAGGGATTGGTACAACCCACTGCACTTGAGATTTTCACCTGCAATGTGGACGGTTCGGACTTAAAGCAAATCACACATCTTGGCGGTGCGAATTGGGCACCTTTCATGGACCCAAGCGGCAAGAAAATCCTTTTTTCCACCAATCACCACAGTAAGAGTGGTCGCTTGTTCAATGTGTTTGCTGTGAACTTGGACGGCACAGGACTTGAGCAAATCACTTTTGATACTGGCTTTGATTCATTCATTATGTTTTCACCAGATGGTAAAAAAGTAGCTTTCTCCAGCAACCGCAACAACGGCGGTAGACATGACACGAATGTATTCGTAGCGGATTGGGTAGATTAAGGTTTCAAGATTGGGCAAAAGAAAAGCGGTTTGGACATTATGCCCAAACCGCTTTTCTTTTGCCCAATCGGCTACTTATTCAGCTATTATTGCTGAATCATGAGCCGTTGGAAGGCACGTTCACCACCTGATTTTATCATTACGGTGTACAGCCCAGTATGCCAATTGCTTGTGCTCAAATCAAGGTCTAGGTTGGTCTGCCCATCTTCCAATTCCTGTTGGAATACAACCCTGCCAAGGTTATCTGCTACGACAAGATCAGCAATGACGCCTCTTAATCCGCTGAATTGTATATTGACAGATTCACCAGCTGGGTTTGGCATCAATTCAAACCTGATTCCTTCCTTACTTTCAGTAGGCAAATCTAACCAACCCAATTGACTGGAAGGATTGCCGCCAGGAGATTGGAAACAAGTTGCATTGCCACATGGCCCAATGTAGTCAAAGTTATTGATGGCATTAAAGCCTACGCATTGCGTACTGCCATTGTGACATATATAAACCTTAGTGTTATTGTTGCCACAACGCCATCCGGGATAAATTTCATTGAAAGTAGCAGGCAAATAGAAACAGTCAGCTAAACCGTCATTGTTATAATCAATGCTATCATCACCGCCAGGGCAAAGGTCGCAAGCATCTCCTACGCCATCACAATCGCTGTCGGCTTGGTCAGCGTTCGCAGATTCTGGGCAGTTGTCATCTCCGTCATCCACTCCATCATTATCATCATCGCTGTCACAAGCATTGCCAAGACCATCCATGTCTGTATCAGCTTGGTCAGGATTGGCAAGTCCCAGACAATTATCAATACTATCATCAATTCCATCGCCGTCAGCATCAGAATCGCAGACATCGCCAATACCATCCATATCAAAATCAGCTTGGTCTGGATTAGCCACAAGCGGGCAATTATCATTTTGATCCGACAGGCCATCGTTGTCGTCATCCGGATCACAAATGTCACCGAGGCCATCCATGTCATTGTCGGCTTGAGCAGGATTGGCCACAAGCGGGCAATTATCTGAAACATCTGGCACACCATCGTTGTCGTCGTCCGTGTCGCAAACATCGCCTACCCCATCATTATCATTATCTTCTTGCCCAGGGTTGAAATTCATCGGGCAGTTGTCATTTCCATCTTGAAAACCATCCATATCAGTATCTACATCATTGTCACAAGCATCACCGATACCGTCCATGTCATTGTCGGCTTGGTCTGCATTGGCAACAGTTGGGCAATTATCATCGCCATCAGCTACACCATCGCCGTCATCATCTGGGTCACAAGCGTCACCCATGCCATCCGTATCATTGTCGGCTTGGTCTGCATTGGCAACAGTTGGGCAATTATCTGTCACGTCCAAAATACCATCATCGTCATCGTCATCGTCGCAAACATCACCCATGCCATCCATATCATTGTCGGCTTGATCTGCATTGGCAGTAAATGGGCAATTGTCATCAACATCTAGTACAGTGTCGTTATCGTCGTCATTGTCACAAACATCCCCGATGCCGTCCATATCATTGTCGGCTTGGCCGGCATTGGCAGTGAATGGGCAATTGTCATCAACATCCAGTACACCATCGTTATCGTCGTCATTGTCACAAACATCCCCGATGCCGTCCATATCATTGTCGGCTTGGTCAGCATTGGCAGCGAATGGACAATTATCTGCGGCGTCAATAACGCCATCATTGTCATCGTCAGAATCGCAGGCATCTCCCATTCCATCCATATCATTGTCTAACTGATCGACATTTGGCGTAAACTGGCAGTTATCAGATACATCAGGAATACCATCATTGTCATCATCTGTTTCACAGGCATCGCCAATGCCATCCATGTCGGCATCCTCTTGGTCCGGGTTGTCAACATTTGGACAATTATCGTCTATATCTGGTACGCCGTCGTTGTCGTCATCAGGGTCACCGCTGTCGCACAGACCATCTAGGTCGTTGTCAGGGCCATCGTTATTGGGCGCAAATGTGCCGGCCACGGAACAGTCATCGCAACCATCCATGTCTGAGTCTCCACAGATAAAATTATTTGCATCATCCGGGTCATCAACATCTGGTACGCCGTCGTTATCGTCGTCGGCATCCCCATTGTCACAAATTCCGTCTGAGTCGAAATCGGGGCCATCGTTGTTGGGGCTGGCAACACCAGCAATTGAACAGTCGTCGCAGCCATCCATATCAGCATCACCGCAAACAAAATTGTTTAGTGGCTGGGGGTCGTTGATATCTAAAACATTGTCGTTGTCATCGTCGGCGTCACAAGCATCACCTATGCTATCATTGTCAGCATCAGCTTGGTCCGGATTGAATGTGTTGGGGCAATTGTCCAGTTGACTGCAAACACCATCTTGGTCCTGGTCGGGGCATGGTGACAAAATCATGTCAATTCCCCACACTCTGGTAATTCCAGTTTTAAAGTATTGATTGACTTCAGTGCCATCAATGTTTGAACTACCAACGCCATCATTTCCAATATTGCTCCAATAAAGTTTACCTGTGCCTGGGTCGGCCACCACATCTATTGGGCTAAGGCAATTGGGAATTAGAGAAGGGTTGACTTCAGTGCCATCTAAATTGGCTACTCCTATAGCACTGGCACCATAGTTTGCCCAAAAAACCTTATTGCCAACTCTATCAATACCTAGTCCGTATATGCCATAAGTCGCAGCCCCGCAATTGATAAAATCCGGGTTGTACCCCCCTCCTGAAAGGTTAACCACACCTATACGATTATATCCTTTTGAACACCAAAAAAGTTGATTAGTGGCAGGACTAACTGCGACATCGTAAGGTTGGCCATTAGTCACAGTAACAAGAGTGGCGACACCAGTTCCATCTAAATTGGCTCTTTTGATTTTTTTGGAACCTTCTTCTGTCCAATAAATCTTAGCATTCACAGGGTCGATGGTTATGCCCATTGGTTTTTGAAGCCCCATGATTAAACTAGCGTTCAAGCTGGTTCCATCTAGGTTAGCGATTCCAATGGCGCCTGTAGTATATTGAGTAAAATAAATTTTACCGTTGGTAGCATCAATTGCAACGCCAGTAACGAAACCTGAGGCACTTACTAGGGATAGATTCAGACCAGAACCATCAGAACTGAATTTGGCTATCTTGTTTTCAGTCGACCTAGCCAGGTAAATATCAGTTTGTGAAGAAAGATTAGCAGGTAGGATGCAACTGTAGATTACCAATAGTAACACCAAACGTTGACAGCAGAGGTAGGCTGCCCGAATAGGGTTAAAAGATTGTTTCATTTTAATAAGATATAAGTGTTTACAAAAAGGGGATAACACGTTTGGTTATCAAACGTGGAACTTAACAAACTTAATTATAGCGAAAGGATATAGTCTTGATAGGTGTGTAAGCCAGTGAACTAAATAAGCCGTACAAATCTAGAGAAATAAATCCTTTTTCAATCCAAGCTTCAAATAAATACCTAAATAACGGTATTGGGATAATTTCAAAACATCCTTCGGCATAGAACAAAGCATACAATTTTACTGCCAATCAATCCAACTCCAACTTAACGGCATTTGAAATAAGACGAGTCAACAAGCGACTTTCGAACAGCCGCATCATTCGAAAATTGATTTTATTCATAAAGCCCGGCACAATTGTCGCTCGATTTCTGAACAAGTTAGTGATGGCAACTTTAGCAACATCTTCTGGCGGAACAAGCCCCATCTTACCCTTAAGGCCTTGTTTTTCAATACGTTGCATAGCATCTAGGTTCGTTTTCATAGGGCCAGGATACAGCACACTTACCGAAACTCCAGTGCCACGAAGCTCCTCCCGAAGCCCGAGTGACCAGTGTCTAATGAACGCCTTACTAGCAGGGTAAACTGTCTTGTAAGCGATAGGGCTAAAAGCTGCCATACTACTTATATTTAGTATGAAGGCTTGTTTTTGTTTTCTCAAATTGGGAACTAATAGGCGAGTTAGAAGTACTACAGAGATGATATTGAGTTGCAGAATTCCATGAAGGTAAGCCATTTTAGCTTCTTCGAACCTGCAAGTACCTCCTCTACCAGCATTGTTGATCAGGCAATGGATTTGAAAGGTCTCATTGATTTCATGTGCTAAGCCTTCTATATTTTGCTGCAAAGAAAGGTCAGTCTCAAAGAAATGGACTTTAATATTAAAATTAGCTAGTTCAGCAGCAAGTAGGGATAGCCCTTCATTCGGCAGAGAAACCAAAATCAAATTGGTTTTGCGTTTGGCAAGCTCGAAGGCAAAAGCTCTTCCTAGCCCTTGCGAGGCACCTGTAATAATGGCAAAACTTGTCATCCAACTATCTGTAGCTTCGCAAATTTCAACATTATCCGCTTTTGCTTGTCCACCTCTAATTCAGGGAATAGTATCGTTGCCATTCGCTTGTCGCCGCTGCCATCGATGGCAACCACCTTACCTTCTCCAAATTTCAAATGCGTCACTTTGTGCCCAGCTTGGATATGCTCACTGGGGCTTGGCTTAAAAGTCGCTGGGTCGATTCGGTTCGCCACCTCCTGCTGAGGGCCTCTTGGTTTGAAGCTACCCGTAACCCCACTTCTTGACGGAACAGAACCTGCCGTTGGAGCGGCATGTGCCTTTGCCCGTTCGAAACGGCCCGCTGGGGCCCTTGAAGTAGTGCCGATGGGCGAAGAAGCATCCAGGTGCACCATGTTGATTTCATCCAAAAATCGGCTCGGCGGATTGCTGCGCTCCTGTCCAAATCGATACCGACTGGCAGCGTAGCTCAAAGTGAGGAACTGCTCAGCCCTCGTAATGGCCACATAGAAAAGACGCCGCTCTTCATCCAGTCCTTCTGGTGTGTCCATGCTCATGAAAGAAGGAAAAAGCTGCTCTTCCAAACCAGCGATGAACACACTTTTAAACTCCAAGCCTTTGGCCGAGTGGACGCTCATCAGCGTAACATGGTCTCCGTCGACATCACCTGTGTCCTGATCGGTCATCAAGGCGATGTTCTGAAGATAAGCCGACAGGGATTTATCAAAACTATCCGTCGGGCCATCAGCCAATGCCTCTGTTTCCCCATCCACTGTAAACCTTTCCGTATTCACAGTATCATCTTCCACAAAGGTTTTTATCCCATCCAAAAGGCTCGTTACGTTGTCCAACCGCTGTATGCCCTCAACAGTCGTGTCCTGTTTTAACTCATCCATCAAACCCGACTTGCGAGCAATGTATTCGGCGACCACGTGAGCATCGTGGGTCTTTGCTTTTTCTCCAAAATCCTGAATCATCAAATAAAAATTCTCGATGGAATTTCGAGTACGGGGTGGCAAGTCCACATGCGGAAGCACCTGCCACATAGGTACACTGTGGCTGTCAGCTGTGGCGGCAATTTTATCAACCGTCGTACCGCCAATTGCCCGCTTGGGGTAGTTAATGACCCTGCGCAATGCCTCGTCGTCTTGCTGATTAATGGCGAGGCGGAGGTAGGCGATTAGATCCTTTATTTCTTTCCGCTGGTAAAACGACATGCCTCCAAAAACCCGGTACGATACGTTGTAGTGTCGCATCCACTCCTCAAAAACCCTTGACTGGGCATTGGTACGGTATAAAATAGCAATTTCCTTGTTGGCCAAATGCCAGCGGTTTTTTTGCTCCATTATGGCATCCGCTACCCGTTTGCCCTCCTCGCTGTCCGTGATGGCCCGAATGACCCGAATTCGCTGTCCTTCACCTTTGTCGCTAAAGATTGTCTTCTGGATTTGATGGCGGTTGTAGGAAATCACTTCGTTGGCCGCCTGAACGATATGCTCGGTGCTACGGTAGTTTTGTTCCAACTTAAACGTTTTGATACCGAAAGGCTTAAAGTCCTTTTCATAATCAAGGATGTTTTGAATGGTGGCCCCCCTGAAAGCGTAGATGGATTGAGCATCATCACCCACAACGCAGATATTGCGAGGGCTCCCCTCGTAGTTGATGAATTTCTTGACGATGGAATATTGGAGGTGGTTTGTGTCCTGAAACTCATCCACCATCAGGTATTTGAAGCGTTGACGGTATTTGTTCGTCACATCCGGCACATTTTGGAACAGCTCGTAAAGCCGGAACAGCAGGTCGTCGAAGTCCATCGCTCCGCTCCGCTTGCAGCGGATGACATATTTTTCATAAATCTGGTGGAAAAATGGCCGCTTACCGACTTTATCATCCTCCATCATGTCAGCCCGGTTTACATACATTTTTGGCGTGATGAGGTTGCTTTTACAAGAGGAGATTCGGGAGCGGATGGTGTTCACGTTGTACTGCTCCTTGTTAAGGTTCATCTCGTTGATGATGGCCGAAACGACACTCTTCGTATCATCTGTGTCATAAATGGTAAAATTACTGGGGTAGCCAATATGCTGTGCCTCCACTCGGAGTATTTTCGCAAACAGCGAGTGGAAGGTACCTGCCCAAACTCTACCTGCCCGGGGCCCTACTACCTTCTCGATACGCGACTGCATTTCTCGTGCAGCCTTGTTGGTGAAAGTGAGCGCCATGATTTCCCATGGAGCAACTCCCGATTGGATCATGTGAGCGATGCGATAGGTGAGCACCCTTGTTTTGCCAGAGCCGGGGCCGGCTACCACGAGCACAGGCCCGTCAATCTGCGTGGCGGCTTGGCGCTGAATGGGGTTGAGTTCGTCGAGGTATGAGTGTTTTACGGGTGATTGCGTCATGAAACTTGCGTTTGTTGGAGCTGCAAGTTTACGGCTTTACGAGCGCGTGATGGTTGAGTTTTTGCAGAAACTTTAAAACTTAGTTCCCAGTCCTTGCCTTGAACAGGAACTCCGCAATCCTAAATTCAATTTCCACATCAATGTCCTGTGCTTCCTCTTTTGAGATTTCGAGCAGATATGGGCGATCGCCGATGCGGTTGTGTTTACGGAGCAAAATCTCTTTGGAAAAAATGTAGAGGCAAGAGTTTTCCTCATAAATCGGCGGCAAATCCTGTGTACGCAGCAGGATGTTGGGGTTGTGGTTCACAGCACGGGCCAGTTCGTCCCAGAGGCGGGTCTGAAGCCTAGTCACGCTGAATAGCGAGTCGTAAATCGGGTAGTTTTTCAGGAAAATATCAACGCCTTTTTTCACAGATTCAGCAGTCAGCAAAGGATTGGTGCTGTGCGTTTGAAGGAAAAAATCGGCGTCGAGTTGGTTGAGCGTGTTCAGCAGTACATCGTTCATCGGGATGTCGCCAGCCCGAAGGTGAACGGGGCGCTCCAACAGCGTGACAGTTGGAAAATGCTTTGCCGCATCTTCCAAAATCACGGGGCTATCCGTGTCGATGACTACTTCGCCAATTGCGGAGCAAGCCAATAGGCTCTCAACTACATGATGGTACAACGGTTTTCCCGCAAAATCACGGTAGTTTTTTCCGACCACCCGCTCGCTGGAATGGCGCATGGGGACGATGGCTGCAATTTTCATGAGGAGGAAAATTTGAAGATGAGGGGCTTAGGCAAAAAAATAGCTCCGGCTGTCAGGCAGCACGGAGCTATTTTTTATAGTCCGATTGATTAACCAGCTGACTGAATTTCTGGCCCAACAGCACCGCCGCCCAACATAAATGTGGTCAGGACGCAAAGGATAATCAGCGCAGCGGCTAATCCCCAAGTGATTTTTTCAATCATGTCGGCAGATTTTGCAACACCGAACATTTGGTTGGCTTGGCCGCCAAAAGTGGAGTCAACACCGCCACCTTTTGGGTTTTGAATCAAAACTGCAGCAATTAGCAAGAATGCTACGATTGCTATCAGAATAGTCATTGCTACCATTGTTATTTCTTTTTAATTGTTCGCAAATAATTATAAACTACTGATTGTGAATCATTTAAGGAAGTCCATTCTAAAAAAAACCTAGGTCAGCAATAGACACCAATTCACAATTTCTTGTTCAATTCTTCAATTTTGGCCGCAAATAAACTGCTTTTTTCGGGATATAACAACTTCAAATGCTCGTACATTGAAATTGCTTTGGCAAAGAGTTTCTGCCGTTCAAGCAGCAATGCCAAGGTTTCGCTGGCAATTTCTTCGTCTTCTTCTACGCTCTGCTCAGCAATCTGTTTCGCATCCGGCACCTCCTGCTCTTCAATTGGATTGTGTGGTTTGGTGTTGAGCGACAAATCCTTCAAGTCAGTGTTCAAAATTCCCGCCTCGGGCGGCTTGAATTTTTTCAGCCAAGTATTAAACGACGATTTTGGCATCGGGGCAGGATGAGTGTCAACCTCATTCGTGATTTCGAGCGGAATGTTTACTGCGGGCGCTGGTTTTGGCGCATCATCGCTTTGCTCTGGCGCCATTTCCACCTCCATGGCAGGAGTCACTTCGGCAGGCATTTGCTCCGAACTTTCCTCTACTGCTGAGTCTTTGAGTGAATCTTCTGGGACTGGTTCAGACTCCTCGGCTGGTATCTGGGCAGCTGGAGAAGGAGCCAATTGATCGGTTAGTTCAGTGTCATCTCCAGCATTTGTGTCCTCCAAATCGCTGAGGAAGCCAGGGTCTGTTTCCTCCTCAATTTCTTCATCAATTACATCTTCAAAATCCTCCAACGTAAAATTGAGGCTAGGCGGCGGCGGTGTGGCTGCTTCTGTTTTTTTTGCTGGAGTAATGGGTGCCTCTGCCTCCAACTCATCCAGCCTGCTTTCCAGCGCCGACAGGTCTTTCAGCTCCAAGAAGTCCTCGCTCAAGGTATAATTTTCCTGCATTTCCCGAAGGCGGGTGTACTGCTTCACCAACTGCCGAAGCTTCTTGCGGTCGGGACTACTCAGCGAGGCAAGCACTTGGTTTTTATCAAAATCCTTGCTTTGGTCGAAGAGGCTCTTGAGCAGCAACAGATAGCGCAGATTCGGCGAATACGGGTACTGGAGTACCAAACTCTTCAACTCCTGATAGCTCACCTGATGGAGCATCGAGGGGTTCTTGACGTATTCATGAAAATTCTCTGAGTTCATCGTCCTGGGCTGTTGAGTTGGTGAAAAACGGAGTTAAGCTACGCAAAACTAGATTTTTCTACTGATATTCAATTGTTTAGACTTGCCAAAAAATCTATCAGCTTGCGTACCGCCTTGCCTCGGTGGCTGATGGCGTTCTTTTCCGCTTTTGTCAACTCGGCAAAAGTAACACCAAAACCGTCGGGCTGGAAGATGGGATCGTAGCCAAAGCCCGCCGTTCCCGACCGTTCATTTCGTATCGTGCCCTCAGCAATTCCCTCGAACAAATGCTCTTTTCCATCCAAAATCAAGGCAATGACGGTATAAAATCGAGCCTTCCTGTTGGTCTCTCCTTCCATTTTTCGCAGCACCAAATTCATGTTGTCCTCCGCATTTTTTCCCTCCCCAGCGTAGCGGGCTGAGAATACACCGGGTTCGCCACCGAGCGCTTCAATCTCCAACCCAGTGTCCTCAGAAAAGCAGTCCACGCTGTAATTTTCGTAAACGTAGCGGGCCTTTTGCAGCGCATTTTCGGGAATGGTCGGGCTGGTTTCAGGCAGGTCGAGCGGGCAACCGATGTCGGTCAGTCCCAGCACCTCGAAGTGTCCGGCGAGTAGGTCGTTCACTTCGCTGATTTTGTTGGGGTTGCCAGTGGCAAAAACGATTTTTGACATTATTATTAAAAAATTTGAAGTCCGCTGTCGGCAAGGTTTCGAAACTTGTCGATGTTAAACTGAATTTTAGCCTCTACCACAAAAGTGGTGGATTTTATGATTTTTGCGCAAAGTTTGAAGCCTTCGACCGAAATCAAAATCAACAAATGACCGCTGCACAAGCACTCAAACACATCGTTCAACAACTGCTCGACATTTACGATCCCGGCGAATCGCTCAGCATCGCCTCCATCGTGCTGGAGGATGCTTTTGGGATAAAACCAAGCCAGATTTCCACAAAAATTAAACTGGAAAAACCGCAGGTAGTGGCGCTGAATGCCATTATTCAACGCTTGTTGGCACATGAGCCAGTGCAGTATGTGATGGGGCAGGCTGCATTTTACGGCCTGCGTTTCAAGGTAACCCCCGCTGTTCTCATTCCCCGGCAGGAGACTGAGGAATCCGTGCATTGGGTACTCGAAACCTGCAAGCAACACCCAGAAATCCGCAGCGTCCTCGACATCGGGACAGGCAGCGGCTGCATCCCCATCAGCATCAAAAAACGGCGACCCGACCTCGACGTCCATGCCCTCGATGTGAGCGCAGCCGCCCTCGAAGTCGCTGCCGAAAACGCCGTCCGGCTAGGCACCGAAGTGCATTTTTACGAAGTGAATATTTTGGAAAAAAAGGTTTGGAAAAACCTGCCCAAGTTCGACCTCATCGTAAGCAACCCACCCTATGTCACGCAGGATGAACGCCCAATTTTGCCCAAAAATGTAATTGATTACGAGCCGCACCTCGCCCTGTTTGCAGGCGGAAATGATGCCCAGCGGTTTGTGAAGAAGATTGCAGAATTTGGCACCAAGCACCTCACCCCAGGCGGCTGGCTCTTTCTGGAAACAAACGAGTTTTACGTGCCGATTTCATCTGAAGTCTTGACTAAGCACGGCTATGTGGAAGTGGAAACGAGGAAGGATTTGAATGGTCGGGATAGGATGGTTTGTGGGAGGCTTTCTTAGTTGGCAGTTCGACAAGTTGGCAGTTGGCAGTCATTATTCAGTCAAGTAGTTTATGAGTCTTTTGCCATTTGCCAAGGCACTGACTAAGAAACTGTCGAACTGACTGCCAACTGTCGAACTGCCAACTCTCTTCACCCACCCGCCTTCTTCGCTTTCGAGTAGCCTTTTTCCAATAGATAAGCCATCACCTTGTCACGGTGGTCGCCTTGCAATAGAATCTCGCCGTCCTTGGCCGAACCGCCGACCCCGCATTTGGTTTTAAGTGCTTTTGCCAGTGTTTCCAAGGATTCCTCACTGCCCGTAAACCCAGTGATGAGCGTCACGTCCTTGCCTTTCCGCTGCTTGCGGTCGAGCCAGATTTTGAGTGGTTGCTGGTTGTTGGGCAAGTCTTCTACCTGTTCAGGTTCTTCCGGCTGGAACTGGAAATCGGGGTTGGTGGAAAAGACGAAGCCAAACTGGTCGGGCTTTTTGTTCTTGCTCATACCTAGTTGATTTTTGGCAAAAATAGGCATATGGATGATACAGGCTATTCTTCCCAAACAACAACCGGGTTAGTAAGCAATAAAGTGTCTGTTCCATTGACACAATCGGTAACACCAACAAACCCACCCAATGTACATACCACATTACAATTTTTATCATAAACATTGGCAAAATCCCCTTGGTATACTTCGTACACATGGCCAACTGGTGAGTCGTAACGCTTTATCGAACCACCAGTTTGAATTTCTTTGTCTTTAATTTTTTGGCGCAAACAACTTGGCAGCAAGAAATCGCAATCCTTGGAACAACCAAAAAGTAGAGTTACGAAAGCTAAAATTATAGATAGATATTTCATAAAATTTTCCCCGAAAGACATTGATTTAGGTCTGATTAGTTGGGCCTTCATTTCGACAGCAAATTTGCCACCCAGCGCCGGATGCCAGTGCCGCCCTTCGCATTCACCCAAATATTCAGTAACACCCCTGCGATGACCAACAGCATGGCCAACACGTTACCAAGCGTGAGATGTTCGTGAAAAAAAACGATGCCGAAAAAGGTGGCGAAAATCGCTCCAAGGAAGTTCAGGCTGGACACCACACCCACTTTTTCACCCTGCAAAGCCATCGTCAGATAGACCTGCCCGAAATGGGCGAATGCGCCCGTGGCAATGAGCAGCAGCCAATCCCAGCCCTGTGGCATTTTGAAATTGAACAGCGTGAAAAGCCCACCCACAATCGTACCCACCAACTGAAAATAGAATACGACCACGAGTGGGTGCTCCTTGCCGGAAAGGCTCCGAACCAGCACATAAGCCACCCCGGACATGACAGCCGCCAGCAAGCCCACACCGAGGTAAATCCAAGAAATCCGTTCATCAAAGCCCTTAAGCGCCACCACGCCGAGGAAGGAAACGCCGAAGAACAGCCACTGGATGCGCCGCATTTTTTCTTTAAGAAACAAGACCGCCAGCAGTGCCGTGAAGATGGGCGAGGTGTAGCCAATCGTCACCGCAGAAGCCAAGGGCATGTTTTGAATCGTCAGGAAGAAAAAATACAGGGCCGTCGTGCCTGCAACGCCCCTCGCTACCAGTTGCAGGGTGTGCGTTCCCCGCCATTTCACCGAAATTTTATTCAACCAAAAACTGCTGAAAAGAATGGAAATGACACAACGGAAAAACACAATTTCCATGGTCGGCAAGTCCTCCACGCCTTTGATGGTGGCATTCATCAGGGAGAAAAAAATAACCGCCCAGAACATGTGGATGACACTGGGGGTGAAAATAGTGGATGGCTTGGTCGGCTCGATTGCTTTGATTTTAGCGTGATGGAAGGCAAAACAACCACCACATTTGCGAAGCCAAACATACAAGGTTTTGTGCCAAACGAGAAACGGCGGCATCGCTCAAAGCCATGCCGCCGTTCCAAAAAAGCAAAGTCAAATTATTCCACCACCAGTTTCAAAACTTGCCGCTCTCCATCCGTTGCGAAGCTGATAAAATACAGCCCTGATGGCAAGTCCGGCAAGTTCAGTTCTCGGCTGAAATTATCTGCAATCCATTCATTGTCAAATAATTGCACCACAGTTCGCCCAAAGGCATCCATTATTTTTGCTTCGCAAAAAGCGCCCGTTGTCAATTTTCCGCTCATCGTGAAACTACCTGAAGTCGGATTTGGAGCAATGACGAGAGAATATAAATTTCCAATTGCTGAACTAATCCCGGTAAGTAGATGAGCGGTTATGGTACGCTCCGTACAAACATTTTCATGCATCAAAAATTGGGTGAAGACTGTATCTGCTATAACCACCACTCCGAAAACCGCTGTCCCCGACAACACCGTAGTATCAAGCTCAACTACCAAAACTGGAAGCACTGCCAATGCCAAATGAATGGTGCTATCGCAGCCGTTGACACCTGCCAGTACTTGGGTATAATTGCCTGCCACATTCAGGTTTTCGTTGCCAAATTGGTAGGTTTCACCATCACAAATCGTGGCTTCCAATACAGAAATAGTTTCCGACAGCAATGTCAGAGAGACGTAAACCGTTGAATCACAACCTGTTGTGCTGGATGGAATCACCTCAATCCCCGTCAAATTGTTGGCGTCATAGGTCGTTCCGTTCACTATGACGCTCTCGTTAGGGCAGATTTCAGCGAAAAAATTGCCACTGAGAACAGGGTAAAATGACAGATTCACCTGAACCACTGAGTCGCAGCCGAGGTAGCTGCCATTTGCAAATACCACCTCACCACTTGGGCTGGATTCATCGAAAACAGTGCCGCCCACTGCCAAGCTCTGGTTAGAGCAGAGCGTCGTCGTTATTTCGCTTGAGACCACTGGGTTAAAGCTCAACTGCACAAAAACCGTGGAGTCGCAGCCGAGGTAGCTGCCGTTGAGGAAAACTTCTGTGCCGCTTGGGTTTGCCTCGTCGTAAATTGTGCCATTGACGGTGAGGCTACCGCCGGGACAAAGGGTTTGGGTTAGGTTAAAAAACGGTGCAGGTATTACATTTAAATTGAGTGTCACGGTGCTGTCGCAACCATTTTGCGCAGCAAAAACTTGACTGTAAACGCCCGTTTGCGAGTAGGTTTCATTGCCGAATGGATAGCTTTCGCCGCTGCAAATACTTCGAGAAAAACTACTAGCCAGTTCAGGCAGTATGGTCAGGTTGAGCATCACAGTGCTGTCGCAACCATTTTGCGCAACAAAAACCTGACTGTAAACGCCCGTTTGCGAATAGGTTTCATTACCGAAGGCAAATGACTCCCCGTTACAAATGGTTGCTGAAAAACTAGTAGTTGAGAGGGGCAGCACTTCAATATTAGTAACATAAATGCTGTCGAAAATCACAAAATGAACGGTATCCATCACCATGGCATCCGCTGTAAAGACTGTGCCCTGCCATTCACTGCCTTCACAGAGACTTACATCGCTATAATGATAGTAAACTGATGCGGGGATTTCATGAAAGACCGTCGGCGTGATGACAGGGTCGTTGAAGTCAAAATATATGGCAGCATTGTTTTCAATTAGTATTCCTGGGGTGTTGCCAAGGGCTTGCGCAATGTTGAATTGTACGAAACCAATGGAGCCTTCGGCATTGGTGGTGCTGTCCACCAAGTTGATATTTTCAAAAGTGAAAACCGCCACATTGCCATTTTCCAAGTTGAAAGTGTAGGGGTGGCTAGATGGCCCGGGCCGCAGGCTCAATGGGTCGAGGTTAGGAGAGAGGGTATCTCTCACAACGACAAGGTATGCGGTGTCAGTGCCCGTGTTTTGGAACAAAATCTGATAATCCAGCGCTGTCGTGTTTTGGATGAAATGATGCGCCCCGAGCCCCTTTGGAAACGCTTTTTTGACGTTGGGGTCAAAGCTATTTACGCTTTCGTCGCAGAATACAGATAAGAACGCCTCCTCATCGCCGTAAGGCAACTGCGTGACGAAGCCTCTACTAAAATTGTCGGGCGGATTTGCGCCACAACCTTCCTCCCAAGTGGCGCTCAACGTACCACTTGGGTGGCCAAGGGCTTGATTGGTTTCAAGCCGGAATGTATTGCCCATGGCTGGCAGCACGATGGTCGTGTCCGTATTGGCAGCCAATTGATAGGTCAAAATTTCATCTGGGCGAAGCAGCACATTGTCTTCAATAATGATGTAGGAACGTGGCGTGCTCATATCGCCAGTGCCCGTATTGCGGAGCGTAAAAATGACCTGTCCCTGCTCGCAGCGGGAAGAAAGTTCGATGTTGGAACCATCCCAACTGGAGGCGGCGACCGCACAGGGTGAACTTGGGAAGATTTGGGCTTCCACGCAATGTGTTTGTCCAACGAAAGCGTTACAATCCAACTTGGCAGCGATGTAAATATCACCACACTCGAATGGGTCAAGTGTTCCAATATCAAACCATAACGTATCTCCTGATTGAGCGATGGGTAGCAACGTAGCAGTAATGTAACTTAACTGCGGGTCGAGCAGAACCTGGATGATGGCATTGTAGGCTGGATCGGTTCCACTGTTGCAATAATGGACAGAGATTTTGGAATTTACGCAAGGGCGAAACCTGTTCACAGTAATATCCACGAAGGGCCTTGCGCAATTTGGCACTTGTGCAACTACATCTAGGTTTAAGCATTGGCCCTGCCCAATTTGAACGGAGTCTGATATGTTGCAAATATCAAAAACATCACCTTCCGAAACGACGCTGATAGTATAGCTGCCCGGATCCAGCCCAATCGAAAACCCTCCGTAATTATCAGGGGTGGCAGTGAAAGTACTATCTGAGGCATCTGTGAGTTCTACATGCCAATTGCCGATTGCGTCGCTAATATCGTCAGGTTGACAATCATTGGTGGCGTCAAATTGTACATGGCCTTGTAGCATGCCTAGGCTGCCGGGTGCTGAAGTGCAAGTTAATGGGATGTCCCATGTTGTAGTTGGCCCAAAGACATGGACAAAATTGGAATTCAACGAAGAAGTGCAATTACCTAAGCTGGTTAATAATTGCACATAATAGGTTGAGCTATCGTAAGCAGAAACACTATAATAACCATCAGCGTCCGTAAATACCGTAGTTTCTAAATATGGGTAATTGCAACCTACCCTAAGTTTTGCACAAGCCATCGTTGAGTCACCCGAATCAAAAACACCATCTTGATTATTATCAATAAACACCGTTCCAGAAAGGAGGCTGTTCGGAGGGTTTGGCACGACAAATAGCGTGTCGACCGTAAAAGTGTCAGGGTAAGGGTGTGTTTGAATCAAAGGAAATGGCTCGCACGGCAAGTAATGGCCAAGGAGTTTTTGGTCAATTTCGGGCGTATAATTGCGTTGTATCAAGTCCCGAGTCTCCATACCCATAGAATCAAGCTCTATAATGGTCCCAGTATTGTAAAAAAAATCCATGTATAGCGCGCCATTTTGCCAAGGCCCTTCGCCAGGTGCTCCGTCAGCGGTGCAGTTGCCATTGGTGTCAATCCAAACTTGGAAAGTAATTCGGTTCCTGATCATTTGTCCATTTTCATCCGTTTTTGTCAAAAAATAGAAAGCAGGGTAATCAGAATTTAAATGATCCTCATCGCTAGAGGAGAAGAGTATTCCATTGTCTGACGTCACGATGATCGCCTCCCCGTATATGGTATTGTACTTTGGAGGAATTTTTAAATCATCTGAATATTTCATCCAAATCAAGTTTCCATTCGCATCCACTCTGAACCAGTGCTGCTCATCAAGGTCTGCTATGCCAGCACAACCCCCATCTGGATAAGCTGCTAGGTTCCATATTTTGAAATCAGGTGTACCCGGCCCTATTAAATTTGTCCACTCCAGTTGCAGGTTGTTGCCGATTTTGGCGAGGTTGCCTGTTTGGCCGTTCTGGTAATAAGCTATCATGGCTCCGCCGCTTGGCAGCGCTTCCACATCCATCAGCTCTCCTCCGATTTGGGGAAAATCTTGCGTACCTAGAATATTACCTGCACCATCAAAGTGCTGAAACCCAATGGTATTGGATATTTGGTTAAAATAACCCAGCAAGCCTGTACCATCATTTAAAAACACGACATCGGAGCCGACCGTCCCAAAGTTGTTGTTTTGGTAAATGCTCCAATTGACTGCGCCATCTGGGGTAACTTCCAACAGTATCAACTGCCCGTAAGGATTTGTGCCGCCGTTGGTTCTGTACCCCGATATCACAATATTTCCAGATGGGCTGAGTGCTGCATCCAAACAATGGTTAGGTGTTCCACCTAGGTTGTAGGAATATTCAGCGATAAAATCGCCTGCGGCACTCCTCACTTGCCAATACAAATTGCCATCGTTGGGTGTCTCCCCTACGATGACGATTCTTCCGTCGGGTAGCTCCAACAAATCAACACCTTTCAGTGAGTTTACCTGCGGCAATATCCGCCGCCATATCTCGTAGCCATGAGGGTCATGCTTAATTAATTTAAGCCTGGACTTGTTAAGGTAATCAACTGAATCCGTAAGGAACAGGATATTTCCGTCTTGCGATTCAACGAGCGCCCTACCGCTGTTCGGGCCAAGATTACCGAAGATATTCCCTCTGTGCAAGTTGTACGTCCATGTTATTTGGCCATCAGTTTTTGCCAAAAAAATGAATTGAACGAACAGTAGGGCGAAGAACAACGAGTTATTGATTTTCATACAACTGATATTTAAAGAGCTGCCACATTTTATTCAGAAACAACAAAAATCACCATGCTAGCATTAATCCACGCTCATGGCTTTGATGGATTTTTATGGTACGAAAATGAATGGATTGCTGAACCTATACAAACACTTTTTTTGCAGTTTATCAAAAACAAAAACCTTGAAAGTATCTTCTTTTGTTGTAAAATTGAATCTGATATTTAAAACAGTAATTAATTGAAACAGAAACTGATTTCTTTGTTCAACCAGCTCTCCGGCGTAGAAAAAAGAGAATTCACTCGATTCATTGAGTCGGATTATTTCAACCGACGTGAGGAGCCAGTTCAGCTTTGGCATTATTTGTTGCGGGAATTTGCGCCAGCCGGAAAAACTTGGCAGCCAGCGCATGCCTTTCAGGCACTTTTCCCTAATCAGCCGCACGATGAAGCCAAGCTGAGGTATCCAGCATCTTGGCTGACCAAACATATTGAGTATTTCCTCGCCATGCGGCGTTTTGAAAAAAATGAGACCGAGCAGGCACTTCAATTGGCAGTGAGTTTTCGGGAGCGAAACCTGGAGGAGCATTTCGGACAGGCCGTGCGCATGGCAGAAACTGCATTGGAAAAGCGGGTGCGTGACCAAGCTTGGTATCACGACCACTATCGATTGGAGTTTGAAAAATATGCACTAATCGAATCGCAACGAAGGACAGCCGCCAACAACCTACCAGCGGTCGGCAAGGCGCTCGACACTTATTTGATTGCGGCAAAGCTTCGCCAAAGTTGCATCCAACTCGCTCACCAGTCGGTTTTTCAAACCAAGTACGACTACACTTTCCTCCCGCCATTGCTGGAATATTTGGAAGGAAGCCAATTTTTGGAAATACCCGCTATCGCACTTTATTACCATTGCTACAAGGCGCTGACAGAAGGCGACGAAGCCCAGTTCAGGAAATTCCGTGCATTGCTGGAGGAGCATTTTGAGTCATTTTCCCAAAACGAAATCAGGGATTTATGGCTATTGGCTATCAATTTCTGTATCAAGCTGTTGAACACAGGTAGCCGACCTTTCGGCGAAGAGGCATTGAGCCTTTATCAAACCGGAATTGAGCGGCAAATCATCTTGGAAAACGGCGTCCTCGGACGGTTCGCCTACAAAAACACGGTGGCACTTGCACTGCTCTATGGCCAATACGAATGGGTAAAAGGATTCATCAATCGCTACCGAACGGCATTGGAGCCAGCTTGGCAGGAGGATTTTTACCACTACAATCTTGCCCGCTATCATTTTACTATCAAGGAATATGGAAAGGCTATGGAATTGCTGGCAAAAGTGGACGACCGTGACCTTCTGCTCAACCTCGACGGCAAGCTCATGCTGCTCAAAATGTACTATGAACTGGGGGAATTCAACGCTCTAGATTCGCTTCTATCAAGCATGAAAACCTTCATTCGCCGCAAAAAGGAATTGGCTTACCACCAGAGCCACTACCTCGGCATCATTCGTTTTACCCAAAAACTGATGGCACTACGACCGGGGGATTTGGTTGCTGCGTCAGCGTTGCGGAAGGAGATTGAGGCAGCGGAAGGGCTGCCGGAGAAGGATTGGTTACTTGCAAAATTGGACTAAAAAAAGAAAGCTGGCAGCGTTTTCATCCGCTGCCAGCTAATTTATTTTACTCTTTCACCAGTTTCAAAACTTGCCGCTCCCCATCCGTTGCGAAGCTGACAAAATACAGTCCCGAAGGCAAGTCCGGCAAGCTAAGTTTTTGGCTGAAATTACCTGCAATCCATTCATTGTCAAATAATTGCACGACAGTACGCCCGTAAGCATCCAGAATTTTCGCTTCGCAAAAAGCGCCCGTCGCCAATTGGCCCCTGATGGTGAAATTGCCAGAACTTGGATTTGGCGCAATGGAAAACAACTGCAATTTTTCAGGCTCCTGCCTCGTATCTGTTGTCAGGTGAGCAGTCACAATGCGAAACGAACAGCCGTTTTCATCCATAAAAGTTTGGGTGAAAACTGTGTCTGCTGTAACCAACACTCCGAAAACTTCCGTACCTGACAAAACCGAAGTATCAATTTCCATTACCGAAAGCGGCAAAACGGTGAGCGCCAAATGAACAGTGCTGTCGCAGCCGTTGTCGGCCATCAGCACTTGGGTATAATTTCCAGCTACCGCTAGGTATTCACTGCCGAACAGGTAAGAATCGCCATCGCAAATCGTAATATCCAGTTCAGATTCAGGTGACGGCAACAAAGTCAGCGACACGTAAACCGTTGAATCACAACCTGTTGTGCTGGAAGGCATCACCTCAGTCCCCATCAAGTGGTTGGCGTCATAGACCGTTCCGTTTACGATGACGCTTTCGTTTGGGCAAATTTCAACGGTGAAATTGCTGCTGAAAACGGGGTAGAAAGACAGGTTAACCTGAACCACGGAATCGCAGCCGAGGTAGCTGCCGTTGGGGAAAACCACTTCGCCGACTGGGTTGGGTTCGTTGAAAATTGTGTTGCCAATGAACAAGCTTTCCCCTGCACAGAGGGTCGTCGTTATTTCACTTGAAACCACTGAATTGAAGCTCAACTGCACAAAAACTGTAGAGTCGCAGCCGAGGTAGCTACCGCCAATGAAAACCTCCGTGCCGCTTGGGTTCGACTCGTCGTACACTGTGCCGTTGACGGTGAGGCTGCCGCCGTTGCAAAGTGTTTCAGAAAGCGTAGTAGAAATGGCTGGCTGCAAATGCAGGTTTGTGATGAAAATACTATCAAAAAATGCAAAGCGCAATGTGTCGGTCAGCAGGGTGTCCGAAGTGAAAATCTGGCCATTCCAGGACTCGCCAGCACAGAGGCTAACGGTTTGATTTTCAAACATTTGAGGCAACGGAATCCGGTGCGTCACCGTGTTGGTAATCACGGGCGCATTGAAGTCAAAATAGATACCCGCTTGGTTGTTGATGACCGTGCCGGGAAGGTTGCCGGGGCGCTGTTTTACCCTGAATTTCAAGAAGCCGATGGAAGCGTCGTAGTCCGCACTGGCCGCTGGCAACTGGATATTTTCGAAGGTGAATTTCAACACATTTTGCGCCAGCAACTCAAAAGAATACGGATGCGAAGCAGCCCCAAGTTCCAGCCGAGCCGTATCCAGAAATTGTGAAAGAGTATCCAAAATCACCACGGTCTGCGCAGGCGCTGTACCCAAATTTTGGAAATTGATTTGATAGTTCAAATCGGTCGTGTTTTCGATGAAATGAGCATCCGTCACGCCCTTCGGCTGGGCAGATTTGCGGTTGGGATCGAAAGAACCGACGCTCTCGTGGCAGTCCGTGGCGATAAAACAATCGGCATCGTCCTGCGGGTACTGGGTCACGAAGCCCAGACTGATGCTGTCCTGCCCGCAGCCCTCCACGAAAACGATGGGCATGGACATCCCGGGGTGGTTGGCCGCCTGCTGCGCCGATAGGACGATGGTGGCGCCGTTCGGGTACACGGCAACCTGCGTTGTGCCGCCTGCTGGCAATTGGAACGTGCTGTCCCGGATAAGCACATTATCCTCCACGACGATGAAGTTCAGCGGCTCGCTCATGTCGCCCCAGCCCGCATTGGTGATGCTCAACACCACACTGTCGCCCAGGCAGTTGGCGCTGAGTTCGACGCTGCTGCCGTCCCACTGGATATTGGTTGGCCCGCAGATGCTGTCCGGGTAAATATGGGCATCCACACAGTAGGTCAGGCCGACTGGATCGGAGCATTTGAGGAAGGCTTTTATCCAAAAACTGCCACAAGAATCTACGGGAATTTCACCCAATTGGAACTGCCATACATTGCCCGGTAGGGCCACGCCCGTTATCTCCGAACTGTCCACCGTGAGGGATGGCGGGAAGGCAATTTCGACGTAGGCATCACTGGCAGTGCCAGTACCTTCGTTGCAGTATTGTACATAATAAGTGCTTGACCGACAAGGTCTTAGAAAGGCTGTACCTACATCCACTGTGAGTTTTGGGCAAAGCGTGAGTGGCATCAGTGGGATGTAAACCGTGGGCGCTCCGAGCGAACTGACAAAGACCGTGTAGGCAAACTGGCAAGGCAGGTACAGGTAATTCGGTGGGGTGATGGTCAAAAGGTAGTTGCCTGTGTCCACTGGCACCGAGAAATTGCCGCCTGGGAAGTTTGCGCTCTCAATTTGAAAAGTATCGGTCGTCCCGATTTTCACCACATCAAGCACCCAGCCGTCAAGGCCATGCTCGCCGAAATCAGGTTGGCAGTTCTCATTTTCATCGTAAAAAACAAAACCGGTGAGGTGCTGCGCAAAGGGCGGCTGACATTGCACGCCAATATTGTGGGTCAGCGGGGTGACGTTCAGGAACTGAAGCCAGTTGTTGTCACAGGCTTGGCAAAATGGGTTGTTAGAGGAGTTGGGCAAATAAATCCAGTAGTAGTCCGTGCCAGCGGGCAAGGTGAAGCTGTAAAAACCATTGGCATCTGTCACCGTCGTCCATTGAGGGGTCTGAAAATTGCTCTCCGTCGCTGCCCAAACGGTGCAGCCAGCGAGGCCGATTTCATTGGCATCCTGCACGCAGTCGCCGTCTTCGTCAATAAAAACATAGCCCGAAATCGTGCTAGTTGTCTGCGTTGTGGACTGTGCCATGAGGTACCCCAAATTGTTGGTGGCAGGCGTGGCAGTGAAACTTGTGCTCAAATTGGCTTGGCACGGCTGCCAAGTGTTCTGCGGCGGGGTAAAGGTCAGTACGTAGTCGCCCGTGTCCACTGGGATTTCGTAATTGCCATTGGCATCGGTGAAAGTTACAGCGATGAAATCATTTTCAGCGCTCACTTGCCAGCCATCCAGACCTGGTTCGCCGCTCTGGAAATTACAGTCTCCGTTCTGGTCCTGCGTCACATTTCCTTGGATGAGGTTTTGAAAAACTTCGCCCTGCGCATCGGTACGGATGAGCCGAAGGCCACGGGTAAGCAGGATGAAACCGCCGTCGGAAAGTTCGTCCAAGCTAAGCCCTTCACTTTTGAAATAGTTTTTCTCCCAAAGCAAATTGCCCTGTGGGTCGAGCCGCCAGAACCAGACGTAGCGGCTGACCGGTACTGTTTTGTAACCCGTGACGGCGTAGCCGCCGTCCATTGTCTGCTGGATTTCAGCGCCAACTTCCACATCAGGTTGCGGAAACACCTGCTCGAAAAGCTGGTTACCGTTGGCATCGAATTTCATCATGAACAGGTCGCTGCCATTTTCACTGGGAGAAGGCGTTCCGTACCTCAGATAACCTGTGAGCGAAAAACCGCCATCGCTGGTAGGTGCGAGGCTGCGACCCACGTACTCGTTGCCCGTGCTGGTAAGGCTTTTTTCCCAAACAAATCCGCCGTTGGCGTTCACTTTACGGATGATGAGGATGGGGTCGGCCACCACGGCATCATTGACCAAAAAAACTGCGCCGCTGTCTGCCGTGGCAATGAGGTCTTTCACAGAATAATTCAAGGCTGGCAATTGCCAAAGAAGGTTTCCGTTTGCATCTGTTTTCAGCAGCATATTGTACGGCGAGCCGATGAAAATACCGCCATCAGCCGCCACCGCCACGCTGTGGCCAGAGGTTCCCACCCCGGTGTAGGGGTAAAGTTTTAGCCAGACGAGATTCCCATTAGGATTCAGTTTTGCGCTGAAAATATAGTGGTGGAAAGGCGAGTTGATGGTCGCTCCACCCACCACGAGGTAATTGCCATCTGGCAAAATGGCCACATCTCCGCCGAAATGCGTATCCAACGAATCGGGCAGTTCATAGGTCCAAAGCTGGTGGCCATCAGGGTCGGTCTTGAAAGCTACCGCTTCGCCGCCACTGCTGCTCAGGAAGCCGCCATCGGGGGTGGCTACTATTTCAGAGTAAGTAGCATCGGTACCAGCGTAACCCCGTTGCCACAAAGCCCCACTGAATATTGGGTCAAAATTCCCAGCGGCATTTACGACGACCATCTGTATATCATTGAAAGAGGACTGACTGCCAAACATCGCTAGATAGCCAGCAGCGGTTTCTTTTACATCGTAGAAAAAGCCATCGTTGTAGCTCTCCGCCCAGAGTGAGTCCCCTTGCGCATCCAAGCGCAGCAGGTATTGCAGGTAGATTCCATCATCCTGAAAACCCGCCACGGCAAAGCCGCCGTCGGCGGTTTGGGTGATAGCACTGGGCGATTCGGGTAGGTTGCTGCCGATGTTTTTTTCCCAGTACGCATTGCCGTCCGCATCGGTTTTTACAATGAAAAAATTGGCGTTGCCGTTCACTGTTTGTGTAGAAGCCACTACGAAATCACCGTTGGAAGCCTTAGCCACAGCTTCTCCGACTTCATCCGCTGAACCGTAATTTTTTGTCCAAACGATGTCACCGTTGCCATCCACTTTCCGAAGCCCCATATCGCCGGGTGTTACAGCATTGAAGCTGAGCACGAAAACAGCCCCGCCATCGTCGCTTGCCACGAGGGAAGTTGGGCTGTAAGGTGTGGTCGTTTTTTCCCAGAGGACATTGCCGTCGTCGTCCAGTTTTGCCAAGTAGCTAATATTTGCCCCAAAGTAAAACCCGCCGCCGGGGATAGCAGCTAACAAGGCACGGTTCGCTTGGTTGTTTGGCACGGTGAAATATTTTGTCCACAGCAGCGTGCCCGTTGGGGTGATTTTGGAAAGGAAAAACTGGTTGCTCGTCACACTTTGGCCAGCGATGACATAATTCCCATCAATGGTAGGTTCCACGGCTTGGCCGGTGTAGGTATTCGGGGGCGTCACCGTCCATTCAATGTTGCCGAATTTGTCCACTTTGAAATAAGTGCCTTCCTGCGCCGTGTGCGGAACCAGAAAACCGCCGTCTGGCGTGGGTTCGATTTCGCCGTTGGTAAGGTCTATGTCAGGGTAAGCCATCTGCCAAGTTTGTGCTTGGAGCAGCAAAACCTGAAGGCAAAAAGCAAGGGAAAACAGTAGGCGATTCAATGTTTTTGGATTTTTCATGTGCAAATAGAATTTTAATGCTGCAAAAATGTGCGGAGAAATGCGGTGAGGCAAAAACAAAAAAGTAGTTTTGTCATAATAAAAATGATAAATGATGAATGATGAATGATGAATTTTTTGTCAATATTTATTCATCATTTACCATTTATCATTCATCATTAATTTCATCTTTTGTCAAAAACTAAATTCTCTGACCCAAAACTTTTTTCCCTTTTAAATTCGCTCACAGGGGTAGAAAAACGGGAACTGCACCAGTTCCTTGCCTCGCCATTCTTCAATCGAAGGGTGGAGGTGTCGGCTTTGTGGCAAATACTGCTGAATGCCGAAATGACTGAAAACGGTAGTTGCGACAAGGCCGAAATCTTCGAAAAAATCTTCCTCGGCCAAACCTACGACGACAGGCAACTCCGCTACACGTTTACTTTCCTTCGAGAAAAAATCGAGTGGTTCCTCGCCTATCGGCAATGGGACGGGGAACCAGCGCAGGCGGGGCTTTCCCTTTTAGCCAGCTACCGAGAGCGGGGGTTGGAAAAACATTTCCGACACGCTGCACAAACGACTGCTTCACAGGCTTCTGCCATGCCCCTCGGTCTCGAAAAACTGCACACCAGTTACCGCCTCGAACTGGAGAAATACACCTTCTCCGAAACCCAAAAACGCAGCCGTGACAGTGCCCTGCAAGACCTCCACAATGCCTTCGACCTCTACGCCATCAGCGGAAAACTGCGGCTCGCTTGCCTCATGTCGACCCACCAGGCGGTGGTGAAAGTAGCCTACGATTTTTCTTTTTTGAGCTTGATAATCAATTGGTTGGAGGGGAACCCACTACTCAACTCGCCAGAAATCGGACTGTACTACCACTGCTACCGTGCCCTGACCGAGAACGACGAAGTCGAGTTCCGGGCCTTCCGCTCCGTGGTGGAACAGCACGGCGATCAATTCGATGCAGCGGAGTTGAAAGACATCCTACTGTTGGGCATTAATTTTTGCATCCGGCAACTGAACGTAGGGGCGCAACAGTTCGTACAGGAGGCATTCGACCTGTACAGATTGGGCTTGGAGCGGGGCTCACTTCTGGAGCGGGGAATTTTGAGCCGATTCACTTATAAAAATGTGGTGGCGCTGGGCTTGGGCCTGCAACAGTTCGATTGGGTGGAGCAATTTATCCATGCGCAAAAAAAGCTGTTGGAGCCTCGGCACCAAGAATCCAGTTTTTGCTTCAACTTTGCCAAGCTCCATTTTACGAAGAAAAACTACGCCGAGGCCATGCCGCTGCTGGCGCAGGTCGGCGACGATGATTTTTTATTGATGCTCGATGCCAAGGTGCTGCTGCTGAAAATGTATTTCGAGACGGCGCAGTGGGATGCACTGGACTCGTTACTGACGAGTTTCAAAGCGTTTTTGCGAAGAAAAACCAATATAGGCTATCACAAGGAGCACTACTTGAGTTTGCTTTTTTTTACTAAAAAGATATTGCTGCTCAACCCGCACGAACGCAGTGCAGCATCGGCGTTGGGGAATGAAATTGAGTCGGCCAATGTGCTGGAGAAGGAATGGTTGCTGGGACGGCTGTCGGTATAAATCAGAAAATCGTTAAAAATATTCGTATTCAGCTATCAGCCGTGATAACCACTTTATTTTGCATCCTAAAACTATTTTCATCATAAATTACCAAAATTGAACGCATGAAAAAATTCCTTTTTTTGCTCGTCGGTGGATTAATCAGTACTTCCATTTTTGCACAAAAGCCACCTGCGCCACCCCCTCCTCCACCGCCGCCACAAAGCATGGAAGATGGTGAAGCACTTTACAAAGTGGTAGAAAACCAGCCGCTTTTCCCGGGCTGCGAATCGGAAACGGATAAAAAGCTGCTCAATGAATGCTCCAAGAACAAGTTTGAAAAATTCTTTCTTGACAACTACGAGTACCCAGCCATTGCGAAAGCAAACCGCATTCAAGGTGTGGTTTACGTGAAATTCGTGGTAGAAAAAGATGGGACAATTTCTGACCCCACCGTCGTCCGTGACATTGGCGCCGGATGCGGCGAGGAGGCGGTACGGGTTGTTAAGTTGATGCCGAATTGGATACCCGGCAAACAGCGAGGCGTACCAGTTCGGGTACAAATGACCATGCCGGTCACGTTTAGGCTCCAATAATTTTGGTCTAAAAAGAGGCTTTATCATTTGGTCTTTTTTTGCCGAAGGCAAAAAATTAAATTTGAACACAGAGGTGCAGAGACACAGAGTTCAAAACGATTCTCTGCGTCTCTGCGCCTCTGTGCTCATTTATTCTGCACATGTCAAGTTGCAAATGATTTATGGCACAGCCTCTTGGTGTTACAGACTTCTACCCTTCTCTCCCACTTCCTGCAACTTTGCCTACCTTTCGCCCTCCTTCAACCAAATCAAAAATCATTAATTTCGGTATGAAAAAAATCAACTGCACCCTGGCATTCCTCGCCACATTTTTATTAGCGACAAATGCCCAAAACACAGCCCTGTGGCTCCGGTATCCCGCCATCTCGCCCGACGGCAAAACCATTGCCTTCAGCTACCAAGGCGACCTTTACAAAGTTTCCTCGGACGGCGGCACGGCTACCTTGCTCACCATCAATGAGGCCTATGATTACAGCCCCGTTTGGTCACACGACGGGCAGCAACTGGCCTTCGCCAGCGACCGCTACGGCAATTTCGACATCTTCGTCATGCCAGCGGCAGGCGGCCAGGCCACCCGGCTCACCTACCACAGCGCCGGGGAAGTGCCCAGCGATTTCACGGCTGACAACAAGTCGGTCATCTACACCTCCAGCCAAGGGGATGATGCCGCCAACCAGCAGTACCCCAGCGGCGTGCTGCCCGAACTTTACAGCATCCCCGTGACAGGCGGCATGCCTCGGCAAATCATCACAACACCCGCCGAGGATGCCCATTTCAACGCCGACGGCTCGGTGCTGGTCTTCCACGACCGGAAGGGCTACGAGGATGAATTCCGCAAGCACCACACTTCCAGCGTTACGAGGGACGTGTGGAAATACGATTTGAAATCAAAAAAGTACACCCAACTGAGCAGTTTTGAAGGCGAAGACCGCAGCCCCGTTTTTGCCCAAAACCAGCAAGACATCTATTTTTTGAGTGAAAAAAGCGGTTCGTTCAATATCTGGAAAATGGACTTGAACGGCGGCAACGAGAAGCAGGTCAGCCAACTCGATACCCACCCCGTCCGCTACCTGAGCATGAGCAAGGACGGCCTGCTCTGCTTCAGTTACAACGGCGAGCTTTACACCATGCGGGAAGGCGGCCAGCCCAAAAAACTGACCGTGAACGTGGTGAACGATGGCCGTTACAACCCAGAAAAAATCCTACCCGTAAAAGGTGATATTTCCGAAATGGCGCTCTCGCCCAATGGCAAGGAAGTCGCTTTCGTCTTTCGGGGCGAGGTGTTTGCCGCTTCGGTGAAAGAAGGCACGACCCGCCGCATAACAGATACGCCGGAGCAGGAACGCTCCATCAGTTTCAGCCCCGATGGCCGCTCCATCCTCTACGCTGGTGAGCGGGATGGCAGTTGGAATGTCTATCAAACCTCGCTGACGAGGCCAGAGGAAAAGTATTTTTTCAGCAGCACGATTTTGAAGGAAACGCCCGTGATTGCTACAGCTGCCGAGGAGTTTCAGCCGGAGTTTTCGCCAGACGGCAAGGAGGTTGCCTACCTCGAAGAGCGAACCACACTCAAGGTGGTTAATTTGGCCAGTAAGGCCGTCCGCACCATCATGCCCGGCGACAAAAACTACAGCTACTCCGACGGCGACCAGCACTACCAGTGGTCACCCGATGGAAAATGGTTTTTGGTGGAATTCCTGCAGGACAAGCAGTGGATTGGGCAGGCGGGCCTCGTGAGCGCCGACGGTGGCAAGGAGATTTTCAATTTGACAAAAAGCGGTTACGGCAGTGCCCAGCCCCGTTGGGCGATGGACGGCAAGGCCATGACTTTCTTTAGTGACCGGGACGGCATGAAAAACGACGCCAGTTGGGGCGGCCAAGCGGATGTTTATGCCATGTTTTTTACGCAGGAAACATTTGATAAATTCAAATTGAACAAGGAGGATTTTGACCTCAAAAAAGAAGATGAGGACAAGGACAAAGAGAAAAAAGAAGAGGAAAAAAAGGAAGACGAAAAGAAAAAAGATGAAAAAGAAAAGCCCGTTGAGCCGCTGAAATTTGAATTGAACGGCATCGAAGACCGCAAGGTGCGCCTGACCATCCACTCCTCCGACTTAGCAGATGCGCAGCTTTCAAAGGATGGTGAAAAACTGTTTTACCTCGCAAAATTCGAGAAGGGCTTCGACCTCTGGCAGACGGAAATCCGCACGAAGGACACCAAGATTTTGGCCAAGCTCGGCGCTGAAAACGTCGGCGGCATCATCATGGACAAGGAGGGCAAAAACCTGTTCATCCTCGCCGATGGCGGCATTTCGAAGATAGAAATTGAGGGTGGAAAAAGGGAAGGCGTGGGCGTCGGTGGTGAGATGGTGCTGAATGAAGCCGTGGAGCGCCAATACCTGTTCGAGCACGCCTGGCGGCAAGTTCAGAAGAAATTCTACAAGGTGGACCTGCAAGGCACGAAATGGGATTTTTACAAAAAAGAATACGAGCGCTTTCTGCCGTACATCAACAACAACTACGATTTCGCCAATATGCTCAGCGAACTGCTCGGTGAATTGAACGCTTCGCACACGGGCGCCCGCTACCGTCCGCACCCAGAAAACGCTGACCAGACGGCAGCGCTCGGCCTTTTTTACGACCAAAACTACACGGGCACTGGCCTCAAAATTGAGGAGGTGATGGAGAAAAGCCCCGTGGTGAAAAGCGATTCGAAAATCAAGGCGGGCGTGGTGATTGAGAAGATAGACGGTAACGAAATCACCGCAATTACCAACTACCAGAGCCTCCTGAACCGCAAGTCAGGCAAGAATACCCTGCTTTCCCTCTACGACCCAAGTTCAAAAAAACGCTGGGACGAAGTGGTGAAACCCATCAGCCTGGGCGAGGAGGGCGAACTGCGCTACCAGCGCTGGGTGGAACGTTGCCGCTTTTTGGTGGACAGCCTCAGCGGTGGCAAAATCGGTTACGTACATGTCCGGGGCATGAATGACCAGAGTTACCGCACCGTTTACGAAGATGCTTTGGGTAAAAATGCGGGCAAGGAAGCCCTCGTGGTGGACACCCGTTTCAATGGCGGTGGCTGGCTCCACGACGACCTCGCCACCTTTCTCAGCGGCAAGGAGTACATGACCTTCATGCCCCGTGGCCAAAACCTCGGCAACGAGCCGCAGTTCAAGTGGCACCGCCCCAGCGCTGTGGTGATGAGCGAAAGCAACTACTCCGATGCGCACATGTTCCCGTACACTTACCGGGCGCTCGGCATCGGCAAACTGATCGGTATGCCCGTGCCCGGTACTGGCACAGCGGTCTGGTGGGAAGGCTTGCAGAACGGCATCGTCTTCGGTATCCCGCAAGTGGGCATGGTCGGTAGCGATGGCAAGTACCTTGAAAACCAGGAACTGGAGCCGGACGTGAAAGCCCCCAACGAGCCGGGCGAGGTGAGCAAGGGCCGTGACCAGCAATTGGAGGCGGCGGTTAAGGCGCTGAAGGAGGTGTTGAAGCCTTGATTTAATTCAAAATAGTTTCAAGGAACGGCGGCAGAATTAGGGTTCTGCCGCCGTTTTTTGTTGTTCATCTCGCAAATGATGGACATGAAGCGCCATTCGTATTGCTTGTTCAAAATCATCCCGTACATTGTGAAAATTGTTTCACCACTAAATTTACGATGATGAAAAAATGCCTCTTTTTATTGTTTGTGTGCCAGTTCATGGCCAGAGCTGTTTTCTCGCAGTTTGAGTGGGTGGGGGATATTGGGTTTAGCGCATCTCCTACTAAATTAATAAAGACGAAGCCAAGTGATTATGTTATATGCGGTATTGCGAAGGAAATAGAATATCGCCATTGGCCTTTTATAGGTGTTCTTGATAGTTCAGGGAGTTTCATTAAATCAGAATTATTTCATCTTGCTGATATTGAGCACTTAATAGAGTTGCCTGACTCCTCTTTCCTCGCATTCGGGGTTTGGGGTTGTGACGTGTTATCTTATGGATTTTGGAAACTTGACAGAAACTATAATTTAGACCCTACTTTTAACAAGCCTGAAGGTGAATGGTATAACGCTGTGGTTCTGAGCAATGGCGATATTATTTATTCAGGGTATTGGGATGTCCTGAAAAAAGTGGACAAATTTGGAAATGATATTTGGGAAAAATCAGGCACATTTGGACCAGGCAATGATTATGCACTATTAAGTGGTGACAGTATTCTAGTTTATAATGAGTATTCTTCAACTGTTTTATATGATTCAAGCGGTAACTTATTGAGCATATATCCTTACAAATTTGATAAAATAAAGGTAACTCCACAAGGAAATATATTATGCAGCTCCGACGATTCATTATATCTTTTATCATCTAATTTAGAACTGATAAATGCTTTGGCCCTTACGCAAGGAGTTTATATTGAAGATTTTGATGCAAATGGAGATAAAGTTGCAATACTTACAACTTCAAATTCGGCATTTATCTACTCTGAAGACCTAGATAGCTTGAGTATGTTTGAGTTTGATGCTAGATTCTCAGCACAACAGATTATACTTGAAAATGATAGGTTAGTCGTGAGTGGTCAAACGTTTTACGGCTCCCAACCTTGGGCTAATGTCGTTGCTCAGCCTGTGATTAAAAAAATCCCTTTAAATGGGCCTACTCTTTCTGAAACTAAAGATATTGGTGCATTCAGCATAAGCAATCCATCAGGTATTGTTTTTACCGAAATGCCTTATGAATTTTATAAGTTAACTTATGAGGACATTTATGTGTCGGTAAAAAATTTTGGTAACACAGTTGTGAATGACATGAACTTAAATTTAGATTTCGGGGACTTTGCATTAAGCTGGGAGGATTGCTGGATTGAATATCAAAATTATAAGCGTCATTTTTCAAACCTAAATCTCGCTCCAGGCGACACCAAGGAGCTATATTTCGGTGACATAACTGTTTGGCACAAAAACACGACAGGCTACAGCCCCAGCGAAAACATCTGCATCTGGACTTCCAGTCCCGACAAAAAAATCGAGACGGACAGAACCAATGACAAAGCCTGCATCCAAGTCTTGACCGATACGAAGGAAGGAGGTTTGACCGTACCAACTATCAAAATTTGGCCAAACCCTGCTCAAGATTTCGTTCAACTTCAAATGGAGGGAGTACACGGCACTGCCCAATTCCAAATTTTGGATGTACAAGGGCGAGTCTTGAAATCAATTTTGGTGGAAAATGGCCAGAGCGATGCAGAATTGTCGGTTTCAGACATTCCGAATGGCATGTACCTCTGGAGATTGGTCAAACAGGAAGGCAAAATTTATTCAGGCAAAATAGCCATCCTTCGGTAAGGACTTCCCAAAATGCACGAGGGGTCGTCCCGCTTGGGACGACCCCTCGTAAAATAAAAGATGGCAAGCAACCATATCGCACCGCTCAACAATCTACCCTTGCTGCGTTTCCACCCTGGGGGAGTTCGACCGGAGCTGGTCGTACGGCGCTTGCCGCTGCAAAGGTAGCAAAAAACTCTAACCGTGTTTTATGGTCAAAAAAAAATGAATGATAAAAAATTTGAGGAGAAACTTGTAATTATTTTGTTTAAAACAAAAAAATCAGCATTGAAATAAATCTTCACTTATTTTTGCCCCGGCGGCAAAAGGTCGCTTGTTTGGCAACCCAAGGTTCTAGAGGTATTTTGACCATTTTATCAAAACTGACTTGCACGAAAGGCTTGCTACGCATCACAGACTGATTTTCTAAACCAATTTTTTTATTCATCATTTTTAATTTTTTTTCTTGTTATGAACATTTTTGTAGCAAAGCTGGATTTCAACACGACCAGCGAAGATTTGCAAGCCGCATTTGAAAAGTTCGGTGAAGTTTCTTCTTCCAAGGTTATTACAGACCATTTTACTGGTAAGTCAAAAGGATTTGCCTTCGTCGAGATGCCCAATGATGACGAGGCTAGAGCAGCCATTGAAGCGCTAAACGAGAGCGAGATTGACGGAAGACCAATTTTTGTAAAAGAAGCTACCCCTAGGGAAGACCGCCCGCAACGCAGCGCCTATGGCGATGGTAGCGGTGGACGCGAAGGTGGCTATCGCCCACGCACTAGTGGCGGCGGCGGTGGTTATAGCGGCGGCGGAAGTCGTGGCGGCGGCTACGGCGGCGGCGGCGGAAGTCGTGGTGGTGGCTACGGCGGCGGTGGCGGTGGTTACCGTGGCGGCGGCGGTGGCGGCTACGACCGTGGCGGTGGCGGTGGTTACCGTGGCGGCGGCGGTGGCGGCTACGACCGTGGCGGCGATCGCTATGGCAATGACCGCGGCGGCGACCGTTATGGCAACGACCGCAATGATCGTTACAGCGATAGAAATGACCGCAACGATCGTTACAGTGACAGAAATGACCGTTACAGTGACCGTAGCAAAGACGATCGCTACAACGAAGACAAATATTAGTATTAGTAGCAGCCCACACAGGCTGCTACTTTATAGTATCTAAAAAAGCCCGCCGGATTTGTCCGAGCGGGCTTTTTTAGTGGGGTTGAAATTGTTTTTCCATGAAACCGAATATCTAAAATATGAAAAGCCCGCTGGGATTTTGTCCGAGCGGGCTTTTCTCATATTTTCTGCTAAAGATGGCTTATCTAAAAGCAATACTGAATCATTGCTTGATGAATTTGCTGGTTAAAACCTCACTGCCTGAGCGGAAGCTAATAAGGTAAAGCCCTGCCTGCAATTCACCAACATCAATGCGGTTGCCAGGTCTTTTCACCTGAAGAACCTGCTGACCTAATGCATTCGACATGATCACATCGTCGATGATGATGTCCGTTTTCAAGAATAGCTCATCGTTTACAGGGTTCGGGTAAAAGCTGATTTTGCCTTCCAATTGAGACTCTTTCGTGCCATTTAGCAGAATAATATCCGCAGCATAACGTGGCAAAAACTGATAGCCATCCACACAGCCGCCTGCACCGCCGCTTACAAATTGGCTACCAAGACCAATTGCATGGAAAGCACCAACCGGAGCAGGCATATTGAACAACTCACAATCATTGTCAATGCGCATCGAAATTGGGCTTGCCCCTTGGTTGATGGTACTTTTTATCATCACGTTGAAACCTGTTCCCGTTGGTATCCAAGTTGAGGGGTCAACCAAAATCATGTTTGTGAATTCGACCAGATCTGACTCAAGGCTTTCATTCAGAAAGGTTGTGATGGCAGGAGGTAGCAGTGCATTGTTCGAAGAAATTTTGAAAAGTGTGTCCACATCGCCAATCTGTGTCAAGCAGTTGAAATTCATTATGGTACCACGCACAGCTACTTCATCGCCTTCTTGAACGGTATAGCCAAATGATTGAGCACTGAAAACACTGATGCTTCCCGTCCCATCATTCAAGTAGAACTGAACAGCATCCTGCGGCACACCCGAACCGTTAACTCCTTGAAAATCAATACCGTAAACAATACCGTGCAGTTCACAAGTAATACCTACTGAATCTGGTTGACCATTTGTCACAGTCGTAACATCTCCGATATTGAGCAATGGATAGCATTCAACGGTGATATTGACAGTGGCTTGATCACAACCTCCTGCATCGCAAACCTCATAAGTAAATGAATCGGAACCACAGTAGCCGCCCGTAGAAGTATAAGAGATATTTACCAGCCCGTTGATATTGGCAGTACCATGCGCTGGAGGACTTACTATAGTCAATGAAGTAATTGGAGCAGGTAGGATATCATTCGCCAAAACATCAAGGCTGGCAGCTACCCCCGATTGAACTACAAAGTCATCGTCCACTAATTCAGCAGTCATCGGAGCCACTGGAGAATAATCGCATACTGGGAATGGGACAGCGGCTGTGGCATTTGAAGTTTGTAAATCGAAAACATCCGTACCACTGTAAATCCAGTTGTTGAGCGTGAAAATAGTGCCATCGGGACCAGTGCCGTCTTTGCGGTAAGCCCAGCCGTCTTGGTAATTCCAGGCAAGCATGCTACCGCTTGGGTAAGTGATGTCACCAAAAACATCAATCACCTGCCCATTTTCAAATAACTCAATGGCGTCGTCACCATTGATACCTGCATCAGAATCAGCCAATGTAGGTGGAAATCCAAAAAAGTTATGGAACAAGGCACTGTCATTGGCCACCCAAACACACTCACCAGCAGTAAGAGAAATTGCAGGAAGAATAGCTTCCTCCCCGTCCGTTCCACCACCATTATTGGCGAAGCCAACTGAATAAATACTCAAATCGGGAATATCGCTCAATGCCTTCAACTCGCAACCCTTCGCCCAGGTACCACCCGATTCAACTTGGGTATCAAAAACACCAGTGATAACCAAAGCGCCGGAAAGTGGCGCATCATCGTCACCAATGTTCAGATGGAAAGCACTGCTGGTCACCGTGGCACCAAGCGTAGGGCTGGACATATCCAAAAGCAGGACTTCATCGCCCTCAATTACCGCATCATCGTTCACCGTGATGGTCACCGTTTGAGTATCCGCTACCACACCGCCGGGAAAAATCAGGGTAATTGGCAGCGCCGCCGAATAATCAACATCACCCGTGGCAGTCGATGCCAGGTCTGCATTAAGAATGACCGTGGTAGGACTTGCGTTGCCATTGGCAATAAACACATTGACAAATACGTCGCCACTGTTTTCGAGCACATTCACATTAGAAGTGACATACCCTACTTGTGGTCCAGCCGGGCAAGGAAGAGCGGCACCCGGTGTCGCCCGAATTTCACCCACACCAACAAAAGCACCAGTGGGTGTCACTGCGGCCGCCCAATTGCTGGCGAGGTCATTATCGCTGTTCAGGTCACAAAGCACGAGGGATGGGCCAGCGCCATTCGGAGTGGTGGGCCAAGGCGCAGTAGCCAAATAGTGCACCGAATCGACTACCATGCCCGACGCATCGGACAGGACAATGTTTTCTCCGACATTGTTCAAAGCATTGCTGGAAGCGTTCCAACCGAGCGGTGCGAACCCAAATGCAGCCTCAAACAACGTTGTATTGTTTGACACCACGACAAATGCACCTGGATCGAGCGTGTAGGCAGGAAAGGTGTAGTTGATGGCACTGGAAATCGTCCAACCTTCCAGTTGCACGGCAGCTGCGCCTTTGTTGTAAAATTCGATAAACTCGTAGTTGTCGGTTCCAGGGTTGTTGTAGTTGATTTCTGAAATCACTACGTCACCCGCAGCAGCACCCACCACCGTAATTGTACCCATCATGCCAAGGCTGAAATGCGGGTCACAGCGGTATTGATAAACACCCGGTGTATTGAAAGTATGCGAAAACATCCAAGGTGCAGGTGCAGCACTGCCACTCATAAAGCCTTCCGGATTGTTGGAATAAGTTGCAATGGAGCCGTTTACATTATGTGTGCCGCCGGTATTGTTCCATTGCACCGTTTCACCTACGTTGATGGTGAGGCTGTTGGGCGAAAAGGATGTGCCCGACAGCGTGATGATATGGTCTTGTGCCGTCAGCATGGTGAGCATCAGGAAAAATGATAGAAGGGTAATTGCTTTTTTCATGTAATAAGCTTTTGTTTTTAGTATTTTTTGGAAAAACCCAAAACTAATTGATAATTGAAAATTAATAATTGATAATTCGGGACAAGAATTTTCAATTATCAATTGTTAATTATTCTCCGGGCGGCCTAATTGTTTACCACCCTGCACCGCTTTTTTCAGTTCCAAATCCGTCGAATCAGGCAAAGCCGTCACGTCACTTCCCAGATTGGAAAGGTCGGGCTGCCCGGCCAGCACCCAAGCCGTGTACCAGGCATCGCCCACAGCGCTGATGGCCGCCTGCATCCGGGCTTCCACCATGCCGCCCATCCGCTCGTGGTAGGCGGCAGCGAAGTCCTCACACTGCGTTTTCACAAAGACCCCATTTCGGTACTCGTTGCAAAGCTGGCGGTCGGGCGGGAACTGTTTGCGAAGCGAAAGCTCGATAGCAAACACGCTGTCTACCAGCGCATGGCTGTCCATCACCACCTTCCAAAAATAGTCCTTGGGCTTTTCGATAAAACTGGCCTTGCCCACCCAAAAATCGTATTGCTCATCGGCAAAAAGCTCCGGCAGGCGGCTCTCCCAAAAGGCATGCAGTCCATCCTGCCCCGTCAGTTGGCCGTTGTAGTTCATCGAAGTATGGAGCGGCACATGCGCATCGCCAATGTAGTGGCCAATGTCAGCGCTGTAATGCAGGATGCGGTTGGCGTCCCGCTGCACGAAGGCATCCGTCAGGCGTTTCAGCATCTGCTCCAGGTTATAGGGCAGGACGCCGTGCTGGGAGAAGGTATCCACCACGAAAACTTCCCGGCAGTTGAGCCGAGTGCCGCCGAGCAGGTTGGCAAGCGAGTCACAGGCGATGTCCCACGGGCCGTCCTCGTAGTAGAGCGGCAGTATATTTTGGTTAAAAAAGCGTCGGAAATCCTTTCTGGAAACCCCAGCTTTTCCCCCTTTGAAGATGCGGTTGTTCAGCGCCACCGAGTCGGCCTTTTCCGTGATGGGCTGGGTAACGAGGCGCAGCGTATCGCCCCGTTCGTTCACATAAAAATACTGGTAGTACTGCATGAGCGCATCCGTCCAGGTGCGGGGCAGACCATCAAAAGGTGGTTCGCCGTAGCGGTCGAGGTCGAGGAAGTGGCGGGGCGCTTCGAACTTGGAAGCGTAGCGCCGCATGTCGGGGTCAACGGCGTGCTCGGTCAGCCAATCAATGTTCTTTTTGTAAAAAACCAGCATCTCCGGTGGCAAGGTGAACACCGCCTGATGATTGATTTTGCGGTGGCCAAAGAAACCCCAAGCGGGTTTGGGAACGGGCCGCAACGCCAGCAGCAGCAACGCCAAGGGAAGCGAGGCAAACAGTAGAAACTTTAGTTTTGGCTGGCGCATGTGCTTGTTTTTGCAAAAATGCTTGACTGCAAAGGTAGTTGGACTTGCGGGACGGTTGGCGAGTTTACAGAAAAATAAAACTGGGAAATTGAGCCAAGTCGGGCGGCAACGGGGTGCGACCCTGTGACAAATGGGTGCGACCCTGTGACAAATGGGTGCGACCCTGTGACAAATGGGTGCGACCCTGTGACAAATGGGTGCGACCCGTTGACAATTGGGTGCGACCCGTTGGCAAATGGGTGCGACCTTGTGACAAATGGTCGCACCCCGTTGACACGGCATCGCAACCTTGTGACAAATGAGTCGGCCCAATTCCTGCAAGCGTGGCGACTATCTGTATCATCAATAGTGAAGGAAGCTTGGTAATGGAGTTCAAAACGGATAGCTTTGACCAGACCTTTATTGTTCCTGTATGGGATTGGACGAGCGGGGGGTATTGGGTGCAAGTGGTCATTGACAATCAAATAAGCTTTTCTCAAAAATTCATCAAAACCTAAAAATCATGAAAAACTTCGGCTTGGTTTTACTTGCTCTCTTTATGGCGCAAACTGTTGGTGCTCAAACGGAATGGGCACCTGTTGGTGCAAAATGGTGGGAATTGGTACAGTCTGACTGGGCACCAACTGGGTTCATTAATTACTACGAATGCACAGGGGTTTTAGACACCTTGGGACATAACTGCAAGGTCATCCATAAGATAGGATTTGATGGAATTGAAAACGATTTTTACAGCTATCAAATGGGCAGCAAAGTGTTCATTTACAGTGGTATAGCGGAGGATTTCGTCCCTAACTTCGATTATTCCTTGCAAGTTGGGGAACACCTCTTGCTGAAGGCGGGCCTGGATTCAACCTTTTTTTATGTGGACTCCATTCAGGTCAAAGTTTTTGAAAATGACCAATACAACGTACAGCATGGAAGGCTTTTCATTACTAGTGAACAGTCAGAAACGCATTGTGAAGTTTATGAAGGAATAGGCACAATTTATGGCCCCTGGCAACTGAATGGTTTCTCACCTGTTGCTGAAACTTGGTACTCGCTGGCTTGTTATCAAACACCCGATGGTAAGCTTTATTCAATAAATGACAACCTGGATGTGGATTGCCAGGCACTTGCGACGCCTGTTATAGATTTGGGGATTGAAAATAGTGTCATCCAGCCTTACCCTAACCCCGCAAGCACCGAATTTACCATTGCTTCATCAAAATTGACAGCCGAACCGAACAACCTATTTTTATTTGATGCCACTGGCAAATTTGTAAAGTTGTTCAAGTTGGCAGATGGGCAAGAAGTCCAGACTTTTCCATTGGAAAACATGCCAAATGGCCTTTATTTCTGGATGCTTAAAGACGAACAGGAGTTGATAGGCAGTGGTAAGCTGGCCATCACAAAATAACCCAAAAAAAATTCACGGTAGCCAGTGCCATTACAGGGGATTTTCTGTTTTTGGTGAAGCTCTAAATCACCAAAGCAGCCCTAAGTCAACTCAACTGCCGGTATGTCACTATTCCAGCAAGAGAAAAGCACAGTAGTATTTGATTGAACTGCAAGGATAGCCCATTCCGGCCTCGAAATGAAAGATACTTCCTGTTTCCAGAACTAATGCCCATATTCGCAGGAATCCTCGGCAACACCATATACCAAAATCAAACAAAATGAGAACCTTCACCCATCCTCTCAAAACCATCCTCCTTTTTTCGGCTTTGCTCTTTTCATTTCCTTCAGCAAATGCCCAGTACACCATCAAGAATGTGTTCGGCGACTTGGCGGAATGCGACACCATGACCCGAGGCATTTTCATCGTTTGGTGGGACAAGGATTTTGACCTTGCTTCCAAAGCGGATGAATTGCTGGACACCATGCTGAGCTATCGGTCGGTCTGCCTCAATGACATGGGCATGAGTGACCCACCGAACCCATTGGCTGGATTTTACTACAACGTTTATCTCCATGGGAGCGGCTACTTTTCCGCTTTTAATTGGGGGAACGGGCAAGGCACCGATTCAAACGGGTACCCATTTCTGACACTGCCCACTGGGCTGGCAAACGATTGGCCGAACACTGCACACGAGACCTTTCACGTCTTTCAATACAATGGAAATGCACCCGGATTTGCTTATTCGGGAGATAGCCAATGGTTCATCGAAGCCTCCGCCAACTGGTTTGCGGCTCGGCAAAATCCAAATGAGAACCGCAGGTTTGTGGAGGCGGAAAGTCTGGTGCGTTTGCCACAGGTGCCGTTCTGGTTGAGCTATGATAATTTTCCGGCAAGCTACCCCCAAAACTGGCAGCGCTATGTGCATCAATATGCCCTGGCCCTGCACCTGTACTACCTGACGGAGGTGGCTGGCGTGCCCGAAAATGTGGTGACTTCCGGCCTTTACAGTGGCACAAACGAATTGCCGCAGGAGTACATGTACCACCTCATCGGGGCGGCCGATTATCGGCAATATTTCATTGATTGGGCGGCGCACATGACCAATGATTTTGATTTTATTCCTCCCATCCAAGCGGCCACCAATTTGAATGAGTGGAACGATTATGCTGACCCAGACGACGACAACGAATTCATCGCCATGTATGAAAATGAAGGAACAGGCGGCTGGTTCTCCCCCGATGAAGATGAAGGAACACATGCCTGGTCTTTCAACACCTATAAGCTCATCAACAGCCAGACCATGACCTACACTTTTGATGTCAATGGGGAACCCTCTGGAAACTTTGGGGATGCTGCATTTTTTCAGGGGCAGGTATTGGTAAAAAATAACGACACGGGGGCCAGTTTCCATGATTTGAACATGGTGAACAACCTGGATGGCTCGCTCAGCCTTGATTTGACGCCGCAGGACACCGCTGTATATTTTATCATTGCCTCCATGCCGGAAGTGTTCCGGGATGACAATCCGACTTTTCAGTCTTTTCCTTACCAAATGCGGATTGAGGCCAGTGAAACGACTGCGGTAGCAGAGCCTGCATCTTTCGCTTTCAAGACAGAAATTGGGAGGTATAATTTACTCGGGCAGGAAATAACGGAAAGTGTAGGTGGTTTACAGTTGATTTTATTCGATGATGGGACGGTGGAGAAGGTTTTTGTGGTTAAGGGGAAATAGGTTTTGACAAAATTTACTCAGCTTACACAAAAAACCAAAGCGTTTTTTGAAACGCAATATTTCAATTGAAACAATAGCCATGAAAATCAAAAAACTCCCGGCAGCCAACGCCACCGGGAGTTTTCATCAAAATGTAAATCGGGTCTCACCTGCTCACTACTCTATCTTCACAAACTGCAAATACCGACGCTCCTTGCCATCAAGCACTTGCAGCAGGTAGCTGCCGGGCTGGAGGTTGCTCACATCAAGTTGTACTTGCTGGAGACCCGTGCCGTTGGAGGCCACTTTTTGTGATTGGAGCAATTTGCCCGTCATATCCAAGACCACCAAAGTGGCGGCTCCTTCTGCTTGGGTGAATTCCACGGTCAGCATGTTGCTGGTGGGGTTCGGATAGGCCAGTAGGCTAGAAGACGTGGAAGGGAGTGACACATTGGATTCCTCTTCTGGGCGAGCTTCTTCCTGTTGGTTCCCCGCCAAGTTTTGGCAACCTGTGATGACCACGTCGTCAATATAAACCTGATCGGAATTCGTGGACGCATCACAGCGGAAACGGAAGCGGGTATTGGAGGTAAAATTGCCCGTAATGACCACGGTCGCAAACTTGCGCTGACCGTTGGAAAAGTCAGTACCGGCTACCCAAGCAATCAACGTAGAGTATGAACCGCCGCCATTCGTAGAGGCTTGCAACCAGAAATCCTCGCCGTTCGAGAAACCCGAGCTGATGTAGCTGAAATCAATGGTCACTTCCGAGTAGCTGGTCAGGTTCAGGTTGGAGGTCGTCATCACCGATGAGTTGGTATTGTCCCGCAGCATGATACTGTAATTGCCGCTGTTGGCGTAGGTTGAATTATTTACCCTTGCGCAATCGGAGCCACCATCCGACCAGATGCCCCAGCCACTTTCAAAATTATTGCTGTTGATGGTCTGCGTGGTGCAGCCACCCGAAGTGAGCGTAACGCTGCTCGAAGCCGTGCAACCATTGGCATCCGTAGCTGTGCAGGTGTAAGTACCAGCACCAAGGCCAGTGATGGTTGAAGTATTGCCACCGTTGCTCCATGCATAGCTGTATGGGGAAGTTCCGCCAGAGGCCACCGCCGAGGCTGAGCCGTTGTTGCCATTTGTCGGATTGGTGCCTGAAACGGCCACACTCACCGCCGATGGCTGAGTGATGGTCACGCTGCCTGTTCCGGAGTTGCCACCAGAAGTTACTGTGCAAGTGTAAGTGCCTGCGCCCAGACCGTTGATGGTCTGCGTAGTGCCGCCGTTACTCCATGCGTAAGTGTAGCTACCATTACCGCCAGTAGCAGTGGCAGTGGCGGAGCCGTTGTTGCCGCCGTTGCAACTTACATTGCTACCTGAAACTGAAACGACCACAGGTGGATTGCCTCCACCACCCGAGTAGCAGATGTTCAGGCTCCAAGAATTGAGTGAACCGCCATCCTGATTGGCCACGTCTTGAATGGTGAGTGTCCAAGTGCCCGCCATGTCCTGGCCGTTGAATGCGGAAAGGGCGTTCAATGGCTGGTAAGTACCGTTGTTGGTCGGTGGACAAGGCAAGGAGGAGTACGCCAATCCCGAATCATCGAAATTGGTCAGCACATTGTCCTGACTACTGCAAATCTGGCTGAACAGCGTGATTTCCGTTCCCGTAGGGCTTTTCAGTTTTACCACCAAATCATTGACCCAAGTATGGGTGATGCCGAGGTTCAACAGGTTTACATCGCTGATGGTACCGCTCGTGCCAATGGTCAGTGTGGAAGTCACGGTCGGTGTACCGCTGGCTGAAATGGCAACCGGAACATTCGTGCTCGCCTGCGTGAGACAGGAGGTATTGGCTGTTGTGAAACTGAAAGCCGCTGCGTAAGCGCCAATGCCGCAGGAATTCACAGCACGGGTACGCCAGTAGTAGGTCGTGTTGGCGTTGAGCGCTGGGCTGACGACGTAGCTCGTACCCGAAACGCCCGAGGCATTCACGACCGTGCTGGAGAAATTGCTGACGGTAGAAACCTGTACGTCATAGCTTGTTGCGCCAGCAACCGCACCCCAAGTGAGGGTTGGCGTTTGTGAAACACCCGTAGCACCGTTGGTCGGGCTGGAAAGTACAGCTTGGCCAGGCGCACCAGCAAGTACGGTCAGGCTAATGTTGGCGGTCTGTGTCTGTGAACCGCTTGTGCCTGTGATGGTCAGGTTGTAGGTGCCTGCGGCAACGCCTGCGGTGGTCACGGTCAAGTTGCTATTGCCGGGGGCGGAGACTGGGTTCACGCTGAAGTTGCCATTTGCGCCAGCAGGAAGTCCACTCACGCTAAGGCTCACATTGCCAGAGAAACTACCGGAAACGCCCACCGCTACGGCATATACGGCATTTGCGCCAGCGCATACACTTTGACTGCCTGGTGTAGCATTGAGGGTAAAACCATTGGAAGCCGCCGTGATGGCAAAGTTTGTATTGGAGATGTCGTAGAAAATATTGCCGTTCGCCCTCACCATGATGCGGCTCGTGGTATTGGCAGCGATGTTTGGAATGGTAATGGACTGCGTGCCATCGTTCGGCGTGGCAGTTGCCAAGGTATAGGGATAGGTGAAGCCACCGTCCACAGAGAGTAGGATGTCCACATTGGCGCAGCTAACCGGCGAGGCTGTCGTACCAGCCACGTTCCAAGTCACGGTCTGTGTGGAGCCAGCAGCCCAGCTCACGTTCGTATTTGGGGCAGTGACCACGAAGGGGCCAGCCGTGCCGTTCACCGTCACAATCATATTGTCCTGTGCTGCGCAACCACCACCAAGGTGATTGTCCCGAACGACCAAGCGCCAGTTTAGGGTGCGGCCCACACTGGAAAGCACCTCCCAGGTTGGGCTGACGTTGTTCACTACATCCGTCAAGTTGGGCAAGTATCGGCTGGGTGAGGTCGTGCCTTTGAAGGAGCGGAATGCAGGCCCTCCCGTACTGGTGGCAGAAGGCGGCATGGTAGCCACGGCAGCGTCCATTTGCTCCCAAGTGTAGGTCAGCACGTCGCCGCCATTAGGGTCAGAGCCAGTGCCAGTAAGAATGTAAGGCGTTGACTTTGGTATCACATAATCCGCACCAGCATTGGCCGTTGGCGTACTGTTGATGGTCGTATTGGAAGAACAGGTATTGCCACCGCCAGAACCATTGCTAGTCACTTCCGCCGCCATTTCCTGCAAACTGATGGCGTGGAAATAATCGTCGGAATGTGCTTGCACGTTAGGGGCACAGATACCCGCATAGCCCATGATGGTACTGGCGCTTCCGGGCTCCATTGCGGTGCTGCTATTGCGGTTGCAGTTGTTGTTTTGGGTGTGATTGGCGCCATATTGGTGGCCCATTTCGTGAGCCACATAATCAATGTCGAAGCCATCGCCAATGGGGTTCGACTGGCCAGTAACCCCACCTGCTTTGATAGAGTTGGAGCAAACAGCACCGAGGTAAGCGACGCCGCCTCCGCCCGTGCTGAACACATGACCGATGTCATAATTGGCATTGCCAATTATATTATCGCAAGTGGTTTGGTTCTGGCCAAGCATCGTACTGCCATTTGTGTTGGTGTACGGGTCAGTATTTGCATTGAGGAAAATCAACTGGTCAGTGTTCGGGTGCAGGGTCATGTGGATGGAGGCATCCTGCTCGAAGACGCCGTTCACACGGGTCATGGTCGTCACGAAGGCCGACATGACAGCAGAGGTAGTGCCACCGTGATAGGTAGCATATTCGCCAGTACATGCCAGCGCCAGTGTGTAGTCACGTAGGACGCAGTCGCCAATCATGACCTTTGCTGGGTCTATCGGCTTCGGCTTGTTCACCTGTTCAATTTCATCAAAGCTGCATTTCCAAGGATCGTCTTTGGCAAAATCCTTTTTGTAGTAAACTTGGTAATTCTGCACATCGGCGATGGAATACGGGTCAATGAACACAGTGCCATGCTCAAAGGAGCGTATCATACCGTGAAAACCTTTTGTTGTAAAATCCCCCCGGAAGAAGGCAGTTGGGTCGTTAATGCCCTGCCCGGCGTAGGAGCGTAGGGTCGGGTATTTTGTTTGCAAATCCGGATGCATGATGGGCGCTTCCACGATGCGGAAATCCTGAAAAGAGCCATCGGGCATTGGGAGTGAGATGATAACGCCTTGATTGTCAGCAGCTTTGTTGGTGTGCCAAAGTGGTGCATCGGCCAGCAGGGACTTCATCTGGGACACGCTCATACTGAGCGTCCGGTAATGTTTCGGGACAATTTGACGGGACTGGCTTTTGGCAGCCAAGGTAGTCTCTGGAACAAAGTTCCACGGGTTGGGAGATTTGGTTTGGGCAAAAATGGATTGGCTGGCGGCCAAGAGTAAGACCAGCAAGGCGTACTTTCCTGTTCTCATACTAATTCAGTTTATGTTAGTGATAAATATGGTTACTAATCTACTGGCGACAACGCTGCGTATTGGCATTGTGGAACAGCCATGAACTATAGTGTGTGTGTTCAGTATGTGCAGCTTTTTAGTATGTAGGTAAGCGAACTTCGATTATAGGTGTTTAGCACTAAAATTGTTGGCAGTAAGGGAAGAATAATTTATGTTATGTTCGTGGGAGATGAACTTTGCCAACAATGCCATTTGATTCCTTGGACGAAGGCAAATATAGTTTATGCGTTCATATTAGGAAGCTTTTCATAAAAATTTGGAGTGCATGATATAGTCTCAGCTTGGGAAACGTATCAGCTAGTTTTGCAGTCTTGATGAATTACTTTTTCAATTATAGCTTCTCCAGCGCCCTTTTTATCACCTCATCCCAAGCCTTGCCAATTGAGGGGTCTCTTTTCCAATAAAAATCATTTTCCTCCATTTCGGCTTTGAGCGTATAAAGGAAATTGGAAAAGTCCAGTTTCTCAAGACCCGCATGGCCACCGTATTGCTTGATATTGGCAAAATTGGCGAGTGCATCCGGATTGTCCACGTCAATGAGTTGGAGCAGCATTACCCGCAGTTTTTTGCGGGTTCGCTTGCTGACTGTGGTTTGGCCGAAGCGCTTGACATAGTCCCGTTCAGGGTGCTCCCGAAATAGCCGTCCATAAAAACTGGCAATGAAGTCCCTGTTTTTTGCGCAGCAACGCATATAACTCTCGTGCACCACTTCTGTGGAGCGCTCGCCGTGGATAGGCAATCGGTAGAGCTCTTTTTCCAGTTCCACAAGGCTGGAGTAGCGCTTGGTGGGGTCTTCCTCTAGTAGCCGCTCTAAGATGGTGAGCAGTTTTTTGGGCAAATTAAGTGCCTTGAGTTGGCTGCGGCGATATACGGGCTTGGTGAAAAACTGTTGACGGTGGGCCATTACTTCCGCCACTGAGTTGCCCCGGAAAAGTGGTTCGCCCGTGATCATTTCAATAAGCAGCAGCCCCATGAGAAACTGGTTCACCTTATCATAATCGATGTTCTCCGGCTCCACGCTCAGTTCTTCAGGACTGGAATAAATCAGGTCGTCCTTGATTTTGTCCAATCGGCTAAAGCCCCGCATGTCTTTGAAGATTTCGAAGACAGAAACAACGGGTTTCAGCTCATGGTCGATGATGATTTTGGAAGGACGCAGGTTTTTGAGGTCAATGCCAAGGTTTTGCAGGTAATACAGCGCATCGCAGAGCTGCCGGATGATGGAAATGGTATCCCGCCGAGGGAAGTAGCCTACTTGCAGCAGATTGTCGAGTGTAATGCCGTTGATGTATTCGAGCACGAGGCAAAACGGGATGTCGCTCTCGTAGCTGCTCAGCACCTCAATAATGTTGCGGTGTTTTATCTGGTAAACAATTTTTGACAATACATCGGAGAGCGGTTTGATGTCTTTCAGTGCCCTTACGGCCACCGTTTTGCCACTCGAAAGCTCTTTCGCCCGATAGATGACCGCCGATGTGCCGCTACCGAGCACTTCCTTCATTTCAAAATGCCGCATCATTTTCAGCCGCACTTGTTTGTCAAAATCCTTAACATCGTATTTCAGGTCAAGCACCGAATTCACCCGTTCCTCCATGTTTTCGTAGAAATACAAAAACGAGTCGGTAATGCGGTTCATTTCAATGTTCAGCTCTTCTGGCTTGGCAATGTTCTTGAGCCGTTTATCCTCCAACTGAGTCAAGCGGGAGCGTAGCAGTGCCAAGGTATTCCCGTTTGCCCCCATAGATTCATGCAGCTTGACTAATTCATCAATGGCCTCTTCAAGCTTTCCTTCTTGTACCAGTTTTCGAATCATCCTTTTTGAATTGTTGAATTGTTGAATTGCTATATTGTTTGATAGTATTCACTAACCCCAATAAATCAACAATATAGCAATTCAACAATTAAAACTCTACTCCCTCACCACCTTCAGTACCGCCACTTTTCCTTCGGCAACAATTTTACAAAAATATACGCCAGAAGGTGAATCAGTTAAATCAAATTGCCAAGTTTTTTCCACCACATTTTCTTGTTTTGTGGTTGTCAAAATACGGCCTACCACTTCCAGTAGCTCCACCTTTACAGGCATTGGGTTTTCCAGCTCAAGTGTCAGTTGGAACCTTCCATCGCTAGGATTGGGTGAAAGGGCAAGGCGGCGCAGACCGGGGAGGTCGGTAGTGGCATTCACGCCAGGTTCAATGATGACAGTACCAACTACGGAGCAACCGTTCGATCCGGTAATCGTGCATGTATAAGTTCCTGGCGCCAAGTTTTCCACGGTCTGAGTGGTCTGCCCATTACTCCAAAGATAAGTAAATGGTGGCACGCCACTGTCAAAAACGGCGGTAGCCATTCCATCATTTGCTCCCAATACAGTTTCGTTGGTACCAAGGATTCCAAATTCAGGTGGTACAGGTAAATCAACCGTGCCATTGACAGAGGCTGTGCAACCATTGAAATCAGTTACAGTAATTTCAAAATTGGTGCCCGGAGGGAAAGGAGGTTGTGGAGAATAACTATAATTATAAGGAGCAGTGCCACCAGCTGCGACAAAAGCCGGATCGAAGTTCCCATCACAATCAATGATGCCAGCACCATCTAGTGTCAGGGCTGACGGTGCCGTCACTACTATCGTTTGAGATGTTTCACAGCTATTTGTACCAGTAGCTGTCACAAGGTATGTACCTGGAGGCACCGTCTGCGTAGGGTTACTGCCAAGTCCATCCCATTCGATGGTTGTATTAGGTGTATTTGAACTTGCCGTCAGAGTGGCCAAATCATCCGCACATAGCAGGTCAGTTTCACCCGCCACGTTTAACGTTGGAACATCAGTTTGAGTATTGATTTGAACGGTATCCGAAGCCATCAAGCAACCAGAGGCATTGTCAAAGACTTCAACAACATTGGTAACAACTGGATTGATGACTACTGGACCAGTGAAGATCTGCCCATTTAATTTACATGTGAGGCCTGGCAAGGTGCAAATTGCAGACAAATCAAGGACAGGCTCTGTTGTAGAGCAGTTAACTTCTAAAGTTGGGATATCAAAATTGAAGGTCGGAGCCACCAATTCCAATACCTCTACCGAATAGTTTGATACACAACCAGTAGTGCCACTGGTTATCGAAACGGAATAAGTGCCTGGCTCTAAAACAACAGGATTTTCAGCGGATGACGCAAAGCCGTTGGGACCTTCCCAAGCAAAACTATAATCAGATTCAGCGGGGTTGGCGACAAGTGTTACACTGGTCACGATGCAAGACAAAATACCCTGAGCCATTGGATCTGCGAGTGGTGGTTCAAAAGCGTCGATGAGGTTGACGCTGGTCATGGATGAACAGCCTGTTCCAGTGTTGGTCACTAAAAGATTATAGGTACCTGCAACAGTCACCAACGGATTCTCTTCAGTTGAACTAAATCCATTTGGCCCCGTCCATGCAAAACTATAACCGGACATGTCGGGATTGGCCATCAAGGTGACCTCGGACGTGATGCAGTTGAGCATTCCAGAAGCAGAGGCCGATGCCTGCGGCAAATCACCCATTTGCCCGACACTGGTCGTTGCCGTGGCAGTACAGCCATTAGAAGCAGTGACAATGAGCGTATAGTCACCAATGAGCGACACCACTGGGTTTTGCTCATTTGACTGAAATCCGTTCGGCCCCATCCAAAAATAGGTCACCCCTGGGGTGTTAGAATCCCCCATCAATTGTACTGAAGTAACAGAACAGCTAATATCACCTCCCGTTGCTGCTACCCCAGGTGCAACGAAAGGTGGCACCGTGACGCTGCTGGTGGCAGTACAACCATTTGAAGCTGAAACAGTTAGAATATAAACACCCGATGCAGGTACTATTGGATTTTGTTCTGCAGAGCTAAAGCCCGCAGGCCCACTCCAAGAGTAGTCCACACTACTTGGTGCAGCATTACCGATAAGTTGCGCAGTTTGTTGTTCACAGTTATAGTCAGTATAACCAGTCGTTGGCACTGGGGTTAAATTGTCCAAAGTCACACTGAGTGTAGCTGTTGCGGAGCAGCCAGAGGAAATGTCAATGGCCACAACCACATAGTTGCCGGGGCTTGTGACGGTATATGGCGCTGGGTTCATCACCCCACCAGTACCCTTAATGACACAGTCAACCCCTGGGCCGCACGGATCCAATAGATAACTGGGGTTTGCGCAGTTCAAAGTGACCATCGCTGGCACGTTGATAGTCGGTGGTGCCCCCGGCACGAAATTGTGGCCGACCGACACACCAGTACTGGTGTTGAAGAAAATGCCGCTCGGTGTTTCTTCTCGGACCAGAGCTTTTACTAGGTAAAAATTGTCACCAGTCAATGGAGCATCATCTGTGAAACTTAGACCAGTCACCTCAGCTCCAGTCAAGCGGTCATAATAGCCATTGAGTGAAGCGGAACGGTAAACATGGTAGCCAATCACGTTGGGTTGCGGAGAAGCCGCCCAGGTGATTTCGATTTTGTCGCAATAAGGTGTGGCCACCAAATTGCTCACTGGTGCGACAATTTGCGCCCGAACGCTGGGGTCTCCCAGCAGGCTCACATGTGCTCCACATGCCCCAAAACTGTCAAAATACCCAAGATTGTCGCAGGCATTTTGGGTTTCCAGCGCACAATACCCGATGGTTTCCCCAGCTCCTAAATGGTGGATAAACCAATGCGGCCTGCCCGCCCAACTACAGTTCAGCACACCACCTTTAGAAGCCAAAGCGCTCATCATCAAGGGATTAGGCGAAGAATCCCAATCACCGTGGTAACTGCCAAAAAGTTCCATGAATACGACATTGACAGTGTCGCTGGCAAACTGGGCACTGGTGCCAACGCCACCTGCACTGGTGTAGGAACCTGGCCCGGTTCCATAGGCAAACAGGAAGCTATTGTCGTTGGTATCTTCAAAAAAATTACCCGCTGCCACGTTGCTTTCCCCCACAAGTGGGTAGCCATTTCGGTAGCCGTTTTCGGCAAAAGCTTCGCCACTGAAATAGCCAAAATTATCATCCACCAAAACCTTGTTGTCCACTGTGTACTGTTTAGAGCGCCAGTTGTGGTTCTTGTCGAGGTAGCGGCGGTAGAGCTCTAACTGAGTAGTGCCAAAAGTGGCTTCAGAGAGGTTGGAGAAATCCACCCGCCCAACCTGAAGCTCCGAGGTGGTAGGAATAAAACTGTTGTCAAATTTGCCATCGCCTGGCACGTTCACCGTTTCTGGGCGACTTGGCTGCGTACCATTGTTGGCTGTATTGACCACTTCATCCGACCAGAAATCACTGTCGATGTCGCTGTAGTAGGAGTCAGCAGGCCAAGCTCCTTGGTGGTCTGGATGCCCGTCCCAATTGGTATTTCCAGAATAGGGCACCGGTATTTCACCGAATAAAAACACCGAGTTGATGCCATCATTGGTGTAATCATCGACAATCTGGGACTTGACAGTTTCAACGGTTGCTGTGGTAGGCACGGAGTGCCAACGCAACTGCCAGCCGTCACCTATCAGGTCGAGGCGGAGTCGCTCAAGTTCTGTGGCAAGTGGTGTCTCCAATGCTTCTTCCACGAAAACGGACATGATGCCACGTTGGTCAACGACGGGGGCTTCCAGAGGAACCGTCACATAGCCAAAAGCGTAAACTCCTCCTATCTGGCGCTGTACGCCATATTCGTAGGTTTGACCAAGGCTCACTAGGTTGTCCACAAAATTGGTCACCGAACTGGGGCTTTGCTGTAAAAGCAGGTACCAATCGGTCGAACCTTTTTCCCTTCTGAAGACAAAAAGTTCGGACGGAGCAGGGTTTTCAAAGTTTATTGTCACTTTGGGCGTAGCGACATCCACCGTTGCTGTGACTTTTACTACGACATCCTGAACAGTTGTTTGGGAAAAAAGCGGACTTATAGCCATTGCGAAGAAGGCCAGTAGGCAGGTAACGGTTGCTCTCATATTCTATAAATTGGTTGATGAAAAAAGGTGAACTGCAGAAGGGCTTGTCCAGTGGTTTGTGGTCGGAAAGGTAAGTGAATTTCATTGATTTTAAAGAAGTTACCATGTCAATTTGTAATCTTGCGGGCAAATTGAGACCAATATTTTCGCACCATAAAAATGAATGTCCATGAAAAATATGATGCTACTGATTTTCATTGCCGCCTTGTTCGGTTGCCAACAAAACAGTTCTACAACCAGCAGTAAAAGCACTCCCAGAGCGGGCAATTCGTTAACTACTGCCGAACAAGAAGCGGTACTACTTGCCGGAACAGCACTCAGCGGACAAGCATCCGGCGTACTTGCTCCTGATGGCAAAACCTTGGAGTTGAGCATTTCCCACAGCGCTTTTTTCCACAATGAACCTGACCTGGTTAAGCTGCATGCCTCCCGTGCCGCTTGGTTTTTTTATAAAAACAGGGGAAGCGACAACCCGCCCTATGATATGGTATCCGTGAAAGCGCAATTGGAAGATTCTACCGAGTCGGTGATTCCTTTCACCATACAACAATTGGAAGAAGTGCAGGCTCGCTACCCGACATTTGAAGAGGTTGCAAACAAATTGATAACAGGGGATTATCAAGGACTTTTTGGCATGTTCGAGCCGTCGGTGATGAGCGAATCATCGGTTTCAAGCCTTCAAAACTATTGTACCAGTTTGGACGCTGATTTGGGCAAGCCAAAGGGCTTTGAGTTTCGGGGCTTTTCATTTGAAAAAAACTCTGGTGGACAGGACGTCCTCAACATGGCAGGCCTACTCAAGCGTACCCAGCATGATTCCCCGCTCTCCATTTCAATTGACCTCGCTAAGAAGGGCATGAAGGAATCCTTGTACACCATCAAATTTGACTATTGACCATTGGTCACCGACCAAACTGACCCAATTTTTCAAGGGCATCACCTGTCAGTCGGTACACTGTCCATTCGTCCATCGGCAGGGCACCGAGGCTTTTGTAAAAATTGATGGAAGGGGTGTTCCAATTGAGCACAGCCCATTCAAGACGGGCGCAGTTGCGTTCAACGGCTAATTTGGCAAGGTTGGCCAGCAACATTTTACCATAGCCTCGACCACGAAACCTTGGGCGAACGTAAAGGTCTTCGAGGTAAATGCCTGGCCTGCCCTTAAAAGTGGAGTAGTTATGAAAAAACAGCGCAAACCCAGCCGGGATTTCACCTTCCTGACATATTACCACCTCAGCTGCTGGTCGCTGGCCAAACAGCGTTTCACGGAGCATGTCTTCCGTCGCCACCACATCATCCAGCATCCGTTCATATTCTGCCAATTCCCGAATGAACTGGAGTATGAGCGGTACATCTTCGATGGTTGCAGGGCGGAGGGTGGCAGTTGTTTGATTTTCCATAGTTGCAAGTTTTTGTTAGTGGGAGCACAGTTGACAATTTCTCAATCTCCATTTTCCTTCCAACCTGCCCCGAATTGATCGACCAGCACATTGTCGTAATAATCAGCTTTTTCGAAGAGGTTCCGAAAGCGCTTCATGCCAGTTTCAAGGGTCAGGTAGCGGTCATAAATCACAAGTGAAAGCACAATCTCTTGTCCCCGCACACTGAGACTCAACGCCTCCAGTTCATGGTTTTGACGAAGCAAATACTCATACACAGGCTGGATATTGGTCGAAGGCAAATCGCAGAGGATGGCATCACCAGCGATGAGGCCGTTTGGTTCGTAGTAACTTATCACAATGCTGGCACTCCCGTTCCGAACTTCCCAGACATTTGCTCCACGGCGAGCTAGCACCCGGTTGTGCCCACATTTTTCCAAAATCTCTTCAATAGTGCGGGCAATGCCAGCTGGTTCGTACACTTCGGCCTCGCTTGGCAGTGCTATCGGTGCTCCGCAATTTGGACAATACCCATCCGATTTGTCTTTTTGGAAAACCACTTGTTTACAGTTCTGGCATCTAGCCCCTACTTGCCCACCACCTTGCTTGAACAAAGACAACGACTCCGCAAGGTAACGCACTGGGAGTGAGAACCCCATGCTTTCGCCACCGTTCACGATGAAAGTGTTCACTCCCACAATTTCACCTTGCTCGTTGACAAGCGGGCCACCGCTGTTGCCTGGGTTCAGAGCCGCATCATGCTGGATGTACAGGAGGTCGTCCTGCAAATATTCCGTGCTGGAAACAATGCCCTGTGTCGCCGAAAATTTAAGTCCAAAAGGGTGCCCGATCGCCACTATCACATCTCCGACCGCTACGTTTTTGTTGGTGGCTAAAGTAGCTTTGGGAGCTTCAGGACATGGCGGCGCCACAATGAAAGCAAGGTCATATCGAGGGTCGCTGAAGGTCACCTTGGCTATCTGTCGGGGCAGTTTAGCTCCATCCACCACCACCTCTTGATTGCCCTGCACCACATGGTCGTTGGTGACGATAACACCAAAATCCTGCAACAGAAAACCCGTGCCAGTGCTGTACGGCGTGGCTATTTGGATAACATTGTTGCGGAATTGCTCGATGACGTCTCGCATGTAAAAATTGCGGATTAGGTGGGCAAATGTAGCAGAAGACAGGGGATTTTCACCTGAAATTAGAGGATAACCAGACAAACTGATGATGATCGAATTTTCGTCGGGCGAACGGCATTCGCCATTTGTCAAAAACATTACATTTGCCCAATTTTCATCAAAAAACTTAAATACAAAATACCCACCCAATGATTACCAGAAGATTTCTCCTAATTGGCACGCTATCTGGCTTATTTGCCGTTGTTCTTGGCGCTTTTGGGGCGCATATTTTGAAGAGAATCCTCACACCCGATGAGGTTCAAATTTTCGAGACGGGTGTACGCTATCAGTTTTACCATACGTTTGCGCTGCTCATCGTTGCCATCGGTGCCCGCTACCTCAGTGAGCGGTGGACAAACATTGCTGGATGGCTCTTTGTATTTGGCATTCTATTTTTTAGCGGCTCCTTGTATCTCATGGCGGCGGCAGAAGCTTTTGGAATCAAAGCATCTACCTCCATACTTGGGCCAATGACGCCGGTCGGTGGGCTGTTATTCATGGCTGGCTGGCTGGCTTTATTCCGTGCAGCTTTCGATTATAAAAAATCAAGCTCAAAAAAACGAAGCAGTTCATGAAATTTGACTTTCCAAGTTTGATATTCTGAAAGCATTACTTAATTGAAAATGTCGTATTTCATCGGGCTTGACATCGGCACATCCAGCACCAAAGCCGTCGCATTCGACGAGTCGGAGCGTGTATTGGGCGAAGTGACGAAGCCCTACCCTACCCTAAGTCCCCAGCCGGGATGCCAGGAACAAGACCCTGAGCAAGTTTTACGGGCGGCCATGTCTGCAGTAAAAAAACTGGTGGAGAAACTTGGCAAACAGCCAGCGGGAATCGGACTTAGTGCAGCCATGCACAGCCTAATTGCCATGAACGACAAAGGACAGCCACTCACTCGAAGCATTCTTTGGTCAGATAATCGGGCAGCTGCCATCGCTTCGCAATTGAAAGGAACACCAATCGGGAAGGACATCTATCGCCACACTGGAACACCTATTCACCCCATGTCGCCGCTGACAAAAATCGCATGGCTGCGCCAAAATGAACCTGCCATTTTTCAAAAAACAGCCATGTTTTTAGGAATCAAGGAATATCTGGTTTTCCGGCTGTTCGGGGAGTTTTACACTGACCAATCCATGGCCTCAGCTACTGGACTTTTCGATGCCGCTCGACTAAATTGGCATAGCCCTGCACTTGATTATGCAGGTATCAGTCCTGCGCAATTGCCAAAGCATGTTTCGCCATTTTTTACCTTAAAAAAAATAAAGCCAGCCGCAGCCCGCAGCATGGGTATCTCTGTTGAAACGCCTTGGCTCATAGGTGCTTCGGATGGTTGTCTCGCCAATTTAGGTGCTGGTGCTGTATCGCCGGGCGAGGCCGTGCTGTCTATCGGGACGAGCGGGGCACTGCGCATCACTACGCACCAGCCCGTGTACGACCTTAGCGAACGCATTTTCAACTATCTGCTTTTTCCGCCAACGGCAAATCAAGCTGCCACCTATGTGACAGGGGGCGCCAGCAACAACGGAGCCGTGGTGTACGAATGGTTTTGTCGCCAATTTTTTGGCTGTTCACCTTCGGCAAAAATCATGGAAAAGCACCGTACGACCATGCAGCGGGTGCCGATGGGTTGTGACGGATTGCGGTTTTTGCCACATATCCTCGGCGAGCGGGCGCCGCTCTGGGACGCCACTGCTACGGGTAGCTTCAGCGGTATCCGCCCCTTCCACACGCTTGCCCATTTTCATCGGGCGGTGCTGGAGGGAATTTTGCTGAACATGAAATTAATCGGCGATGTGCTGGAGGAAGTGGCCGAACCTTTCCACGTCATTTTCGCCAATGGTGGCTTCACTAAAATGCCGTTTTGGGTGGAGATGGCTGGAGAGATTTTTGGGAAGAAAATAATCGTTTCAGAAAACGAAGGTGGGCCAGCGCTTGGAGCAGTTAAGTTGATGCTAATCATTCAAAACAACCATGTTTTTTACAGCTAATCAAAAATGCCAACAATAAAATAATTGGAATAATCAAAAATACAAGTGCAAAAATGGAGTACGCCTTGTGCTCATCCTTCATTAAGCCCAAAATCGCAAATAATATAGCTGCCAAATAAGCAACCAAAAACAAAACTGGCAAAGCAGGAGGAAATATCAGCATTGCTGAACTCGCCAAAGTCAATAGTATAGCTAGTTTCCCATTGGGGTCCTTAGTTGGTTTTAACTTATTAAGTGCAATATTCTTCCTAATCCATTTTTTTAAAATATTATGATGGCGATTGTTTGATTTCTGTTTATTGCTGATAATAAAAGCTGATTGAGTCTCAGGATAAATTGACATATCTACATTAGAAGCTGCATTGATGCATATTGGCATTGTGTTTATTAAAAACGATATAAGGATAAAGATAATCGAATGTTTCATAAATAATTGCGGTTGGTTCAACATCATAATGATGATTTATTGCCAACCGCTGCTTCCCTCAATATTTATTTAAAATGCTTAAGCATAATAATTTCTTTATCTGTTAAATGCCGGAAATGCCCACGCCCAATATCCTTCTTTGTTAAACCTGCATAATAAGTCCTATCTAATTTTACCACTTCATAACCAAGGTGTTCAAATATGCGCCGAACGATACGGTTTTTCCCCATATGAATGCTTATCTCCAGTTCATTTTTGCTCTCCCCAGCATAGTGGAGACTGTCCACAGGAGCAGGCCCGTCTTCAAGCACCAAGCCTTTTTTCACTTTTTCAAAATCAGCTTTGTGAAACGGCTTGTCCAAGGTGGCGATATAAACTTTCTGCACTTTGTGGCTTGGGTGGGAAAGTTTTTTGGCGAGGTCGCCGTCATTGGTGAGTAGTAGCAGGCCAGAGGTCATGCGGTCGAGGCGTCCGACGGGGAAAATGCGCTCTTCCACTTTTTTGCCGACGATGTCAAGCACAGTTTTTCGGCCTTTTTCATCGTTGGAGGTAGTGATGATGTCCCTCGGTTTGTTCATCAAAATATAAATCTTCCGCTCCTCTAGTTTCACGACTTCACCTTTGAAACGTACCTCATCCGTGGGTTGCACGGGGTAGCCAGGGTTTGGTTCTACCTCACCGTTCACAGTTACGAGCCCTTGTTTTACAAAATCCGCCGCCTGTCTTCTCGCTGCGATTCCGCAATGGGCGAGGAATTTATTGAGGCGCATCGGCTCTTCCATTTCCTCAGGAGAAGTGAGTTTTGGCAATGGCGCATTTTTACCCATTGGCTTCTTGGGCTGGGAAAAGCGTTTCCTTTCGTTCAGGTTTTCCGTTGATAGTCGCTGAGTAGGACGTTCAGACAAAGGGCGGGGGTCATTGTGACGAGGCTTGGAGGTACGGCCTTCTTTTGGTCGTTCATCTTGAAACTTAGGCTTTGGCCCACGTCCACGACTCGGCCTTTCTTCCTCTTGCACGGGCTTGGGGGCTTCCTTCTTGGCAAACGGCGCCCAAAACGGCGTCTTCTTCGGCGTTTTTTTAGCGATACGTGGCGTAGCCGAAACTTTTGATTTTCGACTACTTGCCGCATCGGCACTTTCTTTTTTGGGCGCTACGCCCTGCCCTGCCTTTGGGGCCTTTTTTTTGGGTGTGGCTGCTTTCGCCGGTTTTGACCGTTTGTCGTCTTCCATGATTTAGAGTTTTGGCTGCCAGTTTTTATTGACAGGCCGCTAACTGTTTTTTGCGAAGCAAAATTACATTCCTGTATTTCGGACTGCCCATTCAATTGGGCGATTAAAGTCACTACTCAGTTGGTGGTGGCGGTGCTGCAGCTTGACCACTGGAACCTTCACTTCGGTTGCCTCCACCCCTGCGACGATTCCGACCACCACGGTTGCGGCGCTTTTTGCGAACTTCACCACCTGCTTCACCTGCCACCCGTGGGGCTTGTGGGCCACGGGGTGTACGCTCCTCGGCGCTAGCTGTTTTATTCTCGCCCCTTGTATGCCGATGACCACCCGATGTTTGTCCACCTCCACGGCGTTGGCCTCCATTGCGGCCTCCTTTACGGGAGGAACCGCCGCCGCTATTGCCACTACTTTCCAATCCTTCAGGCAAAGGAAGTACGTTAACCCTAAGCCCCATCAGCTGTTCGATGCGTTCAAATTTTTTGCGTCCAATACGGCTCACAAGCGTGTAAGCAGCACCCGTAGCATCAGCACGGGCGGTGCGCCCAATGCGGTGAACATAATCTTCTGGGTCGCCCGGCACATCGAAATTAATGACGACCTCAATGCCCTTAATGTCGATACCACGGGACAAAACGTCAGTAGCAACGAGGATGGGGACAGTGGCATTTTTAAAAGTCATCAAGGTCTCTTCCCGCTGTTGCTGCTCTAGGTCGGAGTGGATGTCATTGGATTTGAACCCCTTGTTTTTCAAATGGCTGTTGAGTTCTTTAACCGCTTTTTTTGTACCTGCGAAAATAAGCACCCGCTTGGCAGGGTCTTCATTGCGGAGCAACATCTCAATGAGGCGGTTCTTTTTATCATCATCCACAAAATATACGCCTTGGGTAATACCCGCCGCTGGCTTGGAGATGGCAATACTGATCTCGAGTGGATTGCGGAGCAACGACTGCGAAAACTTACGAATCTCGTTGGGCATCGTCGCTGAGAACAAAAAAGTTTGACGTGCCCTCGGTATCTTATTGACGATGGTCATGATGTCTTGAACAAAACCCATGTCGAGCATCCGGTCTGCCTCGTCGAGCACGAGGTGGCGCACTGTATCAAGTTTCACATACCCCATTTGTAAGTGGGCCAAAAATCGACCTGGTGTTGCCACAACTACATCCACCCCTTTTTTCAATGCCCGCATTTCCATTTCCATGGAATGTCCATCACGCCCACCATAAATTGCAACTGAACTGACAGGTGTGAAATATGAGAATCCCTCCAATTGTTGGTCAACTTGGATGGCAAGCTCACGTGTTGGTTCCAAAATAATGGTATCTATCCCCTCAATTGGGTCAGAAATCAGGCGGTTCAGGATAGGGAGCAAGAAGGCGGCGGTTTTTCCGGTGCCAGTTTGTGCGCAAGCGAGAACGTCCTGCCCGTTTAGCAAGGCTGGAATCGCTTGTTCTTGAATGGGTGTGGCATTTTCGAAGCCCATGGCGTCCAATCCTTCCAATAGCGACGGCGCCAGTCCTAAGTCAGCAAACCTCAAAGTTTTACTATTTAATTGATAAAAATCTTGTCAAAAAACTTCCTATTGCCGTTGGGTAAAGCATGCGTTTTGTGAGGTGTTTTTTTATAAATACCCCAAATGGCACGGTGGGTTTTGACGGCTGGTTGTAATTCTGAAAGCACTATTTTTTCAAAAGCGGTGCAAGATTCGATTTTTTGCCCAAACTTTTCAAAGAAACTTACTCACTGAAGGCTATTTGGGCAAATATGATTTACTAAAACGGAATATCCTCGTCATCGTTCATTTTCGAAGGCACGGTCATCACTTTGGAGGGCTGGAACGGCGATGCAAATGGATCGCTGCTCGGGAAGCTGTCGAAGCTGGTTTCTTCCAAGTCGCCGAACTTGGCAAACTGATCCGTAAATCGGAGTTTTACCGTGTCCAATGCACCGTTCCTGTGCTTCGCAATGATGATTTCTGCAATGCCTTTGAGCGATTGCCCTGTCTCATCTTCAAGTATCTGGTAGTATTCTGGGCGGTAGATAAAGGTCACAATGTCAGCATCCTGCTCAATGGCACCCGATTCACGAAGGTCGGAAAGCTGTGGTCGCTTCGTCCCGCCCCTCGTTTCCACTGCCCGGCTGAGCTGCGAAAGTGCAATTACTGGAACATTGAGTTCTTTGGCCATTGCCTTCAGCGCCCTCGAAATCGTACTGATTTCCTGCTCACGGTTCCCGCCTTTGCTACTTTCCATGCCACCGCTCATGAGTTGTAGGTAGTCAATAATGACCAATTGGATATCATGTTGCATTTTGAGGCGGCGACACTTAGCACGTAGCTCGAAGATGTTGATGGCCGGTGTATCATCGATGAAAATGGGGGCTTCGCTGAGGCGCTCAATAGTACTGTGCAGTTGCTGCCATTCGTAGTCTTCCAGTTTTCCGCTCCGCAATTTTGAACCAGAAATTTCGGCTTCCATCGAAATTAGACGTTGCACCAGCTGTGTGCTTGACATCTCCAAGGAAAAAAGTGCCACACCTTTGCTGAAATCCATCGCAGCATTTCGGGCCAATGCCAATGTATAGGAGGTTTTACCCATACCCGGCCTGGCCGCCACAATGATAAGGTCACTGGGTTGCCAACCACTGGTGAGCCGATCGAGGTTGGTAAAACCAGTGGGCACTCCAGTGAGGCCATCTTCTTTGTTTTTGAGTTCTTCCAGGATTTTGAGTGTCTTGCTAGCCAGCTCGCCCATGCTTTCGTATTGGCGGCTGAGGTTGTTTTGGGTCACATTGAAAAGCCCTTTTTCGGCATCATCGAGCAAGGTGAAAACGTCCGTGGTGTCTTCGTAGGCATCCCTTATGATTTGGGTGGAAACTTTGATGAGTTCCCGCTGAATATGCTTTTGAGCAACGATTCGGGCGTGGTATTCAATATTGGCGCTGGATCCGACCCGGTTGGTCATTTCCACGATGTAGTAGCCCCCACCAATACTGTCCAAGTCTCCGGATTTTTTCAACTCCTCAGTAACTGTGAGGAGGTCCACTGGGTGCGATTTTTCGAAAAGCCGCAAAATAGCCCTATAGATAAGCTGGTGGGCTTCGGTATAAAAACTTTCAGGCCTCAGGATGTCCAGTACGATTGGAAGTGCATCTTTATCGAGCATCAAAGCACCGAGCACGGCTTCTTCGAGTGGAATTGCCTGGGGCTGGACCTTGCCAAACACATAGTCAGAGAGTTCGCCTTCCTGTCGGCGAAGCTTGGATTTTATTTCTGTATTTTTCTTAGCAGGGTTGTTATCAGCCATGTCTATTATGTTGTTGTCGGCAATTTTCTCAGCATGTAGCAATTCACAAAGTTACTAAGAATTATCCCAAAGGGAGTTGGTGGTTTTCCCGTTCCAATGTGGAAAAACCCAGTGCGTATGTTGAAATTTCGTTTTTGACAAAAAAACCTTTTTTTAGACTATGTCGCATTCATCGAATTCTGACATTTATATCACTGATTACCAATTTCTTAATTGCGCATACCCTCAATTAAGCGCATCATGTTTTGAGCTTTTTTTTAAAAAAAATACTGTGGATAAAATGAAGGGCAATGCAATTCTATGGGCTTGATTAAATTTTTTTTGCCTTACCTTGGCCCCGCTTACGTGGAAACGTTTGGTGAAGCGAAGAAACATTCGCAACATGCCTTTCCGCAAAGTTTTTACAAAAATATATGGACTTAGCTCGGTTTATTGATGCCACAATACTGAAACCCGATACGACGCTCGCCGATATCAAGAAACTGTGCGAGGATGCAAAAACTTACGATTTTTCTGCAGTGTGCGTGCCTCCTTTCTTTGTTAAGGACGCCGTAAAAGCACTGGAAGGAACTCGAGTGACGATATGCACGGTGGTGGGTTTCCCAATGGGTTATTCGGCTACCCCAGCCAAGGTAGAGGAAATTAAAAAAGCCATTGATGAAGGCGCTACTGAACTGGACTGTGTTATCAACATCTGCGCCGTAAAAAGCAAGCAATGGAACTATGTTCGGAATGAAATTGACTCAATGGCAATGGCCTGTCAGATGCGTGGAAAAACCATCAAGCTCATTCTGGAAACGGGTTTGCTGACAGATGCGGAAATAACTAAACTTTGTGAGATGGCTGCGGAAGTCAAGGTAAACTTCGTGAAAACTTCCACAGGGATAAACGGCAAAGGTGCTTCCGTAAAAATTATTGAGTCACTCCGCAAAAAGCTCCCAACGTCCATCAAGATAAAAGCCTCAGGTGGCATACGTGACCGCAAACTTGCCGAAGAACTGGTAGCCGCTGGAGCAGACCGCATAGGCACCTCTTCGGGTGCTGATATTGTAAATAGTTGATCAACAAAAATGAGAAGGCCATGAAAAAATACATTCTACCATTTGCCTTACTGGCCATTTGCTACACTTCCATCCAAGCACAAGGCAATATCACTGAAAAAGTAGACCCTTCAGTTGCTTCCTTGATGAAGCGTTTTGTAGACATCAATAAAAGTACGCAGACTGTTTCTGGCTGGAGAATCCAGATATTAGCCACTACAGATCGGCAACGGGTAGAGGAAGCTTTGAATAAATTCGAGTCACTTTACCCCAATATTTCGGCGGACTGGATACAGTCCAAACCGTACTACAAATTGCGTGCAGGCGCTTATGTTTCCAAACGGGATGCCATAGCAGCGCAATACCTGCTCAAAAATGACTATCCTACCGCATACCCGGTTACTGATAACGAAATCAAACCAGAAGAACTCATTAAATAGGGATGAAGTATGAGGGATTAATTTTCTCTCCCTCATGCTTCATCCCTCATTTCCTAAACATGAATTTGGAAAACATCATCAACTCGGCATGGGAAGACCGTTCTATGCTCAATGACAAACCCGTACAGGAGGCTATTCGGCAGGTCGTCAATTTGCTTGACACAGGGAAATTGCGAGTCGCCGAACCCACAGACAACGGTGAATGGAAGGTGAACAATTGGGTAAAAAAAGCTGTCATTCTTTATTTTCCCATTCAAAAAATGGAGACGATCGAAGTGCCACCATTTGAATTTCACGATAAAATCCCACTGAAAAAAGGCTATGCTGCGCAAGGTGTACGAGTAGTGCCACATGCCATTGCTAGACACGGATGCTTTCTCGAACCTGGGGTAATTATGATGCCCAGCTACGTAAACATCGGTGCATATGTTGGTGCAGGTACCATGGTGGACACATGGGCCACAGTCGGCTCCTGCGCCCAAATCGGCAAAAACGTGCACCTGAGCGGCGGCGTGGGCATTGGCGGCGTTTTGGAGCCACCACAAGCCGCCCCGACCATTATCGAAGATGAATGTTTTATTGGCTCACGCTGCATTGTGGTGGAGGGTGTTAGGGTAGAGCGTGAATGTGTGCTTGGCGCTAATGTGGTACTTACTCAATCGACTCATATTATTGATGTGACTGGGCCTGAACCTATCATCCACAAAGGTCGTGTGCCTGCACGTTCTGTAGTTATCCCTGGCACTTATGCCAAAAAATTCCCTGCTGGTGAATATCAGGTAGCCTGTGCTTTAATTATTGGGAAACGGACGGAAAGTACCGATAAGAAAGTATCATTGAACAGTGCGCTTCGGGAATATGGCGTAGCTGTTTAAAAAATTAAGTAAAAAGCTTAAAAAAAGCCCTGACGATTTGAATCGCCAGGGCTTTTGATTTTATATCCTACAAGATGTTCAAGTTAAAGAAAACTACCCCTACCGCCCGAAGGTTTCAGGGTAGTCCCACACACTATTAGAACACCCACTATTTAGACAAAGAAAAACCAGCCCTACACCCCAGAGGGCTTCAGGCTGGTCCCACACACTATGAGAACACCCAATATGTTTTTGTTTTGAACACTGAATTTAAACATTGAGTTAGAAAGTCTCAACTAAACGTTCGGGTTCAGAACTATCTTATTTCAAACCAAACCTAAATACCTTTCACGTTCAAGCTGCTTTCAACTCGAAAGTTTTAAAGGTTCAATGCTGAAAGCATGGTGAAAAAACTGCCCCAACCACACCAGGTAGCGGGGCAGCCCACACACTATGAGAACACCCAATTATTTCTTTTGGTAAAATGATGTTGTGTAGTAAAGGAATTCGTCCTTCTTCGGTAGGAAAAAATTCGTTTTTAAGCCTTCCCATTAGTCCTTGTTTTTTCGCTTTGCGATGTCTTTTCGCTTTTCAGTTTGTTCATCGTTAAAGACAACCTATAGATGAACAAACCCCAAAAACTTCACACACCGAAAGCACAACTTTCGAAAAAAAAAATTCTAATTCAATTATAAATAGCTGATTCTCAGTTGGTAAGTTCCCGTTAGTGTGGTCGGCCAAAGTATCGAGAAAAAACAGGCCGTGAACGAAGTGGCAACAAACATGCGAGTTATTCCGATTTTTAAAAATAAACTACTTTTGTTGAAGCCGTAGTATTGTGCAAAAATTGTTACCAAAATAACGCATTGCAGTACGACGAAGTTGTCTAACTGCTATTTTGAGCTGAAAATTCTTTCAAAAACAAACGATTCTCCCATTGATTCCGCAGAAAACAGTACAAGAAATCCTCGAAACTGCTAAAATCGAGGAAGTGATACAGGACTACGTCAACTTGCGAAGGCGGGGTGTGAACATGATCGGCCTTTGTCCATTCCACAACGAAAAGACCCCCTCTTTTACAGTTTCGCCAGCCAAGAACATCTTCAAATGCTTCGGTTGTGGGAAAGCTGGCGACCCCGCCAAGTTTATCATGGAGCATGAGCACCTCTCCTACCCTGATGCGCTTCGGTACCTCGCCCGCAAATACCGCATTGAAATCGAAGAAGTCCAACTAACACCTGAAGCAGTAGCACAGCAACAAGCAGAAGAAAGCCTTTATATCCTTAATGAGTTTGCACGTCAATTTTATCAAGACCAACTTTTCGAGACGGATATGGGTAAAAGTGTGGGCCTGAGCTATTTTAAAGGACGAGGATTTCGGGAAGATACTATACGAAAATTTGGATTGGGCTACGCCCCCAATGAGCAAGATGCTTTTGTGAAAAAAGTGACCCAAACGGGATACAAGCTCGATTTTTTGAAGAAACTGGGGCTCGCTTCGCAATACGACAAGGATTTTTTCCGCAACAGGGTCATGTTCACCATCCACAACCTGAGTGGAAAACCTATCGCCTTCGCTGGGCGCATCATGGAAAAGGACGCCAAAGCGCCCAAGTACATCAACTCTCCAGAAACGGAGATTTATATCAAAAACAAAAACCTCTACGGCGCATTCCATGCAAAAACGGCCATTCGAAAAGCCGATGAATGCATACTCGTGGAAGGTTACACGGATGTGATTTCACTCCATCAGGCCGGCATCGAAAACGTGGTGGCAAGCTCTGGCACCTCGCTCACTGAAGGCCAAATTGCCCTTATCAAGCGTTTTACGCCAAATATAAAAATACTGTACGACGGTGATGCGGCGGGTGTGAAAGCTGCCCTACGTGGCCTTGACATGGTATTGGAGCAGGACATGAACGTACGGGTAGTACTCATTCCGGATGGTGACGACCCCGATAGTTATCTGCAAAAAGTGGGTGCAGCAGCTTTTCAGGAATTTATTGACAAGGAGTCTAAGGATTTTATCCTGTTCAAAACCAACCTATTGCTGACGGAGACAAAAGGCGACCCCGTCAAAAAAGCAGGCCTTGTTCGTGACATTGTGGATAGCATCAGTCGGGTGCCTGACCCGTTCAAGCGTTCCTTTTACGTAAAGGAATGTGCCAGGGTGATGGAATTGGAGGAGGAAGTGCTAGTATCGGAGACGAACAAAGCGGTAAAACAAATTCTCCAAAAACGGGACTTCGATAAGCGCAAAAAACAGGAAGTCAAAGTCAATATTGTACCGGAAAATGACGGTGAGTTCCCATCCGAGGCACCACCAGAATCGGATGATTTTCCAAACATCATCAGTCCAAAGCCTCGGACGGCTGGCCATGAATTTCAGGAACGGGACATTGCCCGGATTTTAGTGGAGGCAGGCGGAAAACTATATGACGAAAACGAAAACATGACGGTGGCGGAGTTCGTGTTGGGGAATATTGAGGAAGTTTTGGAGGATTTTGACAACCCTGATTATCTGCGCATCGCTCGTGAGGCCATGCAGTTGGTTTTGGGAAAAACACCCGTAACTACACAATATTTCATCGGCCACCATGATCAGACAATCAGTGAATTGGCTGTTGATTTATTGCATTCCCCTTGGGAATACAGCCCCGGTTGGGAAATGCATGAAATGTATCTCAGGTCGCAAAAAAAGCCAGAAGACAATTTCAACAAGGACAGTGTGAGTGCCTTACTACAGTTCAAACTTCGAAAAGTGATCCGCCTTTGTGAAAAAAACCAGCATCAGATGAAGGAAGTAGCTAAGGACGATGCTGCACAACTAATTCGCTTACTGAAAGTGCAGATGAAATTGAATGAAATGAGGAATGAACTGATGAAGCAGTTGGGTATGGTCGTACTGAAATAAAAACTAAACTGGTGCTCAATTCTGGTTGTTTCTCGGCTTGTTATTCCCAATTTCGACTGCCTGCGCCGGCGGGCTGTCAATAATTTCAAACAAATCCTTCAACGGCACTGGTTTCTCTGAACGAAACTGCTGCGTGCCATCTTTACGCATCAAAACCAAGGTAAATTCGTCCCGGTCCACATCATGGTGGTCGTACATCCGCCGGAAAGTGCGGGCATCAGCAAAAATAGCAATCCAAATATCACGTTGCACCACGCCTGCCGAGTCAGCTTGGAGCCATTCCCGCTGTATTTTTAGATCTGAATTCGTTGAATCACCTGCAAAAAGCAATAAACGCCGAACGCCCTGAGCATGGACTGACACAGCAGAAAAAAACAATAGAAAAATGATGGTGCTGAAATATTTCATCCGTACGAACTTCGGTGCAGCGAATATTAGCTTGAAAATGCTTTGCAAATATCGCATATCGGGGGCAAGTAGGAGCATTTTTTTTTGAAATGACGGCAAACAGGCAGTTTCCAGCAAGCTCCTAACCAGTCTATCAATTTTATGACCAAAACAACTTGGTCATTTCTTCAACACAATATTATCAGAGTCCAAACCAAGCTCGTTCATGTTAGCCTCAACATCACTACAAGACATCAAGCTCCCGTCATTTTCTATCCTAAAAACCTTGAACCCCAGCCCCTTTGCAATATCTATTGATTTTCTGTGTGCCTCGTTTTGGCTGCTCGAAATCAGGTATTCCATCACAACTATCGGAGAATTTTCTAAGAGAAATTTTGACATGCCCTGCAAAACCTGCGGTTCAGCACCTTCCACATCTATCTTCACGATTTCTGGCTTTGTCTTTTTTTCATCAAAATAATCATCAAGCCGGATACCCGCCACTTCAACCCGTTGCGGAGGGTTGTTTTTGAGCCAAGCTGCATTTTCGATTTTAGGTAAAATCAGCGAGTTGTATTCTGAAAAAAGCGGGGGGAACTCATTGAAGACCAAATTCTTAGCTTCATTAGAAGCAGCTCGATGCAGCGGTAGGACATTTTGATATGGCGCAGTGTTTTTTTTCAAAATGCCAAAAGTGGAAAGGGAGGCCTCAAAAGACAAAACATACCCAGCTTCACCCACTAATTTCGAAGCAAGCAAACTAAAGTAGCCAAAATGCGCACCGATGTCACAGAAAGTATTGCCGGGATTTAGGTTTTTCATCAAAAAACGGGCAAGTCGGATTTCCGAATCATGCGTTTTTGCGCCAAAAAGGTAAATCTCGGTAGCCGAGGGCAGCACCACCTGCATGTCCGCATCGAAAAAAGTTCGGGCGTTTGCATACCTGCCACGCTTTGTGAACGGGTAAAACAGCCGCCAGTAACTGATGGCATCAGCATAACGCATGGGGTTGTTCAACAACCGACTCAGCACATTGCCACGTGCCAGACGTTCAATTTTCTCCAGCCTTTTTTCTAGATTTTTTGTTGACATTCAGATGGAGGAGGGCTTCTCAAAGATATTGAGAATTGAGGAACGGCTCAAGGCATCCCTCAATTCATTTGGAGGAGCCTTATCCCTTTTTCCCATTGAGCCCGTGAAATCCCCGCATGATACCACGGTCGGCTTTGCGAAGGAACTCTAGGATATAGTCCCGTTCAACGGTAGCCTCGATTTCCGTTTCAATGATTTCAATAGCTTGGGTAGTATTGTAGCTCTTTACAAATAGGATACGATAAACATCCTGAATAACGTGAATTTGCTCTGCTGTAAAACCCCGGCGACGTAGGCCAACGGAATTGATGCCAGCATAGGAAAGCGGCTCACGAGCGGCTTTTACGTATGGCGGAATGTCTTTCCGCACCAAAGAACCTCCGCCCACAAAGGCATGTGCGCCAATTTTGACAAACTGATGAACGGCACTCAAGCCGCCCAAGGTCACGAAATCTTCAACTTCGATATGCCCTGCCATGGTGACGCCGTTGGCAACCACGCAATTTTTACCAATATGGCAATCGTGCGCCACATGAACATAGGCCATGAGCAAGGTACCAGCCCCAATGGTGGTCGTTTGACTAGCTTTTGTACCCCGGTTTAGTGTCACGTACTCCCGCACGATGACATTGTTTCCCAGTTCAACCAAACTATATTCACCTTTGAATTTGAGGTCTTGGGGTACGGCACCAACTACTGCGCCAGGAAAGATTTTACAGCCGTTACCGATGCGGGAGCCATCCATGATGGTAACATTCGGGCCTATCCAAGTATCATCGCCGATTACAACATCTCTGCCGATTGTCGTAAATGGTTCGACGGTTACGTTTTGGCCTATTTGGGCTTCCGGATGGATGTATCGCATGATATGGCTACTGCCGTTGAGGTGTGGTAAAACAGCTGGCTGTTCAGTAGTTACTTTCATCAGAAAAATTAAAATGTTAATTACTTAGGTGTTCTCGAAATTGTTCCTTAGCGAACCAAATTTAAAAACGGAACTTTCAGAATCCACACCAACATGAACTGGTATTGCTTTGTTCAATTGCCGTGGGTTGGCACGGAGAGAAAATAATGTGGCAGAATGAAGGATGTAAAGTCGTCTATTGCGAATTATTTTTAAAAAAGCTAGTTAATTATTTGCACAATTTGTCAAAGTAAAGTTGGTCAAGGCTCTGTAAACTATTGATTTTCAGCGGGTTGCTCTAGATTGTGTGCCTTATGCCTTTAAAATTGACGGGTAACTGGATTTGTAATGCTTTTTTAACTCGTCCTTTCAAATTGGTCAATTATTTCCCGGCTTCGGTTCCTTGTTTTTCCTTAACGTCTTTTTAACTAAATCCGCTTCTTTTTATTGTCCATTAAAATTAAGTTTTTCGAAATGGTCTGCAAAAATTTAAATTATACCTCCTTTTCCAACACTGCTTCCTGCTTTTCAGTCCGCCTTACGATTTGAGCCGTCAGCTCTCCTTCCGAAACCAATTTATTGCCGACATAGGCTGTGCCGTGCATCTGCACCAATCCACGCCGAATAGGTGCCGTGAGTTCCATTTTCAAAATCAAGGTATCACCAGGCGAAACTTTATTTTTAAATTTTACGCCATCTATTTTCACAAAATAAGTATCCCAATTGCCTGGGTCGCCCACTTTTGAAAGTGCAAGAATACCGCCAGCTTGTGCCAGCGCTTCAATTTGCAAAACCCCCGGAAACACTGGATTCCCTGGGAAATGCCCCTGAAAAAATGCTTCGTTGAAGGTCACGTTTTTCACGCCGACCACATGGTTGTCTGAAATTTCGATGATTTTGTCCACCAACAAAAACGGGTAACGGTGCGGTAGGTATTTTGCTACATCCATCGTGGTGTAAACAGGCTCAGCATTTGGGTCGTATTTCGGCACACCCTTTAGCCTACGCTGTTCTATCCATGCCTTTTTGAGCTGCTTCGCAAATTCGATATTGGCCGTATGGCCCGGTTTTGTTGCTACTATTTTTCCTTTGATCGGCTTGCCCACCAGTGCTAAATCCCCCAAGACATCCAGTAGTTTGTGACGGGCTGGTTCGTTGTTGTAGTACAATTCGATGGTATTCAGAATACCTTCCTTGTCAATTTTCACGCTCGGCTTGTTCAGCTTTTTAGCCAAAGCATCCAAATCCTCCTGCGTCATCAAGCGATCTACGATGACAATAGCGTTGCTCAGATCACCCCCTTTTATTAGGTTATGGTCAACCAGATACTCCAGTTCATGCAAGAACACAAAAGTACGGCAAGGCGCTATTTCCGATGCAAACTCCTCCTCATTCAACAAGGAAGCATACTGCTGTCCAAGTATTTTTGAATTGAAGTCAATCATGGTCGTCACCTGAAAACTTTCGGCGGGCATGGCCATCAGTTCGGTTCCAGTTGTTTCATCATAAAATCGGATAGGTTCCGTGATTTCGAGGTATTCCCGTTCATCGGCCTGCTCAGCAAGTCCAGCTTCTTCCAAGGCACGCACAAATGGGGCTGAACTTCCGTCCAGTATTGGCACTTCTGGCCCATCAATTTCAATGAGCACATTGTCGATGCACATGCCAAAAAGTGCCGCCAACGCATGTTCCACCGTGCTGACGTGAGCGTTCCCCTGCTGGATGGTCGTGCCCCGCAGCGTGGACACCACTTGGCTCACATCCGCCTTAATGGTGGGTTTTTCACTCAAATCAATGCGCTGGAATTTGACACCATGCCCAGTATCTGCTGGGCGGAAGGTCATCGTCACATCGTGACCAGTGTGCAAGCCTATACCTTTGATGGTCACTGGCTGTTTTATGGTATGCTGATTCATAGTCTCGAATCAGGGATGAGGGATGAGGGATGAGGGATGAAGCAGCTACGACTTTCATTCCTTATCCCTCACACCTCATCCCTTTTTTATCATTTCATTTATTTTTCTAAACAGTTCAGGTAGTTTTTTGAAAACGGCGTAGGAGCGAAGGTAATCATTGTAGGGCAAAGCTGGCGAACCATAGAGCGCCGTGCCAGGTGTCTTCACCGAAGCTGCTACCCCACTCTGCGCCTGTACCTGCGTGCCATCCGCCACTTCGATGTGGCCGACGAAACCAGCTTGGCCTCCGATGCGGCAATGTTTCCCGATTTTGGTGCTGCCTGCAAAACCTGCCTGTGCCGCTACCACCGTGTGCTCACCGAGGTCAACATTGTGCGCTACCATTACGAGGTTGTCGAGTTTGGCGCCCCGCCGGATGTAAGTACTTCCCATCGTCGCTCGGTCAATGGTGGTGTTCGCCCCGATTTCCACGTCGGCTTCCAGCACCACGTTGCCAAGCTGCGGAAGCTTGAGAAAACTACCGTCTGTTTGCGGAACGAAACCAAAACCATCGCTTCCAATGACCACGTTGCTGTGCAAAATACAGTTGTCGCCAATGACGCAGTCGTGGTAAATCTTCACACCGGGGTAAATCTGGCAGTTTTTGCCTACCGTAACATTTTTACCCAAAAAAACCTGCGCATGGATGTCAGTACCTTCGGAAATGCTCGCCCCTTCTTCCACCACGCTGAACATGCCGATGGAAACACCTTCACCCAATGCAGCCGACGGGTGGATGAAAGCCCGATCGGAAATGCCCACTCCATTCTGGATTTGCCCCCCGAATTTTTCCATCAAAATTCGGAGGCAATTATAGACATCGTCCACCCGGATGAGAGCGGCGGCGGCTATTGTTTGCGTTGGTGAAAAATCACGGGGCACCAGCACGGCTGCGGAAGGAGTCGTGTAGGCGTACTGTTCGTAACGGGGATTGGCCAAAAACGTGAGGGTGCCGGGGCCTCCCTGCTCAATTTTGCCTGGCTTGTCCACCAATACCTCACCATCTCCCTCCAGGGTGCCACCGAGCATTCGGGCTATTTCTTTGGCTGCGATTTGCATGGGCGCAAAGATAGTTGGGAGTTGGCAGTTGGCAGTTAGCAGTTGACAGTTTTTTGGTAATTGGCAAACCTTTCTGGTTTTGGCGAGTAATTTTGCCTCAAAAAAGCATTTTGAAGAAAATAAAAATTGGGGCAAAGAACAACCCACTTGCCTTATGGCAGGCCAACTACACCAAGTTTTGTTTAGCGGAAAAAAACGTGGAGGCCGAATTGATCATTTTTGAAAGCGCAGACAAAGAAGATACCCATTTTAGTAAGGAAATTGAAATGGCCATGCTCCGTGGCGACCTCGACCTTGCCGTACACAACCTCTGTGAGCTGCCTACTACTCAGCCCGAAGGGCTTATAATTGCAGGTATCAGCTTTCGGGAAGACCCCGCCGACTGCCTGCTCATCCGACAGGGGGAGGCTACCAGCCAATTGTTTGGGTTGAAAAATGGGGCGGTAGTCTATGCCTCAACGACCCGCCGAAAGTCGCAACTGCTGGGTTATCGGCCCGATGTACAATTCAAGAAAAGCTACAGCAATGTGCCCACCCTGCTCGACCAGCTCCGCTCCGGCGATTTCGATGCCCTCGTGATGGCCAATGCCGATCTTGCCCGCCTCCGCCTTGAACTAGATGGCATCGAAAAAATAAAGCTCAACATAAGGGAATTCACCACTGCTCCAGCGCAGGGCGTACTCGCCTACCTCTGCTGCGCCGACGACATCGAAACTCGCCGTCTCGTGCAACGACAGCTTCATGAACCAAACATTTCCGCCGTCACCAACGTAGAGCGCAAAGTGCTGAAAATACTGGGTGGGAATACCAACATGTCTCTTGGCGTCTTTTGTGAACGGGACAGCAGCGGCAATTACCATATCTGGGCAGCCTTGGCAGATGATTGGAACCAGCCTGTGCGACGGGTTCGGCTCTCGCAGAGCACGACCTTGGGACTGGCAGAGAAGGTGGTAACGGGATTGGAGTGAAGTTGGCCTTTTGACAATGGACAGTCAGTGCTGACTCTTATTACGCTATTTCATTCAATTAAAACCAATTTTCCAGTTTGCAGGGTTCTTCCCATTTCGTTTATTTCCCAAAAATACATGCCGCTATTTAGGTTTAATAAATTCATCTCAGAATCAAAATTTTGTAGATTAATATTTTGATTTGTGACTATCCGACCATTAAAGTCACGCAAAATAAAGCGGGCTTTGCTGTGAAATTCATTTCCAGCGTATCGAATATGAACAATTCCATCTTTACAAGGATTTGGAAATACAAGCAAATCATTTTTTCGCTGCTCTTCGTTTTCAATTGACGGGCCTTTAGGATTAATATTCAACTTGCAAATCATCATGTTTTTATGTGTGATATTGGAGTAGGTTCCTACAAAATAGATTGCATCGTTAGAAGTAGATAACCAACAATCACTGATGAGATATGTAACTATGGGAAGCTTACCAGCAAATGTAAAAATCCCATCCTGTCCGAAGTTTGGATTTAAATGACCAGTATCATCCATACATATCACTCCAAAAGTTAAATGATTATTCTTAGTACCATCATTGTACCCTAAGATAAGTTCACCCTCCACTTCTTGTATGCCAAACACTTCACTTCCAAATCCGAATTCTCCTAATAAATATTCAAAGAAATAGCCATCATCGTTGAACGTTGAATCCAAAGTTCCGTTTGGCATTAACCTAGCCACATAGGTATAAATCTGGTCAACCAGGTCATCACCAGTCACCCCTGCCACTACAATTCTCCCATCATCGTACACATAAAGTGCTTCACCTTTACCGATTGTATATTGAAAATTCACCCTGCCGTTTTGGCCAAACGTTGAGTCTAGCATACCATTACTCAAATATTTATAGACAAATATTTTGTGGGAACAATAAATTCCTTCTCCAAAATAAACATCAGGATAGGGAAAAAAACCTCCCCCAGTAATAATAATGTCGCCATTGGCAGCCAATTTCATATCACCGATTAAAGTTGAAGCACAGATTCCTGAATGTTGGTACAGAAATCCATCCGTACCAAATGAATCATCAATACTGCCATCGGGCATTAATCTGCTCAAAAAAATAAAGGTTGAATCAGCAAATTTCATGGTTTGCCCAAAATACATATTGCCTGCAATCAATATTTTGCCATCTGGTTGGACAACCATTTTTGTTACCATTTCATTATCGGAAGGCAAATCAATCAGTACCATTCCGAGTGTGCCGAAATTCGTGTCCATATTGCCATCAATGTCTGTTTTTACAATAAGATTTGAATACCCAGATTGGCCCGTAGGTGTGGCACAACCAGCTAATAATATACTGTTACTATAACTTGCACCTATTAGGCAGCTATCATTGCTAAAGCCCAAATTTAACCGTACTTGACCGTCCGGCCCTGCCGATTGGTCAAATTGGCCATCCGGCAATAACCTTGCAAAAGCAAAGTCGCACCCATCATCCCCACTCGAATGCCCTGCCAAAATAATCTTTCCATCTTCCAAAAAGATTGCACTGTAAGCTCTGTCATCTCTTAGCTCAAAATCGCACGCTGTCACACTTGGGATAGGTGCGTTTGGCAATTGTGAAAAAGAAAAAAGTTCCCCAAAAGTTGAATCAATGGTCTGCGATTTTACCTGGAGGAAAGCAAGCAGGAGAAACAGTAGATGTATTAAACGATGTGTTCGCATGATAAGGGTAGAGATTAATACCTGCACGGCTGAAAGGTGTTGGGGTAAAAATACGTCATCGCACCAAATGCACCTCCCCTTTCTTAGACAAACCAATTGTCCTACCCTCGCAATCACGAACCTCCAGCCGGAGGACGTAAACCATTACGGCGGCATCCATTGGTCTGCCCCGGAAGCTGCCGTCCCAACAGCCTTCGATTTCTTTCGTCACAAACAACTGTTCGCCCCAACGGTCGAAGATGCTCAGCTCGTAGTCCAGTACCTCAAGGTCTGGGGCAAGGTAGCCACGGTAGCAGTCGTTGATGCCGTCACCGTTGGGCGAAAAGGAGTTGGGGAGGTAGATGGCCTCCCCAACTGGCAGTCCGGCCTGCACCACACTGATTTCCTTGGAAAGGGTTTCACATTCATTTGAAACATCAAAACGGTAGATGCCGGGCCGGGCCACCAACAGTTCAGGTGAGGTGGAAAGCAGCCCAGTGCTGTCCGACCATGCCCATTCAAGCGGCAGGCTGCTGGATACCAATGGCCGCAGCAAGACAGTTTCACCGCAGACCAGTGTTTCATCCTGCGCTTCTGCCTGCATCGGCGGGATGGTCTGGACATTTGCATTTTCCTCGAAAACACAGCCGTGCTGGTCCCGTAGGTAAACCGTGTAATCGCCAGGCTGGAGGGCAGCGAAGGCAGTGTCGGGCTGGTAGCTGTTGTCGTCCAGTGAGAATTCATAGGGCGGCGTGCTGCCGATGATGTTTTCGACGGAAATGCTGCCGTCAGAGCCGTTCCAGCAGATTTGCGAAGCAGACAAATCAAATTCCACGGCAGGCCAGGCCGTCACCGTGACCAGCACCACCGAGTCGCAGTCCTGTTGGTTCGTCCCGACCCAGGCGTACTGGTCGCCATCGGATAGCTGCTGCCCAAGATAGTCCACCGTTTCACCTGCACATGTCTGCAAGTCCAGTTTTGTCGTATCGGATTGCAAGGATAGCACCGTGACCGTCACCACCGAATCGCAGTTGTACTGGTTGGTCAGGGTGAAATCCTGCACATCGCCGGGATAGAGCAGCGTCCCGTCGTAGGCCACCGACTGGCCGGGACAGGCGTTCAGGCTCAGGCTGGAGGTATCCACCGGGAGTGCCGTCACCGTCACAATGGCCGTGTCGGTGCAGCCCCATTGGTTCACTTCCGTAAAAACCGTCTGGGTGCCAGGCAGCAATTGCTGGCCGTTGTACCCGAAAAAACCATTGGCACAGGCCACCGCATCCACCTGTTGCACATTCACAGGGAGCGCCTCCACAAAAACGGTCACCGTTGAGTCGCAGTCTAGGTAGTTGGTGAAGCTGAAAACCTCCTGACCACCTGCTGGGATGTCCACGCCGTTGTATTGGATGGTACTTCCCTCGCAGGCGTTTAGGCTGACCGTGTCTGAGCTAATGGGTAGCGCCGTTACCATGACCGTTACGACCGAATCGCAGTTCTGGGCGCTGGTGTACAGGAAGTCGGTGCTGCTGCCGGGCATCAGCTGCTGGCCCTCGTACTCTGCAAATCCGTTGGCGCAAGCCGACAGGACTAACGAGGATGTCGGCGCTGGCAAAGGGTTCACCGTCACCGTCACCGTGCTGTCACAGCCGAGGTAGTTCTGGAAGACGACGTTCGTCGTGCTGCCCGTCGGCAACTGCTGCCCGTTGTACTCGGCAAAGCTGCCGGGGCAGGCGTCGAGGCTGAGGCTGCTGGCAGATGTGGGCAGCGGGTTTACCGTCACCGTCACCGTGCTGTCGCAGCCGAGGTAGTTCGGAAAGACGACTTCCGTCGTGCTGCCAGTCGGCAACTGTTGCCCGTTGTACACGGCAAAGCTACCGGGACAGGACTCCAAGCTGAGGCTGCTGGCAGAAGTGGGCATTGCGACCACGTTTACCGTAACGGTGCTGTCGCAGCCAGCCGCCGTGGAATACGTGCTGTTGGCAGAAGCCCCTGCCACCAGCCATTGGCCCATGATGTTGACGGAATCGCCGGGGCAGACCGAAACGGTTACCACCGTGGCAAAGGAGCTGGTGACACTGAGGTCGAGGAACACCAGGCTATCACAGCCCAGTGCATTGGTCAGTTGGGCCGTGTAAAGCCCTGCGTCCTTGAGGTAGCTGCCATCGAACAGCACGGAGTCGCCCATGCAGATGTTCCCCTGCAGTACTAGGCTGTCCCTTGGGTTCACCAGTAGGTCAAGTACGGCGGTGCTGTCGCAGCCGTTTATGCTGAATTCATAGTGGCCACCCACACTGAACTGGCCCCCCATGAAATCGAGGGTTTCGCCCTCGCAAATCGTCCGGCTCTCGTTGAGGATGACCTGCGGTAGTACCTGTACCTGCACCGTATCCGTACTGAAGCAGCTCGCCTTGCCGACCACCACCGTCAGGGTAAAGGCACTATCGGAAGCAACGGCCACCGAGAGGCAGGTATCACAACCGAGGTTCCCGCCAGTTGCCTGCCATTGCACCTGGTCGTAGCCGCCGGGCAGCGACAGGCTCACCGTATCGCCGGGGCAGGCGGTCAGGTCGGGGCCGAGGTCAACATCAGTTGAGTTGTCTAATGTGATGGTGACACTGTCCCGATAGATCCGGTGGCAATGGTCGGTGGCCTCCACGAAATGCAGCCCGGCAAAGCTGGTGGAGTAAACGGAGTCCACGGTGCCGTCGTCCCAGAGATAGGTCTCGAAGCCGCTCCCGGCATGGAAGGTGACCACCTCGCTCTGGCACTTCACGAGGTCGGGCCCGAGGTCGAGGGAAAGCATGTCGAGTTGGAGCGGGACAGCGGCGGTGTTGTTGGTGTAATCACATTCGATGATGCCCGTGGCGGCGTAGTTGTCGGCACTGGCCCCGGTGCCGGGGTCGTTCACCACAAAATAGACCTGCGAAAGGCCAGCAGGCAGCACCAGTGCGAGGCTGACGGTGTCCAGTTCGCCCGGAGCGCCATCGAATGGTTGGCAAAAAGTCCCGATTGGCGGTGCACCAACGCTTGGGGCAGCGGCATAGTAGGAGATGCTGGCGCAGCCAGCGGCCAAAGGAGTTTCGCTGAGGTTGGCGATGGCAAGCTGGAAGTACAGGCTGTCCGGTGAGCAGAAGTAGCCCAGGGCCTCCAATCGAAGGTCCACTGCCGGGAACTGCACGCAGCCCTGCTGGGTGCGGTAGGTGGCCTGTGCCATGAAGGCGTTGTAGGGTGCAGGACAGGTGGGCTGTAGGCAGTCCTCGTAGCCCTCCAGCGGCATGGCCATGTTCTGCTCCTGCCGGGGGATGGTCAGGTCGTCGTTCACGTTGGTGACGTGGTAGCCGTACTGGTTCCAGACCGAGCGGGCGGGTGCTCAGGGTGCCCCGGCGGTCTCGAAGCAGTAGATATATACACTATCATTGCTGGCAGATTCATAGCTATTAATGAGTATCTCGGCCTGACCGTCGTTGTCTACGTCAGCAATGACTGGGTATTCATAACCAGTAGCGCTTTTCAAAGGGTATGAGGCTATGGTGATACCTGTACTTCCCTGCAATATCCGTAAATCTGTCTCGTCCCTATATACTAGTTCTTGTTTACCATCTTGATTGAAGTCGAACATAGTGATGCCTGTATATCCTGAGTTGTCAGTTGTTGGCAGACTGTAGAGTAATTTAAGTTGCGTAGTACCGTCATATTGATACATTCTTAGTTCATTCTTGAAAGTCATACCGATCTCTGGGGTACAGTCACCAGTTACATCTCCAACAAATGCTACTCCTCCGTACTGCCCTGATTGTGCAGATGCAATAATAGTGAGTGTCCTTGGGTCCCATACCCAAATACCGCCTCCATCCGGATATGAGTTGTCCCGAACTACTATTACATCAAGCAACTCATCCCCATTAATATCGGCTACTGATGTAAATCCGTCAAGAACAGGAAGTGGGGCAATGACAGGTGTCATGACATTGCCTGATGCGCCATTGGTGTTTGTTATTGTAAGTTGATATACTGTGTTTCCTGCCGCTAGTTCTAACCCTGGGGAAGGCAGTAAATCTGCAGCAATAGTATGTTTCAATGTGCATGGACTAAAAATTGATACATAATAATTACAACCTGACCCGTAATTACCATTCAATAATTTTGCTCCATTTAGAGCACTGAATACTTCATTTCCTGCATATAATTCAGGAATACCATCACCATTGAAGTCTGCAATTTCAACAAATGTCCATTTTGAATCTTCCAATTTTTCTGATTTCCATAGCAAAACACCATTATTGGTATAGGCTTTAATCGTATCATAGGATATTGTAAACAATTCTGCATCACCATCACTGTTGACATCGGCAATTGAAAAAGGGAAACTATATTTATAAGGATCAAAATCCATCAACGTACTACCATTTGAACCGTTAATAACCTTAACCTTGTTATCATAAAACAAATGGCTGTTGTCATAATCATAAGTAGTAGACAATACCTCAATTAAGCCGTCCTTGTTTATATCCCCACATACGATGTTTGGTGCAGCATAATAATAATTAGAAATAGCATCCGATTTCCACTTCAACTTCATCTGAAACGCTGGAAAGCTATCAGGCACATACTCACAATCTATAGGACAGTATGCCTGATAAGCCCCGCTATCGCAGGGGCAGTCCGGGTCGAACAGGTCCACATAACCGTCCCCGTCGTCGTCCAAGGAGTTGTTGCAGATTTCAACGCCAAAAGGAGATAACTGGATATATTCACAATTCCCATCTGCGCAAAATCCGTTGGATGATTGAAGGCAAAGTTGGACATATTGAAACCCAGCTAGGTTTATGGAATCGAAATTTGTTGTGCTGGAATATAACGGTGTGCCGCCCCCGTCCTTAACTGTCCAGTTCAAGCTGTTGGCGTTGCTGGATTGGCTATTGAAATGAAGCCAATCGCCCACCAGATGATATTCAAATGCTGCGACGACCGGGCAATAGACTTCCAGTTTCACTTCGTATTCGTCCCCGTCACATTCGACAAAAGGGCTTGCCGCTTCCAGCCTAATCGTATGCAGCCCCTCCGTATTAAATGTCAAGATCGGATTGTCGGCACTTGAGACCAACTGTCCGTTGTCGTACCAGGCATAGCCAGCGGCGTTGGTGGAAAGATTGGCCACATTTAGACTGCCTCCTTGCGCAATGGAATCGGTTCCAAAACTGAACAGGGCTGTAGGCTCGCCAGGGCAGGGTGGCAGGCAGGCCTTGGAACTGAGCAGGCTGGCCCTGGCCGTTTCGAGGAAGAAGCGCATCCTTGCCTTTTGACCTTGAGTAAACTGGTTCTGGCAAGCATGAAAGCTATAGTCCATGAAATTACGGTACATGTCTGGCTGGTCACCCAAACCGCCCAAGGCAGGGCTGCGGTAGGGATTGTTGGTGGATGGGTCGTCTGCGTCGGTCTGGCAGCTATTATAATTGCCGTTGCAGGGATAATTCCCCGTCATGTTGTCTGGCGGAGTATCGCAGACCTTATCACCTTCAGTAAGGCAGTCCCCGTTTCCACAGCCACCTTGAAACGTATGCAACAGCCCCAAATAATGCCCCATTTCGTGCGCCGCTATGGTGGAAGTGGCAGGGTCAAGCCCAAAATAATCGGCCTGAATCACAATGCCATCCACAGGATGTCCGTGGCCATAAGGGTACACCGCAAACCCACCTATGTCACAATTTCCCCCAATACATGCATCCTTGACCAGTATGATATTGATATAATCCTTTGTTTTCCAGCCAAAAGTATTGAACAAAGTGCTGATACTGGGATACTGGTTCATGTCGGTAAGTTGGGAGGCATGATGGACAATGCCTGTAGTCGGATTGCCCAAGGTATCCCGCTCTGCCAGGCAAAATTCCAATTCCACATCCGCACCTTCTCCATTTTGGTAGTCATTGAGTTTGCGAAAGGCATCGTTGAGCTGGTCAATGCCCTGCAGCACTTGTGCATCGGGGATGTTTTCGGGGCCGTTGTTGTGGATGATGTGGACGACGACGGGCAAGGTGTAAAGCGGGGCGGTGTTTTTTGATTTGAACTGGGCGGAGGACTGGTATTGTTTTTCCAGACTAGGGATTGCCTGCGCCAGTTTCGGGTATTCTTTTATCAATGTTTCGTTAATAATATCATACCCACAGCCGAGAGGTAGAAGCCCCTGCTGGCCATAGAGATTCGCCAGCAGTATTGCGAAGAAAATTGTGATAGCGAGGTGTCTCATATTTGGGCCTACTGCATGGTGCAGAAATCCCTCTAGCGCAAAAATAAGGCCACGGTGGTTCCTACTCCACCTTCACCAGCTTCCCCGTCTTCAGCACCTTACCTGCATCCCGCACTTCATAGAAATACAGGCCGGGGGCGACATTCTCCAACTCCACCACATTCCAGCCATAGCCGATACGCTGCTGGTGGGCAAGCTGCCCAGTGGCTGTGTGCAGGTACAGCATGGCGTGCTGCGGTAGGTAGTCCGACAGGATGACGTTGGTGGCCTCCCGTGCTGGGTTGGGGAAGACGGTGAGGTTCACTGATGGCAGCACCTCGCCGCTGGCAGATGTGCCTAGTTGAAGGGTGCGGCAGTAGGTATTTGAACTGTATTGGTTGCTTACCGTGAGGCAAACCTCGTATGCTCCATCGGTGGTAAACTCATGCACCGGATTCACCTCACTGCTGATGGTTCCATCGCCAAAGTCCCAACTCCACTGGGTAGGCTCATAGTAGCTCAGGTCGGTGAAGCTGATGTTGCGGTAGTTCAGCGTGTCCTGGTCGTAGCGAAACTTGGCCACAGGGTGGTTATTCAATCCCAAGGTATCGCAGGCACTTCCATCCAATGGGCCGAGACGGTAGTTGGGGAAGTTAGGCAGGGAGAAGTTATTGAAAGTTGGCAGTTGAATGCCATGCTGCTCCATGTTGCAATATGGAAATGGCAGATTGGGATTATGGATAACATGAAGGAAGCGGACTCCACCAGGTACATTAATATAAATCTTCCCATCTGGTGCCAATTGAGCCATATAAAATGTTGTGGAGCTTCCGCTATCATAGAACCCATCGTAGGTGGCAACCGTCACTTTGGAAGCAGGAATATTGTTTGACCAAAGGTCGAATTGATAGACTTTGGTAAAAGATGTAACGTACAGGAACCTTGAGTTAGGGGAAATAGCAATCCCAGCTGAGTAGGCATCTTCATCATAATTGATTTGAATCTGCCCACTCAATTCGCCAGTGCACCTGTCAAACTGGTATACGTCAACAAACTGCCCCTCTTCAAGGCTAACTGTATTCATTCTGGCAAAAACACTTCCATCGGGCGAGAAAACGGATTGACCAACTCCTTCATCTGGTATGGCAAAAGAAGTGCTGAACTTACCAATGTTCTGGATGCCTTCCTGAGCTATTAATAACCTATAATAGTTCCTGGACGCCATCTCATGTACTACCATCCACCAATCACGACCATTTCCATGCCTAACCGCAGTTAACTTTCCCAAGCCAAGTGTATCGGAAAGAATGACCTGATTTTTCTTTATCACCTTACCTAGCCCATTGTTGAAATCCATATCAACAAGTGAATAATAGAGCTTAGAACTATGTCCTCCCAACTCTATCGTTGAATATTCCCTGTTTTCATGGAAAATATAGTATTTATTTGAGCCATCTGGATGTGGAATGATAATGGCTCCTTGGTCAAGGATATAACCATTATCGCCCAAATCACTTCCAAATACTCCTGGATTCAACCCTATTCCATTTTGTATTGGTTGGTGGTTGTAGTTTGCTATATATTGCCCATTTGTATAACACTGAAGTTCTCCTTCAAAATTGCATATACTTGCATTGACTTCTAAAAAATTCATTTCGTTATACAAATATGATAGTTTTGGGGGCTCATTGTTGAAATCAATTACAGTCCCTCCCCAATCTGTATTAATTGGGTTACTGCTATCACCAAATAGCCAGATATAATCACGCTTCTGGCCTTTAGCATGGGTAATACAAAATATTATTATCAAACTACTTAATAGATGTTTCATAGAAAAATTTGAAAGGGGCTTGGACATTGTCCAAGCCCCTTTTTTTATTTAATCAAAATATACTTGCCAGCAAAAACAGTTTTGCCATCAAGTAATAATTCACAGGTATAAACTCCTGCACCCAGTTTGGAAACATCCCGCTGGCGCACCCCCTGCCCTCCCACCAAAGAACGGCGTCGCTCGTCACGAGCTATGCTCGTTGACGGGCTTTGGCTGCGGCTTCTCCCAAAGGGACTAGTGGCCGCTGTAGAACTATGTCCGTGTTCGCAGTACATATATCGTCGTTCCGAAACTTTTCAGTGCACTAGCCACGACAAGAAGCTTGCCGTTTCCCTGTTGTTTCAATCCTGCCCAATAGTCAATAAAGTTACACACCTACGTGTAAAAATCAGCACTGTTAAAATTTGAATTTTTTTTATCATGTATGCAACTTGGTTTTATGCATCTCGTATTTGCATTTAACCGAAAAAGCCAACTCACCTTTGGCCAATCGGCGCATCCACCAAATTTTTCAACAATTTCAATTTTGATTGACATGCCAGTACCTAACAGCATGGGCGTAAGCCTCACCACCACCCAGTACACCGATGTGAGCGATGCCACCGGCACCGTCATCGACACCGCAAACGGCCTCATGGCCATCAACCTGACCAAGGAGGAGCGCTCCAGCATCCAGTCCGTGGCGGAGAAGCGGCTGCCCTACCTCGAAAAGGCGTTCGATAGCCTCATCCCGACAACCCTGGTCTCGTGCCACCCTTTGGCAACTTGACCGAGGCCAATGCCGACTATGCTTACCTCCAGCAGTTGCTGAAACTGAAAACGAAGCTGATGAAGTGCGTGGAGATTCTCAGCGACCATGAGCTGGCTGCTGGCCACCGGGCGTTCGAGTTCATGCGTGATTTTTACCACATGGCCCAGCGGGCCGCCGAGCGCAACGTGCCTGGTGCCGACTCGGTGGTGGACGAGCTGTCGCCGCTGTTCGACCAAGTGAACGGCATAGCGCCTGGTGTCCCCGTCACGGCCTAACCCCGCCTGCCTCATCACGAAAAATCCCTGTCAAGTTCGCTTGGCAGGGATTTCTTGTTTTTTCTTCACAAATAATTGATAGTCAATTTTTTAGCATAAAAAAGCAATATAAAAATGGATAATTAAGTACTTTTCAGGTATTCGTTTCATGCTCATTCCTACGATGATATACTTTTTATATACCTATTTCAAGCTTTTTAGTACAATAATGTACTTTTTATCTACTTTTATCGTACGTATTGATACTATGGTGTACTTTAAAGCTATCTTACTCATGCTCAATCTTATGAAACTGTACCTATTAGGCACTTGTTTCAAGCCGGACAGTACGGTGAGGTATGCTTTGGGTACCCATTTTTAGCGTTTTGGCCTATCAGCATAGGGCATTCAACATCAAAAAAAACAGTTCAAATGAAAATCCTGGAAGAAGAGGAAGCCAAGAACCTCATCCCACTGACCAAGGGGCGGGAGACAATGCTTTCTGCAAAACTGAAACAGTTGAAGGTCGGGCAGGCGCTAGTCGTCACGCCCAAAGACTGGAAGACCAAAAGCAGCCCTTATCGGGTGGCAAACAACATCGCCAAGCGCCACGGCTGGCAGTTCGAGCAGGGAAGGATGCCGGACGGCAGCGGGTGGGTGTTTAAGCGGGTGCTTTGAAGGTGGCAGTTCGGCAAGGGGCAGTTTGCAGTCAGTTCGACAGTTTTTTACTCAGTGCTGTAGTGAACGGCAAGTGACTGCAAGACTACACGCTGGCTGCCAACTGCCAACTGTCTAACTGCCAATCCCCTCACTGCATCACCTGCTTCCCGTTATGCCGCAGCCACTGCGTCGTCTGAAAAACACTCTTGCCGTAGGTCTGCATCTGCTCAGTGAGTTCGGGCAGGGCTTTGGAATAATCCTTCACGTCACCAGTGCGGTAGTGGTAGAGGCTGTTGACGCCATTGTCACGGGCCACGTACATGTATTCGGTGTTGAGCACCACCCATTTGTCGTCGGCATAGGAACATGCGAAGGGGCGCTGCTCCCGGAAGAGGTCAATGCCGAGGGTATTGTTGATGTATGGCTGTTTGATTAAGCCCATGATGGTAGGAAAAACATCCACTTGACTGCCCAATTGCTCGATGCTGCGGGGCGCTCCGAGCAGTTTTGGGGCGTAGAAAATTAGCGGCGAATGCAGATAGCTCAGCGGCATATCGTAACGCTTATCGAGCGAGGTGCCGTGGTCAGCCACGAACACGAACAGCGTATTGTCGAACCAAGGTTTCTTGGAAGCCGCCGTCAGGAACTGCCGCACCGACCAGTCCACATATTCCACCACGCCTAGCATGGCGTCCTCGTGTTTTGGGTGGAAATATTTGGGAATCACAAATGGCCCGTGGTCGCTGCCCGTCATGATGGCGGCAAAGAAAGGATTGCCTTTTTTGCTCAGGCGGTCCATGTCGCCGAGGGCATGTTGGTAGAGGTAATCGTCCGGCACACCGAGGGCGCTCAGGATTTTCTCCGATGGATAGTCATCTTTTGATACGATTTGGTCAAAATCGTTGGCCGTGAGGAAGGCATTTACATTGTCAAACCCCTTTTCGTGGGTTGTGAAATAGATGGTCGAATAGCCGTTGTGTTTTAGCGTAGAGGCAATGCCGGACATTGGCACCACTTTATCCAGTGGGTGTTTGCGCTTCACCACTTGGTGCGAAAACAGTGTGGCGTACACCCCCGCAAACGTATGGATGCCTGCTGTGAAAATACTGTCAAAAGCGATGCTTTGCGTAGCAAGGCTGTCCATGTATGGTGTGAGGTGGTTAGTGTTGCCGTAGCGCCCCATTTTGTTGGCGCTCATGCTCTCCATGATGACCACCACTACGTTCGGCTTTGTGGCCAACGTATCGGCGAAGGTAACGGCCCTGGCTATCGGTGAATCAAACTCCTGCGCCGCAGGGATGTGGAGGAACTGCTGCACGTTGCGCACCGCCTCCCCGTCGCCCATCAGGCGGACGTTCTTGGCATCGGTCTTGGAGTTGACGTAGCTCTGCGTGAAGGTGTAGGCAGGATTTAGCCCTAACATATTGATAAAGCCATAGTCGGAATCATAAGCCGTGCTGGCTGCTAAGTGGGAATCAAACGAGAACCGACCCCAAATTCCAAAGAAAAGCAATGCCGCAAACGCTGCAAACCATTTTATAGAGCTGGATGAACTGCCATCATTTTTGCAAAGTATATTTCGATATAAGGCCCTGTTTCTTTTAAAAAACAGAAAACTTAAAATAGCCATGGGGAATAGCGGCCATACAAAGCGCCATTCTTGCAGTATCATGCCACTGAGCATGCTGCCTGCCTTGCCCGTAAAGGTCGAAATCATGACAGAAGTAGTGAGCCGAGTGTAGAAATGGTGGAAAAACGGCAGGTCAGTCGCATGGATAAAAAAGGCGGCAATAACCCCAATTAATACCAATATATTGACAATTCGGTAAACCAGTTTACTGTTCCAACCTGCCAAGCCATCAACCGCCAACAGCAGGAAAGGCAGTGTGAGCAAATAGCCCATTACCACGGTATCAAAGCGGAGCCCCATCAAAAAGGCTTTGAAAACGAGCCAAATACCCTGGTCAGTAGGAAGGAAATGGAGTTGGTGGAACTCCTGAATCAACAAAATCACCCGGAAGATGGTGAAGCCCAACACACCTAGAAGGTAAACTCGCAGCAGATAAACCAACTGCTTTGGAAGTATGCTAACTAGACCACGTACTTTGGTCAAGTCCAATGTTGCGTCGTTCATTTTATCCAAAATACTTATCGCTTAAACTAAAAAAAATTGGTCGTCGCTTATGTCCCAAATCTTTCGAACTAATGAAAATCGGTAGCAAAAATAATCAAAACCACTTTGCTAACGACCATTTGAAATGGGTGTCTTCAAAATAATTGAGCATCTAGCGGCATTCCAACCATTGAATAATTGGCAGCCATGCTTTGGTTTTGGTTTAACAAACGCTTTAAGAAGGTATTTCTAGCAAAAAGCCTCGGAAGAGGCGAATGTGAAGGTAGTCATTGAGCAATAAAAATGGGAGAATTGGGTGAAATTACCCAACCCAATTATTGATGGCAGCCACAATCTTGGCACCAAAAACAATAGTCAAGGTCCATTTCGTCACGAAATAAACCAGAAATATAATCAAGGCTTTTTTTCCATGTTTGAGGTATAGCCTTTTGAGTCGGTACTTGATACGCATTACACTAGATTCAAGGATGAAGAACAAAAGTTAAACGCTTGTCAAAGCTGATAGTTCAGCTGTTTGTATTAAGTATCCAAATAGTGTTAGCCAAAGAAAATCAGAATGGAGAAAAATGAGACCTGCCAATTTTACCAAAGTTCAAAGATGGTCAATTTGAAGTAAAAAACCAACATCAAGAAAATGTTGGTTGATAAATCTTAAAAATATAAATGAGGGGAACTACTCAGGCTCTTGAACCACTGCGTAACCTTCCTCCTCAATTACCTTGGGTGGGCTGCCACCTGAGCCCATTGATGAGCGACTCCAGATAATCTTCAAAAGTTACCAGTTCCGCTGGGCCTTGGTAGGTGTCGATAACTGTTTTTTCCATGTCACCTGTACGGATAAAAGTGACCGTGCTGGGCAGGTCTGCGACTTTTTGCCCTTCAGGATATTTGCTGGCTAAATCCCAATAGTTGGCAGCATGGGCTTTGGCCCTGATTTCTGCAAGTATTTTATCATCTACTTTGGCCTCGTGCCAACCTTTCCGCTCGACGTTCATCTGGCCATACCAAGTCACTTTGCCATCAGAATAAAACTTCACTTGATAAACCGGGCATTTGCCAAAGCATGCCGTTTTCTGAAAACCTGCGACTTGGTAGGCTTCTGTCTTAGGCTCAATTTCTGGACGTGTATCATCGGGTTTTGAAGTCGTGACATCCGTAGTGAGTGGGGTCGGCGTCGTTGGTGGAGTCGTTTTGCGGTTGCATGCAAACAAAAGCAACGTAGCCAATAAGCAGAGTGGTAGGATTATCTGAAGTTTCATGTTGATTGAATTGCTGAATTGTTGGATTGCTATATTGTCAAGTGATGCAAAAACAATTCAACAATACAGCAATCCAACAATAGACATTATTTCTTCTTTTTCGAAGCGGCTTCCCGTTGGGCAGCGATGGCCTGTTGCTGTTTCATGGCTTCTTCCAACCTCGACTGGAAGCCGCCTTTCTTTTTCGGTTTGTTCCGGTTGGCATGTAGCTGTTCGTTGATTTTATCGTGGTCGATAATCACGTTTTTCGTCACCAATGTCTGGGTGATGTTCAGGATATTGCTGAACACCAAGTACAGGGTAAGACCGGAAGCAAAATTATTGAAGAAAAACAGAAAGAAAACGGGCATCCCGTACTGCATGTATTTCATCATCTTGGCATTGGCGCCACCACCCATGCTGCCCATGTCCATGTTCTGCATATTGTAGTAGGTGTACATGATGGTGGTAATGACCCAGAGCAGTGTGAAAAGGCTAACGTGGGAGCCATACATTGGAATATCGAACGGCAACCAAAAAGCCACATCGTAGCTGGAAAGGTCAGTGGCCCAGAGGAACCCAGCCTGACGGAACTCAATGCTGGCAGGGAAAAAGCGGTACAGCGCCAACCAAACCGGCATTTGCAGTGCAATCGGGAAACAGCCACCGAGCGGGTTCACCCCAAACTCCCGGTAGATTTTCATGGTCTCCATTTGCAGCGTTGTCGGGTCGTCCTTGTATTTTTCCCGAATACCTGTCAACTGAGGCTTAAGGGCTGCCATTTTCGCTTGCGAATGCAGCATTTTGTAAGTCAGCGGGTAGAGCAGGAGTTTCACGATGAGTGTTAGCAGTAAAATCACAATCCCTTGCGAACCGACCAGTTTCATCAATCCATTGAACAGCGGACGGATTATCCAGCGGTTGAAGGTGCCCATGATGCTGCGCCCAAATGGAACGATGTCTTCAAGGTCGGAGCCATAGGTACGAAGCACTTCAAAGTCTTTTGGGCCGAGGTAAAACTGCATAGCAAATGACTGTGACTCAACTGGCAGAGTCAGCTCGCTCCTGATGATTTTCAGGGTGGAGCTTTGTGGGTCAACCACCTTCTCTGTGGACAAAACACCACCGCCAAAAGGTGCATTCTTTGCCATCAGCACACTGGCAAAAAACTGGTTGGAATGGGCTATCCATTTCAGTTTTTTCTTTGATTCGTCCTGGGTATCGTCCTTGGTGCAGGAGCAGTAATCATAGTCGTCATCGGCGGGTTTGTAGTAAACAGTGGAGTAGTTTACCTCGTACTTGTAGTTCTGTTCGAGGCGGTCGAGGTAGTCAACCCAGTTCAGCTTCAGCGGCGTCACGGCATTCAGCCCTTGGTGGCGCACGTCATAACTTACTCCATAGCCATCCTTTGAGTCAAGCGAGTAGGTTTGCTCAAAAGCAGCGCCATTGGCACCTGTTGCAGTGAAGACAATAGCATTGTCCCCCTTTTTTTGAGCTTGAAAAAACAGATTGCCAGTGCTAACCTGTCCCCCAGGTACATTTGCCATCGGTATCAAGTACTCAAATTTATTGTTCTTGTCTTCGAGCAGTTTCAGCGGCTCTTTGATGGTTTTGTGCAGGGAGTCCAGGTGGACTTTGAAGTGTTTTTTCAGCTCCACTTCCGTGATGCGGCCGCCCTTGTTTGAAAATTGGATGCGCATCACATCGTTTTCGAGCACCTCCAATTTTTCAGTACCAACTGCCGCCGATGCCAATGTACCGAACTGTCCTGCCAGTTTCACGTGCTGTTCAGCCATCGCTTGAGAGTCCTGCTGCACGGTGTCATTGCTGATCGGCAACGACTGCAAGGAAGCAATGCTGTCCGCATTCCGCTGCTCAATTTGACGAAGCGAATCCAACCTATGCTCCGCAATCTCTTTCATTTTCTTTTGTTCCGGCCCAATCACCAATTGCATAGTGATAAGCAGACCGAAAATCAAAACAAACCCAATTACCGTATTTCTGTCCATCAATTTTGTTTTTGCTGGCGCAAAGCGGAGGTTTCAGGTCTTGGGTTTCAGGTTTCAGAATGCCCTCAACGCCAAACCAAAATAAGACGCTGCGCCAAAATGCGTGCAAAGGTAAAATTTTCCGGTTTGTGGTAGTACAGCACTGGACGATTCAAGGCTTTTAATGGAAGAACGTGCCTAACTTGCCCCCAAAACGACACGATGGACACGATTGCGAAGCGACTAGAACACCATTTTTCAGACCTACACAACCATTTGCCACCTGTACCAACAGCCGTAGAATGGCTGCTGCCTCTGTCCAATTTGCCAGAGACTGGACGGGTCTTTTCGGCTTTTTTGGAGAAATACTACAGCGATATGCAGCCCCGCACCCTGATACTTGGCATCAATCCAGGACGTTTTGGTGCTGGCGTTACCAACGTGGCATTTACTGACCCTGTGCGGCTAGTCCAGGATTGCGGCATCGGAAACAATTTTGAAAAAAAGGAAGAACTCTCTGCCCAATTCATCTACAAAGTGGTGTATGCCTACGGCGGGGTACAGCCGTTTTACCAGCATTTTTTCCTTAATTCTGTTGTGCCCTTTGGCTTTGTGAAAAATGGCGTGAACTATAATTATTACGATGAAAAACCTTTGCAAGAAGCCATGAAGCCATTGATACGGCATCACTTGCGCAGCCTCTTGGCACTGGGCATGTATGCCAAAACCTGTATTTGCCTCGGCGAGGGTAAAAACTTCCAGTTTCTTTCAAAATTCAACGAATCGGAGGGCTTTTTTGAAAAAATAGTGCCGCTACCCCACCCCCGTTTTATCATGCAGTACCGTCGGAAGCGAGTGGAGGAGTTTGTGGAAATGTATTTGTCGGCTTTAAAAAATGGTTAAGCTTTCATCAATTCCAGCCTCGCCATGTAAAACCCATCAAACCCATGTTCCGCAGCTGAGATTTTTTGCTCCTCCAACATTTTAAACCCAGCGTTTTCAGCGAGGAATCGTTCCACTTGCCGCTCATTCTCCGATGGAAAAACACTGCAAGTGGCATAGACTAATTGTCCACCTGGGCGCAGTATTTTTGAGTAGCTCCGCAAAATGTCGGCTTGCGTTGTTTTAACTTTTTCCAAAAATTCTGGCGACAGTTTCCATTTAGCATCGGGGTTCCGGCGCAAGGTCCCTAGTCCGGAGCATGGTACATCCAAGAGCAATCGGTCTGCCGTACCGTGCAGGCGTTTGATGGTCTTTGTAGATTCGATTGGCCGGGTTTGGATGATGTGGACACCGTTTCGGCGAGCCCGTTTGCGAAGTTCTTCCAACTTGAATTCTTCTGTATCCAAGGCAATGATGCTGCCCCGGTTTTCCATCAGTGCGGCAAGGTGTAGCGATTTGCCACCCGCCCCAGCGCAGGCATCCACGACCCGCATGCCTGGTTCAACTTGGAGAAAAGGTGCAATGCATTGGGACCCAGCATCTTGTACTTCAAAAAAACCTTTCAAAAAAACCTGGCTCTGGAAGATATTGCCTCGTTTTCTCAGTACCAGCGCATCCGAAGCAAGAGGTGTCTCCGTGGAATCCCAACCTTCTTCAAGCATTCGTTTTTTTAATGCCAATTTATTGATTTTCAGGGCATTCGCTCGAATAACGACTGGAGCTTGGAGGTTTAGCGCTGTGATTTCGGCATCCCATTTTTCCCCTAATTCTTTCACCCCAAGTTCATCCAACCAATCAGGTATCGACTGCGTGATTTTGCGGTCCTTGGCAAATGCGTCCCTTTGTGCTTTTACTTCCTTGGGGTCAAGCCCCTTGAACTCCGACCAATCAGGCAGCTCAAATCCAAAAATGGGGGAATGCATGTTTTTCAACAGCAAGTTCACCCCAACCATCCGAATGAAATTGGCTTCCGCCAGTTTATCAATCTCCCAATTGCCCAGTCCTGCGATCTCTCGCACGAGCCGCCACCACCGCACGATTTCATAAGTATTCTCGGCAATGAAAGCCCGGTCACGACTGCCCCAGCGGGGGTCGGATTTGAGCATTCGCTCGATGGCTTTGTCAGCGTACCAGCCACTTTGGAAAATGCCGGAAAGGGCATGCGCCACGGCTTCGACAAGGGTGCGGTGAATTTTCATGCGGCGAAGGTAAGCAGCTACCGCAGGAGATTTTGCAAGCAAGCGTTTTTTTGGCCCAAAACCAATTTATTAGAAATATCTGATGTGCACGGCCTTGTCCACATCATGGTTGAAATCATAACCGAGCATCAACTCAAACGAGCCGCTCGCTGCCGATTTCAATTTGCCAATTGGGTAGTCGTAAGCCATTCCAATATTCATCCCATTGCGGAAATGGAGGCTCATCCATAAATCGAAGGAATCTGGGCTGCTCTGCTTTGTCCCCTGCGTGTTGAAGGCGGCGAACGCTGACCGGAAGGAAAGGCCAAGCCAGAGCTTTTTCTGAAAAAGCAAAGAAGCATCAATATCAAAACTAGCAGGTGCGCCGATTTCCCTCACCAAATTTCCTTGCCGGAAAAAATTGTTGAAGAGACCCACACTTTTTAGCAAAAATGACGGTCGGAAGACGAGGTTGTCACCGTTTAGCGGGATTGCCCCGCCTGTGGTCAAGTAGAAATGGCGCTGTACCCGAGACCACTTTCGGATTTCGTTGCGCTCTTCCGCCGATACATCCCGCAAGGGAAAATTGGCGAGGTGTGGAATGGAAGCCCCGGCGTAAAAATTGGGGGTATAAAAAAACAGACCTGCGCCAAAATCAGGCAGCCACAAGCTTGGTGTCAAACTGCCAAAAGCATTGTCCAATTCCTGGGGCTGCTGAAAGTCAAGCTTGTTCCAATCAGCCCGCCAGTTCATGATTCCGGCCTGAAGGCCAACGGACAGCGTCCCCTTTCCAAAGTTGATTCGGTATGCGTAAATGCCGTTTCCATAAGTCGTTTGTCGAGCACCAGCACTGGCATTCACGAGGTTAAAGCCAAGTCCGACCTTCTTGTTTATGGTGCTGTGAATGGAAAAAGTCTGCGTTAGTGGACGGCCTGCCCAACCAGTTTTATTGCTCAATGCTGCCCATTGGTCTCTGTAAACAGCCACTGCCGAGAGGTATTCCTTACTACCTGCGTAACCAGGATTGTACACCAATGTATTGAACATGTAATGTGTAAATTGGGGCTCTTGCTGGGCAATTATTGGGGCTTGAAGCACGAAGACCAAAGCCACAGTCGACACACAACCATGCAACCAGCTAGCATTTGCTATCATGGCATTGAACTTTAGAAAATGTCGGAATGGCTTCATCAAGCGGGCTGCATTTTGAAGAAAATGGTCGAGTCTTCGTCTGTTTCTAATTCTGTGAGGGAAAATCTGTGCCGTTTTTGCACTGAATATTGTCAGGTGTTGGTGTTTGTTCATTTGTCATTCTGGCTTCACCACTGCCATTGGCAAATATTATGCCTTGCACCACATCGCAAATCTTCCCAGGACAAATGAACTGCATGTTAATTTTTTGAACCAACCAGAAGCATGAGTTCCGATTTCCAGTTGTACGGCTATTTTTACCACAAAAAATGATGAAACAAATGCGACAAACCTTCCTGTTTTTGCTTCTTTTACTTTCTACTTTTAATCTTTCAGCGCAAAAAAGCCTACTACAGTCCGGCCCAATGCTTGGCTACACGGACATGTTTGAGACTATGCTTTGGGCACAAACCAAATCAGAAGCAAAGGTGCAAGTTGCATATTGGCAAAAAGGAAAACCAACTGAACGGCACCTGACCAATACCGTCAAAACGCAGAAAACAGAAGGCTTCACTGCCCACTTGTTAGCCGATGAAGTGCAGCCAGGAAATTGGTACGAATACGAATTGCGCATTAATGACCAGCCCGTTAAGCTGGACTATCCCACTGAATTCCAAACTCAAACGCTTTGGCAGTGGCGCACAGATCCACCAACTTTCCGCATGGCAGTCGGCAGCTGTGCCTATGTGAACGAAGAAGTTTACGACCGACCAGGTCAGCCCTATGGCGGTGATTATCAGATATTTACGTCCATTCATAAGCAGCGCCCCGACCTCATGATTTGGCTGGGTGACAATACCTACCTTCGGGAACCGGATTGGAATACCCGAACGGGGTTCTTGCATCGAAACACCCATACTCGCTCCTTGCCAGAGTTACAGGCACTGCTCGCCAGTACTCATCACTACGCCATCTGGGACGACCATGATTATGGGCCAAACGATAGTGACGGCAGCTTCATTCACAAGGAACTTTCCACTGAAGTATTCAAGGATTTCTGGGCAAATCCAACATATGGACTGCCCGGAATGGGGGGCATTACCTCTTATTTTCAATGGGCAGATGTCGATGTGTTCATGTTGGACGACCGTTATTTCCGCACACCCAACGAGCGGAAGTTTGGGGAGAAAACTCTGCTTGGCAAGGAGCAAATTGACTGGCTAATCAATGCCTTGTCAAACAGCAAGGCACCATTCAAACTCATTGCTACTGGCGGTCAAGTTCTCACGACTTTTGTAGGCAATGAAACCTACACAAATCTCTGCCCAGAAGAAAGACTGCATTTGCTGAAATTGATTGAAGAAGAAGGAATCAAAAACGTCGTATTCTTGACTGGTGACCGCCATCATACGGAGTTGTGTCAAATAAAAAATGAGGCTGGAAACATGATGTACGACTTGACAGTTTCGCCTTTAACTTCTGGTGTTCACACCGGGGATGAGCAAAATCTACTGCGGGTGGATGGGACATTGGTGCAAAAGAAAAATTTTGCCATACTAGAGTTCTCTGGCCCAAAGCAGGCAAGGGTTATGAAAATCACCATTTTTGATTCTGATGGCAAGGAACAATGGTCAAAAAATATTCAGTCGGAGTAAAGAACAGCAAAGAGCTTAATTCAACTAAAAAAAAGAACTCCCGTACCTTCTTCCAAGGCCGGGAGCACAGAACTTATAAAAACAGCAGGATAATTCCCATGCTAGGACGCATGGTAAGAGAAATGACATTTGAGTTAGCAGCTCAGAATTTGACAGTTGGCAAATTCTGTATGAAACAGTGTGCTATTGCCAGTCTTTGTTCAAACAAGTTTGTTTGAAAACGAACTGTCAGAACTGCTAAATTTTCATCCCTAAAAATCACTGATTTTGCGCACGACTTTGTAAAGCCGGGTATGCACATTTACCTCTTCGATAAATGGGTCGTGCTCCAGATGATTAGCAGAAATGAGCTTCAGGTGGGTGATACGCCCCCCATGGTTAATGCGCTGAACATGCTTGACCCACATTGAGCCGTTGTTCTTCACAGCGTAGATTTCGTTGTCCTTTAGTTGGTCCAGGCGCTCTACTTCCCGGCAAACGACGATATCGTTATCCATGATAACTGGCTCCATGGAATTACCGTTGATTTGGAATGCCACTAAACCGCCACCCTGCAAACCGGGCAAAGAGAACCAAGCGCTTTCCTCCGTAGCGAAGCTGCCCGTATCTACAGAACTACCAGCAAAAGCTTGGACTGTCGTGAAAAGAATATTTCCTTTTGGAGTAACCAAACCCAACTCGGTAGTGCGTTTTGGAAGGTCTAGCCCGAAAGGCGTGCCAGTACCATCGAGCATATAATCTTCATTGACACCGTATTCTCGGCAGAACTTGCGGGCCTGTGAATAACTAACGACCCGTTTGTCATCACCTGTCAAAAATGCCCGGATGATGTGGCCATAGCCTTTGTTCCCGAGGATTTTTTCTGCAACGTCACCAATGCCTTTGCCACTGCGGTCATTCTTTACAATAACACCGCGATCTTCAAGCATTTGGAAGACTTTGATAAAGCGGTCATTGAGTTCGAGGCGGTCTTCACCTATCATGTCTTTTGATTTTAAAGATTAAACAATTAATCAATGATGATGAGGCAAAGTTAAAACAAATTATTTTAATTCAAAATTTTTTGTTTAAATTTTTTGATTCTTTTTTAAAATCCTTTTCCTGCCATCCAATCGGACTTGAGCAGCCCCAAAACCTCTACATCATGAAAAATGCCATACATTTGAAGTGCTTTGCGCAGCACACCATCTGACATAAATCCAAGACGAAGTGCCACGGCACGGCTCTTGTTGTTTCCAGGTATTATCAACACCTCTAAGCGATTCATTTGCTTTTTTTGAAACAAAAACTCAATAAACGCTGCAAAACTACGGGTCATAATGCCTTGCCCTTGTAAATCTTCCCGCAGCCAGTAGCCTATTTCGCAGCGACGGTGGTCTTTGTTGAAATGTACAACACCTAGTGAACCCGCCAGCTGTCCATTTGACATAATAAATAAGGTGAGCCGACTACCATCGCTGTTGTGCCGCATACTTTCCGTGATAAACGTTTTTGTGTCTTCCAAAGACCTAGTGCCATCCACCCATGGTAGCCACTGTCTGAGGAAGGCCCTGTTTTCATCAACGGCTTGAAAGATGGCCCCTGCCAATTCATGCCGGGCAAGGTGCAGGCTCAAGCTTTCATCGACATTAATAAATGGCTTCATATTAGCTTTCAGGTTGGTTGAATGATTGCACAGCAAAAATGACTGCCAATCTACAAAATCCGACTTTAGGCTGGCTAATTTTCAGATTTAAGGGGATTTTAAGTTGATAAACAATGCTGCTTGGTAACTTTGCCCGTAGTACTTTCCAACATTCTTTTTCGCCAGCCCTGTTTCTTCAAACAATCACTATAAAAATTAACACTAGCGATATTCTTTTCAATGAACATACCGCATAAGCGGCATTTAAATCCTTTTTATGAAATTCAGAATCATTACATCCGTATTTCTAATCGTTGCAAGTTTTGGTGTCGCACATTCGCAAGAATCAGTCGCCAAGCAATGGAACGAAAAGCTTTTGTTGGCTATCCAAGGTGATTTTGGTAGACCAACCATCCATGCCCGCAACCTGTGGCACACTTCTATTGCCATGTACGATGCTTGGGCCGCCTATGACTCCATTGCAACACCTTATTTGTTAGGCAAAACAGTTGGTAACTTCACCTGCCCTTTCGACGGTGTACCAGCTCCAGCCGATATCAAAGCAGCACGGGAAGAGGCTATCAGTTTCGCAGCATACCGAATTCTGAAGCACCGTTTCTTGAACTCTCCCGGCAACAACAATCCAGCATTTTTCACATCCCAGATGCTAGATTTCAAAATGGCGGAGTTGGGTTATGACATCAACAATGTATCTGTGGATTATGCCACTGGCGACCCCGCAGCACTTGGCAATTATATCGGACAACAGGTAATTGCATTTGGCCTTCAGGATGGCTCAAATGAGCAGTTCAACTATGCCAATCTATACTACCAACCAGTAAATCCGCCTTTGGTCACACACCTAGATGGCAACCCTGACCTAGTGGATTTCAACCGTTGGCAGCCGCTTACTTTGGATATTTTTATTGACCAAAATGGTCAGCCACTGCCTTACAACACCCCGCCAGCGTTATCACCAGAGTGGGGTGATGTAGTTCCTTTTTCCATGACTTCAGATGACCTCACCATCCACCAACGGGATGGCCACGACTGGAAAGTGTATTTTGACCCAGGCCCGCAACCAAAAATGGACCTGAACGATTCTTTGGCAACAGCTGAGTACAAATGGAACTATGAGTTGGTGGCTGCTTGGTCGAGTCACTTAGAGCCAGACGACAATGCAATCTGGGATATTTCCCCGGCTTCCATTGGCAATATAGACCCCAACAACCTCCCAACCACATTTGATGAATACAAGGCTTTTTACAATTTAGAAGATGGCGGCGTAAATAACTCCAATGGTTATTCCGTGAACCCAAAGACAGGTCAGCCATACACGCCCCAGTTGGTCGCCCGTGGCGATTATGCAAGGGTCTTGGCGGAGTTTTGGGCCGATGGCCCGAATTCAGACACCCCTCCGGGCCACTGGAACGAAATCCTGAACTACGTGACAGGCCACCCAGATTTCGTGGCAAAGTACCGTGGCCAGGGAGAAGTACTTGACCAACTTGAATTTGATGTTAAAGCTTATTTCATGCTGAATGGTGCCTTGCATGATGCTGCCATTTCCGCTTGGGGTATCAAAGGGTATTACGATAGCATCCGACCAGTTTCAGCACTTCGGGGCATGGCGGAGAAAGGACAAAGCAGCGACCCTAACCTGCCAAACTACGACCCAATGGGCCTTGAATTGATACCCGGTTTGATTGAAATGGTAGAAACGGGCGATCCGCTTGCAGGACCCAACGATGAAAACGTAGGAGAAGTGAAGTTTTTGGCATGGAAAGGGCCAGACTATATTCAAGACCCAGCCACTCAAGACGCTGGCGTAGATTGGATTCTGGCAAAAAAATGGTGGTCGTACCAACGTCCTTCGTTCGTGACACCTCCATTCCCAGGTTATATTTCTGGCCACTCGACTTACTCCCGTACTGGTGCAGAAGTACTCACAGCACTGACTGGTGATGCCTATTTTCCTGGCGGAATGGGTATTTTCCCTTGCCCCCAAAACCAATTCTTGGTGTTTGAGGAAGGGCCAAGCCAAGACATCACCCTCCAATGGGCTACTTACCGTGACGCATCCGACCAGTGCAGTTTGAGCCGTATCTGGGGAGGCATCCACCCACCGATGGACGATATTCCAGGCCGCCGTATCGGTATTCAAATCGCTGCCAAAGCAGTTCCTTTTGCTGAAACTTACTTCTTCAAGGACAACGACGACGACGGGTTCTACAATTATGTGGATTGCGACGACAACAATGCTTCCGTCAATCCAGATGCAATCGAAATCTGCGACGGCATCGACAACGATTGCTCTGGCATGGCAGATGACGGACTCACATTCACAACTTACTACCAAGACAACGATGGTGATGCCTACGGCACCGATGTGGAGATGATTTCTTCTTGCGAAGCAACCCCTCCAGTCAACTTTGCCGACAACAACACCGACTGCGATGACACCAACGCTGACATCCACCCAGGTGCAACGGAAATCTGCGACGGCATTGACAACAATTGCTCTGGCGTAGCTGACGATGGCCTGAACTTCACGGATTACTACGTGGACATGGACGGCGATGGCTTTGGGAATGCTGCCGACCTCATCAATGTTTGCGACGCAGTGCCGCCAACTGGCTATGTGACCGATGCAACGGACTGTGATGATACCAATGCGGCCATTAACCCAAATGCGGCAGAAATTTGCGATGGCATTGACAACAACTGCAACGGTCAGGTGGATGATGGCCTTCAGGTATTTGATTACTACCTCGATAGCGATGGTGACGGATTCGGTGATGCTGCTGCATTATTGGTGAGCTGCGAGACTGCTGCCCCAACTGATTATGTGACCATCGATGGCGACTGTGACGATACCAATGCTGCCGTTAACCCAGATGCTATTGAGATTGTCAACGACGGTATTGACAACGATTGCGACGGTGAAGTGGACGAAGTGAGCGCTACCACTGATGTTGCAAAACAAAACTGGAAACTGTTCCCGAACCCAACTACGGGCAACCTGAACATCGAATACCAGTTTTCTGGCCAACTTAATGTGCAGATTTTCCGCACAGATGGAGCTCGTCAGTTTTCACAAAAGTTGGACTTCAGCAGTGGTACCACTACCATCAATTTCAGAGATGCCGTACCTGGCGTTTATTGGCTGATGGCAACCGATGCACAGGGCAACCGCCACATCATGGAGCGGGTGGTGAAGATGTAAATATTTGCTTGAGCAAAGCTTGAATATTAAAAAACGGGAAGTGGCAGTTGCCATTTCCCGTTTTCATTTTCAAGCTTTCAGTGTTGTTAGATAAAATGTCTATTCAATTTTAACCACCTTCACAGTATCCACCAATCTGCCCGTTTTTAGATGAAGAAAATAGACACCGGAACCCCAAAACTTAGTATCAATGTATGCTGGCCGATAAAAGTTAAAATCTGCATAGTTTTCAGCAAGGACCAGCCTTCCGGCAACATCGTACACAACTAGTTGCAAGGCAGTTGGTTGCGTCCTGAAAGTTTGGTTAGCCATCACGGTGATAATGTCGGTTGCAAGTGTAGGTTTCACAGTCAGAGCATCATTCAGGTCTGGGACAAGAACATCGACTGGGGTCAAGTCGCCACAATTGGCAGTGCTGGAAAAGTCGGACAGCGCTACCTGTGTAACACCAGGCGCTATATTGCCCATCACCATGCCGTTTTCAACTTTCAAATATGAAATGCCACATTCTGACACTCGCCAAGTATTCCCATCATGTTGGGCGGCTACGATATAGGTTTCCCCTACTTGAAAATTATTGAAAAAAAGGTTGCAATCGGCGCCAGTCCCATTCTCAAAGAACTCGGTGTGGCCGACATAATTTTCCCCAAAATAGGTTTCCAAGAAATACAAGTTCACACCATTGCTGGCAGTGGAGGCTACTTTAACCCGATGCACCGAGAGGTAGTCCCAAATTTGGCCGTTGTTATCATAAGTAATGGTCTCGCAAAATGTAGGGACTGGAATACAGTCGCATGCGAATGCTGATTGGACAAAACCAATCAGCAAAAAGATAGCTGTGTAAATGGCTGTTTTCATAAAAATCAATTTTCAGGAAAGACAGTCAATCCATCAAAAATGGTTGGGAGGAAGTTTTGCTGTGAATTATCAATTGTCGTTACACAAAAAATCGCCAAGTTGGTAAAGTCCAACTTGGCGATTTTTATGGTAGGCCGACTTTTTCGATAAAAATGCTACCGCAGAACCAGCACCCGCTGGCTGCCCACCAACTGTCCATTTTCCAAAAACAAACTCACGGCGTACATGCCTTGCGGCAGGGCAGCAATATCAATTTGCGAGGAAGAGTTCGCCAGTTTTGTATCCAAAACTACCCGACCAGAAAAGTCGGTCAATTGCACTTGAGAAGCACCTTCGAACGATTTTTCAATGGTTAAAAAATCACTCACCGGATTGGGAAACACTTGAAAATCAACCAGTTGTACGGGGTCGTCCACGCTCGAAACGAAAGTATGCGTTTCGCAATCCAAGTAATGCGCAAGGTGGCTCGCCGTATCTATGACCATGTTTTCATCACCAGCCTCATAACTCGTGTAGGCAAAATAGAACAGCATCATCTCGTCCGTAGTGGCCTCGCCTACGCTGATTTCTTGGGGCGGTGAATTGGGGTTATGTGGATTCAACTCGGTATTGTCGTAAGTTGCATAGCCATGCAGCTTGGTGAATGCGGGAATCTTGATAGGTTTTTGGAAATTATAGCTGCCCTGCCAATGAAAGTCCCAATCGGGAATATCCACGAAAGGAATCGTATCACCTTGCGGCGTGATGCCGAACGCCTTCATGCTCTTGCAAATCAAATGGGCATGGGGGGCAATTGAAAGCAGGGTGGCAGGCGCCGTCACCGTAAATTGTTCATGAAAAGTTTTGACTGCATAAGGTTCGATGACGAGCGGGCCATCGGTCATGCTGATGGCATGGTTCAGCACAGGTGCCAGCGACACTTCCCGGAGGCTGCCATCCGAAAGCTTCAGGTTGACGTGTGTACTGTCCACTTGGCCAGCGCTGGTCACGGGGTAGTGAATCTGAACTACTAGGGCAGTGTTCTGTGAAATCTTCACGCCCATATCAGTTGGGAAATACTGCCCGGCACTGCCCGGCACCCAAGCGCCCACAAGTTTCGCCCCGAAGACCCCAATGCCACCAAAAGCCGTATAGCCCGGCAACGGGTCGGAAGCATCCTGCGAAAGCGCCTGTCCCGAGTCGTCCTGGTAAACCAGAACATGGTGTACCACGCTGCGGTTGCCGGGAACGACCTCCATTCCCGTGATAAAACGATCCCCCGGCAAGTTTACCGGGATAGCGAAGACCCGATAGAGGTCATTGGTCAAAACTGCGGGGATAGTGTAAGTCGGGATTTGAACCCTGAGGTCTGGGTTCAGGATTTCTTCCACGCTGTTATAGGTCGGCGGCGGCGGTGCGGCGGCAGGATTGCCTTCCGGTGCGCCATTGTTCACCCAAGCGTTGATGAGGTTGACTTCATTGTCAGTCAAAAGGCGCTTACCTGCATGTTCACCGAAATTAGGGGTAGCCTTCCAAGGCGGCATGATGCGGTGGCTGACATCGTATTGCATGGCATCGCGGGCATCATAGGCCTCCTGGTAATTCATCAGGGAGAAAGGCCCGATATTACCGGGACTGTGGCAGCGGGAGCAATGCGTGTAAACAATGCAGGCAATGTCGTCAGCCCATGTCTGGGAAAATAGATTGGCACTGAAAAGCAGGAGCAGTGGTAGTAGTAGTTTTTTAAACACGATGATTGATTTTGATTTGAAAGATGGGGATTGGACGCAACCGTTTGCTGGAGGTTTAAACAAAGTAACGAAAGAAATGCTGGAGGGTCAAGGTTTTTCAACGAATGGTAGGTGGAGCTGTATGAACGGATGGAATATCGTAAAAAATCCTCACACATTGTGAAAAAAGAATCTATTTTTAAGCGCCGATAACATATTACACCCTACTAATCTAAACTATGGCAGATCAAGCAGTACCTTCCTCTGAGTCCATCGCTGAACAAATCACACAGCAATTGGAAACCGACGCTGACCTGAAGCGCTGGTTTGAGAAATTCAATAATTTGACTTGGACAAGCTTTATTGGCCGCTATGCAAGTACCAAGCATCGGGCACTGATGTTCCCCACCCTGCACGTGAATGACTTTAAGCCGATGAACAAAGAGTTCAACGAGCTTGCCCGAAAGGCGCTGGAATATATCCAACAGGTAAAACTCTTCAACATCCAGTGCGAATGGCGGGCGGGTAAGTATAAAATACCTTTCGTGGAAATCGCCTATGATTTTGAAGTATTTGGAAGGCATATCATGGAATGCCCATTCCTTCCGCCTGTCAGCTTGGAAGAGGTGGAATTGTACTGCCGTTTTTTGGAACTGCCAGAGGGCGATGAGTTCGAATATTACGAAGACATTCATAACTGGCAAGATTATGAGGCCATGAAAATTGAGGAGGGTGGCGAGGTAATATTCCAACTGCCAGCTTGGTACGAGTTCTATAATGCACATCACGGCACAGGTTTCCTGCTCAACTTGCCAGATGTCATAGGTGAAAAAGAAAGGTATTATGCCGAGATATACTCTAAAGAAGAAAAAAAGAAAAAGAAAGCAGAAGGTAAGGAAAGTCCGCCCTATGTTCCACATCCAGAATTCGAGAAGCCCACTCCCAACTATGAACAGGATTTGATGGATTTCGCCAGGCGTTATGAAGAACCCGATATGGCCGAAAGTGTGATAGCCCAAATCAAAGCGGAAAACCACCACGATGATTTTGAATATCATGACATGCTATTCAAATACCTGAAACTCATACCGGAGCCTATTTACCTCGTGCCGCACGAAGACTGGAAAGAATCGCTGCGGCTGACGGTGATCCGCTACCAAATGCGGCATATCATAGAAGCCCTGCCCCGTGTATGGCGCCAATATTATAAGGATGTGGGCGATGACCCTGAAGCCTATCTACATCGCCGCATGGCTGCTACCGACAAAAAACTGGTCATGACTTTTGAGCCATTTAGCTTAAGGGATGCCTATGCTGCATGGATACTTGAAGGCCGTAGGCTTTTGGGCGAACCGGAGGACTTTGATTATTGAACAGTGAACTATTAATGATGAACGGTGAACGGCCTCTATACATTGGCAAAAGGGTTTATTATATATGCCCATTTTATTTCGAACACTATAACCAAATAAATTATGTCAGAACAAGAAGCACCTTCCTCCGAGGCCATCGTTGAGGAAATTAAAAGGCAACTGGAGGCAGACCCAGCACTCAAAACTTGGCTGAATAAATTCAACAAGTTTCATCAGGACTATTTCATTCAACATTACGCAGAAGCAAAGCGCCGGGCGCTGATGTTCCCCGATATGTACGTAGATGAATTCAGGCCCATGAACAAAGAGTTCAATGAACTGGCTCGGAAATCCCTAGAGACCATCCAACAGATGAAGCTCTTCAACATCCAGTGCGAATGGCGGACGGGCAAGCTCAAACTACCTTTTGTGACGCTCTGCTGTGACTTTGTGGTATTTGGTCGGCGCATCATGGAATGCCCCTTCGTGCCGCCTGTTAGTTGGGAGGAAGTCGAGCATTACTGCCGTTTTCTCGAATCGCCCGAAAGCGATGATATCGAATTCTATAAATACGCTGAGTGGCAAAATTATGATGCCATCAAAGAAGAGGCAGCAAGCGAAACCCCGCCAACTTATCCTTATATAAAGGCTTGGTTTAGGTTCTACCAAGCGCACCACGGCACGGAGTACCTGCTCAATCTGCCTAATGTGAAAGGCGAAAAGGAAGATTATTACACAAAAATAGGCTATGAGGATGTAAGCAGCAAACGGCCGCCGCATGTCCACAACCCAGAGTTCGATAAGCCCAGCCCCAATCATTACGAGGATGCGATGGACTTCGCCCGGTGCTATGAAACTCCCGAGCAGGCCGAAATCATCATCAACCATATCAAGTGGGAAAAACACTTCGGCGACCATGAGCAATATGACAGCTTGTATGAATACCTGAAACTGGTAACGGAGACAATTCCCTTTGTGGAGCACGAGGACTGGAAAGAGGCGCTCCGGCTGACGGTGGTGCGCTTCAAAAAACGTAAAATCATAGAAGCTCTGCCCCGTGTTTGGCGCCAATACCATAAAAGCATCGGCGACGACCCCGAAGCCTACCTGCAACGCCGCATGGCCGAGGCAGACAAGGACATCGTGGTAGCCCTGGATGAATACGGTAGCCGAGGGCCAGACATTAAATGGATACTTGAAGGCCGGCGGGTGTTGGGCGAACCACTGAACCTTGATGATTGGGGAAATGATGAACTGTGAATTGTTTCTATACAGCTTAAAAAAGCATTTACGCTATTCGCTATTATAACTATTTAACCAAAACCTTTTATTATGTCAAAACCATCTGTACCAACGAAAGAAGCTATTCAGGAAACCATCGAACAGCGCTTGGAAACGGACGACAACCTGAAATCCTGGTTCCAGCATTACAACAAACATGCTTGGAAAAATTTCATCCAGCATTACGCACATAGGAAGTCGCTGGCACTCCAGCATCCCGATTTGCACATTGATGATTTCAAGCCGAAGAACAAGGCATTCAATGACCTTGCCCTGCGGGCACTGGAACAAATCCAACAAAAGAAACTCTTTAACCTTCAATGCCAATGGCGGGCGGGCAGCATCGACCTGCCATTCGTGCAGGTAACCTATGATTTTGACATCTTCGGAAGGAATATCATGCAGTGCCCCTTTTTGCCTCCTGTAGAGTTGGACGAAGTAGAGCTCTTCATGCAATTCTTGCAAAGCCCCGACGGCTATGAATGGGAAGCGACAGAATGGACGGACTGGCAAGATTACGAGACTTTCAAAAGAGAACAGGAAACTGGACAATTCAGGGATACGCCTGATTGGTACGAGTTCTATGATGGCAGGTGTGGCACGGGCTACCTCCTGAACCTCCCCGACAACAAAGGCCCCAAAGAGGAATACTATCGGAAAGTATTTAGGGACCATAAATATCCCCAAATGGCAAAGCCACGCTTGCCTGACGATGAGTTCTATAAGCCGTACCCACATGGTGCTAAAATAGAGATTGATTTTGCGAAGCAATTCGAAGACCCCGATACGGCGGAAATCATCATTTCCCATATCAAGTATTGGGACCACCATTACAGCCATGAAACCCTGGACGAACATTACGAATACCTGAAAAAGATTCCCGAAACCTTCCCGATGGTGCCCCACCACGACTGGCGGGAGGCACTCCGCCTTACGGTCGTTCAATACAAGAATGAACGGGTGGTTGATGCCCTACCCCGCATCTGGCGAAAGTATATCCGGGATGTGGGCGACGACCGTGAGGCTTATATCAATCGGCGAATTGCTAGTACCAGTAAGGACATTCTGAAAGAATTGGACAGCGACGACCTTCGGCACTTCTATTTCGACAACATCCTAGAAGCCCGCAAACTGCTGGGCGAGCCAGAGGATTTTGATTATTGATGGGGGGCGGAACGTCGGGGAGGTAATGGAATCTCCCCGACGTTTTTTATATGCCCCGCTTTGTTCACGCCGCTTTTTGTCATTGCCGCAGGCAACCTCTGAATCATGTGTGTTGACAGGTGTGATTCTAAGGTTGCCTTCGGCAATGACAACAACTGCTACTAACTTTGACACAAACAAACTAAATTCACCAGATTCAAATGACTAAAAGTATATGAAACTCGTAGCTGTATATTTTTTTAAGCACTTCTTACTCAACGATGCAACATTAAATCTGGGTGGAAAACATTTTTATCATTTCAGTTTGAATGATGGCGTATTAACTGCAAGTAGGACAGTTAACACAAAATTTATTGACAATTTTTTCACTGAGAAAAGTCCCAACCTTTCACTTGTTTCTGCAATTGCAGGGAGCAATGGTTCTGGTAAAACCACAATTTTGAAAGATATTGGATTCGCACTGAATAAGGATTATTTAGCAAACATTATATTTTTCTTTGAAAAAGAAGATGAAACCTGCTATTACTATACAAACTTAACAAGGCTAAAAATATACTGTAAAGGATTTACCCCAATTGAATTTAACCATAAAATTGAGACAATATATTACGCTCCATTTTTTGAAGCCAGTAATATCAATAGTACATCAGGCATTGATATTTCAACTAATTGGCTAATTTATCACGATAGTAATCAGAACAAGACTAAAGAAAAAAGCGACCCAATTTTAGAGCATTCTTATCAAAATATTTATCGTCAGTTTAATTTTCTTGGAACCTCATTTGCCTCTATTCTTTATGAACAGTTCGACCTGCCGACTATCGATAAGGCAAGGCTCAGCTTTAGAGGGCCTGATTATTTTCCCCATAAAGATGATAGTAAAAATGACAATGCTATAACCCGCTTTCATGACACTTCAACTAAGTTTCAACCAATTATTGAAAAATTACTCGAAATATGGAGACGTGAGCTTGCACCTCTCCGAAATGAAAAAAAACCTGAATCAATAAAACTTTGGTTTTTGAGGAAGTTGATGAGTAGTATTTTCACCCCTTTAGAGGCAACCAATCATTTTTTTGAGGAAGGAAGGGTAACAATCGAACCAGATGACTTGAATGAGCTAACCCTCAAAGCTGCACTAGAATTTTTTTTGGACAGCCATTCATTTATAGAATCACAATACAATAGACTAACGGATGCAAGCTTGCCTACTCAAAAAATTAAAGACCTCATCAATATTGCATTTGAAATAATCGAATCCCCTACAACAAGTTTTAAAAGGGACGAAAAAATTGAAGTTAGTTTTGAAGATGCTAGGAAGTTATTAGAAGCAGAGAAAGCCTTTCTCAATGAAATGTCAATATTTCAATTGGCACCAGTCGGATTTATTGATGCAGAACCTAACATCGAACTAAGTACAGGCCAAAAAGCATTAATGGATTTGTTTTCTAGGTTTTACTTCGGTATTGAGTTGATTGAAAAAGAAAAAGATAATTACGAGGGGAGCTTCCCAAATCATTTTATACTTATGCTTGATGAAGGGGATATGACCTTTCATCCAAAATGGCTAAAAAGGTATATCAAGGCTATTATTGAAGTTCTACCCAAATTATTTGCAGAGCGGTTTAAATCCTCAACTTTACAAATCATCGTTACTACTCATAATCCATTTATACTTTCGGATCTTCCCAAAGAAAATGTCATCTTCCTTAATAAGGACGAGTTCGGTGAATGTAAAGTCATAGACGGTTTAAACGATATGAAGCAGACCTTTGGTGCAAACATCCACACGCTACTTTCTGATAGCTTTTTCATGGATGGGCTGATGGGCGATTTTGCAAAGGAGAAAATAGATAAAGTAATCCGCTACTTGAACAAAGAATTAAAAGAAGGTGAACTAATGACGGATGATGAAGCCGAGAAAATCATCAATATTATAGGTGAGCCCATATTGAAAAGGCATTTGGAACAACAGTTTCAGTACAACCGGCAGAACAAAGAGATTGAAGAATTGAAGCAAAGAATTGCAAGCTTGGAACAAGCAATAAAACCATAAAATGATTAATATCCGACATCCAAGGTTGCAGGAAATTGCGGAGCGGCACTATCAAGCGCTTATGAGGTATCTTGATAAGCATAACTACCTTCACGACCTTGAAGAAAAGATAAGTGTTACAGTACCGGATTTTGATTTCAAGAAAGTAATCCTAGCCTCACCTGAAGAACTTGAGATTATTGTTGATTTACTCACAAAAAGAAAAAAGGTTGGATTCCCAAAGCTTGGAAGCTTGTACACTTCTTTTTCTAAAAGAAAAAACTCATTGGGAATTAGTGCCGTGAAACTAATTGAAGACCTAGACTTGTCTGTTTGCCCTTACTGCAACCGTAATTTTATTTACAACACCGATAACAAGCGGCCATCAGAGATTGACCATTTCCATGCAAAATCAAAATATCCGCTGCTGGCGATGTCTTTTTACAATCTTGTGCCATCATGTAAGGTTTGTAATCATTTTAAGAATGACGCTGCTGATAAAAAACTAATCAACCCCTACGATACTCGTTACGATTGGAATGCATTACTAAAGTTCAGACTAAAGGTAACGGCAGCCGATTTCTACTTCAATGCGAAATCGGTTGAAGTGCAGTTTGAAAACCTTGCGGAAGATAAAGAGACACGTGACAGAGTACGAAACACTATTAGTGTTTTTGAATTGGAAGACCAATACAAGCATCATCGGGATTTTGTCATCGAACTCATCCAAAAGAAATACCTCTACAGCGACGATTATTTGAACGCCCTTTACAAACAATACGAAGGCACGATTTTCAGGAATCGAGAAGACATTCTTAGGCTTGTCACCACCAATTTTGTGGATGAAAAGGACTTAAAAAATCGGCCATTGGCCAAATTGACGAAGGACATTGTTGAGCAGTTGGATCTATAAAAATGTAGCGGCCAAATGGTTATTTCATTCGTTTGAAGTAAAAGACTTCCGAAATCTGATAGATTTCAGAAGTCTTCATGCAAATTCTAGCTTATACCCGCCATCCGTGCAATCATTTTACCCCAAAAATCCGTGATTCGGACGTATAGGGTTATTATCGCAGGAAACGAAACCCACCCAATCGTCCACAGACTTAGGCCAATCTTCCACGATGGCCGCACCATCAACTACGATGGCCACACCATCTTCCACGATGCCTATCCAATCGGCTACGAAGGCTGTTTCATCCTCCATGAAAGCAGTTTCATCCTCCATGAAGGTTGTTTCATCCTCCACGAAGGTTGTTTCATCCTCCACGAAGGCAGTTTCATCCTCCACGAAGGTCATCCAATCTTCCACGATGCCTACTTCATTCTAAGATGAGCCTACCCCTCATTTCAAAACGAGCATAGGTTCACCCAAGAATGAGCCTGTGCTCGTTTTGGCATAAATGCCAAAAATATACCCCAACCCCTTACCTTCGCCCCCAAACTACACCACATGCACAAACACATTGTCACCCTCCTGTTTTGTTTTTTCGCTGCCGCAACCTTTGCGCAGCAGCGCCCCAACCCACCTTATTTCGACGCTGATGCCCCGGCTTGGGCACGGATGCTGCTCGAAGAAAACCCCAACGTTCGGGCCATCCAGGAAGCTTATCAAGCTTATTACGATGAGCAACCTTTTGTGAAAAACCAATACACCCAGTTCTACAAGCGGTGGATGCAATGGGCGAGGCCCTATTCGCAAGCCGATGGGACGCTGTACATACCCACAGCCGAGGAAATGGCCAACCAAGAACGGGAAATGCTGGAGCTCCGCAACCAGTCGGCAACTGCCAACAACCCGGCACGGGCCGCCACTTGGACCTTCAACGGCCCCAAAGTCCACTACTTCCCCGATGCATCGGCACAATCCGTTGACCATACGAATATCTATGCTTTCGACATTTACGCTGCCGACCCCAACATCCTCTACGCAGGCGGTGAGGCGGGCGGCATCTGGAAGACGCTCGACAAGGGCATGAACTGGACACTGCTCACTGCTGATGTGTTACATGGTGCATTTGGTGCGGTGAAAATCAATCCGCAAAACCCTGACGAGGTATATGCCAGTACGAATGGCAAGCTCATCAAGACCACGGACGGCGGGGCTACTTGGGCCAATGTTTACACTGAAACCAGCTTTTGGGCCAATGAAATCTACATCCACGAAGCCACGCCGGACATCGTGCTGGTGGCCAGTGAAAAAGGGATGCTGTACAGCACTGACGCTGGCGCCAATTGGACAAAACTTTGGTCGGCTAATACCTGGGGCGTGAAAGCCAAGCCCAACGACCCGAACACCGTTTGGGCCATCCGTGACAACGGCGCCAGCTCCGATTTCATGATTTCTACGGACGGCGGTGCCAGCTTCACTGCCTCCAATACGGGTTGGTACGCCCCCACTGGCGACCGCCAAGTGACTGGGGCCATCATCGCCCCATGCCCTTCCAATCCCATCAAAATATACGCCTTCCTCAGTGGCGAAGGTGCCGATTTGGGTGGCTTCATCGGGGTGTACAAAAGCACGGACGGCGGTGCTACTTGGGCGAACACCAACCCCAACAATTCCATCGGAGCGCCCTACTCCATCCCCAATCACACCAACCTGATGGATGCCAACGGCGTGGACTGGTTTCACCAAGGATTTTACGACCAAGCGATTGTGGTGAACCCCTCGAACGACAACCAAATCATCACGGGCGGCTGCTCCTGGTTCCGCAGCATGGATGGTGGGGCCACTTGGACGGGCTTTGGTGGCTACGTGGGTGGCACACCAGGCATCTCCGGCGACCGCCACCCTGACATCCAATGGGCGGCAGCAGTGGGCAATGATGTCTGGATTTCCTCGGACGGCGGCATGGTGTACTCCAATGATTTTGGGCTACATGTCGAAGGCCGCAACAACGGCATCAGCGGCGGCGCCCTCTGGGGCTTTGACAGCGGCTGGAACGAGGACATACTCGTGGGCGGTCGCTACCACAACGGCAACATGGCCTACCACGAAAGTTTTCCCGAAGGCACCTACTACGCCATTGGTGGTGCAGAGGCGGCTAGCGGCTACGTGAACCCCGGCCCAGAGCGCAAGGTGTACCATTCGGACATTGGCGGCAGGATTATCAATCCCGGTTTTGGCAACGGCGTCACAGGCTTCCCAGTGGGCACCTGGCCGAATGAGAGCTACGCGTACTATGAAAACTCGGAAATGGAATGGCATCCTAAATGCTGGAACATCGTGTACCTCGGCAAGGACGACAAACTCTGGCGCAGCACAGACGGCGGCACGACCTTCACGGTCTTGCACGATTTCCCCGGCGGCGTGACCCGCAAGGTGTACGAGATAGAAGTGTGCCGGAAAGACCCCAACCGCATCTACGTCTCGCAGTACAATGGCACGGATGACGTGGTGTTCCGCAGCGAGGATGCTGGTGAAACGTGGCAGATTTGCGCAGCACTGCCTTTGCCCAATAACAACGACCGCATCAAGATGGCCGTGAGCGCCACCGACCCCGATGTGGTTTGGATAGCCGTTACTTATGGCTCAAATGGCAAGAAGGTTTACAAAACTACCAATGCTGGCGTGACCTGGCAGAACATCACCACGCCTACCCTGAACAATATACAAATCACGAACGTGATGGCGCAGCATGGAACGGACGGCGGCATTTACCTCGGCACAAATGCGGGCGGTGTGTTTTACCGAAACAATTCCATGTCCGATTGGGTGGCATACAGCGACGGGCTGCCGCTCAGCGCAGAGGTGAACCGCCTCAAACCTTTTTACAAAAAAGGCCTGATTCGGGTAGGTTGCTGGAATGCTAGTGTGTGGGAGGCTCCGCTGTTTGAGCCAAGCGCCGTGCAGTCATTGGCCATGGCCGACAAGCTGACCAGCTACTGCCCTACCGACACATTTTACTTCGACGACCACTCGGTGGTGATGCACGATAATATCTCCTGGTCTTGGCAATTCGACGATGTGCAGTATGTTTTCGGGCAAAACACGAGGACGCCCAAAGTTGTCTTCAACTCGGCTGGCGACAAGCTGGGGGTGATGACCCTGACCACGCCTCAGGGCGTTTTCACCGATAGCCTAACGGTGCATGTGGGCGACGAATGCACGAGCCTATTGCCGGAGGCAACACCCGGCAATGCTATCGTCATGGACGGAAACGGCGATTACGCCTCTTACAGCCAACCTTTCAACCTGAACGGCAACCACTGCACACTCATGGCTTGGATAAAGCCCATTGGCAACCAAAAGCCCTACACGGGCATTGCCATCGTGAGGGGCGGCAGCACTATTGCAGGGCTGCATTACGGGGAAAACAACGACCTGCATTATATGTGGAACGATGTGAACTGGTGGTGGAATTCCGGGCTGTTTCCCGTAGCGGGAGAGTGGAACCACATCGCCATGGTCATCGAGCCAAACAAAGCGACGCTCTACCTGAACGGCGTGGCCTCCGTGCTGAACACGACCCACACCGACGAGGCTTTCGATTCGCCACTGGTGCTGGGCAGCGACGGCGGTTCCAGCGAGCGGTTTTTCACAGGCGAGATGGACGAGATTTGCTTTTACGACAAGGCATTGACCCAAGAACAAATCCGGGAAGAAATGCACCTGACCCGCACGCATACGGATACGGACGGCTTGCGGAGCTACGTCCAGTTCAACGAAGCGGACGGGCCAGCGTTTGACCGCATCGGTACGGGCTTCGCCAGTTTCGGTGGGGATGCGCACCGGGAAGTCTCAACTTTGGCAGTTGGCCCGGGTGTCAGCAGCCGCAAAAACGTGACGGGCAGTGGCAATCTTGTCTTTGGTGAAACAGGGGTGACGATGAGCTTCCCTGGTGGCAGCAACGGAAACCCTGATGGTGAATGCGTGGTAACCCGCATCGACCTGCACCCTGACCAGTCCCCAGTGAGCGACAGCCTCAGCCGCAGCTATTGGGTGTTCCACAATTTTGGTGACAACCCCAGCTTCGATGAACTATCCGGTATCCGCTTCGACGAGATTGGCAACGTACCGGCTGGCTCGCCCGCTTCGGATTACAACCTATACGCCCGCCCTCCCCGTGCCGATGGCAATACCTGGCAACCACATGCACCTGCCGAACAGGTGATAACTGGAGCGGATGGTGCTGCAATTTTTGGCACTGGAAACGGTGTGGAGGAAGCTTCGCAATTCGTGATTTCACTGCCCATGTCCACTGCGACGAACGAACCCAATGCGCTGCAACCGATGATTTCCATCTCTCCGAACCCAGTCGCCTCAAACGGCACGCTGAACATCCACACAAACCTGGTAGGCAAGGTGAAGTTCCGGCTGTTCGATGAAAAAGGCCGTGCCATCCGCCTCGTGGGCTTTGATAAAAGCACCCAATTGGCACTGAATGGGCTGGCAGCAGGTGTCTATTTTTATTCCTTGGAAAATGAAGGGGTGATGAAGTTCGGGCAAGTGGTAGTGGAGTAATATTTGGCAGTCGGTGATAGTGGCTTTTTGGGAGCGCATGGATATTTTTTCTCAGCGGGGTAGCGGCTATTTCTTTTATCAAGAAAGGGGAAATAGCAGCCCCTTCACTCGTATAGCATAAACTTGCCAACCGTTCCCTAAACGACTGCTACCGTTCCCGACCAGAACCCGCCGTTCCGTAAATGGAATTTTTTTGTTAACCAGACAATAGTAGCTTTATCGCACCAAAGCAGTTTGGCTCCGAAAACAAACCTGTATGATGAATGACCCTGAAGAACGGCGATGAATTTTTTGCTCACCGTGCGTTTTTCAATTTAAATAAGTAGTAAGCGAGTTAGGATGCCTTGGGAAAGGTTGCTTGATAGCGGGTATTGCCTTGGAAAGGGGTAATAGGGGGTATTGGCAACAAGCGAGTTGTATGTCAAAATGAGCAATCACCTTGCAGACATTGAACAAAATTACATAAGACAAAATATTCAATATGCAAATATGGACAAAATAAATATAATTCGTGAAATACGAGAATTAAAAACACATTTATCGTACTCTAAAAACATTGGTTTCTTTTTTGGCGCAGGAACTTCCTGTGCATTGGGTGTTCCCAATGTAGAAATACTAACTAATGAGATTGAAGCTAAACTAGATGAAGACTTCTTGAAAAATTTTAAGCTTGTTAAGACAGATTTAGAAACAACTATCACAACTAAAAAAGTAAACATTGAAGACATATTGAATCAAATCCGAAGAATTAGAGAACTAACAGCTGAGACAACTAAAGTTTATGAAGGTGTAAGCGGGGAAAATGCAAAGTTATTAGACAAAGAAATTTGCACCGCAATTTACGACATCATTGCTGAGAAAGAAAAATCTTCAAATATTGAAAATACTAAAAAATTCTTTGCTTGGCTAAGTTTACTTAACAGAGATTTCTCAAAGGAAGTGTTTACAACCAACTATGATTTAATTATTGAAAAATCTTTAGAAGGTAGTCAAATTCCATATTTTGATGGATTTGTAGGTTCTTATGAACCTTTTTTCTGGCAAGAAAGTATTGACCAATTTGTTGCAAAAAATGATTTAACACAAAACTGGATTAGACTGTGGAAAATTCACGGTTCTTTAAGTTGGTTCTGGAAAGAAGACACAAAAACAAAATCTCAAAAAGTTATTAGAGTTGGTAAAATAGATAACATAAAAGATGAAGATAATGAACTAGTAATTTACCCTTCAAAAGAAAAATATGACTCTTCAAAAAAACAACCTTTCATAGCTTATTTTGATAGATTAAAAAACTACTTATTAAGCGGTGAATTATTATTTATTTTTACAGGATACTCGTTTTCAGATCAACACATTAATGAAGTAATATTCAATTGTTTAAGGCAAAATAATAGGCTTACTGCTTTGGTCTTTTTCTTTCAAGATGCAGAAGTTGAAAATTTACATAAACAAACGTCCGCCTATTTGAATCTTAACGTTTTTGGGCCTACCAAAGCAATAATTAATGGTAACATAGGAGAATGGGAATATATTTCAACAGATTTGAAACCAAATGAAAAGTCTGATTCTTATTGGAATAGTGCTGAAAATAAGTTTACACTTGGTGATTTTAACCAACTAGTTAATTTTTTAATTACCAATTCAGGAAAAAAAGACGCTATAGAATCAATCACAAAATGAAAACCGAAATTACATATCTAGGACATATTATTCGTGTTGATTCTGGAACAGTTGAAGTTGAAGTTTCAAATGAAATTCCATCTGCTGCACCTATTATTAATGGGCGTTTATACAAGATTGGACAAATAGGAACGTTTATTAAAATCCCAATTGGCAACATTACAATTTATGGTATAGTATCATCAGTTAGCAATACACCAAGTAAATCTGACGAATTCAATTTAAAGTACTCATTTGGATCAAGATTCCTAACAGTTCAACTTGTTGGTGAAAAAATAGGTGATGATGATTTTGAAAAGGGAGTGGGAACTTATCCAACCATTAATGACGAAGTACATATAGTAGTTGAGAAAGACCTATTTAACATTTATGGAAAAAAAGATGAAGGCTCAATTGAAATTGGCAAACATTCATCTTCTGAAAATTTGAGTGTTTATGCTGACTTACATAAACTAGTTTTAAGACATTGTGCTATTTTAGGTTCAACAGGTAGTGGCAAATCAAATACAACTGTTAGCATACTCAAAGCTATTTTAGGTGACTATCAAGGTTCAAGAACAATTTTAGTTGACCCACATGGTGAGTATGCAAGTGCATTTCCTGATGCGAAAGTTTTTAAAATAAATGAAGTGGCAAACCCTTTGTTTATCCCTTTTTGGTTAATGACTTTTGACGAGTTGTCATATTTTCTCGTTGGAGCAAAACCAACTGATGACCAAAAGCCAGATTATAGATTATTTAGAGAGCTAGTAACTTCCTTAAAAAAGGAAAATTGCACATTAAAAGCAGGAGTAGTTAATCCTGATTTTGTAACTGCTGACTCGCCAATTCCATTTAGTGCAAGGCAATTGTGGTATCGTATGAATTGGTGGCTAAATGCCAGTTTCTCGACAACAAAAAAAGATGAACAGACAAAAGCAACTGCAATTAAAGAAGATGATGGAGATGCAGAAAATCTTGTTGGTGCAAGATTTACCTCTCATTTATCAACTGCATCAGTGAGTTCACCTTTTAAATCTCAACACAACGAATTTTATTCATACGAAAGAAAAATTTTGTCAAGGTTAAGAGATTCAAGGTTTGACTTTCTTTTTAATCCAGGAGAGTACAAAGATGCTAGTTCTCCAAAGGACTTAAATAATTTATTAAACGAATGGATAGGAAGTGATAAAAAATTAGCTATTCTAGATTTGAGTGGAGTGCCTTTTGAAGTGCTAGATATTACAGTTGGCTTAATAACTCGTTTTATTTATGATAGTATGTTTTGGGGTAGATATGAAACATACACAGGAAAGAATAGACCTTTATTATTAGCCTATGAGGAAGCTCATAATTATCTGAATAAAAATGATAACAACAGCTATTCAAAAGATGCAGTAGAAAAAGTTTTCAAGGAAGGCAGAAAGTTTGGTTTAGGCGCTTTAGTTATCTCACAAAGGCCATCTGAAATTTCAGAAACAATTCTTGCTCAAGTAGGTACATTCATAGCTCTAAGATTAACAAATTCAGGTGACCAATCAATTGTAAAGAATTCAGCTCCTGATAATTTGAATAGTTTAATTGATTTATTACCATCATTAAGAACTGGTGAAGCTATAATTGTTGGTGAAGCTATAAAAATCCCGTCAAGGATTAGGCTTAAACTTAATGTTCCAACACCTACAAGTGACGACCCAAAATTGGTAGAAAAATGGTTAGTATCTCATCCCGAAAATCAAGAAAATTACAAAACTGTCGTAACAAGAATTAGACAACAAAAACATTAAAACCATGGAAAGAGAATTTGTACAATCGTCAAATATTAGAAGTATTGGTTATGACCCAATTACTGCAACACTTGAAATAGAATTTAATAGTGGGACAATTTGGCAATACTATGATATTTTAGAAAGCACTTATTACGAAATGAAATTTGCGCCTTCTATTGGCAAGTTTTTTATTGCTAATATTAAAGGAAAATATTCTGAATCGCAAGTAGGTTGATATAAAGGCATACGACAAATATTTATGAACATAACTAGGCCTGAATGGCTTTAGTTAGACTGAGACATAATACCAAATTCTTGTTATCGATTGAATTATGCATCTAGAATCTATATACTTTAATAAGCAAAAAACAATTTAGAAGCAACCACCACCCCCCAACATACCACAAGAAAACTCACCGCACGGATAAAGCCCGTGCAAAACAACAAAAATCATTTAGCAAGACCGCAAACTGGTCGCTCACTGTCAAATGGGACGTTTACACATCGTAAGCGCCTCGTTTGACATCGTAAATGGTCGCTACGAATGTCAAACCAACCAATTAGACAGTAGTAGTGACCGATTACGATGTCAAACCGACCAATTTGACATCGTAAGTGGTCGGTTTTAATGTCTAACCGACCGTTTTTAATGTCTAAAAGGTCAATAACGATGTCAAATCAAAAATAGGCAGCAATGGCTGCGCAGTTAGCATATACAATCTTAATTAATTCAAGTTGCGGATAACTTGGAAAAGGCAAGGTTGAAAAGGTTGACAAGGTTGATAACGGTTGATTTTTGCCTACTAATCCCCAAAATCAACTGTTATCAACCGTTATCAACTGTTATTAACCTTGTCAACCAACATCCGCAACTTGGATTATTCATTCATATTAAACCATTAAATCTATGTCACGTTATCGAAGTTTTAGAATCAAACTGCCTAGCGCCAATGCTAGCGCCACTTCCGTTTACAACTACGGCAATGCCGTAAAAGTCGGCCTATCGGCCAATGTCGCTACCTACGCTTCCCCGACACCGACCGTTGCACAATTGACCACTGCCCTGGATGAACTGCTGGCTGCCGACGTGCCCAAGACGGAGCGCAGCGAAAATACCCGCAATACCCTTTTGCAAAAAATAGCTGCGGTCATGGAGATGCTGGAAGACCTGGCCCCGTATGTCATTGGCATTGCTGGCAACGACCGCTATAAGGCTGGCCTCAGTGGTTTTCCATTGAGCAAAGAAGAAAGTACAGTCCGTCACCAAGGGCCGTTTGGCATTAAATCGGTGAAACCGGGCGAGGCGGATGGTACGGTGGATATTGTCCTGAGCAACAGGGGTGGCAACGATTATTTCAAGGTCTTTCGGAAAGTGGACGATGTTTGGGTACTGCACGATGCGTTTCAGAACAAGTCTTATACGCTGACGAATTTGCCCAGTGGTACTTCCATCATCAAAATCGTGGGCTATAAAAGCGATATGCCCGGCTCGGAGGTTGAGACGGTGGCAAAAGCGCTTTGAAATAATTAAAAATTGAGAATTGAGAATTGACATCTATTGTTAACCGTCAATTTTTAATTCTCAATTTTCAATTCTAAATTATCTTTACCCATCGCAGCATAGATACTGCAAGCCTGTTAGTTAATTCGCCTAAGAACAGCTTTTATGAAAACAGCATTACGCATCTCCACCTTGATTTGTCTTGCCGTATTTTTTGGCCTAAAAGCTACACAGGCACAATCCGTCACCATCACAGGGCCTAGCAGCCTTTGCCTCTCTGAGACCGGGATATACACCGCTGTCGTAATGCCCTGCTGTGCAGATTACTACAGTTGGTCGGTATCGGGAGGGGCCAGCATCATCGCCGGACAGAACGAGGAATCCGTGGCCATTTCGGCAGCCGCTTCCGGAAACTACACTTTGACGGTGTTAGGTGTCATTAGCGGCCAATCCTTTTCAGCTTCTACTACGGTGACAGTTTCACAATGCACGGGGCCAGAAATCGTGTCTATTTCTGCTGCGACTTGTCCGGATGGGGCTGTCACTGGGTGCCAAAATGTTTGCGCCAACAGCGCCGTCACGTATGAGGTCATAAACGTGCCGACTGGGGCAACGGTCACTTGGTTGGTGACTGGCGCATTGAGCCATGTGGAAAATGGGCATACCATCACCGTGGAATGGGGCGGGCCCGGCAACGGCAACCTGACCGCCTTCGTGAACGGTGTGCCAAGTACTGGCCTGTTTCAAATTAATTGCGGCATAAAAGGTATCTCCATTGGCATTGACACGCCATATTGGGGCGGCACAGCCTACCTGAACATGTACGGCGGCACAGCGCCATTTGTTGTCTCAGTTTCGGGGCCAAATGGTTACAGTTATTCGACGACTACTTTATTAAACAATATCAATATCCCGTCTTCAGGTGGGTTAACTACCATAGGGCCATATACTGTCACGGTAACGGATGCCTGCGGCACCTCGGCGCAATGCAGTTTTATCATGCCTGCGTGTTGCTCCCCAAGTTTTATCCCTATCTATCCAATTACGGTCACGCAGCCCAGTGATTGCAATGCTTGCGATGGCACCATCGGCAATTGGAACAATATATTAAATGGCGGCCTTCCATATGAATTTTTATGGAGCAATGGTGAAACAACACCCGATATATCAGGCCTTTGCAATGGGCAATATGATGTGACTATTACTGACCCCTATAATGCTATGAATACGCTCGTGCATCATTTCACTTTGGATTGTATGGCGCAAAGCTGCGGCACTACTGTCTCCATGTGCGTAGACATAATACCAGTGCCCACGGCCAGCCTTGCATCAGTGCCAATGGTCAATGTTTCCAATATCATTGAAATATGTGAGGGGCAAACGGTTTTCTTTGAAAATCAAAGCATTTTTGGCGCTACTTATAGTTGGGATTTTGGGGATTATACCACTGCTACCACACTACATACCAGCCATAAATACCAAACAGCGGGCACTTATACGGTCATGCTCATCGCCCGCAATGAATGCTTTTGCAGTGATACCACTTATACCACGGTGGAGGTTTTGCCGTCGCAAATACCCGATATTCAATGCGTGGGCACAATATGTGTTGGTGAAACGGTGACGTATTCGACCAGTTCGGCTTGCGGCAACTATGTCTGGGAGGTCATCGGTGATGGCACCATTGAAGATGGCGGGGGTATGTCCGACAATTTTATCACCATCACCTGGAACAGCGGGCCAGCAGGCAGTATTTCCCTGCAAACACCGGGTTGCAGCGCTGGCTGCGATGTAGCAAACGTGATTCCCATACCAATTCTTTCACCTTCGGTAAACATACAAGGCAAAGCGGTAGTATGCCGGGGAGCTTTGGAGAATTATAACGTGGCGGATTTCAATGGCTCTAATATTACTTGGTCGGTGGTGGGCAGTGGAGCTATTGTGAATGGGCAAGGCACGAGCAGCGTGAGCATACAATGGAGCGATTCTCCCGACCCCAATCCGCATTATGTTATTGTCGAAATAGATAATTGCTATTTAGGTTGCAGCGGAAAGGATACTTTATTGGTCAAGATTTTAAATGAAAACTATATCCAAGGCCCCATAGAATTATGTGAAGGAACTTTTTCAAGTTTTGCGCAACGGGATGCCTTGACCAACAATTTCTTGCCAGGCAATTGGGTCATAAAAAACGAGGCAGGGGACACCATCAAGATAGGAACCAACTCCACAAGTATTTCTGTCTTGACCTCAGCCCCTCCAGGCAAATATGTTGTAACGGTAACTCCCGTTATGAATTCATTGAATATTGTTTGTGGTGGCCCCAGGTCGCTGTTCTATACTGTGTACCCTGCCCCACCTGTTCCATTGTTGGAAGGTGCATCCGTTATATGTCCGGGTGAAATATATAGCTATCAAGTCGTACAGCCTGACCCAAATTATTCCTATCAATGGGGCGTTAAAGACGGCTCACCTTACACCATCTATACTGGCACTTCCATCAATACTTCGTGGGGCACTACCAGCCCACGCTTTGTTCAATTAAGACAGATATCCACTTCAGGGTTTCAATGCTCTTCTGGCAATAACACCCTCCAAATTAGTTCCGTTACCAACCTTGCCATCACTGGCGACGCCTCGGTTTGCCAAGAAACAGCAGGAATATATACTGCCACTTTTTATGAGGATATTAAATACGAATGGAGCATAGTCCCTCCTGACGCAGGCACGATAAGCAGCGGACAAGGCACGGATAGTTTAAACATATTCTGGCATAGAACAGGGCCGGCCACAGTGTCGCTTACACTCTGCGGCATCACTAAGACTTTTGCAGTGGACGTGAAGCCCCCTGCCATCCCCGTCGTTCAGCCACCAACAGTCTGCTCAGGCAGCACGGTACAGGTACAAACGACCGTGCCTTTCTCGACTTATTCATGGCGGGATGTAAATGGGACCCAGCTTTCCAGTGCGGCCATGCCACAACTGCCGAACGGGTATTTCGAAGTTGAAGTCACCAATGCCAATGGCTGCATGGGCGATACGATTTTCTATATCGGCACAAAACCAGCGCCTCAGGCAAAGATTTATTTGGAAGGCTATCTGGCGCTTTGCCCCGGTGGACCACCAGCACTTATGTCCGCTGTGAATGAAGCAAGTGGTTATGATTACCAATGGTACAGCAACACGACGCCTGTAGGCTCAAATGCACCGGATTATTCCACAAACATGGCCGGAACGTACTATGTCGTGGTGACGAATGACGTGGGTTGCACAGCAAGTTCCAATAGCATTATACTCGGCGACTGTGCCAGCTTCGGAGGCCAGTGTATCAATGGTTATTGCTTTTTTCCTGGAGACCCTGGCGACCCGCCACCACCATCAACCGGTTGTAATGCCAATGGTAATATCAGTTTCAACACAAGCAGCACAGGGAAATGCGATGAATTCCAATTCAGCAATACTTCCAGCAATTTTGTGCCCGGCACCTTGCAATGGCGTTTTGCTTCTAGCAGTACCTTGCTAGGTTCTTCTACCGAAACCGACCCAAGTTTTGTTTTCCCCGAAATGGGCTATTACCATGTACTGTTGATAGGCGGTTTGTACAGCAATCCACCTGGTGATACTTGTTATAGTTTTGAGGTGCAAACGGTACAGGTGCCCCTAGGTCCCGATTTCGAATTTTCAAGGGCCTGTCCGGGCACAGCGGCCAGCTTCAAGGACCGAAGTCTGACCATGCCAGGTGCCAGCATCGTCAGTAGGACATGGGATTTTGGTGACCCTGCCAGTGGTGCCGCCAACACCTCCACTTCATTGGCGCCAAGCCATGCTTACGCCAATCCAGGCGATTATGACGTCACGCTAACAGTCACGGCAGCCACAGGCTGTACCATGTCCATCGTAAAAACCATCAGCGTGCTGCCCTTGCCGGGTGCGAGCTTTGACCAACCTCCAGTCACCTGTGAGGCAGCATTGGTTCCCTTTGTTGCGCAGCTCAATGATTATGCATTTTCGGTTGCTTGGCAATTTGGTGACCCTACCAGCGGTACAGCCAACACCTCCAATTTGGGCATTAGCTTCCATGCCTATCAAGCCACTGGTACATATCCTGTAAAATTGACCGCCACAAATGTGTACGGCTGTACTCAAGTCTTCACCCAGCCAGTCATTATTTCCGCCAACAATTTGTCAGGGGATATTGCCTTCTCTCAGCCTTCCCCCATTTGCGAAGGCGACCAAATCATCTTGACCGCACCACCGGGCGGCAGCAGTCTGCTTTGGTCAAATGGTAGTGTTGGGGGCAATATCACAGTCACGCAAACCTCCATTTCCGGCGTCACTTTGACCGATGCAAACGGCTGCACCTACAGCCCCGAACCTGCTTCCGTGAATGTCTTCGGTTCGCCTTCGGCCATTATCAAAGCCGTTGAGTACAATGATTTTGGACAACCCATCAATTATGTTGAAAACAGCTATACCATCTGCGAAGGCGAGGACGTGAATTTAGTGGTGCAAGGCAATTTGAACTATACCTACGTTTGGTCTGATGGCAGCACCAGCACTGAAATCAATTTCACGGATGACAAAGGCAATTTACTTCCAACTGGTAGCTATATTTTCACCGTTACCATTACCGACGGAAATGCAGGCTGTACAAGCATCGAGGGGCCGTTTCAAGTGACCGTAAACCCATTGCCACTCATAGTAGCAACCTCCAACCCTAGTGGTTTTTTATGCGAAAATAATCCTGCCACATTGAATGTCGTCAGCCCACAAACCAATGTCACCTATGTTTGGAACACTGGGGTATTTGCCAATTCGATTGATGTGCTGGCAGGTGGCAGCTATTTTGTGCGGGCCATCAATGCATTTGGTTGTGAAGGAAGAAGCAATACCCTTGTTTTGCACCAAGCACCCAGCCCGTCTATTATTCCCGATGGTTGTCATATCCAGTGCGAAGGGGATACGGTTTGTTTACCCGATTTGGCGCAGGGAATTGATTTTCAATGGTTTTTTAATGGTGTTCCCGTACCTGCTCCCGAAGGGACTGTCGGTAATTTCATTACTGAACAAAGTGGGCAGTATTTTGTCGAAATGACCGATAGTTTTGGTTGTTCGTCTGTCTCGGAGGTGCTCCATCTTGACCTTTACGAAGGTTATGGCACCCTCAATGGTACTGTCTGGCTGGACACCAATGGCAATGGCATCATTGACGCTGGCGACTCGCCTGCACCCGGTGTTAGCATCCTTCTCAATGATAGCTTGACAGTTATTGGGCAAGTTTCGAGCAATGGTGCTGGCATGTATATGTTCCCAGATATTGCCGCACAGGACTATATCGTGGCACTCGACCCGGCCAGCATTCCCCCCGGTTACCAACCATTATTGGATTCCCTGTCTTTGACACTCAGCGGCTGCGATGTCTCCGAACAGCAGGATTGGCTCTTGGTGCTGACCTGTGCCTCACCCACGCAGACCCTATCGATGAACGCTTGTGAGGGAGATAGCATAGCGTTCAATGGCGTGTTTATCCAAGCTGGAGCGCAAGAAACGTTTGTGTATCAAAATTCGGCAGGTTGCGACTCAACCATCATCGTAGATGTCAATGCATGGCCAATTTTACCAGCTACCATTTTGCAAATGCAAGGATGCGTGGGTGATACCGTCGATTTCAACGGAAATTACATTCTAGCCGGAACCAGTCAGGAGTTCATTTTTCAAAACGTGAACGGTTGCGATTCCATCGTCATTGTCAATGTCACGACCTTCCCAACGGAACCAATGACTTTTGTGGAAATGTATGCCTGCCCCAATGATGGGGTGAGTTTTGAAGGCGTTTTCATCCCGACCGATAGCTCTGCAGTGTTCACTTTTCAAAATATAACTGGCTGCGACTCCTTGGTGACAGTCAACGTCAGCTCTATTTCAGAAGATACCAGCTTTACAAACTTGCAGGGCTGCCTAGGCGATACCATTTACTGGAATGGCATAGCCATTCCAGTTGGTACCTCCGCTACCATCACTTTGCAAAATATTAGTGGCTGCGATTCCATTGTCAACGTCAATATTGCTGCTTACCCCGATGAGCCAATGACTTTTGTCGCATTAGCAGGATGCCCTGGTGACAGCGTTATTTTCAACGGCACATTTGTTCCTACTGGCAGTTCGGCGGTATTTACTTTTCAAAAGCAGAACGGCTGCGATTCCCTTGTCACCGTCAATGTCAATGCTTTTTCAGCAGACACTGCCATTATGAACCTACAAGCTTGCGATGGGCAAAGCATTGAATTTCAAGGGGAAACAATTGCAGCTGGTGATACCCTGACCTTTGTGCTTGAAAATATACATGGTTGTGACTCCATTGTCACGGCCATTGTAGAAAAAATGGAATTGAGCGATTTCAATTTAGAAGTCGATACTGCCTGCCATGAAAAGCAGAACGGAGCGTTATCCATGATGGATATTTCAGGCGGAACGCCCCCTTATCTTTTCTCACTGGATGGGGTTGATTATCAAAACGTTCCATCATTTAACAACTTATCAGGTGGGAGTTTTACGGTTTTTATCTCAAACAGCGATGGCTGTATAACCGAGCATTCGGTAGAAATACCTATCGTTCCACCAATGGTTGTCACAGTACAGGACGCAACGGTCATTTGCGGGAATGAGGTGCTGTTAATCCCACAAGTTTCAAGTGCAATTCCATATAAGTTGCAGTGGGCAGATGGGTTAGAAAATGAAGTTTATCCAGCGACAGCACCAGGGGTTTATGCGCTGAAAGTTAGCAATGCTTGTGAAACACTTGACGCCACTATCAACCTGACACTTGAACAAGGCGACTCAGAATCGCCATTTTATATTCCCAACGCTTTTTCCCCAAATGGCGATGGCATCAACGACCTACTGTTTAGTTATTTCCCCCCTTCCACACAAGTACTTGATTTTCAATGGAAAATTTTCGATAGATGGGGCGACTTGTTGTTTGAAACCAGTGACTACAAAACAGGTTGGGATGGTATTTTTAGGGGAAAAAAACTAGACCCTGGTGTATTTGTTTGGTGGGTTTCGGTAAAACTAGATGCTTGTGGACAAGTTTCATCAATTTTCAAAAAAGGGGATGTAACAATAGTAAAGTAGGCGAATAAAGCCGTTCACCAGATTTGTGACCGTATGACTATCTTGGTTTAGGCTTGAAACTGCTGGCGTTTGTTGAGGATAAAACGGAAACTTGGCATCAAAACAATGTAAAGCAACATACCTACTGGCAAAGCCAGCAAGCACCAACCCAGTACAGCCACTAGGTTTGAAGTGCCCAAGTCCACCAGTGCCGCCGTAAAATTGGTGGCAAAGGATTCAGCGAGAGCATCCAAGGAGAAATCGGCATGTGCGACGCCTGTCAACCACTCCCCTACCCGCACGAAGGGGATGAGTAGCACGATTTGCAGCGGATAAATCAAATAGCTCACGGCCAGCATCAGTGGCAGGTTAAGCTTCCAACGGACGGAGATGGCGCCCATCATGAGGGTCGTGACGCCGAGCATCGGGAATACCCCGAGCAGTAAGCCGATGGTGGTGCTTTTGGCCAATGCTTTTGGTGTAGCACCTTGTTTGAGGAAACCTTTGAGCTTTTCTAAAAAACGCATTCTTCAGGTGTAAGAGGTTGGCTTATCTGGTTGAGCAAGTAGAAACTTTTGCGAAGCATAAAAGTTGCCAAAAATGAAATTTTTGCGCCAAAATTAATACTGGCTTTTCATAAGGGATGATGTGCAAGTTGTCGCACTGCGATTTTCGTCTGCACGCCTGGCAACTTTTCACCTTTTTTCATCGAATAAAATTAGCGTAGAACAGAATCCTGTGAAGGAAAGGACTAGACACGCAATTGGCAATAACTTTGTATTTTGTTTAAAAAATCTTGCCCGTTAAGCCTTGGTTTTAACCCGTTCAGCGGCAAAATGACATTCGTCATCCATCAATTGAGCTTTATTTGAATACTTTTAGCCCTGTAAATTGGTCTATTTCTTATGTCTAAGCTGGCTCACACCATTTATGTTTCTGTCTTGACCGGGATTGTTATCCTGACTTTTTTTATTCTACTTATCAAAGGAATCCCCTACTACAGCACCCCGATTGAAGAGCGGTTTTACCATCCTGACCACAACCTATTCAAACCCAGCGGCGTCTTCGGGCATGGATTGGGTATCGTTGGTACACTGCTGATTTTGATTGGTGTTTTTGGCTATCAAGCCCGCAAGAAATTCAAGACCCTCGCCCGTTTCGGCAGGTTAAAATACTGGCTCGAATTCCATATCTTCCTGTGCAGCCTTGGCCCGGTCATGATACTCTTTCACACAGCGTTCAAGTTCGGCGGCATTGTTTCCATCAGTTTTTGGAGCATGGTGGCGGTGGTGGCGAGCGGCATCATCGGGCGTTTTATTTATGGTCAAATACCAAGAACTATCGGCGGTAGGGAGTTGAGTTTGAATGAGGTGAAAGCCATGAAAGCCGACCTTGGTGAATCCTTGAAAAGCCAGTACCACTTGAATGATTCTAGCTACCAACTTGTGCTTGAAACGGTCAATGTTGGCCGTCAGAAATTTAGTGGCAACGTGCTTTCGAGCATTTTCAGCAAATATTTCGAAGATAAAAAGACCCTCCGCCAAGTGAAAAGCACCCTTCGGGAAAACGGCGTGGCCAGCCCTGATGTGCGCAAACTGTCAAAACTGGTGAACAACGAACTGACACTTAACAATCGCATCGAGCGATTGGCCGTCATGCAAAAACTGTTCAAATATTGGCATGTGGCGCATCTGCCTTTTGCTCTGATTATGCTGATAATCATGGTCATCCATGTGGCAGTCACGTTGGCGATGGGGGCGAGGTGGGTATTTTAGTAAAGCTGATTTTTCAATCCATTCAATAAAATGATTCTCGAACAATTCATCATCTACGGAAGTGTCGGGTTGTTTTGCGCCGTGGTCATTTTCTTTTATTTAAAAAAGCAAAAAAAGACCACCCAAAAGACCACCGCCAAGATTGAAATTGCCAAGCAGATTGGCATGCACGAGCCAGTTTCACTGCACCCGGTGATTGATTTGGGAACTTGCATTAAGAGTGGCGCCTGCATCGAAGCCTGCCCAGAGAAGGATATCATCGGTATCGTGCATGGGCGGGCCACTTTGATCAATGCGGCGGAGTGCGTGGGGCATGGCGCTTGCTTCCATGCTTGTCCGGTGGAGGCGATTTCGCTCGTCATTGGTACGGAGAAAAGGGGCGTTGACCTGCCGCACGTCAGTGAGAACTTCGAGACCAATGTGCCGGGGATTTACATCGCTGGTGAATTGGGCGGCATGGGCCTTATCAAAAACAGCGTAGAGCAGGGCGAGCAGGCGATGAACAGCATTGCGAAGAACATCGAACAAAAAGGCGGCGACACTTACGATGTCGTCATCATCGGCGCAGGTCCGGCAGGCATTTCTGCCTCCCTGACGGCCAAACGGCACGGCCTCAACTTCATCACTTTGGAGCAAGATTCGCTCGGCGGCACGGTCTTCAATTTTCCCCGCTCAAAAATCGTGATGACCGCTCCCGTCGAACTGCCGATGTATGGCAAAATCAAGCTTTTCGACACCAGCAAAACGGAGCTTTTAAACCTCTGGAATGAGGCTTTGCTGAAAAATGGCATTACCATCCAAGAGAACACGAAAGTCGAGGGCATCCAGATTGATGGCGAAATTTTCCGGGTGTTCACTGCCAAGGGAAAGGAGTTCAAAACGAAGAATGTGCTACTCGCCATCGGCCGCAGGGGTAGCCCTCGCAAGCTCGGCGTGCCCGGCGAGGGCATGGAAAAAGTGGCCTACCGCCTGCTCGAACCCGAAAACGTCATCGGCAAAAACGTCGTCGTAGTGGGCGGCGGCGACTCGGCCATCGAAGCGGCGCTATCCTTGGCGGAGCAAAACCAAGTGGTGCTCAGTTATCGCAGCGAGGCATTCAGTCGGGTAAAGCCGAAGAACCGGGAGAAGCTGGAAGCCGCCATTGCCGAAGGAAAACTGGATGTGAAACTGAAATCTAACGTCGTGAAAATTGATAAGGAACTGGTTGAACTGGCGCTCACGGAAACTGGTGGGAAAGAAGCGTTGAAAAACGACCTTGTGTACATTTTCGCTGGTGGTGAGTTGCCGACGCAGTTTTTGCAGAAGACAGGGGTGGAAATTAAGAAACGGTTTGGATATACGGTGAAGAAGCACCGGTGATATTTTAAAGAAAACCTTACTAAAGTATGGACGAGTTTTCAAAAGACGAATTAACGTTAAAAGAAGAAAGGTTAAAGGACAAAATTCAAGCAGAGATACATTATTGCCTAAACTGTCAACCAAGAGACAGTGGAGAATGGATTTGGGTGTTTGGTGTGCGATATGACATTGAAGACCTATTCGATGATTTCAAGGTTGAAAAAAAGTCTAGAGAGAAAATAATTCAGCACCTAATTTGCCCAAATTGTGGAACGGAAGTGGAACTGGGATACGACATAGGACTTGAGGATAGATTTGATAAAGAGATACGAGTTCACCTATCTAATGCCGAGAGAAAATACGGTAAAAAAATTGAGCGTCTGTCCAATGGTATACGTTCTCACCCTACAATTGCATTAAGTTTTCCTTTGGCAAAATCCATTTTAAGAGAAATCAAGAACAGAAAATTGCCATGTTGTTCAATACAAGGAGACTTCTATCGATCAAGGAAAATTACCAGTCCAGATATATTTAGTTTAGAAGATTTTCTTTCACCCCCAACTGGAAAATCAGATGAAGGAAGGTTTAACCATTCTGGCCAAAGTCATCTATATATTGCAGAAGACCAAGAAACTGCAATTATAGAAAGTTTAGGTGACCGGAAACCTTCCTTGATTTGGATGCAAAAATTCAGTCTAAAGAAAATTGAAAATATTCTAGACCTGAGTTATGACTGGGATAAGCTTGGGCCTTCGACTTCTACTTTATTAGTTGCTTTACACAACTCTTCCGTCCTTCAACAATCAATAAATAATAAAGACAAATGGAAGCCGGATTATTATCTTACTAGATTTATTATGGATTGTGCTAAGATTTCTGGATATAATGGGATAAAATATAATTCAACTAAAAATCATTCAGGCATTAATATAGTTCTTTTTGAATTTGGGAAAGGGGTAATTGAATCGTTTGAAAAGCCAGAAGTCATAATTTACAATCCAGAATCCCCAACAACGCAGTTCAATCAATTATTAGACTTTCCAGATTTTTAAAACTATTTTGAAATGAGGTACATTCAAATCTATCACAACTTGTGAAAATTGTAATTCTAAACATTTCTTTCCTTGTCCTGCTCGCCAGCGCCGCCGTCGCCCAGCTCTCCCCTGGCGACCTCTCCGCTGCACACGCCAAGCTGGAGGGAATGAGCAATTGCACCCAATGCCACGTGCTTGGAAGCAAGGTTTCCAACGATAAATGTCTCGCTTGCCACAAAGAAATCAAAAGCTTGATGGACAAGCGGGAGGGCTACCACGTCTCCAGAGATGTGAAGGGTAAGGACTGTGCCACCTGCCACAGCGACCACCACGGTCGGAATTTCGACATGGTGCGTTTCGATGAAAAAAACTTCAACCACTCACTGGCGGGATATGCCTTGGAAGGTGCCCACAAAAAAGTGGACTGCCGGGAATGCCACAAGCCCGATAATATCGACGATTATAGCCTAAAGAAACGCAAAGACACTTTCCTTGGCATGGGCAAGCAGTGCCTTGACTGTCACGACGACTACCACCAAAAGACCCTCTCGAACGACTGTGGCAAATGCCACGGCATGGACGATTTCAAGCCTGCCACCAAGTTTAACCACGACAAAACCGACTTCGCCCTAGCAGGCAAACACAAAACCGTGGACTGCAAGGAATGTCACAAAATGGAAGTGAAAAACGGCAAGGAATTCCAGCACTTCGCCGATGTGGCCTCCAAGAATTGCAACGCCTGCCACGATGACCCACACCGCAGCCACCTCGGTTCGGACTGCAAGCAGTGCCACAACGAGCAGTCCTTTCAGAACACTAGCAGCCTCACCCGTTTCAACCACAACCAAACGCATTTTGCTCTGAAGGGCAAACACAAGCAAGTTGACTGCAAGGATTGCCACAACATGGTGGCGACTATGCCAACCTCCGTTTTTCAGGATAGGCTTGGGGTAAAAACAAACGAATGTGCCACCTGCCACCGTGACCCGCACGAGGGGAAATTCGGGCAGGACTGCGCTGGCTGCCATAACGAAAGCTCGTTCCACAAAATAGAACTGGGCAGCCTTGAAAATTTCAACCACACCCTCACTGGTTTTGAGTTGGCTGGGAAACACGCCGCCGTGGACTGCAAAAAATGTCATACAGCTGATAGTTTCACCGACCCGTTGCCACACAATACCTGCGCCGCTTGTCACTCAGACTACCACGAGGGACAGTTCAACACCCCCCGACCCCCTCAAGGGGGATTGGCGAAGGCGCCCGACTGCGCTGAGTGCCACACGGTGGACGGATTCCAAGGGAGTAGCTTTTCGATTGAACAACATGGCAGGACCAAGTTTCCACTGGATGGAGCGCATGTGGCGACGCCATGTTTTGCCTGTCATCTGAAGGAGGATAAATGGCTCTTCCGAAAAATCGGTGAGCGCTGTGTGGACTGCCACGTGGACATCCACAAACAGGGTAATGAATTGGCGGAAAAATGGTATCCCAACCAAGACTGCAAGACCTGCCATGTGACGGAAAGCTGGTCAGCGGTCGGCAATTTTGACCACAACAAAACGAAGTTTCAACTAAAGGGCAAACACCAACAGGTGGACTGCCGGGAATGCCATGTGCAGGAGCCGCCGGAACGCCGCTTCGCTGGTTTGGCGCAGGAATGTGCCAGTTGCCATGCGGACAACCATGCGGGGCAGTTCGAGCGGGACGGCGTGACGGATTGTGCCCGCTGCCACGGCAATGATGATTGGGTCATTTCATCTTTTAACCACCAGAAGACACAGTTCCCGCTGGAAGGAAAACATGCCGAAACGGCCTGCGACAAATGCCATTTACCGAAGGAAATAAATGAGGTGGTGACGGTGCAGTACAAGTTCGTGAGCTTTGAGTGCGTGGTTTGTCATAAGTAGGGTGAATGGTGATTGGTGATTAGTGAATGGTGATTGGAGGGAGTGGGTTATTGGGTCGATTTTTCGGAGGAAGGTCAGGGGTTAGAGGGGTTTGTTTTTACTTAAAACTGGCCGAGCGGACGACATGAACAGGGCAGAAATCAATATCGACAGCGCAGAAATCGACAGCGATAGGATAGAAATTAACAGCGATGGAGCCGAAATCGACAACGATGACGCTGAAATCAATATCGACAGGGCAGAAATCGACAGCGGATAGGGCAGAAATTAACAGCGATGGAGCTGAAATCGACAACGATAGGGCAGAAATTAATATCGACAAGGCAGAAATTAACAGCGATGTTGGCGAAATTGACAGCGATGGGTCATAAATTGATTAGGAAAACGGCGATTTAGTCATTGCAGCTGTTAGAAATCAATATTGCTGGTTGCGAAATCAAGATTGCAAGGTTGGAAATTAATATTGCAAGACAAGAAATCAAGATTGCAAAGCCAGAAACTGATATTGCAAGGATAGAAATTAAGATTGCAAGGGCCGAAATCAAGATTGCAGAAACAGAAATAAACATTGCAAGGCTCGAAATCGATATTGCAAGGAAAGAAATTAAGATTGCAAGGGCCGAAATCAACAACGCTACCGCCCCCTCCCCTACCTTTTCCGAAGGGAAAACAAAGAAGACTCCCCGTTCGGTTGTGAAAAATACCGTTTCAGATAATTAGGGTTCGGGAAGCGCCTGCTACGGTGCGGAATTGGATTTCATTGTCATAGTTTTGTCAGCATACGATAGATAAAGTTACGTGCACAGACTGCTTTTCATCATCATCCTGCTGGTTTTGGGGACGGAATTGTTCTCGCAAAACCCTCACGGCACAGCCCTAAAAATGGACTGTGCGGCCTGTCATTCCCCGGCAGGCTGGGAGATAGCAGCTGATTACTGGAAAAACATCGAGTTACAAAAGCCAACCAAGTCAAAGACGACTGGGATGTTGCTGCCGGTTGATACTACCCTTTTCCATCACAATAAGACGAGCTTCATCCTCACGGGACGCCACGCAAACGTGGATTGCAGGGACTGCCACGAGTCGCTGGTATTTGAAAAGGCCAAGCCGGACTGCAACTCCTGTCACGTGGACATTCACCAGCAGACGGTGGGGAACGACTGCGCCCGCTGCCATACGCCGAACAACTGGCTAGTGGATGACGTGCAGAAAATTCACTTCGAGAATGGCTTCCCGCTTACGGGCGTTCATAAAACGGTGAGCTGCGCTGAGTGCCACGTGAGCGAAACGGGCCTGCGCTTCGACCGCCTTGGCAACGAGTGTGTGGACTGCCACCTCGCCGATTTCAACAATTCGACGAACCCAAACCACCCGCAGGCGGGGTTCTCGACAAACTGCATCGAGTGCCACAGCCCTGATGTGCCGGACTGGAACACGGACAAAGTGGACCACTCGTTTTTCCCGCTGACGAAGGGACATGAGACGAACGAATGCGCCAAGTGCCACACGGGCGGCGATTTTGCAAATACGCCTACCAACTGCTTCGCCTGCCACCAGCCTGATTTCGAAGGGACGACGAACCCGAACCACCAGACGGCGAACTTCCCCAACGACTGTGCGCAATGTCACACGACCGACCCCGACTGGAACCCGGCGCAGTTCCTCGCCCACGACGGGCAGTATTTCCCGATTTACAGCGGCAAGCACAAAGGCATCTGGAATGAGTGTGCCGAGTGCCACATCAACCCCAATAATTTCGCAGAGAACAGTTGCACGGTCTGCCACGTGAACCCGGAGACGGACGATGCGCACGACGCCGTGGTGGGTTATGTTTATGAAAATTCGGCCTGCCTCGCCTGTCACCCGACGGGCGAAGCGGACGGGGCTTTTAACCATAACAACACGGCCTTTCCGCTGACGGGGGCGCACTTGACGGTGGATTGTGCGCAATGCCACGTCGGTAACGTTTACACCGGAACACCGACGGAATGTGCGGCCTGCCACACGGCGGATTTCAACGGAACCACCAACCCGAACCATACAAGCCTCGGCTTATCAAATGATTGCGCAAGCTGCCACACGACCGACCCCGGCTGGGCACCCGCCACCTTCGCCAATCACAATGATTTTTATGTATTGAATGGTGCGCACGCTGCAATTGCGAATGACTGCGCCGCCTGTCACAATGGGGATTACAACAATACGCCGAACACTTGTGCGGGCTGCCATACGCCCGATTACAATGCGGCGAGTGACCCGAACCACGTGCAGAACCAGTTCCCGACAGACTGCGCCACCTGCCACTCGGAGACGGCCTGGGCACCTTCGAACTTTGACCATAATGCGGTTTGGCCGTTCACGGGTAGCCATATTGCGGTGGCCAATGAATGTGCGCAATGTCACGTCGGGGGGAATTACTCGAACACGCCGACGGACTGTGCGGGCTGCCACACGCCGGATTACAGCGCTTCGCAAAACCCGAACCACGTAGCACTGGCCCTGCCGAATGACTGTGCGATGTGCCATACGACAGCACCCGACTGGAATCCTGCGACTTTCCCCATCCACAATGATTTTTATGTGCTGAATGGCGCACACGCCATGATTGCGAACGACTGCGCCGCCTGTCACAATGGGGATTACAACAATACGCCCAATACTTGCTTCGGCTGCCACCAAGCGGATTATGCTGCAACGACCGACCCGAACCACACGGCTTTGCAGTTTTCACAAAACTGCACGGAATGCCATACGGAAACCACTTGGTCGCCTGCGACATTTGACCACGATGCGCAGCATTTCCCGATATACAGCGGTGCGCACAACGGGGAGTGGAATGCTTGTTTGGATTGCCACACGAATCCATCGGATTACACGCAGTTCACCTGCACGACCTGCCATGCGAACCCTGAGACGACTGACCAGCACAACGGCGTGGGTGGTTTTGTCTTCGAAAGCAATGCCTGCCTTGCCTGCCACCCGACGGGCGATGCGACGAATGTGTTCGACCATAACACGACTGCTTTCCCGTTGACCGGGGCGCACTTGACGGCAGAATGTTTTGACTGCCATGTTGGTGGGGTTTTCCAAGGGACTTCCACGGAATGTGCGGCTTGCCACACGCCGGATTTCAACGGTGCAGCGAACCCGAACCACGTGATGCTGAACATCCCGACGGATTGCGCAAGCTGCCACACGACCGACCCCGGCTGGTCGCCCGCCACGTTTGCGATTCACAATGATTATTATGTGTTGAATGGTGCTCACGCAACGATTGCAAACGACTGCGCCACTTGCCACAACGGGGATTACACGAATACGCCGAACACCTGCATTGGCTGTCATAGCTCGGACTTCAATGCCGTGAATGACCCGAACCACGTGGCGAACCAGTTCCCGAATGATTGTACTACTTGCCACTCGGAGACGGCTTGGGCACCTTCCACTTTTGACCACAATAGCGTTTGGCCGTTCACCGGCAGCCATATTGCGGTAGCCAATGAATGTGCGCAATGCCATGTTGGCGGGAATTACACGACCACACCGACGGACTGTGCGGGCTGCCACACGCCGGATTATAGCGCTTCGCAAAACCCGAACCACGTCGCGCTCGGCTTGCCCAACGATTGTGCGATGTGCCATACCACAGCGCCCGACTGGCAGCCAGCGAGCTTCCCGATTCACAATGATTTTTATGTGCTAAATGGTGCTCACGCCATGATTGCGAATGACTGCGCCGCTTGTCACAACGGGGATTACAACAATACGCCGAATACATGCTTCGGCTGCCACGCTGCGGATTACAACAACACGACGAACCCGAACCACCAGTCGGCACAGTTCCCGACGGATTGCGCAAGCTGCCATGGCGAGAGCGCTTGGGTTCCTGCGAACTTCGACCACGATGGCCAATACTTCCCGATTTACAGCGGTGCGCACAATGGGGAGTGGAACGCTTGCACGGATTGCCACTCGAACCCTGCGAACTATGCGGAAGTGAACTGCACGACTTGCCACGTGAACCCAGAGACGAACAACCAGCACAATGGCGTGGGCGGTTATTCGTACAGCAGTCCGGCTTGCTTGGCTTGCCACCCAACGGGGGATGCGACGAATATTTTTGACCACAACACGACTTCGTTCCCGCTCACGGGGGCACACTTGATGGCGGAATGTTTGGACTGCCATTCGGCGGGTTTCCAGAATACGCCGACGGATTGTGCGGCTTGTCATACGGCGGATTTCAATGGTTCGACCAATCCGAACCACGTGGCGTTAGGGCTGTCCACGGATTGCGCAAGCTGTCACACGACGGCACCGGATTGGGCGCCTGCCAGCTTCTCGGTTCACAATCAGTATTATCAATTGAATGGTGCTCACGCAACGATTGCGAACGACTGCGCCACTTGTCACAACGGCAATTACAACAATACGCCGAACACCTGCGTGGGCTGCCACCAAGCAGATTACAACGGCACGACCGACCCAAATCACGTAACGAACCAGTTCCCAACGGACTGCGCTACCTGCCACTCGGAGACGGCTTGGGTACCTTCCACGTTTGACCATAATGGCGTTTGGCCGTTTACGGGAGCGCATATCCCGGTGGCCAATGATTGTGCGGCCTGTCACGTTGGGGGCAACTACTCTAACACGCCGAATACCTGCAACGGCTGCCATACGCCGGACTTCAACGGTTCGACCAACCCGAACCACGTAGCGCTGAACATCCCGAACGATTGCGCCATGTGCCATACCACGGCACCTGACTGGCAGCCTGCGCAGTTCCCGATTCACGATGATTTTTATCCGCTAAATGGTGGTCATGCTTTGATTGCCAACGACTGCGCCACTTGTCATAACGGGAATTACAACAATACGCCGAACACCTGCTATGCTTGTCACACGGCGGATTTCAACGGCACGACGAACCCGAACCACCAGCAGGCGGGCTTCTCGACGGATTGTACGACCTGCCATACGGAGACGGCGTGGGTGCCTGCCAATTTTGACCACGACAGTCAATATTTCCCGATTTACAGCGGAACGCACAATGGCGAGTGGTCGCAATGCACGGATTGCCACAACAACCCGAATAATTTCTCGGAATTTACTTGCACGACCTGCCACGTGAACCCAGAGACTGACAACCTGCACAATGGCGTCGGAGGGTATCAGTACAACAGCAATGCTTGTTTTGCTTGTCACCCGACGGGGGAAGGGCAGGGCGGTTTTGACCACAATACGGTTTGGCCATTGACAGGGGCTCACTTGAATGCTGACTGTGTGGACTGCCATGCCAACGGGTATCAAGGGACGCCGACGGATTGCGCTGCTTGTCACACGACGGATTATAATGCGAGCGTGAACCCCGACCATGAGGTGTTGAATTTCCCCACGGATTGCGCAAGCTGCCACACCACTGCGCCGGGATGGGCGCCTGCGAGTTTCGCCATTCACGACCAGTTTTACCCGCTGACGGGTGCGCACCAGCCGATTCAGAATGACTGTGCGGCTTGTCACAACGGCAATTACAACAATACGCCGAACACTTGTGCGGGCTGCCATACGCCAGACTACAACGGCTCGACAAACCCGAATCACGTCTCACTCAGTCTGCCGACGGACTGTGCGATGTGCCACACGACTGCCCCAGATTGGGAGCCCGCTACTTTCCCGATTCACAATCAGTTTTATCAGTTGAATGGCGCTCACGCAAATATCCAGAACGACTGTGCGGCCTGCCACAACGGCAATTACAACAACACGCCGAACACCTGTGTGGGCTGCCACTTGGCCGATTACAACGGGACGACCAACCCTGACCACGAGGCGGCCAATTTCCCAACGGATTGCGCAAGCTGCCACACGGAAACGGCTTGGGTGCCTGCCAATTTTGACCACAATACTATCTGGCCGCTGACGGGGGCTCACATTAATATTCAGAATGACTGTGCGGCGTGCCACATCGGCGGCAACTACAACAATACGCCGAACACCTGCAACGGCTGCCACATGGCGGATTACAACGGCACCACTGACCCGAACCACACGACCAACCAGTTCCCCGTGACCTGTGAGGACTGCCATACGACGGCTGGCTGGGTGCCTTCGAGTTTTGACCACAACAGCATCTGGCCGTTGACGGGAGCGCATATTCCGGTGCAAAATGATTGCATAGCTTGCCACATAGGTGGGAATTATACCTCGACTCCGAACACTTGTGTCGGCTGCCATCAGCCCGATTACAATGGCAGTACGAATCCTAGCCACACGGCCTTGAACTTGCCAACGGACTGTGCCCAATGCCACACGACTGACCCGGATTGGCAACCAGCGAGCTTCCCGATTCATGGGCAGTTCTGGCCGTTCGTTGGGGCGCATATCGGAGTGCAAAATGATTGTGCGGCTTGCCACAACGGGAATTACAATAATACACCGACGACTTGCTTCGGTTGCCATCAAGCAGACTACAACGGCACGACGAACCCGAACCATGCGGCGAACCAGTTCCCAACGACCTGCGACGACTGTCACACGCAGAATGCTTGGGTGCCTTCGACGTTTAACCACAGCCAGTTCTGGCCATTCACAGGGGCGCATATCCCGGTTCAGAATGATTGTGCGGCCTGCCATGTGGGCGGCAATTACAACAATACGCCAAACACATGCAACGGCTGTCACCAGTCGGATTACAATGCAAGTGCAAATCCGAATCACGTAGCACTTGCGTTGCCGACGGACTGCGCCATGTGCCACACCACCGACCCAGACTGGAATCCAGCGACTTTTCCTATCCACAATCAATTCTGGCAGTTCCAAGGGGCACACGTGGGTATCCAGAATGATTGCGCCACTTGCCACAACGGCAACTACAACAACACCCCGAACACGTGCTACGGCTGCCATGCCTCCGATTACAACGGAGCGAACAACCCGAACCACCAGTCGGCGGGCTTCCCGACAACTTGTGAAAACTGCCATTCGCAAAACGGCTGGACACCTGCCAACTGGGACCACGACAATATGTATTTCCCGATTTACAGTGGAAAGCATGAGGGCGAGTGGAACAATTGCAATGAATGCCATACGACACCAAACAATTACTCGCAGTTCAGTTGCATTGACTGCCATGAGCACGACGACCCTGCGGATTTGGCAGATGAACACCAAGGCGTGAACGGGTATCAGTATAATAGTCAGGCTTGCTATACCTGCCATCCCGATGGGCATAAATAGGAGTTGAATTGGCTAACTCATTTGAATATTTGTGAAAACCGGATTTACCATATTGCTGATTGTTTGTTGCGGTTTCTTGTATGCGCAGGACGCCAAGGTTCTTGTGCAGGGTGCGGCATCCTATGTTTCTTCGCAGAATGTCTATGTGAAATATGCCACCACGGAAGGCATCGAAAAGGGCGATACGCTTTTTACCCAAAAAGACAGCGTGCTGACGCCGAGTCTCGTGGTGAAGGACAAGTCTTCCACGTCCTGCGTTTGTTCTTCGTTGTTGGCGGAAAAGGTGAATGTAGGTGAGGTATTTTTTGCGAAGATTTTGAAAAAAGAAGAACCAAAAAAAGCGGAAAAGGAAAGTAAAACAATTCCCCAAAAAACGACACGGGATAGCCTTGCCGGGCCAGCGCCCGTGGTTGTCACCCCGGAAACGGAAGAAAAAACCACGGCTGATTTCAAGCAAAAAATACGGGGTCGGGTTTCCGCATCTTCCTACAGCAATTTTTATGCGGGGGATGAGACACACCGAATGCGTTATGCCTTCACGATGCAGGGGAACAATATCAAAAACAGCCGCTTTTCGACGGATACCTACATCACCTTCCGTCACACGGTCGGTGAGTGGCAAGCGGTAAAGGATAAGCTCAGCGATGCGCTGAAAGTGTATTCGATGGCGTTGAAATATGATTTGGATAAGACGTCGAACATCGTTCTCGGAAGGAGAATCAACCAGCGGATTTCAAGCATGGGAGCAATTGACGGCTTGCAGGTGGAGAAGGGGTTGGGCAATTTCATGCTTGGCGGCATTATCGGCTCTCGACCGAACTACGCTGACTATGGTTTCGACTTCAGCTTGCTGCAAGCGGGTGCTTATATCGGGTACAATAGTCTCAAAGACTCCAAGCAGAGCCAGAGCACTGCAGCCTTTATCGAGCAGCGGAACAGCGGAGCGGTGGACAGGCGGTTTCTGTATTTTCAGCATTCCAATAATTTGCTGAAAGACCTGAGTTTCTTCGGTTCGGCGGAAGTGGATTTATACGAAAACATAAATGGCGAGGCAAAAAGCAAGGCCAGTTTAACGAATATGTACCTGTCTTTGCGCCAGAAGATTTCGAAGAAAACCAGCCTATCGCTCTCCTACGACAACCGCAAAAACATCATCTACTACGAAAGCTATAAGAACTATATTGACCAATTGATTGACGATGAAACAAGGCAGGGGCTGCGTTTTAACTTCAATTATCGGCCATTCAAACTGATAACATGGGGCATAAATGCAAGTTGGCGTTTCCAAAAAAGCGACGCCAACCTGTCGAAAAACCTGAACAGCTACTTGAATATTAGTCGGATTCCCTGGATGAAAACCTCGGCGTCCATCACTGCTAATTTTTTGGAGACACACTACCTGTCCAGCAAGATGTACGGACTGCGCCTGACGAGGGACATTGTGCCCGGCAAGCTCAGTGCCGATGTTTATGCTCGCATGGTGGACTATCGCTACACGACGAGCGAACTGCGTATCCAGCAGGAAATTTTAGGGGTAAATTTGTCCTGGAACCTGACCAAGAAGCTGGCCTTGTACCTGTATTATGAAGGTACTTTTGATAAAAAGGCGGATACGTTCCATCGGGTGAATACGAAATTGGTGCAGCGGTTTTAGACTGAACTATGCATATCTCCTCGAATATTGCTTTCCTTTATTCCTACCTTTGCTTTCTATCAAAATTCAAAAAAGACAATCATGCAAAACATAAAGATTTGGGCAGTTTTGCTCTTCGCAATAGCAGTTTTTTCCTGCAACTCCGGCCCCGAAGTCGTTGAAGCAGATTCCACAGGCAGTGATGCTGCCCCGCCCATGTTCCAAGACCCCGGCGCTGGCATGCAGGGCGGTGTGAACACGGCTCCCGGCCAGCCCAACTTGGATGTTGCGGAGCATAAAATAACGGCGGAGGAGGTGTTGAACACAGACAAATACACCTACGTGCGGGGCAAGGAAAACGGCCAAGAGGTATGGGTTGCCGTGATGAAACAGCCCATCGAAATCGGCAAGAACTACGTCTATCGGGGCGGGTTGATGAAGAAGAATTTTGAGAGCAAGGAATTCAACCGGAACTTCGAAACGCTGTACCTCGTCTCGGATTTTGGGCCAGAAGGCGCCACGACTGATGGCATGACCAAGGAACAGGCCCATGCCAATGTTCAAAGCGGCTCCACCGTCGAAGCTCCGAAAAACGTGACGCCTGCTGCGGGAGCCATCAAACTCTCTGACCTGGTGGCTAATCTCAAAAAATATGAAGGTAAAACCGTGAAAGTGACCGGCAAGGTGATGAAGGTAAACCCGATGATCATGGGTCGAAACTGGCTCCACCTACAGGATGGCTCCGGCAAGGACCTCGACCTGACGGTGACCACCGTTGAGCAAGTGGAACTCGGCCAGACAGTCACGATGGAAGGGACGTTGGCCTTGAACAAGGACTTTGGAGCAGGTTATAAATACGATTATATCTTGGAGTCGGCGGTGGTTGCGAAGTAGGATAGATAGGACACAGATTTAACTGATAAAACAGATTCACACTGATTTTTTTATCTGAGAAAATCCATTAAATCAGTTAAATCTGCGTCCTATCCAATCATGCCTTGATTTGCTTCTGATACGTCCGGTGCCGCCACCAAGCGGCTAGACTCAAAACCGTGAGAGCACCCACCGTCCAAGGTACCCAAGCGGGAATCGGAACGGGATCGCCAGCGGCGTAAGAGTGCAGGCCGGAGAGGTAATAATTCACACCGAAATAAGTCATCATCACCGAGGCCCAGCCGAAAAGGGAGGCCACATTGAACGCCAATTGCCCACGCAGGCCGGGGATAAAGCGCATATGCAGGATAAAGGAATACACCAAAATAGTCACCAACGCCCAGGTTTCCTTGGCATCCCAACCCCAGTAGCGGCCCCACGATTCGTTCGCCCAGACGCCGCCTAGATAGGTGCCGATGGAAATCATAACCAAGCCGCCGATGAGGGTTATCTCGCTGGTATAGGTCAATTCCTTGATGATGCGATAGACATTTTCGCCATTCTTTCGATTGACAAACAACATGAAAACCAAGTTCAAAACGCCGATGATGGCACCTAGCGCCAAAAAACCATAACTGCCAGCCTCCAGCGATACGTGGATGGTCAACCAATAGGATTTCAGGACGGGAACGAGCGGGGTGATTTCTGGGTCAAGGTAGCTCATGCCAGCCACCATCAGCACAATCGCCGCCAAGACGCTGGTAGCCGTCAGACCGCCGAATGATTTTCGACTGAAAAGCAAGCCTGCCAGGGTGGCCGTCCAGCCAATCCATATCATGGATTCATAGCCATTGCTCCAAGGCGCACGGCCTGCAATATACCAACGTAACCCCAAGCCTATTGCATGAAATATAAAGCCAAGCGTCAATAATGCGATGACGATTTTGCCCGGTGTTTTTAGGTTTAAATTGGGTTTAAATACCCCCGTAAATAATAAGCCTAAAAACATTATGGACAATATACTATAAAACACGCTCAAACGGCTGAACACATTGAGTTTATTGAGCAAAAGCTCAGCTTTTATTTTGCCATCTGAAGGTAAAACATCGCCGCCATATCGCCGCTGATAATTGCTTAATTCGGCTATTATTTTGTCCGCTAAACTCCAATCATTATTTTGAACACCCAATTTTAATGCAGGCAGATATGCGGGGTAAAATGCCTCAATAATGGAGCCTTTAAAATTCGGATTATCCAATATGGAAGGGTCATCGGGTACAGCACTCATCCAAGTATGTGACGAATCGCCGGGGACTGGGAATATCTTCAAAAACCGCCCAGAAAAAACCATGCTGGCGATATTCACCTTCTCATCCACTTTCACGATTTCCTTCTCAAAAACGCCACGGTCACGGGGCGGTGTGTTGTAAGCTTGGCGCACGGCATCCCGCAGTTTATACTCGCCATTTTCCCCAAAAAAATCACTGTAGCGTACCAGTGCTTCGTCCACGCCGAGAAGTTTTCGCACCTCCTCGTGGCTGCCGAGCTTTATCATCGGAATATGGTACCACGCCGGCGGGTTCGCCGACATCCCAATCACAATCTGCTCGGAACTGAGGCCGTACAGGCTTTCCTTTTTGGCCAATTTGCGAAGTACCTCGTTGCAAAAGGTGTTCATCGGCTTGAAGCGGCCCGACATATCCTGCATGATGAGCCGCCCAAAGGCATCGGCATGGGATTTCTGTATGATGGTGGCGGGCGCTTCCTCTGCTCTCGCTGGCGATGAAAAGGCGAAGAAAATGCCTATCAATACTGCGGCAACCACTTTTTCAGTCTGCTCCCTCATATTCTTCAATTGCTTGGTGAGTTGGGTGAAACGGGTGTTTTTAACGAAAAAAACCATGATTAATCCTAAAGTGAGTAGTGCATAACCTAAATACGAAATCCAAGTACCAGGCGCATCGTAGTTCACGCTGAGGTAGGTGCCGAGTTCGTCAGGGTCGTAGCTGGATTGAAAAAAACGGTAGCCACCGTAGTCCAGAATATGGTTCATGTAAATGCGCTGGTTGCGGTTCACGTTCTTCCGCTGGTCTATCAGCGTGACTTCGCTGGCGTAGCTGGAGGGGTTGTCGGAGCCGGGGTAGCGCTCCAGGATGAAGTCACGAAGTCCAATGCTGAAAGGGAGTTCGACCCGTTTTGCCCCATACGCCACGGCCACGCTGGAATTGCCAAAATCGGCAATCCTCGGTGTGCCTTCCACGCCTTGGCTGCCCGTCACGAACACCTTGCGCTGCTCATTGCCGAAGGTCAAGACCAATTCTACACCGCCCGTGCTGTTGCTGGCCATTTTGCGGTCGGAAGAAGTGATTTCGGTACGGGCATGAGGGCTGTATGCACCGAAAACAAAGCTGTGCATCCCATCGGAGTACATGCTACGGAGGCGGAGCGGGTGCCACTGCCCAGCGGCGAGTGAGTCCCTCGTCTGCGTGGCCATCACCATCTGGCCGAACGGCACGCTGGCCATGAAATAGAGGCTGTCGTTTTGCAATTTGATATTGAAAGCCTGCGGCAATTCGGGGTTTCCGAAATTGAAATTTGTGCCGTAGATATTCGAGCGTTGGCCTTGCTGCACGAGGTATTCCTCCCGGCCTTGCCCGCCAGCGATGACGACTTTCAGGGTAGGAAGCCCGTTGTCGTCGTCCACCATCGTTTCGGTAGGGTTGGGCATGAAGCTGGTCACCTGCGTTTTAAGTGTTTGATTGCCAAGCAGATAGGATTTTTCAAAATGGTTGTTCCCCAAAGAAGCAAACAGGACTGGCTCGTGGATGCTGAAGCTGCGACCACCCGTTTTTACCTGAAAATTCAAATACGTTTCTCGGGAGAGGAACGAATTGGAAGCGCTGCCCTCCCGGATTCCCATCATGCCTTCTTTCCCGAAATACCTCGTGACGCCCGACCCGATGAGGATGATGACCATGGCAGCGTGGAAAATGAGTTGCGCCCATTTCTTCATTTGCACCATTCGAAAGCGGAAGATATTGACAATCAAGCAGATACTGAACAGCACGAGCAGCAGTTCGAACCATTTGGTGGTGAAAATCACTTTCTGGGCCGCGCTGGTGCCGAAGTCATTTTCGATGAAGGTGGCGATGCCGATGGAGGCTGCGAAAACTATCATGTAAACACCTGCTGCCGAAGTGGAGAAGAGGCCAGAAAACAGCTTTTTCAAAAGCTCCATGTAGAAATATTTCGTTCGCTTAAAAGCTGCGAAAATAACCAATATAATCCGGTTCGGTGCCAATGCCCAGCGTTTTCAGGGATGAAAAATTCCTATTCAGCAATACTTGCTTTTCATTTTTTTAACATTCTGATTTTCAATAAAATGTAAACCGAAAACGTTTTCTGGCCGACAATTCCGAAATCATAAAAAAAGGTAAAACTATGTTCGCAGCAAAAATCGCTATCACTACCGCTTTTCTCTGCTCCGCCATCCACTCCACCAAACTTGAAACACCGACCAAACTCTCCGACACCAGCAAGCAAGAAGCTCTTGCGATGGTCAACCGCCTGCGTGCCAAGGGCTGCCATTGTGGTCGAAAATACATGCCGCCCGTCGGCCCCATCATCTGGAATGACCAACTCGAACAGGCTGCTTTGGGCCATGCCAACGATATGCTCCGCAACAATTTTTTCGCCCATGAAAGCTCCGACGGCAGCGGCATCGGTGACCGTGCCGATGGAGTTGGCTACCAATGGCAAGCCGTCGGCGAAAACATTGCGCAAGGTTATCCAAATTTTCAGCGCACCCTATTAGCTTGGCAGGCTAGCCCCGGCCACTGCATCAACCTCATGCGGGGTGGTTATTCTGAAATGGGCGTTGCCCTCGTCGGGGATATTTGGGTGCAGGATTTTGGCGATCCGCTTTCCAATTGAAAATTGAAAATGGAGAATTGAAAATGCTGCTGCCTGATTCTGACGCTGTATTCAATTCTCCATTTTCTGTTATGCAATCCTCCTTTCGTCACGCATCTGCAAAAAGTTGTCAGTTTTTCCAACCAAATTTGGACGACGCCTCGTTGTCCTTTTCACAAGCAGATGCAAAACAACCTTTACACTACTCAAAGCTCGGACGCTCTCCTCGTGGAGGGTTGCCGCCAACAGCACCGGCTGGCACAGGGATGCCTGTACCAGCGGTACTTTGGTCGGTTGTTGGGCATCAGCATGCGGTACACCAGTAGCCGCCCCGAGGCGGAAGATGTACTGAATCGGGCGTTCCTGAAGATTTTCCAGAACATCAACGAATACTCGGAGAAAGGTAGCCTGTTCAGTTGGATGGCCACCATCACGCTGCGCACAGCGATTGATTTCGTGCGGTCGCAAGTAAAAATGCGAAGTGTGTTCCGACTGGGAGAGCCGCCAGAATCGGGGTATGACGATGGCATTCTGGAGCAGTTGCAGGCCGAGGACATTTACCGCCTCATCCAACAACTGCCGCCGGAGCAGCGGGTCGTTTTTTCGATGAACGTGGTGGAAGGTTACACCCACCGGGAAATTGCGGAGCAACTCGGTATCAATGAAAATACTTCGAAATGGCGGCTGGCGGAGGCGAAGAAGTGGTTGCGGGAACGGCTTTTACCCCTGCCCGCTAAAGAGGAACTTAGTCAGGGAAGCTCACCGCCAAATTCAAAATCTGAAAAATTATCAAAACCTGCCAAACAGTGGGTCTCCTTTTAGGAGGCATGGGCGGGGTATCCTGTAGAAAAATGGACAAGAATTCTAAAAATATAAAGCAAAAGCTCGCCGAACATGAGTTCGAGTACAACCCGGCGGCTTGGGAAAAAATGGAGCAGCTCCTCGATGACAGGACTCCGAATAGAAGCTATTTTTTAACTAAAATTATTTTGGCTATGACAACTTTACTAATTCTCGTTGCCCTGCTTTTCATGCAGCGCAACGTAGAGCGGACTGCCAGTCCGCCAACCGTCACACAGGTTTTTTCTGAAGAAAAAACCAATGATAATCAAGCTGTTACGCAAACAACAAAACCAAAGGCACAAGATTTCCTAAGTCTTAAAGACTTAGGAAATCTGGGCCAAAATGCTCCTGCTCCCCCAATTCTTAAATCTGATTTCTTAAATCTGCAATCTGAAATCAAAACCCTACAAGACAGTTCTTTCTATCAAAAACTGAAAAACACCCTCTCCCTTTTTAACCAATCAACTTCCACCGAAAAGGTCTATCTGCAATTCGACCGCCTGTTCTTCGAGCCAGGGGAGGACATCTGGTTCAATGCCTACGTGCGGGATGCCAACACGCTGAAGGCCAGCCCGAAAAGCGATATACTCTACGTGGAACTGCTTGGCCCGAATGGTTCGGTGTTGAAGAAAATCATGCTGTTGGCCAAGGGCGGAACGGCAGCGGGCGACTTCAAATTGGAAGCTGGCGCAACGGGTGGACTATACAAAATCAGGGCATACACCAATTGGATGCGAAATTCAAACGATGCTTTCGAGCGGAATGTACAGGTGCAGGCCACTGTGCTACCAAGGCTGCGCATGGAGTTGGATTTCATGAAAAAAGCGTACGGCCCAGGCGATGTGGTGGAAGCTAAAATTGACCTGAATACACTGGCCAATGCACCGCTAGCCAATTACGATTTCAGTGGCAAGGCCAGCTTAGCTGGTCAACAGTTCAACGAGTTTTCGGGCAAAACGGATGGGCGGGGACATGCGCAGGTCAAGTTTGATTTGCCGAAGGGTCTTGAAACAAACGACGGGTTGCTCAACGTGCTCATCCAGTACAACGGCCAGACGGAGAGCATCAGCCGCAGTATCCCAATTGTATTGAACAAAGTTGACCTCCAGTTCATGCCGGAAGGCGGTGACATGGTAGCCGGACTGCCCGCCGTCGTGGCTTTCAAGGCACTGAACGAATGGGGAAAACCTGCCGATGTGAGCGGCAAAATAGTCAATTCGAAAGGGGTGGAAGTGGCCAGCTTTGAGAGCTATCATCAAGGGATGGGAGCATTCAATTTCACCCCAGCTAGTGGGGAGGCTTACCACGCCATTTTGACAAAACCAGAAGGCATTGCTGAAAAATATGGCTTGGCTGATGCATTCCCTCGTGGTTTTTCCATGAAAATAAACCCGCTGCAACAGGACACATTGATTGCAGAAGTGAACTCTACCGAAGATGAAGTCTTGCATGTGGCCTTAGTCAGTCAGGGCGAAGTGAAATACCTAGAAACGCTGCCCGCCCGTGCTGGCTCGCATCTGGTGAAAATCCCTGTGAAAAACCTGCCGATTGGTATTGCACAAGTCACCCTTTTCGACAGCCAAGAACTCCCCCGTGCCGAGCGACTCGTTTTCCTCAACCACGATAAACAACTGAAAATCAATGTAAAAACGGATAAGGAGAAATACCTGCCTCGTGAAAAAGTGACCATGACCGTCAGCGTGACCGACGAGCGGGGCATCCCGATGCCTGGACAGTTCAGCCTCGCCGTGGCGGATGACAACTTACTCACTTTCGCTGATGATAGACAGGGGAATATCCTCGGCCACCTCTTGCTGGAAAGCGAGTTGAAAGGGAAAATCGAGGAGCCGAATTTCTACTTCGAAGCAAAAGAAAAACACCCCGAGAAGAACGAACTGCTAGCACTGGACTACCTGATGCTGACGCAAGGCTGGCGGCGGTTGGCTTGGGAGGATTTGCTGGATAAGCAGCCTGTAGCGATGCAGTTTGAGAACGAACGGGCAGTAACGCAAGGCATTGTGACGGACAAGAACGGCCACCCTGTGCCTAGAATACTGGTTGGAATAAAAAAATCAGGCATGGTAGCCTTGACCAATGATTTCGGCCGATTCGAACTAGATACGCTTTTGTCAAACAATCAACAATTGGCAGTCTTTTCTTCAGCATGGGAAGGCAATCAAATCATGGTAGATGGGACGAAGAAAATGCTGCAAATACGCCTACCTTACGAAGTAAAGGATTTTGACAAAAACCAAATACAGGTGGCACCGCTAGTGTTGGCAAAACCAATGCAAACTAAGCTAGAAGGAACCCTTAAAGATGCAGATTCAGGGGAACCTATCGTATTTGGCACCATTGCTTTGTACAGAAACGGCGTCTTGAAGACGGGTACAAATACTGATTTTGACGGAAACTACTCACTCACTGAAATTGACCCAGGTACATACGACGTGGAGTTTTCAACGACTGGTTACTCCCCTATGAGAGTCACAGGAATGGAAATCAGCGCTGGAAGAGTCAATAAATTGGAGGAGAAATTAAGCCCAGGAATTCAATTGGAGTCCGTCGTAGTGACTTACCAAAGACCTTTAATTTATCAGGACAACACTACATCTGGCAATAGTATTTCAATGGCTCGCCCTCAGGCAGCAGCACCAAGAAAGAAGTCAAAGGATAAAGTTGGCGAAGTTCAACAGAAGGCATGGGTTCCTGAAACTGACAATGTTACTTCTGGGGGCAGTTTAACATCTGAGCAAATCAAGGCTTTACCAACCCGTGATGTCAACGCTCTCAGTTCGTTCACCGCTGGCGCAGCTACGTCGGATGAAGATGGGGCTTTAACCATTCGGGGCAGCCGCAACAGTTCGACGAATTATTATATTGACGGGGTTCGGGTAACGGGCGCTTTGCCTCCCAAGCAGTCCATTGAAGTGACTCCGATGATTAATTTGGGAGTGCCCGCAGCATTTGGAAGTGCTGAAGATGTGGTTGGCAATGGAATTGGGATAGGTAGCATTAAGGTAAATAATGCCCAAAATGCCAAGATACCCACCGAAAATGTGAAAGCAAATTTGCCAGTAACAAGTGGTCAAATAGCTTTGGCATCAAAGCCAACACTGGCAGATGTGGTTAGCTTCTACGCCCCAAGGCAATTCTACGCACCCAAGTACGAAGTGAGTAACGAACAGGGTCAAGCATCCAGCACTCAACGCACCGATTTCAGGAAAACCGTCTTCTTCGCCCCTAAGCTTGATGTCGGCAGGAACGGCAAGGCCACCGTCGAGTTTTACAATACCGACGCCATCAGCACTTTCCGGGCTACAGTGGAGGGAATTTCATCTGCTGGCGAAATCGGGCGCACCGAGCAGCGGTTTTTTACCCAAATGCCATTCAGCATGGATGTGAAAGCACCAGTTAACCTGCTCACTGGTGACAAGTTGGCATTCCCGTTAGCATTGACGAACAATACCGAAAAAAACATCACGGGCGTACTGACCGTCGTAATGCCCGCAGGTTTTTCTTTAATAAAAAACCAACCTGAAACGGTCACACTCCAACCCGGCGAAAGCACGACGATTTTCCCAGCATACGAAATTGCGCTTGGTGCAAAAAGTGGAGAAATCCAGGTCAGTTTCGAGGCAAACGGCTTGAGCGATGCCTTCACACAAGAGCTGAAAGTGATGCCCCGTGGCTTCCCCGTAAACCTAGTTTTTGGGGGGAATGAGCGAAATAAAACCTTTAAAGTACCCGTGAGCGATGTCGTGGAGGGTAGCCTTTCGGCAACGTTCACGGTACACCCCAGTGTGCTCAGCGATTTAACTTCTGGACTAGATCGCATGATCCGCCAACCCTACGGCTGCTTCGAGCAGACAAGTAGCGTAAACTACCCTAATGTGCTGGTTATCAATCTTTTGAGAACAACAAACACTTCTGCCCCAACCATTGAAGCCAATGCGTTGAAACAATTGGATTTTGGCTACAACCGCCTCAAAACTTTTGAGGTGAAGGGTGGCGGATTCGACTGGCACGGTAATCCACCAGCAACGGAGGCACTTACCGCCTACGGACTCATGGAACTGGTGGACATGAAATCGGTTTGGGAAGTGGATCAGGCCTGGATAGACCGCACAGCCAATTGGCTCATGTCACGCCGGGATGGTCAGGGTGGTTGGCTTGGCCAGCAAGGTGGCTACGGCTGGCGACAAAAATCCACCATCGCCGATGCCTACATTACTTGGGGCATGACAGAAGCTGGCTACGGCAAAGAGGTAGGGCCAGAGGTAGCAAAGTTGATCAAGGACGCACGTGAGTCACATGACCCATACATTGTGGCATTGGCTACCAAGTCGCTGCTAAACCTTGGCGACCGACGGGCAGAAGAATTCCTTTCCATTTTAACAAAAGTGCAGTCTGAAGATGGCAGTTGGACAGGCAAGACGGTGAGCATGACACAAAGCACGGGTAGGAACCTTACGGTAGAGACTACTTCCCTTGCCACGCTTGCCTTTTTGGCGAATATCAATGCAGCCGAAGGTGGCGAATCAGCAAAAGAGCGGGCCATTGTTGACAAGGCAGTTCGATACTTAGCAGGCGCAAAAACCCAGTTTGGTTTCGGAAGCACTCAGGCCACAGTTTTGGCACTGAAAGCATTGGTGGAAAATGCGAGGTTCATGAAGAAAAACATCGGCGGAGCGGTAGAACTCTTCGTAAATGGCAAATCAATGGGTAACCAGGAGTTCACTGCCGACCAATCAGACGCCTTGTTTTTCAATGATTTAGGGCAATATTTTACCGAAGGAAAAAATGAGGTAAAGGTCAAGTTTGCCGAAGGTGATGCCCTCCCCTACGACCTCTCCGTGAAATATTCGACCACACTGCCTTACAGTGACCCGGCTTGTAAGCTTGGTCTAGAAACAACGATTGGAAAAGCGACAAAGGCAGGTGAAACGGTTAGGTTGACGACTAAAATCATCAATCGTAGCAGTGATGCCGTTCCGAACCCAATGGTAATTGTAGGAATACCTGCCGGACTGAGCGTGCAGCCTTGGCAGGTGAAACAAATGCAGGAGCGTAGCATGTTTGATTTCTATGAGATTAAAGACAGCTACGTGGTGTTCTACTTCGTAGGCATGAAGGGCAAGGAAGTGAAAGAACTCAGCCTTGACTTGAAGGCCGATGTGCCAGGCGAGTATGAGGCGCCTGCATCCGCAGCTTGGCTTTACTACTCTAACGATGCTGTGACATGGAGCAAACCGGATCGGATAGTGATCGAGTGATTAAGCTACCCAGTGATTGAGAAAAAGAAGGGGTTTTGTTGGATTTTTTTCAACGAAGCCCTTTTTTTATTGGCTATCCAAAAGCAAAACTGTGACGTGAAAAAACGAGAAGCGGAACAGTTTTTGGAAAGTCTTCAATTTATATTTTGATAAAATATAGTGTGGAAGCCCCCAATTTTTATACATCTGAACCCAATCCTGAACACAGACATGAAGAATTTACTGGAAGTTTCTAAAATTATTTCAAAGAAGAAAATACGCAAGATTGAGATTTTTGACGGTGCCACCATTGACAACAAAACCAGCAAGTTCACGGAGTTTTATGAAGCGCTCATGGCTGACCGCTTCAAGAATGACCGGGATGCAGCTTCTTTCCTCTACAAGTGCAGTCCCACCGACGACAAGTACCGACAACTAAAATCCAGGTTTCGCAAGCGGTTGATGAACACGCTTTTCTTCATCGACCAAACGCAGCCAAGTGTGACAAACTACGACAGGGCTCATTTTTCCTGTCACCGAGACTGGACCTTGGTGAAGATATTGATGGCAAATGAAGCTATGTCCTCAGCCGAAGAACTGGCAAGGCAGGTGTTGTTAGTTGGCTTGCGGTTCAAATTCTCGGACATTATCCTCAATTGCAGCAGGGTTTTGCGGCAGTTCACAGCAGAGGCGGGTGATGAAAAAATGTTTCAAGAATATGATGCATATATCAAAGAATACACCGACATCTTCTTGGCGGAAGTTCGTTCGGAAGAGCTTCACCAACGGGTTTTGATGGCCTACGCCAAACCAGCGGAAGAGTTGGAGGGGATTCTGGAAGAGTTGCAGGGCTATTGTGATTCACTGGTGAGCTTGTCAGAGATGTACGATTCTCCCGTAGTGTTTTACAATATGTTCTTGGTTTGGACCTACCAGTATGAACTGCTTTCCGACTATGAAAACGTACTGCTGATTTGTTCGCAAGCTGAGCAGTACATTGACCAGAATCCCAACTATTTGCAGGAGGACAAACTGGCTACTTTTCAGCTAAAGAAAATGACAGCCAATCTGCATTTGCGGGATTTCAAAAATGGTAAAATCACTGCCGAGCGAAGTCTACAGATTTTTGAGGAAGGCAGTACGGTCTGGTTCAATTTCATGGAATACTACCTGCTGACAGCTTTGCACACTGATAATTATATCCATGGGGCGGCAGTTTTCATCAGGGCCAGGTCGCTTAGTAAATTCAAAAAGCTGGATGCCCATACCCGTGAAAAATGGCGTATTTACGAGGCTTACCTGAATTATTTCATCGAAAAACAACCCGGCCAAATAGATGCTCTGAAGGAACAGTTAGGCAAGACTTTCCGGCTTTCCCGGTTCTTGAAAGACGACCTCATGCTGCCAAAAGAGCTGCGGCCAATCTCGATTCATTTATTGATCGGCCAGATACTGTACCACTTGGACAGGAAGTCACTGCCGGAGGCTGCCGAAGCCATCGACAATTTGCGGGTATATGGGAAATCACTGAATGAACATGAAAATTTCCGAATGTTTTACTTCATTAAACTCGTGCAACAAGTGCTGAAGGCCAATTTCAAGCTGCACGAGGTTTCGAAAACAGAAAAGGCTTATGAACTGCTGGTGAGTCACCCATTCAAGTATCGGGGCAAGTTGAATGAGTTGGAAGTGATTCCTTATGAAAAATTGTGGAACCATATTTTGACAAAACTGTAGTAAAATATTTTTGAGTGAGTTACATCGGCTAAACTGAAATCCTGTACTGGTCAGCCACATAATCCCTTGAAGGTTTTGCCATTAATAGAAATACCAAGCCTACCGCAGCAATACAAAAACCAGCAAGGTTTTGCTCCAAAAAAGTCAACACCACAGAAATCAGCACGCCACCCTCCAGCAATGCCCATCTTATGATACAGGAAGTCCGATAATGCATCCATTTCACTGCTGGGTCATTGGTAGCGGGGATCTTTGCTTGGCGGCTACGCCAAATAAGATTTGAAGCCGATATTTCAGCCGCCATCAATACCATTGCTATCAACAGAAAGCCTTTCATTAGGCCAGCAAAATCTGCTACTGCCCCATCACTGGTCATCATAAAACCAAGAAAAACAGCGATCAAAACTGCCCCCATCATCATTGCACCATGAAGCACTTGAAGTTGTTGGAAATCATTGCTGCTTGAAGTTGATGAACTATTCATTTCCGAGTTTTTATAAAAAAGCCCTCCACCCGTTCAAAAGGTGGAGGGCTTTTGTTTAATTAAAAATTGGCCAGACAATGGGCCAATCTCTTATTATTATTGGATACCGTGCATCCATTTTTTCAATACTGGTGAAATGATGAGCAAAATCAGCGCAGCACCTAGTGTGATGTAAACGCCCCAATGCATGTAAACATCCACGAAGGCACCCAGCGCCGTAGATGCATCGCCACCTTCTGTTGGGGAAGCGATTTCCTTGCCCAATTCACCTGCAATTTTATGGGCAAAAGCAATGGAAAGGAACCATGCGCCCATCACAAAGCCTACCATTTTAGCGGGTGCCAATTTTGTCACCACCGATAAACCCACTGGCGAAATGCTCAACTCACCCGTTGTGTGCAGCAAGTACATGATGACGAGGTAAATGACCGGAATCAATGCTCCCGAATTCACGCCTGCCATGACACTTTTCGCCCCCCAAACAATGACCCAGAAGCCTAAGGCAATCTGCACCAAACCATAAAAGAATTTCATCGGTGTGCGAGGCTCTTTACCAGCTTTGGAGAGTTTGAGCCAGATCCAAGAGAAGACTGGAGCCAAGAGCATGATGAACAAAGCGTTCAGTGATTGGAACTGCCCTGCTGGCACGCTACCACGGTTGACGAAGCGGTCGGCGAGGATGGTTAATGAGCCACCTGCCTGCTCGAACAAAGTCCAGAAAATCATGTGAAAAAAGAACAGGGCCAAGAAAACGAGCATCCGCTGACCGTCTTCCTTGTTGTTGTCCCGTAGGGCGTTTATTAAAACATAGCCGAGTACTGCGATACCGCTCAGAATCAGGATGATGTCCGTAACCCGCTCATAATCAATCAACAAGGCGAAAACTGGAATCGAAAGCAACGCACCAAGAATGATAATCGACTGCTTGCCCATACCTGCAAAGAAGACCGTCTTGAGTGACTCTGGATTAGGCGGATTGCCTTTGTCCTCGTATTTGGCCATATTTCTCCAGAAAACAATGATGCCCAGCAGCATGCCTACCCCAGCGCAAAGGAAGCCCAACGACCAATGAACCGTCTGTGCGAGGTAGGCACAGGTCAGTGGAGACAAAAAGGCACCGATATTGATACCCATGTAAAAAATGGTAAAAGCCCCATCCTTGCGGGAATCGTTTTTATCGTAAAATGTACCTAAGAAGCTGGATATATTGGGTTTGAAAAATCCATTGCCTACCGCCAACAAACCAAGGCCAGCAAAGAACATGGTCTCGTTGTGCATCTGCCAAGCATTGAAAGCAAGGATGAACTGTGCAGCAGCCATCGCAATCCCACCTATCAAAATCGTACGGCGGAACCCCAATATCTTATCGGCAATCATTCCACCGATGACGGGCGCTGCATACAGCAGGGCGTTGAAGGCGCCGTAAATACCATAAGCCCTAGCATCGGCCTCACCTTGAATCATTTGCGTGAAAAGCACGCCAGTCATGTACAACACCAAGAACGACCGCATGCCATAGAAAGAGAAACGCTCCCATAGCTCCGCAAAAAACAAGGTAAAGAGCGCTTTGGGGTGTGTTTTTCGTTGAGAGAGCACCACCACAGGCACCCAAAACAACACGAATGCCCAACCCACGATTAGGGAAATAAGTCCAATATCCATACTCAGATTTTTTGTTGGAAAGTCCGCCCCTGAACCCTTCAGACCTCAGATAGCCCGACCTCCTTAGTTTTGTTTGTTAAAAAAGCGGTTCTTGAATAAATCCGTCCAAAAACCAAAAATGCGGCTAAATGTAGCAGATTTCTGAAATCGTTTAACGAAATCGCCCAATTTTGTTCCGTTTGGTCATTTATTGGGGAAAACTATTGGGAGCAGGCCCAATCATCGGGGTCTCCATTTCCAGCGTCCAGCCTGCACTTTCCGCCATGAACTTCATGGTTTCGAAGAGCACATTCCGCTGCGTGGTCGCCGTTTTCACCAAGTCGCTTTCCAATGCTTTTTTTCGGATAAACTCCTTGGCGTTGTTGTTCAGTTTGTTGTAGTCCTCTGGGGAGAACTCGTTGAACAGCCCCTCCTGCACGTCGTAGTAGTCGAGGTCGTGTTCAATGGACAGGATTTCGGCGGGCGGGATGCCGCTCAGTCGGATGGTTTTTGTCTCCGGGATGGCAGTCAGCTTCATTTTCTCCAAGTCGTAGCCCACGGACACTTTGGCCTTCACCCGTATCAGTGCTTTTTTCCGGAAAAAACTGAGGTCGTAGCCGTAGTAGTCCTGATAGTCGTAAATCTCCGAGAAGTAGCCCTCCACCGTCACCAATTTGGCCACCTGTTTGATGCGCTCCAATAGCACCACGCCGTTGTTCTGCTCCACCGTTTCGAAGCGCTTGAAATACCAGCGGGTGACGAACACCCCTGCAGCGAACACCGCCAAGAGCGAGATGACCAATAAGATACCATTGATGGAAAACCGTCGGGTGGGCTGTTGCATTGAATGGATGATTTTTTTACGAAGATGAGAAAAATCGGGGAAAGGTGGTTGGCACAAAGGATGAACGACAACAAAAGCGACGAGCACAGGTCGCCTACGGCGATGACAAAGCGGCGTGGACCGTTCCGTACCTCAAACAGACTGCGCTGGGCAGGCACTTCCCCTTGTCATTCCCGAAGGGAAACCGTCCTCGCATAGTGGGATGACAAAAGCGGCGTGGACAAAAAAAGCGATGACACCTTTTGAAAAAGTGTCACCGCTCAGCATTATCGAAAAGCCATCCTCTACCCTACCCCATTCTCCGCAGCCTGCAACTGCTTCTTTGTCACAGGCGCTGACATTGCCTGCACTGCCTCCGCCAGCAGGCCAGATGCCACGTTCGCCGGGGCCAACAGCGGGTTCAGTCGACGTTTCTTACCGACTCTTACCCGGAACTTCGGCACGACCACCGTCCCATAATTCGGTGCCTCCACCGTAATCTCATATTCACCGGACGCCATTTCAAGAAAGAAATCGCCATTTGCATCGCTCATCGTGCTGTAGGACTGCTGCGGTGCTTTCGGGTTCAGGTTGCGGGCCGACAGCGTCACATTAGCAATCGGCATGAAAGCCCCATCAGCCTTCACCATGCCCTTCGCACCCGATGGTTTGCGTCCCCGCACGATATTCTTCAGGCGGTCGAACACGAATTTATTATACTCCGTCTTATCGAATTTATTGATGATTTTGCCCATATCCATCATCCATATCACTTGGTCGTATACCTCATTATTAGCCGCAATCTTATCAGCTGTGCCCGTTACCGAAGTGCCCAAGGCATTATTGCGTGTTTTGCGCTGCAATATAAACTCATCGCCCAGTGCATTAAAAGCCGCCGGAAACCCCGCAGGCATTGTGCCTGCACCTGATAAGTCGGCAGCATGGTCAGTCATATATGCTTTGGCCTTTATGGCCATACTCTCCGTATTGCCCCATTGCTTTTTGATGGCCTGTTTATATTGCGGGTAGCCAGCCGAGGCCAGTTCAGCATCCGCCGTGCTAGGATATGCCAGCCGGATATAGAACGCCAGCACCTCCCATTCCGTGGTGAGCAGCGGGTTGATCCGTACCATTTCGTCATAGGCATTTTTTGCAATCAAGGTGCGGGTCGTATTGTCCGGAAAGGCCCTGGCCGATGCCACTGCTGCACGGGCGTCGGTGCTCAAGACAGCGGTAAAAAGCGTACTCTTCTCAAAAAACAACGGCTGTATAAGGTCGTAATTATCCCAAGCGAGATTGCATACGTCATATAATACGTCCGTTTCGCAATGGTACTTCGGCACCGTGACGGATTTAAACTCGGTACCCTCCGCCGCATCTTCTTGAATAGCTTCTGCTGCTTCAATGTTCTTTACTTCCTTTTTCATGTTGATGATATTTAAGTGATTAATTAATGGCTTTAACCTGTATTACCGTGTTTTATCATTTTTGAGTCGGTGCTGCGCTATACGGCTATTCTATTTTGCTATATGGCTCTGTGCTTGTGCGATGCAGCTTTTACCTTGCGCTATACGACCCTGTGCTTGTGCGATGCGGCTTTTGCATTGTGCTTTATATCGTAATGTTTGTGCTTTGTGGTTTTTCCGCTGTGCGATATGTCCTAGTGCTTGTGTTATGCGGGATACGCATTATGCTATGTGCCTTCTTACAAGTTCGAAGCACTTTTGCACAGGTGTTTTGTCAAAACTGCTGAATCATGCAAGTCAACTATAAGAATCGAACGCTAAAAAAACTTCTCTTAAAATGTCGCTGTGGTGGAATTCGTGGCCGCTCGGTACGGCAAGGTGAGTTAGGAGTATTTGGGCAAATTAAATGCCAAACATGATTTTTACGGAATATTGGGGAAGAAATAATGAATTTTAGGTTTGTAAAATCAAGGGAGGGGGTGAATTTGAAAGACGTAAGCAATGCCAACTGCTGGAAAAGTGATTGAACTGCCGCTTTTGAAGCGAGGGCAGAAGGGGATTGGCACACGGACGCAAGAGCCGCTTCGCTAAACTCTTGCTGGAACTGTGTTTTTTTTCCAAGGATGGGTGTGTTGTTTTGCAGGGAGGTGTGGAAGACTTACGACAACAGATTTTATTGATTCGATTTCATAGAAAGATGAGGTCAATTCAAATGAATTGACCTCATCTTTTGCGCTGTTGGCAATTGAAAGTACAAAAGCTTTTGTCGTCACAAAAGTTCAGTAACAAAACAAAAAAATTGATCCTGCTGAAATTGTATCTTATCGGTAGATTTTTAGAATTTATGTAGCTTTGGGAAGCAGAATATTTGCGGCATCGGACTTTAATCTCGTAAGTTAGTATTTCAAACTTTCCATGGGATGTAACAAAAATTTTAATTGAAAACTTTGTATGAATACATATAGAAAATATTTTCTAACATTAGTTTCAATTTTTGTATTTCTTTCATGTGATGAAAAAGACAAAAATGAATGCTTGTGTCCCATAGGTGTTGCAATCGATAAAAGCTCAAAAGAACAAACAAATTCAAATAAGAGTTCTCAAGAGGGGATTGTTGAATTAGAAGGAAAAACAAAAGAAGTAGCAAAAAAGTTAATTCAAGCTAGGGGAGAAATTTCAGGAGAAATTTCAAACTACAGTGAAGAAATAGAGGAAGTTTCTTCGGAAATCTTAGCAAATGATCCGTCAATAACACAAAAAATAAATATATACAGAATTGTTGCTTGTGCATTTTACGATGTTACATGTAAATCAAAAAGTTTAACTGACATCGAAAAGGATTCAAAATATATTGAAATAATTGAAGCATATAAAGCTAATGTAGCCACTATATTTCACGAAGAAGGTTCAAAGGTAAAGAATAAAGAGTCAAAAAAAAGTGAAACCCCAACCCAACAAAAAGTAGAAATGAATGATGAAAGGAAAACTAATACAATATCAGGTATTGTAACAGAAATTTCTGGTAATACTGCTATTAAAGATGCTAGAGTTTACATTTATCCACTAGATACAATAATTCTTACTGACGACAATGGAAGGTTTAGTCTTTCTAGCAAAGCTATAAGTGTAGATCGAACGATAAAATTATCTATTTCGAAAAAGGGCTACGAAGAAATAAGCCGACACTATACCGTGCCCGCAGAAAAAATCGAAGTTAAGTTAAAAAAATTAAAAGAAAATGAATAATCTTAAATTGTATTTTCTGTCGTTTCTATTCTTCCCATTAATTTCCATAGCCCAATCTAGGATATTACATGGGCATTTATTCAATAAAAATGGAAAACCAATATCAGGAGCTAGTATTTATATTTTAGGAGGTGATAGATATGATAATACAACAACAGACGGTGAATATATACTAAACCTTGAAATTGGAGATGGAAAAAACCACAAATCAGGCGACCAGATAGATGTTTATATCAGCCATCCTAAATTTGGAATTCAAAAACAAACTATCCCTATATTAAATAGTGGCAATCAAGATATAACTATCAAAAATGACAATAAAGTAGTAATTACTGGCACTATAGTGGACAAAGAATCCCAAGAACCTGTAAAAGGGTTGAAAGTTTCAATAAAATCTGAAGAATTAACAAAGTCTGAAATCTACAACTCCCTGACAGCAATTACCGATGAATTTGGCAGTTTTTCATTCATTTTAAAAAAGGATGAAGTTGGGGATATTAATTTTCCAAGGGTTGAAATTTTACCAGATACATCTAACTGCTATAAATTTTATCATGATTTAGTTGATATTCGAAGTCATGTAATTATTAACCTTGAAAATAGCTGCCACTCTCAAGTTAAGATAGAAAACTTTGTTACAGAAGGTAACCTTAAGTCTCAAAGCTTGCCAAATATTGAAAAATTTACTGTAATTTTTGGAAGTGTTGGGGTATTATTTTCTATTGAGGATTTAAGAGGAGGAGTACCACTAAATGGGATGATTGGATGCGGTAAATTTCATCCAATTGAATTGAAAATGATTGAGGGAAAACCCTATATTTCAGGTAAATTCTATGATATTGATGGCAAACTAGTAGGAGAAATTAATAATAACAAATGGACATTAGGCAGGGATTTATTTAAATTTAATTACGACGAAACTGCAATAGAGGTAATAGATGCGTATGGAATTGTAGTTCTACAAGTAATAATTGAACAATCAACAATTATTTTTCATGGAGTTATTCATTGCGATGACATTATGATTATCTGCGCTGATGGTTTCGAACCATTAGGAAAAGACTTAAATACAAAAAAGGCAGTAGAAGAAGACTTAGGCATATCATGGAAAGATTATTATTTGCAACAAGCGAGAAAGATTAAGCAGATTTTTGATTATTCAGGAAATAATTGGTTAGGTAAAAGAAAAAACTAGCATCGTCAGCACCCCGTTGGCGCAAGTCTTCCCAAATAGCTGTGCCCCATTACCGTGCAAAAGCCCACAGTTCCAGCAAGCGTTGAGCGCAGCGGCTCTTTCGGCGCTTAACGTTTGCTTGAACTGTGGTTGTCCAAGAATGGGTGCGGCGGGTTGTAGCCAGCTTGTGCATCCTGGGGTTTAATGTTCAGTCTTGAAATGTGATAACCACAAAATAAATATCCTTCTAAATGGAATGCCATCTGAATTAATAAATTTTTCCTACCTTCCCACTTTAACAATTACAGAGATACCGTAGGCCCGTGCTAGTCATGCGGTGGATAGCGTTTATTAGCACCTAATTTAAAATGGGAATTTCAATGAGACCAGTTATCTCGGATTGGAAATTTCCACCAACCCTGCCTCTAAAAAAGAGAACATCCATCCGAATAGGCTCACGAAAGCTACCACCACTCTCCATGTATTTGAAATACTGACATGGAGTTGTTGCGGCAAGATGATTTGATTGAATTCGAAAAAATGCCGGAAATGGATTTGATTGAAGACTATCACCTTGACAACAAGTGCTTTGTAAAAGTGGATTCCAAAGAATAAGTTTTGGTTAAATCCTAGTCAATGAACTATTAAAAGGCTTGCGGTTATTGGAGAATTGCCATTGAAAGTTCCCATTTCCGCTATCTTTTTTCTCAAAATTTTACCCTCCTTACTTAATGTGGTCGGGGTTTGGAAGGGTGTTTTCTCGGCTGCGCAAATATTGTTCACAAAAATTTTTGACATGAAAACAATTCTAAAGTATTGCTCCCTGTCAGGCTTTTGCTTGGCACTTCTTAGTTTTTTGGCTATGCCAAACCATGCCTTGGCACAATTGCCACCACCAGCCCCCAATCCCAATATGGGGAATTCCTGCCCTGTCAACGTGGTCATTGTGCTTGACGAATCAGGTTCCATTGGCCCCGTCAATTTCCAATTGGTAGAAGATGCCGTTGAATCGTTCATGCAGGCAGTCAAAAACACCAATGTGAATCTGGCTCTTGTCGAGTTTTCAGACAATGCAATCAACACGTCGGTGTTGGGAAGTACTATGCTACAACCTGTAACGGATGCCTTTATCCTTGACGCTTTGAACCAGATTTATTGGAGAGAAGGTACAACCAGATGGGACCTGGCATTTAATAGAGTCTTCGATTTGAATAGCATGGGGGTCGTTGCCGATTTAGTAATATTTTTTACAGATGGCAACCCATACCCAGCCCAATTTTTCGACGAGGCCATCACCGGTGCCAATTTTGTCAAAGGACAGGGTTCCCACATTTTCATGGTTGGGGTTGGCAATAATATCAGCGTGTCCAACATGATTCAAGTATCGGGGCCTGACCCTATAGGGGCCTACCCATTACCCGAAGCTGATTACAGCTTAGAAGCTGACTTTCCTGGATTGATTACATGTTTTACCACCATCGCCAACAGCCTGCTCAATACCTTCTACGCTGATTTGGACGGGGACGGCATTGGTGACCCAAACAATGCAGTGGTTGACTGCGACGCCCCTGCTGGATACGTGAGTGCCCTCGGCGGTGAAGATAACTGTCCAAACGTGAGCAATCCTGACCAAACCGATTCTGACGGAGATGGTATCGGCGATGCCTGTGATACCTGCCCATTGGCAGTGGAGGATATAGAAAACTTCAACACAGCCACCTGCCACTGTGAGCCGGGATACTATCAAGTAACGCAAACCATTGGTGGCCAAGAGGTTGTCGTTGGTTGCCAGCTTTGCCCACCCGGGTCTTACTGTCCCGATGGGGAGAATGCGATTCTTTGCCCAGCAGGCAGATACAGTGCACTCGAGGGACAAATTGCTTGTGCGGAATGCGAAATGGGCACATTCAATGGTGCACCAGGAGCCACATCTTGCCAACCTTGCCCAGCTGGAACCTATCAAAATGTAACGGGAGCCACCAGTTGTATTGCTTGTTCCTCTGGCACTTATAATCCCAATGTGGGTGCCATTGCCTGTCGTGATTGTGAAGAGGGGCAGAATAGCAACGAAGGAGCACTCGCTTGTTTCCCCGATGCCGACGGCGACGGTGTGGAAGATGCCTTGGACAATTGCCCTTATAATCCCAACCCTGAACAAGCAGACACCGACAATGATGGCGTGGGCGATGCATGCGACAACTGTATTAATAACCCCAATACCAATCAAATCGATACCGACGGAGACGGTGTGGGAGACGTGTGTGACAATTGTGTACTCACTCCAAACGCTCACCAAATCGATAGTGACGGAGACGGTGTAGGCGATGTGTGTGACAACTGCCCGACTGTGACAAACGTTGATCAAGCAGACTTTGACGGTGATGCCATTGGCGATGCCTGCGATCCGGACGATGACAATGATGGCGTAAATGATGTGGACGACCTCGATCCGTACAATAATTTCATATGCGGTGATAGCGATGGGGATAGCTGCGACGACTGTGCTTCAGGCACCTTCGACCCATCAAATGATGGGGACGACAACGACGGAGATGGAATCTGCGATGCCGGCGACCCAGACGATGACAACGACGGTTGCCCTGACACCATCGATCCAAATCCGAACGAACCGGACGGTGATAGTGACTGCGACGGTGTGGCTGATGGATGTGACAACTGCCCCGGCGGTGATGACAACGGCCCTTGCAACGCCGAGGAATTCCCAGGCTTTGAAAACATACCAGCGTATTGGGTGTGCCATTCGAACGGTCAAAAGGTGAGCATGTGCCATGATGGTAGTACCATTTGTGTGAATGTCAATGCCGTGCAGGCACACCTCAACCATGGCGATTTCCTTGGGCCATGTGTCTCTTGTCCTCAAAATCTGTTAAAGCCAACCGGCAATACCATTCCTACGGTAGCAGAGTCAATGGTACTTGAAATCTTCCCTAACCCAGCTTCTACCAAGGTCAATATCCATTTGAGTGGATCTGTAGAAGGTGGTGCAGTGCTTTCCATGCTCGACATATTTGGAAGGGAAATACTGCGGCGGGATTTAACAGAAGGTGAAACGAATCTTGAATTGGACCTACCAGCAGTGAAATATCCTAACGGCAAGTATTTCTTGCAGGTGGTCACAGGAAAAGAGACCCTGTCTAAATCATTGATTATTAGTAAGTAGAATTAAGTTTTCGGGGAATTGCGGTCGCAATTCCCCGAATTTTCTTAATCATTCATTTACTTCCTCTTACAATTCCCACTACTTAAACTAATCGGTTAGCACAAGTCTTCCCAAATAGCTGTGCCACAATTCCATAAAAAAGCCACTGTTCCAGCAAGTTATTAATAGCTACCTTGTTTTGCCTCATATTGCTTATGATACTGCCGTTTTCGAAGGTGACAGTCTGAGGGTTTGGTTAAGGAATATGGAAACCTATAGTGCTGATTTTGAAATGGCTAAGAGTTATTTGTTCAATGATGAAAGCGAACAGGTAGACGAAATTCTTAACGAAATTCCAGAAAAATTTGATTTATCTGGCGAGCAGTTGGATGATTACGACAACCTAATGCAAAATTTTTCCATTTTAGAGGCTCAGCCAATAGATGGTTTGGATACAGTTGCCATCAACAAATTGGTTCAGATAGCTGATGGAGATTATGGATTTGCACCTGGCTGGGCAAAGAAGATACTTGGTCTCTACGGCTATTACTACCCGCCTATTTATCATTAACCTTCAATCCCTGAAAGATCTTTACAAAATAATACTTCAAGCCATTCACCACCATCATATACTAAGCAATCTTTTATAGTTTATCCCAACCCTACCAATGGAGAAACTATGCTAAAGAGAATTGACTCTCCGCTTGGAATTGAGGAAATCACATTCAAAATTGTCAATTCGTTTGGTTCATTGGTTTATTTTTACCAAGGCAAAGAATCCAAAGAAGTTTCATTCTCGACAAGTAATTTCCCTCCCGGCATTTACTCTTATCAAATCAAGGGTAAGAACATCAACCAGTTAGGGAAATTGGCCGTATATTGATAAAAATGAGATATTTAGTAGTCTTTTTATTTTTTACCATGTGCGTGAAACCCTACTGTCAGGATTCGGTAGGGTTTCACAAAACATTTGACCTCGGCTATAGTGGCACGGTGTTCAACAATATGCTATTGGACAACGATACGCTTTACATTTACGGAACAGCAAACGACACGACACCCCAAATACAGTGGGGAGTTTTGTTTGCGAGGGCAGACACTTCTGGCAACCTGATTGACTACAAAATCCATTTTGATAGTTTGGGAGATCAATACGTCATGGAACCCGATTATTCCATCATAAAAACCAGTGACAATTGCTTTGTTGTGGTCGGCAGTCTATTTAATAGAAATTCGGGCTTTTTAATGAAACTGGACAGGTTTGGCAATTTGATTTTTGTAAAAGAATACCCAGATTCCCTTACTTTAACTTTGCATCAAAGAAAAGTCATTGAAATAAAGGATGGTTTTCTCATTGGTGGGCATAAACAAACTCAATCTAATAATACAGCAGATATTTTTCTTTTAAAAACGGATTTGATGGGAAATAAAATTTGGGAAAAAAAATTCTTTTCTCCAGATATTTGGGATCAGTTAGGCTCCTTGAAATATTTAGATGATAATACAATTATTATTGGGGCTGGCAGAGGCTCCGCCAATACTTCTCCGGAAAATTCTTGGGTTCAAAGCAGGTTAATTGCAGTAGATAGTTCAGGTATAATTAAGTGGGAATGGAACAGTGATATTGCAGATAAACAAGGTGGGATAGTGGGTTTAAATAAAACTGAAGAAGGTGGCTGGATATATATCACAAATTACTATTTAGCTACTACACAAGATCCATATGCAGTCGCAAGGCGAATAGGAAAGTTGGATTCCGTTTTTAATAATGAATGGGTAAGTGTAGTAAGTGATGTAAATTATCTAAATCAGCTGTACAATTTAATTCCTGCAAACGATGGTAATTGGGTTGCGGCGGGGCAAAAAAATGATTTCCCAGATATTGGTAATAAAGGATGGATCTATAAAATTTCTGATACAGGTGACAGCCTTTGGAGTTTGAAAATTGTAGAGGAGTGCAGTACAGGACAATGTTCGAACAGTTACTTCACAGGGCTTGTGGTACTACCCTCCAAGAACATCATCGCCTGTGGGCAAGTACGGGAAAACCCACCCGTTCCAAAATTATTGGGATGGCTCGTAAAGGTTAACCAATACGGTTGCTTTGACACGACCAATTGCGACATACCTTCAGGGATTGTTGAAGACAATGCACCCCAAAAAGAATTGATTATCTATCCCAATCCGTTTGCATCCCAGTTCACGGTTGAACTACCAGATGGTTCTTTACGGTATGAATTAGTGGACATAACAGGAAGAGTGGTGAAAGCTGCACCGGTACACTCCATGAAATTTGAGGTTGAGGGTTCAAAACTTCCTAGTGGAACTTATTGGCTAAAAGCTTTCGGCAGTGAGGTTTTTTTTGTGAAAAAACTGATTAAGAATTAATTTTAGCTAACCACTGTTGCGGAAGTCTTCCCCAATAGCCTCACCTCAGTCCATTTGAAAAGCCAGCATTCCAGCAAAAATTTGGCATAACGGCTCTTGCGGCCATTTGCTAACCTCCTCACACCTTCGCCTTCACCGGCCACCTTAACCCCTTATGCTTTTGCAGCACCGCCTTCACCGACCCCACGCTCAGCGGCGAGTTAATTATCAGGCACCTAAAAACCAGCTACTTAACCAAACGAAATCCCATATTTTTGCCCAAAATTATTGTCATTGTATGAAAACCCTGCTTTGTCTATTTACAGCTTTTCCCTTTGTTCTGTCTGCACAATCCGATACTAGTGGCCAGCGCAACATGATTATGGGATTGGTTAACTACAGAAATGAATTGATAATACGCAATCCTGTAGGATTCAAGCAAATATACCAGTTGGATGAGCTTTGGAAAGCCGAAAACGGAGAGCAGGCCAGTGATTTCGTTTTCAATGTCACCTATGCCTACCATATTCTCAATTATTCCCCCGAAAAAATCATTAAACTCTATCAAAAGAAAGTCCCGGATTTCAAACCTACCCAGCTATTGACACCGGAAATGATACAAATCGTAGCTGAGAATGATGATTGGATGAGCCTACTGAACAACAGGATTTTGAAACCAAGCCCGCCCTTTCAGATTGAAAACCAAACAACGCTTTTTGAAGAACTCGCTTTTTATAAAATACAGAATGGGATGCAGGTGGCGGAAATTGGAGCTGGTGATGGAAGTTTCAGCCTGCTACTTGGACTTGCCTTCGATAGCCTTCAGATTTATATCAATGATTTGGATAAAGATGCCGTCCAGTACGCCGCTTCAAAAATAGATAGGTGTAAGAGCGTCAAGGAATCCAACCAATATTTCACCGTGGAAGGCAAGAAAAAGTCAACTGCTCTGGAGAGTGTCCATCTTGATAAGGTCATTATCAGAAACTCCTTTCACCATTTCTCCCATCAGTCAGAAATGCTGGCCTCTATTCGGCAATCGCTCTTACCTGATGGCGAATTATTCATCACCGACCCTGTTATTAAAGAGGATGAAATACCGGATTGCAAAAATGCAATGAAACTGGAGCTAGTCCGTAAATCAATAAAGGAAAATGGCTTCGAAATTTTAGAAGAAAAACCAGTAAAGGACTGGAACTGGGTGATGTTTCATTGCATACCAACTGAAGATAAGTAATCAAGTTACTTGTATTTCTCTCACACCTTCGCCTTCACCGAGCCGACGCTAAGCGTCGAGTCAATCATTAGCGGCAGGCGGTTATCGTCGTCCGTCATCCAGGTCTTGATGCTGGCGCCATCGGGATTCAATACCTAACCAACCGCTCCTCATAAAACTCCACTAATTCCGCACCATCATCGAATAGCTGTTGTACTTGCGGCAAGTGTTTCTCGAACTGTGCCAACAGTTCAATATTGCTGAGATTTCCCATGCGGAGCAGAAGGACACGTGGAGGTGCTCCCTTGACCAAATAGTGGTCGAAAAAATCGGAATCTTTGGTAATGATGGTTCTTTCCTCAGCCTTCGCAATGCGGCGAATAGCCTCATCATCCAAGAAGTAGCCATCAGGATAGCGGGATGTATGGTTGGCATCAATACCCTTACCTGAAAGGAATTTCGCCAACCTTGGCGGCAGTTGCGTATCAATCAGAAATTTCATGGTGGGTCAAGCGGCCAAAGTAATCACGGAGTGTGCGTTGGCCATTTTGGAAGCGAACAGCAAGCAAGCCCTGATGTCTTCCTGCTCAATAAAGGGATAGTCCTCCAAAATCTCGTCGTGGGTCATGCCAGCGGAGAGCAGTTCCAGCATTTGTGACACAGTAAAGCGCATATTGCGGATAGTCGGCTTACCGTTGCATACTTTCGGATTCAATGTAATGCGTTGCAACAAAGGATTCATTTTTCCTGATTTTTAACAAATATAGCGCATTTGGGAGAAAATCCTTCGCATCCTCACATCTTCGCCTTCACCGGCCACCTTAACCCCTTATGCTTTTGCAGCACCGCCTTTACCGACCCCACGCTCAGCGGAGAGTCAATCATCAGCGGCAGGCGGTTTTCGTCGTCCGTTACCCAGACGTTGATGCTGGCGCCATCAGGGAATACCCGACCGGGAATCACCTCTGGCGAGAAATGCTGGGTGTTGTACTTGCCCAAGTCCCGGATGTTTTTGCTGGCTTCCCGGCCTTGGTAGCGCACCTTCAGTGGCCAAGTTTCTTTGTCCATGAATAGTTGGATGGGGAAGGTATCGTCCTTTTTCATCTTCGAAAAATCCACGTTGCGGGCATGGTAGAGTATGCTCACGATGTCGTGCATGCAGTCGTCAATCTGGAAATCGTGATGCTCCCGGATGTCGGTGGTGGACTTGCCCCGGTCGTTGTGAACCTTGCCCCGGCTCTGGTCGTAGGTCAAGTAGTCGTACAGGCGGTACTTTCCTTCTTCGATGTTTCGAATGCCCATGATGGGTAGGCCTGTTTCCTTCTGCACCCAAGTATCGTAGTAGTCCCGCACCTTGAAGAACCAATCGTAGCTATCGTAGGTCTTCCCCACTACCTGAAAATGCCATTGGTCGTCCTCGTCAATCACCTTGAAGGTCATCTCGCCTGCCGAGAGCCAAACGAAATTCCAGTTGTAGTAGAGTTTGTAGGTAAGTTCCTCGCCAGCAGAATAGGTGGTGTTTTTGGTGACGCAGCTATTGTGGTCGTCGTCTGTAAACGTCGGCGAGGTTTCGAACTTCGCCGACGTTGTTGGGGTATCCATTTTTGCGAAGCCAAAAAAAAGAAAAACCAGCGTCAACGAACTGAAAACGAGCGGTTTACGAAGATTTTTTGTTTTCAAAGCCGATAGATTTTAGAATGTTCACTTGGACGATAAACACCAAACCGAGTAACGCAGGCACGGCGATGTTTATTACGAACAAAGAGAAGGTGGCCGCCAGAATATCCACATGGTCTTGCGTAAAAAAGCCCCAGACGAACAGGGCGATTTCGCCACGGGCCAGCAGCCCCATCGCTGGCGGCAACGGCACACTCGCCTGCACGAGGAAGATGGTCGCTATGCCCGCCATGCCTAGCAAATATGGTGCAGGAACGCCATAAAATTGCAGCAGCAAGTAGTATTGCGATGCGTAGGTGAAATACCGCAGGAAGGCAAAACCCAGCGCCCGACCCAGTTCTTTTTTGTGGTAATGACGCAGCACGGTGAGGTGGCGCAGTGGTTTTTTGAAGCGGTCAATGTACGGGATGCGCTTCGCCAGCGGCACCATCACATCAATATTGAAATAGGTGAAAAGCAGCAGGCCAAGAAACGCCGCCCCCAGACTGATGGAAACCAGAATTAGGTAAGGCTCCGGTTGCAGGAATTTCACCGAAAAAAAAACGGCCCCTACCAGTCCTACTGACAGCAGTGCCAGCAATTGCGCCAAGCTGCCTACCATCGTCGCAATGACTGATTTCCAACCCTGTCCTTCCTCCACAAATAGCACCCTGCCACCATACTCCCCTACCCTGTTCGGGGTGATGATAGCGATCGAAGTGCCCGCCAGCACCGCCTTGAAAGTTTGCCAAAAACTCAAATTGGAGAACCCACTGATGAGCTGCCGCCATTTCATGGCTTCCAATGCGAGGTTCAATGGGGCAAGTAGCACCACGGCCACCAACCAGAGCAGGTTAGGATAAACGAAATCCCTGACCAGCGCCGCCCATAGCTCCTCCACCTGTTGCTTCGCAAACACTTGTCGGTAGATGGCCCAGCCGAGCAGTGCGGCGATGAGCAGCTTGAGGGCAGAGTTGAGAAATTTTCTATTCAATTGAAAATTGAAAATTGAAAATTGAAATTGGACGTGGGTTCTTGATTCAATCATCAATTGTCCATTTTCAACTATCAATTTCGCTGTGCGAAGTTAGCTTTGCTGCGCAATGACAGCAACAACAAAATATCGCCTACTTGGCATCGACCCTGGCACCAATGTGCTAGGTTATGGCATTGTGGAAGTGGAAAACCGAAAACTGAGCCTTATTGCACTAGGAGTTATCACCATGCAACACCTTGAGGAGCAGCAACTTAAGCTGAAAAAAATCTTTGAGGAAGTGCAGGCGCTGGTGCGGCGCTACGAACCGAGTGAGATTGGGATTGAGGCCCCATTTTACGCCAAAAACGTCCAGTCCATGCTCAAACTTGGGCGGGCGCAAGGTGTCGCCATTGCCGCAGGCATCACGATGGGGGTTGAGATAACGGAGTATTCACCAAAGAAAATCAAGCAATCCGTGACCGGAAATGGCAACGCTTCCAAGGAACAGGTGGCTGCCATGCTGGAAACGATTTTCAAGACCAAACTCGAAGAAAAATACCTCGATGCGACAGACGCACTGGCCACGGCAGTCTGCCATTTTTACCAATCAAAATCGCTGCCTGGTGGCGGGAAGAAAGTGAAGGATTGGGCAGCTTATGTGAAAGAAAACCCAACCAAAAAATTGTGAAAGGTGAATTGAGAAAAGCAGTGCATGTTAAATTCACGGTTCAAAATTCCCTGCAATGGAGGCGGCAATTTCGGACATTTCTTCTTTTGTGAAATCAAGTTTGGGACCTGAAATGTTCATCTGGCTTTCCCGTTGGAAAGGAATAAGATGAACATGGGCATGTGGCACTTCCGTACCGATTACCATCAACCCCACCCGCTTGCAGGCGATTGATTTATCGAGTGCTCGGGCTACTTTTTTGGAAAAAAGAATGAGGCCTGCCAATGTCCCACCATCCAAGTCGAACAGGTAATCCACCTCTTCTTTTGGAACTACGAGGGTGTGGCCTTTTACTACAGGATTGATGTCGAGGAAGGCGATGAAATGCTCGGACTCAGCAATTTTGTGACTTGGAATTTCGCCTTTGATAATGCGAGTGAAGATGCTAGACATAACGAAAAATGGAAAATGGAAAATGGAAAACAGAACGCCTCACCAGCGCCATTCTCAATTTTCCATTTTCACTATTTCAATTAGATAAAGATTTTCAAAATTTTGAACTCCACCTGTCCTGCGGGAGTGTTGATGGCAGCGATTTCACCAACTTTTTTCCCCAAAAGCCCTTTGCCGATGGGGGAACTGGCAGATATTTTTTTATCCTTCAGACTGGACTCCGATTCGGAAACGAGGGTATAAGTGTCCTCCTTCTTGGTCTTTTTATTGAGAATAGTAACGCTAGTTAGAAGGCGAACCTCGGAAGTATCCATGTCCTCTGTGCTCAGGATTCGAGCGTTGGCCATGACCTTTTCCAACTCGTTTATTTTCAGCTCCAACATGCCTTGGGCATTCTTAGCAGCATCGTATTCGGCATTTTCAGAAAGGTCGCCTTTGTCACGGGCCTCAGCAATAGCACGGGCTGCATCTTGGCGTCCAGTAGTTTTCAGTTCTTCTAACTCGGCCTTCAACCTATCGTGGCCTTCCTGTGTGAGATATGTAACATTCATAACAGTTTCTTTTTTCAGTAAAAAATAGGCTTGAAGCTAACAGCGACGAAAGTCATGCTTTCCGGCAACAGTCCGGAAAAAAGCGGCATTTCATCAAAAATCGGGAAAATAAATTCGAATAATCCAGCTTCCTTGTGTTTCGCTGGACAGGATTATTGGGCGAATTCAGTCAAGATTATTGGTTGCTGACCATCAAACCTAAAAGGCAAGAACGTTTCCGAACTACTTGCCGGAAACGTTCTTGCCTTCTTTTCGAGTTACAAAAGTAAGCAATGTCATTAAAACAGTTTAGTTTTTGTCTGGATTTTTCTTTTGCAAAAAAGTAGCCCCACCTCGACTTTACGAGGGGGGCCATCCCAAAAACCAATTGTTAAAGGACATCTATTTTCTTGTGACGGATTTTTTCTTGGTCAAATCCGTTCTAAAAATTTTGTTTAAAACCCGGTGTGAACGGGTGGTTTCAAATTCGGTGTTCTCAAAGCCGTGTCGGCTGCCATATCAGTTGCTACGGTCGTAGCGCTTTTTGCCACTGTCGAAGCTGAACAACAACGTAAGCTCATGGGAGCCGCTGTTGTATTTTTGGAATTTCTGGAATGTTAGGTCATAGCTGTAGTACAGTTTGAAAATGTCAACATTGGTGCCCAACATGATACCAGTCGCCCCCCCAGTGCCCGCACGAACTGATACCCCAGCAATAAGCTTGTCATTGATAAACGAGCCAAGCATGTTGAAGTCAATTTGGAGGGGTTTATCCTTGATATTGTAAACCAACACCGAAGGCTTTAGCTTGAAATTATAAGGCTCTACCTCAAACTCATGACCAAAGGTGATGATGGAATATTTGAAGGGGGTGCCTTCATTTTTTCCAGTTTCTATCTCTCCGATTTTTGCGACCACGAGGTTGGAAAAGGTGATTCCGACAAAAGTATTTTTCTTGAAAGTGGCAAATGCACCAAGTGATGCATCAAAAACCTTGTTGCCATCTACAGCATTCATGATGATTTCGTCATCTGGGTCGTACAGCGGACTTTGCAAAACCGATTTGGCCACTTTTTTGGTCAAAAATTCGGTTGAAAAACCAGCTGCGAACTTGACGTTTTTCACTTCGTACCGGAAGGCATAGTTGAGTTGCAAACGAGTGTTGGTCATGTTGCCGAGGTTTTCGGACATCACTCCCAGCCCAAGTCCAAGCGTCTTGCCAATCGGGCCGTTATAGCCAATGCCATAGGATTTTGGGTTTTCAGTAAACCCAGTCCACTGGCTGCGCACCCCCATGTAAATCTGGTGGTTCTCATAAAAACCAGCCACAGCTGGCGATATAAGGATTGGATTGATGGTATAATGTGAAAAAACGGCGGACTGCTCCTGCGACCAAGCAGCTTGAAGGGTAAAAACAGCAGCTATGAGTAAAAAAAGTTTTTTCATGCTCATGGATTTAATCGGTGATTGGATTGGAAAATGGTTGGTGGGTGGTGATTAGTGACTGTAATACCCAGTCACAAATCACCATCCACTAATCATCACTTTATTTGCGAAGCACAGTTACGCTACCTTTTTTGGTGACATATGCATTGATACCTGGGTCGAAATAGTTGAAGACGTAGAAATACACACCATCTGGCACATCATTGCCAAGTGAATTGGTGCCACGCCAGAGGTTATCGTCGTTGTAATTTTCCGTACGATATACCTGCTGTCCCCAACGGTTGTAGATTTCGAGGGTATTGTCACTGAAACGGTTGAGGCATTTGATGAGGAACTCTTCGTTCTTACCATCGCCTTCCGGGGTGATAACTGTCCTGACTTCACCACACTCCGTGTCATCGTCCACTTTTACAGGTTTAGTCGCTTGGCATCCGTTGCCATCCGTTACCACGACGATATAATTCCCTGGGAATAGTTCCGTCAGAATACTGTCAGCAACTGTTGGATAGTCTTTCCAAACATACTTGTAAGGCGGTGTTCCACCCGTAACGATTACACCTGCCACACCACTCGGGCCACCACTATCAGAAACGGAGAAGGCAGTAAGTTTTAGCGTTTCAATCAATGGAACAGTTACATTTTCAATCATTGTGCAACCATTAAAATCGGTAACAGTGACAGAATAGTTATTGCCAGGTGTCAAATTATCGGCAATACGGTCTTTATCGCCATTGCTCCACGAATAGCTATATGCTGGAACACCGCCACTGACTGTAACGGAAGCCTGCCCTGTATCACCCTCAGTACAGCCACTAGCCGATGCATTGCCCTCCGCCGAAAGCTGCGTTGGACCTTCCAATTGTAAGCTAGTTGACATTTGACAACCATGACCATCCGTAACGGTAACTAAGTAGGTTATATCCGCTCCAAGACCAGATACAGCCTGGGTCGTCTTACCATTGCTCCAAGCATATGTGTAAGGGGTTACGCCATTCATTGGTACCGCAATGGCTGCACCGCCACTTCCACCATAACAACGAATATCGTAACCGTTGTAATCGGTAGTTATGTTTGCACTGACACTTAAGTTTGATTCTGACTCAAGTGTATGCTGCTGAACAATGCTGGTACCTTTTGAATCGGTAATGGTTACTGTATAATTTCCAGGAGGCAAATTATCTGCTGTTTGACTCATGCTAACTGTGCCATTGGCATCGCTCCACTTGTAAGTATATGGGGTATTTGCCACAGCACAGCTTTCATTCAACAAGGCAGTAGCAGTGATTGAACCTAGCTGTTGTGGGCAATCTGGTTTTACATCGGAAAAACTTGCGGTAAGCTCCCCGACGCCAATATTGTTGAACACCTGAACACAACCGTTGGCATCCTGCATGGTAAGCTCGTAACAGCCATGTGCCACACTAAACAAATCCTGTGAAGAGGCTCCATTGTTCCATTGGTAGGTATATGGAGCTTGACCACCAGAAGGCGTTATATCCACATGACCCGATTGTGGCGCAAGCCCAGTGGCATGCGTAACCACGACAGGCGTTACAGCAAGCGTAGTAACATCAATCGTTACTGACCCATTTTTTGATTGTTGATCAACTCCTTGGCCACTATCCGTAATGGTGAAAGTATGTGCACCACCTGCCAAGTTTGAAAATGTATAAGAAGTCTGACTTGTAGTAAACATCTGTGCGCTAGGAGGCCCCGAAATTTGATATTTATACGGAGGTGTACCACCCGAAATGGATAGGGTTACTTGACCATTATTTTGTGAAGCACAAGCATTTATCGCACTTACTTGTGGAGAATCAAGTGGAACTGGTATATAGTCCAGAATATATGGCCCATAGGTTCCAGTGCAGCCATTACCGTCTGTAATGGTGGCAGCGTAAGTTCCCTCACACAAGTTAAAAATTGGATTGGTGGTCTGAGAAGTTCCACTCCAAACATAAGTATAGCCAGAACCAGAGCCACCTTGCGGACTCAAAGTGATGGAACCATTACATGAAGCAGAAGTGGTAGGCAATTCAAAATTTGCCAAAATAGCGCTTACACCTTGTGTAGGCTGCGTAATTGTAAAGGTTTGCACCAAAAACTGGTTCTGTGGCAAACTTGGGTTGCTCACGGTTACGGTGTAGGTGCCTGCACAAAGTCCAGTTCTATCAGAGCCTGTACCATTGTCTGACCAAGTATAGGTGTAAGGGGTGATACCGCCCGAAGCAACTACATGAATTTCACCATTGCATGTGCCAGCGCATGCATTTTTAAAAGTGCTGCCGTTGTCAGTAACAGGTGCACTTAATAGAGTACATTTAACTTTTGTACAGCCGTTGCCATCCGTTACGGTTACGCAATAGTTGCCTGGACCAAGGTTTGTAGGGTTGCATCCCTGAATCGCCCCATTAGGCCCTGACCAGTTACATGAATATGAACCAATACCACCAGTAATATTGGAAGTAATTGAACCATTGGCTTGGCCACCAGAGGGTGGGTTTGGTGTCAACGTAATATTGATAGCCGTTGGTTCTGTAATCGTTACCGTGTTTGTTTTCACACAGCCATATGGTTGGTCACGTGTGTCAACTGTGTAAGTGCCAGCAGCCAGGTTATTGAACACGTTGTTTGTGCCCCAGTTGCCATTATTGATTCGATATTCTTTTGTGTTGCCTCCACCACTGGCTGTTACAGTGATTGTACCGTTGGCAGCACCGTTACATAAAATATTGGTAGAGCTCACCGTAGCAGTGAGGGCGCTTGGTGGCGCTGAAATCGTGAATGGTCCTGAGACTATCGTACAACCTTTGCAGTCCGTAACAGTGACGGTGTAGCTACCTGCCGAAAGGCCAGTAATATCTTGTGAAGTGGCGCCATTGCTCCAAGTATAGGTATACCCTGTACAGCCAGTACCAGTATTGGTGCCTCCCGTTACAGTGATGTCAATGGAGCCGTTTGTTTCACCAAAACAGGCGATGTTCTGGGTAGTATTGTCAACATGCAATGCCAGCGGTTGTGTCACTTGGAATGGCCCAGCAGTGGCAGTCTCATTGCCCCCACAGCTTGTTACAGTTACTGTATAAAGGCCAGCAGGAACCCCGGTCAGGTTTTGCGAAGTACCAACTGTTGTGCCGCTTGCGTTTTTCCAAACATAGGTTTTTGTCGCACTACCACCAGTCACAGTGATGGGCACTCCCCCATCACTTCCGCCAGCACAGCTCACAGGTGTTATGGAGGAATTGGTTATCGATAGCGGGCCTGTGCAAGTGACGCCAACAGTCACACTACCTGGGTCAAAAACTGGGGTAACGTTTTGGCTGTTACAACTACTTACTTCAATTGGCATTGGATCTCCATTGAAAGTAATATTGCCTACTGTTCCGTTGGCCCCAACCACATTGAAGCAGACTTGGAATATCACTGTGCCATCGGCGACTGTGTTGCCATTTACAGGATCAGGAGAAGGCCATGAAAAACGGAGAATACCATTGTTGGTCTCCGTAGTGCCAAAATTAGCCGAAGTCAAATCTGGTAGCCCAAATCCTTGAACGGAAGCAAATTGGATAACAGTCTGGTCGAAATGAACAGTGTACTGTGCACTTACGATACAATTAAAATTTTCAACCGTAAAATCCACACATATCTGAGAACCTGCAGGAGATTCTACTTCACCAGCGATGAACGTGAGGTCACCGTTTCCACCGCCACCGCCGCCGCCGGAACTACAAATTTCAAGGTCGCCAGGATCGCTTTGGAATGTAACTGGCTGGCTATTGCCGTTATAAACTTCAATAGGAGTAACTGCACTATTAAACTGAAATGGCGTAGTGGCATTGCAGTTATCTGCACCAATTGCATTTAGGCAGACTTGGTAAATCACAGTTCCATTAGCTACAGTTACGCCTGTGGCATTTGGATCCGACCAAGACAAGGTAAGTTGCCCCTGAGCTGACAAGTTGGTGCCAAAATTCCCAATTGTAAGTCCAGGAAGTCCAAAATTATTAGTAGGGATATTGACGAATTGCCATTTCGATTCATCAAACTCCATGGTGTACTGCATGGAAAGGATGTTGGTAAAATCATTTACCGTGACATCCACGCAAACCTGATCACCAGGCGCAGCAGTTTCATCAGAAGCTATGACTGCGAAGCCACTGACGGGGTTTCCGCCGCCGCCGCCGCCGCCTCCACCTGAGCCTCCATTAACTGAAGCTCCGATAAAAGTAGTGCCGGCTGTAATATCCATTCCAGCTCCATTATACACCTCCATGGCCGTGGGGGCATTGCCAAAATTAATGGTAGCAGGCTGAGAAGAAAGTACATGAAAGGTCAGACTGTATAAAATGGTACCATCAGCAACGGTTACACCAGTTGCATTCTGATCAGACCACGATACAGTCAAGATACCATTGCCAGTTCCAGTTGTTCCGAAACTGCTTGCGTTCATGCCTGGCAGTTGTGATGGAGAGATATTTCCAACAGGCGATTGAAATTCCAGCACAGCTGGATTCCAATTCATGGAATACTGGAAGGTAAGGATGTTGTCGAAGCTCGACACCACGATATCTACGGTAATATTGTCTCCCGCGTTGGCCGTGATGGTTTGCGGTGAAACAGAGAAGGTAGGCTGGGCGGCAAGATGCGAAGCAAATAACGCCAGAAGCCCAATGACGAGATTGGTAATCGGTCTTTTCATATGTTCGGAATTGGGACGATAATTGTGAAAAAATGTAATCGGAAAACAATTGGCGAACCCTGTAATTCCACCATGGGCCGCCAACTTGATTAGGCATTACTGCATAATCAACTGCCTAGTGGCAGTGGCTCTTGCGGTTTCGAGGGTGTAAAAGTACGTACCTGCGCTCGAAAGCATATCCCGGCGAACGGGTATTCTGCTGATTCCGGCAGGAAATTTTTTGTTTTGGGAAAATACAGCTTTGCCGCTGCTGTCAAATATGGTCAATTTGGCGTTATCGCCCGAATTCAAATTGAAGGAGATGTACGTAATTTCTGAAAAAGGGTTCGGACTATTTTGAAATAATGTAAAATCTTCCGTGTAAGTCTCCTCGCTCGCACTTGTTCCAGAGATGGTCACTTTCCCATTGTCAATGTTCACCGCTACTTCTTGGTCGAAATTGGCAATTTCAATCACGAACGGAGGGTTCACCGTGGTATCATCTGTAATTTCAAGCATGGTATTGGAGCCCATGCCGCCCACTGCTTTAAAATTGATATTGAAAAGTGTGGCATTGTCATCTAATGAAACACCAGAACTTGTGACGGGGTCGAACCAGTACCAACTCACCCGCAATCGGCCCTCAGCCGAATGGGCAATATTGAAACTATTGATGGCTGTAAAATCTGGCATATTGGAATTTAAGCCAGTTACGGATTGAAATTCAATGATATCAGGGTTCCATTGGATAGCATATTGCATGGAAGCAATATTATCAAAATCAGAGGCCTTGATGCCTATCGTGAACCATTCCCCTGGATTTACAAGCTTATCTGGCACGGTCAAAGAAACCGTTTGGGCATTCATGCTAAATGCCGTAAACAATATGAGAAGGAATGAAAAAACATTAATCTTTTTCATGATAATCGGTATTACAAGTAGTTTGCCAAAACTTAATATGACGGAAGAAAGGTGACCGACTTTTGGAAAAATCCCTCAATCGGTCACCTTTTCTAGTTTGTTTTAAATAATTTATTCTACGATGACCATTCGCTTTGTAGCAGTGCCTGACTCCGTTTTTAGGGTGTAGTAGGCTACCCCAGTCGATGGAATATCGCTGCTACTTAGTTGAACTTCATTGTAGCCAGCACTAAATTCCTGCTCAATATTTTTCAAAACCTTGCCCGAAACGTCCGTGATTTTCAGGTTTGCAACACCAGCTTTTGGCAAATTGAAGCCAATGGTCGTCACAGCCTTGAAAGGATTCGGTGTGTTTTGGAAAAGTGCAAATTGCTGGTCAACCTTAGAATTGAAAGCTAATTGCACATTGAGCAGGTCACCATTTGTGCGATAAGCTTCTGCCTTTGTGAAGCGAGAGTTAACACTTAGCATCTCACTCAGTTTGCCATTTTCCTTGGCTCGGAAAACCACGCTGAACATTGAATTTTCAGTAGCCGAACCATTCCAGCTTGCAGTCAGGGCACCTTCATCCAGCAAAGCATAACCGAAGTTTTCTTCGCTTGCCACACCTGATTGCACCGTCACAAGCTCAAGAGCTTCCACATCAAAGTTGAGAGTAAACTGGAAGCCCATCACGTCCAAGTCATTAGCCAAGAACGCTACGTTGACTTCTTCACCCTTGGTTACTGTGCGGTCCGTTGTATTCAATTCAAAATTGCCTGTGCTTCGTTCTTCACTGCTTCCCAATAGATTAGTTGAAGCACTTTCGTTCACGTCACCGACTTTCACCGCAACGAAATTTGTGTTCGGGCAGTCGCCTGCGACGTTGTTAAGGTTTATGATTTCAGTAAATGGCTCCGCAAAAGGATTGGATGGATTTGGGAACACATATCCTTTATCCACAAACCGCCATGAAGTGTTGTTCGGGAAATCAGAATTTATCTGAAGTATCAATTTCCGAATTTCAACAATGTCAAATGTGCTGACTGAGTTTGACTTGTTGGCATCTGCGGCAATGATCTTGTATGGTGAATCGAGCAAAGTAGAGCCAAGCACATGTTTGCTGATAAGTACCAAATCGAAAGTAGAAACGCCGTTAAGTGGATCAACATCTAAGGTCGGAGTGACCGTATAGTCATTGCCCACAATCATTGGCACCCCGTAGTTTCCATTGATATTCGTCGAAACCGCTTGGTTGAAAGCACCCGGCGCATTCACATTTACACTTACTCCTTCCACCCCAACATTTGACTCATTTGAAATAGAACCAGCAATAAGTGGAGCTGTACCACAAGTACCCAAATTATCTTGGATAATGATAAAGGTCTCGCAATAATCTTGGTTACCAGCAGCGTCGGTTACCCATAGCTGCACTGGTTGTTGTCCAATATCATTACAAGTATAGGTGTTGCCAATATCATTGATGTCAGGTGAGAAGGACAGCTTTAAAGTGCCGGGGCAATTATCGAAGCTACCTGCATTCAGGTCAGATGCCCAGACATCTACCATACCGGTTTGCATCAGTTCAATCACTACACCGTTTTTGCAGTAAGGTGTTGGCTTCTTGCAATCTTTTACGGTTACAGTTGTGTTGCAGGCCGTTTGGTTATTACAGTTGTCTTTGGCGACGTAGCGAACTACATAGGTGCCAGGGCCAACGTTATTAAACGGACCAAAGCCGGAAACCCAAACACCACCGAAGTTCACTTGGGCTGTCACATCAATATCTGGGCTGCAATCCTGAATTTCAGGCAATGGCAGGTTGAGCGCTACCATGCAAGTGTTTCCCGAAATGCACACATCAGGGATTTGGCAGTTGTTGACAAAGATTGGGTCAACCGTATCATTTACTTTAATAATTTGCTGATAAACGATGTAGCCGTCCCATGGGTCTGTGTCTGGGTCAGTATCTGGACCAAGTGTACGAGTAGCATCCAACACAGTTGGGCGATTCGGATTTGAGTTACCACTGCGCCAAGAATCACGGAAAGTGCGATTGTCACAATCACCATCACTGTCAACATCACACTGTGGGAATGGAAGTCCAAGTTCACTTTCAGGTTGTTCCACAACTTCTTGGTCTACGTTTGCACCCACCACACACCAGTTGATGATAGTCCAATCCCTGACTATTTTGTAGCAAGCATCGTTGACCGCATAGACATTGTCATCGTGAGAAATGGCAATTAGTTCGCAGTTCTCATAAAATATCTTAGGCTCGCCAAAATCCGGAACAGTTGTGCCACATTCAACGGTGACGTTTGCAGGGAATTCAACTGCCCAATCAGATACGTGATCGACGAAAATGGTTTGTTTGCATGCCTGAGGAGTGGTATTATTGCTGGCATCCTTAGCCGTGAAGGAGCGGATGATTGCGCCTTCCAAGCATTGGTTAAGGTCGATGCTATTGTTGCAGGTGATGGTAACGCCACAATTGTCGTAATATGTTGGCTCGCCAAAGAAGTTGGCCAATGTGGCACACTGTTGTTGATTGTTTTGGCTGGCTAGTTGGGTTTCAAGATTGTCAGCATACCAATTACATGTGATGCGCTGGTTGGGAGGACAACTAACTAATGTAGGGTTGAGCTTATCATTTACTGTTACCTCAACCATACAATCATTATAGTTGCCAAAGCAATCGAAGGCACGGAAAACAACCATCACGGGGCCATTGCCAACATCGCTACAGCAGAAAACGACAGATGGGCCAAAAACAGTGTCATCGTGGTTGTCATCACAGTTGTCAACCATACGGCGTACTTCAAAATGATCGAGGCAGCAATTGTCATAAGTAGCACTGTTGAAGGCACTTGCCATAACAGTTGCAGAACCGCCAGTCGTCAAATTAACATCAGTATATGACAGACAGATTACTGCTGGCGCAATGTCATCCACTACTGTAATCGGCACGTTCAGGCTTGTGACATTGCCACATGCATCGGTCACTTGATAAGTAATGATATGTGGGCCTAATGGCAACCCAGGAGCAGGTATAGTACCACCATTCGCAGGATTACCACCGAGGTAAACTGCCTCGCCAATAGGAGTGTTGATTTTAATCGTCCAAGTACCGTTGCAATTATCAGAAACCGTTGGAGGGGGCAAAAAGCCTACAGATTTGCAAGGCTGAGGATGTTGGCCAGGTACATTTGCACTTACAGTGAAAGGATCACGGGTAACGACAGGTGGTTTATTGTCCATCACCTTAACAACCTGAATATTGTCTTCTCCACCTACTCCTACAGTCACTACAAGTCCAGTACACCAGTTCAAAACTGTCCAAGTACGAACTACTTTGAAACTTGAGCCGCAAATTGTAATGACTTGGTCACTTTTGGATTGTTGATAGTTACAATGCTGACCGATTATGTTCGCAACTACTCCCGAACCAGTCAAGGCTAGTACGTCTGCATCGTCAAGGCCATTGCCAGGACATCCAATACCGCCATTTTGTAAATTGGTACTGTTGATAGCTGGGTTGTCACCGAAAGGATCATTATTGTCGTTACAATCTGGATTGAGATTCACATCAATCACCAAATTGGTGGCTGGATTGGAATCACCGACATAAGGGTGCTTTGCAGTTGCTGCAATTATGTTAGGATAAGCATTGTACTGCTCACACGTCCATACAATATCATTTGGGAAATCCACGACCGTAGGGCGGTTGACTGTGATTACCTGTGTACAATTATTGGAACTATTTCCTGAAGCATCAATGGCCACATAATGGCGGGTAATGGTCACAAATCCGTTGGCGCAAAGACCAGTTGTATTTGTCTGTTCGCCAGTAAGGTTGATGGTTGGATTTGCGTCGCAATTATCTACCGCAGTTGGATATGCAACAATGCTAAGGTCGTCAGAACAGTTTACAGAAGCGTTTGGGCAAGTTAGGGTTGGCGCAAGCTTATCTTCTAAATGAATCTGCCCCCAACAAGAGTTGCCGCCAACCTGATCTGTAATTTTTACTGTCAAATTGGTATTAAACCACTGACTAGAATTAGTTATTAACACTTGGTTTAACCCAGTAACGACAGGTACATAATTATGGGTAACCTCGATTAGATAATCGTGGCCAGGTATCGGTGTTCCCTCAAGAACCATATCGGCATTCAATCCGGCTTGGCAAGCATTGGGAGTGTTGTCAACTGAGACTTGGACGAGGTTATTGCAGACCATGGTTTGGGCCTTTGCAATATTAGAACTACCGAGCAGTAGTAAGGTGAAAAATGTCCAAGAAATTACCGGAATCTTGGTAAAATTCGTTCTGATCATGGATGATAATTTGTTAAAAACACAATCGAAAACCGTAAACAACGCTAGACCCAAGGCCCATATTTGCTTAGCTCTTCAGTGCAAGTGATGGCTACTTTTGGCAACCTGTAAATTGAACTTGATTGAAAAACTGCTTAAATGCGAACTTGAAAAACAAAAGACCAGCTTCGAAATGACTCTCAAAGACTACACCAAACAGGTTAAAACCCATCAAAAGGAAAATGTAAGCGAATTAAGGAAAGACAAAAATAATGGGAACAGTTTGTAATGCTGTAGTTCATGGGAAATCAGTTTAAATCAGTCTCGCCGCAAAATTAAGCACTTTATTTCAAAATAGGAAATAACAGACAAAATTTGAACCAATGAAATATTCGGATAGGAAAGTTGGCAAAATGGAGGGCATTAACAATATTTTTTTGCCCTTTGGATAATATGCAAATGGCAATCGCTATGCCAATCTACCCAAAAAACAATTTTTTAAAATAAATTATTTTCATAAGCGATTTTGATAAGACCAGCAGAACTGGTAGCGCCCATTTTGCGCATGATGTTCTTACGATGAACGCTAACAGTTTGGTCACTGATATACAATTCACCAGCGATTTCTTTATTTGTCAAAGCTTGACCAACAAGCTTAAGAACTTCCAGTTCCCGCTTGGTTAGGTTGAATTTCTTTACAATTCGGTCATCATAGCTAGGTGCAAGTTTTCCGTTCTGCATGAACCTTGAATTCATCCCACTCTGATTGGTCAGGGACAAACCAACACTTAAATAGGTGTCTCCTTCCATAACCTTGTCAATGGCGTGGAAAAGTTCAGAGGCGGGACTATTCTTTAGTACATAACCGTCAGCTCCTGCCTTAAAAGCAGCCCGGATAACCTTCGGTTCATCGTACATGCTCAACACCAAGATTCGAAAATCTACTCCGTTGAATTTAAGATGGCTTAGGACTTCAATGCCATCCATGTCAGGCAGGCTTAAGTCGAGTAGCAGCAAATCCGGTTCGAGCCCACTAATCATTTTCAACAAACTATTACCAGTATTTGCCTCTGCTAGGATTTTAAACTTTGTCTTTTCACTCCTGCCGAGCACTACTTTCAGACCTTCAATAAAAATATGGTGGTCATCGGTAATGACCAATTTCAATTCTGTATGATTCATCATAATATGTTGGGATAGTTCTCTTTATCGAGAAACAACTTTCATGGCGAGTAAGGAAAATATAGTGCCAGTCATGCTAAAATTGGAAAGAAAATAAAAAAAATATATTGATTGGAATCTGTATCTACTAAATAACTTAAACTTAAAAGGACTTTACTTACTGCTTAACCAAATAACTTCCGTCTTTCACTTCGTTTTTATCGTTTGATTTTACTGCGTAATTAAAACCACTTTGAATACTAAAGGCCCCAGTCTGTCCTAGTTTATTAACAGCAATGAATCCAACTTGGATATCCTTGTAGTCAGCATATTTTTTCACAACCCTTGCAACTGCTTCCTCGCAAGCTTCCTGAGGGCTGCGGCCTTGTCGCATTAGTTCTACTACCAAAAAACTGCCCACTACCCTAATGACTGCCTCGCCTAGCCCTGTGGCAGCGGCTCCACCGACTTCGTTGTCCACATACATGCCAGCACCAATGATGGGAGAATCCCCTACCCTGCCTCGCATCTTGTACGCCAAGCCGCTGGTTGTACAAGCACCAGCGATATCACCTTTTTGGTCAATGGCAATCATGCCAATTGTATCATGCACCTCCACATTGATTTTAGGCTCATATTTCGATGTCTTTTTCCATTTTTCCCAGGCCAACCTAGATTTCTCAGTGAGCAGGTTTTCTTTTTTGAAACCCTGCGCCAAGGCAAACTCAAGTGCCCCATCAGCAACCAAAATCGCATGGGGGGTTTTTTCCATAACCATTCTTGCCACCGAAATCGGATGAACTATGTGTTCTAGTGCACAAACAGAGCCACAGTGCCCATCAGGCGCCATGATGCAGGCATCTAGGGTCACCCTACCATCCCTATCAGGAGCACCACCAATGCCCACCGATGTATTCGCCTCATCAGCCTCAATAACCATTACTCCTGCTTCCACAGCATCCAAAGCGCTACCTCCTGCTTCCAAAATTTTCCAAGCTTCGGCATTGGCTTTCGTTCCGAAGTCCCATGTGGAGATGGCCAGTGGCCTCACTGGTTTACTTACCACTGGTGCTTCTTTAGTCATTTCCGAGCAGGAAGCTAATGCCGTTCCACCCATTGCAGCTGCAACTGAACCTATTGCCGACCTGTGTAGAAAATTTCTTCTAGTAACCATGTTTATTACTTTTGTGTGAAAAGCACAAACATAGCAATTCTATTGGCACTTACCCGTTTCATCAACCTTATGCAATCATTCGGGGCCTTTTTAACCAAAATCCTTATTAAACTCGTCGGCTATATGCCATTTTGGATGGTGTGGATGTTAGCAGACCTTCTTTGCTTTTTGCTCCGCAATGTTTTTAAGTATCGAAAAAAAATAGTGCTTGAAAACCTTCGGAAGTCCCTCCCACAAAGGTCAGAAGGTGAACTTAATGCCTTGGCTGCTGAGTTTTACCGCCATTTCGCTGACATGCTGCTTGAAAGCATTAAAGGTCTGACAATGCCGAAGTCAGAACTTCAGCGTCGGTTCATTTACCGCAATCCAGAGATTTTCCAACCATTATTTGAAAAAAAGGAAAGTGCCATCCTGTTGGGCAGTCATTATGGGAATTGGGAATGGGGTGTGCTTTCTTTCCCGCTCAGTGTGCACCATGCTGTCATGGGTGTTTACAAGCCATTGAAAAACAAGGTATTGGAAAAATATTTAAACCTACTTCGCAAGCAATGGGGACTCCAACTGGTGGATATGGCACATACTGGCCGGGCAATAATTACCCAACAAAATCATCCAACTATCTTCGTACTTATTGCTGACCAGACACCATCTGACATGCGAAATGCGCATTGGACATATTTTTTAAACCAAGACACTCCCTTTCTTCATGGGATGGATAAACTGGCCCGCCAGACTGGCTACCCTGTTTTTTATTTTGAAATTGAACGAGTGAGGCGGGGATTTTACGAAGTTACCTTTTCACAAATTTGTGAAACACCAGCACCTCTTCCTGAAGGGGAGATTACACGTAGATATGCGGAATGCTTGGAAAAAAACATTCTAAAATCACCTGCTAACTGGCTTTGGTCACATCGCCGCTGGAAACGGGCACAGGTTATAAATAATACACCTTCTTTGAATTAAGGTCAGTCAAACAATCGTTTATTTTCTTCAAATGTCTGGAAAATCGGTGCCAGTTTTCCCCAAAAATCTTCATGCTCCGGCATTTCTGTCAAAAGCACTTTCATATTGGAGTCTGTCATTTTTGTGGGAAAGATATGAACTGGAATTTGAGTTTGGCCAGCATCTCTAGCCATTTCGGCAAGTAAATAAATCTCCTTGATAAGGTCGTCCGTCATCGCTAAACAACCGATACTGGCGCACCCGCCATGGATAAAAATATCACCTCCAGGCGGATCATCCTTAGCACGGATTATGTCGGCCTCATTTGGGTAGTTCAATCCAAGTGATAGATAGAATTTGCTTTTCGGGTTGAATCGGTTGATTTGATAAACACCTTCGGGAACTTGTCTATCACCTTCTTTTCGTTTGGGGCCAAGCACACCGGAAATGGCACAAATGGGGTAAGTTTTTAGCAAATTAAACTGGTCTTCAGTCAGTTTTTTTACCCAAACTTCCAGCGATTTTTCTTTTTTAAATGCCCGGAAAAACAACTCAAAAGCCTCATGAACTTCAATTCCTTTGTCAGCAAGGGCTGCATTAAGCTTCGCCAATTTTTCCGTTCTAGCTGCTTCTGCCCTATCAGGTTCACAACCCTCAAAGCTGAGTGATAGCAAAATGATTGCCATGCTTAGCAAATATTTCATGTAGTATTTACGCCTTGGCCAAGCACCAAGCTGTGCTATTTTTTACCCAATAGCCTAAACATGTTCTTTTTATAGGCTTCTACTCCAGGTTGGTCGAACGGGTTCACGCCAAGTAGGTAGCCACTGACGGCACAGGCTTTTTCAAAAAAGAAAAACAAATAGCCCAGATGGTAGGCTGTTGCCTCAGGCAAATTGATAACAAGATTAGGAACTCCACCCTCTGTATGTGCCTCCAATGTGCCTTCGGCTGCTTTTTTGTTCACGAAGTCCATTGTTTTCCCTGCCAAATAATTTAGTCCATCCAAATCGGAACTGACAGCTTCTAAGGTAATGTCACACTCGGGTCGCTCAATGTTGAGCAAGGTCTCAAACAAATGGCGGCGGCCATCCTGAATGTACTGGCCCAAAGAGTGCAAATCGGTGGTGAAATCTGCGCTGGCCGGGAAAAGCCCCTTGCCATCCTTACCTTCCGATTCTCCATAGAGCTGCTTCCACCACTCCGCCACGAAGTGCAAACGAGGTTCATAGTTGATCAGCATTTCCACCGCTTTGCCTTTGTTGTACAAAATATTGCGTAGTGCGGCATATTGAAGGCAGGGGTTTTGTGAAAACGGAGCTTTGAAGTCGGACATGGCCTCCGCTGCCCCACTCATCAACTCTTCAATGGAAATCCCAGCTACAGCAATTGGCAACAGGCCTACAGCCGTGAGCACGGAAAAGCGACCACCTACATCGTCAGGTACGACGAAAGTCTCATATCCTTCTTCGGTGGCCAATTTTTTCAGGGCTCCTTTTTCCTTGTCGGTTGTAGCATAAATGCGCTCCCGTGCCCCTTCCGTTCCGTATTTGTCTTCCAGTTTTTGCTTCAATATCCTGAAAGCAATAGCTGGCTCGGTGGTCGTGCCTGATTTTGAAATGACATTTACAGAAAAATGGCGCTCGCCAATAAGTTCAAGCAAGTGTGTAAGATATACCGGTGAAATATTGGTGCCAGCAAAGTATATCTCAGGCGTTTTGCGGAGGTGGTATGGGAGGTTGTTGTAAAAACTGTGCGACAACATTTCAATAGCTGCCTTTGCCCCTAGGTATGAGCCACCGATTCCAATGACTACCAGCACTTCAGACTGTTGCTGAATACGTAAAGCAGCATCCTGAATGCGCTTGAACTCGATTTTGTCATATCTCTCTGGAAGGTCAAGCCAGCCGAGATATTCATGCCCAGCACCAATTTTTTTTTCCAAAACCATAGCAGCAGCCTCCGTTGGGCCAGCCATTTGTTCTATTTCGTGGGAAAGCACGTAAGGTTGGGCGGCGTTGTAGTCAAAACTTAGTTTTTTCATGATTATTATTGTCGTTTCAAAAATCGGCGAAAGTTATAAAAATTCATGGCGAAGCACCTTGAAACCGGCAAACTTGGGGAAGAATTTACAGTTGCACATTTGCAACAACTAGGGTTTGAAATACTGGAAACAAACTGGCGGCACCGCAGGTGCGAAGTGGATATCATTGCCAAAGATGGCAATGTGCTAGTTTTTATTGAGGTAAAAACCCGGAGTTATGATTTTTTTGGACGCCCAGAAGAGTTCATTTCGCCCGCCCAGCAAGTGCGGCTAGCTCAAGCAGCAGCGGCTTTTATGGAAAAAACGGGTCACGAGTGGGCCGTCCGCTTTGATGTGGCTTCCGTTCTGAAAAATAAGGAAGGTGGATTCAACATCGAATTGATTCAAGATGCATTTTTTCCAGGGCTGTAACATTCCTCACTTCATTTCAATGAGAGTTTCACCTTTGTCCACAGGTTTTCCCGTTTCAACTACGATACGTTTCACAGTACCTTCACCGGGCGATTTAATGACATTTTCCATTTTCATCGCTTCAAGGATAAGCATAGGCGTTCCTTGTGACACTTCTTGACCCGGCTCCACTAAAATGCTCAGCACCAACCCAGGCATCGGAGCCTTAATTGCACTGATTTTATGAACTATGTTGGCACTCAAGCCCATTTTATTCACCAATTGGTCGTACTTGTCCTGAAGTTGGACTGTCTGTAGTTTTCCGTTCAACTTCATCCGCACTTCCTTAGTCTGTTTATCCACTGAGACAATCTCCGCAAGGAATGATTTGCCATTGCGCAGGACATGAAATTGTCCATTTCCAGTAGAAACTACATCAAGACTTGAAGCAATGGCATCGGTAAGTTCAAACTCCTCCTTATCGTTTACAGTAGCTATATATTTTTCAGATTGCATTTTTACAATTAATTAGTGGTCATTAATTTATTTACAAAATCACCTCGCTTTTACTTTGCCCAGTTTTGACATAAAAATCGTTTCAAACGTGGTGAAAACGATGTATGTCAAGAAAAAAGGAATTAGAAAATAATTATCTGCAGGGTTGAAAATACGGTGGTAACCAATAATCAAAGCACCAGTTAAAAACATTTTTACAAAAGTAAAAAGCATTACCAATCTAGTGAATGCATTTTTATCCTTGCTCAACGCTGCTTTTGCTGCAGCGAAGTATATGCCCGCTGTAAGTGCTGTAAAGAATATCAAGCTCACCAAGGACAGCATTTTGTAAGGAGCAAATGGTTGGAAAATATGGATGAATACAAGGACGATTCCAGTGAGCAGCGTAGTGATTAATAGTTGGGAAAAAAAACGTCGATTGCTCATAGCTGGGCAAAAAGATAGGGTTGAAATGATAATTTTATTGTGAAACTCCAATAAAAACAAAGACGTATATCAAGGCAAGCGGTGCATACATTCAATTTCCAGCTTTACGATGATATACGTCCGGAAAGCCCTAAATCAGGCTTTTGATAAGCGTTCTAGCTTTTCAGCAGATTTAGTTTGCCTTGGCAAACTCGCCTACTTTGCCAGAAATGGCCTTTGATTCAGACTCAGAAGCAGCAGCTTTCTTTGCTTCACCTGAGGATTTGAATGCGCCATTACCATTTGAATGGCTATTGTCACCCGCAACTTTGTAAGAGCCGCTAATGACCGCACCAGATTGTACGATAAGCTTGCCGTAACTCACTTCACCTACCACTTTGGCCGTTTCACGGATGTTTAGCAGTTCTGATACATTTAAGATTCCATTGAAGTTACCCTCAATGACTGCATTTTGGCATTTAACAGTACCCTCTATAGCTCCCGTAGGACCAATGATGACCTTTGATGAACATATCAGATCTCCCTTGATTGTCCCGTCAATTCGGATGTCTGTGGTAGCTTTTACTTTGCCTTCTACCACTGTCCCTTGAACCAAGCTGTTGAGTGAATGAGATGAGGCAGATGGGATGATACTGCCAGGTTTTACAGCGTCTTTGCTTTTGTTACTTCCAAACATAGGTCTGAGTTTTGAAATTCAATTGTAAAAATCGGCACTAAAAAGCTGTTAATCCTTGTAAATGAGAATAAAAAGCATTTTAGCTATAAACAATGTGTAGTTCTAAAGCCTTCTCAATAGCCGTTCAGAAAGTCGAAGGTAGCATTTTTTTATTTCCTCCCTGAAAAATGAAACAAAATCTTACACTGCCTTTTAGTAAAACTCGACCCTAAATCGCTATTCAGGTAGCCAAAAACAAAGCTACCCGTCGGTACTATGTGCCGGCGGGTAGCTTTGTTCAACGTCCATGCTGTTTTAACAGCCGAAATCGAATTAGAAATTCGGGCAATATACGCCACGGCGCTGTTCGCCACAGAATTTGTAGGCAAGTGCAAATTCAAATGCACCATTGTTGTTGCTAGCTGGCTTCAAGGCTGAAACGTTCACGTCATAGCTGAATCCAAGTGTAAACTGGTTATAGTCAAACCGAGTAGAAAGAATGACAGCATCCGTCAAAACACCCGTATCTACTTTATTCGACACCCTTACCCACGCACCAAAGTGAACAGCTTGGTAGTTGCTGAAATTGCCGTGGCCACTGCCAAGCAGGAACTTCAAGCTTGTACCAGAATTCACTTGGAAAGATGGGCCTTGTTTCATCACAATTACACCGGGAACGAGACCCAAACGGGGAGCGATTTCAAATTCGCCACCTGCATGGATAGTGAAACGGCTGTAAAGAAAATCTTTCTTGCCTGAGCTGAATGATTGGTTAGCCCTGTTCAAGTGGTGATAGGCTGCACCAGCGTAAAAATTGTTGTTGTCATCGAAAACCGAAAACCAAAGAAGACCAGCACCTGCATCTGCAAAAAGAAAATTAGATTGGTCAAAATTATTAGTTTCCAATGAAGGGCAACCATTACAAAAACCACCTTGGCCATCGTGCTGTGTACCCCAGCGCAATTTCAAGAAATCAATGCTGCGTTGGGCAAGACCAGCCTCAGCACCTACCACCAAGTAGTGGGCTTCCTTGCGGCTGCCAGCCATGCGCTTGCTGTAGGAAAGCGACAATTTACCAGTTACCGTTTCAAAATTGGCTTCACCAGCCTGATCGCCCCAAAACGTGCCACCGATACCAAAGTTGTCATAGCGGCCAACCGGAATCTTCTGGTCGTAGCTGACATTGTAAGTGGAGTAAGCATTACTTTTCAACACGCTTGCCCATTGATTACGGTAGTTGGCGGTCAAGCGGATGTTGCAGTTCATCAATCCGGTCATGGCCGGGTTGAGGTTTAGAGGAGACATGTAAAATTGGGAAAAGTGGATGTCTTGCGCAGAAGCAGTCACCCCAGTTCCAATGAGAAGGACAAATAGTAAATGTTTGAAATTCATTGTGTAACTGTTTAAAAAATCCTGATAAACGAGGGAATATTTTTCAACCGTCAGGACCTTCGAAATGCAATGATAGTGAATCCTGAAATCTGGGAGGGTATTTGGTTGTTAAAATCAAAAAATTTATCGCCGAAGCGGCACAACCGAATTTCCCTAAACAAAATTAGCTCCAATTTTCTTCCTAATGGCACACCTTAACCAAAACGTGCCTCAAATGTCAGATATTTTACACCAAAATGATATGTTGAAATCGCCACCAAAAGAACATCTATGGTCGGATTTTCCACAAGACTTCAACGAAATTAGCGCTTTTTCGATATTTACTGCTAATTTCCTTTATTTCACCATTTTCAAAAACGACTTGACAAACCAATCGGAATCAGCTTTCAAAAGTGTTTCAAGTAATGAGTCTGCTTTACTGGAAAAAAGGCGTATTTCCTGAACCATCATCAAAAATTCTTTGATTTCAGCATTGTCGCCCTGCACAGCAGAAACTTCGTCTAGCACTTTCAACACTGGCTCCAACTCCCTGCGTTTCCTTTGAGTGATGATTTTTCTTACTACTTCCCACATGTTTTTTTCGGCCACAAAGAACTCCTTTCGCTCGCCTGCCTTCAACTCCTTATAAACCAAACCCCAGTCTATCAAGGCCCTCAGGTTCATGTTCGTATTGCCAATAGAAATCTGTAATTCGTCCATGATGTCCTTCACACAAAGTGGTTCCGGGGCAATTAATAACAATGCATGTATCTGCGCCATTGTCCTACTGATGCCCCAATCGCTACCGACGGTGCCCCAAGCTTGAAGGAATTTTTCTTTAGCAATTTGGTATTCCATGTTATTCTAAGTGGCTAGTTTTTCGGGTTTAAAAAAATTCGACAACAAAACTAGCTGTCTATCAATTAGTTATCATAAAAAAACAACTAAACAAGAATGGTGTTTACCAGCTAGGATTGCACAAAGAAAGGCAATTGAATCCAAATAATTGTTACATATAAAACTACCATCTAGTCTTTCAATTGGTCAAATGGCACGACCCTTGCGTATTTATTGCTCCACTTCCCATCTTTTCTGCCCTCCGCAATATTTTCTAATTCACTCATCCTTAACATGAAAACATCACGTTTACTTGCACTACTGTTGATTACTTTCAGCACGTTTTCCCTTTCTGCTCAAATCGACTTCAAGATTCAATTAATGCCTGATGGCACAAAATGGGGAATTTACGCCTCCATGGAGCCAGGCACCTCACCAACTCCAAATACAATCACCGCAACTGGCCAAATCACCATGGTCGCTCCATTGGGGTTCACCATTGTCGACTTTAACCCGGTCAGTGGTTTTTGGGCAAATAATGCGGTCATCAATGGCCCCACAGAAAATCCTACCAAATCCTATATTTCATTCGGCCTGATGACCGATGACCCTAAAATCATTTACTCTTCCACGGCACCCACTTTGCTTTTTACTTTTAGGAAAGCTGCTAATTTTTGCCCAGATGAAATGTACCTCATCGAAAACGGAGTGGACCCATTCGACCAGTTGCCAAACTCTGCCAATAGCAACCCCGGCAACGAAATCACGGTACTAGACCTTGGTTATACACCACCATCAATCTACAACTATGGTGAAAACATAGCGCCATTCGCCTGGGACTGCCACGATTGCGATGGCGATGGAATCCCAAATGCACTTGAAGATACCAACGGGAACGGAGTTTACGACCCAAATATTGACGTTTCTGACCTTTGTGGTAACGGTGGCGGAGGCGGAGGCTGTGTTGAAATAACAGGTGCAGAACTGCATTGTGAAAATGGTGGTACCAACTGTGGCGACAACCCAGCTGGTGGTCAGATTTCACTTGTAGTTGACATTGCAGGAGGAGAGGCACCATTTACTATCAAATACACTGATGGGAGCAATGTTTATGATTTACAGGACTACCAAAGTGGAACACCATTCTCAGTGGACGCTACCAATGGAGCGATTTACTCAATAGTGTCTGTCACTGGGGACGATGGTTGTGAAGCTGACGCCAACGATTTGACTGGAGAAGTACCAGTGACCTTTCCAAGTGCGCTCCAATTTACGACGCAACCAGTTGGCTCCATCATTTGCAATGGCGAGGCAACCATGTTTACCGCATGTGCAACAGCCAGCAATGCCAGCTTCAGTTTCAGTTGGCAATACTCTGCTGACAATGGTGCAACTTGGCAGCCTGTGCCACTGGGCACAGTTTACGACCAAACCAACACTGGCACAATTTCTAGTGGATGTGATGAATTGTTAATTGGCGCTACCATTGGTCTCCAAGGTTACCGCTTCCGTGCCGTTGCTTCAGGCAGTGGCGTGCCAACTGCTTATTCACAAGCTGCCATACTACAACTGGAAGGCCCAATTCAAATTAGTGCTCAACCGCAAAACATTGCCGTGTGCGACGGCGAACCTGCCATTTTTACAGCCACAGTAACCAATGCAGGTGCTGGCACAGCTAGCTATCAGTGGCAAACAAGCAATGATGGCGGCCAAAACTGGTCTGGCATTTCTGACAACACTATTTACAGCGGAAGTAGTACAAACTCATTGAACGTAGCCAACACTTCAGGCATGTTGAACCAACAATTCCGCCTGAAAGCCCAGGTTGGTAGCTGTAATGCCGTTTACTCGCAACCAGCCCAACTTTCAGTAGAGGGGCCTTTTCAAATCCTTGCCGTCATGAGTCCAGGGGACGTTTGCCGTGGCTCCGATGCCTGTTTTGAAGTACAGGCCATGCTGCTCGGCAATGGTCAACTTTTCTACCAGTGGCAAGAACGTGCAACAGGCAGCAGTACTTGGACCGATATTCAAGGTGCATCTGCCCCTATTTTTTGCTTGTCAAATACAGAAGGTCATAATGGATATTGCTACCGGGCACTGGTGCGAACAGCTAGTTGCCCAGCCATCACTTCCGTAGAAGCTTGCCTTGTTGTACAAGACAAAGCGGTTTTTTATGACCAACCACAAGACCTAACAGTTTGTGCCGGTAGCAACGCAACCTTGTCTGCAGCTGCTGCTATCGACAACGGCTACACAGGGTTCTTGACATATCTCTGGCAACATTCTGATGATGGTGGTCAAACTTGGCAGAACGTTGTAAATGACAATAATATATTAGGTGCCCCGGATGGAACCTTGTTTTTTAACGATGTAACTCCTTATGCAAACCAAAGGTTCAGGCTGAGCGCTTCAACAGGCATTTGTGAAACAACCTACTCCGATGCTGCTACGATAACCGTGGAGGATCCAGTTGAATTTATCATACAGCCACTTCCTTCCACTGTTTGCCCTGGCACTGAGGCAAGCTTCTTTGCCGCACCTGGGGGATTCCTCGATTATCAAGTTCAATGGCAAACCAGCCAAAATGGGACAAACTGGACAGACTTAACAGATGGTAATAGCTACTCTGGGACTCAGGCCCATTTATTGACAGTACATAATGCCACGGCAAATCGCCTTTTCCGCTTAAAGGTCGTAGTGGGTACGGGAGCCTGCGGCGCAAAATACTCCGACCCTGCCTCGCTGACAGTGGAAGCTCCGATTGTATTCAGCCAGCAACCTGAAAACGTGCTGGTTTGCCCAGATGAAACTGCATCTTTCGAGGTTGCAGTAAGTGGAGGAAGTGGCCCGCTTTCGCTCCAATGGCAGTCAAGCTTGGACGGCCAAACCTGGACGGACCTTGTGGAAGATGCCATTTTCTCGGGCACTCAGACTTCCAATTTGAACGTGGCAGAAGTAGCTGGACTTGATGGCACGATGTTCCGCTTGGTAGCTGCTTCCGAAAATTGCTCGGCCATTTCCGTTTGGGGCATGCTCACGCTGGAGGAGGATGCAGTTTGCAACCCAACGCCAACTTACCGGGACTGCGTTACGCTGACGGTCAAGCGCCTAGATGGCAATATCGGTTGGAGTGTGTGGGCAAAAGCCGACAGCAGTTTCACGGAGACGCCCTATCAACTACCGACAGGCGGCAGGGTAACTGTGGTGATACCGACGGGCTTCGCCATCCAAGGTTTGGCAAGCTACGGTGGGGGCAAGTGGAAACCCGGCAAAGTCTTTTTCAATCCGCCGCAAGACCCTGGCAAAATCTATTTTGAATTCAACCTGACACCAAACCAGAATTTCTTGGAACTGACGCCAGGTGTTGAAAAACTGCTGTTTGAATTCTCCGTAGTGGGCGGTTGTCCAACCTACTTGTCATTGATGGATGACATCGTTCCAGCGGGTTTCTCCCCGAACGAATTCTCGGGATTCGGGGCTGGCGACGGGCCAGATGTGCCGTTCCATGCTTGTGGCATCTATGGCCCAAGTGATTGGGATTGCCCAACTACCTGGAACCTGATGGCACCAACTGGTGGCAATACCATCGCTAACAGCCAGTCGATTGAAATTGGTACGAATTCATCTGGAGTAATTTCCGAGAAGGCAAAAAACCTGGAAGCTGAAACCACCAGCTATTTTGGTGTGGCACCTAACCCCGTTCGGGATGAGTTGAGGGTTGCTTTTGATGAAAACATTATGGACAAAACCGCTTTGCTCCGCTTGATGAACCTTCAGGGGCAGGTGATTTCCCAAATAGCCATCGAAGGTGAGGCCATTCACCGGCTCGACATGAGCAACACTATTCCAGGCATTTATTTCCTCTGCCTCGAAGTGGACGGGAAGTTAGTGCAGCGGGAAAAGATAATCGTACAGTAAAAATTGGAAACTTTGAAGTCGGAAATTGGGCAATTGCCTGTTTCCGACTTCAAGTTTTAAACTTCAAATTTCACAAATACCCGCCCCCTATCAATCAACTTTAAACATGAAAAGCGCTACTCCTTTGCTTCAGCTCCTTGTCCTGAGCCTTTTTCCTACCTTTCTTTTTTCACAAATTCCAAGTATGAACCTCAAGCTCCAGCTCATGCCCGATGGGGAGACGTGGGGGGTGTATGTGAAGCCTGATGACAATATTGAAATTCATATTAATCAAACTATCACTATTGGGGGCAGTCAAATAACTGTGGTGATGCCAGAGAATTATCCAATTACAGGGCTTGAAAATGTGAACGGATTTTGGGCAACAGACGCAATTGTAAACGGACCATCTGAGAATCCAACCAAGAGTTATGTGTCTTTTGGACTACAATATGAGTCGTTGCCCATTCCATACGCGGCTGGACAAGAAACACTACTGTTTAAATTTAAATTTAACAATGGTAATTGTCCAAGTAACTTTTACTTATTTGATAGCGATACAGACCCTTTTAATGTGTTGCCAAATTCCGTGAATAGTAATCCTAGCAATGAATTTGCCGTATTTGACATGGTAAATTTTAATAATTACTCATACAAAGGCAACTATTCACCCTTCGCCTGGGACTGCCACGATACTGACGGTGATGGCATTCTCAACGCAATCGAAGATACCAATGGGAATGGGGTTTATGACCCTGGCGTGGATGCCTCGGATTTGAACCAACCAGATTTTGCGCAAGCCGAACAAATGGCAAAACTCAAGCTGCAACTCATGCCAGATGGAGAAACCTACGGCGTGTACGTGAAGCCAGACGACAACTATTCGCCAAGCCAAAACACGATTACGGGCACAGCACAAATAACTATCGTAATGCCCAAAGATTATGAATGGACAGAGATGACCAGCGTAAAAGGGGTTTGGTCAAGTAATTCCACAATCAATGCGCCCATTCAAAACCCCACCAAAAAATATGTGTCATTTGGGTTAAACGCAGACTTCCCGCATATCAACTATTCAGCGGGCCAAGAGACACTGCTGTTTACATTCAAGAAATCTGGAAACTGTCCTGACAGTCTTTACTTAGTGGACTGTGCCACCGACCCACTTTGCAACGGCGCCTCCAATTTCAATCCCGGCAATGAATTTTCCATTTTTGACCCCTCCAACAACATGCTCATGGGCTACGGCGGAAACTATGCCCTTTCCGCTTGGAGCTGTCAAGACAACGACGGCGATGGCATCCTGAACGCCCTTGAAGACACGAACGGTAACGGCCAATTTGACCCGGGTGTGGATGCTTCCGACCTGAACGAAGGCACTGCCACGCTTCCAGTTGGATGTATCAAATTCAAATTACAGCTGATGCCAGACGACGCCGGGTGGGGCGTCTTCGCCAAGCCTTTTGACGGGTACTTGCCTTCGGTAAATGCCGTGGCAACCAGTGGCCGGGTAACTATCGTTGCGCCAGCTAGCCTGCCTTTCGGTGGCCTCGAAAACATAGCAGGTCAGTGGTCGCTCAGCAGCACGGTTTATGAGACGAGCGGCAGTCAAAGCCTCAAGTACATGACCTTCGATTTGCAGAACGCAAGCAGTTTTGGGCTGAACCCAACCGATGCGACCCTGCTATTTACTTTCGAAAAATTGGGTGATTGTCCCGAATTCCTGTATATCATGGAAAACCCCATCCCCGCTGGCATCCAAGCCAACGAACTGGAAGGCACCGACCCAAGCAGCTTCACTTCTAGCAGCTTTGAGTACTGCGGCGTCTATGCTCGCAAAAACTGGCGCTGCAAAACGCTCGTCGGTGGAAATGGCCCCGTCATCATCGTGACCGCTGATTCGTTGGGTGCTCCGCAAACAGAAACCCAAAACCGGGAGGCGGACATCACTGAAAGCGAAACGACCAACTGGTTCACCGCATCGCCCAATCCGGCAGGGGATCTCGTAAACATCCAAGTGGCTGAAAAGCTGGTTAACAACCACACTGCCCTCACACTTTGGGACATGCAGGGCCGTGAGCGGCAATCAGTTTTGGTGGAAAATACCACGATGAAACTCGACCTAAGCAACTTGCCGACCGGTGTCTATTTGATTTCGCTGGCGCAAAACGGGCAGGTGGTCGAGCGGAAAAAATTAATCAAACAATAGAAAGTTGGCTGTTGGCAGTCAAGAACGTGGAAGCATCCACCGCCTGTCCACTGCCAACTGTCAAACTGCCAACTCATTTTTCACCCACCCCCGTCAAACTCACGTACGCATGAACTCATCTATTCTTCGTAAACTAGTATTATTCTGCTGGTTAGCTCCTGCCATTACCTTTGGCCAAACACCAGCCATGAAGCTCAAGCTAAAATTAATTAGTCAAAACACTTGGGGTGTTTTCGTAAAGCCAGAAGCTGACATCAACACTGGTCAAACTATTACAGTTGGTGGAGATCAAGTGACAGTCGTGATGCCGAAAAATTATGCATTCAACAACGTTACGCAAGTAAATGGAATCTGGTCGGCAAATGCCTTCGTACACGGCCCAGCTGAAAATCCAACCAAATCATATATTTCCTTCGGCCTCCAAAGCGAAACCCAGCCAATACCCTATCAAAATGGCGTAGAAACCTTGCTTTTCACTTTTAAGGGTGATGGCACTTGCCCTGATAGTTTGTATTTAATTGATAATGCTTCGGACCCTTTCACTGTACATCCTAATTCAGTAAACAGCAATCCTGAGAACGAATTCTCAGTATTTGACATGATAAATTTTAACTCATTCTCTTATGGCGGGAATTATTCACCTTCTAGCTGGAACTGCCATGACAATGATGGGGACGGCATTGCAAATGGCATTGAAGACACCAACGGGAATGGAATATTTGACACGGGTGATGCCTCCGATTTAAACATTTATAATGATGGCATTAGTTTATCCTTAAAATTAATTGAGCCAAATAAATGGGGTGTTTATGTAAAAACAGATATAAACTTACACACAGGCCAAACCATCACCATCGGAGGTAGTCAAGCGACAGTGGTGATGCCGAAAAATTATGGTTGGCATAATTTGGTTAGTATAAATGGAACTTGGCAAACTAATTACCCTTTTCATGGCCCAGATGAAAATCCAACCAAATCCTATATTTTCTTCAACCTCCAAAGCGAAACCCAGCCAATACCCTATCAAAATGGCGTAGAAACGCTACTTTTTACTTTTGAAGGCGATGGTACTTGCCCAGATAGCATGTATCTAATTGATAATGCAACTGATCCTTTCAATGTGCTACCAAATTATTGGAATAGTAATCCAGGCAATGAATTTGACGTATTTGACATTATAAGTTTTAACTTATTCTCATATAGCGGGAATTATTCAACCTCAGGTTGGGACTGCCATGACAATGATGGGGACGGAATATTAAATGCTTTTGAAGATACCAATGGAAATGGGATATATGACCCAGGCATGGACAATTCGGATTTGAATAATAGCTGCAATAATAACCTGACCTTGGGCAATATCCCAAACGTAATTGCCTGTGATACGACTGTGGCCTATTTTGTAGTTGCTTTCAATCAACCACAGCCTGAAATCACGTATGGTTGGTGGCAGGTAGCGGACGCTGAAAATGGCCCTTGGGAGCATATCACAAATTCGGCAGGCATATATATTGGACGCACATTTACCAATATGAGCGCAAATGGGCATGACACCTTGTATATATTCAATGCGCCAGATAGTTTAAATGGGAAATGGTATCGTGCGGAATTCACGACCCCAATTTGCAGCGCTCCCATATATTCCAATGCTGCCCAGCTTACGCTTGGTGGACAAATCAGCATTGCACAGCAGCCACTTGATTTCACAAACTGTGCTAATAAAGAAGCATTATTTTATTCAAAAGTTTTTCACATCGGACAAGGTGAAGTATTCAGTCAATGGCAAATGAGTGCAGATGGCGGTATTACTTGGAGCGACATTTCACAATATGCCAATATTATAAACGGTGATACAATCAATTTTGGCGGTTATTCAAATTCTGATTCGCTTTTAATCTCTCCACTAACTGGAATGGACGGCTACCAGTTCAGAACCATATTCTGGACGAGCGCCTGCAACAGGGACACCACATCCGCTGCTACGCTCCATGTTGAAGGCGCTATCACCTTTACCGATCAGCCTGACGACCTAACGTTTTGCAGTAGTGGCAATGCCAGTTTCACTGTTGCAGTCAACAATACGACAGGCGTCGGAAATTTACAATTCCAATGGCAGCGGTTCCAAGCTGGTGCGTGGGTGGATTTGACCAATACCAGTCCTTACAGCGGTACGTGGACCAATCAGCTTTCTATTAGCAACGCAACAAATTTGAACACAAGCAAATATCGTTGCAAGGTAAAAACAGGAAATTGCGGCTGGGTGTATAGCAATCTGGCCAACCTAATCGTGCTTGGGCCCGTCATCTTCACAGAACAACCCACCAGCACCGTGAAATGCACAACTGAAAGTGCAACGATGACTGCAATGGTTTTCGTGCCAAATAGTGGAACTCCCAGCTACCGTTGGCAATCATCAACCGATGGCATCAATTTTACCGATATCACAAGCCCTGGCACGAACGGCTTCAGCGGGATGGATACCCCCGTACTCAGCATCAGCAGTGTCGCTGGCTTAAACAGCCAGCAGTTCCGAATGGCCGCTTCTGTTGGCCAATGCCCCAACATGTTCTATTCCAATCCTGCAACTCTGACCGTGCAGGATTGTCCGAACGGCTGCATTCGCCTCAAGCTCCAATTCCTACCCGACTCCAGTGGTTGGGCTGTCATGGCAAAACCTTTCGGGGGGTATGTGCCTACGGCGACTGCCATGACCACTGCTGGCCGTGTGACCCTCGTTGCACCTTCCGACTTCATCCTCGACGGCTTCCTCACGCCTAGTGGTAATTGGTCGCCGACCCAGTTGACCCAAAATGTGCCGGGCCATCCGGGCAAAAAATACTTCACTTTTGAGCTGTCGCCAGGGGCACAGGGAACACATATCCCTTTCGATTTCGACGAAGCAGTCACACTTTTCCAATTTGACAAAACTGGCACATGCCCTGACTCACTGTACCTGTTAGAAACTGCCATCCCAGGTGTACAGCCAAACATGCTGGTTGGTCAGGATGCATTCCTTCAATTGCCTATTGATTTTGAATACTGTGGGATATATGCCCGCAAAAACTGGCGCTGCAATGGCTCCAATTCACCAGGTGGCCCTATCATTTTGGTTACTGAAGACGAATTCACTGGCGGCCCGCAGACTGGTACGGATAAGCTCAATTCCAATTTTCCCGAAGGTAAAAAGCCAAAACTGCAAGCCAGCCAAACCTTTACCCTGGCACCAAACCCGGCTAGTGATTTTGTGAGCATCCTCGTTTCGGCAGACTTGGCCGATGGGCAAAACACCCTCACACTCTGGGATTTGCAGGGTAAAAAACACCTCGAAATTTCTTTGGAAAACACCACTGCCCAACTGGATTTGAGCAGCCTCGCCGCTGGTGTCTATCTGGTTTCGCTGGCGCAAAATGGGCAAGTGGTTGAGCGCAAGAAACTAGTTAAGCAGTAATTAGTTTGCAGTTAGACAGTGGGCAGTCAGTGGATGCTTCCACATACTGACTGCCCACTGTCTAACTGCAAACTAAACAATCCCTTTCTCCTCAATCTCCATGATCGCCGCCACGTGGGCATCGGCGATTTTCTGGCGGACACTGTCCTTCATCAGTTCCTTCACTTGGGTTTTGTTGTTGTAAAAACCATTCTCCGTCAGGATGGCTGGCATCGTCGTTTTTTCTAAAACATACAGCGGCTTCTCGGCGGTGGACTTCAGGTTGCGGTTTTTGAAACCCGTTTTCAAAATCAAATACTTCTGGAAAACGGCGGCCAGTTTCTTGCCCTTCGTGCTGTTGGAAGCGTACCAAGTTTCCGTGCCATTGATGCTGTCTGCAATCCAATCGCTGGCAGAAGCGGCAGGGCCAGCATTTGAGTGTACGGAGACATAGATTTTCGGAAGGTCGGTCTTGAATTTATTTGCCCGGTCCACCCGCTCTTCGAGGAAGCTGCCGACATCATTGAAATCAGGCACTACGTCAAAGTATTTCACCCCGTTTTTCTTCAGTTCCTTGATGATTTTCTCCACCACATCCCGGTTGAATTCGTACTCGAAAAATTGGGTTTTGCCATCGTCAAAAACAGGTGAACGCTTGCCCGGCTGCAATTTTCCGTGGCCGTTGTCAAGGCACCAAACGAAACGGGGGGTATGCGCTGGAGTGGTTGGGGTCGTTGGTGTTGTTGGGGTGGTGGGTGTTGTCGGTGTAGTGGGAGTGGTAGGTGTCGTAGTGCCACCACCTGTATTTGGTGAGGTTGGGGTCGTTGGCGTTTCCTCACCATCCACGGCATGTTCCTTGTCGTCATCGGCAAATGGGCCGGGGGCATCCGGTATCACCTCAATGACCATGACAGTGCTCACGGTGTCCACGGGTACATCAGAGCTGTCCTCCAATTCATCTGGCTTTCGGTCGTTGGGGGAAGTGGTTGGTTGCGGCTGGGGAGTCGGTGCAGACGCCTTTTTTTTACCAAAAAGCGAAGAAAAAAATGAGGCAATGGCTTCAAAGAAATTTTTCATGGATTGAATGGTTACGGTGATTGGTGACTAAAGATTGGCGACTGGGGTGATATTGCGAAGCAATTTTTTTTTTGGAAACCCAAAGCTAACGCACCTTCACCCAATTTCCCAATTTCTTAATTTCCAATTTCTACTCCCCCATCGCTTGCACCAAATCTCCGATAATGTCGTCCACATGCTCAATGCCGATGGACATGCGGATCAGGCCGTCGGTGATACCATTTTGAAGGCGGATTTCCTTCGGAATGTTCAAATGAGACATGCTGGCCGGATGCAAAATCAGCGTATCCACATCGCCGAGCGTGGGCGCCAGCGTGCAGAATTTGATGCGGTTCATGAATTTCACCCCAGCTTCCAAGCCACCTGCCAGTTCAAAACTCAACATTCCGCCGTAGGCACTCATTTGTCGCTTCGCAATTTCATGGTCGGGGTGCGAGGGCAATCCGCAATAATTGACCCGCTCCACATTTTTGTCATTCTCTAAAAACTGGGCAATGCGGAGGGCGTTTTCACAGTGCCTATCCATCCGAACGGCGAGTGTTTTCAAGCCGTTGTGTACGAGCCAGGCCTCCCAAGGCGAACAGTTTGTACCCGCCAGTTTCATCGCCTGCCAAATGCTGCCGCCCATCCGCATCTGCGCCGTGTGCGAAGTGACGAGTGCCCCCGCCGTCGAGTTGCCGTGGCCATTCAGGAACTTGGTGGTACTGTGTACGATGAAATCCACCCCAAACCGCAGCGGCTGCTGGAGGTAGGGCGTGGCGAAAGTATTGTCCACGGCGCTGTACCTGCCGTATTGTTTTGCAAGATTCGCCAAGGCAGCCATGTCCACACAGGCGAGCGTCGGGTTGGCGGGCGTTTCAAAATAAAGCAATTTGATGGCCGGGTCGTTTTTCACCAAATCTTCCACTTTGTCCAAATCGTGCAGGTCGGTGAGGATTGTTTCCACGCCAAACGGCTGGAAGATTTTCACAAATAACTCCGTCGTGCCGCCGTAGAGATTGCCCTGTGTGAGGATTTTATCGCCCACTTTTAAGATGCCCATCACCATCGTGCTGACTGCCGCCTGACCGCTGGAAAATAGCATCGCCGCTGCTTCGACACCCGTTCCTGAAGCCTCCAATGCCGCTATTTTTGCGGCTACCGCATCCACCGTTGGGTTGGCGTAGCGGCTGTACACATGGCCTTCTTTTTTGTTGGTAAAAATTTCGATGCCCTCGTCAATGCTCTCAAAAGCGAAAGACGAACTGGAATAAATGGGCAAAATATGCGGCTTGGTGGTGCGGGGGTCGTGCGGTTCTTTGGCGCAGATGGAATTGAAGTGAGACATTTTCAAGGATTGATGGATTGAAGGATTGAAGCTCAGGGGCAAAATTGCGCAAGCAAAACCATTTCAAACCAGAAAAAGTAAATCTACTTCGGTTGATGGCAGAAAGTTGCGTTATTTTGCACCTCAAGTTTTTGAAATCCAACGGATTCGCCCTCCCTAAAACCCAACCACCCCATTCACAGCTTAGCAAATTTTGGACAAATGCGTGGAGTACCCGATAGACTGGTTTTTAGTGAGGAGTTTTATGAAACCCGAAATTTTGTGGCGGACAAAGGCCAAGGAATCATGCGGCTGGACAAGTTCCTGTCCGAACGGATTTTCAGCATTTCGAGGAGCCGGGTGCAGAACGCCATCAAGGCGGGGCTGGTAAAAGTGAACGGCGACGAGGAGAAAGCCAACTATAAAATCCGCCCGAACGACGTGGTGGAAATGCTGCTGCCGAAGCCGATGGATGAGTCCGTACGGGTGCAGCCGGACAAGATTCCCCTCAACATCATTTACGAAGACGACGACTTGCTTGTGCTGAACAAGCCTGCTGGCATGGTTGTACACCCTGGTGTGGGTGTTTATCGTAAAACACTGGTGAATGCCCTCGCCTACTATTTCCAGGACCTGCCTGTGATGGACGGAAATCCTGACAACCGCCCCGGCCTTGTCCATCGCATCGACAAGGATACTTCGGGTTTGATGGTGGTCGCCAAGACGGAATTTGCCATGTTTTCCCTCGCAAAGCAGTTCCACGATCACACCATCCACCGTCGCTACCATGCTATCGTTTGGGGGGAAACGGAGGAGGACAGTGGCCGCATCGAGAACTACTTGAACCGTCACCCTCGTTTCCGAAAAAAAATAACCGTGGTAGATGATGGCGAAGGTAAACTGGCCATCACCCACTGGAAAGTGCTGGAACGGCTGTACTACGTGAGCCACATGGAACTCCGCTTGGAGACAGGTCGCACCCACCAAATCCGGGTACACATGTCGCACATGGGCCACCCGCTTTTCAATGACGAGCGCTATGGCGGCAACCGGGTGGTGAAGGGGACAATTTTCAGCAAATACAAGCAGTTTGTGGAGAATTGCTTTGAAATATTGCCCCGCCAGGCGCTCCATGCCAAGGAAATTGGCTTCGTGCATCCCCGCACCAAGGAGTACATGCAGTTTGATTCCGAATTGCCAGCCCCGATGGTCGAGTGCCTGAATCGCTGGCGAACGTATGTGACGGATCGGCGGCAGAAGCTGACGCTTGATCAAGAGTGAGAGAGAGCGAGGTGATCCAAACATCTGAAATCGAATAAATCATATATTCAGCGTGATTTGATTTATGATTCATGATTTGTTTGATGTATGATTTATGATTGGGGTGAGCGATAAATTTATTACTTGAATGAATTTAAAAGAACGCATTTCAGTGCTTACCCAATTGGGTGAGCATCTACTTCAGCCCGACGATTATCTCGATGCGGTCATTCACCGCACGGAGTACAACAACCCTTGGTTTACGAAGGAAAATCAGGCATTGGCCATTCGGTCTATTGCTACGGAGTTTTTGGATAAAAACAAGTTAGAAAAATGGGCGGCTACCTACCCCATTCCCGATGAGCCTCCTATGAAAACCGTTGGGATGGTCATGGCCGGCAACTTGCCGTTGGTGGGTTTTCACGACTTAGTTTGCACCTTTGTTTCGGGGCAAAAAGCGAAGGTAAAACTGTCCGATAAAGACCGTTTTTTATTGCCATATCTTTTGCAATTATTGGAGAAATATGCGCCCGGCAGTGGAGATTTTTTTGAAATCGTTGACCAATTGAACGGCATGGACGCTGTCATCGCTACGGGTAGCAACAATTCCTCCCGATACTTCGAAGCCTATTTTGGGAAATACCCGCATATCATCCGCAAGAACCGGAACGCTGTAGCGGTGCTGGATGGCACAGAGACCGCAGACGAATTACACTTGCTGGGCAAGGATGTTTTTCGGTTTTTTGGCTTGGGCTGCCGCAATGTTTCCAAATTGTATTTGCCGAAGGGCTACCATTTCGAGGCGCTGATGGAGCGGCTGCACGATTTTCGGGAAATCGTCAACCACTCGAAATACCGCAATAATTTTGATTACAACCTCGCCCTGCTGATGCTAAATCAAGTTCCATATTTTAATAATGGCTGCATTATTTTAGCTGAAAACAGGGACATCGCCAGTCGTATCGCCACCTTGCACTATGAATTTTACGAAGATAAACTCGCACTGGAAGCGGAACTAACAAGCCGCACCGAGGAAATCCAGTGCATCGTCGCCAAACCGGGCCTGCTCAGCTTGCCCACTATCCCCTTCGGTCAATCGCAAGAACCGACTTTATTCGACTATCCGGATGGAGTGGATGTGATGGGGTTTTTAAATGGTTGAATTGCTATATTGTTATATTGTTACCCGTACCACGCACAGCATTATAACAATATAGCAATTCAACAATATAACAATCAATCCTTCACAAACCGCTTCGTAACCTGCTGCCCTCCCACTTGCAATTGCAAGAAATAAAGACCTGCACTTAAATTGGAGACGTCCAGTTTTTTGGTAGAGATGTCCAGTTTGTCACTATCAAGTTGCTGGCCCAACGCCGTGAAAATATGGTAGTTGCAAGTTTGATTTCCTTCAATTTTCACATCCACTATTAAAAAATCATTCGTTGGATTAGGGTAAATTTCAACACCAAGATTTGGACGGAGTTCCTTTGCCCCCACGCTGCCATCCATGATGATGGGAGAACTGTAGAGTGCCAACCCACCTCGGTGATTACCGACCAAGCAATCCAAAAAATCATCGCCATTGAGGTCGCCAAAGCAGGGACGAGTAACCCTACCCTCCCGAAGACCAAATCCAAGTTGCGCATCCAGCAGTTCGAACTGTGCCCCAAAAACGTTCATGCTGTCCGGATTGACTTCGTAATATTTCAGGTAGCCTTGCTCTGAACCCGTTACGATGAACATGGTACTGTCCGCAGCTTCAATCACGAAAGGTGCACTGTATCCGCTGGTGTAGCCTGGTTGTTGGGTATTGATTTTACCAAAATATTCATTGTTGGGCGCTTCGGCAGGGTTTGGGTGGAAGATTGGGTTTCCGATGGTGCCGATATTTGGGAAGTAGTTGACGGTGCCTTTGTATTCACCCACCACGAGGTCGCCAAGGCCATCCTTGTTCATGTCATGCACGCAAGGGGTGGAAAACTGGCCCACCGAAATGCCAAACCAGTAGGGAATAATGGGCTCAAAACTGAGCGGATTGCCGACACCAGCATTGTTCTCCCCATAAAAAAGCCGCCCTTTGGCATCGCCGACCACTAGGTCAATGTCACCGTCACCGTCCACATCACCAAAGCTGGGGGTGTAGGCAAACGGCTGTGAATTGGAATCCACGAACTGACTGAAATGCTGCCAATCGTCGTCTACCAGTTCAAATGCAGGCTCTGCGAGTGTGCCCACATTTTCGTACAAAAACAGTCGAGAACTTTTGACCAAATCTGGTTTGAAGGATGATTCATTACCCACTACAAAATCAAGGAGCCCATCGGCATTATAGTCCACGAACGCAGGATTAGCCCCTGTACCAAGGTCAATGGTTTCATCTTCCATAAAGCGGTCGTTTTGCAGGCTGAAAGAAGGGTGCTCGTTGCTTTGGATGTTTTTGTAAAACCAAACGACCCGCTCATCAAAACCTCCCTGCGCAATATTTGGCGAAGAAATCAAATCTTTCACCCCGTCATTGTCCACATCAAGATAATATGCCGCTGGAAAGTCAGTGATATTGGTTGGAGTGTCGTAAACAGGGTACATGGTGTCCTGTTCGCATATCCAAGCGTCCTCCACCGTTCCGCAGTTTTTCCCACGGATTAGATGTGGGTAAATCAAGTCACCGTAGAGCACATCCTTGACCCCATCATTGTCCTCATCAAAAGTACAGAGTGTTGCTCCACCATGAACACCGCCCCGTTCGTCAACTTCAGCATTAGGGTTTTGAAAAAACACACAATCATCTGGACTTGGGCTCAACAACAAAGACTGTGCAAAAGCTGGTATGTAAAATTTCCCCCAGCAATCGTCCATTTGTGCAAAAATCAAAGTATCATCCGTAAAGCCAGATTCCAAAGCCATGTTTTGGTAGTAATAAACTTTTGAACCCGTGATTCCCAACGACAAAATATCAAGATCCCCATCCCCATCCATGTCATCAATGGCAGGATAGTCAGTGGCATTGATTGGAAGCTGCGTCGTTGAGCCAGCAGCATCTATCAGAAGGACATCAAATATCCAGGGAAATGAAACCCGGTGGAAGACCAGGGCATTGTTTTCGTAGCTTCCAGTGAACACTTTAAGCCCAGCAACGCCTTCATCCAAGGAAGATGCAAAAAGGTCCATGGCTCCATCCCGGTTGTAGTCACGCAAGAGGGTGTAGAAGCGGCAAGGTGGGAAATTGGCAGCATACTGCGGGGCGAATTGATATTTAGCCTCACCGGGGCCACCAACATTCAGAAAACAAACATGCTTGTCGCCATTGCGGTCGAAGGCATAGAGGTCTTGCTTGCCATCGTTATTGAGGTCCACTGCCGACCATTGTGGGGCATTGTACCCACCTACCCAAGGATTCGGCAACTGGGCATTATTTTCGGCAACTGGGGCAAAAATTCGATTGAAAAACTGTGCATTGGCGAAGCTCACCAAACCAAGGAAAAGCGCTAGCAGCGATATTTTTTTCATGAAAAAGGATTTACGGGTTGAAGGTTTTACAGGCGTAAAAATACCGTTTTACGAAGCAAATCAACGGCTAAAAAACGGGGTCTGTTGGGTGGGTTGCCAAAGTGAACTGTCGCATAGCCCTAACGACACTACCTAACTCCAAACAGCAGTGTACCTACCCGTACCATGGTACTACCCTCCTCTACCGCCAGTTGGTAATCGCCGCTCATGCCCATCGAGATTTCTTTGAAACTTGGTTGATCACCAAAAAAGCGATTCTTCAAATTGTCAAAAATCTTTTTCAGGTGCTGAAATTCCCGGCGTACTTGCATTAGGTCATCGGTGAAGGTAGCCATGCCCATCACTCCAGTAATCCTTACATTTTTCATGTCCAAAAAAGCAGCAGACTGGAGCAATTCCGAAGCTTCCGTTTCATCCAGCCCGAACTTTGTTTCCTCCTCTGCCACATGGAACTGAAGCAGGCAGTCAATCACTCGCCCGTTTTTTGAAGCTTGTTTGTCAATCTCGGCGAGCAGTTTCAGACTGTCCACTGACTGGATGCAGGACACAAAAGCAGCGATATATTTGACCTTGTTTGTCTGCAAATGCCCGATTAGGTGCCATTCGATGTCCTTAGGAAGGGCCTCGTATTTGGCCGTGAGTTCCTGCACTTTGTTTTCTCCGAAAATGCGTTGGCCTTGGTTGTAAAGTTCCATTACCCGCTCTGCCGGATGGGTCTTACTCACGGCAATGAGCTTAGTGTGGGTTGGTTCGAGTTGTTGAAGAATCTTATTGAGCATGCGGCAAAGCTAAGGAGGTTTAGAAAGTTTAGAGTAGGTCAAAGGTTTTACATCTAAGCTTCTAATCTTTGAGAAACTCCTGAAACCACTTCCCACTATCCTTCACCACCCGCTCCTTCGTTTCATAGTCCACATACACCAAGCCGAAGCGGGGCCGAAAACCTTCCGCCCATTCAAAATTATCTAAGAAACTCCAGCAGAAATAACCCTCTACGGGAACACCTTCCCGTTTGGCTTGCAGCACTTTGGCGAGGTAGTCTTCGTAAAATTTCACTCGAAGCGGGTCATGTACGGCGCCATTTTCCACCATATCAGGGAAGGCAGCACCGTTCTCTGTCACGATGATTTTTTTGATGCCGGGATAAGCAGCAAACTGTTTCAGACTTTGGCGAATTCCGTCCGGCGTCACCTCCCAGCCCATGTCGGTGATTTGGTCGGCAGGCACATGGCGCTTTTTGGCAGAATGTTCGTTGGCCCAAAGCACTGGCGTGGTAAAGCTTCGTTTTCCAATGACCCGGAAATAATTCTGTATGCCAATGAAGTCGTAGTCAAACTTCATGCGCTCCATGTCACCGGGCTGGGCATATTTCTCCTCAATTTTCCTCAAAAATGGAAGCGTATCAGTCGGGTAGCCCATGCCGACCAATGGTTCGACGAACAGTCGGTTGAGAAGTGCGTCCATGCGCTTGGCAGCCCGCACATGTTTTTCAGCGTTGAATTTCGGTTCCAAAAACGAGCAGGAAAACGTGGTGCCGAGGTTAGCCGTTTTCGGCAGTTCCGACCTGAGAATGCGACCACTCTCCGCTTGCACCAGTGCCGTGTGGTGTACGGCGGGCAGGTAGTTTCTCAGCCCTTTCTTGCCGGGTGCATGCCAGCCGACCATGTAGCCCAGCGTCGTGAAGGCAAACGGCTCGTTCAGCACCATCCAGTTTTGCACCCGGTCACCGTAGGACTTGGCAACGAGCTGTGTGTATTCCGAAAACCAGTTCAACACATCCCGGTTCGTCCAGCCGCCTTTGTCTTCGAGTACCTGCGGCAGGTCCCAATGGTAGAGCGTTGGCCAAGGTTCGAGGCCAAGTTCGAGGCACTTGTCTATGACCCGGTTGTAGAAGTCGATGCCTTTTTGGTTCGCCTTCCCTGTGCCTTGCGGCAACAATCGGGGCCATCCCAGCGAGAAGCGGAACACCTTGAAGTTCAATGCCTTGAGCAATTCCAAATCACTGGCATATCGGTGATAGAAGTCGCAGCCCACATCAGCGTTCTCACCCGTTTTGATGTTCTTTTTGCCGTGGGCGAATGTGTCCCAAACGCTTGGTGACTTGCCATCCTCCTGCCACGCCCCTTCGATTTGGTAGGAAGCAGTTGCCACGCCCCATTTGAAGTTGGGGCCAAAGTCTTGTTTCGTGAAGCCTGCTTCGAGAAACAATTTTGCCAATGGTTTTGGCAAGAAAAAACTACCTGCTAAAGCAGCGGTGGACTGGATGGCTTGGCGTCGGTTCATGTTTTGTGATTCTATATTCTTAAGAACTACCTCTTAAAAAAAAGCAACAGCATGGAAAAATTTATGCATTCATTTTCCATGCTGCTTAAAACTCAAAAAAGTTAGCACCTTTCACATCTTCTTATTGGGAATTTCAATGCCTATCATCAATGAATTTTGCATATAAAGGTCATTCCTACCTCTTACTACGAAGTCCAATGCATCGCTCGACAACTGTCCGATGTTCAAGTTATATCCAATATTAAACACCTTGCCCACACGATATTTAACACCAAGACCAATATTCGTAGAATAGTATGTCCCAGGCACTATACATTTCATTTTCATAATATCAGTAACCTTATTTATGCCAAATCCAGCATAAACATATGGTGCAAGTCTTTTTGCTTCAGGCAATAAATAACCGTTGGCAAGTTTATATTTCAGAGCAATAGCTCCCATTGTCATTCTGGAATTTAAGACGTCTTCCACGACACCATTTTCACCTTCTTCATAAGGAGAACAAAAACCAAAATCTCCCAAGTTAGCATATAATTTTACATCAAAAGACTTACCTACATAATAGTCAATCCCAAGCGAAGCAACCCCATATTCGGTTTTGGTGAAATTGTAGAAACCATTCCCGATGTCTCCATGATATTGCTGAAATCCAAAGCCAGCAGATACTGCAAGTCTACTGTTCTTAGTCTGAGCATTTGTAACGACCCAAAGAAATAATAAGACGATAGTTAAGAATTGATTTTTCATTTTAAAGAGATTTAGATGGTGAATAATTTGGGCAAATTATGACTGTATGAGTTAGCTACAACCCAATAATTACAAAATGTCATGCATATTCCTAAAGCATGTTAAATATTTACATCGGGTAATCCCACCCTCCCTGATATTCCCGCCGAAGTAGCTCGTTTGCCGTAGAATCATTCACCACTTCGTCCTTCGCTTCGTCCCATTCGATGCTGCGACGAAGGCGGGCGGAGAGCATACCCAGCAATGCCATGTTGGTGGCTTGCCGACCATGTTCGATGTCGGCGAGGGGCAGCTTTCCCGATTTTATCGAAGCCAAAAAATCAGCCCAAACGAGGCGGATGTTCTGTGAATCGGGCTGGTCGAGTTGGGCAGGCTGTTTGATGATTTGGTCAGCATCTTTGGGGTAAAAAACCCAGCCATCCTGCCAGCCCATGTGGAAAGTGCCTTCCGTTCCGTAAAATTTTACACCGACTTTTTCGCCCTGTTCGTCGGGGCGGGCGTTGAGCAGGGAGTGCTCCCAAGTGCAGGTGAAACTCTCAAATTCGTACACAGCAATTTGGCTCTCCGGCATGTCCCTTCCTCCCTGCACATTGGGATGGCGAGCCGTGCTGAAGATGCGGCGGGGTGCCTTCTCCTCCGTCCACCAAAGGATTTGGTCGAACCAGTGCGGCGCCCAATCTCCCATCTGGCCGTTGGCGAAAGCCCCGTACTGCCGCCACCCACGAGGATGGATGTTGTGGCTGTACGCCTGTTTGCCCGAAGGGCCACAGTAAAAATCCCAGTCAAGGCCAGCTGGGATTTCCTCCACCGGATTGGGTTGGGCTGCGCCCCAGCTGTATTTCACGAAGGCACGTACCTCCTTTATTTCACCCACCTTGCCCGATTTCAGGAACTCCATGCCGCTGACGTTGTGCGGTGAGTAGCGGCGGTGGAAATCCACGATGCAGATGCGCTGGGTGTCCCGTGCTGTTTCCTGAATCGCAGTGCCTTCCTTCACGGTATGCCCAATCGGTTTTTCCAAAAACAGGTGTGCCCCCGACTTCATGGCCTCAATGGCGATTAGCGCATGCCAGTGGTCGGGTGTGGCATTGATGACGATGTCCGGTTTTACGATTTGCAGGCACTCCCGAAAATCCTTGAAATGCTTGGGATGGTCGTGGCAAAGCTGGTGTACCTCGGCATCGCATTTCTTGATTTGCGCCTCATCCACGTCGCAAAGCGCCACCACCTGCACCTCACCTGAGCGGATGGCCTCCCGAAGGATGTTCATGCCCCACCAGCCGGAACCGATGAGGGCGACTGTGTATTTTGAAACCTTTCGGCGGACAATGAACGGCATGGAAAGCCCCGCCAGCGCTGTGTTTTTAATAAAATGTCTTCTGTCCATGATGGTTAGTTTTATGGGGGCAAGCTACGTAAAAGCAGGGCGATATCAAGCAAGGTTTTGAGACAAACCTTAGTTGAATAAAGCCAAGTTGGCCATTTTATTCTAATTTCCCGACATATTTCATGCTTGTGAAACACCGAGGCAAAACTGCCCGTTTTTACCATTCCAACCCTTGACCAAAACCACTAACCATTTTACCCAATGCTGAAAAAAGACAACAACCTGCTCCGGGAGGAGATTTTCCGCCACCTCGATGGCATCGTGACCGCTCCTACTGCTTTTGCCCTACACGAAAAAGGGGTACTCGCCCATTTACTCCAAGAAAAAAAGGCCGACCTGCGTGATTTGACCGCAAAATTCAAAGCCAACGAGGGCTACCTCAACGTGGCCTTGCGGGTACTCTGCTCACAGGGCTGGCTGCACCAAACCATCGACAATTCCACGGATTCGATTCAATATTCATTGACGGAAAAGAGCGAAGAGGCTTTCAATTTGGTGCCATTGTACGCCGATGTGGTGTACCTTTTGAAGTTCAGTGAAAAATACCACAACCGCCGTTTCGAGGTCGAGCCGTTCCAGGTTTTGAAGGGCATTTTTGAAAAATACCGCAAGGGCTACGGCATCGACCCGGAGCCAGTCCAACAGTCCGTCCAGTACCAAATCAAGAAGCACATTGAGGGTATTCTCGTTGGCCCGACGGTCGTGCATCTGGGCATGAGCGGCATGTTTCATAATTACTTCATGGAGGCTTCGTTCAGGCCGGAGGAATTCCATAAAGACCCCGATAGCTTCAAGGATTTACTGGACATGTTTGTGTATTTCAGCTGGTTTTCACAAAAAAATGAGACCTACCGGTTCACCGAAAAAGGGCTTTTCCTGGCGCAAAGGGCGAGTGCATACGGCGTCACGGTGTCCTACATCCCCATGCTCCGCAAAGTGGATGAACTGATTTTTGGGAACCCGAACCTACTTCGTGACATCCCGGAAGGTGCAAAGGAACTACACGTTGACCGGGAGATGAACGTCTGGGGCAGCGGCGGGGCTCACGCTGCCTATTTCAAAAAAGTGGACGAGGTTATCATCGGGCTGTTCAACCGCCCCATTGCGGAGCAACCTAAAGGCATCCTCGACATGGGCTGCGGCAACGGGGCATTCCTCAAACACATTTACGAAGTCATCGAACAACGCACGCTGCGTGGGCAAATGTTAGGAGAGTATCCGCTCTTCCTCGTAGGGGCCGACTACAACAAAGCTGCCTTGCGTGTGACACGCCACAACTTGATTCAGGCAGACATTTGGGCGAAAATCGTCTGGGGCGACATCGGTAGGCCTGACCTACTGGCCAACGACTTATTGGAAGACTACGGCATTCACCTCTCAGACCTGCTTAACATGCGCACCTTCCTCGACCACAACCGCATTTGGGAGCAACCGACGCACATCGCCGAAGGCCGGGTTAGCCAGTCGACGGGCGCTTTTGCACATCGAGGTCAGCGTATTTCCAATAACCTGGTGGAAGACAACCTCGCCGAGCATTTCCGAAAATGGACGCCGTATGTGGGCAAGTTTGGGCTGCTGGTCATCGAGTTGCATACCATTGACCCATTTTTGGCTCCGCAAAATATCGGCAAAACTGCCGTCACAGCCTACGATGCCACGCATGGTTTCAGCGACCAGTACATCGTCGAAATTGAGGTATTCCACAAAGTGGCCAAGGAGGCAGGATTGGTGTCGAACCCACAGTTTTTCAGCAAGTTCCCTAACTCGGATTTGGCGACAGTAAGCATCAATCTACTGTCGAGCGGTTCGTGATTTATTTTTGGGAAAAAAAGCCAGTGAATTGCCCGTCCTGTTAGTTTTGCATTTCAACAAAACAAATCTGACATGCGACACTTTGCATTTTTCCTCCTGCTCTCCGCTGGCCTATTTACTGCTTGCCACACCACCAAGAAGGGGCTCTCTGACGACAAAACCATCCCACTTTTCAACGGCAAAGACCTCACTGGCTGGGTCAATTATGGCCGTGAAAAATGGTACGTCGAAGATGGGCTGCTCATCTGCGAAAGCGGTCAGTACAAGGAGTACGGGTACCTCGGCACGGAGCAAAAATTCAAGGATTTTGACCTGACGCTGGAGTTCAAACAGGAGGTCAATGGCAATAGCGGCGTTTTTTTCCGTTGCAGCGTAGATGGCACGAAGGTCGCTGGCTGGCAGGCAGAAGTCGCACCAAAAGGACAACACACCGGTGGCATTTACGAGAGTTATGGCCGTGGTTGGCTCATCCAGCCGATACCGTCCAAAGAAGAAATCCTCAAGGAAAATGAATGGAACACCATGCGCATCCGCTGCGTCGGCGACGAGGTGACGACTTACCTGAACGGCATCGAAATGATTACGCTGAAAGACGAAAAAATCGGGCAGGCTGATGGGCAAATTGCGCTGCAAATCCACGATGGCGGGGGGATAAAAGTGAAGTGGAGGAATATCAACATTAAGCGGCTGTAAACCTCCCCAGCAAATCCGCCAACCGCCAGCAATCCTTGAAGCTGTTGTACATCGGCACTGGTGCCACCCGGATTACATTTGGCTCCCGCCAGTCGGCAATGACGCCGTTTTCCGTAAGGTAATCGAAGAGTTTTTTGCCTTCGTCTCCGGTTAAAATGGAGAGTTGTGCGCCCCGTTCTTCTGGGTTTTTCGGAGTGATGATGTGAAAGTGGCTATGCCCAGCCTCTTCATTCAAGTTTTCAATTAAAAACTCCAAGTAAGCCGTCAGCTTCAAGCTCTTTTCCCGAAGGGCATCCATGCCCACTTCATCGAACATATCGAGGCTGACCTTGTGGGCAGCCATGCTTAGGATTTGGGCATTGCTCAGCTGCCAACCAGCGGCTCCAAGCATGGGTTTGTAACCCTTCCGCATCAAAAAACGGCTCTCCTCGTCGTGGCCCCACCACCCAGCAAAACGAAGAAATGCGGGGTCGTTGCCATGTTTTTCATGGACAAACAAACCACTCGGACCACCTGGGCCGCTATTCAGGTATTTGTAACTGCACCAACAGGCGAAATCAACGCCCCAGTCGTGGAGGTGGAGCGGCAGGTTGCCAGCTGTATGGGCAAGGTCGAAGCCAGCAAAAGCACCTACGGCATGAGCTGCGTCGGTGATTCTTTTCAAGTCAAAAAACTGCCCCGTGTAGTAGTTCACCCCACTGAACATGACCACTGCCACAGTGCTTCCATGCTCCGCAATCGTCGCCAAAATGTCCTCGGTGCGAAGTGTTTCTTCCCCTTCCCTTGGTGCCACTTCTATCACCGCCTCGTCTGGGTTGAAACCGTGCCAACGGGCCTGCGTTTCCATGGCATACATGTCGGAGGGGAAAGCTCCAGCCTCCATGATGATTTTGTAGCGCTCCTTTGTTGGCCTGTAAAACGAAGCCATGAGCAGATGCAAATTGGTCGTCAGGGTGTTCGCTACCACTACTTCTGACTCCTTCGCCCCAACGAGCCTTGCGCTCTGCGGTTGCAGAAATTTGTGGTAGTGCATCCAGGGCATATCGCCTTTGAAATGGCCCTCCACGCCGTATTCCCGCCAGTTTTTCAATTCTTTTCGAAGGGCTTTTTCTACACCATATGGCTGCAAGCCGAGTGAGTTACCGGTGAAGTAAAGTACATTTTTACCGTTGTGTTTTGGAAAGAAAAACCGCTGACGGAATGGGTGAAGCTGGTCTTCCTTGTCAAGGAATTGGGCGTAGGCGTAGGTGGGTTGGAAATTCATATTTTGCATTAGGCCGCAAAAATAATCAAAACAAACTCCCCTGCTCTCCATAGCTCATCGGATTCTCCAGTTCGAGCAGCTTTCGCTTCATGTCGAGACCGTAGAAATAGCCTTGTAAATCGCCGTCCTTCGCAATTACCCGGTGACAGGGAATGATAATGGCGATGGGGTTAGAGCGGTTGGCAAGCCCCACCGCTCTAACTGCGTCGGGGTTATTGATTTGCTTCGCAATAGCCGAATAGCTGGTGGTATGCCCGTAGGGGATTTTCAGGAGTTGTCGCCAAACGCTTTGGTTGAACTGCGTTCCTTCGGAAAAATCGAGGGGCAAGTCGAACTCTGTCCGCTGGCGATAGAAATATTCGCTCAATTGCCGCACTGCCTCCATTACGTGTTCCGGTGCCTCATGCCAATCTTCCAGTGGAATTTCCTGATTTTGGAGCAGGTTCACCGATGTGATAGCATGGTCGTTTGCCTCGATTTTGAAGCAACCAAAGGGGGAATGGTAAAAGTGACGGTGCATATTTTGAATTGTGAGCTAAGAGATTTGAGTTATGAGCCCTATTTTAAAGCTCATAACTCAAATCTCATAATTTTTTCATTCAAAGGTCAAACTCCCAAATCGGTATCCCCTGCCCCGTTCTCCCAAAATGGCCATCTCTCGCTTTCCAATCTGCTTGCACATTTTCGGGCGGGTAACCACACCGGCATCCCGGTTCGAGGTGAGCGGGTAAACGCTGACATCGCCCTTGATATTTACTTGCGCAAGTGCAACGACGCTATTACTCCCACCTGTGTAGGTATATAATTTACCATCATCACGGCCAAAATTCCGGCCATCATCGTTGAAAAGGAAAAAGAATCCATCTCTAGTCGTAGTCATGGCATAGCTGGAGTAATAGCCGCCATCGTTGCGAGTTTCCTGTCGTTTTGGTATCCTCGACGACCATGCAATTTCACCATCAGGATTGATATTTATGACAATGATATCGTTGTAATGGTAATAGTAGTCAACCTGCCTTTGGTTGTAACGATTGTAGTAAAAAGGGTCGTAAAATGGCGAGTAGTACGGGTTGTAAAGCCCATAGTTATTGTCGTAATTCTGCTCAACAAAATACTGCTCGGCCACCAGTACCGCTCCGCCGTCGCTGCGAAGTACTAATTCATCCAATGAATAGTCAAACAGTTCAGGTGCTTTGCGGGTGTCCCCTCTTTCCTCTGCTTCGGCAGCTTTTTGGCGGTTGCGATTGGACATGAACGCCGTTCGGAAATCGAAATTGAATTCTGTGGCTTTGCGGTGCATGATAGCCCGCTCACGTGGGTCTAATTGAAAAAAATAGGTGCCTTTGATACTGTACGTGCCACGGTCAGAGAAGAATCCTGCAAAAACTAGATTGCCGTCATTGCCAATGCGGAAGGTCAGGTCGGTTATGAATTTGTCCTCCAAATCAATGCGGTACTCTTCGAAGTCGTTGCCGTTTTCCATGTAGGCAAGCACGACGTACCGATAGGTAGGCGTGCCACGACGGCGGTATTTCGCATTGTCTTCGTAAAGCACGCCAAGCAGGAAGACATTACCATCGTTGTCGATACGGTAATCTTCCACCGTAAACTTGTCGTCATTGTAAGGCAGCACGATGTTTTTCTCCCATTTCAGGTCAAAATTTTGGTCAAAAACCCGAAACCCGAAGCGTTCGGGATTTTTTCGCTCATAGGGCAACTCATTGTAAATCAGCAAGTTGTTGCTATCTTTTGAAATACTGTATGCAAAACTACCCTCCACCTCCTTGTTGCGGGCTTCGGTTTCGCAGACCATTTCGAGGCTCTTACTTGCAACTAACGACTTGGTGCTCACTTCCTGTTTGAAGAGGTAATTACGCTTTTTTGCTGTGTTGTTGAAAGAGGTGAGCAGGTAGAGTTTGCCACCGAGGTAAAGCACGTTTTCGAAATCACGCTGCTTATGCTTGTATTTCAGGTCCATCTCCTCGGAGCGTACCAATTTCATGTCTTTTGAAAAAAACTCGATCCAAACTTTGGGCTTGGCGTTTGCCGATTTTTGCACTTTTTGGCGAAGCACGTAAAAACCATCTGGCGCAATGCCGATGACTTTGGTGGCCACTGTGTTGCCGGGCTCGTTGTTGTCTGGCCCCCAAGTGAGCTTGGCTGGGGCATCAGTCTGGGCAGATGCCAAGTTTTTACCGAAGGCAAAAAAGGCTAGGAAAACAAGGGATTTCAGAATGTATTGTCGCATATTTTAAATCTTTGTTTTTGATGAAACGCCCAAAAAATTTTCAAAGGTAAAATAATTTGTAAGCGTTGAAAATGAAACAGTTTCGGGCAATGCTTGGCTGAATGCACTCAAAATATTAACGGTATTTTGACGCTAGTTTATACCTTCGATGAAATTTTGTGGCTTATGAGATGGAAAGGCTTTGCACTGATTTTGTTTGGAATATTCCTACTTGAGCATGCCTTAGCTCAGCAGGATTCACTGCTTTTGCATCCTGAAAGCTTACTCCAGCAGGACATCTATACCCCCTTGGAACTGGAGGACAAAAATGTGAAAATCGTCTCTGGCAGCCGCTTCCCCATAGCAGCAGCCGACCTACCGTTCAGCACGCACATCATCACAAGGGAAGAAATCCGGAGAAATGGCTATGAAACACTGGTGGATGCATTGAAGATGGTGCCGGGCATCCGGGTCAGCCAGCCAGGGTCTGCTACTGAAGGTGAGACCTTCCAAATGCGGGGTTTGTTAGGAAACACTTACGCAAAAATCCTCATCAACGATGTGCCCATCAAACCCAGTTTTTTGGCGGCAATGCCCATCGGTGCCCAATTGCCCATCAAGGAAGCTGAACGCATCGAAATCATCTATGGCGCCGGCGCTGCGCTCTACGGTGCTGATGCTGCTGCGGGCGTAATCAATATCATCACCCGCCAGTCGGACAAGCCGGTTTTCATGCAGGCCGATCTCTCAGTGGGTAGCGGGGTTTTCAGCAGTGTGAACGTGATGTTCGGGGGGCGGTTAGGGCGTGACAAACGGATTTTCAAGTATTTCGCCTACGGCTCCAATACGGTGTACGAGCAGCGCAATATTTTTTATGACCGAGAGGTGAATTACAATCCCTCAAATTACGACAGCACTTCGCTCTACCTCAAGTCCATCAATTACATAGGGGAACCTGGACGCCCGCCCTTGAACAGTACGCCCCACCTCAGCAGAAAATTTGGCTTCAACCTCAACTACAAACGCCTTACGTTGTCCTTGGAAACGATGTACCGCCGTGACCATAGTTCCTTGGGTTTGAACACTGCTGCCGTCTCCTACAGCAACCCACAGAACTGGTTTGGGGAATCCATCGTGCTGATGAACCTCAACATCGTCAAGGAAAAAGCGAAGAAAAACAGGAAAACTGACATCAGTTACATCCGCTATGGACTGGATGCCCGTTCGTCATCCATGTACGTGCAGCCGAGATTGGCGAATATGTTTCTCAACGGTGCAAAAGCAGAGGCCGCCAGGTTGGGAAACCCAGATACGGCCATGTTTTTTTTCGATAGAAACTACAGCCGCTTCATAGCTGGTCAAAGCTATTACTGGGGGCATTCCACTGAGTTCCGGATTGACCACGTTCGCAATTACAGGCTGTTCAAAATACTTACCCTGACCGTTGGGTTAAATGCCAGAGTCGGCGGCGGGCGGCCTCAGCAAAGTTACTTGCCAAGGGCCGTAATCGAAGACCGGGCAGTTGAGTTCAGCTTCCAGCCCGATTCGGCCCTGATTGAAGCAATGACGAACCGGATTGGTTTTGCAAAGGGAAGCTTCTACGCCCAATTGTTTTACGGAGGCAAAAAATTCACGGCAGTGGTTGGCGATTATAACACTTCCTACATATCCAGCTTCAATAATTTTGATAGGCAGTACTCAGGCAATTCCCCCCGTGCCGCTGTGCTTTGGAAGGCGCATAAAAATGTGAACGTGAGAACCTCTTGGGGGCTGTCGTTTCGCTCCCCCAACGAATTTTACAAGTACAATTCTTATCAGATATTTCAGGAACAACCACTTGAGCACAATTTTCGAGCCCTTGAACCTGAACGCTCCACCTCTTGGGAAACGGGTGTCCGCATAAAGGACAACGATGGCCGACTGGGCTTGGACGTCACCTATTTTTTCAACAGAAATGAGAACCTGATAAGTTATGGATCCGTAGAAATCTCAGGGATAGCTGGCCCACAGATTTATGACGGAAGAATCGGGTATTTTAACCTGAAAAATTCAAGCCTGAGAACCCGTGGCGGTCAAGTAACGGCTTTCTTCGAGTCTAATGTGAACGGTCACCTGAATACCGACAGTCGCCTGACTTTTTTCTGGCAGCGGTCCACGTTGGCGACGCCTGGTTTCAATCAGGAACGGTTCGATTTGGCTTCTCCGCTTTCCAACCGAACTTGGCAGTTTACCAATGCGTTTCACCCCTTCAAGGATGTGACGCTGCAGGTGGACATGGTGCGGTACGTCAACAATAAATACCTTGACAAGCGGAACCTAACAGACAATAAATTTTACACTTGGGACGTGGTGCTGCGCTATGCTTTCACGAGCCGCTTCGATGGGTATATGAAAATCATCAACCTTTTCAATAAAGAATACGGTGGAATTCCCGTGACGGCAGATCCAGCAGACCGACTGATTTACAACCCGCAGACTGGCTTCTTCATCCGCTTGGGCATGAACTACTACATCGAATGAAAAATGCACTCAACATATTGATTTTCAGCCTTTTACCGTTCGCTGCTAGCGCAATAGGTGAACTGGATACTATCAAAATATCCACGGACGCAAGTCTAGCTGCCGACCCTGCCGTGGACGAGCTGCGACTGGCACTTTACGATCTACGAAACTCAGAGAAGGAAAAACAGCCTGAAAATCAACTTGCAGCCAATGAACACATCGGTGAAATCTACTATCGGGTAGCTTATTTCTCGAGATCGGTGAAATACTTTAAACAAGCGGAATTACTGGCGAAATTGCTGCGAAACGAATCAAAACTGCTGGCAGTACAATGGCAAATTGCAAATGCCTATTTCGAGGACGAAAAATACAGGAATACCATTGAGGTGCTTGTAAACTTGCAGGATGTTTATGAAACTGAAGGCAACTATCAAGAGCAGGTGAAGGTATTGGAGAAACTTGCTCAAGCTAATAACGCCATCTCCAATTTTACTAAATCCATTGATTACTATCTGAAAATCAAGCGATTAGCGGAGCGAAAAAACGACCCAACCACACAGGCCACTGCCCTAAACAACCTCGGCTTCACTGCGAACAAGCAGCAGGATTTTAAGGCAGCGGTGGATTATTTTGCGCAAGCGGAAACCATTTACAAAGCAAATCCGGGCATCAAGAACAACTTCGTTTACAGCAATTTAGGCATTGCCTACAACAACCTCGGCGAGACCCGGCTGTCATTGGAAAATCTCCAAATGGCCGACAACGGACTAGCTGACAAAAGCTATGTGCAACATCTCATCGCCAGTATTTACCTCAAAAACAAGGATATTTACAATGCGCTGAAATACAACGAATTAGCCATCACCTCATCCCAAAAAGCGAAGAATGCGCAAGTGGAATGTGATGCATTTGAAGCAGCTTCGCAAATTTACACGCAGCTTTTTGAGTATGACAAAGCGCTAGATTTTTACAAAAAGCACCTCAGCCTAAAAGACAGCCTACTGCGGGACGAGCGGCTTCGGCAACAGAATTTGGAGGCGCTGCACAATCTCCTCGAACGCACTGAAAATGAAACCATACAAGGTATCAGCGACGAAGAAGTCCGACAATTGGAAATGGCCAGACTTGATGCCGATAACCGCCGCCTTCAACTAGAAACCGATAATCAACGCCTTGATGCCGACCGGAAGGAAAAGGAAATCGCCCTTCTCAAGCAAGAAGATGAAATCAAGGAAGCAAATCTACGTTCCGCAAACCTAGAGTCAGAACGGAACCGTCAGGCGCTCAAACTCGCCACCCAACAGCTCTTAGCGGAAAAACAAGGCCGTGAGATTGCCAATCTTGCGCAGCAAAACAAACTGGACAGCTTGGAAGCTGCCAACCAAAAAGCCGAGCAACAGCAGCAAATCGCCATGCTGGAAAGCCAAAAACAGCTCGACAACATGAAAATTCAGCAGCAGGAAAGCTTCCGCAAAACGGCATCCTGGATTGGGCTTTTGGGCGGGGCACTGATGCTGCTCATTGCCGGGAGTTGGCTGTATGGTCGTCGTTTGAACAAGCGGCTTGCTTCGCAAAACCAGCAAATCGAGGCACAAAAAACAGAGATAGACGTGGAACGGGCACGTGCCGAGGGGCTTTTGCTCAACATCTTGCCAGACGAAGTGGCAGCCGAACTAAAGGAGCAAGGCTCTGCCACGCCACGTCACTATAATTCGGCCTCGGTGCTTTTCACCGACTTTGTGGGGTTCACAAAGATTTCGGCCATGCTGCCGCCGGGTGAGGTAGTGCAGGAATTGAATAAATTTTTCCTTGGTTTCGATGAAATCGTGGAGCGGCACAACCTCGAAAAAATCAAAACGATTGGCGATAGCTACATGGCGGCTGGAGGGCTGCCAGTTGAAAACCGTACACACCCGAAAGATGCGGTAGCCGCTGGCCGTGAGATTTTGCAGTTTATTAAACAACAAAATGCCTTGAATGCCGCCGCCAGCAGACCGCAATGGCAAATCCGCATCGGCATCCACTCTGGAGAACTGGTGGCCGGGGTGGTAGGCAGCAAGAAGTTTGCCTACGATATCTGGGGAGACACTGTAAACACTGCTAGCCGGATGGAAAGCAATGGTCCCATCGGAGAAATTAATATCTCAGAAGCTACTTACAAACTGGTGAGAAATGACTTTGAATGTGAGTACCGGGGCGAATTAGAAGTAAAAAACAAGGGCAAACTAGGCATGTACATTGTCAAATAAGCATGGAAAAGTTGAGCATCGTCATCCTAGCGGCAGGCTCCTCCTCCCGACTCGGCCAGCCGAAGCAGCTTTTAAAACTGGGTAAAAAAACCTTGCTAGCACATATCTGCGAGACGGCACTTTCCATTGAAAATCAAGGCGTTGTGGTGGTATTGGGCGCTCATTGCGAAGCGATAAAACCCACTATCGAGCATTTGCCCGTACAACTGGTTTTCAATGAAAAATGGGCGGACGGCATGGGCGGAAGTGTGTCGTGTGGCATTGCCAATTTGCCAGCAGAAGCCGATGGCGTACTACTCCTGCTCTGCGACCAGCCATTTGTCAGCGCTGCTTTTTTGAAAAATTTAGTAGATAGATGGCGCTCCACAAATTCCCTGATTTTTGCTTCCCAATACGGCAGCAGTTTCGGCCCACCAGCCATTTTCTCCAAAAAATTGTTCCCAGAGCTGACTACGCTAACTGGCCAGCAGGGAGCGAAAAAATTGATGCTGTCCCATCAATCTGAAATGGCGCTGATTGATTTTCCCGAAGGAGAAAAAGATATTGATATACCCGCCGACTTAGCCCTCCTCCGACGCATCACTTCCTAGCCACTACGGTAACCCCAGTCACATTGCGATGACAAAAATCATCGGAAAGCAAAATGACAGTGCCGACCGTGACAAGCGTCACTGACCTGCGTTTGCCATGCCCAGAACTTTGCAGCAGTTTTTTAATTAAATCAAATAATTCAAAGCAATGGACCTGATTAGCATCGTAAACAACCCCAATGCCACTATCGTGGATGTACGTGAAACCTACGAATTCCAGTACGGCCATGCAGCCAACGCCATCAACATCCCGTTGAGCAGCTTGGCTGCACGAGTGGATGAATTCCGCAAAATGAAAGCTCCCATCGTGGTGTATTGCCAAAGCGGCAACCGCAGCGGCCAAGCTCGGCAGTTCCTTACTGCCAATGGCATCCAAGCGGTGTACAACGGTGGCGGATTGGGAGACATGAACTACTATCAATCGTTAAGATCAAAAGCGGCTTAGTAGTGGAAGCGATTTAGAAGATTGAGGAGACTCAACCTGCTAAACGATCACTAACCTGCTCATTTTCAAACCATTAAATTTTCATCATGGAAACTCAAAGCATAGGGTATATGCCCAGAATCGGCGATAAAGCGCCCGATTTCAAAGTGAAAACTACAACTGGTGACCTTCAATTTTCGGATTACAACAAGGACAGTTGGGTCATTATGTTCTCGCATCCGGCGGATTTCACACCCGTTTGCACAACCGAAATGTCAGCCTTCGCAAAGGACAAAGAATTCTACGCCCAGCATAACACCAAGCTGCTCGGCCTGAGCATTGACAGCATCCACTCGCACCTCGCCTGGGTGAACAACGTGCGGGAAAAAACGGGTGTGTACATGGACTTCCCCATCATCGCCGACCTTGACATGAAAGTGGCACACCTGTACGGAATGCTCCACCCCGGAGAGAGCGAAACGGCTGCCGTGCGGGCCGTCTTCTTCATTGACCCGAAAGGTACTATCCGACTCATCATGTACTATCCGTTGAACGTGGGCCGCAACATGGCCGAAGTGCAAAGGGCTTTGGTTGCGCTGCAAACCTCCGACCAGCACAAATGTGCCATGCCAGTTGACTGGAAGCCGGGCGAAAAAGCCATCGTGCCGCCGCCAAAAACACTGGTGGAGATGGACGAACGTATCGCAGATACGACCTACGAAAAAGTGGATTTCTATTTGGCAAAAAAGGATTTGGTGCTTAACTGAACAGCTAGGTTATGGTAACAAAAAAGGCTTGTGTCCTACTTAGGCACAGGCCTTTTCTATTTTTGCTGGCGCAAAAAAATATCCTCAAAACGTCGCCACACACCGAACGACGGCAGCAGGCCCACGGTGGAATTTGCTCTCATCCAGTTCTATCACCAGTTCCTCGGCGTACAAAGTTTTAGCTTGCGCAAAATCAGTGCGGGCTTGGTCGGCAGTGTAGAGCAAGTCTAAGTCTTTCGGACCGCCGGATGTGTAATTCAGTTGTTCTGGCGTAAAAAGTTCCAAAATGATTTGACCGCCGGGCCGCAATGAGGTCAGGCATTTTGGAAAAACTTTTGCCCGTACATCAGCAGGAAAATGTGAGTAAATCAGTCCGATGACATCCCAAGGCCCATATTTTTCGAAGTCAAATTGGGTGACATCACCCACGTGATAATCCAATCTCAAGCCACGGCTTTCAGCAAGTGCAGTTGCCTTTGCCTTGCCATTTTCACTAAAATCGACTGCCGTCACTTGCCAGCCATGTTCAGCAGCGAAAACGGCGTTTCGCCCTTCGCCCTCAGCCAGTAGCAGTAGTTTCCCAGGTGTCGGAATTGCTTCGAGCTGTTCTTTGAAAAAATCATTGGGATGGGTACCATAAACGTATTCACTTTGGCCGTAGCGGTCGTCCCAGAATTGTTGTGGATATTGCATGTGTACAGTTTTTTGAGGGATAAAACATCACCTAATTCTAGTTGGTTTAAGTTCATCGGCCAAGCTTCTTACTGAGCAGCTTGCCGCTTAACAATATCTGTCGCATTCACGCCGTGTATTTCCTTAAACTTCCGACTAAAAAATGAGAGATTAGTGTAGCCAATACTCGCAGCTACTTCTGATACATTGCTCATTTTCTTATCCGTCAACAACTCATAGGCATACTGCATTTTTACTTTTTGGATGAATTTTTCTGGTGTCATGCCCGTGAGGGATTTTACCTTGCGGAATAATTGCATCCTGCTGACAAACATCAATTGGCTGAGCTTATCAATATTGAGGTCATCCTGTTCCATGTTTTCAATCAGCACATTTTGAAAACGTTCCAGAAACTCCTTGTCACTATCCGTCACTGGAACATCAGCAGTTAAATCCAGCCACCCATTCTTCTGAATTAGTGACTTGAACTGCTCCCGACTCTTGATGAGGCTGTTGATTTTTAAACTTAGCCGCTCCATATCCAGCGGTTTTTGGACAAAATCAACGACACCAGCCTTCCACATCCCTTGATCTAGAAATTCATCCTTAAGCGCACTAATGACAATCAGTGGTATGTGGCTTGTTTCAGGAGAGGTATGTAGTTTTTGGGCAAGTTCAATGCCGTCCATGCGAGGCATCATCACATCGGTCAAAATCAAGTCGGGAATTACTTTTTGGGACACCTCGAATCCTTCTACCCCATCAAAAGCTTGATAAACTCTATATTGTTTGGAGAGGTAGTTCGAAATTGCAGAATTCAGTTCCAAATTATCTTCAATGACCAAAATCTTTTTGGCTTCACCAGTTGCAACTTCATTTTGCACAAATATCGGATTGACTGAACCACCTGCTGGGAGGTCAAGTAAATCCGTCTGATTATCAGCCAATTGTTGTATTGAACTCAGGTTCAGTACTTGGTATTCGGCAGGAAGTTCCTGCTCTTTGAAGTGTTCGTTGTGGGGTAAAAAAATAGTGAATTCCGTACCTTTTCCAACTTCACTTTTCACTTCAATTTTTCCTTTGTAGAGATTGATTAGCTCTTTCACCAAAGATAGACCTAGCCCACCTGTTAAATTCTGGTGGTTCTCCAATGGGCTGCGATAATACCTATTGAAAATATGGGACAGATATTCCGGCGGAATTCCATTGCCACTATCTATTATTTTAAGCTCAACATTTCCTATAAGGTACTTGAATTCTAGTCTAACACAGCCGTCCTCCGTGAATTTGAGTGCATTATTAATGAGGTTGTTCAGGATTTTACTCCAGATTTCTTCGTCAAATTTGATAGAAAGAGACTCTGAGGGTATTTTCAGTTCTAGATTCAAGTTTTTGTGTCTCGCATAAGAACCAAACTGCCCCACGAAAACCCGCAAAAACTCAATTGGGTCTTCATACTGTAGGTTAAGTTGGAGCTGATTTTCCTTAGTACGGGCAATATCAAGAATTTGGTCAACCATATCGGTAAGACGCTGGACGTTACCGAGCATCTGACTGCTGGCCTGTTGTGCATCTCCTGAGAACTGCCCCTTATGCATCTGTTCCAATGGGATACGGAGGATAGAAAGCGGTGTCCTGAGCTCGTGGGATAGGTTAGCAAATAGGTTGAGTGTAGAAGCCCGCAACTCTGTTTCCTTGGCGGCCAACTGTTTGTTTTTATGCGACAAATAGTAAAAGCCAAGCGCTGCCAATACAGCAATTACTCCCCAAAGAATAAACACATAGATTAAGTACCGCTGCGTTTTAAGTTGTGATTCCTGTAGCTGATTCTGCTTTGAGAGATTGCTCAATGCTACCTCCTTTTTTTCAGAATCATATTCAAAGGCGAGCTGTCTTGTCAGTCTTGCGTTCTGAAAATCATTAAGGCTATCCGTGAGGGCTTGCCTGATGTGACTGTATTCAAGTGCCTTGTGGTACTGTCCCAATGCTTCATAAGCCTGTATCAGGTATTCGGTAGACTTAGCTTTGTTCCTTTTTAGATCACTTTTGTCAGCCGAATTGAATATATCCAGCGCTATTGGTATCGCTTGCTCCCATTTGTATTCAATAAGTAGCAGCCTGACTTCCGTAAGTTTTGTTTCTGGCACCTCTCTAATTGCGCTTTTCAAATATCTCCAAGCTTCAGCAATGTCACCTTTATCCGCATCAATTTCAGCCAGCATTGCCAGAAATTGATCAATAAAAGTGCTATCATTAATAGCTTCACAAACTTTCAATCCTTCGAGATAGGCATCAGAGGCCTTTTGAATCTGATTTTGCTTTCTGTAAAACTCTCCTAAATCATATAGTGAATAAGCAATTTTTAAAGAATCCTTGATTTCCTTCCTGATTTCCAGTGCTGTTAGATGAGGTTCTAGCGCTTTGTCAAAATAGCCAAGTTCTTGGTAAACCAATCCAATATTGTTCAACGCATAAGCGATCCCATCTTTGTCCCCATTTTTTGTATATGCTTCATAACTTTCTTGGTAGGACTCCAAGGCTTTAAATAAATTTCCTTTGATCATGTAAATGCCACCAGTCAAGTTAGCGTTGGATCCAGACATTGACACCGAAGAAGGAGTTTTCAACTGCCTGAGAAGTTCCTGACTTTTGCCATAATAATCCAATGCTTCATTGAGCTTAAACTGTTTATAAAACAGAAAACCCAAATGACTGTAAGTCTTCGCTAACAGGTATTTATCATCAGTCTTTTTGATGATTTCAACACTTTGAGACAAAGAAGTTTCAGACTTTTTAAAGTCACCCTTGGCCGTCGAGAACATTCCCAACTGGTTATAACATCTTGCTACTTCAATAGGTAAATTCAGGTGTTGAAAAATAGGAATTGCGACTTCAATATAATTGGTAGCTTTATCGTATTCACCTTGCCGATAATAAACCTCGCTTATCCTTTTAGAAAATTTTGCAATCCATAAGGAATCTGCCAGAATCTGTGACTGTTTTAAACCTGCCTCTGCATACCATCTCGCAGAATCCCGTTCATACTTCAGTATGTATTCACCTGAAATGTCTAATAGAACGGGCATAAGTTCCGAAGCGCTGGGGTTATTTACTTTAACCGCAACCAGCAAACTATCCAAACGGCTCCTACCAACTTGTGCCTTGAGAAGACAAAGACTAAATGAAAAACAAAATGTCAGTAGAAAAGCAAATTTCATTGCTTGATTAATAAATTACTTTTAATAGGCGGAACGTCTGGCGCCCCCTAACAACAAATTAGGTAAATAACCACGACGACAGCTCGACAACAACAATCACCAGCATAATACTGAGTAAAAGTATCTGATTCAACTTGAGACTCAACTTTTTGCTGTGAGTAACAAACTAATAATGCGCCATCAGTAAAACATTTGAAACTGTCAGTAAAATTAGACTTAGGAGTTATCCCAAAATTTTGTGCCACTTCATCGCAGTTTATGGAAAAGTGTTCAGCCGGTTCTTTCCAATGGATTTGATGGAACCTAATGAATGATATGACTTAGGTTTAAGCAAATTGCCAGAAAAGTGTCATTGAGAGCAAGGTTGTTTGCTGAGAGGTTTTGACTGTTTTGGAAGAAATTGAAATTAGGACAAGCAGCTTGTCCGTCGGTTTCTCAAAGTTATAAATCGATACTTTTAGACCCCCAAATGCTTATTTTGATTTGATGACATCTGTGGCATTTATGCCATGAAACTCTTTGAATTTACGGCTGAAAAAAGATAGGTTGGTATAGCCAATGCTTGCCGCCACCTCGGTTACATTTTCCATTTTCTTATCCCTTAGCAATTCAAAAGCATACTGCATTTTTACTTTTTGGATGAATTTCTCAGGTGTCATCCCTGTAAGGGATTTTACCTTTCGGAACAATTGCATTCGACTCACCAGCATCAATTGACTGAGTTTTTCAATATCCATATTTTCAGTGTCCATATTTTCTTTCAAAACCTGCTGAAACCTCTCCAAAAACTCCTTGTCACTATCTGTTACTGGTACATCTGCAGAAAGCTCTATCCAACTATTTTTTTGGATTTGTGATTTGAACCGCTCCCTTCCTGCAATTAAGCTCGCAATTTTAGAGGAAAGCCGCTCCATATCCAGTGGTTTTTGGATAAAATCAACCACCCCAGCTTTCCAAAATGTCTTATCTAGCAATTCATCTTTCAACGCACTGATGATAATAAGTGGGATGTGGCTAGTTTCTGGGGACTGATGCAGCATATTGGCAAGATCTATCCCGTCCATTCTTGGCATCATGACATCCGTCAAAATCAGGTCAGGTATTACTTTCTGCGCCACTTCAAACCCTTCCACACCATCGAATGCTTGAAAAACACGAAACTGGGAAGATAGATAGTTGGCAATCATGCCATTTAACTCGATATTGTCTTCAATAATTAATAACCTTTTGAGATTGCCAGCTTGTTGATGGGAATGGGAAACAGGAGAAATTGCTTCCAAAGGCATTGAGGCAAATGTATTTGGCTGAACATCAGTGCTTTGTGGATTTTGACTCAGGATAAATACCTGAAAATCAGTGGGAAGTTCACTGGTCTCGAAATGTTCGTTATGCGGCAATTCAATAGTAAAAATAGTCCCCTTGCCCAATTCACTTTCTACCTCAATCTTCCCTTTATAAAGATTTACCAATTCGTTTACTAAGGTCAAACCCAATCCTCCTGTAAAGTTTTGGTGTTTTTCCAATGGGCTACGGTAATAACGTTTAAAGATATGGGGCAAATACTCAGCGGGGATTCCATTGCCAGTATCCTTTATCTTAAGCTCAACTATTTCATTTTTATAACTGAATTCAACAGTTACGCTACCTTTTTCAGTAAATTTCAATGCGTTATTAATTAGGTTGTTCAGGATTTTGCTCCAAATTTCCTCATCAAATCGAATCGCTAGGGGCTGAATTGGGATTTTCAACTCTAGGACGAGGTTTTTATGATTTGCATAAGAACCGAACTGTCCGACAAAAACCCGGAGAAATTCGAGGGGGTTTTCATATTGTAAATTTAGCTGGAGCTGGTTTTCCTTGGTTCTGGAAATTTCCAGAATCTGGTCCACTAAATCAGTCAGGCGCTGCACGTTACCCAGCATCTGCTGGCGGGCTTGGGTCAAATCCCCATTGAATCTCCCACTCAACATCTGTTCCAAAGGAATTCGAATGATGGACAAAGGCGTCCTAAGCTCATGTGAAATGTTTGCAAAAAGGTTAAGGGTGGCAGTTCTCAGCTCAGACTCCTTTGCTGCCAGTTGTTTGTTTTTTTGAGATAAATAATAAAAGCCAGCTGCTGCCAAGATGGCCAACAAACCCAAAAGGACAAACACATAAATCATATATCGCTGTTTGTCCATCTTATTTTGTTGCAATTGGTTCTGCTTCGTCAGACTGCTCAATTCAGCCTCCTTCCTCTCAGAGTCAAACTCAAACGCCAATCGCCTGGTCAATTTTGCATTCTGGTAGTTGTTCAAGCTGTCAGTCAGTTGCTGTTTGGCAAAGCTAAATTCAAGGGCTTTTTGATACTGCCCCAATTCAGCATAACAAGTAATAAGGTATTCTGCCGCTTTATTTTTGAATTGAATGAAGTCCTTGCTTTCCGCTGCATTGAAAACATTGAGCGCAATGAGAGCAGCCTCCGACCATCTTTTTTCAAGCATCAACAATTTTGATGAAACCAATCTCAGCTCGATAATCGGATTTTCCGACTGTTTTGACTGATCAAGGTATTTACGTGCCTTTGATATATCGCCCCTTTCGCCATAGATTTCTGCAATAGCCGCCAAAAACTTGTTGTTAAAACCATTGTCTTCTATCTTCTGACAAATGTTCAGCCCCTCCAAAAATACCTGCAATGCTTTTTTGTACTGCCCCTGTTTCAGATAAAACTGCCCAATGTCAAAAAGCGAGTAGGCAATTTCTAGAGAGTCCTTCAACTCCTTTCTGATTTCGAGCGCTTGCATGTGCAGCTCAAGCGCTTTATCAAAATATTCGACCTCCTGATAAACCAGTCCGATATTATTCAGGGCATAGGCAATACCGGCTTTATAGCCCATTTTTGAAAAGGTTTCGTAACTTTTTTGGTAGGAGTCTAATGCTTTGAACATATCGCCATTGTAAAAATGAATGCTACCAATAAAATTAGCATTACTAGCAATGGTTGCCAAGTGCTCTTTTTGTGCGTGGGCTAATAGTTCCTGGCTTTTTTCATAATATGCTAAGGCTTGCTTGAAATCATGCTGGTAGTAGTAAAAGTAGGCATAACAACTATAAGCCAACCCCAAGTTGATAGTATCATTATGACTTCTGGCAGTTTCGATGCTTTGTTTTAAAGCTGAATCAGCTTTTGCGTTTTCACCAAGAAAAATCAGGCTTTTTCCTAATTGAAAGTAACTTTTGGAGACTTCGGCAGGCTGGTTCTGGTTTTTGAAGATGGAAAGTGCAGCTTCTGCATAGCTAGTGGCCTTAGCGTAATCTTTTTTTTCAAAATAAGAATCACTAAGCTGGGATGAAAACCTAGCAATCCAGAGTGAGCCAGGTTGCGCTTGAACTATTTTCAAGCCCATTTCAGCATACAGCTTTGCTGAATCCCTGTTAAAGCTCATGTATTTTTCAGAAATGTCATGTAGTAAAGATATTCGAGCAATTGGCGACTCGGTTACTTTAACAACCTTCAAAAGGCTATCCAATTTAGCCCTATCATCTTGCGCTAAACTCTGCGAATATTTTACGGAAAACAGTGTCAGAAGAATAAAAAATGTCGTCTGTACTTGATTCATTTTGAACTTGGTTAGGAACTTAATTCTCTAGCGTTTTCCTTGAGGAATTTGAATACATAGGGAGGCAAGAAGGCCATTTGCAGAATCTAACTTTAGTACTAAAGACTCAAATAAGAAGGTGATTGACAATTGGGGCAATTCCTAATTATGTTCCACAATTCAACTATCGTTCTCATAAAGTCACAGGCCATTCTCCGGCCAAATTTATATGAATCCATTCAGGTATTTTCTTTGTTACTAGCGTATCAACATACCAATGTTACTCACAGTAAAAAGATTGAAACTGGCAGTAAAACTTGCCTTTTGCTTGGCCCCATAACTTTGTTGCGTAGTTTTTCGTACTGGTGCATCCGTTTGAATACGTAGATTTCTGCACCCTAGCGAAATCCAAAACAAAAAGTCCCTCCAGCTAATTTTTGGCGAACTTGTAAAGGTTCGGTAACAAAAAAAATGTAACCCTATGGGTTACTTTCAAATTGATTTTTAGTCCTCATTTTAATGTTTGTTTTTCTCCCCCCCTTTTTTTCTTTTTATAGACTGAGTTTGTATAGCACATATTGGATGCCCCGCTGAGTTAAATCAGTAGGGCAGTTTATTGCAAAAAACAAAAACAAATCAAACACAACAAACTATTACATGACAACTATTGCTACCCAATTAGCTGTACGAGCTAAATCAATCTTTCTATTGCGAACTTGGAGCTTAGCTTTCAGAAAGGCATTTATGCTTGTCTGCATCACATTGTATTTTCTGTCTCCAGTCAATTCCTTGAACCCAACTGCTGTTTACGTGGATGAGGCAATAAATGCCCCTTCATCAATTTTGACAGCCGTACAGCAGGTGAATGGCTGCAAGGAGATATTCCATTTATTTTCCCACGGTCGCCCTGGTGAGCTTTACCTTAATGGTGAATGGAAAACAGCAGAGAAAATAGCGGCATTCATCAAGCCACTTTTAGCAAGAGATTTCAAACACCTTAATATCTACGGCTGCGAATTCGCCAAAGGCGAGAAAGGAAAAGAGGCTGTTTCCTACTTGGAAATGGCTCTTGGCATTTCAGTAGCAGCCTCAGATGACATTACAGGCAAAGATGGCGACTGGGATCTAGAAGTCGGAAGCGCCAAAACAACGGAGGTTTTTGCAGATTATGCCTATAACCTTCAAGCCTGTGCCGTAAATGCGGCCCAAGGCAAAACAGCGACCCTGAGTTCCACCTACACGGGCAGCTCGGCAGCCAATGCCGTTGACGGTAACACGGCTGGTTCCAGCCATACCGGCACAGCACACTCCAATGGAGCAACTACCACTGATTACTGGGAAGTTGATTTAGGTAGTGTACAAACGATAAGCGCCATCAATATTTTCAACCGTGACGATTGCTGCCAAAACAGGTTAGCCAGTATGTATGTTCTGGTAGCCGATACCCCATTTCCAGCGGCTGCCACGGACTTGGCTGGTGCTTTGGCCAATGCCGATTTTCAGTTTCAACTGTCCTCTACAGAGTCTGGCGACCCTGTGGTAAATGTTGGGGGTAAAATAGGAAGGTACGTAAGGTTGCAAAAGTCGGGCAACAACGGCTCCGGTGGCAACTACATCAACATAGCCGAAGTGCAGGTCTGCACCCCTTGCGTCAGTTCCACCAACATTACCCCATATATTAGAATCAATAATGGATCTTGGTTGGGTCAAAGCTCTATTACCATTGATGAAGGAAATAACCTTTATCTGGGCACTCAAACAGGGCTTCAAAGCGGCTTGGTGTTGACGTATCCTGACGGCACAACGAACAATTCCGAGGGCGATTCTTATTTCGCAATATATGATATCACATCTGCACAGCAGGGTACCTATTATATCACCTACACCGATGGAAGTGGCTGTAAGAAAGTACATGCCTACAATGTTACCGTAACCCCCTGTGGGTACGGTTCGCAAACCTGCGCCATAGGGAGTTGTTGCCGCCACCATGTGAACGTCGCCAACAATAGCTGTTGCACCGTAACTGTTTTGTGCGACGAAACAGGCTGCGGCTCTGGTGTGTTCAACATGGGATCTTTGGCTCCAGGGGTTAGTTTCACAAACATCACCCCAAGTGCCTATAATGCAACTATCCGGATTCAGGTGGGTGGCGTTGTCGTCTATTCTTTCCCTGCACTTGATGTAGGCATTGGTTGCCAAACTTATTATTTCGACTATAATCCTTCAACTGGATCTTGCGCACCAACGCAGATTACAGGGCAACCAGTTGGCAACACCATTTGTAATGGTGGCACGACAACCTTAAGTGTAACTGCAACTAACTCACCAACCTACCAATGGCAGAGCAGCACAAACAATTCTACCTGGACGAATATTTCTGGTGCAACATCCAGCAGCTACACTACTCCAACTTTAACCACAACAACCTATTATAGGGTCGTTCTAACACAATCCTCTTGCACTGTAAACTCCAATTCCGCTACAGTCACCGTAGTCGCAGACCCGGCCATTTCGGCTCAGCCGACCGGCTCTACCATTTGCAGTGGTGGCACGGCAAGTCTTAGCGTCATTGCAACGGGCGGAACGCCGTCATTGACCTACCAATGGCGGAGTAGCCCAAACAACTCCACTTGGACAAACATCGCTGGCGCAACGGCAAGTAGTTACACAACTCCGGCGCTAACTTCTACGATGTACTACCGTGTGAGGATTTCCGCCAGTGGAAGTGGCTGCGGAACAGTAACTTCTAGCTCGGCAACGGTTACAGTCAATGCCTGTGTTGAAATCTGCAACAACGGCATTGACGACGATGGGGATGGGCTCGTGGATTGTGCTGACCCAGATTGTGGGTTAATCACAAATTACGGTTTTGACAATGGTACAAATGATTGGAACTTGTACGTCCAATCGGGCAATACCGCCACTTTCAGCATAGACAACACTAGCCAGCTTTCAGGTACAAACAGCGCTTTAATAAACATTTCTGCCGTAACTGGCACCAATTGGCATATCCAATTCGTGCAAGGAGGAAAAAGCGTCGAAGCTGGCAAAGTTTATAACCTTAGCTTTCAAGCAAAGGCAGCTGGAAACCGAAACATGGGCGTGGCATTGCAACGAACCAATTCGCCTTATACGGGCTACTGGTATCAAAATGCTGCACTAACAACCTCAGCCCAATCTTATTCCTTTGACTTCATTGCGGATAGCACAAATATCGGTTTGGCTGGAATTTACTTTAACTTAGGTGAGAGTACAGCAAATATCTGGATAGACAATGTTACTTTCAACGAAGTATGTAATCCTGTAGAAATCTGCAATAATGGCATTGATGACGATGGGGATGGACTCGTTGATAGCAATGACCCTGATTGTGGGAGTTGCCAAGGCAGCTTACTGGCCAACCCAGGTTTTGAAAACAACTTACTCGGCTGGTCAACCAACGGACCTGGAGCCACCATTACAACTGATGCTTACAACGGAGCAAAAGCCTTAAAGCTATCGGGATCCAACCTCTACGCCAAATCAATTGCTGGCCCTGCTACTCCCGGCAATGTCTATGAATTGTCAGTTTTTGCAAAACGTAGTGGGAATAGCGGAAGTGCTGCAATCGGACTTCGCTGGTTTGACAGCGGCAATAGTTTGCTTAGCACAAAGTACATGTCTGTTGACAGTTTTGTAAATGATTTTAAGATGTTCAAACTCACCAGTATCGCCCCTGCTGGCGCTGCCTATATGGAGGTAGAACTGGGGATGAACAGTGGTAGCGATATCATTTATGATGAAATTTGCTTGAAGGAAAACAGTGGCTCTGGTGAGTGCAACTGCTCCGAAAACTTGTTCATAAATGGTGGCTTTGAAACACACAACGCCAGTGTCACCTTCCCGCAAAATTTACAGGGAAATCCTGCCCAAAAAATTGCCGGAGGCGATAAAGACAAAGTACCCAATTGGGAAGGCGGCGGTGGGCCTACTACCGATTTTTGGTACTATGTAAATGATACAGGCAATACGGTAAATAATCCAGAAGGGAATTATTTCTCTTGGATTCCTGGCGATTTCTGTCAGTCTTCATTCTTGGCGCTATCGCAACTGGAATTGGAAGATGGGGTAGAATACGAAATATGCTTGAGTGCAGCTGCGTGGCAGGTTTCGCTTGACCCTTCTACTGGATTGCCCACTGGAGCCCCAGCCACTCAAGGCGATGCATGGCTGAGGCTGGAGATGGGCAGTGCAGCAAACGTGTACACAAAGATACAGGCTGATTGGGCATTGCCTGAAAGCAGCACATGGAGCAACCTCAACTGGCAGCACCTCAGCTTCCGTTTTGTTTACCATTCTTCCGAACCATATAGGGTCATCACCTTGACCAACATTTCCGGAATCGGAGCTGCAATTGATGGCCTTGCAATATCGAAAGTAGGCTGTAGTAGCGGAAGTGCATGTCCTTACCTTCTGAATAGCGGTTTCGAAAACGACTTAGTTGATTGGTATCATAGTGCTAGCGGTGTTTCTGCAACGACTAGCAACCCGTATGCGGGTGCTAAATCTGCCCTGCTGACTAAAAGTACTTATATTTCTAAGTACGTTCCAATTGACAGGGGAAAGAATTACACTCTGAATTTTTATGCAAAAAAAGGAGCAGGGACTACCTGGGCTGGTGTTGGATATACTTTTAAAGACAGGAACGGCAATGATGTTAGCACCTACCAAAATCAAGTCATAACTTCCACAGCATGGGAATTGCAGACGGTTAATCTCACCAATATTCCACAGAATGCAATTTTCTTGAACTTTGACATCTCTGCGGGTAGCGGTGCATCTGATGTTTTGTATGTGGATGAAGTTTGCCTTTCGGCAGATGCCTTGGCCCCAGAAATATGTAGCAACGGCATAGATGACGATGGTGATGGACTAGTAGACAATGCTGACCCGGACTGCAGCTTATGCTCAATGGGTGGCATTCTCTTTGAGCGCTGGCTTGGCATAGGCGGCACCACTATCACTGACCTGACCGGAAATGCCAACTACCCTAATAATCCTGACGAGGCTGGATTACTTACCAGCTTTGACAGCCCTAATAATATTGGAGACTCCTATGGTACAAGGGTAAGGGGCTATCTTTCTCCCACTCAAACTGGCACCTACTCCTTCAATGTGACCTCAGACGACTACTCCGAACTATACCTAAGTACCTCCGCAGATCCAAACAACAAAGTCTTAATCGCTTCTGTCAATGGGTATACTAGTGTTGCTGAATACACCAAATATGCTTCACAAACATCTGCCAATATCAACTTGGTCGCTGGAGTAAATTATTACATAGAATTGCTGTACAAAGAAGGCGGAGGTGATGACCATTTTGAAGTCTATTGGAAAACACCTTCCAATAGCAGTTGGAACATCATACCTGGGACAAATTTGAGCCCGTTCTATTGTATCGAAATCTGCGGCAACGGCATCGACGACGATAATGACGGGCTGGTGGATTGTGCCGACTCCGACTGTCAAAGAATCACGCTTTCTACACCTACAGTGAGTGCATGTATCAACCAACCATTACAGGATGTAGCGACTGTTTCGGTAAATGTTTCTTGGACAAATGCACCAGCCAACGACACGCTGGAAGTGAGCATTTACGGCAAAACAGAGCATATTTTCGTGGCATCAGCAACCTCTCCACAAACGGTTACTTTTACAGTGCCAGCGGATGGTTCAGCAGGAAAAACAATAACGGCAAGTTGGAGGGCAAACCCATCGCTTTGTACTACAACGGCCACCTTCAATGCGCCTGTTGCCTGCTCAAATGACCAACTAGGCTGTGATATTTTATATATCTGCGGTGAGAACAAACCTGAGGATGGTGATGCCTGGGACCACGGCTTTATCACCTATCTTGATAAAGTCAATGGAGCACATCACATACAGTGACACCTGTGTTGTCGAAATGGTATGGAGCAGGAATGAGCCTTTTTGACCCAATGAACCCTAGCAATCCTGTGTCCGTCAACCCTGATGATTATGGCCTAATCGTCGTGTCTACTACCACCGAATACAGCATCTCAAACACCTTGCTCACTGCCTTGCGCAATACCCCGTCTGGCGTCTTGAACATGAATTATCAAATTGTCGGCGATCTGGGTATGTCACCAGGTAGTGGGTCCTACCATTGGGGGAAATACGCTTACATTGATGATTCAAACCAGAAGGAAATTTACAATTTCAACAATGACATTCAGCCCGTCTTTGGCATGCTGTTTACGGATGCAGAATATTATTCATCCGCAAATGCACAGCTATGGGACATTGCAAATGGCCCTACCAACCAATATGGCGGTGTCATTTTTGAATACAATTCTTCCGACTCACTGCCAGGTGCATCGGCCTCGCATGGAAAGCGAGTTTATTTGGGTTACCATGCTAATGGCTTTTATGCAAATGCCCAAAATTCAGGTGCTCCTGTCCCTGTTGAGTCCTATTTCAACCCGGCCACACATCTCACGCTTGATGGCAAGCTTTACTTTGACCAAGCTCTGGTCGCTGCTGGAGCTGGCTGCAACGCTGAAATTTGCAACAATGGTTTAGATGACGACGGTGACGGGCTAGTCGACTGCGCTGACCCTGATTGCGCAAACTCTTTGAACGTCAGCACAAACGTAACTTCACCTAGTATCTGCGTTGGTGAAAGTACCACTATCTCCGCTAGTGCTAGTGGTGGTTCAGGCTCATTCAGCTATGATTGGAGTAATGGCCTTGGCAATGGCATCAGCCATAATATCACACCAAGCATAACAACAACCTATACTGTAACCGTAACTAGCTCAGGTGGCTGTACCTCCACAGCACAAGTAACAGTAACCGTTAACTTCTGCTCAGAGAATTGTTCAGATGGTATCGACAATGATGGCGATGGTCTTGTAGATTGCGATGACTCAGAATGTGGCTTGGGCAGCTCTGCCAATGTTGTTGATACGGATTGTAGCGCATCGAATGGCAGTGTGACCCTCATTGCAACAGGTGGTAGTGGAACATATGAGTTCAGCTCCAATAACACCACTTGGCAGAGCAGCAATACTTTCTCTAATCTCTCGCCAGGGAATTATACTTATTACATCAGAAACGCATCAGGCCTGTGCCCTAGAAGTGTTCCATTTACCATTTCGGAGCTTTGCGAAATTTGCAACGATGGAATTGACAATGATGGCGATGGGTTAGTTGACTGTGCCGACTCAGATTGCGGCCCTACAGCAACAACTGGGAATGATTTGTCAATTTGCTTGGGAACTTCAACTACAATATCAGCCTCGGCTTCTGGTGGAACCAGCCCTTACACGTACTCATGGAACAACGGTTTGGGCAATGGCCAATCGAAAAACGTAAGCCCAATAATTACTACAACCTACACAGTGACAGTTAGCAGTTCTTCTGGATGTAGTGCTTCTGACCAGATAACGGTGACAGTAACCAACTGTGCGGAAAACTGCACGGACGGTGTGGACAACGACGGAGATGGCCTCGTAGATTGTGAAGATCCAGAATGCCAGCTAACAGGGGCTCCTATCTTGGCAGATGACGTCTTTACCTCCTGTCCTGGTGTACCTTACGGTAACGTCGTGAGCATGAACGACGCAAATTTGCAAAACCCAATTTTCACAGTCATTACAAATACCAGCAATGGCACATTAATTCTAAACAATTTTGGGGCATTTACCTACACCCCTTTCAACAGTGCCTGCGGAGTCGATCAATTCACGTATCAAGTATGCAACCAAACAACAGGTTGCTGCGCAATGGCAAATGCCACCATCAATGTTGGTGACAATATGCCACCAACATTACTCAATGTGCCAGCCGATTTGACCATTTCTTGCGATGATGAAATCCCAATCCCCCCTGTCATCATTGCTCAAGATGCATGTCCTGGCATCTACGTTTCCATGGAAGAAACAGACGACCAGTCAAGTATGGGAACTTGTGGCACTTACACAATTACCCGTACCTGGTCGGCTACCGACCTCTGTGGAAATAGCACATCGGATTCCCAGGAAATTACCGTTCAGGACAATGTAAAGCCAGAATTCTTTCGGCTTTACACTTTGCCAAATGGTAAGAAAATGGTTGCGGGTGTCGCTCAGAACACTTCTCACCTGTGGAAGTATGTAAAATTCCCAGTGCATTTTGAAACACCTCCTGTCGTCCTTGCTACTGTTTCCAGCAACAATGATGGGGTTGCCGTCAGTGCCCAAGTAAGATATGTTTCAACATCGGGATTTGAAGTAAGACTGCGGGAAGAAGAAATAGGCGATAAACTGCACGGTGCAGAGAAATTGTCTTGGCTGGCTATTGAAAAAGGGAACGTGCTGACTGCTGGCCAAATGGTAGCAGATGTCATTCCATCGGTAACTCAATCCGAACAGGTTTTGACTTATGCGGCGCCGTTCCCATCCAACCCTGTATTTTTAGCACACCCACAAACGACAAACGAAGAGGATGCATTTGTTACCAGAACTAAAAACCCAAGCTCTTCGGGCATCAAGGTTTATTTGCAAGAAGAACAATCTAAGGATTCAGAAATAAATCACTCTAGTGAGAAAATGGGATACTTAGCCCTACTTGCAAACGATTACATGGAGGATGTTGACGGCAACTTCTTTGGAGAAGCAGGCCAGGCTAATGTAGATCAGAATTGGCAGACTATTACACTGGCCAATACCTATACAAAACCCGTAGTTATTGTTAGTGGACTTTCTACCAACGATGCACAAGCGGCAACCATTAGGGTTCGTAATGTAACGCCAACCAGTTTCGAGGTACGCGTTCAAGAATGGAATTATCTTGACGGCAACCACCCGCTTGAATCAGTCGGTTACATGGTGGTAGAAGGCGGTATCCCTGCTGCAAAGCTCTTTTTCTGTTCTGGTGGCCCAATTCCACTTCAGCCCGGCATCAATCTATTTGCCATCGACAATTGCGATGACCAAGTTGCTTTTGGAGTTTCGGAGTCAAACAACCTCATTTCTGAAGGGCTGGTTACCAATTACAATTGGATGGCCATCGACGACTGCGGCAATGTTAACCTCTTCACCAAAAGTGATACTTGCCAAGTAGCAGCCGTGAAACTTAAAACACTGTTTTCAGGTGCGTTAATGGGCTCACAGATAGAAAACTTGATGCGGGATGACCTGCGAAGCCAGCATTACTTGCCACTTGAGGAGCCTTACACAGGTTTAGCTGGTTTTGAACATAAGGGAAAAGGGGGGGGAGAAATTGCGACACAAAGCATTTTTGATATTACAGGAACTAATGCTGTGATAGACTGGCTCTTTGTAGAGGTTAGAGATGCCCTTCAACCCAAAAATGTTTTGGCAACCGCATCCGCACTTGCACACAGGGATGGTACAGTTACAAGTGCCTCCGGTGAAGAAGTAGTGGTTTTCCCAAGTGCACCTGAGGGTGAATATGTAGTTTCAATTAGACACCGTAATCATCTGGGTCTAACGACTAAAAACCCATGGTATTTGTCCACAATTACACCACCATTCATCGATTTCGCCGCACCAAGTCTAGAAGTATTGGGCGGGCAGGTTGCTGGCAAAAACCTATCTACTGGGGTACGGGCCATGTGGGCAGGTGACCTAAACGGAGATGGGATGGCAATCTATCAAGGTCCGAGCAACGATATTTTCTTGTTGTTTTCAAATGTAATTGGTGCAGAAGAAAACACTAGCCATTTGGCCAATTTCATTTTACAAGGATATAACAGGTCTGACTTAAACCTAGATGGCAAAGCCATTTACCAAGGTCCAAACAATGACAGATCACTTTTACTGTTGAACACCACACTTAGTTTCCCATATAATTATTCTTTGTTGGCCAATATCATTGTGCCTTCTTGGATGCCATAAAATACAGTTCATAGATTTTAGACGAAATGGGTCAGACAATTCTATAACCTAGAATTGCGCTGGCCCATTTATTTTTCCAACAGCTTGGAATAGCCTTAGCAGTTGTTTAAAATCTGGCATCTATCTTTGCCCCCAATGAGCATCTTTTCCCAAATCTTACACCTGCTTCGCAAGGAAATCACACTGGAATGGCGACAAAAATATGCCCTCAGCGGTATCCTGCTCTACGTGCTAAGCACCGTTTTCATTGTTTATATTTCCTTTCAGAACATAAGCCCGCAGGTCTGGAACGTACTGTTTTGGGTCATCATGCTTTTCGCCTCGGTGAATGCAGTGATGAAAAGCTTCGTACAGGAGAGTGGCTACCGCCAACTGTACTACTTCCAATTGTTGCATCCCATTGCCATTCTATTATCAAAAATGATTTACAATGCCTTGCTGCTGCTAGTGCTGGGAGGCCTGACTTTTGTAGCTTTGGCCTTCATTGCTGGCAATCCAATTCATGATGCAGGCATTTTTGCCTTGACATTATTTCTAGGCAGCACGGGCTTTTCTATTACTTTCACTTTCATTTCTGCCATTGCTGCCAAGGCGGACAACAGCAGCACCCTGATGGCGATTTTGAGTTTCCCAGTGGTAATCCCGATTTTGCTGTTGCTGGTCAACCTTTCGGCGCACAGCATCGGACTACTGGGCAAGACAGATATTGGCGACAAAACCATGTTGCTTGGCGCTGTGGACTTGATTTTGGTGGCAATGGGGCTTGTGCTGTTCCCGTTTCTTTGGCGAGACTGAACTCGATTGTTTTATTGTTGAATTGTTTTCGCTTATGACGACAACTTCTTCAAAAAACAATACAGCAATTAAACAATACAACGATCAATGAAATACTGGTGGAAAATACTCGGTGTGCTCATCCTACTCTACACCTTCTTCATGGGGCTACTGACGCCATTGAAAACGGGCATCTCGGATGCAACGCCCTTGAGCCTCCATGCCGGGCAAAGCCAGACCGTGACGGTGACCGGCTACAACTCTTTTTTTACGAAGGAAAAAGAAAAACTGCGTGCCTGGCTCAAACTACAGAACGGCAAAGCACTCGCTGCCAAACGCATTGAGGTAGTGGACGACCGAGTGGCCAAAATCACTTTCGACATCCCTTCCTACCTGCCCGTTGATTCTAAAGTGAAAGATTTTACCCTACTGATAGACAGCCCGGCAGACGGTGCCTCTGTGCTGCCCGGCGGAATCTCAGTCACGCAGGACACCGTGAACCTGGCGTTGGGCGATGCGCTATGGCCAAATACAGAAATTTCACAACTCCATGAAAAAGAGGCGATTACGTTTCCTTTTCGCAATATTTTGGGCGAAACCATACGTAACACCTACTACCACGTACCACTTTGGATGTCTATGTTCATCATCCTGACGGGCGGCATGGTTTTCAGCATAAAATACCTTGCAAAATCGAACCCAGACGACGACCGCAAAGCAATGGCACTAACGAATGTGGGTCTGTTGCTGGGAATCCTTGGCATCATCACTGGTGCAATTTGGGCGAGATATACTTGGGGCAAATTCTGGAGCTGGGATGTGAAGCAGAACATGACCGCTATTGCCCTGCTGATTTACGGCGCCTATTTCGTGCTGCGTGGCTCTTTTGAAGACCCTGAGAAAAAGGCAAAGATTAGTGCCGTGTTCAATATTTTTGCTTACGCTAGTCTTGTACCATTGCTCTACATCATTCCCAAGTTGACGGATAGCTTACACCCTGGTGCAGGTGGCAACATTGCCTTTGGTAGCCAAGACCTTGACAACACGATGCGGATGGTTTTTTACCCCGCCATCATCGGCTGGGCACTTATCGGGTTGTGGATCGGGGAAATCATCCTGCGCACGGCTAGGTTGCGGGACAGTTTATTGGAGGTATGAGGTATGGAGGTTTCCTGAAACATACCTTCATACCTCATACCTTCATACCTTTTTTCTTGCCCGAACAAAATATTTCACTGACCTTAGCGCCCGTTTTAGGGACAGGATAAAAAGTTAAAAGATAAGACCATGTTATTAGCTTCGAAAAAGGCCTTAGCCACCTGCTCACTGCTTGTACTTCCCCTCACTTTTTTGTTGGCACAACAAGAAACCGACTTCATGCGGAGCATGGGAAAAATGTACGTGGTAGTTGCTGTTATCGCAGCTATTTTTCTTGGAATTATTGTTTACCTGATTCGCCTGGACCGCAAGCTCACCAAATTGGAGGACCAAATTAAAAATCATGAGTAGTAAAAAGCAGATTGAAGTTCCAAACTTCTACACCACCGTAGAGAACTTTTTCCACAAAGCAGCTCCGTACACCGGCCTCGATTCAGGGTTGTTGCACCAAATCAAAGTGTGCAACTCCATCTATGCCATCCAGTTTCCAGTCGAAATCCAAAACAAGGTGACTGGCAAAATGGAAGTGAAGGTAATTGAAGCCTACCGGGTTCAACACAGTCATCATCGCTTACCAACAAAAGGCGGTATCCGCTACGCCAACAACGTTGACCAGCATGAGGTAATGGCATTGGCCACGCTGATGTCATACAAATGCGCCATCGTACACGTGCCTTTCGGTGGCGCAAAAGGCGGCGTAAAAATCAATCCAAGAGATTATACGGAAGAAGAATTGGAGCGCATCACCCGCCGTTACACCTACGAGTTGGTGCGCCGCAACTTCATCGGCCCCAGCATCGACGTGCCAGCTCCTGACTATGGAACTGGTGGCAGGGAAATGGCTTGGATTTATGACACGTACCGTACCCTTCGGGAAAACGAGATCGACGCCGCTGGTTGCGTGACGGGCAAGCCAGTTGCACTGTATGGCATCCAAGGCCGTACTGAGGCGACAGGAAGAGGTGTTTTTTACGGCCTCCGGGAAGCCTGCTCTGATGCCGAGGACATGAAAAAAATCGGCTTGACCACAGGCATGGCTGGCAAGACGATGATTATCCAAGGTATGGGTAATGTGGGTTCGTACACCGGTACGATTTCGCAAGAAGAAGGTGATGTGAAAGTGATCGGCGTTGGCGAATATGATGGTGCCATTTATCTGGAAAGCGGCATCAACATTGAAAAGCTTTTGAAGATTAAGGAAGAAACTGGCTCCATTGTAAACTACCCTGGTGCAAAAGTTTTCTCAAAAGAAGACCGCAACAGGATTCTTGAAATGCCTTGCGACATCCTCGTTCCAGCGGCATTGGAGAACCAAATCACAAAGGACAACGCTGCAAATATTCAGGCAAAAATCATTGGAGAAGCTGCCAATGGCCCAATCAGCTCCAACGCGGAAGAGATTTTGCTCCAAAAAGGCATCCTCATCGTTCCCGATGTTTTCCTGAACGCAGGCGGTGTAACGGTTTCTTATTTCGAATGGTTGAAAAACCTTTCGCACATGCGTTTCGGCCGGATGGAAAAACGCTTCAACCAGACCTCACAGGAGCGCCTGTTGCACGCCATGGAAGACCTGGTTGGTCGGCAAATTGACCCAGATTTGCTCCGCAAGGTAGCCCGTGGTGCTGATGAAGTTGACCTTGTACGCTCAGGCTTGGAAGAGACGATGAGCCGTTCCTATGGGTTCATCCAAGAATTCCAACGGAAGCACAAAATCGACATGCGCACAGCCGCATTCGCATACGCCATCAAATTAATTGGCGACGACTATCAGAACTTGGGAATTTTTCCTTAGTGCACAATGCAGTTTTGCTGCATGACCTCAGCTTTTAAGACAATCATGAGACAAGTGTTGATACGCTTGTCTCATTTTTTTTCAAGTAAATTGGATTCGATTAAACCTAAGCCGCTTGTAGGAGTCTATGCCTTCCGAAATCAATAAGCATACAAATGCAAAAAATTTACCCGACAGTTTTATAGGTGCGCACCCTGCGACTGTCCAATTTTGGACTATTATTTTCAACAAAAAAAATCTACTGAAATGAAAATCATGAAATGGCTCTTAGCATCCACCCTGACACTGGGTTTGTTTTTCACTGCTTGTCAAAAAGACGAGGACACCACTATTCAAAGCGAGCAAATCATGGCCGCTGAAGACCAAACTGCTGCAAACGACCTTTACGAAGACGTAGACGAACAAGTTGATATTGCCGTAGAGACCCGAGGAGGCGGCGGAACCTGCCCTACTGTGACAATTGACCCCGCCGATGGCAGTTATCCCAGAACCATGACCATCGACTTTGGCACCGATGGCTGCACCGGCCCTGACGGCCGTGTCCGCAAAGGTCAAATCGTTGTGTCCTTGACGGACTCGCTATCTAATACCGGTGCCGTTCGCACAGCTACTTTTGTCGATTTTTATGTGGATGGGGCACACCTAGAAGGCACCCGGACACTAACCAACCAAGGCCCAAATGCTGATGGCAATTTGACTTTTTCCCGTACGGTGGTTGGTGGAAAAATCACCTTCCCGAACGACGAATCAGCTACTTGGGAAGCCAACCATCAAATTACTTTGGTACAAGGTGGCAACACGAATACACCATTGGACAATGTTTGGGAAACAACAGGAAGTTCATCCGGCGTGAACCGCAACGGAAAAGCTTTTAGCACTGAAATCGTTACACCGCTTGTACGGAAACGGGCTTGCCCTTGGGTTGTATCAGGTACCAAAACGCTAACAGTCGATGGCAAAACCCTCACGATTGACTACGGCGATGGCACTTGTGATCGCAAGGCTACAGTCATTGGGCCAAATGGAGGCACTCGCCAGATATTGATTCGCTGGTGGATGTGATAGACATAAAAAGCCTGACAGAAGTTTCTGTCAGGCTTTTTTTTACCCAATAACTCTACCCTTTTGCCTTCGACCATGCATCTTTCAATGTCACCGTCCGATTGAAAACGAGCTTGCCAGGTTTGCTGTCTGGGTCAGGTGTGAAGTAGCCAAGTCGCAGGAACTGGTATTTTTCACCCGGCATAGCCTCCGCTAGGTTTGCTTCCGCAATGGCATTTGGCACCACCTTCAACGAATCGGGGTTGATCAGTTCAAGGAAATCCCTTTCGTCGTTGGCAGGATCTTCGACGGTAAACAAACGGTCGTAAAGGCGAACCTCCGCTGGAATACCGCAGTTGGCACAAACCCAATGGATGGTCGTTTTTGGCTTCAAGCCACTGATATCGCTACCGCTCCTTGATTCTGGGAAATAGGTGCAGCGAAGTTCAGTTGGGTTGCCATCAGCATCTTTAATGACCTCGTCGCACTGGATGATATAGGCACCCTTCAGCCTCGCCAAAGAGCCTGGCGACAGGCGGAAAAATTTGGGCGGAGGGTTCTCCATAAAATCGTCCTGCTCTATCCAGATTTCATTGCTAAACGGTAATTTACGAGTGCCAGCATTTGGGTCTTCAGGATTGTTGCCCATTTCCATCAGTTCCCGTTTGTCAGCAGGGTAATTCGTTATCACGACTTTCAATGGATTAAGCACCACCATAGAGCGGGTAGCGATTTTATTCAAATCCTCCCGAACGCAAAATTCAAGCAAGCTCAATTCCACGAGAATTTCCCGCTTCGCAATACCTACCCGGCGAGCCCATTCCCGGATGGCAGCGGCCGTGTAGCCTCTCCGCCTCATAGCTGATATTGTTGGCATTCGAGGGTCATCCCAGCCCCGAACATGGTTTTCGTTCACCAGTTTCAGCAGTTTCCTTTTGGAAACAATGGTATAGCTCAAATTGCGGCGAGCAAATTCGTATTGTTTGGAAGGGAAAATATCAAGCTTCTCGATGCACCAGTCGTACAGTTCCCGGTGCGGGATGAATTCCATTGTACAAATCGAGTGGGTGATGTGCTCGATGCTGTCACTTTGGCCATGTGCCATGTCGTACATTGGGTAAATGCACCAGTCGTCACCTGTGCGGTGATGGTGTGCAAATTTGATACGGTAAAGCAGTGGGTCCCGCATGATCATATTCGAAGATGCTAAATCGCCCTTTGCACGCAAGGTTTTGCTACCTTCGGGAAACTCGCCCTTGCGCATCCGCTCGAATAAATCGAGGTTCTCTTCCACACTGCGGTCACGGTAAGGGCTAGGCTTGCCAGGCTCCGTCGGCGTACCTTTCAGCGCAGCAATTTGTTCAGCCGTGCTGTCGTCCACGTAGGCAAAACCCTTTTTGATGAGGTCAACAGCAAATTCATACAACCGTGGGAAATAATCGGAAGCATAGTAAACACCCGCTGGCTCAAAGCCTAGCCAGCGTACATCGGCAAGAATGCTGTCCACGTACTCCGTGTCCTCCGTCACCGGATTGGTGTCATCGAAGCGGAGGTTGCATTTACCACCATATTTGAGCGCCAGTCCGAAGTTTAAGCAGATGCTAGTGGCATGGCCTACATGTAGGTAGCCATTCGGCTCCGGTGGGAAGCGGGTATGCACCCGGCCCCCGTTTTTGCCAGCAGCGATGTCTTGCTCGATGATTTCTTCGAGAAAGTTGTTGGATTCGGTTTTTTCTTTTTCGATTAGTTCGGTGGTCATATTCAACTTTTTTGAAAGGGCCGCAAATTTCAACGAAAATCTTCAACGATTGATTCCTTAATTCAAAAAACATCAAAATTAAACTTCACCCGCTCCACTGGGCTTCCAACCTGGTGGCTTCCTTCTTTCCCAAAACCGTTGCAGGATTCCTGCTACCCGATCTTCCAAGGTTTCGTTTTGGGTAGGTGGCAGGGCGCCGAATTCCTCCGTAAATGCATTTAATGCATGGTCGAGGTAGCTGAACTTCTCCAACAAATCTTGTTCCTCCTCTGTGGTCCAAAAACTGGTTTCGTCGTTCACTTCAAAGCGCTCGAACCACTGCTTTTCGAGGTAGCGAAACAGGTGGCAAATGGCCTTGTGCGCCTCTACCCCAGCGAATTGAGTCTTTGTGAACGACCACGGCGGCCCGCCATCTTCCGATTTATAGCCAAAAGGATGGGCAAGTTCCCCCCGTCCATTGAACAGCATCCAAACAGGCTCACACTTCGGGTGCGGCTGGAAGGTGATGCCACTGAAGGGTTCATCAACCGTTTCAGGCTTAGTGAAATCTAGCACCTGATATTGCCAGCCTGCCGATTTGCAAATATCTACCAGCTCGTCGGTCAGGGATAGCACATCAGTTGGGCTTCGCAATTTTCCTCTGTAATGGATGGTAACGCCCATTGGGTTTGATTTTTTTCACAATCGGTTTGCTAACAAACAATCGTTTGCCACAAAATTGACATAAAAAACCAAACTCACCAACCCACTACTTCGCTACCTGTGCTGGCCGCACTTCAATTTTACTGGGCAGGGTACGGGGATTCATTTTTAGTAAATCAACGGTCATTTGGCCAATGTCTTCTGGCTGAATTTTCCATGCATCGGCATCATTCGGTGTATGGTTGTTAAAATGGGTTGCTACTGAGCCAGGCATGATGGTCGTTACTTTGATGCCCCTATCACGCACATCGAGCATGACGGCTTGGGTAAAACCAACGAGGCCAAACTTGCTGGCATTGTAGGCAGAAGCTGTGGCGAAAAAATTGGTGCCAGCCAAGCTTGCAATCGTAATGAGATAACCCTTTGTGGCAGTCAATGCCTCCAGCGAGGATTTTATGCTGTAAAAAACGCCAGTCAAATTGGTGTCAATGGTCTCTTGCCATTGCGTAGGTGTTAGGTCGGCAATATTGGCGAAATGTCCAACGCCCGCATTGGCTACCATTACATCAAGGCTCCCAAATGCTTCCAGCGTCTTCGCCACGGCGGCTTTTTGGCTGTCAAAGTCACGTACATCGGCTGTGATGGCCAATACTTTTCCAAACTTCGAAAGCTCAGCCGCAGCGGCTTCCACTGCCTCTGTTTGACGACCTGTGATGGCCACGTTCATACCCTCTTTCAAGAGGCTTTCGGCAATGCCGTACCCAATTCCTTTGCTTCCGCCCGTGACGAGGGCCGTTTTTCCGGTGATGTTCTGCATAGATTAATTGTTAAAAATGTGAATTGAAAAAGTGTCATAAGACTACATTTGCCAAACGCTCATTTCATCCAAAGGTTGAAAACGGGCCCTCCCTATTCAATACCTCATCCATTCCCTCATCTCAATCCTTGAAAAATGAAAAAAATGGTTTTCGAAAATAACGATGTGATGCCCGCTCTTGGCCTCGGTACTTGGCAAGCACCCCGTGGCGAAGTCGGACAGGCAGTACTGGAAGCTATCCGTTGTGGCTACCGACATATTGACTGTGCAGCTATTTATGGCAATGAAAAGGAAATTGGTGAAGCGTTGAAATCGGTTCTCGATGCTGGGGAAGTACGCCGGGAGGAGCTTTGGGTAACATCCAAACTTTGGAACACCCGCCATAAACAAGCAGATGTAATCCCGGCACTCAAAAAAACATTGGCTGACCTCCAGTTGGAATATTTAGACCTGTACCTGATTCATTGGCCTGTGGCGCAAGACAGCAGTACACAGCCGCCAAGCCTGGTTCCATTGGAACAGCAGCCCATCGCCGACACTTGGCTTGGCATGGAAGCGTGCCTAGGAGCCGGGTTGACCCGACATATTGGCGTTTCAAATTTTAGCATAAAAAAACTGAAAAAACTGTTCGAGACTGCACAGCACCAACCAGAGGTTTTGCAGGTAGAAATGCACCCCTTGTTGGCGCAAAATGAATTGGTTGCTTTTTGCGAAGTAGAAAAAATTTACCTGACCGCTTACAGTCCGCTTGGGCGACCTGGCTCATCCGAAGTGCCCGACAGTGCTCCAAGTTTATTCGATAACCCAATTGTTGCAAACATTGCTAATCAACATGGCTGTACGCTAGCGCAAGTACTGTTGGCCTGGGCCATGGAAAGGGGAACTGCACCCATTCCAAAATCCACGAACGCAAAGCGGCTGAAAGAAAATTTTGCTTCGCAAAATATTGCCCTCACCTCATCTGACATGGTCAATCTGAACAGCTTAGACTGCCATTACCGATTTGTGGATGGAAGTTTCTGGACGCCGCCTGGCAGCCCTTACAACTTGCAAAACCTTTGGGACGAATAAAAAAAGTGGGTGGACGACAAGCGCCATCCACCCACTTTTTTCAAAAACTGCAGATATTACTGCTTCGCAAAACGCACTGTTTTTACTTTTCCATCCACTTCCAATTTGAAAAAATAGAAGCCATTTGAAAGCTTTTCCGTCGGAATGGTGAGTTGGTTTTGTCCAGCAATAAAATTCATTTCACTACTGGAATGTATTTGCTGACCCAGTAGATTCTGTACCTCCCAGTGCCCCAAAGCAGCTTCTTCAAGCCCAAAATCCACTGACAACTGCCGCTGCACAGGGTTAGGGAAGAGCCTGAAACTGGTCAGTTCGGGTTCGTCCACACCGTTCAGATAAGGCATTCCCACTAACTGGAAAAAGAAATCACCCGGTAGGTTCGACAAAATTCTACTTGATACCCGCATGAGGTACTGCGTTGGAACACCTGGAAAACTGTCTAGCTGATACGTTTGGAAATCGCCGGTGCCCTGGTCGGTACGGAAACAAAAAGCAGCTGGTGAAGTATCCGGCGTACCGCAGTCACTGAATAGGTCAATGATATAATCACTCTCAAGTGCTGGGTCGTTGATTTTGAAACGCAGCTCGATAGAAGTGTTGTACCCAGAATTAAAGGAGTACCAAACATCCCAAAATTCGCCAGTTGAGCGGCAAGTAGGTTGCGGCACAGAGTCCGTGTAGCTGGCCGTTTGGTTATTGCCGCTGAACAAATAGTCAAATTGGTCAGCTTGTAACTGGGTCATGATGAAAACACTCTGCGCATCCACACAATTATCATTAGCAGGAGGTGTGTAAATAGCAGCTTTTTTGAAAGTAAAATAGCCCGTACCAACATCACTATCCGACCAACCTCCAATGGAAATAAGGTAAGTGCTACCTTGTTCTACCCAAAACCTATCATGTGAAGTGTAATCTGGACAAGGAAGGAAATCCTCACCCAAACCATCATCCGAACACCCTACCAACAAGTCCACGGAAGGAATACAACTGGCATTGGGGCCATAAACCGATAAGCGGCTATCAAAATCCACAGTTCCACAAGTAGAAACGTCCAAACCGCCCGTGTAGCTGGCTGTCCATTTGTACCAAACATTGCTGTAATCGGCCTCCTCACCGTTGGTGCCAAAACAGCCATGCCCCATCAAATCTGCTGGGCCATCTGTGGTGGCGTCAATACTGGAGAAAGCCACAGTAATGGAGTCATCGGCATCCATGAAAAGCTCAATGGCATTGATACAATCGTCATTTGGAGGACCATTGAAATTGTATTGATCCACGGTGAAAGTACCACTTCCCGACTCTCCTGGAGGAGCGTCACCCCAACCACCAAGGCGGAGTAGGTAGGTAGAGCCTGAAGTGACAGGAAATACGACTTCAGAAGTGTAGCCAGCACAGCCTGCACCGTCTTCGTTGCATGCTAGCACTTGGCCGTCCATTACAGGACAAGCTGCCCCCGCATTGTAAACGATGATTTTAGTGTCAAAATCGGCAGTGCCACAAAGGCTCCACTTGGCGTAGCCTGTCCAGTCTGGCGTAAAGGAATACCAAACATCATTGTACACCGCAACGACGGCCCCTCCACTAGAGGCACAGTCGTTCGGATGGTCTGGGCCATCGGTAGTAGCATCGATAGTGGTAAAATTGAAGGTTCCCGTACCGGGTAGCACCTCTGCATCTGCACAGTTGTCGTTGGCTGGTTGTGCGAAGCCAAATACCGTACAGACAGCAATAAAAAGTAATGTTCCAAGTAGTCGTTTGATCATAGTCATGAATTTAATTAGGTGAAAAAAAATACGTGAAAAGCGAAAATAAAAAATCACCTATTAAATCTGACTCAATCACTCCACCTTTATTTCTAAAAGGCAACATAAAACAGAACAAAGACAAAGCAAGCCTTTCATTTACCAAAGGCTAAAAATTGAACTAGCGTAAAAGCAAAACATTGCCTGTCACCATTTTTTTAGTCCCATCATGAAACAGCACCATGGCTTTCACGACAAAAACAGCGGGATCCATCAATCTGCCCTTTTGACGACCGTCCCAACCATGCGCCGGGTCATTCGGTAAGAAATTCTGGTCTTGGAAAACCATTTCACCCCAACGGTCAAAAATTTGAAAATCAAGTATTTGTGTAACATCCCCACCACCAAAAACCATAATGACATCGTTCTTTCCATCACCGTTCGGTGAAAAAACATTGGGTATAAAGACTTTACCTTGGCCGTTCACATAGATATAAGTGGTGTCAGAAGAACGGCATAAGCTAACATCAGAAATGATGATGGTGTATCGTCCACTTTCCATTGGCGAAACAGAAAGGGTATTCACATCTGGCCACAGTTCCCCGTTCGGGCCACTCCAAATGATACTGTCCGGCGTGATGCTGGATTGCATCGTCAAGGTAACCGACTGACCCAAATCGACGAATTGGTCATCACCTATTTGAACAGTAACTTCAGGAGGATCAACGACTTGAATGGTGTCCAAACCAGTGCATCCGTTCGCATCAGTGGTGGTCAAAACATAGTCACCTGAAAACAGGTCAGGAAAAGAATCACCGATAATTGTATCGTTTAGCACATACTCATAAGGCTCCAATCCGCCATTGGTGCCAAGCACAGTGATTGAACCATCCGAATACCCGAAGCAGGTTGGGTCTTCGACTTCCACATCTGTGTTCAAAGTAGGATCCGGCCCTTTCACAACCTCCGTAAGTGCCTCAGCAGAGCATCCATTAGGAGAAGTGACCACTACGGAGTAAGCTCCCACCAAATCAGTCACTAGTGTTGGGCCAGAGCTGGTGCTCGTGTCAGGCAAAGTCCAAGTAAAGCTGGCCAAAGGTTCATTGGAGGTAGCTGTGAGTTCGGCAATTGGATTGCTGCAATTCACCGTATCGCTCGTTGCGGAAATGCTAGGTGGAACTCCATTGTCGGTGACAAAGGTTGTAGCATCGGCAGTACAGCCGTTCAAGCCCTCTGCTGTCACGGTGTAATCACCAGGAATATTAGTTGAAATAGTATCGCCTGTCATCACATCGCCCGTCGGGAAAGTCCAAGTATAGGTCACACCGGGCATTTGCGAAGCAGCTACCAAAATGGCAGTAGGTTCTTGACAATTGACTTCACTGTTGGTCACGGTGAAAACTGGGGGTGCATCATCGCTGAGCACGGCCGTTGCCGATTGGTCTTGACAGGCAGTCAAATTGTCTGTGAGTGTAAGCAAGTATGCACCTGGCTCGCTCACCATTGGATTGGCAACAGTGGCTGTAAAATTGTTGGGTCCAGCCCAGTCGTAGCTAAAATTACCGCTGCCACCACTGGCCATGCTGTTCAGCATGATAGAATTCATGGTACAGTTCAACATCCCTGGTGCCAAAATATCCACCACTGGTTTTTCATAGAAAACAACAGGCTGACCGGGTGCCAAGCTGAAGCAAGCACTACTCACATCCACAGTTCCTCCTTGGTCGGGGCCAACAGCTGGTGAGATAAAATACGTCTGCCCGAAATTCATCAATCCAGGCACGTAGCCAAAACTTCCTGTTGTGTTTGTTCCGATGACTGTGCCAAGTGTATTACTAGGGCTGGTGTGTAAAATGAAAACTTGAATATCACCAGGGCCGAGTACAGCATTGTTGTTGAAATCAACATCGGCCATTGCCCCCTCACATACATTTATTGTAGCCAAACTGGCTGTGCCGGGGCTGTTCAGGCAAGCGCAAGTGAAACTTCCGCTAAGGTCTAGTTGCTGCGGGTTGCAGGTGGCCGCATCCGTGATCGTGAATGCATAAAATTGGCCCGAAGGTATTAGCCCTGATTGGTAAAAATTACCAGTCACAGGATTTCCATTTACCAGATAAGGTGGATTACCACTGGCAATGTCGAACCCTACGGTGTAATACAAGTTGGAGGCATCACACAATTCTGTCACTGGGCCTGCAACTAACTGATTTTCAACAGTTTGCTGAATGATAAAATTATATGTTTCCAAGCAGTTAGTGGCAGGATTGAGCAAGGTTTCGTTGTAACTGCCCGGAGCTCCATAGTTGTTGCCTAGCAATGGGAATGTCTCACCCGGGCAAAGTGACATTACTCCGAGGTCAAACGTGCCCCCAATACAAGGTGGACAGGTAAAGGCGCCATCCGCAGTCACAGCATAATTTCCACAAAAACCAATAGACTCCACCAAAAAACTATAGGATTGTCCGGATGGGATGGCCGAAGAAGTGAAGTTCGGCCCTGGCAATGGCTGCCCATTTACGAAAACAGGGTTACCATAGCCTTCAACATCGAAGCTAACTGTGTATTCCGAACCAGTCGGGTCACAGGTTTCCGCCAAGTTGGAAATGGTTGGTGGCAATTCCTGAATCCAGTCAAAAATAAGCGTATGCTCACTAACACAGCCACATTGGTCAGCCGTGCTGACGACGTAAGTTCCCGGTAGACAAAACGTTTCACCATAAAAATCTACACATTCGCCGGGACAGGCTTCCTGCTGCTCAGAGGTGTTGGCGGGCATGCATACCGTTACGTTAAGCGGTAAAATACCGCATGCGATGGTATCTGTCAGGATGTCAAGACATTCCGCCACACAATCGTTGAGGCAAAGTAAAGTATCCACTGGCAACGGCACCAATTCAACCGAAATCTCAAAACTCATGCTTCCACCGGGAAGGATGGGCAAAGTATCTGGAAATTCCACGGTAACCGTCAGCCCCATGCTGTCGTTGTTCACAAAGATGGTACCTGCTGGTGTTACATGCCAAATCGTATCGTATTGCAAGATGACGCAGGTATCTAATTGCGGAAGGCAGCTCTGTTGGAAAGCGGGTGGACAGCCCCCCACCGGAATCAAATCACAAATAGGTGCTGTGAAAGTATAGTTAGCCGTACCCCCCGCACAAACTGCCGTTGGCCCCGTGACTTGTCCTGGGGTATTGTCCTCTTGATATACACTACCATTGCTCACGCCACTGGTCGATTGCACCTCCCACTGACAGATGTCGCCACTGATTCCGTCTACCATCAGGTAGTAGGTTCCTCCAATGGCAAGGCCATCGAAAGTGAGGGTGTCGCTGCCATTTGCAGCAATATTGTGACAAGCCGCTGGCGATGTAAATATTTGACAGTCAGCTGTTTGCAAAACCACAAACTGCAATCCTTGGGCCGCCATGCAATTCCCAACACTAATAACGAGTTGCACTGAGCTATCACAGGTTGTGAACTTCAGCCACTGATTGTTTTCAATGCTACATGGAATTACAGAGCCAAGATTGCCCGGCACGGAGGGCGAGTACCCCATGTTCGAGGAGCAAAACCCATTCAAGTAACTGGCGCAAAACGGTGGCGCTGCGGCACAGGAATCGGCTGGCGCAATGGGGAAATTGGCATTTGGGCAGGCAATCGGATTGGTACCTGCCATCAAGGTAATGCTGGCTGAACCTGTACAACCTGCCGAAGTCGTCACTGTGACGGAGTAAGTTCCGGGCTGGTCTGTGCTGAAAGTTTGGTTGGAGGAGCCGTCTTGCCACAAATAGTTGGCAAATCCACTTCCAGCGTCAAGAATGGCGGTGACACCAGGCGGAAGTGTAGTCCCTACTGAAGAGGTGATGGTTACACTGACAGGCGGCAGCACAGTGATGTTCTGTGAAATGGTGCTATCACAACCTTGCCAACTTACTAGATTTACACTGTAGTTACCCGAGCTTGTTACGGTTGTTCCATAAAAATTATAAGGTACTTCATCTTGGCAAAGTGACAAAGGTCCAAGGTTGGTGCTTATTGGAGGTACCCAGTTTAGTGAATAATTGCCAACTGATGTGCATCCTTGTATGGATGCCACCGTAACGGAATAGCTACCAGGTGAAGTTGCTGTAATGGTTTGGGTGTTTTGGCCATTCGACCAAAAATAAATGAACGGCCCTGCCGTACCAAATGCTTCAGCCGTAAGAACTGCTGATTCTCCAAAGCAAACCAATGAGGGCCCATTGATTAAGACAAATGGCACTGGCAATTCATTAATGTTAATAATAATTGTATCAATACATCCTGTGGCATCCTGTTCAGTGATTTGAAACTGCCCAGCAAAGCAAAAAGACTGGTTGTGGACGTTGACACAATCTCCGTTACAAATATAATACGTCTCGAAATACTTATCTGGTGCACCCACATTGACAACTTTGGGGAGAATAACGCAGGGGTCGCCGTCAGGGCAAATTGTTGCGCAGTTATCAATTCCATCGTTAAGATAAATAATAGTATCCCATGCATTAGGAACGATATCGGCACCAATTTGAAAAGCCCCAACAGTGTCCCAAACAATTTCAACTGTCGTTCCAATACTGTCATTGTTCAAAAAATGGCCACCCCAGTTCGGGATGATATGCCAAATTGTGTCCCAAGCGGTAGCTTCCAAAATAGTGTCAATGAATGGCTCACTAAATTTTTGCGGAGCCGGAGGGCAAAAGCTTTGTGAAGGCAGACAATTGTTATTGTTAGGGTTAGCCGGGAGGATATTACAATCGGGTCCAGTTGCTGTATAGGCAATGGGGTCTGAAGGGGTACTTGGGTCGTCAAGACAAATATCGCAGATGCCATCAATCCCACCAGGTGTAATATTTTCTTGTAAAACTTCACCTCCACTTAATCCGTAAAGCCCATTTACTTCCCAGTTGCAGGCATCACCATTCACACCGTCTACCATGAGGTAGTAGGTATTGCCAGGTTGTAAATTTGGGACTTGCAGGAGTCCCAGCCCACCCGGAGCTACGGTCGTGCATCCCGCCAGCGCTGTGAAATTCAGGCAGTTGGAAGAAGAAAACACGGCGAATTCCATCCCTTGTGCCGTTCCGCAATTGCTCACACTCAGTATAAAAGCCACACTATCCTCACATGGCACGAAACTTATCCACTGGTTATTTTCTATGCTGCAACCAAAAGCAGCGGTCAGGTTTCCTGGAGTGCTCGCAGTGTAAGCGCTGTTGTTCGAACAATACCCGTTGAGGTAATTGGGACAGAAAGGGGCCGCTGTTGCGCAAGTATTACCTGGCGGTACTGGCTGGTTGTACTGCAAGCAATTGGCGGGGCACTGCTGCGCTATCACTTCCTGCAATTCCGTTCCACAACTAGACTGGCAGCTAAGGTGCAGCCCACCTATAGGAACGGAATACATTTGCCCGCAATAAAAAACAACATCCCCCACACAACGGGTAATTGGTGGCAAGGTGGTGGTGGTAGGCTGGCCTACCGTAATATCCAGCGGGTTGATTGTCGTCTGACAACCTCCACAATTGGTGAAGCACTGACAATTGGGATTCGTCATGCTGAAACCTACATTGACAGCCCCAGTAGTTGGCTGCGTGAATTCCACCTCCACGGTCAGCCCGTTTTGATTCAGGATATTTGTACCCTGCGGAAAATTCCAGTTTAAAGTAGCGCAGTCTTGCATGGGGAAAGGCGTGGAACAAACCGACCCAGCACTGGAGCAAGTGGGGGGCACCAACGTAAAAGTGAAAGTAGTGCCTGTACACAGCACTTGCGATGATGCGACGATATAGCCCGGGGAACCCTGCAATGGCGAAGCTTGCGTAGTATCAATCCCCGATAACACATCCACAAAATAATCACATTCATCACCATTGAAACCATCAATCATCAAATAATAAACATCACCTGGAATGAGCCCAGTTGCCGTCACCGTTCCAGCTGTACCTGGAAAAATTTGAAATGCACAATTCGAAACAGGGTAAAAATTGATGCAATCTTGCGTAGAATAAACGATTGCCTGAAGTCCTTGACCAAGCGTGCAACCGAGTGTTTTCACCTCAATTTCAGCAACTGAAGAACAAGGCACAAAGCCAACAAATTGGTTATTGTCCACCACAGCATTTGTGCAGTCATTGGAAAAAGTGGCAGGGATAGAAATAATCGGGGAACCTAAAATGGTGTTGTGAGCGAGGTTGTTAAAATCGTAGCCACAGAGTATCGGGGCTTGGTTACAGTCGGGATCAGGCAAGCAGGGTTGTGCCATTGCACCTAAAGATAGCATGCAAAACAAAAATGGGAGTACCGCTTTTTTCATAACAGAATGGTGTTAACGTAGGATAACCTTGCCTCTTGCCACCGTCATCTGCGGTGATTTTATCTGGAAAAAATAAATGCCCGAAGGGAGGCCATCTCTAATAAATTGGAATTTGTTTTTGTCAAAATTTGCTTGCCGAACCTGTCGCCCATTCATGTCGAATAGACTAAAGTACAGGTGGTTAGCTTGAACATTTTCCAACTCAAACAGGGCAGATTCATCAAATGGGTTTGGGTAAACCCTAACTTCAGGCTGTGGTGCAGTACCAGGTTGGGCACTGCTTACGGAATCAATTTCGATAAAATTAACGGCGAGCGTATGAAAAACAGTGTTCGTAATGACTGGGGCATTAAAATCAAAATAAATGCCCGCCCGATTTTTTATGATATAGCCGGGTGTATTGGCTTGTTTTTGCTTTGCCCTAAATTTAATAAAGCCATGAGAAAGCGGTTCGTTCACGTTGCTGTCGGGCAGCATAATATTTTCAAAAGTAAATTTGAGGATGCCGTTGCCATAAAGGTCGTAGCGGTAAGGGTGGCTCGCTGCTCCTGGCTCGATGCTAGTAGGATCAAGGAAAGGAGAGAGCGTATCCCGGACAGTGACTGTGAATGCAGTATCAGTACCCGTATTTTGAAAGCGGATGAGGTACTCAATGTCGGTGCCCGGCTCGATAAAATGATGCTCTCCATAACCATTTGGGAAACCCTGCTTGTCATTTGGGTCGAAGGAGCCGATATTTTCCCGGCAGTCCATATCAACGAACAGGTCTGCGTCATTGAGCAGATAATCTACCACAAAGCCTGTGCTAAACGGGTTGGCACCACACCCCTCCACCGTGATGCTTGGCTGGCTGTTACCGGGATGGCCGGGGCTTTGTTCAGCTTGCATTCGCAGGGTTTTACCATTGGCTGGGAAAGAATAGGTTTTTGAATCAAAAGCTTCCAATTGGAATTGGGTTTGATACCCCATAATTACCTCTTCAATGACGATCAGCCCAAGCGGTGCGCCCATATCCCCTGCGCCAACATTTTTCACCTTAAAAATGACAGAGTCTTCAGTACATACAGCCTCCAGTTCAATGCTTGCCTCATCCCAATTCGGGTCGGGATCGAAACAGTATGTATTAGGATAAATATGAGCTTCACTACAATGCGTTTGACCTAAAATCGTGGAATCGCAATCCACAGTTACCCATGCCTGAAAACTTCCACTGGCGAAAGGCTCTACGGTTCCAACGTCAAATGTATAGGTGTTCCCAAGCTGGGATACCCAAGGAATACTTGTACTATCCACTATCAACCAAGGGTCAAAAGTCACTTCCACTGTGGCTGGGTTAGCTGCCTGTGAGCCTAGGTTTCTGTAATTTATGTTGTAAACATTCTGAAAACAGCGACGAAGTCCAAGCGTGGTCATATCCACTTCCATGGCTGGACATGGATTTTGGGAATAAATGGAAAAGTCAACTGCCGCAGTATCGAAAACACCATTCAGTGTAATATCCACAGTGTCTTCGCACGTGTACCAAATTGGCGAAGGATTCAATAAATGGATGCTGTAGTCGCCAGCCTCCACTGGCACGGAAAAATTGCCTTCGGCATCAGTTGTTCCATAATACGTTTTGTCTCCTGAAATCTCAACCAGATAATTAGGCACATTCACACCGAAATTATCGGGGACACAGGTGTTGTTGAGGTTGGAATGGATATTTCCATGAATAAAATTGGATAAAGAAACGCCAGTAGCATCTGTGCGGATTAAGTAGCCATCGCTGGCACCTGCACCAAAACTTGAAGTGAAGCCCGCAATGACATATCCATTGTTCGGCGCTGTTCTGATAGCATTGCCACCATCACCCAGCACCCCTCCAAATTCAGCCTGCCATTGCAGAAAACCCTCTGGCCAAGTTTTCACCATGAGTACCTGCCGCTCTGCATTTGTATTAGCCCGTGAATCCCCAGTAATCACAAAATTCCCAGCACTGGTTTGAGCTACCGAACGAGCCGTTTCAATGCCCGACATCGGAAAATTACGCCACCAAATTTCATTGCCGCTAGGGTCAATTTTTGCCAAATAGGCATCTTGCCCGCTGCTGGTTGTCTCCCGCTGCCCTGTAATTGCATAGTTGCCATCGGAGGTAGGTGTAATTGCGAAGCAAAGTTCCGCATCCGATGTTCCAAGCGTTTTGGTAAAAATGGTGTCACCATTGGCATAGGTTTTCACCAAAAATACATCGTAGCCACCCGCTCCAAAACTGTTGGTGACGCCGGCCAAAATCAATTCACCAGCGGGTGTTTCTGCAAGCGCATAGCCTTCGTCGAAGCTACTGCCACCGTAGTTTTTTGACCAAAGGATATTGCCCGCCTCATCGGCTTTCATCAAGAAAAAATCATTGCATGGCGAACCAGAAGTAGAATTTTTTTGCAAAGCGCCAACCAGCGCATAATTGCCATCGGCCAAACGAATGACCTGCCTACCTTGCACAGAGTCTTGGTCAGAAAGGATGTACCAAAGTGGGCTCCCGAATTGATCAGTGCGGGCTAAAAATCCAAATGAAATACCGTCGAAAATGGATGTGCCTCCAATTACGTAGCCTCCATTACCGTCCGCTACGATGCTTTTTGCAAACTCTAATTTGTTGGCATCACCAAATATGCTGTTCCATTGCGCAGTGCCATCGGCATCGGTTTTTATCAGGTAAACTTGTCGGTCAGTGTTGTTCACTGGTTGCGTAGTACCTACCGCTGCGTAGCCGCCGTCGGAGGTAGGCATTACATCACTCAGTCCATCGGTCTCAGCGTAGCCGAAAGTCCTCTCCCAACCTTGCGCAAGGCAAGCCTGAGGCCAGGATAGGCAACCGGCAAAAACCAAGGCAATGCTGATGTAAAAAAAACGCATGGACTGACTGAGGGGCTTTTCCCTCGCCGCAAAAAGCTCGGTTGGCGAAAAAAGTGGCATCTCCAATCCAAGTTCCAGTAACTTGGACGGAGACACCCCTGGTAAAAGCCTGTTAGGTTGAAAAAATATTCAAGTGCTAATTTCCACTTAATTGATCAATGAATCAAAAACAATTATTGCCAATTCTCGGAAATTTCGAAGTGCTAATTTTGTGCATTTTTTTAAATCAAGATGCTTTTAATGCCTATCAATACTAGTTTTGTCTAAAAATTGTCATTTCCGACTTAACGAGCTAGTTCTCGAAAAAAAACCTTTATTCAGTGCATAAAAATAAAGTCATTGTAGCATTAAAATCCTTAACAGCTGAAGAAATCAGACAGTTAGACAAGTTTGTGCGCTCTCCAGTACACAACCAACATGACGATGTTATTCGGCTTTTCCAGTATTTGCGAAAGCACATAAACGGTGGCGAACGATCGCTGGACAAGGAACGAGTGTTTGGTTATTTGTTTCCTGACTTACCGTTCAACATGCAACAAATACACTATATAAGTTCATATCTTTTAAAGGTGATTGAAGAGTTTTTGGCATGGCAAGAATGGCGAAAAGCAGAACCGGAATACCAGCTTTCGTTGCTTCGATCGCTTAGGGTGCACCGCCTGGAATCACAGTTTGAAAAAAACTTCGGGAAATCCAAGGAATGGTTGGCCAAGAATATCCAGAATGATACATCTAGCATGTTCATGTCCTACCAATTGGAGCTTGAACGCTTTAATCAGGACCGCCTTAAAACTGGCAAACAGGTTTTTAGGTTGCAGGAATCATCGGATGCCCTAGATGCTTTTTTTGTGGCCGAAAAATTGCGAAGCGCCTGTATTTTGCTTAGCAACCAAACTGTGAGCAAAAGCTCTTACGATACAGGTTTATTGCAAAATGTGCTTGATTTTTTAAAGGACTCAAGTTTATTAAAAAACCCAATCGTTGCTATTTACTATCACGCCTACCACACGCTGGAAAACCATAAAAATGATGCTTCATTTTCAGCCTTGAAAGAATTGCTAAAAAACAACCGCAAATCATTCAATATCAATGAGTTGCACGATATTTATATTTTTGCTATCAATTATTGTATTCGCCAATTAAATATGGGTGAACATAGTTTCATGAGAGAGGTTTTTGATATTTATCAGATGGGACTTGAGTCAGATGCTTTTGTTCAAAATGGTGTAATGACGCCCCGAACTTATAGCAATATTATCATGTCTGGATTAAAACTAAATGAATTTAGTTGGGTGAAAAACTTCATTTTCAACTATAAAGAAGCTCTTCCAGAAAAACAAAGAGAGGGTTTTTTTAATTATAATTTAGCAAGATTTCATTATGAACAAAAAGCTTACGGAGAAGCGATGCCACTACTTCTCCGAATGGAATATGAAGATGCTTTACTTACCTGCTTAGGAAAAGTGTTGCTTGCGAAAATGCATTTTGAGTTGGACGAATCTGAATCACTATATAGTTTATTGCAAAGTTTCAGGACCTACGTGCACCGAAAGAAATTACCTGGAAACTACCAAGAAGGTACACTTAACTTCATCCAATTCCTCACTAAACTTGCACAAAAAATACCTAACCAAAATGGTCGATTAAAATTGGAATTGATAGACACAAAAGTTGTAGTAGAAAAAGAATGGCTGCTCACCCAGTTAGCATAGACTTTAGAAAAAAACCAACTATTTCCCCTCCCAATACCCGCTCACATCATCCAAGTTTTTCTGAAAAAACAACGTCCGGTTCGTCATGTCGAAAGCACAGAGGTTATGCGCACCATCACCATATCTATCATAGACGCAGCCATTGTCAATATCCAAGTATTGCCTGGAAGGCATTAATTTCAGCATTGTTTCCATTTCGGTCCTGACCACTGGCGTATGTCCATGAACAATGGTTCGTTTGCGCAGCCATTCGTAGTCAATTTTATGGTACCAGTTTCTGGCAAAAATAAGGCCGTCCACGTCAGCAAGCGGGTTGACTGCTGACCAGTTAAGCCCAGCATGAACCAGCAAGTAGTCATCAACTTCAATGTACTTTTCAAGCGAATCTAACCACTGCCAATATTCCAGCGGAACTTCATTAATCGAAAAAGCATCAAAACTCTGAAGTGTCTCCCTCCCACCCCATTTTACCAGCCAAGCCTCAAGGTGCTCAAAATCGTACAGTGAGCGGTTCATTGCGTCCTCATGATTTCCCATCAAACACCTCACCTTGTAACCCGTTGATTGCAAGTCGATTATCGTATCCAAAACCCCTTTTGAATCTGGCCCACGGTCAATATAATCGCCGAGCAGGTACAGTTCATCGGCAGAGGTGAGACCGATTTTATCCAGTAGGGCTTTGAAAGTGACGTTGCAGCCGTGGATGTCAGAGATGGCAAATTGACGCATTTCACAAAGGTAGGAAGGGCAACTAAAAATGCTATTTTTGCGCTCCATTTCAAAAAAGTCAACATGACCATCAACGAAATCATCCAGTCCGCAGTCATTACCGCCATTCAAGAACTCTACGGCGAAACCATCACCCCAGAGCAGGCGACCCCTACTGTCACCCGCAAGGAATTCGAGGGTGACTTCACGATTGTCACCTTTCCCTTTACCCGTTTTGCGAAGAAGAAACCAGGCGAAATCGCCGAGGAACTGGGCGCACATTTGGTAAAAAATGTGCAGCAACTCGACCGTTTCAATGTTGTTCAGGGGTTCCTGAATCTTGTAGTGGCCGACAGTTTTTGGACAAATTTTTTGACAGAAATCGCTGACAATGAGGATTTTGGCAAACAGCCGAATAATGGCCAAAAGGTCATGATTGAATTCTGTTCCCCAAACACCAACAAACCGCTCCACCTTGGCCACGTTCGGAATATCCTGCTGGGATGGTCTTGCTCCCAAATTTGCGAAGCAGCTGGTTACGAAGTAAAAAAAGTGCAGGTCATCAACGACCGGGGCATCGCCATTTGTAAGAGCATGCTCGCTTGGCAGAAATGGGGCGAAGGCAAAACGCCCGAAAGTACGGGCACGAAAAGCGACCACTTCGTCGGTGATTATTACGTGCTTTTTGAACAAAAATTCCAAGAAGAATACAAGGTTTGGCAAATTAGCACAACCGGGCAGGCGATTTTGGATGAAAAGCGGAAGCCTGAACAGGCGGACGATCAGTTTTTCAAAGATTTCAAAAATACCTATTTCAACGAATACAGCCCACTTGGCAAGGAAGCCCGTGAAATGCTCCTCAACTGGGAAGCGGGCGACCCCGATACGATGGTGCTTTGGCGGCAAATGAACCAGTGGGTGTACGACGGCTTCGGAGCGACCTATCAAGCTCTGGGCGTCAGTTTCGACAAATACTACTACGAAAGTGACACCTACCTGCTGGGCAAGGACATTGTGGAGCAGGGGCTTGCCTCCGGCGTTTTTTATAAAAAAGAAGACGGCAGCGTATGGGCCGACCTCACCGACGCCAAACTTGACCAGAAAGTGGTAATGCGCAGTGACGGCACTTCGGTGTACATCACCCAAGACCTTGGTACGGCGCAAATGCGGTACGAAGATTTTGGTACGGAGAAAATGGTGTATGTCGTGGCTGACGAGCAGAACTACCATTTTCAGGTACTTTTTGAAATCCTGAAACGGCTAGGCGAACCCTACGCCGCTGGACTTCACCACCTCAGCTACGGCATGGTGGACCTGCCTTCGGGGAAAATGAAAAGCCGGGAGGGCACTGTGGTGGACGCCGATGACCTCATCGCAGAGGTGATTGAGGAGGCGAGAACGGCCAGTGCAGAGCGGGGCGAGTTGGCTGAATTGCCCAAGGAAACCCAAGACGATATTTTGCGTAAAATAGGATTGGCGGCACTCAAGTTCCACATCATCAAAGTGGGGCCGCAGAAGCGTATGGTCTTCGACCCGAAAGAGAGTGTGGACCTTCAAGGGCAAACAGGGCCGCATATTCAGTACGCCTATGTCCGGATAAAATCAGTACTGCGCAAGGCAGGAGAAAAATTGGCAAAAGGGAACAGACAATACTCCATAGAGAGTATTGAGCTTGAACCACAGGAAAAAGAGTTGATAGCACAGTTGTACAGGTTTCCAGTAGCCATTTCTACGGCAGCCAACAACTATGACCCTTCTGAAATTGCCAATTATTGCTATGATTTAGCGAAGGCTTTTCATAGGTTTTTTACCGATTTGAGCATCCTGAAAGCGGAAACTGAGGAAGCTAAACTTCTTCGACTGGAGCTTTGCGGAGCAGTAGCAAATGTGCTGAAAACAGGTATGGGGCTGCTTGGAATTGAAATGCCAGAAAGAATGTAATGCAATGCTTGGCTATAGGTAGTTAGAATTCTATTAAATCTATGTAAGTGATAATTGTCATTTGCAAAACCCAAGAAATCGTTCTATTTTTGGCCTGCTTTTTAGCATAATTTACACGTTCCTACCAGTTAGACTATTTCCCGAATATTACAGTTACTGAAGCTTATTTTGATTTTTTTGAGCGTTTTGAACGAATTATAATCTCATGAAAAAAATTGTACTGCTATTGATGGTGGTAACCGTGGTTCTTTTAGGTGCTTGTAAAAAAGATAAAGTTCCCACCAACTACGACCAGGATTTAACAGAGGTGCTTCAAGCAGCCTCTCCTTCTGGCTCCAAAACCAGCTACGTCATGCCAGAGAGCAATGACTATGCAAACCTTCCCAACCAAGATGCTACCAATCCTATCACAGCAGCAAAAGTTGAGCTAGGTCGGATGCTTTTCTTCGAAACTGGCCTTGGCCTCAATCCAAAATACGGAGTTTCTAAACAAACCTATTCCTGTAGCAGTTGCCATGTTCCTTCTATGTCTTTTACCGCCGGACGCTTTCAAGGTATTGCAGATGGAGGTGTTGGTTTTGGCGATCATGGCGAGGCAAGGGTGAAAAACAATCAGTACGGCGGCTCGGAAGTAGATGCACAAGGTGCTCGCCCCTTACCTACTATCAATTTGACTTACGTTACCAATGCCCTGTGGGCAGGTAGTTTTGGATCTTTTGGTGCCAATATTGGGACTGAGTCTGTTTGGAATCAAGACTCTTTGGTTTCTATCAACAACAAGGGCCTACAGGGTCTTGAAGCGAACAACCACAGGGCTCTCATTGTGCACCGACAAGTAATCAACAAGGACGTGACCGATTCACTCGGCTATACTCCAATGTTCGATGCGGCATTTTCTGACATCCCGGAAAATGAGCGCTACAGCTTACAGACTGGCGCAAATGCCATTGCTGCTTATTTCCGCACCATCCTGACCAACCGTGCCCCTTTTCAACGCTGGCTGAAAGGCGATAACAGTGCCATGACCGACCAGCAAAAGCGAGGTGCCATTCTATTTTTTGACAAAGCTGGTTGCAAAAACTGCCACAACAGTCCTTCCCTCAATGCGATGAGATTTGAAGCAGTTGGAGTGAACAACCTCTACCAAAGTGCTTACGATGTTTTCGCAACGAATGTGAACGACAAGCGCAATTTTGGCCGGGGCGGATTCACCCAACGGGACGAGGACATGTACAAGTACAAAGTACCACAACTTTACAACCTGAAGCATGTTGGATTTTATTTCCACGGAGCCAGCAAAACTTCGCTTCGAGAGGTAGTTGAATATTTCAACGCAGGTGTACCAGAAAATCCTGACGTACCCGCAAGCCAAATCTCCAATAAATTCAAACCTCTTGGCCTTACTCCTGCCGAGGTTGACGATTTGACGGAGTTCCTCACGAATGGACTTTACGACGCAGACATTACCCGCTATGCCCCAACGTCTGTCATGTCTGGCAATTGTTTTCCGAACAACGACCCACAATCACGCCGGGACATGGGCTGTGAGTAAATTAGCGATCATTTCGTAGGGGTTCATTCCCCCAAATAAAAAAATCCCGGCTGCTTCACAGCCGGGATTTTTTTATTTGGGGGATTTCCGCAATGGCTTATTGAATCTGGGTGTATTTCTTTACCAATCTAACCATCAAATCGTTCAAAAATTCTACCTCATAATCGCCAACCGTTGCCTGCAAGTGCTCGTTCCCGATGCCACTGTCATTGGTGATAAAAACATAAGTACCGTTCGTTGCTATTGCACAGTAGCGCATCAAAAACTCAGTCTCCTTATCAATGCCACTAGCAACAATTGGTATGACCTTAATGCCTTTAGCTGCTGCTTCCTCGATGCTTCGCTGCAGGCGCTCGATGGCTTGGTCTTCATGGTGTGGTGGCGCATCAAGAATCAAGAACGCAATGCGTGAACGAGCATTATTTGACCATTCCAAGCTGAAGATGGCCTTGTTAACAGCTTGGTCAACAGCCTCTGGGAAATCACCACCCCCGCCAGCATGGTTATCATTCACGAAGGATTGGGTAAGGTGGAAATTGGTGGAAAATGGAGAAACTTTCGTCACGAATTCATCTCCTTCATCCCGGTAAAAAACAGAACCAGCACGCAGGTTTAAACCCGCAGCGGTATTTTGAATGCGGTTCAAAACGTCTGTCAATTCCGCTTTGAGGTACTCAATTTCATCCCCCATGCTACCAGTAGCATCTACAATTAAAGCCACATCTACTGCTGAAAATTGAGGCATGACACCAACCAAAACCACCTCATTTGTAACATTCGGTTGTGGGTTGTTAACTAGCGTGGATTCAACCATCAAATTTGTGACTTGACTATCGCCTCCGTACAAATTTGCCCATAGCTCGGCCTTCCCTAAATTGTCAGTACGAGCTTCCCACAGCGGTTCGTTGCCATAACCCATGAGTTGCACCCGGCTATCACAAACAGGGTGTCCCAAATTATCCAGCACCTTGACTGTGTAACGTTGGGCAGGGTGAAAACGCCAATAATCCTGATATCCAACAATTGTGTCATTGGTAAGCAGGCTGTTCCAGAAGTCCCAATTTTCGAGGTCGTCCCATTCTCCGGCAGTAATCTGCCCGGCAGGGGTAGTGTTACTCCCTGTTCCACTGCTAGAAGATGAACTACCCGTTTTACCTAATGAGGAATCCGCAAAAGATTCGCTGGAAAAACTACTGGGGCCAGCAGCATCTTCTTTTGAGCAACCAAAAACAAAAATCAGGAATAGGAAAGTTAAAATGGAAAGGATAGCATTTTTCATATCTACTTGGTTTAATTTCCTCGCAAGACGATGTTTTTGGTAAAATTGGTTGGGTCATACCTTTCAATTTTAACATAAAAAAGGGCACTGGCCTGCGCCAGTGCCCTAAAAGAATCCATTCAGAATTCTCACCTATTTTATCACCAAAATCCTTTGTGTTGGTAAAGTTCCCTGCGCTGTTCTAAGGGAGACGAAATACGCTCCAGGCGCACGATCCATGTTCAGCTGGTAGTCCTGTGTACCATTGCCCACGGTCAGTTGTCGGGTTTCCAGCACTTGGCCGTTGCTATTGACGAGCATCATTTCTACCTCGGCAGATTGTGTTGCATTTATCAGCAAATTGACGGCCTGACCAGCAGTCATATTCGGTGTAACGCTCACCCCAAACATATCCGCCAGCACCTCGCCCGTACCCGAAACCACGCCCCGGATGAACTGGGCATCGTTGCTTTCGCCCGGTGTTGAATTAGAGCCGTCTGTTACCACGACGCGGTGGTACAGCGTCACGCTTGCTCCAACAGCCACACCATTTGCTGCCAAAACTGCGTCCAATTCGCCGTAAGTCACCGTTGACAAAAGCACATCGCCGGGGCCTTGCATGAACACCACGTTGTTGAAATCAGCATCGGTGGCCACTTGCCAAACGTAAACTACGTTGTCGCCGTCAGGGTCAGTGGCTGGCGTCCAAGCGAGGTTGAGCAAATCGGTTGGCAAACCCGCCACGTTGATGGATGCGCCGGGCAATGGCAGGGTCAAATCACTGCTCGTCGGGAAGTAATTGATTTCGGGTAAAATCTGGCCCCGAACCTCTCCTCCTGCTTCAGTTGAAGTGTGGATATTGGCGTAATATTCCCCGTTGCGAAGCGAAGCCACTTGGTCGGCAGTGAGGGTAAAACTGTTGTCTTCAGCAGCGAAATAACCGTTTTGAAGGTCAGCCGCCACGGTTGGCGTCAATTCGAACACAATGCCGCCGCCGTTGCCTGGCTCCCCAATGTGTATGTGCGAACCACCCGCCACGTTAGCGTCAAATTGCCCGTCCAAGCTGGAGAAACTGCCTGAAACGGTGAAAACATTGCCATTCAGTTCCATTTTCAAGCCGCCCAAGCCGTTGGTAATGACAGGGGATGCTTCGTTTACACCAGACAAAGTGGTATGGAAATATGACCCGGCTAACGGCATCAATTGCCCACGCACTTCGCCGTTCGGCACGCCCGTCGTGTGGATATTCGTATAAACTTGGCGGGAGCGGAGCGAATCCAAAAAGCCCTGGCTCATCTCAAAAGCGTTGATGTCGGAGGAGAAAACCCCGTTCATGTAATCCACATCGAATGATGCCTCCAACTCAATCGCAATATTGCCGTTGCTGCCTGCGTAAGCCTCATGGAAGTGTGCGCCACCTGCGACATTCGGATCGAAATCGGTGCCGAGGGAGGAGAATGAACCTAGCGTCTGACCATGCAAGCCAGTGACTTCCAAAATCATCAAGCCAATTGCAGGCACGTTTTCAGCAGGCGTTTGGCTGGCGCCGGAAAGTGGCGACATAAAGTAAGCGCTTGCTTCACCCATTAGGTTTCCACGGATTTCGCCGCTGGCAACATCCAATGTGTGAAGGTTGATGTACATCGCACGGCCAAGCAGCGTATCCAATTGCCCAGCATCCAAAGTGAAAGTATTGAGCGAAGGTGAGTAGGTGCCGCCCATCAGATTGGCATCCAAATCAGCTACTAGCGGGTAAAGCACAGGCCCGTTCAGACCCGGCAAGCCAGCGTGGATGTGGCTGCCACCCGCAATGGCTACATCAAGCGCGCTGCCCAGTTCAGCAAACGAACCGCTCAGCGTCACCCGGTTGCCCGAAACTTCTGCGATGACCGAACCATGCGCACCCGTACTCACGTCAGGTATCGCTTGACTACCTGTAAGGAATGCTGTGAAAAACGATTGGCTTTCCAGCATCAGTTGGCCACGGACTTCACCTCCGCCATGTTCCATCGTGTGGATGTTTACGTAGAAATCACGGTTCACTAACGAAGCAACTTGGTCATCGGTCAGGGTAAACGTATTGTCTTCAGCCATGAAAACGCCGCTCGTTGCGCTAGCGTCCAGCATGTAGGTCAGCGGAAAAGCCACGCCGCCGCTCGTGCCAGCAGTGCCGAGATGGATATGCGAAGCAGTCGCCATGGACTCCAAGCCCTGGAAGGTGCCGGAAACCGTCAGCGTGTTGCCGTTCAGTTCAGCTATCACTTGGCCGTCGGCCAAAGAAGTAACGAATGGGTATTCGTTTGCGCCAGAAAGGTGCGCCCGGAAAACCACATCAGCATCGCCCACGATTTGTCCACGGATTTCGCCAGAAGCGGCAGTCATGGTGTGGATATTGGCATACAATTGCTGGCTTTCGAGCGCTGCAATTTGGTCAGCAGTCAACACAAATGTGTTGTCGGCTGGCGCAAAAACGCCGCCGTAATTGTCGGCATCCACCGTGGCGTTCAGCTCGATTTCGATGCCGCCAGCGCCGCCCTGCAAGCCGAGGTGCAAGTGTGCGCCTCCGGCAATATTTGGGTCAAATTCACCGTCGAGGTTGTCGAACGAGCCGCTCACGACCAAAGAATCACCATGGAGTTCGAGGGCCAAAGCACCACTGCCATTTGAAAGGAGCGCAGGCACTTGGTTGCTACCAAACAGATTTGTCGAAAAATATCCATCGGCTTCTGGCAACAACTGACCACGGATTTCACCGCCTGCATAGGCCAAAGTGTGTACGTTGATGTAGAGTTGGCGATTATTCAGAAGGTCAATTTGCGCTTGGGTGAGGGTAAACGTGTTGAGCGCCGCATTGAAAGTGCCACTCGTTGGGTCGAGGTCTGGGGTTGGCACCAAGCCCACTTCAATGCCGCCAGCCTGACCAGCATAGCCAGCGTGGATGTGCGCACCACCAGCGATGGCCAGATTTACAGCAGTGGAAAGACCGCTGTAAGAACCACTTAGAACCAACTGGTCACCAGTGAGTATAGCGGTAATATCGCCAGTGCCAGCCGTTGCAACTGGGAAAGTTTGGCTGTGGCCAGAGAGGTGCGCCGTGAAAGTCGTGGTTGGCGGAGGAGGCGTATCCAATACCACGGCGATGCTGCGCACGGGGATGCCCAACCCGATTGGGCCAACCAGCGTGGCTGCGCCTGTCATCAGGTTTACTTCGTAAAAACCGTCGTTGCTGCCCGTGCCTGTGTTGGCATTCAGGTAGGCAGTATTGCTGCCGTCAGCGTAGGCGTAGTACACGTCCATGTCAATGGTCGGCATAGTGGCATTGACCATGATGCCCGAACTGCCGATGGTGTTCAGCGTCCCGTTGTTTGGCGGTATTTGCGAAGCGAGAATATTCAGGTTGTAATCATAATCGTACAGTGTGGTGGTTGTCGTGCCGTTGTAGCTGTTGGTGTAGGCACCTGCGCCAATTGCAGGCGTGGCGTTTTCGTTGGTGTCGCCTGCGGCAAAAGCGAGGCTGCCATCTGTTGCAGCAATAGCGCCAGTGACGGGGTGCAGACGGAAATTCGTACCATTGCTGCCCATCACCCGGATGCGATCCACCGTTGGGTTGAAGTCGAAAATAATGCCGCCCATGCCTGCCATCAGCATCACGGAGTCCGTGCCGATAGCTGTTGCTGCACCCGTTGTCACATCAACGGTGTAAAGCCTTGCCATACCGGAGTTGTTGTTGTAAACAATGCCGTACAGCTCACCCGTCGCTGGGCGGAAGTCGAGGCCCATCAGTGGTTGCGCAGCAAAAACACCGCTCACTGGCGTGATGGAGCGGATGAATTCCGGCAGGTCGGAATCGAAGCTGATGAGGTTGTTGTTGCCTGTGAGGGCATAAACGAGTTGACCTGTTTGAGCAGGGGTGGTCCGGTCAATGAAGGCCGCAATATCGTTCACGTTGATGCCAGCACCAATGAGGCCGACGGAGGTAGCAGTACCCGTAGCAAGGTCAAGGGTGTAGAAAGCGTTGGCAGTGGTGCCACTTTGCGCAGCACTAACGAAAGCCAAATTAGCGGAGCTGGCTGCATCGTAAAATATGTCCATGTCCACCAGCGGGTCGGTCACGTTCACAATGATGCCAGAAGCACCGACGGTGTTCAGTACACCAGCGTTTGGTGGGTTTTGGGTCGTAATGATGTTGAGTGCGGCGTCGTAATTATACAGGGTGGTGGTTGTCGTTCCAATATAACTGTTGGTGTAGGCAGAGGCAGCAATGAAAGGCGCTGCGGCTGCATTGATGTCACCAGCAGCGTAGGCCAAAGTGCCGTCCGTGGCCACGATGGCACCCGTCACTGGGTGCAGGCGGTAGTTGATACCGTTGCTGCCCATCACCCGGATGCGGTCAACCGTCGGATTGAAATCAAAACTGATTTCGCCCATTGCACTAGCCAAGGTGACTGGCGCTGCACCGACGGCGGTCGCAACCCCTGAGGTTAAATTGACGGTGTAAAGCCGAGCCTCGCCCGACATTTGGTTGTAACCAATGGCGTAGAGTTCGCCTGTATTTGGACGAAAATCAATGCCTTCAATCGCCTGACCAGTCGTGACGCCCGTCACTGGTACGATGCTGCGGATGATGCCCGGCGCATCGGAGTCGAAGGAAATGAGACTGTTGTTGGCTGTTGTGGCATAAATAAGCTGACCCGTTACCTGTGCAGGCACGGTTTGCTCTATTTTGATGGCGATGTCGTCCACCGAGAGGGGAATGCCCACTGGGCTGAGAGCCGTGGTAGCGCCCGTTGTGAGGTCAACGGTGTAAAAATTAGTGGTTGGAACGATGCCCATAACTGCGACCAAAATTGCCGTGTTGGTTTGCGTAGCAGCATCAAAAAAAATGTCCATGTCCACTTGCGGGTTCACGGCATCCACAATCAAACCTGACATACCAATGGTGTTGCAAGTGCCATTGTTGGGCGGCACTTGGTTGGTGATGATGTTTAACGCAGCGTCGTAATTGTACAACGTGGTGGTCGTAGTTCCGATAAAACTGTTGGTGTAAGCAGCTGCTGCAATGAACGGCGTGACAGCGGCATTCACGTCAGTAGTGGCGTAGGCCAAATTGCCATCAGTGGCAGCAATGGCACCTGTGACAGGGTGCAGACGGTAGTTCGCCGTGTTGCTGCCCGTCACCCGGATTCGGTCGACCGTTGGATTGAAGTCGAAATTAACCTCACCCATGTTTGGCTGTAGCATGACCGGGGCTGCGCCGATGGCCGTTGCAGCGCCCGTCACCAAATTGATGGTGTAAAGCCTTGCCTCGCCTGAGGTTTGGTTATAGCCAATGGCGTAAAGTTCGCCTGTATTTGGACGGAAATCAATGCCTTCAATGGTTTGGCCAGCGCTTACGCCAGTGATGACATTGGTGGTCAAAACCGTTGTTGGCGCAGCCGCATCAAACGAAAAAAGTGTACTGCCGGAGAGCGCATACACTATTTGAGCATTCATCTGCCCGATGGCAGCAAAAAGCAAAAGGCATATTATCGTCAGTTTCTGGAGTAGATGGCGTCGGAAAACGCCTTGTGCGTGTGAGGTAAAAGGATTCTTCATACGTAATTGGATTTTGATTTTCTTGATGAATAAAACCCGTTCCGCAAAAAATACTGGAATAAAAAGGGCAAAGCGCAGCTAGAGGAGCCATGCTCCAATGCTTTGATTTGCCCCTCCAAAACCAGTTATTTTTCTCTAAACGGATGGAAGATTAAAAGACAGTTTGACTTGTTTAATGTAGGTTTTAATATAACTAGTATAGGTGTCAGGTTTTCTCGCTTTGAAGTACATACGACTGCCAAGCATTGAACGGTTTTTTGAAACCCGGCTTTTTTTTAATTATTCAATCACTACCCAAACCCAACCCTCTGCCGGTATTTCTACCTCAATTTCAATTTCGAAAAAACGGTTCAGCGTAAATTCCTTTGGTAAACTTTCCTTTGAGCTGATATCAGCGCTGCTCCCCATTCTTACCTGTGCTACCTCGGTCAAGCCTGTGTAGTAGAGCGGCAATCTTATTTTTCGTAAAATACTGTTTTTCAAAGGATTGTAAAGCATCGCCAAGCCCTTTTCCTTCAAATTTGGGTTCACATGCAGGATGCCATCCCAATCCTGTCCATCCGGTCGGCGAAGGTGGATGATGTCGCTGTTAAGGATATCACGGTATTTCTTGTACCAGTTCACGGCAGCTTGCACCACCCATTTGGTTTCATCCGTATCAAAAAGTCGAGGGCCACGGTAACAGCTTTGCACCCCGCTACCGAAGTTCTGCCAGAGGTGCTGGCGGTATGCTGCCCGGTGTGAATCGAGCGGCTCCAATGTGGCCGCAGCACCGCCGCCATGGTACTCAGTTAGCGGGGTAAAAGTCCAGCCCATCGAAGGTGTTTTCGTCCAGGTGCCATCGTAGATATTTTGGCGGCCAAGGATTATTTGGCGCTCACGGGGCAGCGACCAGTTCGTTTCCCGGTAGCCGATGCCCGTTTTGCTGCCACCATTCAGGAAGTACCAATCGGGGGCATTGAGGTATACGCCCGTTTCACGAAGCCATTTGTAAAATTCCACGGTCGAATCCCATTGCTGCCACTGCGAATCCTCCAACCCCTCATGACCAGGGTGCTTTTGGCTGGCGCAAACGTCGCCGGGGTAAGGCCCGTCGTGTTCCAATAGGTCGAAGCCTGTTTTGGTAATGAACTTGCGTAAGTTGTCCAGATACCGGATACCCCACTGGCTGCCGAGGCAAGGCGCATTGCCAAAAATGGCGCCACCAGGTTGTCCTGTGACTGGATTAATCACATCATTTTCATCGTCAATATGGCGGCTGGAAAACAGCGAGTAGCCCCCCAACTGGATACCCTTCGAGTGTGCGTAATTCGCTAACTCTTTGAATTTCTGAATATTAGCATTGCTTACATCCTCCATATCCAGGCCACTGCCGAAGCTGAGTATGACCATTTCGAAACCTACCTCGGCACACTGGTCAATTGCCGATTTCACCTCCACAGGATCGGTGCTGGTCAAGTGCATGAAGATGGAGTTTTCCGTTGCCCATGGGGCAATGGCACGGTAAAATCGGCGCTCGGCGAGGCCCTTCCGCTCCCTGTCGTAGCTGTCGAAAGGCATTTCCCAAGTGCGGAAACTCTGCCACTCATCACCCGGCGAGAGGGTGACACCTGGACCAAGTGGTGGCGAGACCGTTAGCAGATTTGGCGTCAAGCGTTGGTAGTTTACTTGGGAGGTATATTCTGGGTCAGGCAGCCAGCGAACACATTGGTTTGAAAAGCGGCTGCTCATATCGTGAAACGCATAGTCAGTCTGTACGAGAAGATTTGGGGTGAGCAAGCCTTCAGCGTGGTCAACGCTGCTTTCCTCTTCCCGTACTGCCAATATTTCCGAAGTGAAACGGTTGATTTTAAGGTCTGGGTGTCCGTCAATTTTCACTGAAAGCCATTTGCAGAGCACTGGGATGCCGTCGTACATTTCGTAATGGACAACCACCGTGACACCGTGCCACTTTTCTGCATCATTTTGGTAAAAAAAGCTGAGCCGCTTGCCCCGTGGTGGATAATCCTTCTCCCCTGACCAGCGGTTTTGCTTCCAAGCCAGCAACGGTTCCACTTCCCCGATTTCAAAATCCACGCAGTGAAAGGCTGAAGAATCGGCATGAAGCGAATCTAGCCATTCCGGCAGCAGGTAACCGTACTCTGGTTGGCCGAGCAGCCCACCGATGCGCATGGTGTCGCCGTCCATAACGAGTTCGGCTTCAGGCTTCACACCACGCAGGTAGTTTTCATTTTTGGTAAAAATGGTAAGGTGGGTGGTAGTAACATCTGGTACAATTCGCCAGCGGCGGAGCAGCAGGCCGTTGGTTAGCACTAGGTCTTTTTCGCCATCCTTCAGCACTGTGGTTGGGGTGGTGATGGGATGAATGAGCCAGTCAGAGTTGGGGTCGGCGGGGGTGAAAAACTGGTAATCAGGGAGTTGGGTGAGTTTTTGGAGGAGGGTTGGTTTTTGCGCTAGCGCAAAGAAGGGAAAGATGGCAAGTGCCAACAGGTGCAGTTTATTCATAAAATAAAATGGTTTGGGAGGCGAAGAAAGGCAAAAGAAAGCATTTTTGTACTACATTCGTAATTACATTATCGTATAAAAAAACTCTGTTTTTATGAAGGAATATAGAGCAATATTCAAAAATAAATTCATTAAGAACATTAGCATTATTAGCTCTCCAAAGTCTACAATATTTGCACTTATGTTCATTTTGCCAAATATAAATTTTGCTCAAAAACAAAAATATTATGAGATATATAGTTGGGGGTTGTACTTTCCCACACCAACTCCATATAATTTCAAATGCAAAGAAAGCATTGATATGAAGTATGGGTTCAAGGTAATATGGAAGGCTGGCTGTGTAGTTAAAAAAAGAGATGTTCGAAAATGGGAACTACACAACAGATTTGTCAATTGGAAAATTAAACGACTAAACGGAAAGGACTGGAAACAAACTTATTCTGAAGAAATAAAGCAGTGTAAAATTGAGGATGAGTAAGACTCATAAAGGCAAATCAAAATATTATGGCCATCAGATTCTTACTAGAATTTCCTTACCAATGAATGGCTAATGAAGAAATATTTTTCACCCCAACTCTCCCACCAAATGCACCAACCCGTCCACGATGAACTGAACGCCGATGGCCACCACGAGGAAGCCCATGATACGGGCAACCGCATTTAGACCGCCATGCCCCAATAATTTGAAGAGCATCGGTGCTGCACGCAAGGTGAGGTAAACGAGTACGCCCATTGCCAGAATGGCAGCCAAAATCCAAATGCGCTCGTCCCAGTTGGGGTGCTGCTTGAACATGGTGATTAGGTAGGATATGCTACCCGGGCCAGAAAGCAGCGGCATGGCCATCGGGGTGAAGGCGATTTCGGAACGGCTATGTGAGTCGGCAGCGACCTCGTCGTTGTAGCCTCTTTTTTTGGCGAAGTTGCCCCCCATGAGACTGAAACCAGTGCTAAGCAGCACCATACCACCAGCAATACGCATGGAGTGGATGGTGAGTCCAAAAAAACCGAGGATGTAAGTGCCTGCCAAGAAGAATCCTACTAGGATTAACAGGAAATAAAAGCTGGCAAAAAGCGCCAATCGGTTACGCTGTTTGGCCTCCATATCGCCAGTGAGGGAGATGTAAATGGGCACAGCACCGGGCGGGTCAACAATGGAAAACAAGGAAAACAACGTAGCAAGGAAAAATTCCATGTTTAAAATTTTTGCAAAAGTAGGCAAGTTTTTGCGGCACAAACAGCAAACGATTCAGCATTTTCTGTGTTGAATCCAAATAAATGAACTATTTTCGCTTTAAATTATGGTCCCACCACTGTAGAATACTCCTATCTCAAAAAGGACATATTTTATGATCGCCATGAAACAAACACTACCCCCTATCATGTCCCTGCTGTTGTTGGCAGGATATCCAAATGATTCCTGCGTTGCAGCGGACCAACCTTCTAGTCAAAGTAAGCAAAGCTTTGTTTCTCTCACGGTTGAGTCCACAGGTTGGTCTGCCGAGTTGTTTTGGAATGCCATTTTCGACAAAAACCTTATCTCCTTTGCCGTGCAGCGCTCTGCAAATGGCGTTGATTATCAAGACATTATCAAGTACGAACCTTATTTTTTGGCAACGGGCGACACCCAAACATTTCGGGAGCAAGACCTGAACCCAAAGCAAGGAGAGAACTTCTACCGCGTTCGTTTTACCTTGGAAGATGGTGAGCAAATATTCAGCGAGCGCTGCAAAGTTTATTTTAAGGAAATTACTGCTTTCGAGATTTTTCCAAACCCGACCGGCCGTCAAGTGAACCTCCTTTTGAAAAAATTCCGAGGCGAACCCGTCGAGGTTTTGATTTTTGACAGCATTGGTGAGCAGGTTTACCAGCAGCAAATCACCGCAGTGGATGACGGCATGCTTCGCATCGAACTCGAAAGCATGAACGCAGGCATCTACTCCGTGTGCGTGGTGCACAAAGGTCAAACATTCACCCGAAGGCTCGTCGTGACATCCAATGACGGATGAACTAAATCCGAAATTCCGTTATCGTTGAGCAAGCTCAACACAAGCTGTACATGACCGTTGCAGTCTTTAATAATCCGATGCTATCCCGCAAAGAAACCATTAGCTTCTCGGTAGAGTGGTTAAGGAAGTCATATTAAATCTATTCTCAATTAAAATTGATACCACAATCCAATATTCACTCCATACAAATTATAGCGTTGCTTTAACGCATAATTATCCTTTGTGAAATCCTTTGCAAAATGTCGAACAAAAGGAGATGCATATACTTCGAGGTTTTCATTTATCAAATACCCCGCAGTGAGCCCAAAGTAGTAACTCAATCCAACATTTGGTTTGAAAATCCCCGCAGTGTCAATGTTCACAGTTTCATTGCTTGACTTTAAGAACTGACCTTTTGTAGCTAGATTCAAGTTTACGAAAACGCCTGCCTGTACCCCAACAGCAAAATCGTGGCCTTCGTGCCGATAGCCTAATAACACTGGCACATCCAACATGCGGTATTTGTTGTAATATTCCTTTTGGTACGTTGTCTTTTTTTCCAGCGGAACATCACCATATATGGCTACCGTATCATCATTCAAATTAATTATCAAGTACTTGACATCATATATTGAATCAACAGTCAATATGGTTTCATTAAATTGAAAGCGCTCGTTTATTTGTGTATAATTCAGTCCAGTGCTCAAGTTAAGACCAGAACGATGTTGGAGCATGATACCCAAACCTACCTGGAAAGCTTCCAATTCCCGTTCTGTTTTTTTCCGAAGTGGCAGTAAATCCAGCCCAAGAGAATCCTTCAATTCCAGCTTTCTTTGAACAAAACTGAGACTGCCTTGAAGGTTGGCTGCAAAGCTTAATTCTTTGCGACGTTTTTTTACTACTTGTGTAGGCAGAGACAAAAGTTCGTTTACGTAAGGTTTCTCCATTTCATTTTCCAAAGGAGAAAAAGGGAGCGTGAGCAAAGTATTTGCTAAGTTAAGATTACCACCTAATTCATTGTTATTATTTGTGTATGGCAACAAAGGCTGGATGGCTGGAGACTCCTCCTCAACGATTGGGGATAAATTGGTTTGTACATTTTTGAGCGATTCGTTTTTGTTTTTAAAACTTGAAAAACGGGTGCTGGCCCCACCATTTGCCACAGTGCCATGATTTGATTTGGCTTTATTTTTCGTGGTTGTCAACTCAGGCGTAGATCCTAATTTTGAAGTAAAATTATTATTACTTTGACCCTCAATTGCTGTAGATAAACCAGATGGTTTTTCATTATTGGGTTGCTTGCCTGCCTCATTATTTCCTGAAATAGAGTTTTTATCGTCAACGGCTACCGGGTGTAATATCATATTAGTTTTTGAAGGAGTCTTCTGATAAAAATAACCTACAGAACTACCAACCAACACCACTCCAACCAACAAAAACCAGATAAAACCACGTCGCTTTCTCTTTCGGTTGATAGCATCAACCTCTGGTTCAATAGCAGCCCATATTGCATCAGCATCCACCTCCGATTGGTGGTTAAACAATGTTTGCTTTATTTTATTTTCCAACGATTCCCACTTCATGGCGTCTATTTATTTTCAATTTAATAAGTTTTTGTTGCAATAGTTGCCTAGCCCGGGCAAGTTGCGAACGTGAGGTGTTCTCGGAAATACCCAATATTTCGGCAACTTCCTGATGATTATAGCCTTCTACGGCGTATAGGTTGAAAACTGCTCGATAGCCTGGTGGCAAACCCATCACCAAATGCATGATTTCTTCGGTTGCCATTTCTTTTTCTACCCAAGCAGTTGGTGCTTGAATTTCGGGCATTTCATCTGGTTGCGTTTCAAGTTGGAACCAGTTCTTTTCCAGCCATTGCAGCGAACGCCGAACGGCTATGCGTCGCATCCAAGCCTCAAAAGAACCCGTAGGTTCGTAACTATTTATATTGGAAAAAACACGAATAAACGTCTCCTGAAGCAAGTCCTTGGCCATTGCCTCATCCTTTGCATATCTTCGGCAAACTGTCATCAACATGCCAGCATAACGCCTAACCAATTGGTATTGGCTTGCTTTTACGCCGTTTTGGCAGTCTAGTATGAGCTGTGTGGTTGTCAATTTATTCCATTTTTGTAAAAAAATATGATTTCATATATAATCACGGAAATGAAACAATAAAAGTTGGGTAAACATAAGAAAATATAGGCGTGAATTTTCACGCCTATATTTTCGGAAAGAATCATTAAAAATCTCGGATAATATTGATTTCACCTGAGACAGTTATTGGCGTGGGGTTTTGCGCCCAATTATTTGTAACAGTTCCTCCAAAGGTACCAATAATCGGTTCTCCTGTATTCCCATATTGAGTGATTTCAAAATTCGGGAATGATCCGCCTATTTGCCACATATTTACAGCATCATAGATATAGGAGTTATTATCTGGAGCATCATAAGTGCCCGCCGCCTGTTGAGTTATCGTAAGATAAACACTCTGCGAAGGCTGTTGATTGGAATAAAAACTAAAAGCTGTGCCTGTAATAGAATCTGGACTCGCCTCAGCTACCGTGTAAACTGCAGTGACTCCGTTCACCGTAATTTTGATATAATTCTGCAATTGAACGTCGCAGACATCTATGTCACCCAAATCAAAAGTGCCGCCAATTCCTGTGCTCATTGGGTCGCTTTGTACCAGGGCGTCCAGATCTATTCCGACGATATCAATATTAGACGAAGATGAACAAGTTGAGAATGTAACCTCGAATGGAGTTCCATCAGTATATTCAAACACTGTCTGGTTATCGAATTTGAATACAACTAATCCGTTTTGGATTGGGTCTCCATTACAGTCCACTAAATTACCTGAAAGGGTAGTAGAATTGAGAGCAGAAGCAGGTATCACGATAGTACCCAAGTCAACATCAGTAGCAAATGGGCCAATCGGAACAGAATATAGTAGTTCGTTACATTGCCCAAACACCTCCAAAACCAGCTCATAATTCTGTGGTATCAACCCATTAATGATGCCTAATTCGCAGGTATAGGCATATCCATATAAGGAAGTATTTGGTTGCCGTACAACCACTTTGTAATTTACCAATGGGTTTCCGTTTTCGTCAACAAATACGGCTGTGAATTCAATCAGTGGGTCTTTGAAGTCGTGATTCCAGTAGGAAAAATGCGACACTTCAGCTACATAATATCCGTTTTCCAACCTTGACACACCTTCCTCTGCCCACATTCCATATTCTTCAAAATAAGACCATAGTGGGATTTCAGCAGGTGCGCTGGCCAATAGGCTGGCAGGCACCGGTGTCTTGATGGTAGCAGTTTTACCCTTCAAAATATTGAGCTTTTCGCCAGCATCGGATTGAAGTTCCGCTACAATCATTCCATAGGTCGCCATAACGACTTCCTCACTCAACAAGTCAACACCTTGCAAATTGCCGGGCATCCGGTCGAGGGTGCGTGGGTCGGTCGGGTCGAGGTACTTGGAAGCGACTTTCACCATGCCGCTGTAAGGAGTTCCATCCTCCAACTGAATACTATTTGGAGGGAAAACGATGGTGCCGCCACCGCCAGTCACGTTGATGGTACCTCCCGCTTGTGAATCGAAAGACTGGTCAAAATTCTTTGCCATCAACTCAATTTCCACCCGGTTTTCGGCATCTTTAACCGCAAAAAAGCGGCGGCTTCCTGGAAAATACCCCCCTTTTTCGACTTGTACAAAACTGCCTTTGGCATTCATTTGCACGCCCTTGAAAAAGAAGTGGCCATATTCATCGGTAGTAGTAGCCAAGTTCCCCATTTTGACCGTTGCAGCGTTGACAGGTACGCCAAGCTCATCTGTAACGAAACCTGTTAAATCGCCATTCACGTTTTGGATGACTGGCTCCCATTTTTTCAGGATTTCGGGTACGTATTTGGTCTCCTCAACGGTGACCTTGTCAATATCTTTTCTGCAAGCAGTAAATGCGAGCAATGCTGTTAAAAGAAGAATTCCTATATTTTTCATTGTAAGAATGAATTTTATGGTGTAGAACAAATGGTTGAATCGAAAGCGACAGATTTGCAAAACTGCTTACGCCTCTTAAATCGGCGACTTTGCCATTTCGTTGCATGCCCCAAAAAAAAAATCATCGAATGCCCTAGTTTTGCCAAAATTCAAACCTAACCGCCATGCAAGGAAATTACCGAAAAAACATCCATTTTGGCCTCGCCGTCCGAATCGTATTGAAGGAAGACCAGCGCTCCGGCGACCTCACCGAGGGCGTTGTACGGGACATACTCACCAATGCCCCGCAGCACCCGCATGGCATCAAAGTCCGTTTGGATACTGGCGAAGTGGGCCGAGTGAAGGAGATTATTGAAGAGGAAGAGATTGAATGGCCGGAATAATTGGCGTTCCCATTTGCGCAGCTATTTTTACAAAAAAAACAAAACGACATGAAACTGACCGCCTACCTGTCTGTCATTTGCTGCGCAACTTGCATCCTTGCCTGCCAAAAAGCCCCCAATACCGCCGACACTTCTTGGCCAACTTACAAAGGAAGCAACAAGCTGAACCAATACAGTTCGCTGGCGCAAATTGATACCAACAACGTTAAAGAGCTTCAGGTAGCGTGGACATACCACACCGGCGACGCCGACACCGTCAACGGTTCACAGATTCAGTGCAATCCTATCATGGTGGATGGCGTACTATACGGCACCACGCCCCAAATGAAACTCTTCGCCGTTGATGCCGCATCAGGTAGGGAACTTTGGAAATTTAACCCACTGGACTCGCTCCCGGGGCAAAAGCACATTTTTTTTATCATGAACAATAGCAGGGGTGTAGCCTATTGGTCTAATGAAGATAAGACAGACTGCCGCATTTTTTACACTGCTGGCTCCAATCTCTACTGCATAAATGCCAAGACGGGGAAGCCTGTCGAAGACTTCGCACTGAACGGCGCACTAGACCTACATGAGGGCCTCGACCGACCCAATATCCAAGACCTTTTCGTCACAGCCACCACGCCAGGCACCATCTACAAAGACCTCATTATCATGGGGAGTCGGGTGGACGAAGGGCCAGCGGCAGCACCCGGCCATATCCGTGCCTTCGAAGTACGAACAGGCAAGCGTGCTTGGATTTTCCATACCGTGCCGCACCCCGGCGAACCTGGTTTTGACACTTGGGAAGACACCACTGCCTATCGTTTTATCGGCGGGGCAAACGCTTGGAGCGGCTTTAGTTTAGATGAAAAACGGGGCATCGTGTTCGCCGTGACAGGCTCGGCCAGCTACGATTTTTATGGGGGGAAACGTTTGGGCGACAATCTTTACGCCAACTCCCTTCTTGCACTCGAAGCCGCAACGGGCAAGTTGCTGTGGAATTTTCAGAGCATCCACCATGACGTTTGGGACCGGGATTTCAGCTCTCCACCTGCATTGGTAACGATAAAAAAAGATGGCAAAAACATAGATGCTTGCGCCCTGACGACTAAGACGGGCTTTGTCTTCCTCTTCGAGCGGGAAACAGGCAAATCCATCTACCCCATCGAAGAGCGACCCGTGCCACAGGTGAGCGGGCTTTCCGGGGAGAAACTTGCACCAACGCAGCCGTTCCCAACCAAACCCAAACCCTTCGTTCGGCAACTGATGACCGAGGCCGATATCAACCCGTTGCTATCGCCAGATGCGCAGTCAGTGGTGCGCAAACGCTGGAACGGCTACCTGCACGACAATATGTTCAACCCGCCCAGTTTGCAGGGCACCGTCTTCCTTCCTGGCCTCGATGGCGGCGGCGAATGGGGCGGCCCAAGCTTTGACCCGACATCGGGTATTTTATATGTAAATGCGAACGAGATGGCTTGGGTCATCCGCTCTGTAGAACTAGAGAAGGAAAGCAATGCACCGCAAACCCTTGCACAGGCAGGCGAGCATTTTTATAAAACGAACTGCATGACTTGTCACGGCCCTGACCGTAAAGGCAGCGGCAACAACCCTTCGTTGGTTGCGGTAGGCAAGAAATACAGCCCTGACAGCTTTGACACCCTGATTCAGTCCGGCAGGCGGATGATGCCCGCCTTCAAGCAATTGAGCGAGCCAGAACGAAAGGCCATTGCAGCTTTTGTGCTCGATTTGCCGAAGGAAAAAAACAAGACCTACAATGGCCCAAAGCCTGCACCAGACCCAACGGCAGTTCCTTACTCCATTGCTGGCTACGACAAGTTTTTGACCGAGGACAAGCTACCAGCACTTAGTCCGCCTTGGGGAACGTTGAATGCCCTAGACCTGAGCACGGGCGAATGGATTTGGAAGAAAACGCTGGGAAATGACCCTGCCTTCCCGAACGCTACGGAGCCGACCGGCACGGAAAACTACGGTGGCTCGGCGGTGACAGCAGGCGGCCTGCTCTTCATTGCCGCGACGAAGGACGGGATGTTCCGGGCTTTCAATAAACGGACGGGCGATTTGCTTTGGGAAACAAAACTGCCCAATCCCGGTTTTGCCGCCCCTGCCGTTTACGAAGTAAAAGGGAAACAATATATCGTCATCGCTTGCGGCGGTGGCAAACTGGGCACGAAGAGCGGAGATGAGTATGTGGCGTTTGCACTTCCGTGATATTTTTTAGAAACATTTTGAAAAGCCAACATTCTTCCATGAAAAACTAACATCAGCGCTGCACTTACATCATGTGCAGCGCACTTGGCCGCTCCGAGCTTTACACAACAATTTTACTCTCCGCACACCACCTCGCAAACCAGCCTAAAGCCTACTTCATCATCACCTCGGTTTGCATTTTTGGAATCCCGGTTGTAGGTCTGGAACGGTTCCATGTTCCAACTGCCTCCCCGAAGCACACGGCGTTTATCATTGCCATCAACCCAAGCTGAACCATCGTTTGGCGCACCCACATAATCGTCGTGCCAACGGTCTTGCACCCATTCCCAAACGTTGCCAGACATGTGGTACAGACCTAGCGAATTTGCTTTCAAGTCGTATATTGAAACGGTTCTTTCCCGGTCGATACCAGCCTGTTCGGTGCTACGGCCTGGTAAGTCTTTAGTGCTGAAATTGATATTGTCAGGATTGGCACGGCTAGTGCCGTCGCCAAACCGAATTTGTTCTTTGCCCAGTTGTCGGGCAGCATATTCCCACTCTGCTTCTGTGGGTAAGCGATAGTTGCAGCCAGGCTGTAGTTTATTCAGCTTTTCGATGAATTTTTGCACATCGTTCCAGCTTACCTGCTCCACAGGACAAAGTTCGCAATCGTCAAAATGACTAGGATTTTTTCCCATCACCGACTTCCAAACTGACTGTGAAACCTCAAACCTGCTGATGTAAAATTCGTTGATTTTCACTTCATGGTAAGGCTCGGCCCGACCGGTGCACTGCCCCTCCTTTGTGACGTTGCATCCCATTTTGAAGGTACCGCCCTTCACTTTCACCATGGTGGCAGGCAACCAATTTAGCGGATCATTGGTGGCTTTGTCCTGCTCTTTCCAACGGGACCTAAATTCCTCATTAGCGGTTGTACTGACTGGAACTACCTTGGGGTCTAAATTTTCCGAATCATTGGCTAAAGCTTCACCGCTACCGTCACTATCGGTACCACCCGTTGCTATTTGGGAAGGTTTCAGTTTATTCACTGAATCTAATTTGACCGCTTCGGGCAGCTTTTCTGCCGTGCTGACTGGTGGGTCAGTTTCATTAACACTCCGCTGCCCACCAGCGGAAACCCCTTCAGGGCCCAGGTCAGTTGGCGTAATGCCATGTGTCTTTCGGTACACTTGCACCGCAGAATCGAGATTGATTTTTGGCAGTAATTTGGATACCAATTCCTTCGCCTGTCTGTCAAATTGGCTATGCTCATATTTAGCTAAAAAACCAATCATGGCCTCTGGTGAATTCTGCTTGCAAGCCTGCTCAAAATCCTTTGCCTCCACTGAGCCAACACCTTCAAATCCGGGATTCAAAAATTTTGGCAAAAGCCACCACAACAAAATACCCAACAGCAGTACACCAGCGGCAATTTTTGTCCAAGTCTTTTTCTTAGGTGGTTTACCTGCAGGCTTTTTGGAAGGATCACGAAGGGCAAACAAAATGCCTGCCTTGCGCAAAGTATGGTCGCCCGCCTCTTCCGGTACCGGCTCACTAATGACGTTGATAGTCCTTTCAAGGGTAATGTCTTTTTTGCGGTCTTTCCCATTTTCGTAGATAACGAGGGAGATAATCAGTGCCAATGGGTAGCTGCCTATCTCCAAAGGTTTTACGAAGAAAATCCACTCGGTATATTCGTCTTGTTCCAAGAATTGCTCCGGTGTAGAGCGGCTGGAAATTTCAAAATACTCGCCATCTCCCTCCTCGTCCACCAATTTCACTTCCATGTTTTTGGAAACCTTCAACGCCTCAATGACCACATCCACCTCCGTATCCAACGTATCTTTCAAGACTGACTCGTCGAAGGCTACCCGAACGATACATTTCGACTTTTTGAGGTGCTGCATCCGTTCCGGAATGCGATAAAGCACGCCACCCAGATTAGCTTTCTTGGCTGTTTCGAGCGAGAAATCACTTTCTTGAAGGGCACTGAAAAAGGTCAGGATATCATCCCGGAGCTTATCGTATTGGAGGGTCGCCTGTTCGTTGGAAACGACATTTTTGATTCGCTGGTTGTCAATTTCGTTGAGACGAGCACGGAGCTGTAGCAGGGCATTGAACTTGGGTACGTCTGATGGCAGGTGTTTCTCCAACGCTTTAAGGGCAGCCTCCATTCCTTCGTCCGTCACAAGTTCTCTCAGCGATTGTTTCAGTTTGGCAAGTTCAAGCATCTATGGCAGGTGTTTGTTCATTGAATTTTCTCATATTAGTTTGGGGCGGATGTAAATTTAAAAGATTTTGCAAAAACACCTTCATTTATCGAAAAATATAGTTTTGGTTATCGACGTGCTGTTAGACTAACCAGAAGAAACACTATCCAAGCATAGCTTCGAAATCACCAATTTTCGAAGAATATCAAATTTATTAATTCAGCTCCCCTTCCTTTCACCTAACTTTGTTCGCCCTTTTTCAAACTGGGAAATGAAATATGGATTTGAACACTTTTCGGCAGCGCTTTAAAGATTTGGACGAGGCAGAGCGCACTATTTTAAAGCTATTAACCATCGCCTACGAACCCATCAGCCAAAGCACGATGGTCACCCTTTTGCAGGAATGCGATGTGCGGAACGACCGGGGGAATTCCCTCCAAGTCCCTCAAGTAATCGAATACCGGGAGCTACTGGATGCCGGGGGCTGGCTGCACCTCGGCTTCAAGAATGAAATGCAGGTGTCGGACAAAGTGCGGGAACTGGTGATGCGCATGGCCGTCGTGGACACTAAGTTCAAAAGCTACGTGCGCAACATCCAGAAAGTACTGCCCTACCGGGAATGGATGTGGGGGCCAAGGAACTACGACGTTTGCATCAGGGAGCTTCGAATTGCGCTTTACGAAGGCAACCAAAAACGGGTGGACGAGGTCATCGGTGACATCGAGCGCTTCCACCCAAACGATTGGGCGGCCTCCGATTTTTTCAAAAACTTTTTCACGCCCTTCAACGCCGAATGGATGGCGACCTTCCCGGAGGTGATTCAGGGCTTGGCCATTGGGCAGCTTGTTTCGCACTCACTGACAGAGCTTTCCGCTGCCGATGAATACGTAGGCTACCTCAAAAACAACGGCTGGCTTACCGACAAAGAAAAGTCAAAAACCGGCGCTGTCATTTTATTCAACCTGGTGCTCCAGCAGGGGAACTTCGATGAAGCATTGAAACTGGCGGAGAAGGAAGAAGCCAGTTTTGGCAGGTATCTGCGCATGGGTACGGCGCTTTATTTCAAGGGGGAAAACAAATTGGCGCTCAGCTATTTTGAAGAGGGCCTGAAATCGTTCCGCAAGGATGCGGGGCTGCGAAAAGGCACTTTCCCGTCCTTTTTTGGCGTGGTACACCTGCTGGTAGTCCTTCGGGAAAAAGAAAAGGAATACCTCAAAACTGCCCAAAAACTTGCGGAAGATACGCCGCCCAATCCTTATTCCAACATCTTGGAATACCTTCAATCGGGCATCCATTTTCAGCTCAATAATTTCATAGATGCGCAGGACTGTCTCGATGAAACGCCCGGCTCGCCGCTCGACTGGATTTTCTTCACTGCCGCCCATTTCTGGAACAGTATGTTGCTGCCTGCTCATGTGGCACCCATCCTGAAAGAACACTTGCACAACGCTACCAAAAACGGCTATCGCTGGGTGGAAATGGAGTTGACTTCCCTGCTGGCTGTTTTTGAAAAAGACGAAAAACTGGCCAAGGAATATGCGGATGCTGCTTCGCAATTGTCGAAGAAACTGGGCTGCGAGAGCATCACCAACCTGTTCCCCCGAACGGAGGCTTGGGAGCGTTCGCTGGAGGCTTTGCTACATATTCAGGGTAAAAAAACGAAGAAGTCCGCTACCGCCGAGGATAAGCAGACCCGCCTCGTCTGGTGGGTTGATTTTGACAAACAACAGGTGCAGCCTGTAGAGCAGACCTTGGGGAAAACCGGCTGGTCGAAAGGCCGCAATGTGGCGCTGAAGCGCCTCAAGGAACTGCAAGTGGAAAACATGAACGACCACGACAAGGCCGCTGCCCGCTCCATCAAAATGGTCAATCAGAGCTACTACGGTGGGGTAGAGTATTTATTTGATTTGGATAAACTTTATCCGGCGCTGGTCGGCCATCCGCTGTTGTTCCTGATGGACAATCCCTCCATTTCCGTGGAGTTGGTGGAGCAGCAGCCACAACTGCTCGTGGAGCGAAAAGACGAGGATTTCGTGCTGCGTTTTTCCCATGATTTCAAGGATGCTGGCGCCAACCTGATACGGGAGACGCCCACCCGCTATATTTTGATGAAAATAGACGAGCAGCATGCTGAAATCAATCGGCTGCTCGAACATGGCAGGCTCCGCATTCCCCCGAAAGGAAAACAACGGCTAATCGAAGCAGTCGGCAACCTCAGCAGCATTGTACCAGTGCAGTCGGAGCTGAATGGCGAAGCTGTCAACGTACCGACCATTGCTGGCAACCCGATCACCGTCATCCACCTGCTGCCCGTCGGCGACGGCTTCAAGATTGAGTTCTTCGTAAAACCTTTCACCACCGAACCGCCGTATTTCAAGCCGGGCGATGGCAGGGAACGCATCATTGCTGAAATAAACGGCCACCCGACCAAGGCGAACCGGGATTTGAAAGCGGAAAAGGACAATGCCAAGCGAGTGGAGAACGCCTGCCCTACCCTGCTGCGCACCGACAGCGAAAATCGGGAATGGCTTTTCGACAATGCCGAAGACTGTCTCAACGTGCTGATGGAATTGGAACCGCTGCGCTCGGCAGGCGAGGCCATCATCGAGCATCCGAAAGGGGAGAAGCTGCGCATTGCGGGACAGATTGGCTTCGACCAACTTTCCATCGGCATCAAAAAGGAGCGGGATTGGTTTAGCCTGGACGGCCAAGTGCAGGTGAACGAGAACCTCGTCATGGATTTCCGGCAATTGCTCGACCTCTCGCAGAATGCCCGTGGGCGCTTCGTGGAGCTGAGCGATGGGCAGTTTTTGGCCATCACGAGCCAGTTGCAGCGCAAGCTGGAGGAGTTGAATAATATTTTTACGAAGACAAAAACCGAGCTTCGCTTCCATCCGCTAGCGGCACATTCGCTGGAAGACTTCACAGGACTGCTGCACGATGTGACCTTGGATGCCGCTTGGAAAAAGCAGCTTTCGAGGCTGGCGGAATCACGGGAAGTGAACCCGAAAATACCGTCCACTTTCAAGGCGGAACTGCGCCCGTACCAAGAGGACGGCTTTCGGTGGCTGTCGCAATTAGCCTACTGGGGTGTGGGCGCCTGTCTCGCCGACGACATGGGTTTGGGTAAAACCGTGCAAGCCCTCGCTCTCCTCCTCGACCGTGCAAAGCAAGGCCCAGCGCTGGTCTGTGCCCCTGCATCCGTGGTGCGGAATTGGTACCACGAGGCCGTGAAATTCACCCCAACCCTGAATCCGCTGGTCTTCGGCGAGGGCGATCGGCAGGAGATGTTGGACAATTTGCAACCGTTCGACTTGCTGCTGTGCAGCTACGGATTGATGCAGCAGGAGGCGGAGGCTTTGGTGGAAAAACATTTCACCACCATCGTACTGGACGAGGCACAGGCCATCAAAAACCGGAGCACGAAGCGCTCACAGACGGCCATGCTGCTCCAAGGCGATTTCAAGGTCATCACGACAGGTACGCCCGTCGAGAACCACCTCGGCGAGCTTTGGAACCTTTTCAATTTCCTCAACCCCGGTCTGCTCGGCTCCCTCGACCGCTTCAACGAGACCTACGCCATTCCCATCGAAAAACTGCAAGACCGGGAGCGACGGAACCAGCTTCGGCGCTTGATTCAGCCGTTCATTTTACGAAGAAGGAAAAACGACGTCCTGGAGGAATTGCCGGAGAAAACGGAAATCACGCTCACCGTGGAACTGAGCCAAGAGGAGCGGGCATTTTACGAAGCACTGCGCCGCAAGGCCATCGAGAATATCGAAGGCGGCGGTGCAGATGGCGGCGACCGTCGTTTCAAAATACTGGCAGAACTGATGCGGCTGCGGCAAGCGGCCTGTCACCCACGGCTCGTTTCTCCGACAAGCGAACTTCCGAGCAGCAAGCTGAACCTCTTCGCCGAAACGGTGGAGGAACTGCTGGAAGGTGGGCACAAAGCACTTGTTTTCAGCCAGTTCGTGAAGCATTTGGCGCTTATCGAAGAATGGGCGAAGAAGCAGGGCATCAGCTATCAATACCTCGACGGTAGCACCCCTTTGCCGCAGCGGGACAGGGCCATCCGGGCCTTTCAAGCTGGTGAGGGTGACCTTTTTCTCATCAGCCTGAAAGCAGGCGGCTTTGGCCTCAACCTCACTGCAGCCGACTACGTCATCCACCTCGACCCGTGGTGGAACCCCGCCGTGGAAGACCAGGCCAGTGACCGGGCGCACCGCATCGGACAGCTGCGCCCCGTCACGATATACCGCCTCGTGGCCGAGGAAACGATTGAGGATAAAATCGTGAAGCTCCATGCCGACAAACGAGAACTGGCGGACAGTCTGCTGGATGGCACAGAAATGAGTGGAAAATTGAGTGCGGAGGAGTTGTTGGAGTTGATAAAGGGGTGAAGCTGGATGGTGAACGCCAAATATTGGGAAATAGCATGAATTGGGTAGCTTTGTGAAGATTGGAAGTAATAATCCAAAAGTCTTCATGACTTGGCAACCCTCAATTCTAGTTCAGACCTTGATTAAATGAAAAAGCTAGTTACCATATTTTTGTTATTCATGGCCTTGTTGGCTAATGGACAAAATTGCTTAGAATTTTCAAGCACAGCGATAGATTTCCAAGAAATTAGTAGATCCTATATTAGCCAAAATCATATTGCCAAGGTTATTGAAAGAGAGTATTTGAAACCTAACATTGATGAGTTTCACATGATGAATGTTTACGAGTATAATGATTCAGGTTATGTGGAAAAAATAATTGCCAGTGACCCAAAATTGGGGGACAACATCCCTATTGAAAGCAATTTTGTGTCAAAAACCTTATTCACCTATGAGTTGATTGATTCGTTTTTATATCAAAAAGAACTGATTGTCAGGAGATTCAATCAATATGGGAAATTAAATAAACCGGATACGCTTCCAGCTACAATCAAGGCAGTTCACAATGTTTTCAAATTGAATCAATTTAAGCAATCAGGTTCGGTTTCAAAAGAATATGTTTTTGACAGCGAAGGTCGTTTGGAGTCAATTAAATCGTTTGGAAATTACAGCAATATAATCTCCCTTAACTACGACAAGAATTATTTAAAACAAGTAGAATATAAATTCACTGGCAAAGACAAGGCTGCCTTTCCAAATTTTACAGTAAAATTCAAGTACAATGTAAACAATCTCCTTAGTGAATCTCAACTCAATTCTGAAGATGAGCGTCAAAACTGGCTATTTAAATATTTATACGACCCCAACGGGAGAATGGCCAAGCAGGAAATATGGAATAAAAACGAACTCTTTTCCATTCACACATTTGAGTATATTTATTGGTGAGTTACTATCAAATTTTCAATCATGAAAATATTCAACCTAGTCCTAACCACCCTTTTCATCCTCTTCGCCGCCGTGCAATACAATGACCCCGACCCCATTCATTGGATGGCACTTTACCTGTTTGTGGCTGCCGTCTGCGGCTTTGCGGCTTTTGGGAAATTCAATAAATATGTGCTTTGGGTGGGTATAGCAATTTGTGTAGTTTGGCTGGCATTTACGACGCATGATTTTATTGATTGGATAAGGTTGGGCGAGCCGAGTATCGTTTCGGAAATGAAAGCCACCGAGCCGCATGTGGAATTGACGAGAGAGTTTTTTGGGGTGCTTATCTGCCTGGTCGTGCTGATTTGGCAATATTGGCGGAGCAGGAAACTGCAAAAAACTTAATACTGCAACCATCGTTATTTTTGCTCATCATTGTTTTTCAAAATACTTTTCATGAGAATTCTAATCGCATTTTTTCTGCTGTCATTTTCCATTGGCGCATCAGCGCAAAAAACCTATGGCAACCTCTACCAACCCGAAGCTAATGCTACGGAAGACATTGCGCAAGCCATTAAAAAAGCGGCAGCCGAGGGTAAACACGTCATCGTACAGGGCGGCGGCAACTGGTGTGGCTGGTGCTATAAGTTCCATGATTTTATTGAAAAAGATGCGGAGCTAAAAAAGCTATTAGAGGATAACTATGTCCTTTACCACCTTAATTATTCGCCCGATAATCAAAATGAAGCGGTGTTTGCGCAATATGGATATGCGCAGCGTTTTGGCTTTCCGGTGTTGATTATTTTGGATGGAAAAGGCAACCGCATCCACACGCAGGACACAGGGTTGCTGGAATCCGGCGAAGGCTACGACCGCAAAAAAGTAATGGGAATGCTGCAAGCATGGACGCCTGCGGCACTTGACCCAGCGACTTATAAAAAGGAATAATTGTTGAACACAGAAGCACGGAGACACAGAGTTATAAATAAATCCTCTGCACCTCTGTACTTCTGTGTTTAAAATTAATTATTCGGTTTATCATACAGCTTATCCACATCATTTTTAATAGCAGGTATAGACTGCAAATACGCCCATATCGTTGAAGCTTCTTCATCGCTCAAAGCACCGTGTGGTACCATTGGGTAGCGCACCATTTGATTATTTGGGCGCATGCCAAATTTCAAGGCTTTAATAAACTGCTCTTCTGTCCAGTTGCCTATGCCAGTTTCCTTATCGGGTGTCAGGTTGCGGGTATAAATAATATTGCCATCCAAATCGGGCATGGCATTACCACCACCAAAATAGCCAGGGGTATTCTCCGGCACCATGATATCGGTCGTTTCAAAATCATGGCTGTGGCAGGCATAGCAATCCACTTTTGCGGTGGCCAAATATTTTCCATAAGCGACTTTATCCGTGATGGGTGGGGCAATAATCGGTGCTGTGGGATATGGCAGGGGCTTGAAGGCCACCCGGCACAGGAATTTAGCGAAAAACGAGGGTTGCGAAGCGGGGTGAACTTTATCGGAGGGCTGTACTTCCGGCGCATCTGACCGCAGATAAGCAATCACGGAATGCAAATCCTGGTCAGAGAGATGCGGGAATTTTGGCATCCAAGGTGGTGCATATCCACCGTCCCGTTTGATGCCTGTGCGAAGCAAATAGGCCAATTCTCCATCGGAATAACGGCCTGTGGCGCCATATTTTTCATGTTGTGTGATATTGGCGGTCCATACTTTTCCGAACATCTCTGGTAAGTCCTGCATATACTTGCCTTCCAACTTGCCGTTTTCGGATAAATGGCATTGGTTGCAAACCATGCTGGCCAAGCGTTTTCCCTCAGCGACCATAGCGCTGTCACCTTGGACTTTTAAATCAGGGGGGTGAACTTCATAACTGGGTATGCCGCTGAATTGGATATAGGCTGCCGCCAATCCTACGATTCCCACTAAAATACCCAGAATAATCCCGACAATTTTTAATGCTCTTTTCATGATGTAGATCGTTTATGATTAAAGTTGGTGAACAATTGCTAAAACATACAAGCGTGCGGGAAGACATACGAACTAAATTAGGGAGTGGATGATGGAAGAGCAGTAGAAAAGCAAATAAAATGAATTCTTTTCAATCCCAATAAAAACAAGGGTTTTTATTTAAAATAGGTATTTCAACAAAGCAAAAAAAGCCAGAACTAGCTGTTCCGGCTTGCAATTGTTTAAAGACAAAATGGTATGATGACAAAATAAAGCATTAAAATCTTGAAGGCTTTTGGGCAAGGGTTTTAAGGAATAAGGGTTACAAGAATGGTAATTAAACTGGCCAAAATAATGCACCAAGCTGTTGTCAGCACGAGCTTATAGTTTTTTAGATTAACCATGATAATTGGATTTTATATCGGGCCAAAAATCCCAGAATCGGAAGCGCCCGACGGCTTCTGAGGTGGGGTTTATCGTTCGGTGTATGTCTCAATCTGTTAAACTTTCTTGTTCTTTTCCTTGATGAAAAGAACCAAAAATCAAGGCTGTATTTCTTTTTTAACGCAGTAGAACAATCCTAAACCCTAAACTAAACCAAACTCGCTGCGCTCAAACAGGGTTTAGTTTTTAACGGGTTTAGGATTGTTCTACTGCTAAAAGAAATAAGGCCGATGGAGATACTAGCATAATTTTTAAGGTTTATTTTGATACACCTTCAATATGCAACTTCCAGTAGTTCCTTCACCTGCCTTTCGCTCATGCTGTCGGGTGCAAGCCGGAGAGCAAAATTTCGTAAACTAGCAAGAACCGGATTTGCCATTTGCGCCAATTTGCCCAATTGCCAAGAACGGTTCACGATTTGTGTCGTCCGCTGCATCCGCACTTGTTCGAAAGCTTGAAAAGCAAGCTTGGGGTCAGCGATTCTCGCCAATGTTTTACCTAAAATAACCGCCCCTTCAATGGCTTGACAGGCACCTTGCCCCATATTCGGTGTGGTGGCATGGGCTGCATCGCCAAGCAAGAGTACCCGATCGAAAGCGAATTTTTTGACGGGCGAAAAATCAATGATATCGTTCCATAAAATCTTGGTCGGGTCGGTGGATTGGATGATTTCAGGAATCGGGGCATGCAAATCTCCAAAAGCTTGGAGCAGTTCTTTTTTGCCGAAGGCGGCAAACCGTTCCTCTTTTGGCTGGGTAGCATTGAGGCAGGCGAACCAGTAAATCCGGTCGTTGGGAAGCGGAACAATGCCGAAGCGTTTGCCCAAACCCCATGTCTCGGAGGCAATTTTGCCCCGCGTAAGACTTTCCAAGTTTCTGAAACTTGGAAAGTCTTGCTTTCCATCCACAACACCCCGCCAGCAAGTATATCCGGCGAATCGGATTTTGCTTTCCGGCAGCAGCATTTGCCGAAAAATCGAGTGGATACCATCCGTGGCGACCACATAATCCGATTGGGTGGAAGTACCGTCTGCAAAGCGGATTTGGACGCCGCTTTCATTTTGCCGAAAATCCCAAACCCGTTTATTCAAATGAATCGCTACATCGGGGATTTGCGCCAGCAAAACCTGTTGCAAATCTGCCCGATGTACAGCGAAGTTGCTGATTGTCTGCAAGTTGCGATTGATGGCGAGGTTGTCACTTTGGGTGATTACCTTTCCTTTTGCATCCAATACTTGGAAGGAATCAAGCACTTTGCTCACTGTCAAAACGGCATCTTTCAACCCAATCTGCTCGAAACCGAGAACAGCATTCGCACCGAGGCCCAAGCCAGCGCCTGCCGCCCGCAGTTCCTTGCTTCCTTCGTAAATTTCAAGGTTGAGGTCAGGTCGGAATTTGCGAAGCGCAATGGCCGTCGTCAATCCTGCTATACCTGCGCCGATGATGGTAATTTTCATGATATTATCCTAGCTTAATTGAGATATAAAACTACAATGGCAATCAGGAAAAAGAATATGCGGGCAAAAAATAACTTATTACCCGCAATTCTTTATCTCCAATAAACTATGCGATATCTGCTAGTTCAAAAACCATTTGCAGGTTCTCCCAAGATGATGCAGGAAGCACAGTTTCAGCCAAGTTCATCGTCGCTTCAAAAACAGGGGGCGGTGCCATTTGCTGCATGCCTTTAAGCATTTCCACCAGTTCTTTTTCCGTTTTAGTGGGCAAGATATATTTCATCCACAACATAGACATATCCGGCGTCAAAGCTGCCATAATTCTTGGCTCCATACTCATCAGTTCTTCATCCGACATATACAGCCAAATAATCGGCTGGGTATCCCTTTCCTCTTCCATCATATGGTTGAGCATATCGGCATGTAGAACACAGAGATTGGTGTACAAATCACGTCCAATGCCAGCAGCATCTTTGCCATTTTCTACTGTTTTAAAAACTGTTTCTACCTCCACCAATAACGCATCCAACCTTGCATGCAGCTTGATATGCTCCTCCCTGTCATGTTGCGTGGCATTTGGCAATAATTTATCCAGCTCAGGGAAGGCGATGTCGTCCTCGTGATGGGAGTGGGATTTAATCAGGCTAAAAACTTCAGCCATCAGGTTTTTAAGGCTTGAAATATCTTGCGCAACAGCAAAATCCGTTTTGGCGGCAAGGTTTAGCAGATTGCTGAGGGCAAGACGCAGTGCCTTGTGCGGCACATCGAATACTTGATAACGTATCATTTGATTTAATTTTTTTTGGGATAATTAGTCCCACTATAAGAGGGACTAATTACCGATTTAATTAATTGGATTGGACTTTAAACATGCTTATGTTGCAAGTTCTCCATCACGATTAGGTACATCTTTTTGGAAGCATCGTAGCGGATGCCATAGCTGGAAGGATAGTAGCCCTCCCGTTGCCATTTTTGTGGCTGGCGGATTGGAGTGCTTTCGTTGTGCTTGCCTTTCAGGTAATCGAGGGTAATCATCGGCTCGATGAAATTCAGTTTACCATCATATTTACCGAATAAGAAAGTTTTGGTGAAAGTACCTGTCCCTGCAATCTCTGGCGATAGCAAATCAACGATGTGTGCGCCCATTGCTGGTACGCCGCCTGGCGTTTCGAGGTATTGCAGTGGCAAGTTTTCAGCAGGAAGCGGCTTATTGAACTGGATGCTGTCGAATGGCCCGATGGCTTCCCGTTGGGCTTCCGTGATAAAATAGAAGTGACAGTCGAAATGCGGAAGGTCATAAACGCCGAGCGGTTCGTGGCCATGTTCGTTCCAATCAAAAGTAATATGGTTGAACGGTTCAACGGCGATTTCCGACGGCAATTCCAAATGGTATTCATGCCCGTGAGGGTCGCCAGTTGGCAGGTTTTGCAGTGCTTTTTCATCGAACATAAAACCGATTTCGATAGGCGTGCCAGCATCGTTAGTTTTTACAAAAGACATGGCCTTGCCATCGCCGATGCTGATCTTCTCCCCAAAAAATTCTGTCTTTTTTGCATCGTCGTCGTCCTTGCAGGAAGTGATGGAAAATGCGCTCAAAAGCAGCAGGCTTGCGATAATTGTTTTCATTGGAAATTTAAAAAACTGCATGATATGGATTGCTTAAAATGATTTAGGATGGTTTTATGGAATTGAATGCCTTACATTCCTGCTGGCGGAATCGGCGCTGGCACTGCATTATTGACTGGAGTCACTGATTTTAGATAAGCAAAAATGGCAGACAAATCCTCATCGTTCAGGTTCCTATAGGAAGTCCAAGGCATGGGCGGTAGCAATGGCCTTGCACCATCCAAACCCTTCGATTTACCTTCCCGAATGGCTTTGAAAAACTGTTCCTCCGTCCAATTGCCGATACCCGTATCATCAGGCGTCAAGTTGGCAGCGAAGCTGGTTCCCCAAGGGCCCGTCGCAGCAGTAAGCCCCATGCTAAATACTGCATAATCCTTGAGTATGGACTGGTCATTGATGGGTGCCAATGCTTGGTTCGCAGGGTGGCCGGAGAACCGGAGTTTCGGGTCCACTTGTGGCCCTCTTGGCCCCATGATTTTGGGGGAATGACAGTCATCGCAGCCCATTGCATTCACGAGGTATTCACCCCGTTTCACCTTCATTTCGGGCGTCATGACTACTTCGGCTGGCTTTTCTTCCGTTGTCTTATTTTCAGAACAACTAAATAATGTAATGCCAAGCAGCAAATAAATCAGGAATATGGAATTTGTTTTCATTGGTGAAAATAATTAATGGTTATATGGCGGTCAGAAAAGCATGGGAGGGCATATTTCAGCCCCACCCATTGCCATTCATTCCACCATTAATTCTTTTTAAAAGTCACGGTGAAGGTATAAGTCACTCCGCCCTCCGTGATTTCATAATGAGCTTTGAAAGTATTGTCTTTCAAATCATCAATATTCCAGCTTTCCGTGTCGCCATCTTGGGTCACAGAAAGCACTTTCTCATCGGTGCTGAAAGCCCAAGTACCTGAGGTGGTTTGCGGATCGTTTGAATCACATTTGCTGGCGCCTTCGTCAAAATTTACAGTGCCGTTGGTTTTGAAAACCGTAAGGTCATCTTTGATACAAGCCGGCAACTGTGCATAAATATTTGTCACAGGCGTACCAAACCAATCGTAAGCCGGGTCAGTGGTGAGAGCTGTAAGTTGCCAATTTCCGCCGGTCAGCAGTTCCGTTTTGCTGGTGTCATCCTTGTCTTTTTTGCAGCTTGTCATGCTAATGGCCAATAGGCCAACTACGGCCACAAGGGCCTTCAATGAAATTGTTTTCATGATTCGAGTGATTTAAAAAGTGAAATAAATGATGATTAAATAAAGGGTTATTGAGGTATTAGTCAGTATTTTTTGGCCAATTAAATTGTCATATAAAAAGGAACCAATAAACTTTGATTTCTCGGACAGATAGGGCAAAATCCATTGGGCTTTTTATATGTTTTAGCGAATGAAATAGTTTAAGAAGGAGACGGTTGAACCTCCAGTAATTGTTGGAATGCAGACAGGTCGGAAAGGAATTCTACCCTATTGATTTTATTGTCATCGGTAAAGGTGAATAATTGCGTCACACGGATGTCGAATGGTTGGCCAGTCTTGCGGACTTTTCCGACAGAGCGGCCAATAGCGATGACCAATTCCCCACAGGTATAAACTTCTTCCAGTTGGATTTCAGAGATAACATTCATGGTTATTTTAGTGAGGTATGCACCTACGCCAGTCAGGCCATGATATTGGCCGCCCCAGGGCAGCTCATCTGGCTCGCTGATGGTAATATCAGGGGAAAGCCAATTGTACATATCCACCACATCCAAGGATTTATGGGGGGAGAAATAATTCAGGATGATTTTTTCACGTTGCGTTTTCATTGGAAAAATTGTTTTCAAAAGATTTAATAAAGCCTGTTGGTTTCTTGTGTAATTGATGATGCAAAGATGGGGGCATTATTAGCGTTATAAAATCACATCTTAATGTGAATGCAACCACCTCATCTATGATTTCATCACATTTTTGGATTATTATCAGGCTAAAAAAGGCAGTTATTTTCAGAAATGATCACTGATTCTGCCGTTGAAGTCTGCGAAAATAGAATAAGTCATATATCAGCCACAATAAGTAAATTCCTGCTAATATACCTGAAATAAAGTCATGACTAAACAAGCTAATGGTCAAGGCAAAAAAAACAACAGCAAAAGGATACAAAACCAAGTAAAATCCTCTTAGTGAACGGTATTTGAACAGAATAAAATTGGTCAACCCGTTGAACAGTATGGCAACTGACAATAGGATAATTGGAGTAGAAAGTAAGCTCGAAGATGTATGAAATAACCGATAGGCGATAGTCCCACACAATAAATAATAAATTCCTCCTACTATATACCAAGCTGAAAAAGGCAATGCCATTTTCGGTTGTTTCAAATTTTCAAACCAAGATTTCCCTTCTTTGGAAGCCGAAATTAATTCCAATAGTATCGAAATCGAACACAATCCGATTGTTTTAATGAATGCTGGCCAGTCCATATTTTTAATAGTTTGCAATGAAATAAAAGGCGGTGTATCAAATGTAAGGCTGCCTTTCTAAATTATATCTCCAAAAGAAATATCGTAAAGCAGCCACATGGTTTTCCAGTTTCTTGGAGAATGAAAGCCCCTTTCGTACAAGCCTACTGACCCTGGCCCTCACGCCT
>WGNL01000039.1 GCA_016124585.1 Bacteroidota bacterium | reverse complement strand
GGTGGAGAAGGAGAATGGTTTGGAAATGACAAAATAGAAATACCAATAAACGAATTGAAAAAAGAAAACAACCGCTAACAACGTGTATGATGTTCATGCCCAGCAAAAGCTGGTCACGCCACATACACAAGACCGTTAGCCCAAAAAATAAAACAACCAACGGTAGCAAATTCAACTATCACCAAAAACCATTTAATCACCCAAACCCCCAACCCGCATCTTTCACCCCGCCCCCAGGAAGCCCTATTCCAAAGGCGGATATTATAAACCATTTTAAAACACGTCCTATGGCAAGTAACTCTGAAACCGGGCACGCCAGGAACGTTGCCAATTTCCAAACTCTCATCAATCACTGCACCAGCCTCGGTGCGATTTTCCAACCCTTCAACGATGCACTAAAACTGACTGCCCTCGAACCACAACTGGTGGCTTGCAAGGCAGCCAATTCAGCGGTAAAAGACCCCCTGATTGCCTACAACGACCAAGTATCCCTTCGGACGAACCAGTATGCGGGATTGGACAAGCTGACTACCCGACTGCTGAACATGTTCTTTACTACCAAGGCACTGAAACAGGAAAAGGATTTTGCGAAGACCATTGCCGATAAAATCAGGGGTAAGAAGAACAAGCCACCAAAGGAAGAAGGTCAGGATTCATATTCTACCTCCCAGCAATCGTTCGTGATGCTGGCCGACAATTTTGAAACCCTTGTCGGTATCCTTGCCGCCGAACCGACCTATACGCCCGCCGAGACCGACCTACAAGTGACCGCACTACAGACCATGCTTGCAAACATGAACACGTTGAACAACGATGCCGACCTTGCCTACCGACTGCTGAAAGGAGTGCGCACTACCCGCAATACGGCGCTGTACGCCGAGGGTACTGGCCTTGTGGACACCGCATTGGATGTCAAGAAATACCTGAAGGGAGCATTTGGTACCAAAAGCCCTAATTACAAAGCGATCAGTGGACTGAAGTTTGTGCGTATAGCGGATGACCCGAATAAATGATGGGCTAAATAGTTCGAACTGGCAGGTTGTTTATTCGCAGGAGCAACTTAGAAATTCAAACTGACAGCTATTCTTATAAAACAGGCTTGTGCATTGTCTGCACAAGCCTGCTCCTTTTTCCAACTAGCGACTGAAAAATTGGAATTGACGACTGAAAAGTAGAAACTAGCAACTGAAAAGTTCCGACAAGGAGCTGAGAAGTAGAAACTGACAGCTGAAAAGTTCGACCGCCCTTATACTTTTTCCAGAATCAGTGCCGAAGCGCCGCCCCCGCCATTGCAGATGGCAGCAAGGCCGTAACGGCCGTTGCGCTGTTGCAGCACATTGTTCAGCGTCGTAACGATGCGGGCGCCAGAAGCCCCCAGCGGGTGGCCGAGCGACACTGCCCCGCCGAACACATTGGTCTGGTCGTGGCTGATGTCCATAAGTTTTTCGAAGGCCAGCGTCACCACGCTGAATGCTTCGTTCACTTCGTAATAATCAATGTCATTTTTGGTCAAACCAGCCCGTTTGAGCGCCTTCGGGGCAGCTATGGTGGGTGTTGTGGTAAACCAAGCGGGGTCTTGTTCTGCATCCGCAAACGCCACGATGCGTGCCATTGGCTTGAGGTTCAATTCCTTGAGTTTTTTACCCGAAACCAGCACCAGCGCCGCAGCACCATCGTTGATGGTGGAGGCATTGGCGGCAGTCACCGTGCCGTTCGGGATAAAGGCAGGACGTAGCCCGGGTATTTTATCGAACATCACTTTTTTGTACTCCTCATCCTCACTGACGAGCAGCGGGTCACCCTTGCGTTGCGGGATAGACACAGGCACGATTTCGCTTTTGAAAAAACCAGCCTCCGTAGCCGCTGCTGCCCGCTTGTAGCTGTCAATGGCAAAGGCATCCTGTGCTTCCCTACCAATCTCGTACTTCTCGCCAGTGCGGTCAGCGAAGACGCCCATGGCGCATTGGTCGTACACATCCAGCAAGCCGTCTTTTGCGAGGCCGTCAATGAAAGCGCCGTCGCCGTATTTGTAGCCCCAGCGGGCGTTTGGTACGTAGTAGGGTATCGCCGACATGTTCTCCATGCCGCCAGCCAGCACCACATCATTGTGGCCGAGCATGATGCTCTGCGCACCGAACATGATGGATTTCATGCCAGAGGCGCAAACTTTGTTGATGGTGGTGCAGGGAACCGTGTCAGGGATGCCAGCGGCTCGTGCGGCCTGCCGGGCAGGTGCTTGGCCAAGGTTGGCGGACACGACATTGCCCATCATCACTTCCTCGATTTGATCGGCGGAAACACCCGCAGCACTCAATGCCCCACGAATGGCTTCAGCGCCGAGCGCCGTAGCTGCGATATTGGATAGAACGCCGCCAAAGCTCCCGATAGGGGTACGCACGGCGGATACGATGAATACTTCTTGCATATTGGTTGTATTTTGATTAGGCGGAAAAATTCAGTCCGCAAAGGTCGGATTTTTTTCGAATCGGTTTTTCACAGCGCCGTCAGCTGTGGAGGAAAAACATGAAATCAGTGCGCCATGATTTTTGGCAAAAAAATCAAAAGCCCAACTGCTGCCGCACCAAAGGCCGCCACCAGTACGGCGCCTGCCGCCACATCCTTGGCTTTGCCTGCCAGTGGGTGGTGGTTGGGCGACACAAGGTCTGTGAGGTATTCTAGTGCTGTATTGAAACCTTCGGCGGCCAGCACGGCAGCGATGGCCAACGACACGAGGCACCACTCCGTCCGGTTTATTTTAAAATACCAACCTGCTAAAACGACAAAAACGGAAACGGCTAGGTGAATTTTCACATTGGCCTGTGTACGAAACATATCGGCGATGCCCGCAAAGGCATACCGAAAGCTATTCAGCCGTTTTTTTAACATAACTAGCCAGAGGATTGATTTGGAAGGCGGCCATAATGCCGAGGTGACGCCCTTCCCGGTCGCTGAAATTGATAAAATCGGCACATCCCAGCCTAGGAGAGTGGAAAATATGGTCAACAGGCACATCCCAGAACGTTCCTTGGCGGTCCATGAATCCTGAGCGGCTTTCCAGTAAGCCCGTGCCGTCCATGAAGCGTTGGAGCTCCTTCGACCAGGAAACGGAGTTGAAATCACCCATTACCAACAGCGGCATGTCCATGCGGGAAATCTGGGCACTGACGGTTTCAAGCTGCCCCTCCAGCCGCCGCAGGGAGTATTCGTTGAGGGCGGGCTCGGTATGCACGCTGATGAGGCATAGGTCCATGCCGTCTTTTTGAAGGCAGGCCCGTAGGCACGGTATTTCTTCGTAATAAAATGTGTCCACGCTGCTAATCGGGTAGCGGGAAAAAATGGCCATCCCAAAGATGCCAAGGTCAACCATGGTATGGTGGTAGGGATATTTCTGGCTCAATGTGTCTTCGAGCCATTGGCTCCAGCCAGGGTTCACTTCGTGGATGGAAAGCACATCTGCACCAGATGCTCGCAGCGCCCTCGCCAGCTCTTCGGGGGCAGCACCATTGGATAGGTTGAATTGTGCCGCATTCAGCCGTACTTGGTTGTCGTAGGGCTGGTATTTTTTCAAAATCGAGTTGCGCCAGCGTTCAATGTAGTTGTTTTTGATGGAAAATTTTAAGTAAAAACAAAGTAACAGGCACGCTCCAAAACTGATGAACGTGAGCCTAGGTTGCCGAAGGAAAAGAAAGACGAATCCGCCTAACAGATAGGCCACCATGAGTTGAACGGCATAATTGACTACCCACGACAAAGAATGGATGGTATGGGGGTAGATACAAACTAACACGCCAAAGCCTGCCAGCACTGCTGCTGCTATATGAGTGTACTGATTTGACAAAAATTTTTGGGCCATTTGGCACTGAGTTCGACCACTGTTTTTTGATAAAATCTTCGGCAAATATACGTAGCATTTGATACGAAACGATTTTGACGCAGTTTATCCCTCCCGTTTGTCTTGAAAAAAACGTTTCACTATTTCTGAACATTCACTTTCCATAACCCCATATCCCACTTGGGTTTTTGGGTGCAAAAGTTCCCGCCCGATGCGCACGAATCCTCGTTTTTCGTCCGTTGCGCCATAAACGAGCCGCCCCAATTGCGCCCAGGCCAGCGCCCCGGCGCACATCACGCACGGCTCCAGCGTCACGTAAAGCGTACATTCGTCAAGGTACTTGCTTCCGAGAGAGTTTGCAGCAGCGGTCAGTGCCAACATCTCGGCATGGGCGGTTACATCGGTCAGCAATTCGGTCTGGTTGTGCGCCCGTGCAATGATGCGGTTGCGGCAAACCACGACTGCTCCTACCGGAATCTCGTCCTTTTCAAAAGCAGCCTCAGCCTCTAGAAGGGCTTGCTTCATATAGTGTTCGTCAGAAAATACGGTTAGCATATTGGAAAATAGTGATTGGTGGCAAAATAGTGTGGGTAGTTTTAGAGGTAATGCTCTACGAAAAATCAATTTCTGTATTGTCGCCAATGTTTAAGCTGTGGCGAAATCCAGTAATGGAAGTGTCACTTCCAATGACCGATTTTTTCATGACAACCTCTTTCAGCGCTGCAAAATTTCCGATGATGGAGTCCCGCACGATGGATGATTCGATGACTGCATTGCTCCCAATAGTGGCATGTGGGCCAATGATGGAATTGCTGATTTGACATTTTTTGCCAATGCTCACAGGATGAATGATGATGGAATTGTCGTATTCCTGTAAATGCTCAGAGGCATAGCCGCCTTTGTCGAGCAGCAGGGCATTGGTTTCGAGCAGGTTTTCCTTTTTGCCACAGTCGTACCAGATATTCACATGGCAAGTATCGAAGTTCACGCCCTGTTCTATGAGCCGCATGAGGCCATCCGTGAGGTGAAATTCACCCTCGGTGCGTAGGTTGTTTGAGATATTGTGGTCGAGCGCATCTAAGAGTTGATCCACTTCCAAGATTTTGTAGAGCCCGACGAGCGCTAGATTTGACATCGGGATTTTCGGCTTCTCCACTACCCGCTTTACTTGGCCTTTTGGGTCGAACTCTACGATGCCGAAACCCCTCGGTTCCTGCACTTTTTTAATGGCCAGGCAGGAATGTGGTGATTGCAGCATGGCCCTAAAATCCATTTCCAAAATTGTGTCGCCAAAATAAATAATCAGTTCCTTGGTGCCACGAAGGTGCTCCCGTGCTGACCAGATGGCATGACCAGGGCCAAGCCGATGGTCTTGGCTAACATATTTTTTGTCTAAATCGGGATAATGCTGCTCAATATAGTCCTTGATCTTTTCACCCAAATACCCAATCACGAAGACAAACTCTGACACGCCTGCTGTCAGCATTTGGTCAACAATGAATGAAATAATAGGCTTGCCAGCTACCGGAATGAGCGGCTTGGGCTGGGTATAAGTCAGTGGGCGAAGCTGTGTGCCGGCCCCGGCTACAGGTATGATGGCTTTCATAAATTAGGCGTTTTGGCTGATTTCTTGGGCAAATTTGAGTTTAATAAAAATAATAACCAAAGGCGATGTGACATGGGCTGGTAGTTTAAATTACAACCAAAATCTAACTCGCCCGTTTAGCTTTCAATTAAAATTGAAACATGGTCACCATCCTTCGACCTTCCGAAACAGCCATTCGCCAATTCCTCCAGCGGCAAACAGGTTCCAGCTTTTCCTACTCCCACGTTCACGCTTCCAACCAACCCGACCCCGTGTCGGGCTTCGATAACGACCGTAACCGAATATTGCTCGGCAGCGGCGCTGCGGTGTACGAAGCTGCCTGCGAAGCTATTCGTCAGTGGAGGATGTTCCCCGGTGGCTGGGCGTGGATTGAACCGCCGGGAGCACCTATCGAAGTGGGACAGACGCTGGCGATGGTCGCACGGGTCTTCGGCTTGCATTGGGTAAATGCCTGCCGCATCGTTTATACGCTGGACGGTACTGGCCCAGAGCGCCGCTACGGATTTGCTTACGGCACGCTATCGGAACACATTGAATGTGGAGAAGAAAGGTTCAGTGTGGAGTGGCTTCCTGACGATACGGTTTGGTACGATTTAAAGGCATTTTCACAACCCCGACATCCCTTGGTTCGACTGTTCAAGCCTGTAGCTCGGCACTTGCAGTGGCGGTTTGTATTGGCTTCGCAAAAGGCGATGAAGCGAGAGATTGGGTTATTGGGAAATTAAGTTATTGCTAAAATCATGCTTTTGAAAATTCAAAAACACCGAATCCTATTGGGCAGTTTGGGCTGGCTACTTTGGATGCTGGTCGTACATCCTCATCCGCTGGATTTGGCTTGGGGCAGGGGGATTCTATTGCTGGCACCGCTGGTGATTGTACCGATGGCTACCGATATTTTGACCCACACTTCACCGTTTTCTGCTTCGCAACTTTTACCCAAAATCGTAAAATGGCAACTGCCCGCAGCCGCACTTTTCGCAGTGGCATTTTTATCGCCAAATGGCTGGCTTTCAACGATTTGTGCATTGCCTTGGGTGGGCGTCACCATTTCCATCGCCGCAGTTGGTTTGGGTGAAATTCGGCGGGGGGCTTGGCGGGAAGGAGCCACGTTCAGCTTGGCAGCGGGCATGTCCTATCTTTCGGTGGCAGGCATCTGGGCGGTGATGGAGCGGTTGGGATTTTACCCATTCGGTTTCGACCCTGAGATTGTTTTTTTGACCATCGTTCACTTTCACTACGCTGGGTTTTTACTTCCCGTGCTAGCTGGCTTGGCAGCGGGGCGGTTGGGCGAGGGCGTTTTCAGCCAAATCATTTGTTACTTCGCTGTGGCAGGGGTTGGCTTATTGGCAGCAGGCATCACGCTCACGAATTTTGGTATTGACACGGACTGGGAAATGGCGAGCGCTTGGCTCATGGCCTTTTCAGCCGCAGCCGTGGCTGTCATGCATTTTAGAATTGCTTTTTTGAAAAATAATTCCTTGAAAACCAGATGGTTGTGGATAATTTCGGCCTCAGCCCTGTTAGGTGGAATGTTGCTGGCGGGGCTTTACGGCAGCCGTTTTTTGACACCTGTTTCTTGGTTGGACATTCCGATGATGCGAGCACTGCATGGCAGTTTAAATGCGGTGGGATTTGGACTTTTCGCAGTCTGGGGCTGGTGGATGCAGGTTCAAAAAGTGACCGGGTGAATTCAATTCACCCGGTCACTTTGTTTCAACCCCAGTTCAATTCCTTCACACCATATTGCGCCAGCACATCATCTGGAACGCCATCGTAGGTGCCGGGGGTATTGCCTTTGTAGCCGATGTCGGCCCAGCCCATTTCTGTCGTGTAAAAACCAGTGGCGGTCAAGTCCCGCATTTTGTTGAAAAACGCAACGCCTTGGCTCATTTCGGGCTTGGCTTTTTTCGGGTAGGCGATATCGTCCACCACTTGAAGGCGCTGCTCTGGTGAGCAGTCCACGAAGGCTTTCTCGAAGCGGCCATAGCACTCCATGTCCAGCCAGCGGAGGCCGCCCCGCATGGGGGTCTGGTGCTCCGGCATGTCCTTCACAATAAACTCAATAAATTCCGGTACACCAGCATCGGTGGCACTTCCAGACACTTCGTCCTTCGGAATGATGATGTCCGCCAACACGGCAATCGTGGCCATTTCATCAGCCGTGAAAAAAGTCTCACTGAGCAGTTGCTTGTCCCGCTCAATTTCATGAGGTTCCCGACCAGCCGTGATGATATCCGGTTCATTATTATCAGCTGGAGTGGTGGGTTTCAGGTTAGGGTCTTTTTGGTCTACCTTGCAGCTCTCCAAAAAAACGCCTGCCGAGATGGAGCCTACGCCTATAAATTTAAGGTAATCCCGTCTTTTCATGATTGGGTATTAGTTATTGGGTATTAGTTATTGGGATTGACGCAGTTGCAACAAATACCCAATAACTAATACCTAATTTCAAAGATTCGACTGTTTTTTCTGTTCCACAATGTACTCTCCCGTGCGCATGGCAAGGGCGAGGATGGTCCAAGTGCAGTTTTTGTCGCCCTGCTGTACGATGGGGCCGCCATCCGTGACAAAGAGGTTTTTGACCTCGTGGGACTGACACCATTTGTTGAGCGGTGCTTTATTTGGGTCGTCGCCCATACGCACTGTGCCCACTTCGTGGATGATATTTCCGGGTGGCTCAAGGCCGTAATTATTCTCTTTCCCTTGAATGCCCCAAGTGATGTCAGCACCAAGTGCCTTCATCATTTCTTGGAAAGTCTCCTGCATGTGCTTGGCCTGATTGATTTCAGCATCCGTCCATTTGTAATGGAAACGCAGGACGGGGATGCCCCATTTGTCCACTTTGTTCGGGTCAATTTCACAATAGTTGCTCTCCAAAGCGAGACCCACACCCCGGCCTGCCATGCCTACGCTTGTTCCGTAAAAATGGCGGTAGTCCTGTTTAAGCGAAGCGCCGTAACCACCTGCCTCCTTGGTCTTGCCGTTGGCATCTGGGTATTTGCCATTAAGGCCCTGCATCCCAAACCCGAAACCGTAGGAAGGCTGGCCCATGCCGCCCCAATACTCAATGTGGTAACCACGAGGAAAGTCAAGTTTTGCTTTTTTATTGTCAATCCACCAAGGGCTAAGGATGTGCACACTGCCCACACCGTCTTCGTTGTAGCGCTTGCGGCCAACGAGTTGGGGCAAAATGCCACCCATCGCTACACCCGTGGAATCGTGGAGGTATTTGCCAACGGCGCCACTACCATTGCCGATGCCGTTCGGGTGGCGAGCGCTCTTCGAGTTGAGCATGATACGGGCCGAACTACAGGCACTGGCGGCGAGGATGACCGTTTTTGCCATTACTTGGTACTCTTGCCCGTCGTCCTTGCTCACGTAGGCGACACCCGTGGCTTGGCCATTGTTGTCGGTCAAAACCTCCCGAACCATAGCGTTGCACTCTAGTTCGAGGCTGTATTTTGTCTGTGCTGGAATGACAAGGCAGGAGGACGAACTGAAATCGCCATAGATTTTACAAGCTCGGCCGCACTGGCCACAGTAGAAGCATTTCTGGCGGTCAGTATTATCTTTAAGTTCTTCCGTAAGCACCGAGCCACGACCCGGAATGACCGGCACGCCGATTTTTTGACCTGCTTTTTTGATAAAAAGCTCGTGAAGACGTGGCTTGGGTGGCTTCATAAAAATGCCATCGGGGTCGTTGGGCAGTCCTTCCTTTGTGCCGTAGATGCCGAGCATCACGTCAATTTTATCATAATATGGCTTTACGTCATCATAGGTGATTGGCCAGTCATCGCCAACCCCATCGTAGCTTTTTCCTTTGAAATCGTGTGGGCCAAAACGCAGTGAAATACGCCCCCAGTGGTTGGTACGCCCGCCAAGCATGTGCGAACGGAACCAATTGAACTGAGTGCCATCCTTGGTTGTGTAAGGCTCCCCGTCAATCTGCCAGCCACCCATCGCCGCATCGAACTCTCCGAAAGGACGGTTGGTGCCAGCACCACGCCGCAGTGAAACCCATGGTGGCAACATTTGAAATGAATGAAGTTTCGGGTCGTAAAATGGGCCTGCCTCCAGCATCAACACCTTCAAGCCTGCTTGCGAAAGCACATAGCCCGCCATACCACCACCTGCACCGGAGCCTACAATGACGGCATCGTAAACGGTGGGCTTCTTTTTTATTTGGAAATTACTCATTCAATCGTTGTTTTTTTGTTGGGCTGAAAGGTAGGGTTATTTTCCTTTTTTGGAAAAAAGATAGCTTTGCTTCGCAAAAAAACATTGGCTAACTGACCCAGACTTAGGTTTTATTCCTGATAAAACGAATGAGGCCGGCTTTGTACTTGCCTGGAAAATCCACTGGAATTCTTATCTGAATTAGTCACCCTTCGATTACCGCAATGCACTTCAATTCAATCGCAATCGGCGTCGGCAATGAGTCAATGCCCACGGTAGTTCGGCAAGGCTGGTTGTCTTTAAAATACTCAGCATAAATGCGGTTGTAGGTGTGAAAATCCCGTTGCATGTTGGTGAGAAAAACGGTCACATCCACCAGCGAATCCCAAGTAGCACCACTAGCTTCTAGCACGGCCCGCACGTTTTTGAAAACGGAGTGGCATTGCGCCTCGAAATCGAATTCGGTGAAATTACCCGCTGCACTGCGGGTAAGCCCAGGAATCCCATCTGTCTCTGCATCCCTTGGCCCAATGCCAGAAAGGAAAAGAAGGTTGCCCACCCGACGGGCATGTGGGTAAAGGCCAACGGGTTTTGGGGCGTTGGTTGTGCTTATTTTTTCTGAATTGGACATTGATTGATTGTTGAGATTGTTGAATTGTTTGATTGTTGTACGAGATAACAATGAAACAATTCAACAATCTAGCAATTTAGACCTTCACCCATTTCGCCTCACTCTTACCACTGGCAATCACTTTTTCAATGAATTTCATGCCCCGGACGCCATCAGCTACGGTTGGAAAATCCTGGTAAATCGGATCAACTTCCGTTCCGTCCAAACGGGCCCGCACGCAGTAGGCGAAGTTTCGGTAAATGCTGGCAAAGGCTTCGAGGTAGCCTTCCGGGTGGCCACCGGGAATGCGAGTATGCGCCGCTGCGGCTGGATAAAGGGTACTGCCGCCTGTCCGTAGGATTTCCATCGGCTTATCCAACCATTTGACAATGAGGGAATTAGGCTCCATTTGAAACCATTGCAAACCTGCTTTTGTGCCGTAAATGCGGATGTTCAGGTTGTTTTCTTCCCCTGCACAGATTTGGCTGGCATGGAGTACGCCTTTTGCTCCGTTGTCGAAATGGAGCAGCACGTTGCCATCGTCGTCGAGTAGGCGGCCTTCGACGAAAGTGCTGATGTCAGCGCAAAGCTCCGTGATTTGCAAACTGGAAATATACTCGGCCAGGTTCTCAGCGTGGGTGCCGATGTCGCCCATGGCACCAGCAATGCCTGACTGTTTCGGGTCAGTGCGCCAGCCCGCTTGCTTGCTACCAGTATCCTCAACTTTGTTGGTGAGCCAACCCTGCGGGTATTCCACCACGATTTTCCGGACTTGCCCAATGTCGCCGTTTTTCACCATTGCACGGGCTTGTTTTACCATTGGGTAGCCGGTGTAGTTATGCGTCAATGCGAAGATGAGACCCGTTTCTTCTACCAGTTTTTGCAGGTGAAGCGCCTCCTCCATGTTGAAACAAAGTGGCTTATCACAAACTACATGGAAGCCGTTTTCCAATGCCATTTTCGCTGGGGCATAGTGCATGTGGTTCGGCGTGACGATGCTCACGAAGTCCATCCGCTTACTTTCCGGCAGCTTTTTTTCTTCCAAAATCATTTCCTCAAAACTGCCGTAAGTCCGTGCCGGATCCACGCAAAGGTCTTCGCCTGAGAGCCTTGATTTTTCGGCATTGGAGCTAAAAGCCCCACAAACCAATTCGATTTCGCCGTCCAGCGCAGCAGCCATGCGGTGTACCCCACCAATGAAGGCACCTCGACCACCGCCGACCATGCCCATTCTTATTTTACGTTTCATAATTTTATTAATGATAAACGATAAATGGTGAAATGATGAAATAAATGATAGGCAAGCTAAAATTTATCGTTCATCATTTCACCATTCATCATTAAAGATTGCGAATCTTAATATTTCTGAACCGGACCTCGTGGTCGTGGTCTTGCAAACCGATATAGCCGGGGTTAGTGAGACCATATTGAGGCCAGCTCTTGAACTTGGATTTTGCCAATTGCGCTTTCCATTCCGGTGAGCCGATTTCATATTCCAAGCACTTGTTACCATTAAGCCAATGCTCAACTTTACCGTTGTTGTGCAAGAGTTTGGCAGTGTTCCATTGACCGATCGGGTTCATTGAGCAGCCGGATCCAGCTTGCATGTCATAGTTGTCACCAGTGCGGTGAGTGTCCATGTTGAAATCAGGTAGCATTTTAGCCCAAGTAGCGTCATCAATCAATTGATACTCTGGTGCATTATGGTAAATGGCGCTATCTTTTTCCTCCAGCACTCGGAAGAAGATGCCACTGTTGGCTGAGTCTGTAAGCATGAAATCAACGGAAAGTTCAAAGTTGCCGTACTTCTCAGTAGTGATGATGTCGCCACCAAAATCGTTGGGCTTTGGGTTTGGTGTTTTTGCGATGATGATTTCTCCATTTTCCACTGACCAGCCAAGTTTTGGCAGGTCAGGGCGATTATAACCACGCCAACCGTTGAGTGTGGAACCATCGAAAAGCAACCGCCAACCAGCAAGGCTTTCAGCTTCTGAAAGGCCGTTGGCAGGGGTTACTGCTGGAATGCTTGTGTCTGTTGCGGGGGGCTCGGAAGATTGGCTGGACTGGCATGAGGCCAATACCAAGGCGGTAATTAATAAGGTGAAAAGCTGATATTTCATGCTGCCCAGTTTGTTTTGTTTTAAACTGGGGCAAGGTAGAAAAAAACTGGTTGGAGTTCAAAATGAACGGCTTGACTTTTTTTAATCAATTGAAAGTCAGAGTATTGCGAAGCTAAATATAGAAATGAAAATTCAAATAAAAAGTGTGGATGCGAATGCTACATTTTTAAACGAAGCCAATCACAATCTACTTTTTCATAAGCCGATACCGCCTCAATACTTTTCTGTCGCCTTTCACGATGGCCAAATACTTGCCAGGTGGCAAGTGGCTCATTTTCAATGCTTTGAGATATTCCCTTGGGGATTGATTCACTAACTCAATCCGTGTCACTTCTTGCAGCCTGCCGTTGATGACCCGAATGACCACATTGCATGGTTCCTCAACTTCGTATTTTAACTGTGCTTCGCCAGCGGCATCTGCCACAACTAGCGGACAGGTTTCCCAGTTGCCAGTTTCATCTTCGGCAGTTTCATTCTGAGTGGTAGGGGATTTTGTTGCAGGTGGGGCAAAAGATTTAGCGCTTCCGCTAGGTTCTCCTTGAACTCCACCTCGGGATACCAGCATGTCTTGGTCCATTGCTGGCGGTATGCCCATTCCTTTAGCGAAGATGGTAATGACATCACCAGTCGGTGGAGCCCAAATATGGATGCCAATAGGTGCTTTAAAAATGTTTTTCGGGTCAATATTTCCAACACGGCCAGCACCATCCGTCTGAATGACACGCACCTCGATTTTTTCCCTATCCACAAAAATCCAGTTGAACTGGTTGAAGCTCCCGCTGGCTCTTGTCCAAGTTTTATCATCATCATTGTTCCTCAGTGGGGCACCCCAACAGCCTTCTCCCACGTATACCGTTCCGTTTTCATCATCACGTACGAAACCTTCGTCGCTGCCTGGCCCATTGTCTGCTCGGATGGGCCAAGTGCTTTTAACAACGTGAGCATCACATTCGACTACAAGGTTCATATCGTACTTGAGGAAAAGCGGTGCCCAAAATGCCACTTGGTCGTTTTTTTCAGGCTTCCGAGCAGTGTGTGGTCGCATGGGGTAGTGGTACTGCCCAATCCGCCAATGCACTTTTGAGCCGTTATTTCGAAGGTCACTTTCCAACCAATCACGTTGATCGCCACCCACTGGTATCAATGTATTTAAGGTGTAAATGCGCAATAAGTCGCCGCCAAGGCTAGTAGCGTAAAAACCACCCGCTACTTGCATATCGAAAAGGTCTATCAAGCTTTTGTTGCTAGCCTCGTGGTTTCCACGTGTGACTATGATAGGGGTAATGCGGCCATCCTCTGCAATGCTCAACTGCCAGTCATCCAGCCAATCTTTCCATTCTTGCGGGAAATCGTTTTCCGTAAAATCTCCGCCGAACATAACGCAGTGCGGCCGGAGTTTAGCCACCATGATATTGGCATCTTGGCGAGCTTCCCGGTGGTTGCGGGAATCGCCACCCGCTACGATAGAGAGTCGTCGGTCGGGGCTATTGGGGGCTGTGGTAAAAAAATAGCGCCGTCCAACTCCTTCACTGTCCTTAATCAGAAAATAATAAGTCATGTTGGGCAGCAGATTCTCCAAACGCACGAAATAGTTGTTCATGTCCTCTGCCAATTGGATGCGGTCAGGGCGTTTGCTGAGTCCGTATTCTTCCGCTTTTTGACCAAAATCATTAACATCCAACAGCAGCACAGGATCAGTGCCAGAGACTTGGTTCCAGGCAATGGTAGCCGAGGTAGAGGCATTGCCTTGCCAAATAACCCGGTATTTGTCGGCACGGCCAAATGCACATGTGGCCAAAACGGTCAGGAAAAGTGTTTGAAATATATTGGCTCTTTTAAGCAACATTCAAATTTGTTTAACAACTAATAAAGTGGGGATTTTACCTGCTAAGATGGAGACGAGTATACGAACGGTTGGCCACAACAGTTATTGTTAAACTTTTGTTCGAATTGTGCCGCTACGCTTCCATTTGTGCTGCCTAATAAAGGTCAAAACAATAGCTTTTGTTGTAACTTCGCCCCGCTTTCCACGAAGGTAAGCCTTTTTTCAAAACCTTTTTACGGTCAAAGAGGGTACAGGGTTCAATCCTGAATTGATTGCCGTTCATTTTCCGTAAGCCGTCATCTGTAAACCAAGTTATATGACAAAAGATACCGCCGTTTTCAACCTAATAGACCAAGAACTTGAACGTCAACGCCATGGCATCGAGTTGATTGCCTCTGAAAACTTCACCAGCGCCGAAGTTATCCGGGCGATGGGCAGTTGTTTGACCAATAAATATGCCGAAGGTTACCCTGGCAGACGCTATTACGGTGGCTGTGAGGTAGTGGACCAAGTCGAAAACTTGGCTATCGATCGTCTTAAAGAACTTTTCGGAGCAGAGTATGCCAATGTGCAACCTCATGCTGGCGCACAGGCGAATGCAGCCGTTTTCCTTGCCTGCCTCAACCCTGGCGATAAGGTTTTGGGACTCAATTTGGCACATGGTGGCCACCTTTCACATGGATCCCCTGTAAATTTCAGTGGCAAAGTTTACCAACCTGTTTTTTATGGTGTAGAGGAATCCACTGGCACGATAGACATGGACAAAGTGGAGGCACTGGCCATTGCTGAGCAGCCAAAACTCATCGTTTGTGGTGCATCTGCTTACAGCCGTGACTGGGACTACAAGCGCTTCCGGGAAATCGCTGATAAGGTGGGGGCATTGCTCCTTGCCGATATTGCACATCCAGCTGGACTCATCGCTGCTGGCCTTCTCAACGACCCGATGGAATATTGCCACATCGTTACTTCCACCACCCACAAGACCTTGCGTGGCCCTCGTGGCGGCATCATCATGCTTGGCAAAAACTTCGATAATCCTTGGGGCCGCACCCAGAAGAATGGCACTATGATAAAAATGGGCACCATTCTCAACAGTGGCGTTTTCCCTGGCATGCAGGGCGGGCCGCTGGAGCACGTCATAGCTGCCAAGGCGATTGCTTTTGGTGAGGCACTGCAACCAGAGTTTAGGATTTATGGTGCACAGGTTATGAAAAATGCGCAGGCAATGGCCACCGCTTTCGTTGAAAAAGGTTACAAAATCATATCCGGCGGTACTGACAATCATTTGATGCTGATTGACCTTCGGTCAAAAGGTGTGACGGGCAAGCAGGCCGAGGAAGCTCTTGTTAGGGCAGACATCACGGTGAATAAAAACATGGTTCCTTTCGATACGGCCTCGCCAATGGTCACCTCTGGTATCCGCATCGGAACGGCGGCCATGACTACCCGTGGCTTTGTGGAGGCCGACTTCCGGCGCTGCGTGGAGTGGATTGATGCGCTGGTGATGGACGTGGAAAACGAAGAGTTGATACAAGAGACGAGAAAGGAGGTAAATCGGTACATGGCAGGATTTCCATTGTATGAAAGTGCAACTATGACCGTATAAAATGACCAATACAGCGACTTACAATATCCACCTTCCCCAGTTCGAGGGGCCTTTCGACCTTCTGCTTTTCTTTATTGAGCGGGACGAGTTGGATATCAACAATATTCCCATTCACAGTATCACAGAAGATTTTCTCGGTTATATCCGTCAAATGGAGGCGCTAAACGTGGACTTGGCTAGTGAGTTCATCCTAGTGGCAGCTACGCTTTGCCGCATCAAAGCGAAAATGCTCATCCCCCGCAAGCCTGTGGATGAGGAGGGCAACGAGATTGATCCACGGGAGGAATTGGTGAATCGCCTGCTGGAGTATAAGCGCTACAAAAGCGTGTTGGACGAGATACGCCAAATGGAGGAAACCCGTGCGCTACGGGAACACCGGGGCAATGTAAGCCGGGAATTGCAGCATATTGCCACTAAGGCATTAGTGGATGTCGAATTGGAAAGCCTCACCTTGTTCAAATTGTTGAAGACTTTTGAAAAGTTGGTGAACCGAATGGAGATGGAGGACAAAAAACATGTCGTACACACCATTGTCAAGTTTGACTACACCATTGCTGGGCAGCAGGACTATATTTTTTCCAAACTGAGAAAAGGAAGAAAAACCGACTTCAAATCCCTATTTGCGAAGCTGGAAAACCGCATCCAAGCAATCGTGACTTTCCTTGGGCTGTTGGAATTGCTGAATATGCAACTTGTTGCCATCACGCAAGGGGAGGGGATGAACAATTTTTGGCTAAGTTTGCCGGAGGAGGGAGCAAATGTTACTGTTGAAAATGATATGCCTGACGAGGCCGACCAATCACCACACACCAGTCACCACTCACCGAACTAACTCAGCCGCCCCTTCGATTTCATCATCCTGTCAATATCCCGTTTCGAATCTTTTTCCTTGATGGATTCCCGCTTGTCGAACGACTTCTTGCCCTGTGCCAAGGCGATTTCGATTTTTACAAAATTTCGGTCAGAGAAGTAAATTTTATAAGGCACGATACTCATGCCCTTTTCCTTCACTCGCTTTTCCAGCTTGCGCAATTCAGATTTGTGGAGCAACAACTTGCGGTCTCGGCGGCTGGGCCGCACGCTGTAGGCATTGGCGTTCTCGTATTCCTTAATGTACAAGCTCTTGATCCAAAGTTCTCCATTGATAAACAGGCAGTAGGCATCGGTGAGGCCAGCGTGGCCAGCTCGTATGGACTTTAATTCTGCACCGCCCAAAACGATACCAGCCTCCAAAGTGCTGAGGAAGTGGAATTCGTGTGTCGCACGGCGGTTGACTATTTCTTTGGTATTTGCCAATTGAATAAGTTTTGAAAAGTTTTTTGAAGTTTAAAGGCGATTGAAATTCATAACTTCTTCAGTTTCACGGCGGTACCATAAGCCAGAATTTCAGCCGCATTCTGCATGACCATGGAGGTCATGAAACGCACGTTGATAACAGCATCGGCGCCAATTCGTTCGGCATCTGCCAACATTCGGCCAATAGCCTGCTCCCTGGAATCAGCGAGCAGCTTCGTGTACTCTGAAATTTCACCACCCACGATATTGCGAAAGCCAGCAACAATGTCACGCCCGATATGCCGGGCCCGTACTGTGCTGCCCCGCACGATATCGATGGTTTCCGTTATTTCCCTACCGGAAATGAAGTCAGTGTTTGAAATCAAAATTTCGCTTTGGTTCATTTTTAGAAATTTATGATAACAACTGGTTCAACGCCCGTACCAACAGTGCAATGCCGAAGACAAGAAGCGTTACCCCAGCAATTTTACGAATCAGTAAAATGTTTTTTGGTTTCAACCAGCGCCGCAGTGACTTTGCCAATCCCACCTTAATGCTATCGGTGCAAATGATGGTGCCGAACAATCCCCCGTAAAAAAGTTGTGCCTGATCTGGTTGCAACGCTTCCTTCGTAAAAAGCGTAGCAGAAACGCCGAGCCAGAAGAAAAAAGTGAACGGGTTGACGGTGTTGATAAGAAAGCCTTTGGTCCAAAGTGAAAACCGGGAGGAAAACCTGACTGCTCTCTCTTGTTCAAAATACTCGGCTGGCGGCGGCTTAACCAGCAACATGCTACCCCCCACCACCAGCAGGATAATTCCGCCAGCTATGCCTAGCCAAAACTCTAGGCCATCCCACTTGGCCAATTCCGCTACATAGGATACACCAAAATAGGTCACTGCTACAAATATCAGGTCGCTGACCCAAATGCCTGCGGCTACCATCACGCCAGCTCTGAAACCCTGCTCAATACTGGTCTGTAACAAGGCAAACACGATTGGCCCAGTGAGTACACTGAGTACAAGCCCAAGTTTGATGCCATTCCAGAATAGTTCCATGGTAGTGAGGCCGGTAAGCCCAAATCAAATTATTTTAAAAAAAATTTTAAACCTACTGAACATCAGTTGTTTATTGGTTTTTGGGTCAAAAAATAGACGACCTCAAAAATAGACAGTCGCAACTAATTTGCGCCTACCCCGTAATTTCGGAACTCACAAAGGTAAATGCCTTGCCAAGTGCCAAGATTCAAACTGCCGCCAGAAATTGGTACAGTGACTGAGGTACCGGCCAAAACAGCCTTCACGTGAGCGGGCATGTCGTCCGGCCCCTCAAAAGTGTGGGTAAGGAACGGCAAGTTCTCAGGAACGATGCGATTGAAGAAACCTTCAAAATCAGCTCTGACTGATGGGTCTGCGTTTTCATTGATGGCTAGCCCGGCGCTTGTATGTTTAATGAACAAATGAAGCATTCCTTCAGGTGGCAAGGTTCCAATTTGACGAAGCACCTCATTTGTAATTAGGTGGAAACCACGGGGAAAGGCAGTCAATGAAAACTCTGTCTGTTTGATCATTTTTTGAAAAAATGGGTTTTAACCCAAGCAAAATTAGAAAGTTTGAGGCTTTAACAGCTTTTTTTTGCCAATAGCTTTCCTTTCAATTGCTGATTAAAAAACACACCGTGCCAAGTTTTTGGAAAAAATCGGAATTAAATTAACTTTTTGTGGCATATTTTTCGCTATTAAGTCCGCTGCCAACCTGAGAACGCTACAAAACACCTTGTTTTACTGATATTATTAAATTTTTTACCAATTCGATAGCGAAAAAATAGTTCGGTCAAATTTTTACAAACACTGGCTTCTTTGGAAAAATTTTTATTATTTTGGAAAAATTTTCCTCTCAGCATTCACTGTGGACAGACTAAACGGAGAACACAAATCAATTAGAAACGATGCTGAAACAACAACTTACTCAAAAGTTACAACAGAAACTTTCGCCACAGCAGATCCAGCTGATGAAGCTTTTGCAGATACCTACTGCAATACTTGACCAACGGATTCAAGAGGAATTGGAAGCCAACCCAGCCCTAGAAGAAGGTGATACCCTTGACGATGAGTTCAATGAAATGGGCCGGACTGAGGATACTAAGTCAGAGGACGATCAAGGCGAAAGAGAAAGTGAGAATGAAACGGAAAACGAGATAGACGATTTGGAGATGGAAGAAGTGATGCCTGAAGAAGAGGTCTTGCTTGACGACTATCTGAACGACTACATGGAAGATGACGAGGCCAGCTACAAATACCAAGCAGAAAGTGGTGGGCAAGAAGAGGAGAACAAAACCTTGCCCGTGGCCGTAGAGGATACCTTCCACGAATACCTAGAACAGCAAATCGGCATGCTCGATTTCAAAGAGGAAAGAGAGCGGATCATTGCCCGGCAGATTGTCGGCAGCATTGACGATGATGGTTACCTTCGCCGGGAAAACGATGCCATTTTGGATGATTTGGTGTTTTCACAAAACGTAAACGCCCGTCCTGAAGAAATCGAATTTTGGCTAGCCAAAATTCAACGGTTTGATCCACCAGGTGTAGGTGCCCGCAACTTGCAGGAAAGCCTAACTCTACAAATTGAGCACAAACTGACGAGGGCTGATACCAGCTTTGATGAGCGTCTCATCCTCCAGATTTCCCGAAAAATCATTGCGAACTACTTCGATGAGTTCACAAAAAAGCATTACCAACGCCTCCAACGCCAGCTCAACCTCACGGAGGATGAACTGAAGGAAGCTATAGATGAAATCCTGAAACTGAATCCGAAGCCTGCCAGTGGTCACGTTACCAACAGCCGCAGCACGCACTACATCGTACCGGATTTCATCATCATAAACAATGATGGCGAGTTGGAGCTTTCACTCAACTCCCGTAACGCACCTGACCTCCACATCAACAATCACTATCGTGACATGTTGCGCTCCTACAAGCATACCGTGAACGGCAGGCGGGCCACGAACAAGGAGAAAGAGGCTATCATGTTCATCAAGCAGAAAATCGATAGCGCCAAATGGTTCATTGATGCCATCCGCCAGCGGCAGCAGACGATGTTCAACACGATGTACGCTATCATGAACTATCAGTACGAGTACTTCTCCAGTGGCGACCAAAAATGCCTTCGCCCAATGATTTTGAAGGACATTGCTGACATTACGGGCTTGGACATTTCCACCGTTTCACGGGTGGCGAACAGCAAATTCGTACAGACGGAGTTTGGTACCAAGCGGCTCAAGGATTTCTTCTCCGAAAGCCTCCAAAATCAGGATGGCGAGGAGGTTTCGACCTTGGAAGTGAAGAAAATCCTCACTGACATCATCAGCGCCGAAAATAAGCGCAAGCCGCTTTCGGATGAAAAGCTGAAAAGCATGTTGATGAAAAAGGGCTATAACATCGCCCGCCGTACCGTGGCGAAATACCGGGAACAATTGAATATCTCGGTGGCGAGATTGCGGAAAGAGCTTTAGAACAGCAGGTTACATAAATAAAAACGGGTCTCGTCAACACTGACGAGGCCCGTTTTTGATTTATAAAATTACAACGGAATATTGCCATGCTTTTTCTTCGGTAAATTATCCACTTTATTCTCCAACATCGCAAAAGCCTTAATCAACTTCCTTCTCGTATCTTTCGGATCAATCACTTCGTCAATGAAGCCCCGCTGCGCCGCCCGATAGGGATTGGCGAAGGTCTCTTGGTATTCCCGCTCCTTCTCGGTAAGCATGGCGGCAGGGTCGGTAGCTGACTCGATTTCCTTCTTGAAAATGATTTCCGAAGCGCCCTTTGCCCCCATCACTGCAATCTCAGCAGTAGGCCAAGCGAAGTTCATGTCGGCACCGATATGCTTCGAGTTCATCACATCGTAAGCACCACCGTAAGCCTTGCGAGTGATGACAGTTACCCGTGGAACGGTGGCCTCACTGAAGGCATAAAGCAGTTTTGCGCCATTGGTGATGATGCCATTCCACTCCTGGTCGGTGCCAGGGAGAAAGCCGGGTACGTCTTCCAGCACCAGCAGCGGGATGTTGAAGCAATCGCAGAAACGAACGAAACGTGCGCCCTTTCGGCTGGAATTCACATCAAGCACACCGGCCATGCTGATAGGCTGGTTGCCCACGATGCCGATGCTGCGTCCCGCCAGCCTAGCGAAGCCGACAACAATGTTCTCGGCCCATTCTTCGTGTATTTCAAAGAAACTGTCCACATCGACGATGCCACTGACGACCTCCCGCATATCGTAAGGTTGGTTGGCATTTTCGGGGATGATTTCGGCAAGTTTGGGTCGAAGTTCGTCGCCCAGTTCGTAGGGCTGGCGTGGCGTTTTTTCTTCGCAATTTTGAGGAATATAGGACAGCAGTCTTTTAATTTTTTCAATGCAGTCCAAACCGTTCACAGCAGTGAGGTGTGTTACACCAGATTTGGTAGCATGTGTATGCGCCCCACCCAATTCCTCGGAAGTCACTTCCTCGTTCGTTACTGTTTTCACAACGTTAGGGCCAGTGACAAACATGTAGCTTGTGTGTTCCACCATTATCGTAAAATCGGTCATGGCAGGCGAATATACTGCGCCTCCTGCGCATGGCCCCATGATGGCCGATATTTGAGGAATGACGCCACTGCTGCGCACATTTCGGTAAAAAATATCAGCGTAGCCGCCCAAGGAGTTTACGCCCTCCTGAATCCGGGCACCGCCGGAGTCATTCAGGCCGATTACAGGGGCACCGTTTTTCATAGCCAAATCCATTATTTTACAGATCTTCTCGGCGTGTGTTTCAGAAAGTGAGCCGCCAAATACTGTGAAGTCCTGTGCAAAAACATACACTAACCTCCCATGGATTGTTCCATAACCTGTAACCACACCATCACCTAAAAATATTTGCTCTTGCATGCCAAAATCATCACAACGGTGGGTGACGAACATTCCAATTTCTTCGAAAGAGCCTTCGTCTAGTAAGAAGTGTAGCCGCTCACGGGCAGTGATTTTACCTTTTTTATGTTGAGATTCAATGCGTTTTTCACCGCCACCAAGCTTCGCCTCGGATATTTTTTGGTCGAGAAGTTCGAGTTTTTTATTCATGTTGTTGATTTACGAATTCGGGATTTACGAATTACGATTGATGGGGTAAAGGTAGCTACAAGGTTCTCAAACAACAAAGGGCGAAGCAGTAAGCAGCTTCGCCCTCAATTGTAAATTGTGTGAATCAGCAACCTTAAGTCACCTCACCCTTCCTCTTTACGTCGATTTATTTCGTCCCGGATCTTGGCAGCCTGTTCGTAGTCCTCTTTGCCAAGCACATCTTCAAGCAAGCGAGTCAATTCTTCGACAGAATAGGTGCTTAGGGAAGCACCCTTTGCTGCACGTTGTTTAGTGGTTGCAGTACTGCCACTTCCTCGACTTGTGGAGGCTTTTTTAGTAGTGCCTTCTGGCTCTTCTAGCACGACGCCCGCAGCGTCCAAGATAAATTCATAAGTAAAAATTGGGCAGTTGAAACGAACGGCCATTGCCAAAGCGTCGGAGGTGCGTGAGTCAATTTCATAAACTTCTCCGTTACGCTCGCAAACCAGCCGGGCATAAAAAATCCCATCCAACAGATTGTTTATGATAACTTCTTTTAGGTCAATGCTGAAGGTCTCAAAAGCATTTTTGAAGAGGTCATGGGTAAGTGGGCGATTGGGGGCCATTCGTTCCATGGCCACGGCAATGGCTTGGGCCTCAAAGCCGCCAATGACGATGGGAAGCCGCCGGGTGCCCTGTTGTTCACCCAATACCACTGCATAATTATGCGACTGGGTGACGCTGTGTGAAAGGGCAACTATGTCAAGTTCAATTTTTTTCATCGAAGCCAAAGGTGTTGTGTGAATGATGGATGAAAAATGGAGAAATGCCTTTAGAACAAAATTGCACCATTTAACTCAAATTATTCACTTGGTAGAAAATGGTTTGATTTAGGTTTTACCAAAGATTTATCATAGCCATTTTCCAAAAAGCCAGCGAATTTCTGCTTTTCTACTGAAAATAAAAATTCGATGCTTGAAATATATTGTTTTCTGCTGCAATTAGGTGGGGTATCCACAGGCCTGTGCAGCTAATTTTTGTAAAAGTAAAAAGAAGGGAGGAAAACTGGGAGAAGGCGGGAGATTTTACCAGCACTCGATTTAAAACTGGGCTGAGCGAAATGGGCACAAATTTTCAAGAACAGCCCATTTCACTCAGCTCCAAAAAATCATTTATCAATTTCAACCACTGATGCAACGATGTTTTTGCCGTTCAATTCGCAGCTAAATTCTACGGCATCTGGGGCATTGAACTTCACGTTTGGCACTTCCTGCGGTCCAACTGCTTCTCGAACCTTGCCTAGATAAGTGCTTTGGCGGCTGGTATTTATGCGGCTATTCAGGGCATTCCAGTCGAGTGGGGCCTTGGACACTACCACAGCGATGTAATCACGCTTTCCCTTGTCATCAGGAGTCATTGAGTGATCCTTTGGAAAAAGGCGGGTACCTGTAATGCCACAATAAGGCGAGTGCTTTTCGGTATAGGGAAAGAGCACGTAGCTCGACCCATCTACCTCCTGCCCGAATACGTATACGTAGCATTCGATTGAATTGGTGATGGCCACCTTGAATTTGGTGCCCAATTTCATGGGTACACGAGTTCGGAAGTTGTGGTCACCCGCTGCCGCCAAAGGAATAAGGGTTTGCGAAGCGTTATCTACCAAGCCGAATTTTACCGAAAGCTTGTTTGGGTCGTATTTGATGGCATCTCCCATCGGGTAGAGGCCGTAACATTCTTTGGTAAAATGCTCGAAGGCATCGTAAGGTATCCAAGCAGTGCCGTTGTTGCCCCATTCGGGGCCCCAAGAGTTCATGATTTGCACCATTTGCCGGTCGTCGTCGTAACCAATCACACACATGGCATGGCCACTGAAGCCGTACCCGCTGTAATCACGCTGGGTAGGTTGCCAAACATTTTTGCCCACCATGTTCTGCATGAAGGTGCCACCGACCATCATACCGATAACTACGGGAGCACCCTGTGCCAAGTGCTGTTTCACCCCATCCATGTCAATTCCGTAGTCGTTGCCACTGTTTGAAAGCCGGTTGTATCCCTTGGTGCGGAACTGTGCTGCCTCAGTAGCCATTGATTGAGTGGGTTGGCGACTACAGTCTCTGTCATCGTAGGCGAATTTGCTGAAGGGGAGGTCGCCGTGCTTGAGCAAGGTTTCCATGGCGTTGTTCATGTAGGCGCCATTACAACCATCTAGGGCAATCTGATTGTAAAGATAAGAGGGGCTGAATGCCACACTGTTTGGATCAACACCTGTGGCCCTGGCTTGAAGGATAGTTCTTGCAGCATAACTGCTCGCCCAACCTACGCAAGAGCCTTGGTTGCCTTGGTGCATTCGTTTGGGCGCATATTGCAATAGGGAAACAGAGCGTGGAAGCTGGTTCTCCGCTCCGCCATAACTGGTGGACAACGGCTCGAAAACATCGGCTTTGTCGTATTCTTCCTCGCTTAAAACTGCCCCGAAGGTGAATTGTTCTTGGTCTTCAGTATCTCCTGAAAGGTCGCCACTTCCAGAAAGGTCACCGCAGCCGCCACTCATAAAATACCAGATGGCGGCTACTGCCAACACCAGTAGCAGCAGCTTTGGTTTTTTGAATAAAAATCCAAGAAGCAGCGGTGCAAATTGCAACAAACCACCAAGTCCGCCTCCGCCTGAATTGCCCCGTTGGCCCTGATTGTTTGAGTTCCTTTGTCGCCCCGGCAATTCGGGGTCTTCTTCCATCCTGATTGGCATAGCTTCTGTTTTTTTAGGTGAAAATGATGGGGAAAATTAGGCAAAATTCGGTTTTCCAAATGCCTACCCGCTTCGAAATCACTTTGAATTTGTTAGCTCAAGCCGCTCCATCAACCTAGAAGACACCCTCAAAAAGTCCATCTCTGTAATGATTCCCACGAGTTCGTTGTCTTTTTCATGAATGACCGGAAGGCAACCCACCTTGTTTTCCCGCATGATTTCTAAAGCAGCCATGATGGTGGTTTTTGGTGTCACGGTCAATGGTTTTGTCAACATAATGTCCTCCACCATCGAAGTGGGCGTCTTGCCGCTGAGCTTGTTGTTTTGGGAATAGTGACGGAGCAGGTGCCGGGAAGTAACCAATCCAACCAGCCTGCCTTTTGCATCTTCAACGGGCATGTAGCGGATTTTGCGCCAGTTCATCATTTCCGCCACAAAGTCGATAAGGATATCTTTTTGGACGGTAATAAGATCTGTAGTCATGAACTCTTCTACCCGTAGGCGGCTTGGCACGTATTCTTCCAATTCGCTGGGGTCGGGCAAAGGCCAGGTATGTACGGGCATTTCTTTTTCTTGGTTTTTGACGATGCAAGCTGTCATTACAGCAGTGGCTTCGTCAGTGGTGATAGATTCTTTCAATTTGGTGAATGCTCGTAGCTGCCAACGGGCTCCGGTCATGTGTGCTTTGGCCCGCTCATGAATGATGCCGAGATAGCGGTCAATGTCGGTGCTGTCAACACCCTTCTCCTCCAATCCTTCTTTTGCCACAGGCAACAACTCGTTGATAATCAAATCTGTAGCGGTGTATTTTTTGTCGTCGAACCAGTTGAATTTGGTGTCAATGCCGTATTGAGCTGCTTTCATGAAATTGTCCCTCACGTCTTCCCAAGAAAGTCGGGTAGTTACGTCCGAGCACCGTTTTTGCATCCCAATCATGGCGCCGAGCCAAAAGGCCGAGTTGGCCACTTCATCAACGATTGTTGGTCCCGCAGGTAATACCCTTGCCTCAATTCGAAGGTGTGGCTGACCGTTTTCACTGATGCCGTAGCAAGGACGGTTCCACCGGTAAACAGTCGAGTTGTGAACCTGAAGTGCCTTGAGTTTTGGCGTTTTTTTCTTCAAAATTTGCTCAATGGAATCCTCCACCTCGTCAGCAGTCATGAGCACCCGGAAGCGGGCGATATCTTCCTTGTAGATTTCGAGTATGGATCCATGAAGCCAACCATTTCCGAAATTGACTCGGGGGCTTCGTTCCCGCAGGTGGTCGTGCGAAGTACGGGTATCGAGCGATTGCTGGAACAGGGCAATTCGGGTCTCGTGCCAGAGCCGTTTTCCGAATACTATGGGCGAGTTAGCGGATATGGCGATGAGCGGGCCGGTGAGCATTTGGGCAATATTGTAGAGGCAGACAAAATCTTTCGGCTCTACTTGCAAATGCACTTGAAAACTGGTGTTGCAGGCTTCGAGCAACGGTGAATCGTGTTTCACATGCAACTCGTCAATGCCATTCAGGTTCAGTTCGAAGGAGTTTCCAATGAGATGGCTTTGTAGTGCCCGCATTAAGCCCATGTACCGGGGTTTTTCGGTCAAGTTTTCGAGGTCAAGATCGGTTTTGCGAAGCGTTGGCAAAATACCAGCAAGCGCAATATTTGACCCAAAATTTTTCAGCGTCTTCCGGATGGCAGCAATATTGACGAGATTTTCATCCTCCATTTGCCGGAAGCAACGGCCCGTGAACTCAACAGGTGTCATGTTGGTTTCAAGATTGAATTGCGCCAACTCGGTGTCAAGCCAGGCACAATCTTTCATCGCTTCAATGACTTTCATGTTAATTTTGGCCGGCTTGTAGGTTTTGCTGTTCACAATGCACATTTCCTGCTCTGCCCCAATCCGGGTGATGCCCTTCTCGAACCAATCATTTTCAATCATGTACTCCAGTGATTGGAGGTCGTTCAGGAGGTTGCGCATGAAGGTTTGAAGCTCCTTATGGTCTTTCGCTACAGATACTTTTGCTTCGCCCATTGGTAATTGTTGTTTGAGTTTGATGGATGGTTGTTTAGGATTCGCCCAATAAATTCATTTGTTTAAAATCAGGCACTAAGTCGTTTTTTACGGCACTGTTTCAACAAAGATTTTTCTTCCCAGCAAAAGAATCATATTTGTTGAAATTAGTCAAACTTGTGCGTGAATAAAATTTTTTAGAGTATGTTCTACGTTTTAGGAAACAAACCTTTGTTGATGAAAATATCCGCACTACTAATCTTGGTTTCACTGTTTTTCGTTGCTTGCAAAAAAGAAACGGAGCCGCCCCGAACTCGGCTTAAGGTAGGGAACATGAAGTTTTCGATTGACCCCTCGGTGCAGCCACCTTTCACCTATTATATCCCTATCAATAGCGTCAACCTGAGTTTCATCGCCCAGCTTAATGCCTCTGGAATTGATACCGCTGATATTAAAAACATCATTCCAGGCCGGGCAACGCTTACGGCTTTGTTTGGCAACGGTAACCTCGACTTCATTGAAGCCGTGTCTGTGCGCTTATGTTTGCTGGGTGACAATGAGGAGAACTGCGGCCAGGAAGCATTTTACCGTGACCCAACTCCTTTTGATATTGGCGCTGAATTGGAATTAGGGGGTAGTGCTGTGAACGACATCCGGGATTACGTGTTGCAAAAGCAAATCAACGTGCAAGTGAAATTGGAGAGCCTCCGTGATGTTCCGAAAGGCTCGTTTGATGTGGTTCTGGAGATGGAATTTGAGGTGAGGTAGCTGTCTAGCAACTTAATCAAGCAAAAAGGGCGAAGCTGGTTAACCAGCTTCGCCCTTTTTGTTTTGTCTAGAATTATGAAAGAAAGCAGTATAAGCTGCCAACTTATTTTATCGTCAACATATCGTGCATGATGTTAAGTGTTTCAAGCAGGTACGCATCCTTTTTAATGCCTTTTAGCCATTCGTCATTGCGGGCTACTTTGCTTTCATCACCTTTCATGCTTGCCAAATCAACTGGTAGGTTTTGGACGTTCGTAACGACTTCTGCATCAAAAAGCTTGTCGTAAATACTGTCCTCTTCATCCAGTTTCTTGTTTTCCGCCAAATATTCATCCAGATTCAGCGTATGCTCTGAGTCGTCCCGGAGTTCTTTCAGGCGTTTGGCACGCTGATCGATTTTTTGGAAAACTTCATTGTTTTTGATGCGAGCATCTGCCCGTTCCTTGATTTCAGGAAGTGCAGCGAGCGAATACACTTTTTGACCAAAAGGAACCGGGTCAATCTGCGTCCATTCCATCGGGAAATCTTCCTCTTGTTCGCCTGTTTTTACGTAAAGCCAATTGTTCGGAAGAATGATGTCTGGCACTACACCTTTAAGCTGTGTGGAGCCGCCATTCACCCTAAAGAATTTCTGAACGGTGAGTTTCACTTCGCCGAGTGGCTTCACTTCTGGGTTGCCACGCACCACGGCGTCAAGGTCGAAGAAGCGCTGTACCGTTCCTTTTCCGAAGGTCGAAGTGCCTGTGCCCACAATGATGGCACGCTTGTAATCTTGAAGGGCAGCTGCCAAAATCTCGGAGGCCGAGGCACTGAACTGATCTACCATCACAATGAGGGCGCCATTGTATTGCACGCTTGGGTCATCGTCAGTGAGTACTTCTGGCGTGCGGGCCCTTGATTTAACTTGTACGATGGGGCCTTCCTCCACGAAGAATCCACCCATTTTCACTACGTCACGGAGCGAGCCGCCACCGTTTCCACGGAGGTCAAGGATGATGCCCTGAACATTGGCTTGTTTGAGCTTATCCAATTCTATAGCAATGTCCTCAGCACAACGGCGGCCATCTTTGTTGTTGAAATCAGCGTAGAATTTCGGCAGACGGATATAGCCGATTTTCTCATTTTGTGGCGACTGGATAAGTAGGGATTTAGCGAAGCCTTCTTCTAGAATCACCACGTCACGCTCAATGGTGACTTCTTCAGTGGTACCGCCTTCGGCTTTTTTGATGAAAAGCGTCACTTTCGAGCCTGGTTTCCCACGGATGAGCTGCACTACGTCATTGATGACCATGCCAGTGAGGTCAGTCCATTCGGTTTCACCTTCTTGTTTCACTTTCATGATACGGTCGTTGTCCTTCAATAGACCTTGCTTCCAAGCTGGTCCACCCACAATAATTTCACTCACTTTCGTATTCTCGCCGTCCGTTTGCAAGCGGGCGCCAATGCCCTCCAAACGACCTGACATGCCGATGTCAAAATTTTGCTTGTCAACTGGTTCGTAATATTCGGTATGCGGATCGAAAATATTGGTGAAAGCATTGAGGTACATGCTTAGGAAGTCATTGCGCTTGCGTTTTTCAAGGCGCACGTACCAGTCGTCATACACCTTCAGTACGTCCTTGCGGGAGTCAGCTTCAAGTTCGGCGTCGGTTTTATCTTTAAAATCAGCATCGCCTTTTTCCTTTTTCTCCAACTTTTCTGTCAAGCGGCTGAGGGTTTCCCACTTCATCTGCTTGCGCCAATATTCCTTCAATTCTTGGTCGTTTTTTGCAAATGGTTTTTTCTCGCCATCCGTCTCCACGGCTTCTTTTGTCTTAAAATCAAAAGGCTTAGCGAGAATTTCCCGATACCAAGCCTGTGTTTTTTGTATTCCAGCTTCCTGTAAAGCAGTAGCAAGGTCGAGAAAAGCAAAAGTGCCATCGTTGGCCTCATTGTCAAGTTTAGTCTTCCAGACTTCCAGCTGTTTCACGTCGGACTGCGTCAGCCAACGGCGGCTTCCATCTAGGCGGTCGAGAAAAAGGCCATATACTTTCTCTGAAAGGGCATCATTTACCTCTAGCGGCTGGTAGTGGTAGTAGTTCAACTCGGTAAGGATGGACTGCATTAGCGTCGCTTCCTTCTGTGCCGTGTTCATGGGCGAATAAAAAGCCAAGAACAAGCCGGCGGCAGCCACAAGGGTTAGCAGGAGACCTTTGTTTTTCATAATCACTTCTTTTGTGCGGTTTAAAAAAGATATTTGCTCAGGGTGATCAAGCATCATTGTTGAGTTATTAGACAAATTTGGGCTTCAAAGTTAAGGGGCTAGCACCAGAATCCCAATTTGACCAACAAGATTACAATTAATGGTGATGAAATGTTTGTGCCGGAACGAAATAAGGGGCCGACTTTAACGACGTTTTAACCAGCAAAAGCTAAAGACGCTATTTTTAGGAAATGATTGCATTGCAGGGCAAATTCCCTGTGCTTTGCATAATTTTTACCAAAATATTGCCAAAGAGATAGAGCGTGAGCGAGTGAGTAGAATATTTTAAATAGCATGAACAAAATCAAGATCTTCAACGACCCGGTTTACGGCTTCACGAGCATACCGCACGGCATCCTGCTCGATCTCGTTGACCATCCGTATTTTCAGCGGCTGCGGCGCATCAAGCAGGTGAGCCTGACGCATTACGTGTATCCGGGAGCGCTGCACACCCGCTTCCACCATGCGCTGGGGGCATTGCACTTGATGTGCCAGTCCATTGATGTTTTGAAGAGCAAGGATGTGGATATTACGGACGAGGAAGCCGAGGGCGTCAAAATCGCCATCCTGCTGCACGACATCGGGCATGGGCCGTTCTCGCACACGCTAGAGCACACGCTCATCAACGTCCACCACGAGGAGCTTTCGCTGTGCTTCATGGAGCGTTTGAATGAAATTTTTGAGGGAAAATTGAACCTCGCCATCCGCATTTTTAAGGACGAATACCCAAAGAAATTCCTGCACCAGCTCGTCTCTGGCCAGCTTGACATGGATCGCATGGACTACCTCAACCGGGACAGTTATTTTACAGGCGTTTCCGAAGGTGTCATCGGTTTTGACCGTATCATCAAAATGCTGGCGGTACATGACGGCGAGTTGGTGGTAGAGGAAAAAGGGGTGTATTCCATCGAAAAATTCCTCATTGCCCGGCGGCTGATGTACTGGCAGGTATATCTCCACAAAACCGTGCTGGCAGCCGAGCAAATGCTGGTGAAAACGCTCGAACGGGCCAAGCAACTTGCCATGCACGGCGAGGAGTTGGACGTACCTAAAAGCCTCGCTTTTTTCCTTTATCAAGACATTTCGCTGGCGGGGTTCGACGCCAAGCCTGTGGAAATGCTCGGCCACTTCGCCCGGCTGGACGACCACGATATTTCTTACGCCCTGAAAAGTTTCACGGAACACCCCGACCCGCTGTTGGCCTACCTCGCCCAGAGCATCGTCAACCGTCGGATTTTTAGGATTGAATTGAAAAATCGGCCCTTCGAGCCAGCGTATTTGGATTCGGTGAAAAATTTGGTGGAAAAGCATTTTGGCCACTTCCCGGAGGGCTACTTGGACTACCTCGTCATGTCTGGCGACCAGACGAACCATGCCTACAACACCACCAAGGACGAAATCAAAATCCTGTACAAGGATGGTTCGGTGCTGCCCATCTCACAGGTGATGGATTTTGGGCTGCAAACAAATGTGACGAGGAAATACTACCTGTGTTATCCGAAGGGACTGGAATGAACGGTGAACTTTGAATTAACCAAATGCTATGTTTCGAGACTTGAAATACCTGATAGCGTACTTGGTGCCTGCTTCTGCTTACATAGCTGTGTTGTGGCAGGGCTGGTGGTCATTTTTGACGGTGGTGCTGGCATTCGGTATCATTCCCTTGGTGGAACAATTTGCCGAAGGAAACACCCACAATATGAGCGAGCGGGAGGAAGCGGAAAAAGCGGCCTCGCCACTTTTCGATTGGCTGCTCTACCTGAATTTGCCACTGCTTTTTGGCCTGCTCTGGCTGTACCTCACGGCGGTGACGAGTGGAGAATTGGCTACCTTTGAAACCGTCGGAATGATCCTCAGTGTGGGTATCACGGTCGGCAGCCTCGGCATTAACGTGGCGCATGAACTGGGCCACCGCCAGACATTTCACGAGACTTTGATGGCTAAAATCATGCTTACCTCAGCGCTTTACACCCAGTTCAACATCGAACACAACCGGGGGCATCACCGCTGGGTAGCGACCGACCAAGACCCTAGCAGCGCAAGGCCGGGGGAGGTGCTTTACCTATTTTGGCTGCGCTCGATTTGGGGTACTTACGTGAATGCTTGGCGATTGGAAAATGCCCGGTTGCGACAGGCGGGCAGGGCGGTTTTTTCGCTCCGCAATGAGATGATTTGGTTTCAATTGGCGCACCTCGGCTACTTGGTGCTGGTCTGGTGGCAATTTGGCTGGCGGGGTGTGGGCTTCGCTATGGCAGTGGCCGTCGTTGGGTTTCTTTTACTTGAAACGGTGAATTATATTGAGCACTACGGTCTGCGCCGGAAGCAACTGGCTTCGGGGCACTACGAAACGGTGTCGCCCCGCCACTCCTGGAATTCCAATCACGAATTGGGCCGCATTTTCCTCTACGAGCTTACCCGCCACAGTGACCACCACTACAAGGCGACCCGCAAGTACCAAGTGCTGCGCCATTTCGAAGAAAGCCCACAACTGCCGCACGGCTACCCCGCTTCGATGCTGCTGGCGCTGGTGCCGCCACTGTGGTTTCGGGTGATGGATAAGCGGATTAGGGGTATAAATTCATGATTTTTATTTACAGGTGCTACCTTTGTCCAACCCCTTCTAAATTTCAATTGCCAATGCTGAAATCCGCCGCCTACCAAGCCTTGTTCCTAGCTTCCTGCTGCCTGTTCTTAACAGCCTGCAACAAAGACATCATCTTCGATAAAACCATTAAAATCCCTGATGCCTCGTGGAGTTACGACAACCCGCTGCCTTTCGAATTTGAAGTGTCGGACACCACCAAAACCTACCAAATTCTGCTGGAAGTGGAGCATGCTGGCGATTTCGGCTTTCAGAACTGCTACGTCCAAATCACCACCAAATTCCCCAATGGGGAAGTGAAGAAACAGCCCGTCAGTCTTGAACTTGCAGCGCAGTCAGGCATCTGGACGGGCAAGTGCAGCGGCAATGACTGCAACCTCGAAATTCCGCTCCAAGCTAAAGCCAAATTCAAGCAACCCGGCAAACACAGCATCATCGTCGAGCAGTTCATGCGGGTGAATCCCTTACTAGGCATCAAGGCTATTTCTTTGAAAATCAAGCAGTTGGTAAAATGATTAAATACTACTCCATCAACGGCGAATTAGTGCCCAAGGAGCAAGCTTCTCTCGGCATCACAGACTTGGCCATCCAGCGTGGCTACGGGCTCTTCGATTATTTTGTGGTAAAAAGGGGGCGGCCCGTTTTTTTCGAAGATTACCTTGATAGGGTGGAGCGTTCTGCCAAATGGCTCCATTTGGCACTGCCCGTCACCAGAGAGGAACTAAAGCAGCAAGTACTTCAGCTTATTAGAGCCAATGGCGAACAAGAGGCAGGCATAAAGGTCATCCTAACTGGAGGTTACGCTACTGACGGTTATTCTCCTGAAAAATCCAATATCGTCATCCTTGAGATGCCGCCTCCTAAGTATCCCGTCAGCAAGTTTGAGCAGGGGGTTAAACTGATGAGCTATGAACACCATCGCACCTTTCCCAGCGCCAAGTCCATCAATTACATCGTGGGCATTTATTTGCTGCCGCAACAACAAGCGGCTGGGGCGGAGGATGTGCTTTTCCACTTCAACGGTGAAATCTACGAGACCACCCGTGCCAATTTTTTTATCGTAACCGAAGACGGCATCATCGTCACGGCGGGCGATGGCATTCTGCACGGAATTACCCGCAAGCGGCTGCTCGAAGTTGCGAAGCAACACTACACCATCGAAGAGCGGAAGCCGACTTTGGAAGAACTCAAAACAGCCAAGGAAGCCTTTATCAGTAGCAGTACCCGCCTGCTCATGTCAGTTATTCAGGTAGACGATGTGATAATAGGAGATGGGGTGCCCGGCCCAATCACTAAGCACCTTTTGGAACTGATGAAAGCCGAGGTGGAACGGTACTTGGAAGAGAAGTAAAATATTGAGGGTTTATAGTTTGGTTCCCTCCTTGAAACAACAAACGTATTTTCCTGCCAATCACAAGTTCCTAGTGATAGGGGGTTTCCTTGTCTTTCCGCACCCTCCATTTGCAGCGAAGGGTTAAGCAATCCTTAAATGACCTGAGCGTTTGTGAAGATGCTAACCCTACCTGCCTCCTTTTTTCACTTGCCCAGAATTTAACGTTCATCATAAAACAATACCGGGCTCGAACAACGTTTAGATAAAAAATAGGCCATGAATTCAAAATCCACCTTCGCAAAATTTCCGCTGTTCATTTTTTTGCTCGTTACCGCTATTGGTTGCAAAAAAGACGACCACGGCCAGCCATCCGATCTTTCCAAATACTATCGTATGATGCCCTTTGAAGTGGGAGTCATACCAGAGCAGCGTACGGTGCAAGTCCTTTTTCAGGTGACCGATTACTACGGTAAAGGCATCTCTTCCCTGAGAGCAGAAGATTTCGTCGTAACAGAAAATAAGGGTAAAATTGACACCGAAGCCGACCTTAGGGTAGGAATAAGTTCCATTCCGTTTGAGCTAAAAACCGTGCTGCTGCTTGATATTACCAGAAGCGTGGAAGGTTTCGTTCCGCAAATAAAAACGGCAGCCCGCTCGCTGGTCGAGTCAAAGCTGCCTGAACAACAGATAGCCATTTACACCTTCGATGCCCAAACAAAGCAGGTTCAAGCATTTACCAAAAACAAGGCAGAACTACTTGCTGCCATCGACGCCATACCTGAATCAGGGTTGGTTAATTCAACTAACCTTTACGGAGCTGTGATTGATGTGGCCAATCTTTGGGAAGATAATTATACCATTGACGGTATCGTCGATGGCAGCATGGTCATTTTCACCGATGGACGTCACAATGCTTCACAGAATATCACGCTGGCACAAGCCAAAAGTGCACTAGGCACCCGACGTGCCTATGTCGCTGCGCTGAACAGCCCCGACCTTGACGAGGCTGCCTTGATGTCGCTGGCCAACGATCCAGAGCGATACTTCAAAGCAGATGACACAGCTGGCCTGGAGCAGATGTTCATTGATATTCAAGCCGAAATCCAAAGCCTTTCCAGCAGCATCTATTTCCTCTACTACCAAAGCCCTATTTCTGATCCAACCCCATTCCTCAATGAACTGAACATTGAAATCATGGGGAATATTAACCATGGGAAGGACAGCGAGATTTTGGAGCTGTTCAACAGCGAAGGATTTGGCAACTAGAAATGTTGCCTAAAGTCAAAAATGGAAGCAAGACTATAGGTTTTTGGGTATTTATTAAGATTATAAACCCTGCTTTATCAAATAAAGAAGCCCCAGCAAGGTGGTATATTCACCTGCTGGGGCTTTAAAATTTAAGCGTATGCTTAGTGTCTGTTTTTGTTTTGTGTAGTTTCTCTCAAATTAAAGTAGCGGCGCAATCACGAGTGCAACCACTGACATCAATTTCAAAAGGATGTTGAGCGATGGGCCAGAGGTGTCCTTGAATGGGTCACCCACAGTGTCGCCAACCACGGCCGCTTTGTGCGGGTCGGAGCCTTTGTAGAATTTCTTACCGTTGATATCAACGCCTTCCTCGAACATTTTCTTGGCGTTGTCCCAAGCACCACCAGCGTTGGACTGGAAGATGGCCATAAGTACACCCGTCACGGTCACACCTGCGAGGAGGCCACCGAGCATCTCAGCACCTACCTGGCTACCCAGCCCAATGAGACCTGGGGTCATACCTACGACAACTGGTACTAACACTGCCAACAAACCCGGACGAACCATTTCACGGATAGCGGCTTTGGTAGAAATCTCAACACATTTGCCATACTCAGCTTTGCCTTCTGCCGCATCGAAAGTTGCTTTGTCAGCAGCGCTCCACTCGCTTTCATCCTTGCCTTCGTTGCGTTTCATCACCTCGAGGGCGGCTTTCAATGCTGGAATATCAGCAAACTGACGGCGCACTTCCTGAATCATATCCATTGCTGCACGACCCACAGCGCCCATTGAAAGCGCAGAGAACAGGAACGGCAACATGCCACCTACGAAGAGGGCAGCCGTTACGAATGGATTGGTCACATCAATGCCAGTCAGTTTGGCATCTGGGTGGGAAAGATTGTAAGCTGTTACGAAGGCAGCAAACAAAGCCAAAGCTGTAAGCGCAGCGGAACCGATGGCGAAACCTTTGCCGATAGCGGCAGTGGTGTTGCCCACGGCGTCCAATTTATCGGTGCGGCCACGAACCTCTTTGGGTTGGTGGCTCATTTCAGCGATACCACCTGCGTTGTCGGAGATGGGGCCGTAAGCGTCAACTGCCAACTGGATACCTGTGTTTGACAACATACCTACCGCAGCGATAGCGATGCCGTAGAGACCTGCGCAAGCGTAGGAGCCGATGATAGCAACAGCCAAAATCAAAATCGGAATAGCGGTGGACATCATACCCACGCCAAGACCAGCGATGATGTTGGTAGCTGCACCCGTACTGGATTGTTGCACGATGCTGTTAACTGGTTTGGTACCAGTGCCTGTGTAATGTTCCGTGATGAGCCCAATGCCCAAACCGCCACCTAGGCCGAAGAGCACTGCCCAGAAAACGCCCATGGAGTTGTAGTCGTGGCCGTCGAAGCTCCAAGTGGCTGGAAGCATCCATTTTACAATAACAAATGTGGCTGCGAGCATGATGGCAGAAGAGAGGAATTCGCCCCTGTTCAATGCTTTCTGCGGGTCGCCGCCTTCTTTCACTTTTACGAAGAAAGTACCCAAGATGGAAGTCAATACGCCCACGCCAGCAAGTAGCAACGGAAGCAATACGGCGTTCAAGCCACCGAATTCGTTGCTGTTTTCATAACCTGTAGTACCAATGAAAGCGGCACCAAGCACCATCGTACCGACGATGGAGCCTACGTAGCTCTCGAAAAGGTCAGCGCCCATACCAGCCACGTCGCCCACGTTATCGCCTACGTTGTCGGCGATGGTAGCAGGGTTCAGCGGGTGGTCTTCAGGGATGCCAGCCTCTACTTTGCCCACGAGGTCAGCGCCTACGTCGGCAGCTTTGGTATAAATACCGCCGCCTACCCTTGCGAAGAGGGCGATGGAAGAAGCACCAAAAGAAAAGCCTGTGATGACGGTGATCACTTTATTTACGTTTTGAGCAGTGTCGGTGCCGAACAGGTTATCGTAAACCAAGAACAAAACGCCGAGGCCCAAAACGCCGAGGCCAACCACGCCCATACCCATCACGGAACCACCTGCGAAAGCCACTTCAAGGGCCTTGCCGAGGCTGGTGCGTGCAGCGTTGGTGGTGCGCACGTTGGCTTTCGTGGCCACTTTCATGCCGATATAGCCCGCCAAAGCGGAGCAGAAAGCGCCAATTACGAAGGAAAGACCAACCAGCGGTGAGGAATTTTCAGTGTTGCCGCTGATGCCGAGCAGGATGGCTACGGCAATTACGAAGATGATAAGCACCTTGTACTCAGCCCGAAGGAATGCCATGGCACCTTCCTCAATGGCTTTCGCAATGCCTTTCATCTTGTCGGTTCCAGCGTCTTGTTTTGTCACCCAGGAAGTTTTCCAAAAGGTGTAGAGCAGACCCAGTGCACCAAACACCGGGACGATCATCATTAAAGTCTGACCCATAATCTTGTTGGTTTAGTTTAAAAGATTTGAACGGAAAAGGCAAGGCCGCCCTCATGGCCAAAAACCAGCGTTTTGCTTCAAAAAACGGGCCTTTCAAACGGGTGCGAAGGTATTACAAAACTTAATTTTGGCAAATTTTAATTGGTTTGAGCGCCTTGTTTTGGTGGGATTCCAATTATTTTTTACCAAAAATTCCCTTCCAACAGGTAATTGCGAACGTAATCCTCCACGCCAGCTTCCAGCGTGTAGAACGGTTTAGTGTAGCAGGCAGCCCTCAATTTATCCATTTTGGCTTCTGTGAAATACTGGTAGGTGGCTCGGATGTCCTCTGGTGTGTCCACAAAACTGATGTTCGGCTCCAAATCCATTGCATTGAAAGTGTTGACCACCAAATCCCAGAACGACCTCGCCTTGCCAGTGCCCACATTGTACAGACCACTGTTTTTTTGATTATGGTAAAAAAACAGGCACACGTCCACCACATCTTTGACATAAATGAAATCCCGAGATTGTTGCCCGTCATCGAAATCTGGCCGGTGCGAACGGAATAGCCGCATGCCTCCCGTTTCCCGAATTTGCTTCACGGTGTGGGAAATGACGCTGGCCATGCGGCCTTTGTGGTATTCGTTGGGGCCGTAAACGTTGAAGAACTTAAGGCCAGCCCAGAAAGGGGGGGATTGGTGATTAGTGATTGGTGATTGGTGATTGGTTTCAAGAACCCATTTGTCAAAGTCGTTTTTACTAACGCCGTAGGGGTTGAGGGGATTTAGCTCAGGTGCGATTTCATGACTGTCATCGTAGCCATGCTCTCCTGCACCGTAGGTGGCAGCACTGCTGGCGTAAACGAGCGGGATGTTTTTTGCTGCGCAAATTTGCCAGATGGCTTTGGAGTAGTTTAGGTTTAATTCATTGAAAATGAATGTGTTCTGTTCGGTCGTATCAGTGCGGGCACCGAGGTGGAAGATGAAACTGACCTCGTCGGCGTGGGTTTCGAACCAAGGCAGGAATGCGGTACGTTCTATTTTCGAATGGATTTTTTTGCCTTCGAGGTTGTGGTTCTTATCGGGGCGGGAAAAATCGTCCACGATGACGATGTCGGTCAGGCCCTCGTCATTTAGCCTGCGGAGTAGGCAAGAGCCGATGAAGCCTGCGGCGCCGGTGAGTACAATCATTTTTGTGAAAATCTTTTAGGACATAAAATACTCCACCGCCAAGTCATACCCTTTTAGCCCTAGTCCAATAATGCACCCTACGCTGTTCGGCGCCGTCATGGATTTGTGCCGGAAATCTTCCCTTGAAAAAGTATTGGAGATATGCACCTCGATGACGGGTGTTTCAATGGCGGCAATGGCATCTGCCAAAGCGATAGATGTATGCGTATAGGCGCCCGGATTGAAGATGATGCCTTGGTAAGAAAATCCTGCTTCGTGAAGTTTGTCGAGCAGTTCGCCTTCGTGGTTGCTCTGGAAATAATGCAGGATGACACCCGGAAAATCCTGCTGCATTTTTTCAAAATACTCCTCAAAAGAGCGCTTCCCATAAATATGTGGCTCTCGAGTGCCTAGTAGGTTGAGGTTGGGGCCGTTGATGATGAGGATTTTCATGTGACTGGTGATTGGAGACTGGTGATTGGCAGCCTCGGCCTAATCCACCAGTCTCCAATCACCAGTCACTTTTCGTTTTAGTTTGCCTGTTCAGAAAGGAACTTCAACCGCACCAACAGGATTTCATCGAAAGTACATTCGTCGTCCTTCAAATCCTTGTAAGCTGATTTTGGGTCGTCGGTTTCCGCCTCCATGAAGTAGTCGTAGATTTCCTCCACCACGGTTTCATCCATCGTGTCCTCAAGATAGTAGTCAATATTGAGCTTGGTACCAGAGCAGACAATCGCATCCATTTCCTCCATGAGTTCGTCCATTTTCAGGTCGTTTTGGCGGGCAATGTCAGCAAACGGCATCTTGCGGTCAATGGCCTGAATGATGGCCACTTTCACCTTGGATTTGTTGGCCACCTGCTTGATGACGGTATCTGATGGGCGGTCAATATCGTTGTCCTCCACGTATTTCTCAATCAAATCCAAGAAGGGTTTGGCGTAGCGCTGTGCCTTGCCGATGCTCACACCCTGGATCTTGGTCATATCGTCCATCGTGATGGGGTACTGCGTGGCCATATCCTCCAGCGAGGGGTCTTGGAAAATAACGAACGGAGGTACGCCTTTTTTCTTCGCAACTTCCCGGCGCAACTCTTTCAGCATTTTGACCAAGGTCTCATCAAGGGCAGCGGCTTTGCCCATTTCATCGTCAAGGTCAACTTCGTTGCTTTCGTAGTCGTGGTTGAGCGGAATTTGCACCTCGAACGGGTCTTCGATGAACTCCTTACCGAATTCGGTCAACTTGAGCACCCCATAAGTTTCAATGTCCTTGCGGATAAACTCATTGATGAGGGCATGGCGGAAAACAGAGTTCCAGAAAAGTTCGTTGCGCTCTTTTCCTATGCCAAACAGCGGCTTTTTGTTAAACTTATAATCCTTCATTTCCTTCGTTTCGTTGCCCAAAACGAAGTCAAGGATGGTATTTATCTTAAAGTTTTCCTCCAGTTCCTTGATAGCCATCAAGCCCTGTTGCATTTCAAGCTGAACTTCCACTTTCTCCTTAGGATAGCGGCAGTTATCGCACATGCCACCACAGCCTGACTCCTCAAATTCTTCCCCAAAATAAAACAACAGGAAGCGTCTGCGGCAGCCCGTCGTTTCCACATAGGAAACCACCTCCTGCATCAGTTGTGCGCTCATTTCCCGCTCTGCCACGGGCTTGTCCCGAAGGAATTTCTCCAGCTTGGCCATGTCCTTGTAGCTGAAAAACGTGATACAGCGGCCTTCCAGGCCATCACGTCCGCCACGGCCAGTTTCCTGATAGTAATTCTCGATGCTTTTCGGAATATTGTAGTGGATGACGAAGCGCACGTCTGGCTTGTCAATACCCATCCCGAAAGCGATGGTAGCGACAATCACATCAATATCTTCCATCAAAAAAGCATCCTGCGTGCCGGAACGGGTCTTGGCGTCGAGGCCCGCATGATAAGGTGCTGATTTAATGCCGTTTACATTCAGAACCTGAGCAATTTCCTCAGTGCTTTTCCTCGATTGCACGTAGATGATGCCTGATTGGCCCGGCATGGTCTTGATAATTTGTACAATCTGCTTCATCGTCGCCTCTTTCTTGCCCTTCGGACGAACCTCGTAAAATAGGTTTTCCCGGTTGAAGGAAGACATGAAAGTGTTCGTATTCCGCATGTTGAGGTTCTTCAAAATATCGGACTGAACCTTCGGCGTTGCGGTGGCGGTGAGGGCGATGATGGGGATTTCCTTGTTGATGGCATCAATCATCGTGCGGATGCGGCGGTATTCTGGCCGGAAATCATGGCCCCATTCCGAAATACAGTGGGCTTCGTCCACCGCCACGAAACTGATATTGACATTCTGAAAAAATTCGATATTTTCTTCCTTGGTGAGAGTCTCAGGTGCGACGTAGAGTAGCTTTGTCTTGCCATCCACAATGTCTTGCTTCACTTCTTTCATTTGCACCCTAGTGAGGGAGGAGTTGAGGAAGTGCGCTACCTCGTCTTCGTCGCTGTAGCCCCGGATGCTGTCCACCTGATTTTTCATCAAAGCGATCAGCGGGGAAATGATAAGTGCCGTACCTTCCATCATCAGGGCGGGGAGTTGGTAACAAAGGGACTTTCCACCGCCGGTTGGCATTATCACAAAAGTGTCTCTGCCATCCAACACACTTTGAACTATATCTTTTTGGTTGCCTTTGAAATTTTCGAAGCCGAAAAATTTATGCAGGGCTTCATTTACCTTGTCGCTTACGACGGTTTTTTCTGCTACTAACATTATTTCGCTGTGTTTAAATTAATTGCCTTGATTTTGAAAAGAACTAAAATGGTCGAGGAGTGCGTGAGGAGGGATTTTCTTGGTGGTTAAAAGTAGTCAAAATTTCAGTTTTGAAGCCAAGGATGGGAAAAAGTTTTTCAAAAAAGCTTTCGGCAAAAAACAAAGCCAATTTAAATATCCCTTTTCCCACCCTTTTTTTCAAAAAGCTGCCAAAGATAGAAAATCGATTCTTCTTCCCCAAATTTAATTTGGTTGAAAAATATCATTTTCTTGTCAAGGTTTTTAAGAGCTTTTAACCTAACCCGTATTACCCTCATTTTCAGAACATTGTATTTATTGTGCTTCTAAAACATGGTTAAGACAAACTTTTCAGTAACGTTTTGCTGGCTTTGGTTGTTCTTTTTTTGTTTCACAATTGTTTCGTGTAACACTTCAGAGCAGCAAAAACCCGTCATTGCTCCCGCCTTTTACCATTGGAAAACCCTATTCAATCCCACCGAAGCCGAACAACGTTACCTTGATTCAATTGGTGTGAAAAAAATCTACGTCAAGTTCTTCGACGTGGACTGGGACGAAGCTAGTCAACAACCTGTACCACTGGCCACGGTTGAAATTGATTCAAGCCACCTTCATGGCCTTGAAATTGTGCCGACTATTTTCATCACAAACCGTTGCCTGCTCAACTTGCCGATGCAGCAAGTGGACACGTTGGCCTGGCTTATTTTTCAAAAAATAAAATCATTCGAAACAAAGCCTTCACAGGAAATTCAATTCGACTGCGACTGGACCGCACAGACCCAAGCCAAGTATTTTGCTTTATTAAATAGTGTCCGCTCAATTGTTGAATCCGATTCACCATTTACCATTCACCATTCACCGTTAAAAATCTCTACCACCATCCGCCTTCACCAATTCAAATACCCTGAGAAAACAGGCGTGCCCCCCGTTGACCGGGGAATGCTGATGTGCTACAACATGGGCGACCTTGACGACTGGGCCACCGAAAATTCCATTCTTGACCTTGCAACAGCGAAAACATATTTACTACAGCATGCGAAGTCCTACCCCTTGTCCTTGGATTTTGCATTACCGCTCTTTCGATGGGGCATCCTTTTCAGGGATGGCCGTCTGGTGAAATTGCTGAACGACCTCAGCGCCGCCGATTTGCAGGATACCGCACGTTTTCAAAAAACGGCTGAAAACCGGTATAAAGTGCTCAAAAGCACCTATCTGAATGCATATTATTTGTACGCAGGCGACCAGTTGCGGCTGGAAGGAATTGAACAGGAGTCATTGCTTGGGATGGCTAAGCTGCTTCGTGAACAGGAAAACGACACCTCGCTCACCGTCGCATTTTACCATTTGGACAGCACTGCAACCATCCTATTTCCGAAGGAAAAAATCGAGGAAGTGCTCGAGCAGTTTTGAATAGCAAAGTCTGTGTGGGTTTTTTATCAAAATCCATTTCGTACCTTTCCGCTTTGCAGGACTGCCACTGGTTTGGAGTTTTTGACTTACTGTCAGTGGCTTGAAAACAACTTTGAGATGAAACTAAAATTCTGCGGGGCAGCCCGTGAAGTGACCGGAAGTGCCCACCTAATCACCCTTGATGACGGTTACACCATTTTGTTGGACTGCGGCATGTATCAAGGCTACAGCAACAACATGAAAGATTTCAATGAAAATTGGCTGTTTGACCCACGAAGCCTTGATTGCGTGATACTTTCCCACGCTCACATCGACCACTGCGGGCGGCTGCCAAAACTGGTGCATGACGGCTACCGAGGCCAAATTTACAGCACCCATGCTACCCGCAGCCTCTGTTCCATTTTACTGTTGGACAGTGCCATGATTCAGGAAAAAGATGCGGAATTTTATAATAAAAAAAGGAGCAAGGGCAAGCATGACGAGCGGGAAGCCCTTTACAATGAAGAAGATGTGAAGGAAACGATGGGGCGATTCGTCACTTTTAGCTATGGTAAAAAATTCACCACTCGACCAGGAGTAGAAGTAGAGTTTCGGGATGCAGGTCATATTCTTGGAAGTGCGAGCGTAGCACTGACCATTACCGAAGGCGGAAAAACGACCAAGATTGGCTTCTCAGGCGATATTGGTAGGCCCAACCGCCCCATCCTCCGTGACCCACAACAGATGGATTCGATGGATTACCTGCTTTGCGAAAGCACTTATGGTGATAAGTTTCACGAGGCTGCACCGCAGGAAATCAACAGACTCCTAGCTATTATCAGGCATACTTGCTTGGAGAAAAAAGGCAAACTTATTATTCCAGCGTTCAGTGTCGGGCGGACGCAGGAGATTGTGTACATCCTCGACCAACTGGAAAATGCCCAACAATTGCCGCCGATGCCCGTGTACGTGGATAGTCCATTGGCGGTAAATGCCACTGTCCTCTACGGTTCCCACCCAGAATGCTACGATGCTGAGTTGAGCAGTTACATCCTTCGTGACCCGAATCCGTTCGGTTTTGCCCGGCTGAAGTATATCAAAGAGGTCGAGGATTCCAAAAAATTGAATACATCCGACGAGCCTTGCATCATCATCAGTGCCTCAGGTATGGCGAATGCAGGTAGGATAAAGCATCACCTTTTCAACAATATCGAAAACCACCGGAACACAGTGCTCATCGTAGGCTATGCTACACCAGATACACCAGCAGGCCGCCTAAGGGACGGCAGCAAGCACATCAAGCTTTTCGGGGAAGAGAAAATAGTGCGCTGCGATGTGGAAGTGATGGATTCCTTCTCGGCACATGCCGACCGTGGCGAGATTTCGGATTTTGTGAAAAACCAGCGTCAGTCAGTGAAAACGCTGTTTTTGGTGCACGGTGAAATTGAGCGGCAGGAGAGTTTGAAAAGCTTGCTGTTGAGCGAGGGTTTCCACAAAATTGAGATTCCGATGCTGGGGCAGGAGTTTAATTTGGGCTGAAGCCCAATTCCGGACTGGCTTTTATCTATCCAAGATGCAGCTACTGAAAGTCAGTCGCAAGCGCTTGTTTTTTATTGCTTGAAAAATAAATGTGTATATTTTTGATTTTCAGCCAAAATTAATTTATATCTTTGCCCCGTTCATTGAGTAATTTCTTGTAAAGCATTTGATACTAATCTGGAGATCATTTCTATCCGTAGTTCTGCAAGTAAAGTCATCTAAAGACAGTTTCCTGCCCTGAGTTTTCTTCTTGCCACTCGTCCGATTTCGTTTCCATCTTTATTACTGCTTTTCACCTAAGTTTTCTCAAGTTTTATTCATCTCAATTTTCATTTTAATGAACATTTTTGCAGCAAAACTGAGTTTCGATACTCAGTCTGAAGACCTCCGGGAGGCCTTCGAAGAATTTGGCGAAGTTTCTTCTGCCAATGTAATCACTGACAAATTTACCGGTAAATCCAAAGGCTTCGGCTTTGTGGAAATGCCAAACGACGAGGAGGCCAGCAAAGCCATCTCTGAGTTGAACGACAGCACGCTTGACGGCCGTACAATTGTCGTTAAGAAAGCCGAACCTCGTGAAGAACGTGGTGGAAGCGGCGGCGGTCGTGGCGGTTACGGCGGCGGTGGAAACCGTGGCGGCGGCGGCGGCTACGGCGGCGGTGGAAACCGTGGCGGCTACGGTGGCGGCGGTGGCCGTTACTAATTGAAGATTTGAAAACTTTCTGGTCTTTGACCTGAACGATACAGATACTTTGAAAATAAAACGGCCTTGGTGGAAACGCCAAGGTCGTTTTTCATGTATTTACCCCACCACACACTCCACCCCCAATCCCTTCAATTCGCTCACAAAATCATTGTCCACTTTCACTTTTTTCGCTTTCGAATTAAAGTTCAGACTTGTCTTATTCTGATAATCCAACAGCGTCATTTTCAACTGCTGCTGCCCTTTGTGCTGCTTGCAAAGTGTTTCCAATTGGTCAATCAGCGCCTCGGTCAAATCCTCCACGTTGATTTTCACGGTAATGGAATTGACGAGGTTTTTGGCAGCATTTTCCAGCAGCGTCACCTCTTTTACTTTTAGGTTAAACTCATCTTCCCGACCCCAGCGGGCTTCGTAATTCCCAGTGATAAAAACACAGTTCCCCTGTTCAAAAAAGCCTTTAAATTTCATGTAGTCGTCACTGAAAAGGTTAAGCTCAAGGGTGCCATGGTAATCTTGTAGGATGAAGGAACCCCACCCCGTTCCCTTTTGACTAACCTTGTGCGTCGCCTTCACAATGATGCCAGCTACCTTGACGGGCTGGCCTTTTTTCTCCTCTAGGTCTTCGAGGGTACAGGAGATGAAATTCTCCATCTCCATCTTATAGTCATCCAGCGGATGGCCGCTGATGTAGATGCCCGTCACCTCCTTTTCCCGTTCCAGTTTTTCGATGAGGCTCCAAGGGTTGCACCTTGGCAACTCCGGTTCTTGCATATCGAAGGCGAGGCTGTCGGAGCCAAAAAGCGACATGGCCGCACTGGCTTGGCGGTCTTGCCAAGCATTGCCGAAGGCAAGTACTTGTTCGATAAAACTGTCATATTTTCCAGCTGAAGGTGGGGCAAAAAACTGTGCCCGGTGCCCCATGCCCGTCTCGGGGTTTTCGAAGCAATCAAAAGCACCGCCCAGCACCAAACTTTCCAACACTTTTTTGTTGGCGGATTTGGTATCCAGGCGTTTCACAAAATCATAAATTGACTGGAATGGACCGTTCTTGTGTCGCTCCTTCAAAATATCCTCCACAGGGCCTTCGCCCACACCTTTCAGGGCGCTCAGGCCGAAACGGATTTGCCCAGCTTTATTGGAAGTGAAATCGGAAACCGATTCGTTGATGTCTGGGCCGAGTACAGGCACGTTCATCCGGTTGCACTCTTGCAGCAGTTTCGTGATGCCGCTGATGTCGCTTTTGTTGTTGGAAAGTACCGCCGCCATGAATTCCGACGGGTAATTGGCTTTCAGGTAGGCCGTCTGGAAACCCAACAGGGCATAACAGGTCGAGTGACTTTTGTTGAAAGCATAGCTGGCAAAGGCTTCCCAGTCTTTCCAGATTTTGTCGCAGACTTCCTTCGGGTGGCCATTTTTCTCGGCACCTTCCAGGAACTTGGGGTACATTTTGTCCAGTACGGCCTTCTGCTTTTTTCCCATCGCCTTCCGCAGCACGTCCGCCTCGCCTTTTGTGAAACTAGCCAGTTTTTGCGATAGCAACATCACCTGCTCCTGATAAACCGTGATGCCGTAAGTGTCCTTGAGGTATTCCTCCATTGCCGGCAAATCGTACTCAATAACTTGCCTGCCGTGTTTTCTGGCAATGAAATCCGGGATATAGGCCAACGGGCCAGGCCGATAGAGGGCGTTCATGGCGATAAGGTCATCGAAAGTAGTCGGCTTCAACTCCTTCATGTAGCGTTGCATTCCCGTACTTTCATATTGGAAAATGGCGACCGTATCACCTCGTTGGAACAATTCGTAAGTCTTCTCATCATCGAGAGGAATGGCGTCGGGGTCAATTTTCACCCCATGCACCTGTTCGATAATTTTCACTGCATCATCAATGATGGTCAGCGTGCGCAATCCCAAAAAGTCCATTTTCAAAAGCCCTGCACTCTCTGCCACACTGTTATCGAACTGGCTGACGAGCAAATCGCTATCCTTTGCCACTGTCACAGGCACATACTTCGTAATATCGTCAGGCGTGATGATGACCCCACAAGCATGGATGCCTGTATTCCGCACCGACCCTTCAAGCTTGCGGGCGGTCTGAATCATATGGCTAATATCGTCGTGGCCACTGGCCAATGCCCTGAATTTCAGGGCTTTATCCACATCGTCGGAGGAGTTGAGCTTACTGCGAAGATCACTTTCAGAAGTTTCTAACACGTCGGCTAGGGTAGTTCCTAATTGTTGCGGAAGGCTTTTGGCCACCTTGTCCACTTCGCCGAGCGGCACGTTCATCACACGGCCCACGTCCCGTAGGCTCGATTTGGCAGCCATCGTGCCATAGGTGACGATTTGGGCGACCTGCATCCGGCCGTATTTATTTACAACATAATCAATCACCTTGTCACGTCCACGGTCGTCAAAATCAATGTCAATATCGGGCATGCTCACCCGCTCTGGGTTCAGGAAGCGCTCAAAAAGTAGGTCGTATTTGATGGGGTCAACGTTCGTAATGCCTGTGCAATAGGCCACTGCCGAACCCGCTGCCGAACCGCGCCCCGGCCCAACGCTCACGCCCATTTGTCGGGCGGTGCTGGTGAAATCCTGCACGATGAGGAAGTACCCGGGGTAGCCGGAGTTTTTGATGACGTTCAGCTCAAAATTCAAGCGCTCCTCTGTGTCGGCGTTTATGCTGCCGTAGCGTTTTTTTGCCCCTTCGAAAGTGAGGTGGCGGAGGTAATCATCCTGTGTATCGAAGCCTGCAGGTACTGGAAATGCTGGCAAAAGCACGTCCCGGACGAGGTTGAGCGGATCAATTTTATCGTAAATCTCCTGCGTGTAGTCTACCGCTTGGGGCACGTCGCCGAAGAGGCGATTCATCTCGTCCTGCGTTTTGAAATAAAAATCGGAGGACGGGAAGCGGAAGCGCTTTTCATCATCGAGCAGCGAGTTGGTATTCACGCAGAGCAGGATGTCGTGAGGCATGGAGTCTTCCTCCTCGATGTAGTGGCTGTCATTGGTGCAAATAACCTTGAGGTTGTATTTTTTTGCGAAGCCCAACAAAATCTGATTCACGTCCTCTTGGCTGATGCCAAGGCCGTCAATATTTTCCAACCCACGATGGCGTTGCAGTTCGATGTAGTAGTCGTCGGTGCCGAAAAGGTCGAGCCACCATTTGAGCAGTTCCTCAGCACGCTCGGCGCCGTGGTGGAGGATGGTCTGTGGAATTTCCGCCCCGATACAACAGCTCGTGGCGATGAGGCCCTCGCTGTATTGCGCCAGCAACTCCTTGTCAATGCGGGGGTATTTACCATATTGCCCCTCAATGAATCCGAGCGAACAAAGTTTTGAAAGGTTTTCGTAGCCCTTGCGGTTTTTGGCCAGCAGCAACTGGTGATGCCGCACGTCTTCTTCATTTTTGCTCCGCAAAAATGACTTTTTATGCCTATCGGCAACGAGGTAGAATTCACAACCGACGATAGGTTTCAATCCACGTTTGTTGGCAGCGTTCACGAATTCAAATGCCCCGAACATATTGCCATGGTCGGTCAGAGCAACGGCTTTTTGTCCATCCCGCACAGCCTTGTCCATCATCTTTCCGATGTCGGAAGCGCCGTCAAGGAGGGAGTATTGCGTATGGCAGTGGAGGTGGCAGAAGTTGGGCATCTAGCAAGGATTGGATGGAAAAAGGATTGAGGGATTGAATGGTTTTCCGGATTTAATTCAATCCTTTTCTCATTCAACCCTTCAATCCTTGATTTTTGCGAAGATAGAACAATTCGGACAGGCATTCAGGTTGACTCCGGCCAGAAGTTTTCAACAAAATGTTTAAATCGGATTTTTATACACAAGGTGAGCGGGGAACACTAGCCTCCCTTGTCCTTCTTCTTGTCCTTGCCCAAAAGCCCATCGAAGAATTCCTTCCGTTTCTCCTTTCGCTCCCGCTTTTTGAGCATCTTCTCATTTTCTTTTTCAATGCGCAGCGATTCTTCGCTTCTAGGAGCGGAAGAGCTACCGCCTTTGCGGGTAAATCCATCCTCGCTTGGTGCTTCACCTTCCAGCAGTTCGTCATCTGAATCTGTGGAATCACGAGGTGGGAGCTTGGCACGGAGGCGTTGCAGGTTCATCTGGCGAATGTCTTCTGAGATGGAATCGGCGGGAATATTGAGCCAATAGTTGATGGAATCCAAAATCCATTCTATCGGGATGATTCGGTCAGGGCAATTGAAGGCTGAAGCGGCGGCACCTTTTAGCGGTGTGAATGATTGTTTCGTCCATTCCTGAAAAGCCGGATCGTTATAGGCATTTTTCAAAAAGCGCCCAACTATGGGCAGCGCTGTAGCGCCGCCTTGTCCAATCCTTGTGGATTTCCAACGTACCAATGGCTGCTCGGCGCCCACCCAGGCACCTACTACCACACTTGGTGTGAAGCACATGAACCACCCGTCGGAATTGTTGTCGGTAGTGCCTGTTTTGCCAGCAGCATGAAGAAAACGGAAATCGGAATTGGCCAGCCAGCGCAAACGACCGCCCGTGCCGCCGTCCACCACACCTTGCAGAAGATGCCGAACCATGTTGGCATGTTCCTGCTGCAAGACCCGCGGAAAACTATTCGGGTCGGGCAGGTTGAAATCGACGAGTGGCTCCCCGTCCATCGTCTCGATATGTGAGACCATACTCAAGGTCGGGAGGATGCCATCATTGTCGAAGACCGAAAACAGTCGCACCATTTCGAACAGTGTAGCATCTACAGCACCCAGTGCGATGCCCGGCTCGTGCGGAATCTTCGAAGAAATACCCATGCGTTTTGCTAGTGCAACGACGGAATCAATACCTACACTGTCGTTCAAGATGAGCTGCACAGCGGCGGTGTTCACAGAATTTCGCATGCCCCCCATCATGGAGTAGGTGCCGCCGTATTTGCCATCGGCGTTCCGAGGTGCCCAATTGTCATATTCCTTGTAGGTTCGGTACTCATTGGAAAGTTGTATGCAAGGCGATAGGCCTGCTTCGATAGCCTTTGCGTAAACGACGGGTTTGAAAGTGGAGCCCACTTGGCGCAGGGCGTTCACATGGTCAAATTTGAAATGTTTGAAATTGATGCCACCTACCCATGCCAGCACCTGACCTGTGTGCGGGTCGGCAGCCAATAGGCCTGTATTGAGAATAGAAAGGTAGTATTTCAAGGAGTCGAGTGGGGACATCAGCGTGTCCAGGTCTTGCGTTTCCGTTGCCCAACTAAAGATGGTCATCGGTGTGGGTGTCAAGAAATTGGAGTCAATCTGCTCCTCGGTCAAGCCTCGTTCCTTCAGTAATTTGTATCGTTCAGTTTGCTTTTTTTGCTGCTGAAGCAAATCCTCGCTGCCATACGATACCGAACCTTTGTAGCCCTTGAAATGGTCAATGAACAATTTTTGCAATGCCTTCATCTGAAACTGCACGGACTCCTCGGCATGGGCTTGCAGTTTTGAGTTGATGGTTGTGTAGATTTTCAGGCCGTCGGTGTAGATATTGTAGGGCCTGCCGTCGGGATGGTGGTATTGGCGCAACTGCTCCTCCAACTTGAGCCGGAGCGTTTCCCGAAAGTAAGTGGCTTGACCGTCGTTGTGGTCTTCGATGTGGTATTTGGTAACAACGGGCAGTTTTGAAAGCGAGTCAGCCTTGGCCTGGTCCAAATATTTTTCCTTGACCATTTGTCCGAAAACAACATTGCGGCGCTCCTTGGCAGATTTGGGGTTGCGGACTGGGTTGTAGGCGGTGTTGGCCTTCAACATGCCCACCAGAGTGGCGGCTTCTTCTATTTTGATGTCGTAAGGTGTCTTGCTGAAAAAGCGCTCACAGGCGATTTTTATCCCAAAAATATTCTCCCCAAATGGTACTGTGTTGAGGTAAAGAGCGAGGATTTGATTTTTGTTGTAAACGTTTTCCAATCGACGGGCCACAATCATCTCCTTGAACTTCGCCACCGGCATGGTTAGCTTGCCGAGATTTTTCCGAGGATAAAGGTTTTTTGCCAATTGTTGGCTGATGGTACTACCTCCGCCACTGGATTCATCGCCCTGCAAAATGCTGCGGAACAGCACCCGAAACGTTGCCCTAATATCCACGCCGCCGTGCTCGAAAAAACGGGCATCTTCCGTTGCAACCAGTGCATTGATGAGGTCTTGAGAAATGCTGTCAAGGTCGGTGGGCAGGCGGTTTTCGATGAAATATTTCCCCAAAAGCACGCTATCGGCGGTATAAACCTCGGAGGCAACGCTCTGATTTAGGTTGCGAAGGTCAGACTTGGTGGCCACGTGGCCGAATACGCCCATCAAAACTGCGAGGATGAAAACCACAAAACTTACAATGCCCAAAGCCATCAAGGTGCCAAGCCAGAAGATGGCTTTGGCAAGCCGTGGAGACCTTTCCTCCAAGCGCCGATAGGGCTTGATGATTGGCCGAAAAACTGGATAAAGCAGCGATTTGAAGCCCTGCCATTTTTTTCTTAAAAAATTCGATTGAGACCCTGTGCCTTTGTCTTTCATGTAGTTGAATGGTGTGCTCGGCAAATGTAGCGAAACTTGGAAGAGTTGTGAGATTTTGGTTTGGTGTTTTAGATTGCAGGTTTTAGGAGTGTACCCGATTGAACCTAGAATCGTGTATCCCAAAACCCAAATTAAATACCTTTGCCCCTCAAAATGTTCGTCTGTTGAACCAACTACGCCGCATGTTTGCCAGCCCTCAACGCCTTCTGCTTCTGGCAATTGGCCTGCTGTTGTTGCCTGCACTGCTCACACACCTTGGCCTGCTTGCTTTCAGTGGTGACGAGGCAATCCGGGCATTGGTTGCATTGGAAATGCGTATCACGGGCAACTACATCACCCCTACCATGTTCGGCGAATTTTACTACAATAAACCGCCCCTGTATAACTGGATTTTGCTCGCCGTATTCAACCTAACGGGTCGTTCCGACGAGTTCGTCGCCCGACTCCCAACTGTATTTTTTCTCTTGGCCTATGCCACCACTGTTTGGTTCTTTGTAAAAAAACACACAAGTTCGCTAGGCACCCCGATTTTCAATTTTCAATTTTCAATTCTTAATTCTCTCGCCCTGATCACTTGTGGGCGTATCCTCTTCTGGGATTCCATGCTGGGGCTCATCGACATGAGTTTCTCATGGGTCATGTATTCCATGTTCATGGTCATTTTCACGCAGGGAGAACGGGGTAGGTACGTTCAGCAATTTGCGATTGCGTACCTGTTGGCAGCCGTTGGTTTTCTGCTGAAAGGGCTGCCCGCCGTGGTTTTTCTTGGCGTTGCCCTCCTGACTTATTTTTTTTGGGTGAAAAAATGGCGCAAATTGTTCTCGTTGGCGCACATCGGCGGCATGGCTGTTTTTGGGGTTGTGGTGGGCAGTTACTACGCTTTGTACGCCCAACAGAACGGATTGTCCACGGTTTTTAGTACCCTGTTCCACGAATCTGCCAAGCGTACTTTTGTCGAGTACGGTTTGGGAAAAACACTGCTGCACCTCGTCACTTTTCCTTTCGAAATGTGGTACCATTTCCTGCCTTGGACCATCCTTGTGGTTTATTTGCTTCGCAAAAATGCGCTCCAACTGCTGCTTCAACACCGTTTCATTGCATGGAACGGACTTGTTTTCATCACTACAATTTTGCCTTACTGGGCCTCAGTTGAGGTGTACCCTCGCTACCTGTTGATGCTTGTGCCAATGGCATACACGGTATTTTTTTATCTCCATTTCAAAAACAAAGAAATAGGCTCACCAGTCGTACAATGGGTGGAGGGTGTTTTTCAGGTGTTAATTTGGGGGATGCTGGCAGCAAGTTTTGCACCTTTGCTGTGGCCAGCGGTTCAGCAGGTGCCGTTTTTGTACCTAAAAGTCGGCTTTCTTGCTGCCGCAACAGGCTTGCTGCTCTGGGTGTACCGCCGCTGGGAGGTACATCGGTTGTTGGCGTTTGTGGCAGTGATGCTAGTGGGCCGCATGGCTTTTAACTGGTTTGTCATGCCCACTCGTTTGGAGATAGACTGCCAAAACCTCGTACGCCAAACAACCCTGGATGCCGCTCAAAAGCTTGAAGGCCGCCCATTGTTCATCTACGAGGAAAGCATTGGCCTAGAACCGACTACTGGCTACTATTTTACCCGAGAAACTCATCAGATATTGCGAAGAGAAAAGGCTGGTTTTGACAAAGAAGCCCGCTATATTTTGGACGTTTACCGCTACCCCGTCAAGTACTCACAAATTGCCAAGATTAAAACCCTCTGGCAGTGTGAGGATAAGTCGGTGGTCAAGCTGAAATGATTGGAGATTTGAACGACTGGATGTTTGAATTAGGAGCGTTGCATCCTTCAATCCTTCAATCCTTCAATCCTTCAATCCTTCTCTCATTACCATGAAATTATCTGTCGTTATCACGGTTTACAACGAAGAAGAAAACATCCGCCCGCTGTTTGACCAGCTAGTGGCGGCCTTACAGGGCATTGACCACGAAATCATCTACGTGGACGATGGCTCTCGTGATGGCACTTTGGCTGAATTGAAAAAGATTCGCTACGACCGCCTACGCTTCATTGAGTTCCGAAAAAATTACGGCCAAAGCATGGCCCTCATGGCGGGCATCGACCATGCCGATGGCGATTTCATCGCCACCATGGACGGCGACCTGCAAAACGACCCTGTCGACCTGCCTGCTATGTTGAAATTGGCCGAGGAAGGCGACTGGGACATGGTCGCTGGTATCCGGGCGAACCGCAAGGACGGCATGGTGCTGCGCAAAATCCCTAGCCTCATCGCCAATTGGATTATCCGTAATTCTACGGATGTACACCTGAAGGACTACGGTTGCGCCCTCAAGGTTTTTCGCAAGGATATTGCCAAAGACCTCGGCCTCTACGGCGAATTGCACCGCTTCATTCCCGTGCTGGCCCGGCTGGAAGGTGCTCGCATCACGCAGATGGACGTGCGGCATCATGCTCGCCGCTTTGGTAAATCCAAGTATGGACTTGGACGTACCTTCAAAGTCATCAGCGACCTGCTACTGATGCTTTTTATGAAAAAATACCTCCAGCGCCCGATGCACCTTTTCGGAAATTTTGGAGTGGGGCTTTTCGCCATCGGCGTTCTGATAAATATCTACTTAGGCATCCTAAAACTTAGCGGCCACGACATTTGGGGCAAACCGCTGCTAATCCTCGGCCTTATGCTCGTCATCGCTGGCATTCAGCTCATCACGATTGGGTTTGTCGTGGAAATGCAGATGCGCACCTATTACGAATCGCAGCAGAAGCGGCCGTACAAGGTGAGGCGGGAATATCGGGGGTGAGTTTTGAGTTGGCAGTTAGACAGTGGGCAGTCAGTTTGCAGTTGTTTAGCAGAGACGGGTATTAATTGAGAGAGGTGCTATCTTTTTAAAGATAGCACCTCTCTAATTTTGACTATGCTCAGGCTGATAGACTGTCGAACTGACTGCCCACTGCCCACTGTCTAACTGCCAACTTTTAAAGCGAACTGCCAACTAAACCTCAAAACTAATCTCCACTTCCTCCGAAGTCGGATGAGCCTGGCAGGTGAGGATGTAGCCCTGTTTGATTTCACTCTCGTCGAGGGCATAGCAGGCATCCATTTTCACGGTTCCTTTTTTCACCTTGGCCATGCAGGTAGCACAGGCACCACTCGTGCAGGAGTAGGGTGCATCGCCCCCTGCATCAATGACGGCAAAGAGTAAGTGCTTGCCTTTGGCCACGGTGGTTTCATAGGTCCGCCCATCGAGGTAGGCCGTCAGTTTTGCGCCAGCGATTACTTCACCAGTGGAGGAAGCGCCTGAAGCATCGGCGCTAGGTGAAGCGGTAAAGTATTCGTGGTGAATGTTTTTCTTTTCAATGCCGCTATTGAGCAACGATTTCTCCACCGCATCTATCATGCCACCAGGCCCGCAGAGAAAGTACTCAGACTGCTTGTGGCGGGGTTTGTTTTCTTCGTAAAACTTTTGAAAGACTTTGCCATCAATTCGGCCAATCTTGCCTTCCCAAGTGGGTTTCCCTTTGGAGAAAAGGCCACCTAGACCCTTGGCCTTTTCCAGTTTTGGTTGACTGAGTACATGCTCCACCATTAGTTGCCCTTCGTAGCGACGGGAGAGTTCGTCAAGCTGGTTTTTGAAAATGATTTCATCCTCATTGCGGCTGCCATAGAGCAGGAAGACAAAGCTCATCGGCTCCTTTTCCAGTATCGTTTTCAAAATGGACATGAGAGGAGTGATGCCGCTGCCCGCCCCGATGAGGTAGTAGTTCTTCTTGTTTTCGTCGTGGAGGTCAGTGTGGAAACGGCCATCGGGAGTCATTACGTCCACCACATCGCCTACTTTCACTTTATCAAAAACATAATTGGAGACCTTGCCGCCCTTCACCCTTTTCACTGTGACACTGAGGCCAGGTTCGAGGGGGCTGCTGCACATGGAGTAGCTGCGACGCTCTTCTTTGCCATTGAGCATGAAACGCAGCGTGAGGTACTGCCCTTGGATGAACATGAACTGCTCAGAAAGCTCGCTCGGCACGGCGAATGTGAGGGTGACAGTATTGGCAGTTTCCTGTGTGACTTGTTTTACCGCAAGGCTATGAAAAGTGTGGCTCATTTTTTTGTTGATAACGGTTGATAAGGGTTTATAGCGGTTGATGGGGGTATCGTCATACAAGCAAATCAACCTCTATCAACTATTATCAACCTCGAATTTGGGTCGCAAAGGTAAGCACCTGAAACAAAATAGCCGCTCCCCGGTTTGGGAAGCGGCCATTTGATTTTTATCTTTTTGAATAAAATCAGAACTTATAAGTCAAGCCGAAGCGAAGTACTAAGGGCGAAGTGAAGCTATTACTTGGTAAGGTAGCATTGTAGAGCAATAGGATTTCGTAGGCCCAAAGCCCGCCGCTGTTGTAGCCCGCCCCGATGTAAACATTGTCGTAAGGAAGTCTGTCAGTAATTATTTCACCTTTGCTGTTTACCTCGATATAGCCATCGCCATCGGGGTCGGTAGATTCAGCGCTTTGGTGCTCGTACTCGAAATGGGCAAAAAAGTTGTCGAAAGGCTTAATCCTTGCAAATGCGCCTACTGAATAAGACAGTGGGGATGCTTTGTAAACAGTACCGTTGCCTTTCAACTTGATAGCGTTGTATTCAAATCCTACCCTTGGGCCTACCGAAATGAGGTCGTTTACCAATTTATAACCTACCATCGGTGCCAGGCCAAACGTGAACTGGCTCTGATTGGTATTGCCAGCATAGCCGAGTGTGAAGTTGCCACCGTACCAGAGCTTGTTGGCAAATCCGCTATCATCAAAGTACTCATCAGTTTTGGAGGATTTTTTCTTACCCTTTTTCTGGGCATAGGCGTCGTTTGTAGATGCGGCGGTAAAAACCAGTGCCAACAAACTAAAAAACAGTATTTTTTTCATAGACTAAATTTTTTGTGTAATAGGTGTTGATAGAACGACAACGGGTTGCTTTCTGTTGAAGTTTGAAGTCGGTAAAATGTTATCGAAACGATAAATTTTAAAAAAAATAGCCAGCTTTTAGTAGCTATTTCCTCATGCTTGCACTTTTGGGCCATAAGCCAAATCCCCAGCATCACCCAACCCGGGCACAATGTATGATTTTGCTGTTAGTTCATCATCAATGGCACCTGCCCAAACTTTTGCTGCGGGCATAGTCCGGCGCAAATGTTCCAATCCTTGGCGGGATGCGATAGCCGTTGCCACATGTATCTGCGCAGGCTGGCCAAAGCGTTGGAGTGCCTCTACAGCTATCTCTATCGAGGCCCCTGTGGCCAGCATCGGGTCGGACAGTATGAGGACGCAGTCATTAAGGTCTGGGCAAGAAACGTACTCTAGCGCAATCTCAAAAGTTCCATCTTTGTGGTGGCGACGGTAGGCGGATACGAATGCGTTTTCGGCATCGTCAAACCAATTGAGCAGGCCCTGGTGCATCGGCATGCCAGCCCGCAGGATGGTCGCCAGCACGATGCGTTCGCTGTGCAGGTTGACCTTGGCTATACCCAGGGGCGTTTCCACTTCTTTGGGATGATATTTTAGCTTCTGGCTGATTTCGTAGGCCATAACCTCGCCCAAACGCTCCAAATTGCGCCGAAACCGCATTCGGTCATTTTGTACACTTATGTCTCGCAGCTCCGCAATGAATCGGTTTGCGATAGAGTTGTTTTCGCTTAGATTATAAATCATTTGATGAAAAATTGTGCGGGATATTTTGGCCAAAGGTCGGGCAAATATAGCCTTTTTCAGGAACGAAATTGAATGGATGGAAAGCTTGCACGTCCTCCCTCTGCGCCTCACTGTCCGCCAAAATCTGCATTTTATCTAACAAAATAAGGCAAGGAAAAAAGGGCGGTGTATTTTTAGCCCTCGCAATCGAAAATCAACATGCAAAACAGCGAAATAATCAAGATAGCCCTTCGGTCCGTGCGCAACAACCTGCTGCGGGCCATTCTCACATTGATGATCATTGCTATCGGCATCATGGCTCTGGTGGGTATCCTGACAGCCATCGATAACATGGTCTATTCCCTGAACGACAACTTCTCAGGACTGGGTGCCAACTCGTTTACCATTCACCCAAAAGGCAAGGAACTTAGCGGCTCGGATGGGGGCAGGAGGCAAAAGCGTGGTGAACCCATCTCGCTAAAGGAAGCATTGGAGTTCAAAGAGCGCTTCGATTACCCGGCCAGGGTTTCTGTGTCAGTGGATTGTACGGGCAGTGCGGCCATCAAATACGGAGAGGATAAAACCAGCCCGATAGTATCGGTAGTGGCTATTGATGAAAATTACATCGAAGCCAAAGGCCACGAAATACAGTTTGGCCGTGCATTTACGAATCAAGAAATCTTGAACGGGGGCAACAAAGCTATCATCGGCTCTGATATTGTCAAATCACTTTTCAAGGATAAACCTGAAAAAGCGCTGAACACGACCATTGCCATCGGCAACCTCCAGTTTAGGGTGGTAGGTGTGATGAAGTCCAAAGGCTCGGCCATGAACCAAAGCGAAGATAGGGTAGTACTCATTCCCCTGCTCGATGGCAAGCGATACTACGCCACTGAGGGGCAGAACTACAATGTGATGGTGAGCCTAAATGACGCCACGCAGATGGATCAGGCGGAATCATATGCTATCGGGATTTTCCGTAGCGTTCGCCGACTCTTGGCCCGACAGGACAACGATTTTGAAATCTTCAAGAGTGATAGTCTCGTTTCAATTATCAAGGACAACACGACCAACCTTCGTGCTGCCGCCGTGGCCATCGGCCTAATGACCTTGCTCGGTGCTGCCATCGGTTTGATGAATATCATGCTCGTCTCCGTGACCGAACGAACCCGTGAAATTGGTATCAGCAAGTCGCTGGGAGCTACCCGCAAAAACATCCTTTGGCAGTTCCTCACCGAAGCTATTATCATCTGCCAAATGGGCGGCGTGGTAGGCATCCTGCTGGGAATCGGTGCCGGCTTTGGTGTGACGGCGGCCATGGGTGGCCACTTTGTCATGCCTTGGAACTGGATTATCATGGCCATCATCGTCTGTACGCTGGTGGGGCTTGGCTCCGGGATTTATCCGGCCTCGAAGGCGGCGGGGCTGGATCCGATTGAGGCGCTGCGGTATGAGTAAAATCAAGCGGAACGAGATGTAGGTACTCCTTTGGCAAGCTTTTTTATTAGCTTAAATCCATTAAATATTTTCATTGGGGTTAAATGGTTTTCAGCAAAACGCTGTTTCATTTGGAATAAATTCTTACTTTATTTCAAATGATTGACAGCTTAATGGAAATGCCTTCAAGTTTCCATAATTTTAGCGCCATATTCTTACTTAATTCATAGGCTATGATTGATACCCCCACGGTTGATGCCCAACGAATCCACCAGCTTTTCAAAGTGCAGAATGCACATCAGTACAAAGTGGCTGAAAGTTCTGCCAAAGAACGCATTCGCAAACTGCAAAAACTGCACGATGCTATTATGAGGTTCCGGCCAGAGATAAAGGAAGCGCTTTGGAAGGACTATCGAAGACCAGCGGCGGAGGTGGACCTAGCAGAGATTTTTCCATTAACCAGTGAAATAAAACATGCAAAAAGACAGCTTCGGAGCTGGATGTCGCCGTACCGGGTGCCCACTCCAATGGCGCTAATCGGTGCTAAGTCTTGGATTCAATATGAACCCAAGGGGGTATGCCTCATTATTTCCCCCTGGAATTATCCTATCCAGTTGGCTTTGGGGCCACTGATTTCGGCAGTAGCGGCTGGGAATACAGCCATTTTGAAACCTTCAGAAATGACGCCGCACAGTGCAGCCGTACTTCGCAAATTGGTAGTCGAGGTTTTCGATGAAAATGAGGTAGCCGTGGTGGAAGGCCCGGTGGAGACTGCGACGATATTGCTGGAATTGCCGTTCAACCATATCTTTTTTACAGGAGCGCCCAGTATTGGGAAGGTCGTAATGGCTGCCGCTGCTAAAAACCTGGCCTCCGTCACACTTGAGTTGGGTGGAAAGTCTCCGACCATTGTGGATGATACCGCAGACCTCGACTTGGCTGCTGCCCGTATTGCTTGGGCCAAATTTTCGAATTGTGGTCAGATATGCTTGTCACCGGATTATGCACTGGTACATGAAAGTAAATTGGATGCATTCATTACCATTTTTAAATCGAAAATAGATCAATATTATGAAGGAAATGCCGCTGAGTCTGACAGCTATATGCGAATGATTAATGCTCGACATTTTCAACGAGTTAAATCTTATTTGGATGTCTCTATAAAAGAAGGAGCTACGGTATTATATGGCGGTAAATCCGACGCCGATAATAATTTTATAGAACCTACATTGGTGACCAATCTTAATTCGGAATCTCCACTTATGCAGAAGGAGATATTTGGGCCGATTTTGCCCATAATCGCTTACAAGGATTTGCAGGAAGCCATTGATTTCATTCGTTCAAAAGAAAAACCATTAGCGCTTTATATTTATAGCAAAAACAAAAAAAATATTGAGCAAATCTCGCAGGCTACACGGGCTGGCGGTACTTGCATCAACCACAATACCTTGCATTTTTTCAACCCCAATCTGCCCTTTGGTGGTAGCAACTATAGTGGCATTGGCAAGTCGCATGGGAAGTTTGGTTTTATTGAATTTTCGAACGAACGTGCTGTTTGCAAACAAGTGCTGCCCAGCCCATTGGACAGGCTTTCACCACCTTATAATGACATTAAAATGAAGTTGATAGATTGGACTATCAAATGGTTTTAACAGGTAAGATTATTTTTGCGCAATAAACCATTTTATGCAAGTAAAACACCAACTGCTCGCACATTGCCAGCAATATGTGAATCAACGACTGGAAACCATCACCCAAGCACAAGCTGCCATCCGTCAAGCCCTCGACGAAGAAACTAAAAGCACTGCTGGTGATAAACATGAAACAGGTCGGGCCATGATGCAACTGGAGCAAGAAAAACTGTCAGCGCAATTGGCTGAAGTACAACAATTGCAACAGGTCTTGGGTCGTATTCAGTTGGAGAACTTGCCCTCCCGTATTGGCGAGGGAAATTTGGTGCTGACTGGACAGGGGAACTACTTCATCGCCATCAGTGCCGGAAAATTAGAGTTGGATGGGAAATTATATTATCTGGTATCATTGGCATCACCCATTGGCCTTGCTTTAGCCCACCGAAAAGCTGGCGAGCAATTTGTTTTTCGAGGAGAAAGCATTTCTATATTAGCGGTGTTTTAACAGATTTAATACATTGTTTTTTTGCCTTTAAATGCCTATAAACATTGGTTAATTTTGAAAGGTATACTTAGCTTAAAATTATCGTTCAAGATTAATTTTTCGTATTTCCCATTGTTTTTTTGCCTAAAAAAGGATAGGGTTTGTAGCTTTGGCTGCCGATTTACTAAAAACATAGCATTCAAATAAGATGATCAAAAGGACATTTACCCTATTGACCCCCTTTTTACTACTGCATTATTTTGCTGTGGCTCAGTCGCCATTTAAGCCACAATTGACACTTCCCATTTATTTTAATTCTCTGGCAAAAAAGGTTTCGAACAGCGGAAAACAAAACCCTGACGCTTTTTTGTCCGGAATTGCCCTAATGTTTCTTGATACAGCAGATACAAACGATGAGTTGTTGATGAGCGGCAATTCGGACTTGGTAATTTGGCACGACAATATTGGAAAAAGCACACTCTTGACGCTGGTCGTGCCGGATACCCAAGCCACAGGGAAGTTGGAGCTGATGTTCTTTGAGTCAAAATGCACGGCTAGCCTTTGGCGACAAGACAGGACTACTGGTGATATGTTGCAAGCCTATGGTGAATTGGAAAATGGACAAGACGGTTACTCGCTTCATTTTTCCATGGACAACCGAACTTCAGGCAATGCCTTCAAAGACATTATTGATGCCTTCAACCTTCAATTAATGGAATTGCACACCCGGAAACTACGCAAGGCGCAGGTTAAATCATGGTACAATAAAGATTCAATCAATGTTATTGTTGGCAAAGATTCTCAATTCGATACAGACAATGAATTGTTTTGGTTGGATCAATCTTTTAGAGACCGTTTAATTACAGTGGCTTCCAATGATTTTTCTAAATTATATTTAATGGGTGACGGTGTTGAGACAATACAAGATTCCATACAAAGCGAAAAGAGTTTTCTGTATCACGACGCTACTCCGATAGTGAACAATGGCTGTCAAGGTGTTTTGGGAACCATCGCTATTACTTTAAAGCCAGAAATTATTGCGAACTATATGTTTTTCAACCCCAGACATACTTATCGATTATATGTTGACTATATGTTTTGTCATGGCGGGAATATCCGAAATGAGTTTACCATAAATCGTCTTGGTTTGCGCAATATGGAAAATGGCGATTTTGTGGATATGGACTTGTTCGATTTTGTCAGCAATGGCCTGCCCATCATGTATGTTGACTTAATAAACGGCGTGGTAACGGCAAGTTACAGGTCTTGGGATATATCAAAAGCTATCCACTTTATTGAAGATGCTTTTAGAGCTTGCGCACTACCGTATGAGTAAATTAATATAATCTAAGCGTCTTTGCAACCTTTTCATTGTCTTTGGGGATTACAGCGTTGAATTAACAACCTGTATTCAACCAATAAGCAATGAATCGAAAGAATTTTATTCAAGCTTTTAGCCTCGCTGGTACTGTGCTTTGGGGCAAGCCCACCTTCGCAAACGTTAGTTCAAAACTGATAGAACCTGAACCACAATTGGATAGGGAACTGGTTGCCACTTTTGTAGGAGCCGGACACCGAGACCTAGACAAAGTGAAAACCTTGCTGGAAGAAACGCCTAATCTACTCAACGCTGCCCACGACTGGAAATACGGCGATTTTGAAACCTACCTCGGGGCTGCCAGCCATGTAGGCTATAAAGAACTAGCCCAGTACCTGCTGGATAAAGGCGCTCAGGCAAATATCTTCACGGCTTGTTTATTTGGGAAAATAGAAATTGTGAAACCAATGCTCGAAGCCTTCCCCAGTACTTTAAATGCCAAAGGGCCGCATGGATTTACGTTACTTCACCACGCCATAAGGGGCGGCGACGATGCCTTGGAGGTGAAGGAATTCTTAGAATCTTTGGGGGCCAAGGAAACTAAGATACCACTATATTAAGTCTCTTGAAAATAGCTTTCTTATTTTTGCAAAAAACAAAGCGCTATGCTGCAAAAACTCCTCCTTTTCACCCTGGCCACACTATTTCAGGTTACCCTTTTTTCACAAAACATGGATACCCAGCAGTTACCCTATCGGGAACTGACCACTTATCCAGAATCCTACACGCCGGAGACTGTCGTTGCCCGCATGATTGATGGCGTCGGCTTCCGGTTTTATTGGGCGACTGAGGGCCTGCGACCCGAAGACCTTGCCTTCCGGCCCACACCGGAAGCCCGTAGCAGTGAGGAGACGATTGACCATATCCTTGGCCTTTCCAATGTTATTTTGAACGGAGTAAAAAACCAGCCAAACGTCCGCTCAGGGGAGGAGACCTCGCCGCTCAGTTTCGAGGAAAAGCGCCGCCAAGTCTTAGAAAATCTACAAGCCGCCAGTCAATTGCTACAGCAACCGGGCAGTAGTCTGGAGAACATGGGCATCACCTTTCAGAATGGCGACAACAAGACGGAATTCCCCTTCTGGAATATGCTCAACGGTCCCATCTCCGATGCGCTCTGGCATGTGGGACAGGTGGTCACCTTCCGCCGCTCATCGGGGAATCCATTCAATGGAAAGGTGAGCGTGCTGTCGGGGAAGGTGCGGGAGTGAAATTGTATAATTCATTCACAACCATTTCGAAAAAGGCTTCATCTTTAAGGTAATTTGCAAGACTGAGTTGCATCCATACCTTAATTTGATTCAATGCTAAAAAAGACCTTAAAAATCATCGCCAAAATATTGCTCTCCATCATTGGCTTTATCTTGCTGTATTTACTTGCAGCCTATTGCCTATCAAGCATCACCATCCAACGTGAAGCAGGCACCGTAGAAGAAATTCCCATTTATATCCTGACCAACGGCGTCCACACTGACATCGTGATGCCTACCCGCAACGAGCAGATGGATTGGAGCAAAAACGTGCTTTTCTCGAATACTCAATTGACCGACACCACTTACCAGTATCTGGCAATGGGCTGGGGCGATAAAGGTTTTTATTTGGAAACGCCTGAATGGTCGGACTTAAAAGCATCGGTGGCATTTAATGCAATGTTTGGGCTGGGTGGTTCGGCCATGCATGCCACTTATTACCAGCAGATGAAAGAAGGGGAGTCATGCAAGAAAATAATGATAAGCAAAGGGCAATATGCACGTTTAATAGCGTATATTGATAAGCGTTTTCAGAAAGGTATAGATGGTCATTTTTTAAGCATAAAAACCAACGCTAACTATGGTAAGTCGGATGCTTTTTACGAAGCAAAAGGTCATTATAATCTTTTCCAAACTTGCAATACTTGGGCAAATAATGCCCTAAAAACCTGCGGCCAGAAATGCTGTCTTTGGACGGCTTTCGATACAGGTATTTTCCGAAAATATAAATAAGAACATATCGGAAAGCGCTACGTTTTGCCAACATCACCCATATTTGCCAATGTCTAATGACCATCAATGACCAATGACAAAAATGACCAATGACAAATAAACAAGACATCATCCTCATCGGCGCTGGCATCATGAGCGCCACCCTCGGCGTACTGCTCAAAAAACTCATGCCCGAGGCTTGCATCACCATCTTCGAGCGGCTGGACAAGGTCGGGGCGGAAAGCTCCGAAGCCTGGAACAATGCCGGAACAGGCCATGCCGCCTACTGCGAACTAAACTACACCCCCGAACGCCCGGACGGAGCTATCGACATCAAAAAAGCGCTGCAAATCAGCGAATCGTTTGAAGTATCGAAGCAGCTTTGGACGTACCTCAAGGAGCGGGGTGAACTGCCGCCCGCCGAGGCCTTCATCAACGACATCCCGCACATGAGCTTCGTTTGGGGCGAGGAGAACGTTGACTTTTTGCGCAAGCGCCACACCGCCATGAAGCAGCACGCCCTTTTCGAGGACATGCTGTTCAGCACCGACCCGGCGCAAGTGGCCGAGTGGGTGCCGCTGATGATGAAAGGCCGTGACCCGCAGCAACAAATCGCCGCTACCCGCATGGAAATCGGGACGGACGTGAACTTTGGCGCCATCACGAGGGGCATGATAGCCTACCTGCAAAGCTGTGACGATGTCACCGTCAACCTTGGCCACGAAGTAAAAGAACTGACCAAACTGCCCGATGGCCGCTGGAAGGTGGACGTGGAGCGCCTTTCCAACAAGAAAGACCAAGAATTCTATGCTGAATTCGTGTTTATCGGAGCGGGTGGGGCGGCTATTCCGTTGCTGGAAAAAAGCGATTTGAAAGTAGCACGGGGCATCGGTGGTTTTCCCATCAGCGGGCAGTGGCTGCGCTGCAACAACCCCTCGGTCATTGCGCAGCACGAAGCCAAAGTGTACGGCAAGGCGTCCGTCGGCTCGCCGCCCATGAGCGTGCCGCACCTCGACACCCGCATCATGGATGGCCAGAAGGCGCTGCTTTTCGGGCCGTATGCGGGCTTCAGCACCAAGTTCCTGAAGAACGGATCTTATCTCGACCTTTTTCTCTCCCTGGAGCCGCACAATGTCTGGCCGATGCTCTCGGCGGGCATCCACAATATCCCGCTCACGAAATACCTCATCCAACAGGTCTTCCAGTCGCCGGAAGACCGTTTCGAACTGCTGCAGCAATACTACCCCGACGCCCGTTTCGAGGACTGGGAACTGGCCATCGCTGGGCAGCGGGTGCAGGTCATCGAGAAGGACGAGGAAGAGGGCGGCGTGCTGAAATTCGGCACCGAAATCGTGAGCGACCCCGATGGCTCGCTGGCGGCGCTGCTGGGTGCTTCGCCGGGGGCGAGTACTTCCGTTTCCATCATGCTGGATTTGCTGGCGAGATGCTTTCCAGACGAAATCACCTCCGCCGATTGGCAACAAAAAATCAGGGAAATGATACCGACCTACGGCCAATCGCTGGCAAAGGATTCCGGCCTGTGCCGTCGGGAACGGGAGCGCACAGGGGAGGTGCTGAAGCTGGCGGACTGAAAAAACCGACCGTTCCGTAAATGGTAGCTACCGTTCCCTCAAAACACTAGTTTTTCTCCCGCCTTTTTTGCAATCTTACAGGAACCCAAAGCCTCCCGGCTCCAAGCGACCATGATGATGAATTACCCAACCAAATGGCAAGGACTTTTTTCTCCTACCGTTTGTTTTTCGCACACATTAGTACAAGGATGGATTTGGGATGCGCTTGGTGAAGGCTAAGACGTTGGCGTTTGTCCTTCGGGCAAAGGCTGTCCGAAACTGCTGCCCGAAAAAACGGCAACCGCTTGCCGGAACTTCCGCTGCTTAGGCGAGCAAAACGCAGGGCGGCAGGCTTGAGAAGGACAGGCAACAAACAAGAGAACCATGATAGAAATATTCTTGAAAGCAAAACACTGGCAGTTGTTCCTTTTGACCTTCGGGATTCCGATGGTTTGCCAAATCATTTTCATAGGAAGCACGGTGGTGAACCTATCAGCCGGAAATGGGGCCGACCCTGAAATGATGCTCAATTTTTTCAAATTCTTCCCCTTTCTCATGTCAGTGATCATGGCAATTTTCTTCGGTTGGTTTTGGGCCGTCGCATTGGGGCTGGACCGGAAGATACCGGAGCACCTAAAACTCAAGCTGGGCCGGTTCAAGCTGCTTATCATGATTCCCATCATCTACATCACCTTCTTTTTCTTTTTCATTGGGTGGGCGATGAACAGTATGGGAACCTATGCGAGCGAACCAAACCCGGCCATCTTCGGGATGATAATTCCCTTGCACCTGTTTTCCATGTTCTGCATTTTCTATTCACTTTATTTCGTGGCGAAAACGATAAAAACAGCCGAACTGCAACGGGAGGTCGTCTTCGGTGATTTCGCTGGTGAGTTCTTTATGATTTGGTTTTATCCGATTGGGATATGGATTGTTCAACCGAAGATTAATAGGATGGTGGAGGAATAATGGATGCTTGAAACCCCGCAAAAGTTGCTACGCTGAAATTCCGCTTTTAGGAAACAAGGAGTAGGCTTAAATAACTATTAAATTTTATAACTAATGGAGGCAGTTTCGTTGGTATTAGCAATAGGAGGAATAATTATTGGAGCTTTAGCAAGTTACCTTGCTTCTCGTCACTTTTTTAAAAAAGGAGTTAAGGAAAAACTCCTGACCCCATATTTGCAATTTACAAGCAAGTTATTTTCTGAATTAGAACCTGATTTAAAGGAAAATCTAATCGTCAGATACAAAAACCATAAAGTAGAAAATATCACTCAGGCTCAGTTCTTAATAGCTAATGATGGAGATATACCAATAAGAGATATTATCGAACCTTTAAAATTAACCCTTCCTAAAGAAAATAAAATTTTCAGCGCTAATTTAATACATGTAGAACCAGAAGGGCGAGAAATCCAATGCACGATAATAGAAAATGAAGAAAAAAATATTATTCAATTTAATTTGCCGTTATTAAACAGTGGAGAATATTTTATAGTCAAAATAGTAATTCAAGATTCTATTCCAATGCCTCAGAAAAATGAAGATGAAAGTCAGAAAAAAGAATTATTCAATTTTTCAATTACAGCCGATGATTTGCCACCTAACTTAAGAATTAGCCATTTACCGTATTCATATTATGAACAAGAGAAGGAGGAGAAATATAATTGGACGGGGGTTTGGGTTGCGACAATATCAGGTTTAATAACAACATTTTTGGCGGGTATTATTTTCGCATTTAAATCTAACCCAAATGGGTTGTATTTATTCTCATTTAGAGATTTTTTTTCAAAAGAACACTTTTGTTTTTATAGTATATGTATTATAGTTTTGGCAATCGTTTCTTTAGGTACTCTGCTATTTACGGTTGTTGGAACAACAGCTTCTCTAATGGAACTGACTCCAAATGAAAAGCCGAAATTCAAAGTGCCAAATAGGCTAAAAAAAGAAGAAAAAAAAGTTTACCCTTTTGATTATTTTAATTGAAATGAAAATAGTAATCAACTGTTAAATATAATTGTACACTACATCTACTAACTACACAGATTAACTTAAAAAATAACCCCCACAAACAAACAACTTAAAGAAAACCGCTCCACCACCTGTCGGTAGAGCCATACAATAAACATCGCTGGGAACGCATAAAATGCCGTCGTAAACGCTACGCTCTGGCTGTGAGATTTACGAGGCCGCCGTAAAGGACAAGCGCTACATGTGTTGTAGTATATTTGAAACATGCATGAATTTCTTAAACATACGCACATAATTACCGATGCCGCCGCCATACGGCCAGTCTATACGATTTTGAACTGAGCAAATAAGAAACGGCCAAACTTGGACCACCCCAACATGAATCGGGCGAGCTGATTTTAGGGCTGATAAGACCTTCATTAATCACAAAGTCATAGCTTCAATACCTTCCCCGTATAGGCAAAATGGCGTCCATATAATTTGATGAAATAAACGCCTTTTTCGATGTCGTCAGGCCAATGAAACTGCCTGCAATAAGCGCCTGCATCCTGCACTTTCTCATGGGTGAAAATATGGATTAATTGCCCAGCCGAATTATAGAGTTCAATGGATATGATGGATTTTTCGCTCAATTCATAACATATGGCGAAGTTCTCCAGTACGGGATTGGGCCGGATATTCAGGCCGTTCTCGTCGAGCAGAAGTGTGTCTGTCTCGGGCGGCGACATGGTGTCCTGTGGCATATCAATCGGGATGGTGTCCCTGCCGTAGAATTGTGCGAGCGTGAGCTTCGCCCTGTAATATGTGGGGGAGGCATATCCGGCGAGCAGGATTTTGTGGTTGGGAAGCAGGGCGGCATCATTTACCACATCATCGGTACTGTCGGTAATATTGGTGATGGTCACGCCGTGGGTTCCAAAGGTGTCCACCCAATTAAAGTCATGGGTGAGTTTTGCGAGGGCAAAATCATTTTGATACTTCATCGAATCCAATTTATAACCGGCCAAATAATAGCCCCCATCTTCATCCACCGATATTTTTGTAATGGTCGGCATTTTAACGTGCGTATCAAGTGTGAACACGCCATCGGTAGCAAAGGTGGTATCTATACCGCCATTGGGCTGGATTTTGATGATGTCCAGGTCGGCACTTTGGTTTATTCCTTTGCTCGACCAGGCCATAATGCTTCCATCGTCCTTCATGGTAAACTGTCGCAGCAAGCCATATTGGGTCGGCAAATTGGTTGTAAATGCTCCACCGCTGCCATAGGTGAGGTCTGGAGTGCCGTCGGGTAGGATGCGGAATAAATAGAGGACGTGTTGGCTGCCGTTTATATAACTTTGACCATTTCCTGCGATGATGATTTTACCATCTTGCTGAAAAAATAGGTTGATGATTTCATAGCCGTAGTATTCGAGCTTTAATTTAGCCAATCCATTATTTGCAAAGTCTGTATCTATATTGCCCGCTGTATCGAATCTCATGACAAATGCATCCATATAGTTGTAAAATTCATTTTTCATCATCCCTGTTACCATTATCTTTCCATCGGGTAGCAAAGCCATTTGCCCCACATTAGTGACATCATATCCTGTTGGAATAATGGTAGCGCCATGTTCCCCATAAGGCGTTGTGTGGCCAAATGTCTCGTCCAGTTCGCCATTGGGTTTAAACCGCATGATATATGCGTTTCCCCATTCATCTGGAAAATCAGGGTTAAAGTGGTAAGATTCAATCAAGGCCAATATTTTGCCATCTGACTGCATGGCGAAATCCCTGACATTGTCCCCAGCTGACCAAGCATATGGAATCAATGTGGCCCCGTGGTTACCAAATGTTTCGTCCAATTTGCCATCCGCTTTAAAACGGGAAAATGCCATCTTGGAAGTAGAGTGATAACCCGCTGTGATGATTTTGCCATCCGGCTGTACTAGTATTTTATGGGCCGCATCAAAATACTGGAAGGTGGTGTCGTAGGAATGTAAAACAATGCCGTCCACGCCGAATTCCTTGTCGAGCAGGCCCTGTTGTGCAGATAAGTTCAAAGAGAAAACGAAAAGGACCACACAAGCGAATAGAGATTGGGTTTTCATTGCAGTTGGTTTTGATGAAAAATGTGAGAAGGCATTGCCTACAAACTTAAAAAATACATGGCGTTTATTTACAGTTTTCCTGAAATTATGTCGTGTATGGGCGGATTCAAAGAATCAGAAAGATGGGCTTTGTGATGATGTTAGTCATGGGTTACAAAGGTTATTACCTAATTTTCCTACCTTCCGCCCAGAAATAAAACAAACAAATTATGAACAGATTTACCTCCCTGCTCCTAGCCACAGCACTCCTTTTCACCACCCAGGTTTTCGCCCAAAAGAAAAAGGCGGAAGAACCCAAAAAAGAAGACCCCAAGCACTACCTCGATACCCTCGGCCTTGGCCTCACTTGGCGCAGCGTTGGCCCGGCCATCACCTCTGGCCGCATCAGCGACTTCGCCGTTGACCCGCAACACCGCAGCAATTATTACGTGGCCAGTTCCGCTGGCGGCGTTTGGAAAACCACTAATGCAGGCAGCACTTTCGAGCCGATTTTTGATGGGGAGGGCAGCTTCTCCATTGGCTGTATAACCCTCGACCCCTCCAACGTCAACACGGTTTGGGTCGGTACGGGTGAGAACAACAACCAGCGCTCGGTGAACTACGGCGACGGCGTTTATAAATCGAACGACGGTGGCAAAAGCTGGTCGAACATGGGCCTGAAAAACTCCGAGCACATCGGCAAAATTCTAGTTGATCCCCGCAATTCCGATGTCGTGTATGTGGCAGCCATTGGCCCGCTCTGGAGCGCTGGCGGCGACCGGGGCGTCTATAAAACCACTGACGGCGGCAAGACCTGGACGATGGTGCTCAACGGTGCCGACGGCAAATCGTTGATTGATGAAAACACGGGCGTGAACGACCTCGTGATAGATCCCCGCAATCCCGACGTGCTCTACGCTTCGGCATTCCAGCGCAGGCGGCACGTGTTCACCTACGTGGGCGGCGGCCCAGGCAGCACAGTTTACAAGTCGGTGGACGGCGGCAAGACTTGGGCAAAAACAGCCAACGGCCTGCCCGGTGTCGATTTGGGGAGAATCCAATTTGCATTTTCCTCCGATCCAGAAATCCTTTATGCTACGGTAGAAGCGGCGGAGGGCAAGGGCGGTTTTTTCAAAACTTCCGATAGGGGAGCTTCCTGGGAAAAGCAAAGTAGCCCGAATCTCAGCGGCAATTATTTCGGCGAGATTTTCACAAATCCGACCGATCCGAATACCATTTACCTGATGGATGTTTTCAACAAGGTCAGCCACGATGGTGGCAAGTCTTGGGAGAACCTCGGCGAGGAATTCAAGCATGTGGACAACCACGTACTTTGGGTTGACCCCAAAGACCCCGACTACATGCTCGCCGGCTGTGACGGCGGCGTGTACGAGTCATTTGATGGCGCAAAATCTTGGAAGTTCATGGCCAACCTGCCCGTCACGCAGTTCTACAAAGTGGCGGTGGACAATTCAATGCCGTTTTACCAAATCCACGGCGGCACGCAGGACAATTTCTCGATGGGTGGCCCTAGCCGCACCCGCAACGGCCACGGCATCGCCAATTACGATTGGTACATGACCAGCCTCGGCGATGGTTTCGAGAGCCAAATTGACCCAGAAAATCCAAACATTGTGTATGCTCAGTCGCAGTACGGTGGGCTCGTGCGCTACGACCGCATCAGCGGCGAATCAACCACGCTCCAACCCAAGCCGCTCGAAGGCGAAGATGCCCTCCGTTGGAACTGGGACGCACCGTTGGCCGTGAGCAATCACAAGGCCAGCCGCCTGTATTTCTGTGCCAATCGGGTATTCAAAACCGAAGACCGGGGCGATACCTGGACAGCCATTAGTCCTGATTTGAGCCGTCAGATTGACCGCAATACCTTGCCTGTGATGGGCAGGGTGCAGAGCATGGATGCCGTTGCGAAAAATGCCAGCACGAGTGAGTACGGTGCCATCGTCGCTTTCAGTGAAAGCCCGAAGAATCCTAACCTGCTCTACGTCGGCACCGACGACGGCCTCGTGCAAATCACCGAGAACGGCGGCCAGACTTGGACGAAAATCAGCAGCTTCCCCGGCGTGCCGGACATGACATACGTGAACGCTTTGTATGCTTCGCAACACGACGAAAACGTCGTTTACGCCGCCTTCAACAACCACAAGCGGGGCGACTTCAAGCCTTATGTTTTTAAGAGCACTGATAAGGGCCGCACCTGGACGAACATCAGCAACAACCTGCCAGAGCGGGGTAGTGCTTATGCTTTCGAAGAAGACCACGTGGACAAAAACCTCCTCTTCGTCGGAACGGAGTTCGGCTGCTTTTTCAGCAACGACGGTGGCAAGTTCTGGAAACAACTTGGTGGTGGCCTGCCTGCTGCTACCCTCGTGCGTGACATCGCCATCCAACGCCGGGAGAACGACCTCGTCATCGCCACCTTCGGGCGGGGATTTTATGTACTGGATGATTATTCGCCACTCCGCAATTTGACGGACTTGCCCTCGAAGGAAGCCACCATTTTACCGATAAAAGATGGCCTTGTGTTCAATGTTGCCACGCCGATTGGCTACGCCACAGGCAAGGGTTTCCAAGGAGCTTCGTTTTACACCGCACCCAATCCGCCGATGGGCACTGTTTTTACCTACTTCGTAAAAGATGAGGTGAAAACACTGAAACAACAGCGCCAAGACCGGGAGAAAAAGCTCATCAAAGATGGCAAGGATGTGCGCTATCCGACCTACGACGAACTGAAAGCCGAGCAAGAGGAGGAAGCGCCGTACCTGCTTTTCACCGTTAGAAACAATAGCGGGAACATCATGCGGCAAATCAAGTCGGGCTGGAAAAAAGGCGTGAATCGCATCGTGTGGGATGGGCGTGTGCCATCGCCCGCTCCGGTCAATCTGGGTGGTGGTGAAAAACTGCCGTGGGAGTCGCCCGATGGTGGCCACATGGCCCTGCCCGGCGAGTACACCGTGAGCCTGACAAAGGTCATCAACGGCGTGGCGACAGAGATGGTGGCTCCGCAAAAATTCAAGCTGAACACCCTTGGCGGCAGCACCCTGCCTGCTACCGACAAGGCTGCCCTCGATGCCTATGTGAAGGAAGCCGCCGAATTGGAACGTGCTTGGAACGGCGCTACGGGTCTGCTTGGTGAGTCCAATAATGTGGTGAAATACATGCGCCAAGCCACTTATTCCATCAGCCAGCCTGCTCCACAACTCTTGGCCGACGTGAAGGCGTTGGAGCAAAAAATCAAAGAACTTTACAAGGCGTTTTATGGCGATGGCGTTGCCACGAAGATTGACAAGTCTCATGCCCCGTCTCTCAGTGACCGCATCTACGGCATGAGCTACGATATTTGGAGTTCGTCTTCCGCACCCACCAACACACAGCGGGAGCAGATGGCCATCGCCGGGAAGCTTTTCAAAGCCGAATTGGCGAAGCTGAAGCAACTGGTGGAAGTGGATTTGCCTGCAATGGACAAGAAATTGGAAGTGGAGAAAGCGCCGTGGACGCCGGGAAGGTTGCCGATTTGGAATATAGATTGAGCATTTTAAAGCTTTGGGAATTGTCGAAGTGGCCGCAACTGCTTCGGTACGGGTAGCTTTTTTATAAAACGAAGGTCACTCCTTCGTCTGTTGAGCAAGTGCAATCCTCCACGAAGGTCATCCAATCGTTGATCGTGCGACCATCGTTTAAAATGAAGGCTGGCCAATCGTTTTTTATGTGGCTTTCGTGGAGGATGAAGGTCGTTTCATCCTCCACGAAACCTGTTTCATCCTCCATGAAACGACTTTCAAGAAGGATGAAACAGGTTTCATCGGCGATGGAGGTCGCTTGAAACTGGTAGTTTGGGCATTTGCCATGCTGTTAAACTTACGACAGTCAGAGGTCGCTATCGCTGTTCGAAGTATCTTAGTTCTTGCAAGTTTGCAACCTGCAAGCGTAGTTCATTTGCAGAAGAAATGCGAGCTTAATCATTCATGGGAAGCCTTGCAAGTTGCAAACCTAATCATGTCCCATAATTCTGCTGGTTCAATAGGTAGCCAGCCTTCATGGCATTTAACAACTTAATGCTTTGCCATAGCAGCTTTTCGCCCGGTAATGGCTGTGCTTTTGACCTTACAAAGCCCGACAGCCTTCCAAGC
>WGNL01000032.1 GCA_016124585.1 Bacteroidota bacterium | reverse complement strand
TCCTGGCATTGTCCAAGACCATATCTATATTCTTGTCCGCCGTCCGCTCAATATTGCGGGTCGTATTGAGGTGGTCTTGCTGAATATTGCGCTGTGCCTGTTGACGCATCTGCATATCGGTCATCATCTGGCGGTCGCCAGGGTGGTTTAGCTGTGGCTGCGGTCTTTGCTCACCCCCCAGTCTATCCAATTCGGTATCGAAGCGCTCTTGCCAATTCTCCCTGAAATCCTTCCTTTCCTCCTGAACGTCCTTGTTTCTTTTGTCTACCAGTTGCCAGACCTCCATCTTCTCATTTTCGTTGAGTTTATAAGGGGTTATACGATTTTGTACACTTTGTTCTGCCGTTCTGTTAAACTGGTCAGTAGTTGCCATATGCCATGATTTTGAGTTAGGGATATTTTGATGAGTGAAGATACGGAAAAAGATTATTACAGTGAATACATTGCGAATAACCCGGAATCGTCAGAGGTGTGGTGCTTCGTGATGGAAATGGCAAAGGTGTTCGAGGATGAGCGGGGTTTCACCCGGTGGCAGGTCTGCGAAGGGCTTATAAATGCTGCCCTCGACCTTGCAATGAAGCGGGAAGACCAAAGGTTTTTCCAAAAAACGGACGATGTGAGAAAATTTTATGAGTGGGCGTTAGATTGGGTACGGCGTAGGTTGACCGAATACACGACCCCAGAAGAACAGGCAGTTTATGAAGAAAAATACGGCAAAAACCCACACTGGCTGTTCGACGCCAAGAACTTTGGATGGGATGACGGTGGGGGCAATACCAGCCATTAACTATTTTTATAGCTTTGGGTTCGTAAAAAACCGGATTTATGAACCACAACATCAACTTTCAAAAAATAAAATCCCCTATGGTGGGGGTTTTCCACAAAGGCTCAAGACCGAACACGACCCCTTTTGTCTCCACTGGGCAAAGGATAAAAAAGGGCGATGTCATTTGCATGATTGAAGCCATGAAGCTGTTCAACGAAATAGAGAGCGAGCTTGATGGCTGGATAGAGGAGGTACTTGTCAACGACGGGCAGGAAGTCGGATACGACCAGCCCATTTTCCTTTTAAGGGACACTGCTGAGAAAAGCTCCAGTTCACAGGTGCAGCCAGTCCAAGACGGTGGGGCGCACCATGCCCCCAATCCAGTGGCGAGGGGGCTGGTTGACCACCAGAGCCTGGAACTCGACCCGACCGACACGACGGGCATACAGACCCTTTTGCGTTCCAACCAAGGGTACATCGTCGGACGGCTCGGCAACGAACTTTTGCGCTTCAATACGGACGCCCACCTTTTGACGATAGCCCCCACGGGTGGCGGGAAGGGAACGGGCCTCATCATCCCCAACCTGCTCGACCATCCGGGTTCTGCCTTTGTGGTTGACATCCGGGGCGAGACGGTGGCCAAGACCGCAATGGCCAGAAGGTTGCAAGGCCACAACGTGGTCGTGATTGACCCCTTCAACATAACAAACGGCAGGTGGGGGAGCGATTCCTACAACCCGTTCGACCGCCTCGTGCAAGACCTAGACAGCCGTTCATCCGACGACCGCATACAACGCCTTACCCAAGCCCTCATGTTCGACCCATCCGGGCGTATGAGCCAAGAACCCATCTGGGACAACGCTACCAAGAAGCTACTGAGCGGGCTGTTAACCCTATGCGTCAGGTACTGGCCCCCTTACAGGCACAACCTCGTGGAAATACTAGATGTACTGAACTACTCGCCGCCCGAAATGGAAAAGTTCATTATCGAATTGGAGGGCATCATCAAGAACGACCCCAACGCACAGGACGACCGCCAGTTGAAGGGGCTACTCAAAATATTGACCGAGAGCAAGGCCACCACCAAGATAACGGACAACGCCCTTGTCCAGGCCCAAACCCTTTTGATGTGGGTAGGCAACAAGTCATTCGAGGGCATCATCGAGGATTCCTCGTTTTCCTTTGACGAGATGCAGGACGGGAAAATGACGGTCTATCTGGTCGTCCCGGAAGAGTTCATAGACAACTGCGCTATATGGGTGCGCCTCATGCTGGAAAGCGCCGTGTTCTCGCTCAAGGACGTACACAGCTCAAAGGGCATCAGCACCAGCCAGATGAGGCAGGACGAACGGGTCTTGTTCCTGCTCGACGAACTCCCGGCCTTCGGCCAGCTCGACATCATCAGCAGCGGCATGGCCACGCTGAGGGGGAGGGGGGTCAACCTATGGCTGTTCATCCAGAACCTGGCACAGCTCGAAAGCACCTATGGAAAGGAAAAGGCCAGAACCATTATTGGCAACGCCGCATCCCTGCAAGTTTTCGGGTCGAACGAACTGGAAGAACTGGAGTATTTCAGCCGCCTCATCGGGGAGGAGTTTTACGACGTGCAGAGCGTGACCATCAGCGAGACGGTAACGGAGGGCAGTTCCGTCTCACACGGCCAGTCACATACCGACAGCCATTCCCGTACCATCAGCAATTCCCAGTCCCTTTCCAAGACCGTCGGCACATCAGACTCGTTCACCGAAGGCTCTACCATCAACTGGGGCAGAAACTTTTCGACAACAAAGACCAAGGGTAAAAACAAGACCTTTGGCCACTCCACCAATACAGGAAACACCTCCGGCACAGGGTCGTCAGTATCGTCCTCGGATGGATGGAACAAAGGTGTGGGGGAAACAAACAAGCGAAATTTCCTTGGGAGTTCAAACGTCAGCGACAATGCCAGCAAAGGCACTTCTGGGGGCAGTACTAAGGGAAGCTCCCAAAACAAAGGCACGTCTTTCGGCAGCGGCACGTCAACGAATGAAGGTGCATCATCAAGCTACGGCGAGACAAAGGGAAGGAGCTATGGAGAAAGCAAGTCCACCTCCAAAAGCACGTCCAAAAGCACCTCGACAACGGAAGGGACGACCAAGACCGAGGGCTTTCAGGAAGGGCGCAGCACCTCGGCGTCGGAAACCCATTCGACTTCCCAATCCTTGGCCAGGGGGCGCAGCGTAACGGTGAAACAGGAACGGATGAAGATTGAAACCGTCCGCAGCCTCCGGGAAAAACTTTCAGGCCGCAACCAGCTCCTGCAAGTCCGTGGTCACCACCCGTTCTTTGCACCCCGCATGTCCTATTTCGTGAAGTTCATGGACGTTGACCGTTTCATGTTCCCCGATATGGCATCAATGGCGGACATCGAAGTCTTGGACATCGTATCGGCTCGGCGGGAACTGGTAGAACCGTTCACCGACCATCTCGTCACTTTGGTAAAGGAGGTTGTGTGGATGGAGGAACTGAAAAAAAAAACAATTCCATTGGATAAAAACCCCGACCCCATTTCCATGATTCAGTCCTATAAGGAATTGTTTGGAGGGAAAGTCCCCGGGCAGGTCATCGAAAAGGTGAAGGACATCGAGAAGCGCATCATGAAGCAGAAAGAGGGCTTTGACGAGGTGGCGGTCGTGGCGTTGGGGATGATTTCGGCCATGAAGAAGGTCGAGGTGGCCAATTTTTTCCAGGATGCGGACGATGAGCTTGTGGCCAACATGCAATTCCTAGAGGAACTCGCGGCCCAGGTTTCCGGGTTGAACATCGAGACAGTCGGGGCGTACAAAAACCTCCCATTGATGGGCGTCGAAAACAACCGTGACGGGCAATACCATCTGACAGGGGACGACCAGGCCTGGCTAGCACAGAACTATGCAGACATCGTGAAAAGGTTCATTGAGCAGATAGAGCGCCACATTAACCTGCTGCTGGAAAAAGTGAACGAGTGCGAAGCGGTGAGGAACTGGTTTGTCAACATGCTGTATTTCATTCGTTCCAACATGCACAACGCCCTCGAACTGGCCATAGAGAGGGAAAACCAATGGCGGCACGAGTTCTTCATGAAAAGGAACGGGATGGATGATAAGTCCTTTGAAGGTCATCCATAGCGGCGAAAATTGCCAAAAATTTTCTGATATTCCGAGTGCTTTGAAACCAGCGCATCATATAATTCCTTAGTCCTTTTGTGCGCATAGTCAAGCTGCGCAAAATGTTTGAACTCCGCCCACCCTTCGCTACTCATCGATACTAGAGCAGCAAGGTGTTTGTACCTAAAATTTACCGTTTCCAACATGGAGTTGTATTTATCTGTTCGGTTACTGGCTTTTGGTTCCGTATTTATACCGAAACCTTTTGCTGATACTAGGAATTCGTTTTCGGCTTGGATGCAGCCACTGTAAAGCGCATCATGCCTTTCCAGTTCCCCAAGCATTTCCTCTTGCGTAGTTCCAAGGCTCACCACCACTACCCAAGCGGCTGGAATCATAAGGATGGAGGCGTTCAGCCAACTCAAAAATGTTTTGGGTGCACTCCAGGGGTCTAAATCAAGAAGGGATTGCCCAAACAACATTTGCAGCTTGTTCGGGAAATATATCACAAAAACGGCCATCAATGCTATAACAGCGAATACTGCGAGGGGAGTCAAGCTTAGTGGTTGCTTGTATTTACTGATAGGGAAATCACCGATGTTTATTCCGTATTTTTTTTCGTAATGTTCTATTTTTTCTCTGTATTCTACGGTTGATGTTATCAGACCCATTAGCATAAAAATGCCGAGAAGAATGGAAATGGCTTTGGCGATTAGAATAACCCATGAGCGACTTGTCTCTGTTTTTTTCAACTCAAAGCCATCAAACAAATCTGGGGTTTCAAACAATCTAAGTGCTAAAACATAGGAGAGCGTTGAAACGAAAGTTGAAGAGGTATCACTTTCGGGTTTAACCTTACTATAGTCTTTAAAATATTCTGTAAATGTATGTTCACCAAGGCTAATGCTATAATTTATGTAAAGACTATTTTTTTCCTCTGCAAACCTAACGACTAGCCATCTATTTTCAAGAGAATCCAATTTGATATTGAAATAGTAATTGCCCTTACCTTCCCTCAAAATACCGGGAATTGACTCTTTTTTTAGTGGTCCGTTGTTTTTTTGGATTGAAAATGTTGTGGTTGTTGTTTCGTAGGCTTTAAGAGCGTAGTTCCCGTTTTGAAAATTTATTAACGGAATTTTCTTTTTGTTTGATTTTTCGAATTCCCTAAGCCAATCATGGTCTTTGAGCGTAATACCTTCGACATCAACAAGGTCGATTTGATTTTTGGAGAGCATTTTCTTGTAAGATGGGCATCTGTCAATATCAATGAATGTCATCAAGCTCAAAAGCCCCCTTTTTGTTTTTATTATCGAAACAAGCAAGGTATCCTCTTTGGAATAGAGACCTTCTAATGAATCCGGGAAATCATTCAAATCATTGGCTTTGGAGGGGAGGGGTTCCTCGAAGACCAGTAATTCGCTCTTGCAGCCCGAAAAGATGAGGTTTGAGGCAATACTCAGGACAATAACGATAGAAATTTTGACATGTTTTTTCATTTTCCTTTGATTGTGGGTGTTAAAAATAACAGCAAGCGCCTCGCTATGCTGTGTGAGACATTGTTAGGTGACAAAAATAGAAAATTAATTAGGCTCAAAGAAAGGCGTGGTAGAATTAGGAACAGCATCTGAGTCAAACTTGCTCTTTGCCGTGAACTTGTAAGTTTTGCCACGCTCGGAGGAATGGAATTTCTGGACGGTTTCCAGTTCCGTAATGTTCCCCTCAACATTGGCGGCGTAGTGTATAAGGTGCTGGCACACCATCCGTGAAAACTCCATCCGGTCTTGTTGATAGAGCAGGTGTCCGAGCTTGCCATCCTCTATCCTGAATGTTTTGTCGAACTTTTTAAGCAATTGTTGAAGCTGGTGATTTAGTACAGGTGAATGGTGCGGTTTGACCTCACCAAAAAGTTCCACACGCAGGTTTTCGCCTTTCATTTTTTTGCCCCTTTCCGGTCATTGTCTCTGCTTAGAGCATATACGAAAAACGGGGTTACGTCAAATTTTGGTGTGGCCTGAGATACTCGCTAACTTTTTGTCTTTTCGAGCTTTGTATTACGAATTATGTTCTAACATGCTCTTGAACAGTGCGACTGTCTTGTCAACAGGGGAAATCTTTGCGTTTTCCACCGTTTCGGCAAGGATGCCCTTAAACCGGGCGAAGGCTTCTTCTTTAATTTTTTCGTAATTTTCTGGGCTTTCCTTTGGTTTTACCTTGCTTTCAAGAAGTTCCAGCATACCTGATTTTTCAAGAAATTCTTCCCATAGCTTTGCATCAAGTTCCATTTGCTTTCCTCTCTAAAAGTTTCCATAAATTTATACTCCGATACGATTTGATTGTCAATAAAAATAACATAATAACTTTAAAAACCTGATAGATGTATCATTTTACCAACGCTGATGCCGCCGTTAAATACTATTGGGATAAGGAAACCATTTTCGAGACAAAGCAATTTTGGGTACTTAGAATTGAAAACGCAAAAGAAAGGTTTGAGCAAAGAATAATCTATCCTGAAATCCCGCTCTGGCAGAACCAACAGAAAATGAAAGACTTGGCCTATTTTACGACCAGAAGGTATGGGGCTACCCCGGAACAGATATTTTTCTGGGATTGGGAATATTGGGTTGGAGGCCGTAGATGTATATGCGCTGCGGATTTACTTTAGTGGTGCGGCTTACACCCCGTTACACGGGATAGAAATTTTTCCACCTTGTTTTGGCAACAAGAACCCAGCAACATTTGCGCTGCGGCTGGCTTCTCGATAGTCTTGGCACATGGAAAGATTTATCATTCCACCCTTGTTTTCTGCGCTTGCCCTGATAGCCTTTGGCCGCATGGAGGGCGGGGTGGCCCTGTTTGCCTGCCTTGGCGGCGTATTGCTTTTTGGCCTTATCAGCATGGGCATCCGGTTTTTTTTGGAAATTTTTAGGTAAAATTGTGTCGCAAAAACCCCTGAAAAGTGATATAATCTAAGGTATGGAACAATCGAACTTAGAGGTCGAAAAACGCAAGCACCGCCTTGCCGAAGCAATCAATTTGCAAAAAATTGAGGGCAACCCATTGACCCTCGAAGAAATCGCCATGTTTGAAATGTTCGAGCATGAGGGATGGTCTGACGAAAAATGCCGGGAGTATATTTTGGGGCAGTTCAGGGGCAAATCGGATGATAAAAACCTTGCCGCAGAATGAACAACGATGAACTCGACCGACACCTTTACAAATACCCTGGTAGTGAAGTACTGCGGAACAAACTTGAAATCGGGGAGCATAAAGACCTCGACCGATTGGAGCGCCAGATAACAACCAGGCGCTCCGTTGAAGGCGTCCCGTCAGGCGGCTTTGATTTGAAGCACCTGCAAGCTATTCACAAACATCTTTTTCAGGATGTCTATGAATGGGCGGGAGAAATCCGCCAGACCCAAATCCACAAGGGAGGCAGTGTGTTCATGCCCCCGAACCGTATCAGCTTTGGCTTTCAGGATGTCCATAAACGGCTAAACGGCCAAAACTACCTCCAGGGCCTGCCACAGGATATTTTTGCAAAAAAGGCAGGGGTCGTTATCGGTAATGTCAACTACGCCCACCCCTTTCGTGAGGGGAATGGCCGGACGCAGTTGCACTACCTAAAGCAACTCGGCGAACGGGCGGGTTACAAAATTGACCTTACCCGGCTTGACAAGGATGAGTGGACGCAGGCTTCAATCGAGGCCATGAAAGCGAATTACGATAAAATGGAAGACTGTATCTTTAGGTCTGTCACAGGAAGGACACGGCCACAAGAGCAGAGCCGCAGCATGGATTTTGACCGTGGCAGATAGAATATTTTTCACCAATCAATAATTTATGAATGTATTTCAGGCGGGGATGATTGTTTTATTTATGATGGCTATTCCAGCCCTGATACACTACAGGCATTGGAAGATTACTCAGATAAAGGAAGGGATGCTGAGAAAAAAAGAAGAACTCGCACAAGAGCGGCAAAACCTTATTGAACGGCTGGAAGGGAGCGCCCATTTGTTTGGGTTTCAAGAAGGGAGGGTTTTTGACAAAGAAGCACTAAGGTTTCGTTTTAAACACTTGAGCGCTTTGATTGGCATTGGCTTCTCATTTTCGGAATTCAAAGACCTAAACCACATCGAACAGGTTTGGAAGGAAATGGAAAAATACTTTGCCCGTATAGAAAGCATAGACGGAATGAAAATGGGGCCCCATACCTCTGAATAGGCATTTCATTAAAACAACTTTGTAACTTTCCACCCAGGATGGATTGTTTAAGTGGTTGTATTTAAAGTTGGCTGTTATCCTTCAAGTAATAAGCAACTCTTTGGCCAAACTCTGTGAGCCTGCCTTCAAGGTGGTTTATTCCTTGGTCGGTCATCATGGCCTTTGTGCCTTGGCTCTTGTGGATTTTCCGCTCGTACAAATCATTCCAGGTTCTTTCAATTTGCTCCTCTTCCCATTCTGGCAGGAGCTTTCTAAATATCTGGGAAAAGCTCGTTGCAAAACCTCCACCGTCACCAACAACATCCCCCATTTGTTTATCTGCTTTTCGTGGGTCAGATAGGATTTTCAGCACTACCACATGGCGAGGTTGAAGGTTATGGACAAGCCAAATGATTTCTGTAGCCTCGTCATAACTTGGCTGCCCTGCAATGACTGTGTTCACGTAAATGTTTTTGAGGGCATTCAGTTTTTCTTTTTGCCAATTGTCGCCTGCCCTTTGCAAGACCTCCTCAGTCAGGTCTATGAACCGTTCCTGCTTTATGAATTCGCTATTGATGTAATCCTTGTGAGCTTTCAGGTCGTCGGCCAATGACATCAAAAAGTCCTGAATCCGTTTGTCTTTCCTCCTGTTAAGAAGAAAGCTTGCAGTTCCGCCAAGAACGCCGCCGACGAGTGGCACAGCTTCCAGGGCAACGGCTACCACTTCAATTGCGGTTTCATTTTTTGATGCCTCAATCTGTTTTTTGTTAGTCTCCATATCTTTTAAAATTATGCTGTCAAGTCAAAGTGTCTAAATCCTATCGCTGTCCACACTTTACTATGGGCTTGTGGTCAAGTAGTTTCGGCTCTTTTTTTACCTCTTTTTTTTGCACTTGGCCGACTCATTTCCTTCTTTGGGTGCTCACCCCCGCCGAGCCATTCACCGCACACATGCCAGACCTCGTAAAAGTACAGCCACAAAGAAATCCAGCCAATCACGGTGTCGCTCAGGTAAACACTAGAAGTGAATTCGTAGTACCTGGGCTGGAACAGGCAAAGGCGCAGCCTCTCGTAAACATGCGGGATTTTATCGCCCTTGAAATTACGCACCAATGGCGGGTCGGTGATGGCGATGTCAGGGTGACGCCCCAAGGCATAGTTGAGCTTGAAGGAATATTCCCTGCTCCGTGCCGTGGGCCGGAGTTTGCCTTCCACTATCATGCTGCCCTTTTCAAGTGCAGTCTTGAATTGGGGGAACATTGCCCGCATATGGGCGCATTGTTCGCCCAAGGGAAGCCCCCCCTTTTTTTGGTAACTCATAGCGTTCGATTATTTACCAAAGAATGTGTTCCGCTTGGTCGGTGTAACAGCGGGCAAGATGATGGACGACAAGTTCCCTGTGGAGTTGCTTGTTCCAAGCAACTGGCTTCCCCGCATATCGTTGACCAACCCCGCCTGCCGCTTGATTCCCCGGCCATAAAGGTCGTCGCCGAAAAGCCCCTTGAGGATTTTTGACTCTCCCACCATGCCCTGCCCTGTTTTCAGTTTCTGCCACTCGCCATACACATGGACGGCAAAACCCTTGAAGGCTTGGTAATATTCCGGTTCTTGTTTCCACTTGTCCGTGAAGTCCTCGTTGGTGTCAACCGGGTTGCGCACCTCGATGCGGGTAAAGGGGTTCTGGACGACGTGGGCATGGATTTTTTCCAGCGTGTTTTCAATCGTCTCGAAGATGCTGCCCTCCCCAGAATAGTTGAGGCCAAACAACGTGGTCAGGACAATGCTCGACGTGGCGTAGTCACGGCCATCGAAATACCTGTCCCTGTACCACTTCATCAACTGCACGGCCCGCTGCAGCGGCTTGTTCATGAACGTGGCCCTTGTAATCTGTTCCTGCCTCAGTTCCGCGTAGGCTTTTTCAAGGAGGGTTTCCCTGGCAAGGTTCGTTTGGTCAAGGAACCACTTTGCAAACCCACGGGGGTTGCTGAACACCCACATGTCCAGTGCCCGGTCGGGAATCCTTATCTGGTTGCGGTTGAACTCGCTAATCTGGCATCCCGGAAGAACGTCCATGTGGTAGTCGTTCTTGAAGTTCAGCCGGATGCAGCGGTTCTTGGATTCAAGTATCGTCTTGTAATACCCATGCTCCGCCAAACGCCTTTTCAACCTGGTGAAGACAATCAGCGGCAGCAGGGCCGGGTCAAAGTCCTTGAGGTGAACCACCACGTCGAGGTCGAACTCATCGCCCTTCCAAGGTTTTATGGCTGTGCCGATTTTGACTGAACCCTGGGGATAAATCTCAAACTCGGTTTGCTGAAAATACCCGTCGTCGCCCTTGAGCCAATCGGAGACTTCGTTGTAACTGGATTCCATGCGCTTCCACCTGGTCTCGCCAAGTTCAAGCTCCTCGGCCATCTTGTCGAGCAAATCGTCAATCTGGACATGTTGGTCTGTAAACAGTGTCATACTGGATTATTATGAGTTAATAGGTTGATAATCAAAGAGTTTCTTGGCATGGGGCAGGATTATGTTGCCATTTTGTCGGCCTACTTGGATTTCGCCCTCCGTGGCCCAGATGATGTCGGGGTGTCCTTTCCGCTGTAAGTGCAACAGGGCTTCCTTTTGCACCACGTTCGGCAGGAGTTCAAAAATATCGGCCAGCAGCAGTTCGCATTTCTGGAACTTCTCCGAGAATTGTATTCCTGTACGGTGCGTGCCCAAATGCGTGTATTGGACGTAAGGGAATGCCGTTGCCGGAAGGATGCACGGCTTGACCAGTTCCTCATAGAACTCCCGCCAAGGGTCAACCTCCCTGTTCCTACCCTTGCCGAACCATTTCAGGAAGGCCGGGAGCTTGCGCCTGTGCTTGAGGTGCAGCCGCAGGTCGCTCTCGCTCCGTTCGTCGTTTTCCATCTTGGCATCCGTGATGATTCCAAGGCGCTCGAACCCGTCCCGGTTCTCCCCCGGAAAATACTTGTACACCCCGCCGACAGGCTGGAAGGCATGGCTTTGGTCTCGCCCATTCCTAATCAAAAGGTACTTGCCGTTGATGTGAATCCGGTACAGGTAGGCAATGGAGAGCCTGATGCACGGCTTCGGCACGAATGGGTTCAATGATTGAACCCATAATTTCAGGTCTTTGCGGTTTTCCCACATCCACTTGAAGGACACACCAATAAGTGAAAGGGAGAAGCCAATCCTCATGCCTTCAAGTTCCGGCCTCAGTCCCTCGTTGCTTAGGTGCGGAAGCCAGATTGAAAGAATGGCGATGCCAAGGACAATGAGTATAAAGTCCATTCGCTGATGTTTTAGTTCATAGCCGCACCCTGAAAAACGCCAACGGCGTTGGCAGGGAGCCAACGCCGTTTATTCGATACTCTTGATGATTTGTACCCCTATAAACGCCACTGCCAAGGCGCTGAGAATCCCCCCAGCATTCTCGACCTGACGGCTGGCCGGGCGTCCGTAGAGGACATAGTTGGCGAAATGCTCGCAGTTGAAGTTCACCGGGTTGTACGCCCTGCCAAGCGAGCTTTCGGCCCGTGCCAATGCCTGCCGGAGTTCCAGGTAATTCCCTGTAAAGCGTTGGACAGAGGTAACTTCGGTTATGCCACGGAAGAATTCGGCCCATGGAGTGCATACCACTCCCTGACCAATCTTGTTCTCGTAAAACCATCCGTCGCCAGCGTAAATGGCGTGGTGCTGAACGATGCCAAATAGGCTTTTTGGGACTACAATCCTGTCACCGGGGTTTAAGTGTAAATTTTTAAACATTTAAAAAAAAATTAGTTATAAATGGCCCCACTTCAAGCTGGGGAGTCGCTTGCAAAATTTTATTTCGAAAAATGATTTTTTTCTTGGTTTGAACAAAATTGGTTCTACATTTGTCTCGTTAGTAAAACGATGTTGCAAATATAATACGACTGTTGCACGAATGCAACAGTGTTGCTTACTTTTTTTTGAAAATCTTTCCATTACCATGTCAAACCGACTCAATACCGAACTTCTTTCCAGCATGATAAAAGCCAAGCGGGGCAACCAGGGGCTAAGGGCAACAGCGGAGGAGGTAGGCAATGTGAGTGCTGCGACCCTCTCCCGTGTGGAGCAGGGAAATATCCCGGACGTGGATACTTTCATTAGCCTGTGCCGATGGCTGGAGGTATCAACGGAGACTTTCATCCTTTCCGAAGACAAGCAAAAAAAGCGGGATGCTTCCGTCAAAGACCTTGTGGTTGCTCATTTACGGGCAGACAGAACATTGGGGCGAGATGCGGCTGAAACACTCATACAGGTAATCAACCATTTCTATTACAAGCAAATCTGATTCCCAGTGGCCCCTAAAAAAACCAGCCATCTCAAACATGGCTTTAAGGCAAAGGCGGAAAGGATAGGTTTGGATTTCCGGGAGAAACTCTCCCTCCCAACCTTTAGCCATCTTCCCGCCCAAGAACTGGCCACTTTCTTGGGTGTTCCGTTTTTCCCTCTTTACGATTGCGGATTTGACACTTCGAACCTTTACAATAATGGGTTTTCGGCATTTACGATGTTCAACTTCTATGGGCAGAGGCTTATTGTTTACAATCATTTCCATCCACCTGCCAGAATACAAAGTGACTTGATGCATGAACTGGCGCATGTTATTTGTGGCCATCAGCCATCTGACAAATACAAAGGCATCCCCATACCAAGCGATGTCAGAAACTATGACAAGGAGGCCGAGGCCGAAGCCGAATATTTGGGTGGATGCCTTCAAATTCCGAGAGACGCACTAATCCATGCTTGCAAACTCAAAATGGACAAGGAGCAAATGGTCGAATTTTTCAACGCCAGCCTTGATATGGTAAATTTTCGCATTAGGGCTACGGGCGTTGAAAGGCAGGTCTCTCGATGGAAGTATTGAAAGAGCTTCGTAATGGGCTTCCCCAAAGGGCCGGCTATCCGTGGCTTCGCTTCGCTGCAATCCTGCCGGATTCCTTCCTATGGTCGGCCCCCTACTATCCCTAAGCCAGTCCCCTGCCCGCGTTGCACCACTTCCAGCCGCTTCGCTCATTCCGGCGGCTCATCGGGCCTTCATTCGTTCCAGCCGCTTACAGTTTCACGCAGGATGAACACGGCCTTTCGTTTCCCTTCAGTCCGTGACCATCCATCAAGCCAAGCCAGGCCCAACCCTTCCAATACAATCACATAGCAATAAGAAAAAGCGCTAAGGGCTTCGCCCTCACGCCCGCAAGGCATCCCAACGCATCCCACCTGCGGCGGGAACCCTCGTTCGGAGCCTCCTTGCAGTTGTTACCCCACTCTCGGCGAGGGCCAAGGGTGCATGTGCGACTTGCACCCAGTCTCAAACAAAGGAGAAAACCGATGAAAAACCTGCTGCAAGACCTGAAACACTTTACGGGAAGTGACCAGTTTTACTTTCACCCCTTGTTCCCGAAATTCACCTATACCGAAGGTGTCAGATACTTGGCTGAAAATGCCGGGGCATATTGGTTGCTTGAATACATCTTGAGCAATCAAACAGATAAGAAACTCAGGACAGAAGCCTTTCAGGCCTGGGCAATCCAGGTAAAGGAAGACGGCAGCGCCACGTTGCGGGTCGAAGACGGCAATGGGAATTTGGTCAGGCGGTTCAAGATGCAATTCACGGATTTTCCATTCACGGAATTTTCATTGTGGTTCATTGGAGGGACTTTGCTTTTGCCAAGCGAGTATTGACCCAACACCTGCCCTTTCAATTATTGCCAAAAGGGCAGGCTTATCTCAGTTTACACATTAATACATTATAGAAAGGAAAGAAAATGACTGGATACACCTATGGATACTCACCCTACACCGGGCAGGACGGTGAAGAAATCCCGGCCTTTGAAGTTTTCAACGAGGAAGGGGTGAAGGTTGCCGATACCAACGAAAACCTGCCGAGCAAGGAACAGGAGTACACGGCCATCCTGTTCAGCGCCGCCCCTACCCTGCTTGAGGTGCTGGAAAAAGCCAAGGACTGTTTTGGGCAGCACAACCTTTTGAGCACGGCCACCGACGAAGAACGGCGGCAAGCCATCGGCAGGTTTTCCGAATGGTGGAACAGCATGGCCGTTCCCGCTATTTCCGAGGTAAAAAATGGTAAGTGGTGAAGAATCTAGGGGGCCGCAAGCCCCCTTTTTTTACCACAAAATGCTTTTGTGGTTTGCCCGTGATTGTGAACAGTAGGGGGGAATAGTGTTTCAGTTTTGGGACACACTTTTGAGAGTTTTGGGACAAAAAACTACCTTTTTTATGAAAAGTTTGCCTCTATTATACTTCACGCCAATAGGTTTTGCTGCTTGTTCGGTCATTTTCAAAAAGCATCAATGCACAAAACCTATTGGGTGAAGTATAGCTTTGACGGATGGTCAAGCGTCAGCAAATTCTCAGGCTTGGACGAGCGTTTGTAGATATGATATGGTCGTGTTTAGCAGCCAAAGTAAGAAAGATTAAGATGGACTTTCTGCTTCCCTTTGATATGATATGATTACATCTGATATCTGAACTCGGCCAGAGTCTAAACGGAAGGTCACAGGGGCGTCTATAGGGCCAGAACCATCTGGAAGCGAAAATGCTTCCCAATAACCACGAGTATGGCTCTTTTCAAAGGTAGTGGGTGGAAGGATTTCAAAATCATCGAATAAAATTCTGAGCACGGAATCTTCAAGCGGCAAAATTTTAAAAAAAATCACCGGTTTCTGAACAGAGTTCCCCGTCCACCATGAGTTTGGATGTGTTGGAACTCTGAAAATGAGGGTTTTTCCCCTATCTGATGGAGTCGTTAAAGCAAACTTCTCATCAGAAATAACTTGATAATCGGCAAATCTAGTAAGATGCATTTTTAATAAGTTTTAATTTTAAGTCACTATTGGTGTACTCTTTATCACCTGTTCATCCATCAAAGAGTGGGGCAGCACTTTTTTGTGCCACCCCTATTTGTTCACTCATTCAACAACCGCCACAACTACGCACTGGACGTATCCACCGTAACGGTCATCAAGGTTGCCCGAAGCGTCGCGCAAAACAAAGTCTGCCGCAACATCTACTCGGTTGCCTGACGTGCCCGTGATGTCTATGTCTACTTCTTGTTCGAAAAACGGACGGTTGCTGTCTTTGAACTTGATTTGATAACCTTTCAGCATTGCCTCTGCGCTTAAGACTCTCCCGCTAAAGGTGGCGGTACCTGGTTCTCGCTGCCTGATACCAGAGGTGTAGTCAAAGTGAATGGTCACCTGCTTGAATTCAACCTTCATAATTGAATTATTTAAGGAATGGCTACTCTTTGTAGGGCTTTTCACCTTCCGCCCTCCTTACTCTTTTATGGATTTTCAGGAATGCTCCAACAACAATCTTTTAGGCCTAATCTTAATTATTGTGGAACAAATTTCGGTGTAGAAAATGGGGCTAACAATCACCTGTTTCTGTGATATTCTTTTCTATATTATTCTCTCTTTAATGGCCTTAGCTACCGCAGCAGTACCGCAATTCACATGGAGCTTTGCATAGATATGGCGAAGATGGGTTGAAACGGTGTCCATGCTGATGTAGCAAGTGCTGGAGATTTCTTTGTAGGTGTAACCTTTGGTGAGCAGTTCAAGGATTTCTCTTTCCCGTTTGGTGAGTTCATATTTTTTATCCGATGTTTTTTGCTGGCGGAAAGAATCTAGTACCTTTTTTGCTATGCCGGGCGACATTGCTGCCCCTCCTGCATGAACATCCTTTAGGGCTGGGAATAGGCTATCTATGTCCGTCTTGAGCAAATAGCCATCTGCCCCGGCTTCCAGTGCCGGGAAAAGCTTGTCGTCATCTTCAAAAGCGGTAAACATCAAGATTTTAATATCTGGGTTCAATTCCTTAATCCGTATCACCCCTTCAATTCCGCCCACCTCCGGCATGTCTATGTCCATCAATACTATTTCGGGCTTTAAGCCATGCATTTCAGCCTCAACGTTTTTGCAATTGGGAAATGCACCAACAACACTAAACTGAGGGTGGTTATTTATCCACAACTCCAAGGATTGACGCTGATTTTGCCTGTCTTCGTAGATTATGATGTTCATTTTATCAATTTTTGAACAATGAATGAAAAGTAGATTGTCAGTTTTGACGGAGCAATATTCCAGATAAAACCGACAAGTTTCAATCACGGGTTTCTGTGACTGGAAAAGTTACGGAAACAGAAGTCCCCTTCCCTGGATTCGATGATATGTTGATTGTACCCTTTAAGTTTGCGGCCCTTTCCTTCATGGTTGTCAGGCCATTCCCAGTTCCCAGTTTTGAGCCTAGGTCAAACCCAGCACCATCATCTGCAATCCTCATATTTAAATTGCCGTTTTGGTAAGACACTTCAAATTCTGCTTTTTTGCAACCTGAATACTTGGCCAGGTTGTTAATTGCCTCCTTGAACAGCAGATAAAACTGACGCCGCCTTCCCATGTCAAGCCTTAGGTCATCGATGTTTTGTGGAAACTTAATAATGCCTTCAATGGCTTTCCCTTCAAACACTTCACTTGCAAAACGCCTCATCCGGGCCAATATCTGGCCGAGTTTATCATGTTTGGGGTTTATGCTCCAAATGATGTCATCAAGTGATTCTGCGCTGGAACTGATTTCTTCATTGATTCTAACCAACAAGGGCATGGTTTCGCTGTTGGGCGGTATTTTTTGTTGCACCAGCTTATTCAGAATCTTGACGACACTCAATGTGGCGCCTATGTCATCGTGCAAATCAGAGGAGATTTGATTTCGAATCCGCTCCACCCTGAGCAATTGTTCCAATCTCCATCGGTACAAACTATAACCACTGGCGAGAATAGTGGTCAATACCAACAGGATAAACCACCACCTTTGCCATAACGGTCTTCGTATTTCTATTTCAAAAGTTTTAATATTTGGATTCCCTAAATTGTTCAGGTTTGCTGCAGCAACTTGCAGGGTATATCTCCCGGGAGGCAGCTTTCGGAAGTTCGCATAACCCCCATTTTCGATGGATTGCCATTCATCATAATAGCCATCCAGCTTCCAGTGAAGGGTGCTTAAATTTGGAAAATGAAAACCAACCGCTACCAACTTGAAGGAAAGGTTGTTGTCTTTGTAGCTAAATGACAGTTCGTCCTTTTCATCAATTTGGGTTCCATCTTCTGAGATGTACGGCATATCATGGACACGGAGTTCTTCAATGTGGGGGGATGGGGCAAATGGATATGGGTTTATTTCGCTTGGCCGAAAGACCAGTATCCCCTTTTTGCTCCCAAACCAAAACTTGCCATCTATTCTTGATTTTAAAAAAGCATATTGATTGAATTCTTCTCCAGGCAAACCATCTTCCTTCCTGTATAGAAAACAGCTATCCAAAATATTTTTATTTGGATAACACCAAAGTCCTTTGGATGTGGCAGCCCAAACCCTTTGCATTTCATCTTCCAAAATTCCAAAGAGGTTCTGCCGTCCAATTGGCAGAGGAGCTTTATAAATTTGTCCTATGCTGAGGTTGCTATCCAAAAACATCAAACCATTGGAAGTGCCAAGGGATAAACACCCTACATGATTGCTTTCGGATATAGTATAAATCTCTGCATCAAAATTAGCACTGCCCTTCAAAACCAGGCTGTCCCCAAAACATCCATATTTCCACAATTGGTTACTCCCATAAAAAATAACTTCATGTGTGTACGGGACTTCAAAGGTGTTCAAAAACCCAAAATCCTTTCGGTTTTTAAATTCTTTGCTTTCTTTTAATTGTACCGTGCCATTTTCCCTTGCCAAATCCATTACGCCAGCACTTGTCGAGACCAAAATCCTACCGCTGGAGTGATGGAGCATGTAGAAAATTGGATAGTTTGATTTAAGCACTTTGTGCCAGTTCCCATTTTTAAAGTTGAAAATGGAGTTCCGGCTCATACACCAGATTTCCCCGTTTTTCCCAATGCTCAAATGCTGTAATTCGGAAATAGGGATAGAATTTTTTTTGCTGTTCCCATAGGAAAAGGACTCAATTAATTTCCCGTCAAACGAAAACCTGAACAGGCCATTGGCAACGGTTGAAACCCAAACATCCCCAGAAGCATCTTCCACAATGTAGTTTACGGAAACATTAGAAAGGCCATAATTTCCGAGAGGATTGTAAAATGGCTGTGCGGGGAATTCAGATTTCTTAAGTCCTTTCCCTTGATGGGTTATCCATTCGTTTTCCTCATTGTCCAAATATACTCCCACAGCCACTTTTGATTGTGTTCCACCGGAAACCCTAGCCGTGGTTTGCAGATTGTCCACCGCTATACGTTTTTTCATGTCTACAGTGACCACACCCTCATTGGTTGAAGCAACTTGTAAGTAGTTTTGGTTCTTAACGATGCCCTTAACACATCTGATTATTGGCTTATTCTTAAATCCAATCTTCCTTGGGGCAGTGCCATCGAGGGCATACCAAATACCATTTGTGGTGAGCAGCCATATTGTAAAATCACGCCCAAGGATAACTTGAGAAACCCTTAATTCGGTTCCACTTTTCAAATCAGTAGAAAATACATTTTCCCTTTTCGTCCACTCACTCTTTTTTTCCCAAATCTCGATTCCTTTGGTTTCTGGCATCAACCAGGGGCATGCGTAAATTTTTTCTACGGTGCCATCGAATGAAGTGTCAACCGTGAAACTCATTCCCTTTGTTATGCCTGGGATAAAACGAGTTTCCGAAGGGTTCCTACAATTTAGCACGGCAATTTTATCCTCTGCCTTTATCCACAGTTCATTTCTCTTTTTATCCAGATAGAATACTCGCAGACCTTGCATTTGGTTTCCAAGCCTGTCCATTATGGAAAAGTCTTCCACAGCATCTTTTTTGCGGACGTATTTGTATAAAAAACGGACTGAGGAAAACCAGATGTTCCCCTCCCCGTCTTCGTAAAAATCGCTTTGTATATTGAGGTCAAGTGTATCATCAGAGGGGTACTGTTTGTATTGCAATCCATCGTATCTGAACGCTCCCTTGCTTTGTGAGCTGACCCATAAATAACCTCGAGAATCCTTGTAAATGAACATATTGCCGGACTTGTCGGGCAGTTCAGGTAATTCATTCGAGGGCTTGGATGAAAATTCTATGAAGTCTTGGGCAAAACAATTTACGCTTAGTAGGAGGGCAAGCCCAATTTCTAACAGAAAAATTCTCGATATTCGAGAACACTCAGTATTTACCTTCTGGGTTCTATTCACGTTCTATTGAATATACTGGACTTTGTTGGTAGGTTGCTAAGTTGGAAAAAATGCATTTTTTATCAACAAAGAATATGCGTTTCCAATTTCTTCAAATGTTGCAGTTGGGTCAACCCTCTGCGTTTCACTCACAACCCTTGTGTCTATCCATAGGGGGGGGCATGGCACGCCATTAGAGATAACCGGAAACCCAACATCGCTATCAGATGGAGACACGTCAGCGGGTGGGGAATAAATATCCATACTTTCTGCTTTCAAAGTAAAGATGTTGTTTAAAGTTCTGGAACTTTCACCATCTATGTTACTTCCTGGAATTGATAATGTGCCAAAATCGATATTTGCGCCGGAAATTATTATTCCGTCCGTACTGCTAAATAGAGCCCTCAATTCACTCGCAAAAAATACAACAAACCCAAATTGTAAAGTATCTGGATAGGAAAGAGTGAGGTCAAAGTATTGTAAGTAAGTATTACGGTATTCCAAATCAGCAGAATCAATTTCACTATATCGCTGCATTAAACCACCCCTAAGTGGCATAGACGCAATCCAATACCGGGAACGATTGGGTTCAGAACTGGATAAGTGTACTTGGTCAAAGCTCCTTCTGCTTTCATCCCAAGCAATCCCTCTTACTGTAAAGGGGCGAAGGTTAATATCATGAGCACCCTCGTCTTTCCTTTCAAACATCAATCCGACAATGTTAGGTATCGATAATGCTTCGTTCAAGCTACGGGAGCTATATTCAATTCCAATTTTACTTATTAAATGAGGTAATGCCATGATGAATAGATTTAATGTAGTTAGCTAAATTTGTGCAAATTTATTCCAGTAAAATGCATGTTGAAATCACAGATTTCTGTTATTTATTGAGTTTTGTAAGGTTTCAAATAAGGATTAATCTGGATGTTTAAATTCCTACGACTAGCCCCTCGTGCCGAACAAGGCGAAAAATAATCAAAAAATTGGGTGTGTGAGTTGTGATTAGCAATTGACAACTAATTTTTTTGTGCAGAAAGCAATTGTCCAATTGAACACTACGGGTAGTAGTGTTTCACCCCCTACCCTGCCCCGCACAAAAAATCCTGCCTTTTCCTTTTTCTTTTAGGCCGAAATGTGTTAACTTTGAAACATTATCTGTGTATAGTGTTTCATTGCCTTTTTTGCCATGTCAGAGACCAATGCCCTTGAGTGGGACTTATACGATGGGGAGGGAAACCGCAAGTACCTCACGCTTGAAGAGCGGGAGCTGTACTTCGCCGCCATCCCCAAAGCGCTCGACCGGGACAGGCGAACCTTTGCCCTCCTGCTCTACTATACGGGGTGCCGGGTTTCGGAAGGGCTTGCGGTCACGCACGGGCGGGTTGACTACGCCAGGAAGGGCGTGGTGTTCGAGACCCTCAAGCGCCGGAAGAAGACCTTTCGCTTCGTGCCCCTGCCCGACCACTTCCTTGAAAAGCTCGACGACGTCCACCGGGTGAAGGACTTCCAAAAAGAACAAGCCAAGGAGCGGCTCTGGGCGTTCGGCCGCACGACGGCATGGCGGAGCATTTCGAGCGTGATGGAAGAGGCCGGGATTGTCGGCGTCCAGGCCACCCCCAAGGGGCTGCGCCACAGCTTCGTCATCCACCACCAGGAACTGGGGACGCCCGACCACATGATACAGCGTTGGCTTGGCTGGGCTTCAAGGGACATGATTGAGGTCTATGGCCGTGCGGTCGGGAAAGAAGAAAGGCACTTAGCGGCCAAGTTGTGGGGATGACCCCCACCTGCCCCGATGACCGATAAGAATATTTGTGTTTACACTTAAACAAGCAAACAATGTCGAACAAGAAAATAATATCCGTTGAAGGCCTGGACATCTCCGTCCTGGTCGGTGACGACGCAGACTACATCTCCCTTACGGATATTGCGAAAAAGTCCGATGACGAACCTCGGTTCACCATCCGAAGCTGGATGCGAAATAACAACACACTGGCTTACCTCGATGCTTGGGAGAGCGTCCACAACCGGAATTTTAAACGTGGCGAAGCTGCCACGTTTAGATTTAGCGCCACGAACAACTCGTTTTCGGCATCGGTAACGGCATGGATTGAGACAACGGGCGCAATCGGCTTGCAGTCTAGGCCGGGACGATACGGCGGCACATACGCCCACCGGGAAATCGCCCTCAACTTCTGTTATTGGTTTTCCCCGACATTCCAGGTCTATTTGATAAAGGAATTCGACCGACTGAAAACGGAAGAAGCCAAACTACTAAACACCGAGTGGGACGTAAAACGCATCATGTCCAAGGCAAACTACCGCATCCACACCGAGGCCGTCAGGAACTATCTTATCCCTCCCAAACTTAAATACACAAAACAGGAAGGGCTATTTTTCGCAAGCGAGGCGGACTTGATAAACATGGCTTTGTTCGGGGTGACGGCAAAACAGTGGCGGGAGGCCAACCCCGACCTTAAGGGCAACATGCGTGACCACGCAACACCGGAGCAGCTTTTGGTATTATCCAACCTCCAGGCATTGAACGCCAGTTTGCTCGAATGGGGCAGTGACGATATTCAACGCCTTGAGTTGCTCAACAAGGCTGCTATAGACCAGATGTCCATACTTGTCAACTCCGCTTCATTGAACCCTTTAAGGAATGAGAAATATTTGGGCAAGGGGGGCGATAAGAAATGATGTTCCTGAAAGATACTCCCTTACCTGTATGGTGAACAGTTGGTTAAATCAGGGTCGTAGTGAAATGAGGCTCAGTGGTTAAAGAGAGTGAACAGAGCGACCATCACGCCTATGATGGTTATGGTGTGTACCATCAAAATCTTGAGCATTTCAGCTTTCAGGTTTGCAATGTCCTCTTTGAGTTCAATTTTTAGGGCAGCAATTTCACCCCTGACATCTTGAATGTCCGCTTTGAGTTCGGCCCTGACTTCTTGCAGGGCATGGTTGGTGGCCACGCCGGAAAGCGTGATTTCCTGAATGGCCGCAATGAAGCCCTCAGCCTCCTTTTCGGTATAGCCTTTTTCTTGAAGTAGTTTGACCACTTTGTAGGTGTCAAGGTGCAGCGTTGCCAGTTCCATGTTCTGATTGTAAAGGGGAAAGCGCTAATTTGCAACCAAATTGAAGGAACCCCCACTACAAGATAAGGCAAGAAAATAGACAACACCTTGAAATACAGCCGTGTCTTGCGCTAAATGAGCTTGCCATGCCCAGCTTTTTGATACCAACAAAAAATAGAATGGAGCGGCATTACAGTACTTCAGCAATAGTTTTTCGTAAAATCGAAGTCCAAAAGAAATGACCGATTGGCAACAGCAAAACATTTATACTCTACACATTGGGCAAGGGCTTTTTGGAGCTGATACAGAGAGGAGACGAAAGAGTTGGTTGAGATGGCAAGCCAGTTCTTATAGCATTAGTAAAGAGGCCGTATGGGGATGTTGGTACTTTTTCGGTAATTTCGTTAACACTGCCCTTCACTTTGTGGTGCAAAGAATAATCACAAAGCCTCCTCCATCTTGTAATACATGATGTTTCGCCAAAATATCTTTTTCATTAAGAATTCATCCCTCCTTAGTCCTTTCAAGTTTTTATCCTGAAATTGTGGGACAAATTTGTAATTCGCTACCATCATTTTTAATTACCAAAATCGATTTACATGAAAATGCTTACTCCTCGGCACAAAGCTATTGCTATGCAATACTTCCCCATCCTCCTGCTTTCATTACTGTTTTCACACACTTCCTATGCCCAGCCTTGTGAGACGCCCGCCGACTTCACATGGACGGCATCGGGCTGCACAGTGACCTTCCAAGCACTTAACACAACTGGAACAGAATATTTGTGGAGCTTTGACAACCAAGCGGGTACATCCTTCGGCGCTACTGGGACCAACCCGACCGTTACCTTCCCCCCTTCAGCTACTTCTTGGCAGGTAAGGCTTGCGGTGGACAATGAGTATGGGTGTGTGCATACTTTGACACTCTATTGCTTCAAGGACTGTGATGATTTTGGCTTTACCTTCGAAGTGGATAGATGCGATGTGACATTCACTGCACCAAGTGGACAGGGAATTGTCAAGTACTCGTGGGACTTTGGAGATGGCTATACAGCCTCTGGACTTGGCTCAATCCCGTCTGGAACGAACAATGGAACGACTAGCGGCAATTATGGCAGCCCAACCCATTCCTATTCGCCCGGCGGAGACTTCCAAGTGTGTTTGACCGTCAGCGTACTCGTGGGTGGTGAAGTCATCTATGATTATGTTTGCTGTAAGACCGTCCAAAATGTTTGTTCACTCGGTGATTGCCGGGACTGCAGCTTCACTGCCACGCCCTCCGTTGATTGCGGAAAGCTCACTGTCAAATTCGAGAGTGCCTGCACAGACCCAACCGCCAACCATTGCTGGAACTTTGGGGACGGTTCGCCCACTATATGTGGGAATTTTCCGACCATAGAACACACATATTCCAACCTCAATACCTCAATAGCACCTACCATAGCAACACATTCCATTTACGGCCAAACCCCCTGTTCGCTGCAATTGGATTTGCCGCGGGGAATTTTCATAGGTAAGGATTGTGAGAGCACAAGCATCAAAACATTGATACAAAATGGCGTGCTGCCTGCGGTAGGTATTAATGGCAATAATTATCCCGGCGTCAATATATACCTTTCTGGCAACCTAAAGATTGATGAAAATTACGAATTCAAACAAATCAATGTTTTTACCGGAGTCAGCACACAGATTAATGTTGCGGGCATCAGTGCGGCTGTATCTGGAGCTAGGACATTGCGTTTAACCAACGGAACCTATGTAGGTCCACAGGTAAACTGTGAATGCCTTTGGGAAGGAATTCGGGTATTCAAGAGCGGCAAGCTAATTACCAGCGGTACCCCAAGGGTAGAAATTGCCGGGGCATTGTATGCCGTAAGGGCGATACGGACTGGCATTCCGTTTGGGAGTTCACCGAGTTTGCAATTGAACGACACTAATTTCAACAGGAATTTTATTGGCCTACGGGCCACGGATGGCGTTTTTTCAATGCCCGAATGCAGCGGCAACGTATTCGATGGCACCGGGCCACTGCCCGATTTTTGCGGCTGCTCGTTGGCGAACGACCTTGCTCCGACCTATGGCTTTCAATCCAACCAAGGCTATGCGGGCATCCTAATAAATGGTATTGGGCTGCTTTCCGGTGCTTCGTTGACCATCAATTCACCCAATACCTTTCAAGACCTTGCCGCTGGCATAGTAGTTGACAACGCCAATGCCACCATCAACAAGTGCAAGTTTTTTGACATCCAGCGCTATGGCTATCCACAGTATGCGGGTTTCGGCATCCGCTTCGTGGACAATGCCGGGGGGCGCAAGCTTGTTGAAAATGGCACAGGAAAAGGGGACAATAATTTCAACAGGGTGGAACACTGCATCTATGCCGTCACTGACAAACAAAATACGGAAGCCTCCATTGCCATCAACAACATGGACAATATCCAATTCGGCGTAACGGTGGAAAGCCCATCGGACCAAGGCAACGGAACTATTGGCAACTTCAAGAAAGTTACCGTAGCTACAAACTATATCAGGGTCAATACAGATTATGGCTTTGAACCTGGTGGCTACGGCATCAAAATCTCAGACCATGACATGGCGGCAAGTACCAATATCGTTGTGAACTTGAACCACCCCGTGGTTGACTTGCCCATCGAGCCAAATACGCAATTGCCAGTTGCCATCTGGGTATTGGGCACGGAAGACGACAAATCAACCACCACTACGAAAGTCTATTTCAACAACCCCATCGAGATGTTCGACGGGGTGGACGGCATCCGGCTCGACAATATGAGCAATGCGTATGTCAGCTACAACGAGGTGTATCTGAAGCAAACTGTGCCAGAAAACTTTGAAAGTACGGGCATACGTTTTTCAGGAGGCAGGGGCAATACGGGCGAATGCAATTTTATCTTTGACGAAAGCCCGCTCAATGAGGTAACTGGCTTTTTTGTGGACGGGCACAAGAACGGCTTTTATTGGAAAAACAATATGTTTTCCACCAACCACGGCATGACCTTCCGGATGGATTGCGACGACCCAAATGACATCTGGGCAAACATCTTTTGGTACGACATGGATATTGCTCTTTACTATCAGGGAGTCAATGCTAAGACTGGTCCACAGGTGAATAAAGGAAACCTATGGTACGACGATAATCCCGCTGCCGGATGGGGGGCGCTCAATGAGGGCAACCCAAGTGCTTCTATGTACACATCTGTGCCTCCCGCAATATATACGCCCGCTTTGATTTACCCACCAGTACCATTTTGGTTTACAACAAATGGTAATTCTCCTATTACCGCTGGCTGCGATTTCGCTGTATCGGAGCGCCAACCCGAAGCTGCATATGTTTCCAGCATCGACAACTCCCTTGCCTCCGGCAGCTTGACCGGGTTCGACCCGGGCGCAGTTTGGTCAATGAAGCAAAACCTCTACCGCAAGTTGGATGAACATCCCTCGTTGACGAGCGGCAGCACGACGATGGACAGTTTTATGACTGCCAATGCCAGTGCCTCACTTGGTAAACTGTACGAGGTGCGACAGGACATAAGGGCGCTTTTCGATTTGGATACCAGTACACAGTCAACGGTAGCCTCCAATGACAGTATCATCGAAACCGCTTTTGGCCAACTTGCCGTGGTGGATTCCCTGCTAACTTCTCAGCCGGATGACAGCCTACTGCTCCTCAACCGTGAAAACCTGCTGGATGCCATCGAGCAGGCTACCGATGCCAACAACACGGTTTACTCGCTATGGCAAAGCAATCGTAGTTCGGCTGCGGATGCCGTTATTGCTGCCAATGCCGCCGTTTCCACCACGGGCGTCCCAGACCTCAACGAAAAGAAGCTCAACGACCTGTACCTGAAAAAAGCGGCCAAAAATCAATGGACGCTGGATGCCTCGGATATGGCACTCCTTGACGGCATTGCACACCAATGCCCTGAATATGGTGGCCCGGCGGTATATTGGGCAAGGAGCTGGTATGCGTCCTTAACGAACACGCCCATCAACCCATTCAATTGCGTAGGCAGCAGGAACAGTGAAACATCGGATGCAGTGCAACCGGATACAGTATATCTTGTTTACCCAAACCCGTCTGGCGGTATGTTCATCCTGTTGTGCCCCGCATCGGAAACCGGCAGGCAGGTGGAAGTGTTCAACATGACCGGGCAGTTGCTCAAGCGGCTTGTTGTCGAAAACACTTCAGTGAAACAACAGATTGACCTTCAAGGGCTGAACAACGGCATTTACTTGCTTCGTGTCACCGAAGCGGGCAGAACCGTCTTAGGTCAGCGGGTTTCCATTGTCCATTGATTAATAACCAACAACTCCCCGTGGGAAAACAAGCCCACGGGGAGTTTTGTATTCGCATGAAAAATTTTACCCTTCTCCTCTGCCTACCTTTATTGCCATTCTTTGCCTTCGGCCAGAAGCACGACTATAACTGGGTTTTTGGTTCGCCTACCATCAATGATGAACCCTATAATGGAAGTATTTTGATGAATTTCAATACAGACCCAGTTGGAATTTTGGAACTTCCCAACCAGCATTTAAATTTTGACTTAGCACAGAGTAGTTTTAGCAATGGAGCTGGAGAACTGCTTTTTTACACCAACGGTATCGGAGTGGAAGGTGCTAATGGGGTCATGCTGGAGAATGGCGACAGCCTGAACCCAGGCATTTCAATAGACTGGTACTACGAGACAGGTGCCCGCTGTTACAATTGTGCTTTTTTCGTGGAAGCGCCGTGGGATGAAAACTTGGTGCTGCTGCTCCATTCTGGTGCGGATTTTTATGTGGGCACGACCGGGCATGTCCAGAACACCTTCTACTATTCGCTCATTGACAGGACGGCCAACGGGGGGGCTGGCAAGGTAGTCCAGAAGAACGTTCCAATCATCAGCGGAATCTTCACGCCCTTCGGTGCAACCCGGCATGCCAACGGCAGGGACTGGTGGGTATTGTTCCAAGAGAAAACAGGCAAGAAGTTTTATAAGATATTGGTTGACCCAACAGGTGTGCACGTCCAAGGCTCACAGGTTTTTGAGGAAATCATCCCAGTCGACCATCCCCAGAACGACAACCCCTACATCTTTTCCCCTGACGGCAACAAGCTGGCATTTTGCAGCAAGTTCACGGGGGTGCACATCTTCGATTTCGACAGGTGTACGGGAGAATTGAGCAATCTTGTCTATATTCCCATCACGGTCGCCTTCACGGACATCGGCTACGGTACGCCGTTGGCATTTTCGCCCAACAGCCGGTTTTTGTACTATGCCACGCATAAAGAGGTGAGGCAGTTGGATTTATGGAAAACAGATATTGCCGCCTCGGAGGATACGGTGGCCGTTTATGATGGGTACACCAACATCTATGGCCAACCAGCCCTGTTCGGGTATATGCAGTTAGGGCCAGATGGTAAGATTTATGGGATTTCTAGTGGCTTGCATGCTTATATCGTACAGCAACCAAACTTGGAAGGCATAGCATGCCAAGTAGCCCAGCACGCCATCCAATTCCCTTATTTCGGCTTCCCATTGTACTACTTCCCGAACTACCGCCTCGGCCCCATGGACGGCAGTCCCTGCGACACGCTGGGGTTGGACAACCTGCCGCTTGCGGGCTTCCAATGCGAGGCCGACAGCCTTGAGCCGCTACAGTTCACATTCACCGACAACTCGTTCTACGAGCCTGCCGAGTGGCTTTGGGACTTCGGGGACAACAGCACCAGCCAAGATACAAGCACGGCCCATACGTTTCCCGCCTCCGGCGTTTACGAGGTCTGCCTGACGGTGGGCAACCAATATGGGGATGACACCTTTTGCAAGGAAGTGTATGTTGGCGTTTCGGGGACTTCCACCATGACAGGTGATGGAAGGGTCTATGGGCTGTACCCAAACCCATCCACCGGAATGTTCACCCTGCTATTCCCCGCATCGGAAAGTGTCAGGCAAGTGGAGGTGTTCTACATAACCGGGCAATTGCTCAAACGAATAGTTGTTCAAAACACTGCACTGAAACAGCAAATTGACCTTCAAGGGCTGAACAACGGTATTTACTTGCTTCGTGTCACCGAAGGCGGCAGAACTGTCCTGAGTCAGCGAGTTTCCATCATCCATTGATTACCCCTTTGGAAGACAATCCCAGCTATTCTTCTGTTTGTATGACACTGAACAACAATTGGATTTAGGTCTGGCCACCCAGTTATTGCGACGAGTATGGGGAGCTTTTCTTATAGGCGGTATCGGTATGGAAGGGGCGCTAACTTGACTACCGGAGGATGATTTTGACAGGGTAGAAAATCATGTGACTTCCGGCATGGGTTTCACTGCCAGCTTTTCAGCCGCTTCCAGCAACATTGGCTTCAAAACGGGGCTTTTTATATGTTCGTCGTAGATGACCACGTTCGACATGCACTCGTTGAGTATTTTTGCAAAAGCCGCTTTGTCCTTGAAAACGCACCCCAAGCAAAAGACCCCTTCTTCCTCACGCGCATCCAGGTTGAACACATATCCCGACGACCTGTTCAGCCGTTTAAAGGCGGCGCTGATATTTTGTATAAAAGACTTTCCCGTAGTGTTATGCAAGGCTATGACTTCCCATGCGATGGGGTAATTGTCCACATCCTTGAAGGCGGCGGCCTCAAAACTTTCATAAACGTTCGTTATTCCGTGTAGATAATTCATCCAAATACCCATGAAGTTTTCAACGAGGAAGGGAACCTCCTTTTGACATTTAATCATATACGCACGGGTTTAGCCAAGATGAAGATGGGCGTATTCATTTTGGCCAAGGGCAACGGAGGTAACCAATTCTTAACCATTTGGGCATAAAATATTCTTGTACCATACTTAATTGAGAAGGGAATTGCTTGTGGGAACAAAGCCCGACCAGTTTTCAATCACAAATTTGAAATCTGTCTTCAACGCATCGAGTGCCGAGGACGGTCTCCAAGGCTCGCAAAAAGCCCAGCTTGATACTGCCGATAAGGAAGGTAGCAAAACCCAAGCTTTGCTCCGGGATTCAACAGACAATGAAGGATATTCTTTGAAAACGGGAGCGGGCAGCAAAACCCAACTGTCAGACATCAAGAACAATGTCGAAAAGAAGAAATGGCAAAAGTTCGTTTACTACCTTCTTCTCCGGCAAGCCATCGAAAAAGCCCTAGCCCGTGTTCAGGAAATCATCGAGTTCCATCAAACCCAGATGGAGGTTTTGGCTGAGATTATACGGGACGCCCGCTTTAAATTGATGGAACTGGATGAACAGGGAAAAGCACTGATGGCAGAACTGAAGCGCTTTCGTGAAACCGGGCGCTTCGACCTGGATGGAAACGGAAAGCTAAAGAATGCGAGGGCCAAAGAAGCCATTGCCGCATGGGAGGAAAAAACAGGTGTTCGATTAGACCTCACCAGCCCCTCCTCCTATCTCGGCGTGTTGGAGGCCGCAAAAGACATCGAAATCCAGCAAGCCGAAATCAAGGCCGGAATTGAAAAGGACGAGCGGGATTACCAGTACCACAAGGCAAAACGGGACGAAGCGATTGAAATCAAAAAGGATTTGGAGAGTGGTGACCCAGAGCGGTGCAGACAGGCTTTGGAGCGGCTTGATAGTCTTGGAAATATTCAGAGGTTGGGAACCGCCGAAAACTCCCTAACAAGCGAAACTGAAATCGACAACAAGCAAAAGCAGGAGATTCTGAGCCAAATGGAACTGACTAATAGAGACTTGGCTCAAGATGGATTCACCTTCAATTTTCCACCACTCCAATCCGAATTCAACCGCTCCGTGATTAATGACGGGAAAAACCTGACAAGCAAAAAGCCAGAAAATATAGAACTGAAAACCACTCCATCAGGCCCTTCCATGCGATAGTTTTCAGAACCCTCCATTTGTGGATTTGGTTTCCGGTTTCAATTTGGGCAAAATGTCCTCTTGGTAGGCATCACGGACAAGTTTATAAACGTCCGAACTGGTTTGGGCATCAACTTTAGCGTCATGTATTTCCGCGTACACCAAACCGATTGAAAAAATAGCAACTATTGGCATTGGTTCATCAGGAAATGAGTCACTCAAAATCAAGCCAAGACGTGTGTATCCGTTGCGGATAAGCCCTTTTAGGTTTCCTTCTGTCTCGGCAATCATCTCGTCTGAGCAACCTTGCAAAAATACAATTACTACATCCTGACGGGAAGCTGATACCGCAGCCATTATCGCCCCTTGCGGGCGCTGCCCCCTGAAATCCGCTTTTTGTAACTCTATTTCGCCAATCGTTGGTGATTGGGCCTTGCCACTTTGGAGGGGTGCAATGGCCAGCAGCAACCACACAGCCGTCTCAATAACTTTGAAGGTATTCATATCGAAACTTTGAATGTTCTACAAAGCTAAGAAAAGATACTAATAAAGTGTAACTAAATAGGTGTAATTTTATCGTGGTACTTTAGCCGGGGTAGAGGAGGTTACTTTGTGTTATGGCGACGAATGACGAATACACAAAGCAGCAACTTGCCAATCTAGGCAACCGGATAAAAAGCCTTCGGAAGGAGAAGGGCTTTAGCAACTACGAGCAGTTTGCTTTTACCCACGAGATAGGAAGGGCGCAATATGGCCGCTATGAAAACGGCGAGGATTTACGGTTCAGCAGCCTGTTGAAAGTGTTACAGGCTTTTGATATTTCCCTTGCCGAGTTTTTCAGTGAAGGGTTTGAGCAGGAAGGCGAGAAAAAATAGATATCATTCTGACCCCCGATAGGCACACATTTGTATTCCAAGGCCAGTGAGGCTTTACAATGAAGAACCAACTGCCTAAACCAAGTCGTAATCTACGGTTAGGAGGCTAAATTGTCCAACAGCAGGGTTCTTGCAAACGTCAGCAAAAACATCCCATCAAGCAGGCGGGAGTTTGAAAGGTATCCGCCCGTGAAATTCCCCATTTGTCTCCATCTTCTTTTCAACCGTAGGGATTCCCATCTGATTGACAAACTAAAATTGGTGCTGGACAAAACACCAAAGAACAAGGCGCGGTACTCCAAAACCCACAATCGCTATCAAACACTTGTTTCCTTTAGGTGCTATTTTAATGGTGAAGCTTCAGTTCATGCAGCGGTAGAGAAACTTGAAGGCGAAAATCTATGGGCGGGCATCTTGTTGGACGACAGGCGTGTTTCGTCGAAGGATTTGGTCGAGCAAGCAAGGATTTCCTGTTTTCCTTAAATTGCCGGAACATACTGTCAATGGAGGCCACCCAGCTAGGAGGATAGTGTAATGTCGCCTTTTTGCAACCTCCATTTTGATTCGCTAATTCACGCCTACCCTGGACTAGGTTGTGCGGTCAACGCAAGGGTTGGAATAAGCAAGGGTCAGCTTGAAAATGACCCTGCATTGTTCACGCCTATTCTTAGAAGCCTTGTTCGATAACCTCGTAACATGGTTAAAGACGTACAATGCGTTTACCACAGCCACCCCACAACCATCTCCAATATCCCTAACCAAGGTAATGTCACTCAAGGAGCCATCCGGCATAATCGTGTATTCCACAATTACCCAACCTTCCGCAGAACTCTCACGGGCACGGTCGGGATAGGTGATTTCAATATCATCAAGATACTCCCCTACGCTGTCATAGCTCTCCCTTATGCCGCTGCCAAATTGCTGCAAAGGGGAGCAGCCGATGCTTGACAAAGCGATGCAGGCAACAAGGCCATAAAAAAAGGTCTGTGTAGGAATTTGTACGTTTTTCATAGAACTGAATTTTGGTAAAATTTACATGGACATGCGGCAAGCACTGTTCAACTTTCTCAGGCCTGCCACCTAATTAATCATATGCGAAGTCAAAGAGTGGGCATGGTATTTATCTGCGGCATGTTTTTTTCAATAATGTAGGCTTGGCTTCTTACGGCCCAACCTACAGGGGAAGCCACCATTCGATGGGGCCTCGTTGAGGAGTGCGCTTGTTTTACTAGCAGGACATCATCCCCACGATGATGAGGGCGATACCGTGGCTGTAGTAAATAACCTGGACGATTTTGAAGATGGCACTGCTCTCAATCTCCTTCATCCTTTGCTCAAGGACGACCACCCCGCTCTCTTCCTGGTCGGGCTTTGACATTTTTCCCTTGAGTATATCAAGGGCCAACCTGGAGGTGATTCCACTTGCAACGATGATTGTTATGAACAACACGTTTGCTTCCATACCTAAATTTTTGCCGACCGGTGCCGTCCAGGAAAACTTGATGTTTGCTCAGGCACGAAGAACTTGCACGGGCCGGTGGATTAGCGATTTTCCTTTATTCCGTGGCTGAAACCATTCATGGTACAAAAATCGGCCAATTGCAAATACTGGGATACTATCAGCCTGATAGCCCTGTTCTTGGTTGCTAATATTTTTCAGCCTTTGATTGGGTTTGTGGCATATTTATGCCGAAAAGAAATACCTTGGCGCGCAAGAATAAAAAAAACTCCTTCACAAGTCCACTATCAGGTTGATAGGTGCGCGGAGTGTACTTTTGAAGGAGTTTTGCACACTTTGGTGCAGCGCTAATCCTTGCCATCCAAAAAAGTTAGCACTTGACAAGAAATTAGCGCCCACTTAATGCTAATGCTGAAAAGAGAAATACTGAGATGACCAAGCAATACGGTTCCTTGTCCGCTTCCTTTGATACCTTCAGCTTGGAGGAAATCGAGGAATTAATGACTATTTGTTCGCAGCAGGCCCTAAATGAAATAAGGGATAAGCTTGGAAAAAGCGGCCTTGAGGTGGACGATGGCATTTTCTGTGGGCTGGCACAAGACTATGCGGGCAGGTTTGCTCGAAGCATTGCCGAAGAAAGGGGGATAGACCAAGAAACTGTTCAGCCAATTAAGATTCAGGGTCCTTCAATATAAGTCTCCGCCCTTCAATGAAAATTGATTTTTCATGAACTGAAACTTTTCCTCAATGTCCCTTTCGTCTTCTTCCAGTGCCTTCAAGAACCTCCTCTGGGAATCTATTTTCTTGAGCCTTTCCAAGTCCAGGCTAATATCGGACGACAGGCCATCCTCCTCCTTGGCCAGCAGTTCCAGTCGCCTCGACTTGTCTTCCGCTATGGTTTTCCTCAGCGAATAAACGCTGTGGATGAAGATTGCCTTGGTTACCCGCCTTTGAGGCGACCTCCCAAGCTCTGATGTTATTTTGGCGACCTCCCTGTCGTAAACGTCCAGCAATGTCCTTACGGGGTCGGTGGTATCTTCGAGGTCGGTGATTTTTTCAACGAACAGCAGGTCTGGGAGCGCTGTCCCGGATTCGTCGTGCCTGTCGTATGCGGATATCAGGTATTTTTTGTCCACGATGCCATAGTGGTAAAGCCTGGTCGGCACCCCAAGGCAATAAAGGTCAAATGTCGCATCAAACTCCTGGAAGCACCGGACGAGGTGGAAGAACGCCTCTTTGTAGAGGAGGCGAACGGCCTGGACGAGAGCCTCTCCTAGTCCTTGCAGTGCTTCGTTATTGTGGTTGTCGTACAGTTTTGGCAGTGCCAATATCCTTTCGTACTTAAAGCCCCCTTCCTTGTTTTTTCGCAATGAGTCTTCGAGTTTCCTAAAGTATTCCCCCTGTGCGCCAGTATATACCGCAGATGCGAGGGCGTTCCTACTTCGGCCTAGGTAATCGTATATGCTTACCCTCCTTTCTGCCTGTACAAAATGGTCCGCTATTATGCCGAAATACTTGCCAATCAAATCCGTGAGCCCGTCCCTGTCCGACTGGTAGGAACTGATGCAAATGAAGTCCGCCAGGTAATTGCGGTTGATTTGGTTGTAGGGTGTCTTGAAGTAGAGGCCGTCCTCCCCAAAAAAACTTGGGCTTAGCCCAAACACCGTGCACACCAAAGCCATCTCCGACCTGGAGAACTTCCCTTTCTTTATCAGTGCATAGACAAACGGGCGCGACTTTTCTAGGTAGTCCGCAACCCTCTCGATTGTAAGGTTATTTCCTTTAATGAAATCATCAAGGAGCTTGCCATGTTTTTCGGCTGTGGCCATGGGCATTTTGTTGAATATTTTACATGAACCCTTGCGGGTTGTCACAAATATAAAATAAGCCAACGCCCGTAAGCGCAGTTTCCTTTGTTATTTTTAGGTTATGTTTTGATAGGTGTAAAAATTTGAGACGATATTATTAATAAAAATACATAATTGGTACTAAAATGTCGTTTAAATTGCATTATATTATCCTGTTGTGTAAATAATTTACAATTTGTTCATCTGACTTTCACAATTTATTGCCGATTATTTTATTGCTTTGTAAAGTTCTTTAAAAACGTTCCTATGGCGAAAGATTTACTTATCCAACCCGATTTTAGTCCACAAAATTTTGACGTTACCCCTTTTTTGGAAGTGCTAAGACACTCGTTTATAATTGCCGATGACCCATCGGGATGGCAAATTACAAGATATGAACAAGGGGAATGGGTGCTCAGGGAATATTCGGAGGAACAGTTTTGGAAATCGTTTTCCCTTGCCTCCATGTTCGAGGTGCGTGCAGTAGAAACTGTCATTGAAAATTTTACCAAGCGTGGCGTCTACAAAAATGACGGACTCAGATGTGGCATGAACTGCGTTGTTGCCATTTCCGATAATGAACCTTCTTTTTATTACCTTAATTTTTCAAAAAAGATTGATGGGAACGGAAAGGTGTGCACCCTGTGGATATTTAATAAACTAAACAGCTTTAATGGCAACCACCCCAATTATTGCCCTGAGATTTTTTCCCCTTCAGGCAAAGTAATAGTGAGTTTGGAAGATGAATTCAAGAAACGCATCGGAGACTTATTTTTCAACTGCCTGCCGCTCAGTCAAAGCCAAAGGCAGATAGCAAAGCATTCGGCAGATGGCCTCCATATTCAAGAGATTGCCGAAAAACTGGACATCAAGTTCGAGACAGTGCGATACCATATGGCAAGGACAAGGTTGGGGGTGTCCAAATTCCTAGGTGTTGAGTTCAAGGGTTATTCCCCTGTGATTGATTTTTTGGTGGCACGTTTTTGCTTTTGTGAATAATGCACTGCCAATGGCCTTAACCTCGACGACCGGGCGTACCTAGCGAGGTATTTTCTCATGCTTGAGGGGCACAAGTTGAAAATGGAGCTTCCCCTTGGGCCGGGCTATCCGTAGTTTCGCTTCGCTCCAATCCTTTGGATTCCTTCCTGCGGTCGGCCCACTACTATCCCTAAGCCAGTCCCCTGCCCGCTTGCCCCACTTCCAGCCGCTTCACTCATTCCGGCCACTCTGCGGCTCATCGGGCCTTCATTCGTTTCAGCCGCTTCCAGTTCCCCGCAGGATGAACACGGAATTTCGTTTCCCTTCAGTCCACGACCATCCCTTCCCTCCCTAAGCTATGGCCATCCTATGCGAGCCAGTTTCGGCAAGTCCACCGAAGCGCCACAGGTATCAATGCCAATGCATTCGGCGGGAGGAACACAAAGTAGCCGCCAAATTTTTGGGGTAAAGCATTCGGGAAGCATGGTAGCAATTTACCACTTTGCCCCTTACTTGAAAACAGAACCGCCTTGACGACTTTATTTGAGTTTCAGGCATCGCGGCACGACCGACACCCCCCTACCCTCTTTCATTGCAAAGCCCACTCGTTGTCTATTTACTGTTTTTATAATATTTATAGTAAAAATAGTATTTATGTTTTATTTAAAAACTCAATGTCCTTGTTGGTTTTTTTTATCTGCGCCAGCACTTCTTCGGCCTTGGCAAATTGTTCGGGATAGCGCCTTGCAAACTCCACGTTCATCCCGCTGTGAATAAAAGGGCTTTCATTGTACTGTTCAAAGATTGGCAAGTGCAGAATCTTTGAAAGGTGCTGCCTCATCACCCCGCCCATGCCATCAAGGACGGTGTCGTAAACGGATTTCGTGATGGCTTCGTCGGCCATCAGGCTCTCGACGAGTGGCGCTTTGATGCCTTCCCATTTTCTGGACAGTTCCTCCACCTGCTTTTCGAGCGCCTTGATTTTGTTTTCCTTGTCATGGTGCTTTTTGGTCGCCACCCTGCCCTTGTGCTCTTGCAGTGCCTTGTCGCTCACCCAGTCCTCCCTGAGCGCCTTGACGACAAACCCGGCCGTATTGCTCCTGCTGTTCGAGCGCTCGGCCAGCGCCAGCTTTTCGCGGTAGTAGCCCTCAAGGTTTTTGCAGCGCTCAATGGCCGTTGGTATGCGCTCCTTGTCACCGATAATGTCAAAGCCTTGGGCAAGGTACTTGATGATGTTCTGGTCGGTGATGCCGATGCCCTTCAAAGTACCCACGATTTCCCCGGAAAAGGCTGGCTCGACCTCCTCCCCCTCCTCTATGGTGTCGGCTAGAAAGCTCAGTTCCATTTGCGCCTTGTTCTGGACTGGGGTGTTCCCGAAGATGACAAACACCAGTTCGGCCACGCTGCGGCCTTCCTTGATTTCGCTGTACATGAAGGCCAGGTTGGTGTTTTCCTTGAGTTGTTCCTGCGCGGGGATGATGACCCTTTTTTTCAGGTCATTGTATTTGTAGGATTCCGGTGCGCCCACTTTTTTCCTGAAATCTTCAATAGTAAACCTGCGGTTGCCGATTCTAAGGTATTGGTGGAACAGTTCGTACATGCGGATGGCATAGGAGCTTGTGAGCTTCGGGATGTAATTGAGTTGATAGGTCGTGAAGTTCTTTTTGAGCTGGGTCAGGTACGGAACAAGCTCAGGAGACACATTGAATGTTACCTCGCCCTTGGCAATGTTCAGCCTGTACGAGGATAGAAAATAGACGACTAGGACTTCATCGTCGTTGATGGCAATCTCGATGGGTTCTTTGTTCAGCCGTTTGGAAATGTCCTTCAGGTCGCTCGGAAACCGGTTCCATTTCTTGCCCTGCACCCACCCTAGATAATATTTGAGCTTGCTGATATCGACCGTTATGCTGATTTTTTCGCATTGCTCCTCCGGGTTCACGAAGCCTAAGATTAGCTTGGCCACCTTATGCGCAAGCGTCGTGAGGTTTGCCGAGTAGTTGGCCTCTATCAGCTTATTCGACTGCGTGACCAGGAATTTTGTTTTTTCGGTTTGCATGGTTTCATCAAATTAGGGCACCAAGATATAAAAAACGACAAATTTGTCAAGGTGTCGTTTTTTATCCCAACATACATCCGTACTCAAAATGTCGTTTTTGAGCGTAGCTGATTGTTCCCCCACTGCCGTGAACGTCGCACAGAGCGCATTAAAACAGGCTGTATGGGGCAAATTTCGAGCTGCCATTAACATGCCATCGCACTCAAAATGTCGTTTTTTGAGCCATGTCCGACATTTGCGCTGCTGTCGCAACCAAAAACGGCTGTAAGCTCTGCCGCGCTTTGGGTAAGGCGTCGCCCTTACTCAAAATGTCGTTTTTAAATAAAAAGCTCATGGGCAGCAAATTGTGGGTGCGGCCCAAAAGCCTTGCAAAATAGCTGTAAGTTGTGTCTGGCTTTGGGTAGGATGCCACCCTTACTCAAAATGTCGTTTTTGGGAAGATGTATGGTGTTCAAAAAAGGTGTTAGCCCTTATAAATCAAGCATATAGGTCGATATTTGCCCCCACAGCGTGTTCATACTCAAAATGTCGTTCCTGGCACTCAAAATGTCGTTTTTTTTACTCAAAATGTCGCCCACCGCACTCAAAATGTCGTTTTTAGTCTCGTAAGCCACTGATAATCAATGGCTTTTCGGAGGCGAAAACAAGGTTAAAACACTTAAAACAAGAATAAAACAACAACAAGGCGTTCGCTACCGCTCACACTCATTTTAAATTTTTTGTCTCTTGCTGACTAAAAGAAAAAAGATGGACTCGATGCGGTGGCGGCAAGGTATGATTCCATCGACGACAAGATTAAGCAATGGCTCTACAGTTTGTCACAAGTACCCGTGGGTACGCGGCATCAAGCATGGGTGGAGCACAAACAGTAATAGGTTTAATATTTTTATAGTAAATATATTTTTTATAGTAAAAACTTATTTTGTAGTTTTTATTGTAAAAATTGTTTTTAGAGTATAAGCTATAAATACTATTTTTGCGGCTTAAACAAATCAAAGACAAACATCTTTATCATGGATGCAAAAATCATATCGGTTGCGCACAGGAAAGGAGGGCTTGGTAAGACCAGCATCACGCTCCACCTTGCAACGGCACTGGCCAAAAAGAAAAAACTGAAGGTTATGGTCCTTGACACCGACAGCCAGCAAAGCGCGTTCAAGTACCGCGAATTTGAACAGCAATCCGTCTATGGCGGGGCAGCGCCGCCCTACCCCATTGAACGGGTGCAGCCCAAATTCCTCTTCGATGAAATCCGCCACCTGCGCAGCAAGTACGACGTGATTTTCATCGACGTGCCGCGCCTTACCGAAGGCAGCGAGGACAGCCAGCTTTCAACAGCCATCACCTACTGCGACTACCTGCTCATACCCATTGTGGCCGGGGACTTGGAAGGCCTGAGCACCATAGAGTTTATCAAACTGGTCAAGGGGATTGACGAATACAAATCAGAGAAGGGTTTTTCCTTCACCTACTGGGGCTTCCTGAACAAGCGCAACCAAAGGAGCGAGAACGACGAGGCCGTGGCGTTCATGAAAAAGCTCGGCGTTCCCATGTTTGAGAACTCGCTCTCCGATGTGAAGGCACTCTCCAAGCCCTTCACCTACGAAAGCGTGTTGGACAACGCGGAAGGGGAAAGGCGCTTTGGGCCATTCTTCAAAGAGTTTTTGAAAAAGTTTAAGTTCTAATATCATGGCAAAGAAAAGAAACAGCATATTCGACGTGGCCACCTCGCAGACGGAAATCAGCGATGCGGCAAAGAAGGTCCAAAAAGCGGCCATTGACGAAATTCCCGTCAAGGAGGAAGTGCCAACGAAAACCGAAAAGGACGAAAAGCCCAGAATACTGTATGTGAACGGCATCCACCACCGCCAGGCCAAGATAGGTTCAAGCCTAAGGGGGATGAAGCTCGGCGAATATATCGAATGGTTGATAGACCAGGATAAGGGAAAATTGTAGTTTTTATGGTTTTTACAATAATTACTATAAAAATAGTAATTATTGTAAAAATAGTTTTAATTGTATTTATGCCATCATGAACGCCAACCAAGCCAAGCAAATAAAGTTAGCAGACCTGATGGAGCGCATTGGCTTCCAAGTGAAAAAAGTCGAGCGCGGGCGCACGGAGCACAAATACCTGTCACCGTTCCGTTCCGAGGCCGAGCCTTCCTTCAACGTAAACCTGGCCAAAAACTCGTGGTTCGACTTCGGGGAGTCGGAAGGGGGCAACACCTTGGACTTTGCCATCAAGTTCCTGCGCACAAGCGGAAAGCCCTGCCGGGTCTCCGATGCCCTCTCTTGGCTGGAAAGCACCATGGGCAGTCCACAATCTTTCCAAGGCGGTAGGGTAGGGGGCAATCACAAGCACCAAGCCGATTTCTTTTCTTTTAGTCAGCAAATTCCGGTGAATTTTACGGACAGCATTTTACCGAATATCGAGGCCGACCGCGACCTTGAGTTCGTGAAGGAGGCCCCTTTGACTTCATCGCTCGTTCTTTCCTATCTGGAAGGGCGCGGAGTGCCCCGCGTGTTTGCCCAAAAATATTTGAGGCTCATACACTACCGGAACAAACAGAGGCCATCAGAGCGGCCTTATTTCGCCTTTGGAATGAAGAATAGGGGAGGGGGGTACGAGATACGCTCTGCATCCGACGACCCGAAGCTCATTTTTAAATCGGCGCTCATCGTGCGCGACATCACCTTCGTTCCCGGCAAACAGGGTGGGGGAGTGGTCAACCTCTTTGAAGGCCAACTTGATTTCCTTAGCCTGCTCGTAATGCTCCGCGTTGATTGCCTTTCCGGTGACAGCATCATACTCAACGGCCTCCAGTCCTATGGCCTTGCAAAGGCCCACATCGAGGAGCAGGGATATGGCATCATCAACACCTTCCTCGACAACAATGCCCCCGGCCAGTCCAGGACGCAGGACTTCATTGCGGATTTTGGTCACAAGGTCGTCAACCACAGCACCAAGTTCCAGCCGCACGTTGACCTGAACGACGCGCTCAGGGCAGGGGACATACCCGTTTTTTCAGAGCCGCCCGCCCCGCCATTGCCGTAAGCGGCGGTCTTTCCCAGATTTTTCCATTCCGTAATTTTCCAACTCCCTTGCCTTGGTGCTTTGCTGGACATTAAACCTGTCATGCTCCACGGGAATTGTAAAAGGCAAGCCTGTCGGTCTTGGCAGACCTTTGACAATCCCCTTGGGCCTTGCGGCTGGCATGACTTTTTGCTTTCATGTCAGAAACCACACAAACAAAGGAGAATATAATGACGGACACAAACGAAAAACAAGGGCGCAGACCAGACTTCAACATCCATACCAAGGTTGCGGACGGCGCAGAGACCCGGATAGGCCCGCGCATCGGCGTCGCTTTCCGGCACAAGGACGGGGAGGGGCTGAACATACTCCTGGATGCCATGCCCATCCCACTGAACGGCCAGGTCGAACTCGTCGGCTTTCCCGTCAAGGACTAGGCATCGGCAACATACCCCCGCACACCCCGAGAAAGGGTGTGCGGGCAGGGCAAGGAAGGAACCATGAAATGAAGACCAATGAAATCTACCAAACCGTTACCAACACCATCATCGAGCATCTCGAAGCACACAAAACAGACTGGAACAGGCCTTGGATTGCCTTCGGGCAGGACAACGACTTTGCCCGGAACGCCCATACCGGGACATACTACCGGGGCGTCAACCAGTTCCTCTTGAGCTTTACGCTCATCCAAACGGGCTTCCTTAAAAACACCTGGCTCACGTTCAACCAGGTCAAGGAACTGGGCGGCCACGTCCTCAAGGGCGAGAAGTCTTCGCCGATTGCCTTTTACAAAAAAGCCTATGTCACCGAAGACAATAAATATGTCAAGCCGGACAAGGCAGAGGGAATGACCCCTGCCCAGTTCAAGGAGGCTGGCATTACCTCGATACCCGTCCTGAAACTGTACCGGGTGTTCAACGTGGCCCAGACGGAAGGGCTTGATGACAAGTTCTACGAAGCCCAGCCGCAGGAACCCTTGCAGGACTTCGAGAAGGACGACCGTGCCGAGGGGCTTATCCACTCCACCGGAGCGGACATCGAAATCACCCAGAGCAACCGGGCATACTACGACCGCAGCGCCGACAAAATCAGGCTACCGCTCCGGGAGCAGTTCAAGGGCGAGGCAGAACCCTTTTACGCCACGGCGCTCCACGAACTCGGCCACTGGACGGGCCACCCGTCCAGGCTTGACCGGGAGAAGGGCGCTGAATTCGGCGACCTCGAATACGCCAAGGAGGAACTCGTGGCGGAGCTTTGCTCGGCCTTTTGCTGCGCAGCCCTTGGCTTCTCGAAGACCATCACCAGCAACGCCGCCTACATCCAGAGCTGGCTCGGCGTGATGAAGGCGGACAACAAGGCCGTCGTGCGGGCATCCGCCCAAGCGCAGAAGGCAGCCGATTTCATCCTTGAGGGCAGCCAGTACGCCATTGGCAAACCAACGCCGGGGAAAGGGTAGGGGAGATGCAAAAGCACGAACTGAGCCTCACTTGGCAGGGCATCGCCGTTGACGTGACCTACGTGCCGGACTACTCGCCATCCTTTAGGAATACCTATGGGTGGTCGCTTGCCCATCTTTCCATCCAGCGGCAGGGCAAGGGGCAACTGCCCATGACCGAGACGGGCTACAAGTCGCACTTCACGAACGCGGCAGGCATCGAAGAAATGGGCGGGCCGGAAGGGTACGTCCGGGCATGGCTGGGCGAGAGCGGGTCATCCAAGGAGTGGCAGGACTATATCAAACAAGAACGGCAGTTGAAGCTTTTCTAAGTGCTAATCTTCAAAGGCGGCCACCCACCGCCCTTTTCTCAAAATATTTCCCTCTTTCCAAAAACGGATACGGTCAACCCTTGCCCCGTATATTTCCATCGTCATATTTGCGATGAATCCCTTGGACTTGCTCGCAAGCTGCGAAAAATCGGCATCCTGGGGGTATTGTTCATCGGTTATCTTCAAACGCCAACTCCCTAAATAAAACTTCCAGTCAAACCAAGCATCGGCATAGACAGGCAGTTGACGAACGGTTTTTCCATACATATCATTTCCGGTTTCCAAGGAATTTCCCTGATTGCCCGAACCGTCGTTTTTACTGCCTTGCCGCAGCCAATCCTCCAAACTCCTATCGTGCCTGTTTTTGTCCAAAGGTGTGAAGTCGTTGTCCATGATTTAGTAGTTTAGGAAACTATAAAAATAAGAACAGCACACACCAAGGCGCTGTTCTGAAATCAGCTTTTGACCATAAAGATATTGACAAAAACAATTAAATATGTAATCTATGTGGCATCAACCCCCTTTTGGAGGATATGGAAATGCCCAAAGGAAGTTTTAGCCATGTTGTTCTTGACCAATACTTGGAAAAGAGCGGCCTCAAAAAAATATTTGAAGAGTACGACGAGCCTGACAAAGAAGAGTATGTAACTGGACACACAGAAATGTCCAAATCCATCTTGATGCAAGCTGACGGCGACCTAAAAACGGCGCTCGGGATACTTAAAAAAATCTCGGACAGGGCCTGTCCGCCTTCGGGCAATCCACCCAGTCCCTAATGAGGCAGCGTCGGCCAAAGTAATAACTATTATAGTTTCGGATGGGTCTCACCGTAGATTTTGCCGCTCCGAGTGAGGCACATTAGAACCAGTTAGCATGGCTCTAACCAGCCGGACCAGGGAAGGGATTTTCTCCGGCCTCGCCAAACGGGTCGTCACCCTTTTCCATCATGGCCTCGTCGAAATCCAGCATTGTGCGGTTGCCAATATGACGGGCTGCATTTTCGGCGTTCCAGCCAAATTCTTCGAGCAAGGCAACGGCGTCCATGAGGTGTTCGGGGTCGAGCACGTAGGGGGCGGCAAGGGAAAATTCCTTCAAGGCCAACAAGCGGTCTTTGCTTGAAACGTCAGTTTTACGGCAGAACAGCGATGACAGGTTGAAGCGCATTTCATTCCCCTAACTTCGGTTATTTTCTTTTAGTTAGCAGCTTGTCCTTGGGCAAGGGAAGGGAGCGGGCACGGCGGCAGGTGCATACATTGTGGATATTTTTTGCCGGAGCATTTGCGGTTCATGGAATCAATCGGTACTTTTGTGGAAGCAGGGTAGCGAGATGTGGTTTTTGTATATGCAGACTTTCGGTGACCCGAAAACCTGCACCTACAAAAACGCATCTCGGCAAGGGGGCATCCCCCCCCGTTGCATCCCCCTGGCGTTCTTGCGTACTCCGAAAAATCCAGCCAACAGATTTTTGAACCATGGCACGACCGCAGAAAAAAGAAGCAGACAAACTAATGGCGGTATTACCGCCCATCCGCTGCACCCATGCCGAAAAGGCCCGCTTCAAACAGCAGGCCCACAGCATGGGGAAAAGCGTCAGCGAATATGTCCGCGGCCTTCTGGATAGGCCCGCAAAGCCGGATGCACTGGCTCTGTCCAACGACAACGGCGAAACCATCCTTGACCCGCAGCTTGTCTTTCAACTCCGCTCTATTGGCAACAATATCAACCAAGCCGTCAGGAAGTTCCATATCCACGACGACATGCCGGATGAACTGCGGGAATGCTCCGCCGTCCTTAACCAACTCCTTACAACCATTTTCAAACAACTAAATCTTGAATAATTGATTGCTCGAATCGCAGGCCGGGGATTTTCTTTCAAAGGTGCGGGAATGTATTACCTGCATGACAAGGAATCGCAGACATCCGAGCGGGTGGACTGGACGCAGACGCGCAACATGCCCGTCCAAGACCCCAACGCCGCGGTCAAGTGGATGGCCTACACCGCCAGCAATGCCGAAAGGATAAAACAAGAGGCGGGAGTTCCCATGACCGGGCGAAAGCGGGAGAAGGGAACGGTCTATACGTTCAGCCTTTCGTGGAGTCCCGAGGAAAGCCCGGGCAAAGACCGCATGGTGAAGGCGGCTGACGAGACGCTCGAAAAACTTGGCCTCAAGGAACACGAAGTCCTGATTGTCTCCCACAACGATACCCCCCACAAGCACATCCACTGCATTGTCAATCTCGTAAATCCCAAAGATGGGCGCATGTACGACCCGGACTGGGGTTCAAAGCTGAAACTCTCCGACTGGTCTTTGAAGCACGAGTTTGAGAACGGCAAAGTCTATTGCGAACAGCGGGCAGAAAACAATGAGGAGCGCAAAAAGGGCAACCGGGTTCGCTACCAAGAACCGCTGCACGACCGCAAGGCTGAGATTCAGGAACTCTACAGGCAATCCGACAGTGGGCAGTCCTTCCGTGCAGCCTTGGAAGGAAACGGCTATACACTTGCCACGGGCAACCGCCGGAGCTTCGTACTGGTGGACGACTACGGCAAGATTTACAGCCTTACCCGCCAACTGGACAATGAGCAGCGTAAAAACCACCTGCAAAAACTGGCCGACATTGACCAAGCATCCCTACCGCTTGCCCAGACCATGGCGGAGGAGCGGCAATACTTCGACCGCGACAAGTACGAGGCGGAGCAGCAGCAGAAAATCGAGGACACAGCCATCGAGCAGGAGCGCAAAAAAGTGCAGGTCGAAAAACAGCAACAGAAAACAGCAGGAAAGGAAAAAAACGATACGACACCAAGTGCCAAGGAAAAAGAGGAAAACACCCGATACGACGACAGCCACCTTGTTCGGTTGGACAGGCAAAGGGCATGGGAGCAGTGGGCGGGCCGAAAACGCTATGCCCTCGAACAGCAGCAAGAACAGGTTTATAAACGGGGCGAACAGGTTGAAAAGATAAAAACCCTCGAAAAACAAATTGCCTCCAATGACAATATTTTTGGAAAGGTTTCCGGCAAGCTCCAGTCGCTTCGGGAAGAAATCGAGGCGCAGAAAAAAACCTTGGCGGGCATTGACCACAGAATGTCCGAACAAACTTCGTCACTGGAAATACAACTCCAAAAAACGAACCCACAGAAAGCGCAAGGCGGCGGAAAATCCCAGACAATGGATTTTGAACCTGAAAAACGACGAAAGGCTGATGGGAGGGAGCGGCCAGACCAAGACCAGAAAGGCAAGAATTACAACCTTGACAGATAGCTTCTAGCGGCGGTCATGGTCATTGTCGTGGTCACGGTCATTTGGCCGATGCCTATCCTGTTCAGGCCCACGCCCTTCCTTCCTGGCATTGTCCAAGACCATATCTATATTCTTGTCCGCCGTCCGCTCAATATTGCGGGTCGTATTGAGGTGGTCTTGCTGAATATTGCGCTGTGCCTGTTGACGCATCTGCATATCGGTCATCATCTGGCGGTCGCCAG
>WGNL01000031.1 GCA_016124585.1 Bacteroidota bacterium | reverse complement strand
GCGCAGGAAGCGGTTGCAAGGGCAATCAACAATTACAACGATATACGGCCTCACGAGAGCCTTGGCTACAGGACTCCGTCTGAGGTACATGGTGTAATCTAAATTCCTTAATCTTGTGTAGACAAAAATCAGGACGCTACCGTTTGAATCGCCCTGAAATAAGTTGACGCACCAAGTGCAAGCCTATGACAGTCAAGGAATGTCCAGTACTGCCGCCACGCCTACACCAGGCTGCTGATGGCGTACAAGGTGCGGATTATCATGACCGACAACGGCGCCCCCTACGAGAACGCACTAACCGAAAGGATGAACAGGGCCATCAAGGAGGAGATGCTCCAGGGCCGAAACCTCGTGGAGCACCGCAGGGCCGTGGCGGAGGTGGCCGACACCAGCGGCGCCTAAAACAGGGAACGGCCGTACGCCTCGCTCGACTCCCGAACCCCGGACGAGGTGCACCGCAGGCGCATCGGCGGCCTGCGGATGAGGTGGAAGAGAAGGGAAACTGACCTACTAAAGAAGACAACAAAACCAAACGCCGCCAGCGGCGGCGGAAACATGGGTGGCGGGATGCCCCAAACGGAACATTTTTCCACAAATACCTGTCAACCTATTTCAGGGTAATACACAATAATGGCGACGACTGATTGGTGACACCAAAGTTTTTGATCATCATCGCCATACTTGCCATGTCACGTAATTCTCAATTCAACAACAACACCGACCCAAACCGCTGCCTGTCTGCCAGTCGCAACAGGCAGTAGCCCATACCTGCCAAGCCGAGCATCATGTCCGGCACAAAGAAGTCGTTTTGTCCGCCATTGGGAATGGGTGTGCCCTTTTGTTCGAAATCGGTAATAAGGCGCTCCACCGCTGTTTCTGCTTTGCTCACCAATGCTTCGTCGCCCAACACATCTGCAGCATAAAGGAGCAGGTCTGCATTCCCGCACACACCGTGGCAGAGTGAGAAGTTAGCCATCAGCCCATTGTCCAAGCTCTCAGCAGTGGTCTCGACAGCCTGCTCAGCAAAGTGGCGATAGCTTGGGTTTTGTGTCAGCTCGAAGGCCCGTAAGCGAGCCATACCGATACCAGGTGCACCATGACACCAAGCACAGCCACAAGTCGGCCCTGTGGGTTCGGCCATTTGCAGGCCTTCGTAATCAGAGTAATTGCGGAAATCTGGCCAGTTCTTTTTTTCAGGCACAAAATGGCTTTCTTCATAGGCGAAGCCTCCTGTAGCCACGTTTAGGTAAGTGGCGTCACCCGTATGCGCCCATAGTTCCAACAGCGCCGAAGCAATGCCCGACGTGCCGTGCGCCAGCCCTGTCAGGTTGGATTTTGCACCTGGAAATGTCGGCCATGAATATCCAGATGGTTCTTTTTCCATGGTTTCAAGCAGGTGCTTGCCCATTTTGTCCAAAAGCGAATCAAATTTGGGCGAAGGGTAGCGCCGGGCGATGCTCAACACTGCGGGTATAGCCCCGGCGCATCCATCCACCACATCAAGGGTATAGCCGTCGAAAGGTAGGTCGTCGAGTGATGTAAGGGCTTTCAGGCCATCTTCGGTTAGGTCGGGACATGCCAAAAGTTCACCTACATGAACGGCAGCGAAGCCAATCCCGGTGACCCCAGAATGAAAGCCAAGTTTACCGTGCTCTATTTCAGGCAGTGCCGACAATGCTTGCCGCATCGCTTCGACAGCTACCTGCCTATGCAAACGTTCCCCGCTCACAGTAAATAGGTTGGCCAGAAAAAAAGCAATGCCCGATGTGCCACTGTACCAATCCCCCTTGAGTGAATGATAGTAAGGTTTTGAAGACATTGGGGTTTCAGGGTCTGAGCCTGCGGCTATCCAATTACTTAGTCCTTTGTGGCGAATGGCATCCCGGCAGATTCGGTTGCCAAGGCGAGTGGCTGTTTGGAGATATTTTGGATTCATTTTATTGATGGTTTTAATGTTGGATTGAATATCAGTTTTGTTCAAAATCAGGGAACTGATATGGGTATTTCGAATTTGGATTTCGGTAAAATTCTTCTGTACTGAGGAAGGACCTTTCGATGCTTTTCAGCACGTGGCTCAACCAAGTCTCTTTGGGCGCTTGCTCTTTCCAAGCATCCACCAAGCCTTGAGCCAACACTTTGCAGCGACTGGTGCCAAAGCTCTCATTGGGGTCAAAAGGGTTTTCGGCAAAGCCGATTCCTTCGGTCACTTGCTTCGAAAAAAGTGGTACTCCTGGTTGAAGCCAAGGGCGCATTTGAGCAATCCCCTCCTTAATTATTTCAAAAACGATGGTCAAGTACCGCTTGTCAAGGTAAAGCACCGCTGAGTCATGCCGACCATAGCTGGCGGGATTGTGCAGGCACTTGAACTGGTAAGGCACTTGCCATTCATTGAGCTTGGTGGTCAGAAATTCCAATAAAGGCTCAGCCCCTGTTGGCGCTAGGTGAAAGTAGAGGCGAACCCAATTTTGTGGATTGAAGTCGAGCTGTGTCTCGCCAAAAGCATGGTAGAATCCACCCGTATTGGGGTCTTCTTCCAATTCGGGACGGACAAACAACTTTACGCGTTCGTTGGACTGAAGCAATGCCTGCCCGAAACTTTCCCTCAAGAAGTCACCAGGAAAAATAGTGCGCCTGCTGGCGCCCTTTCTCACCAAGATGTTGCCGCCGTGCTCCACTTCAGCCACTTCCCAACCATGGTCAAAACGTTCCTGGTTGTGGTTGGCAGCCTTAAGCCGACCTACGAATCCAGCAGCAGCTTCTGGTGTGACAGCTGTTGCTGGAATTGTATCACCGGATTGTCCAGTATAGCAATTTGAGTACAGCACGTTCACCAGGTGGAAATAGAGGCGGACATCAGGCGAAGCGTTTGGATGGTTAGCGTTAGGATGTTGAATGCCCTTGAAGGAGACATTTCCCTCGGCGTCAATATCCAAGTCGGCCACGATGTTTTTTATTTGGTCAATAAGCGGTAGCTGTTGCATTGTTACATTGTTTTTGTATGCCCAGCAATTCACCAACAGCTTCGTTGGGGAACTTGAGCAGGTTGAGACTTAGTTGGAGGGTTTTGGCTGTGAAAAGCTGGATATCTTTTGAATATTGGGAACTTTCGAAGCAGGAATGGAGCAGCTTGAATGCGGTGTAGCGCACGGTTTTATCAAGCTTTGCCTGTGTGTCGGCGACATCCCAACCATTGTTTGCAACGTATTTTTTCCAAAAAGCATTGATTGACGGCTGCATGTTTTCCAACGAAAAAGTTTGAAGCTGTTTTTGCCCCTGCTGTTGGTTCGCAATCTCCACCGACACCCAGAGTGAAAGGTAGTTTTGGAAAATGGCTGCCACATCCCAGAGTGGGTCGCCCATATCGGCCAATTCCCAGTCGATTAGGCGCACATCAGGGGCAGCAGACTCATCATAGCTACGGTTTATGATGAAATTGGGGAACTTGATGTCGCCATGTAATAAGCTGGTCACCTCCCAGTCTTCCCTGATGGGTTTGAGAAGCTCAACAAATTCCTGATTCTTGAGCACGAGTTGGAGCACCTGTTTTTCAGCGGATCCCATGCTGCTGTTCATCCATTCGTCCAAGCTGTTGTCCAAGAGACTAAACACCCAAGGCTTGTTTTTCTTGAAAAGCTGGAAGCTGCGCCCTTGCTGAACCTTGCCAAGCTCGTAACAATGGTAGGAAGCCATCAGGTCAGCCAAGCTTTCGGCCACTGGGATCGGAAAGTTCCCCGTTCCGTAATGGTAGTCGTAAAGGCTCTGCACTTCTGGCAAAAGTTCAATGATGAGGATGTGGTTCAAATAGTCGTACTCGTGGTACTTGGGCAGGAAATTCTTGAGCACCTGATATTGCTCGTCGTTGTTGGCGAGCCAATAACAAGTTGCTTCAATGCGCATGGTCTGCGTCTTTTCCATGTCCTTGGCGCGTACCTGCTTTACGAGGTAGCCCGGTGGGTGCTCTTTGTTTACAGCAAAGTTTGTATTGCGGCTGCTGTTGTCCCGCACGCTGAATTTGCCAGCGACGATGTCGTCGAGCGTCACCAATCCTTTTTCAAGGAGGTAATGGGCAATGTTTTCAAAGGTCAGTATCATAAGGCAATGATGAATGGTGAAAAAATTATGATTAATAAAACAGGAGGAGGCACAGGGCCTCCCTCCATTTTAGCGAAAGATTCAATAGCCGTAATTTCCAGTCTGGAACGGATCGAATGTGCCTTGGAACATTTGCTGTTGTTGGGCAGCAATGTCAGCACTGATTTCGACAGTAGGGTTTATAGTCGTGTGAATTGAGCCTGTAAAGCAAATGGTGCACGCATTTGGCAAACAGGATTTAAAACAGGTTGGCGCCCAACAAGACTTGAAGCAGCTAACAAATCGACAAGTTTGGAGGCAAGTAAACTGTAGACAGGTCTTGACGCAGCTTGGTTGTACAATGCTGACATCTTGACAAGGTGATTTAATACTGGCTTGGCAGGCTATCAACTTGGAAGGGCAGCATACCGTCGCCGCAGTGCGTAAGATGGTACAGATTTTTGTCAGATATATTTCAGGAACTTTTTGTCCACCCAAAACCATGTTGTCATAGGCACTGATTAAGTCCCCCTCCAGGAAGCTCGACTTTGCACGGTTGGCCGAGGCTGGGTCTCCAAAGATGACCACTGTTGATTTTTTTACCCAAATACGGCTACCACCGAGTGGGTTTTCAGACCTATCATTTGAAACACAGTGCAGGATGTCAGCCTTTGGCACGTCCACAAAGTTGTTCAGCTCTTCATCAAAATAGACCCGAACATGCTCTGCCTCGCTTGATTTCCCAAGATAACCTTGAAGCAGGGTGGCCTGTTCGTTGGATTTTGGGTCAGGACGAACGCTCGCGACAAAGCCGTCAAGCTTCAAATCGCTTTTTTGAGTTGCCATAATTTTTCTAATTTTATGGTGAATTAAATAGCACCTCTGCACGGTATCAGGCGCACGCGCCATCCGTACCGGAGCAGGGGTTTTTTCTTTGGGAAAACCTTGGTTGCTCTTTATCGAATTTCAAAAAAAACAGGGGGAGGCCCGATGGCCTCCCTCCATTGTTCATAAAATCACATACCGAACCCGCCCGTCTGGAACGGATTGAACGCACCTTGGAACATCTGCTGCTGTTGGGCAGCAATGGCGTCATTGATGTCAACCGTTGGGTTGATTACGGTGGTCGTTACCGGTCCTGTCTGCAAGGAAGCATTCCGACAAGCTACAAAGTCACAAATCCGAGGATTGCAGGTAAACTGTATGCAGGTACGGCCACAGCTTGGTTGTACACACGTGCGCAAACAGCTAGGCTTCACAATACTAACCAGACATGGTATCCCAAACCTTGTTTGGCAAATAGTAAACTTACTCGGTATGCATGGTACCCCAATTGAAATAGGGCCTGTAATATTGCAAGCAATACCAATAGTTCTACATGGTAGGTTGTTCGTGATGCAGGCCCCATTACCTAGCGATACACAACCCGGCAGTTGTGAAGGCGTAATACCAGGAAAATCTTGAAGTGTTAAGTCGGCCTGCTTCCCGATTCCCAAGTTTCCATAAGCACTGATCAAGTCTCCCTCCAGGAAGCTCGACTTTGCACGGTTGGCGGTAGCAGTATCTCCAAAGGTTACCACGGTCGCCTTTTTCACCCAGATGCGACTGCCGCCAAGAGGATTTTCAGACTTGTCATTTGGAACACAATGCAAGATGTCAGCCTTTGGCACGTCAACGAAGTTGTTCAGTTCCTCATCGAAATAAAGCCGCACATGCCCTTGTTCGCTCGACCCTCCAAGGTATCCTTGGAGCAGTTGAACCTGTTCGTTTGATTTCGGGTCAGGACGAACGCTTTCGACGAAGCCATCAAGCTTCAAATCGCTTTTTTGAGTTGCCATAATTTAAAAATTTTATGGTGAATTAAATAGCACCACTGCACGGTATCAGGCGCACGCGCCCTCGGTACCGGAGCAGGTTTTTTTGAGAATATCCGCAATGTTTTTATTAAAGATGGAACAGCCTTGAGCACAAAACCAGACACTGCTTACTGTACCATAAAAAAGCGTGGGAGAGCTTAATCATATAGCACACCGTGTTAAACCGATTATCTCTGCCTAGACAGATATCAGCCCAAAACAGTCCTGTTAGACACTACCACATTAATTCAAGTACAAGATTTTAGCAAAATGCTAAAAGGTGTTTCGCTATGCTTGGCGAACCTAATGAATTGAAGACTTAGGCTTGAGAATTTGGAAGGCCAAAAAAGGCCTGAAAGGAAAGATTTTGGTTTCATGACGGAGTTTGTTTTTAAGGTTGGCCGTAAATATAAATAACGTTTGCAATAATTGGGAATTATTTTTCTAAAAAAATACCAATCGCAAGAAAAACAACATTAAAGTTGGTCAATTTTAGTTTCCGCATATTATTCACAGCATTTACGTCTTAGTAAGAAATCCGAAAGCCGTATTATCAAGTTGCGGCTACAAATGAAGGTAGCATTGCATACCAAAATAACGACCATCCCACTAGCCTACCCCACCCTTGAGTTTTTTACCTTCTCCGGGAAGTTCCTTCAAGCTGCTGCTTTCCAAAATCACTTCCATCCAATCAATGGCTGCCTTGTTTAGAAGTTCGAGACGTTGTCTCGCATCACTCCCCCACTCCATCAACTTGGCATTTAAGCCTTGCAACAACGACAGCACCAGAAGCTGTTCATGCGTCGCACTGTCGCGGATGTTGCCTTTGGCTTCAGGATTTTGCAGTTTCCACTCCTTGGCGCTAATACCAAACAACGCTACATTGAGTAAGTCAGCCTCGTTCGCAAAATATAATCCTTCCTGTTTGGTACGCGCAATCTTTGGAGGAATAAGGTGCTGCCTTACCGCTTCTGTATGTATTGGGTAGGATGCCTTTGCCATGATACGCTTCACATCCCATTCGAGGCTTTGCTGTCTTGCCTCATCCTCCTTTAACCTTTGGAACTCGCGTATCATATAAAAACGAAACACAGGGCTAATCCAAGAACAGAACTCCAGGGCAATGTCTTTGTGGGCATACGTGCCACCACCATATCTGCCAGATTTCGAGATAATACCTATGGCATTTGTGCCATCAATCCACTTCTTTGGCGACATGGAAAAGGTATTGAGGCCTGATTCAAATCTAAACCTATCGAATTCGGTAGTGTTAAAATCTGGGTTATAGACCTGCTCCCATACTCCCAGAAATTCCAAGGTATTCCTACTACGCATCCAGCGGTAAAGGATTTGGTCATCATCATATTTCTTCACAATATCGGTGAGTGAGATGAATTCGGAGTCATTTAGCTCAATGACATGGATGTCCGCACCTTCCACCGTGACTTTTGAAATTCTTGTTTTTCCCATTTTTGTTTTTTTAACACCCCTACCCTATCGCCCAAGCATGGGACAAATGTATTAAATGCTGACCCTGTATGTAAATATGACAACAAGCAATAATTTTGGTATCAATCAAAAAACATTTGAAATAGGCCTTGTACTTACCTTGATAACGCCGTTGTAGTCTCTTTTGATAATTTAAGAGAATGACTTGAAAGCTTGATATTTTCAGCTTTCTTAGTACTTAAAATAACCACCAATACTCGCCCATTCCATACGTTTTAACTTTTCCAAAAAATACATACCTTTAATTCAAATTAGAAATCCACCTGCTTTTCAGGTGGTCATGTTCTTTTGGCTTTGCCTTCAAAATGTGTAAGTCTTGAGTGCAGGGTGTTGGGAAAGCCGAGCCTTGTGCGAAGGAGGGCTTTGCCCGACAGCCAGGTGGTGGGTTAATAGTGGCCTTTTCAGTAAGGAGGTAGATTTTGCTAAAAAGGAACTGAATACAGGAAGATTATGAAAAATGAAATGCTACCTTTTAATACCAAATAAATTTTGATCCCTTTAGAATCATGCAGAAATGAGTTGACACCCCACTTAAAAGCTCATGACACATCGTGGAAATGAAGTCGAAGGAAAGTAACTACCAGTGGCGGTGCGGCATACTAAGGCTTACAATATCCATTGACATAATATGCATATCAAAGAGGAATTGCCTACCCTTTTGCACTAAATTAGTAGCTTGTATCTACATTTCGAAATGAGTTTTTTTAAGGCCATGGATTTGCGGCATATAGACATACATAAGCCTAGGCGTAGGTTTAAAGCTTAGACCATTTTCAATTGTTTCTTGACCTGTGCAATCTGCACGGGGTAATGCTCCAGCCGCGTGAATGCATTTGGGAATGATTCCTGAATTTTTTTCCGCACGAGTCCAGAGCTCCAAGTGTCACGGTAAATTTCTTCGGCTGTTTTGGCGGAACGTATCATGGGAGCGACAGAGATATGGCTCCTCAGTGACTCTACAACATTGGGTAGCAATTCCGAATCAGTTGCAATCAGTTCATCGCAAATTTCCCCAATGGCCTCGTAGTAGTTCTTCTCCAGCTCTTTCAGCGACTTTTCCAGTTGTTCTTTTTTATTAATCTGTTGCTTTTTCTCTTTGGCTTTCACGGCCTTCTTTTTCCCTTCCTCCTGCGCTGGGTCTTCAAAATTTCCTTTCAGTGCACTAAAGAACCAGCCAAATGGTTTTTCCGCCTTTATCTTACCCTCTTCCAACATGCGCTGGGTATGAGCGTATTGGTAGCGCATCTGCTCGAAGCCATAAGCAATGGCAATATCCAGGATGGTTTTCTCCCTTCCGCCCCATGCTTTCAGGGTGGTGAACATCTCCGGATCCTGCTCCATCAAGGCATGGGGCGTAAACCCAGTCTGCTCCTCCTCCGGCTCGGCGAATGGAAGCCGCTGCTGACGGCGCATCTCCTGTAGGGGCTCCGGAATGATCTTCGGCACGTTCTTTTTGATGACAAAACGGTGGCTGATGATGCGGCGGCGCTGCTTTTTGGCAGGCTCGTAAGTAAAGCTCACATCTGTATAGGTCGCCAGTTCCTTCTGCACCTCATCCAACACCCAGCGGCGGTACTCGTAGTATTCCTCGTATTTATCCTCAATGCCCAGCAAATACTTCTGTTTGTCGATAGGGATTTCGCATTTTCCAAGGTACTCGTAGCGCTTCATCATTTCATAAAACTTGATGGAATGCGCGGACAGGCAGACCGTATACCAAAAACTGTACATGGTGAAATGGCTCTTCAATTGGAGCAAATATGGCTTCAATTCATCATGAAATATGAAGTGCCAAACCTTGTCTTTTTTGTAATAGCGCTTGCGGGAAAACCAGGTCACTGTGTCACGGAAATAGGCATTGTCAAATTTGATGGGATTGGTATCCAGTTCGTCCATCATCTTCTCCGCTTCGTCCAAAGTGGAGACGCGGCGTTTGCCATCAATGTTCACAATCTTCTTTAACTCGTCGTAGGTGATGCTCATCTCTCGAAACTCGGTTTCATCTTCGGGCATCATTGCTATGAGGTAGAGCACAAACAGTTTGGCAGGCTTGCTAAGGTACTCCCCTACTTCCACCAATTCGTTTGATTTCCTTACAGTTAAATCCATCGAGTTTGTCATCTTAGAAAAATTAGTCGCGCAAGGTAGGAAAAAACCGTAATCAAGAATATGGGTTATTTACGGTTTATTGAAAGATTTATTTGTCTGCGTGAACAATTGAAGCTTCTACGGTAGCCCTACGGTTTACTGCTAATACATCCTCGCTTATTGCTCACTTAATTCCTGCGGTAGTCCTACGGTTTAATTCATTTGTTTCAATTTTCAGTTAGAGTCAGCTGTACTATTGGCAGAACATGAAGGTCTACCACGCTTGTTGCGGTAGTCCTACGGTTTTAGATGACGAACTTGTGGCTTTACCAATGCAGATGCTAAACAATATGCGGTAGCTCTACGGTTTTAGATACCTTCTCCTGTTCGTCCGGGCTAAATCGAGAAGCGCTTGCGGTAACTCTACGGTTTTGAAATAATTGTAAGCTGTTCATTATTAAACAATGATTGCGGTAGTCCTACGGTCTACTGCGATGATTCTACGGTTTAAGAACGGTAGCTCTACGGTTTATTGCGGTAGCCCTACGTGGTGATTGCGGTGATGCTACGGTTTATTGCGGTGATGCTACGGTGTTCCTGAATGAAAAACTATTGGAAACCCCTTTATTCACAGTGGTTCTTAAAAGAAATAGCATCTTCTTAAACTTAATAGATAAAAGAAAAGAAAGAACATCAATCAAAGAGATGAGTGTTGATTTTTAAGAATTTATGAATCCTAGACCAAGCTTGAAGCAAAAACCGTTTGAATCACAAGAATACCATTTTTGGAAATTGAGTGTGCAAATCTTTATATCACCCTTGCGGTATTTCTACGGGTTTTAACATTCTTAGTGAAACCCAAAAACACAAATAAGCCCGTACGCCCATAATCCTAGGATTATGGGCGTACGGGCTTATTTGTGTTTTAACTGAATTTTTAGAATATAGCATGGAAAAGTGGTCTAAAATCAAAAAAAATTGATGAGCTGACATCACAAATGTTTCAAAACTTCGTTTTCAGCCAATTTTCAGCCCTTATGGAAAGCGAGATATTGAATATATTGCAGAGTATGGTTTTGAAACAAATCGGGCTTCAAAACGTCTTAAATGCGATTATTTAGGTTGAAATATTACAGGCATACAGGCATACAAAAATTTGTATGCCTGTATGCTCATATGCCTAAATCGTTTTTGATAAGACTGACCAAGTAATCCCGCATCGTAATGCGCTTTCTGAAGGTGTGTTCCAGCATAGCTTCATAGACATCTGTTGGAAAATTGAAGCTGGTGCGCTGTACAGGTTGCTTAACAGGAGAAGGAGCTGGTGCGGCTTCGCGTCCTAGATTTTCGACGCTGGCAAGGTCAATTGGTGGTTTCAGCGCCGAATTCGTGTTTCGCGTTCTTAGGGCATCACCCAATTGCTTCTTTTTATCTGACATGGCTATAATTTTTCAAGAAGTTCGATGACTTCGTTGTTCAATGTGATGATTTCTTGCTTGGCCTTGGCATCAACATGCTCCAACACCCCTTTGCCAAAGAGGTTGGCCTCCCCGTAGGCAATCCGATGGTGCAGCATGGCATGAAGTGGTTTTATTTCAAATTCACGGAAACGGTCCACGAACTCCTTGTGCAGCAAGGGACGTGGGTCAAACTCATTGATAACGAACCGCGCTGGAATCTTTTTCTCTTTCAAGATTTCCAGATTGGTAATCTGCCGCATGAACTGTTCCGCAGTGTTGACCTCGGAGCTACCTTTGGGGGTTACGGGCACGAGGACCAAATGACTCAACATAATGATTTTATCGGCAATGATGGACTGCGAAGGGGGACTGTCAATTATCACATAATCATGGCTGTTGTAAAGCTTGCTCACCTCCACGGCGATTGCCTTGTCATCGGTCAACTTATGTACTGGGATGAGCGGGAAGTCTTCACTGCGGGCTTCCGACCAATAGGATGTGTTCTGGCTTTCATCGGCATCCACGATGCAGACTTTGTTGCCGGCGTGTGCAAAGCAGACTGCCAAATTTTGGGCAATTGTGGACTTCCCTACTCCACCCTTATAACTGATACAGGAAATAATCATTTTTGTATTTTGGGCGAAAGGTACACCATTGCATGATTATCAGGAGTATGTATGCCTGTATTTTTATAAATACGTATGCTTGGGCGTACATATGCCCGTATGAGATTTCCTTTTCAGATTAAGTAAAAACCAGAAGGGTAGAGTAGTGGGCCTATTTATTAGGCAGTTTGAGAATTGAGATTTCTAATTCGCAAAATTTGTAAGAATTTGAAACAAAAAACTATAACCATTGCAAGAAGCATTAGCGTTCAGGGGCCGAGATAAAGCTGTTCATGACAAACGACAATGATTAACCCACCACCTGCAACGCAGGTGGATTTAAAGGCTGTCGGGCAAAGCCCTCCTTCGCACAAGGCTCGGCTTTCCCAACACCCTGCACTCAAGACTTACACATTTTGAAGGCAAAGCCAAAAGAACATGACCACCTGCAAAGCAGGGGGATTTCTAATTTGAATTAAATATGACTACCGACCTCACCTAAACCTTCAAATGAGAAGTGGTTTGATTGAAACTGCTTAGGAACTACCAGAACACGGTGGAGTTTCTTACTTAGGATTTGGGAAAAATTTTGTGACCTAGATTTTGACCAAACTGCTTAGGAAGATAGAATGAATCTCGTGTAAACCATCAATTGAGCTCTTGTAAAGATTAATTTTATTTTGCCAGCAAAACACATGTGTTGAAAGTGGTAGTCTTTAGTCTAATTGCTGTTCAGCGACGAATGAGCCCTGAATCAAAATGCAATCTGCGCTATACAACCTCTGAAAAACAGGCTTTTGTATTGTCAAATTTTGGAGCTATCAATAAAGAATCAATATGCATAAATCTTTTTTTCAAGATTAGTGCCCCAAGCTTAATAGAATTGCCGTATGTCAAATTGAGGTATTTACAAGTTTGCCCCGCTTTAAGGGTATAGGCATACAAACATACAGGTGCATGAGCACACAGGCGTATGTAAGCCTGTGTGCTCATGCACCTGTATGTTTATTGTGAATTTATTTGAAAGTCATTTGGTATTGAATAATTGAGACATTGGTCATGGTACGGTCTGAATGCAAATAATATTGTAATAAGTGTCTTGACAAGTGGGTGTTATTTTTTTACGCCAATTCAGTTGTGACTATGGATATTTTCGAAAAAGCCATATGCCAGTTTGCTCTTCATCCATTTACTGTTAATTTTGGGAGGTAACAGCACGGATTTCATCATTAAATTACTACCAACTATCACATCCAAATCGCCATCCTCATCAATGTCGCCTGCGTCCATCAATACCCACCTTCCAGAAGGTTCTGGCTCAAAATAGGAAATATCAAAAGCTAGCTTTCCTTGATTTTCAAAATAGAGCAGTGACTCCTGAGGATATGCGGCGAGGTTGGGATACATGGCCAATACCACCATATCCAAATCATTGTCAACGTCAAAATCACGAACAAGTACCCTTGAGGCACCATTCACCGGAAAGAAGAATTTCTCACTGAACTCATTCTTACCATTATTGAGAAAAACCCGTACACCGTGGTAAGGCTTGAAAACCGGGGAATTGTCACCATTGTCGCCATTGGTTAGGATGATGTCCGGATAGCTGTCACCGTTGATGTCGGCAAGTACAAAATCGTTAGAACCATGTACAGGAGGGAACTCAAGGAGCTGCTTTTCTTCAAATTCAAGGTTCCCTTTGTTCAAAAACAAACTCACTTGCTCTCGGCCTTGCGCGAACAACGCAACGATATCTGGCTTTCCGTCTTGGTTGAAATCACTCGTAACAGCTTTAATGGCACCCGGCATCTCCTTGATTATTTTCTCCTTATAAATGCCATTCATAGGGATGAACATGGTCAATTTGCCGGAATTGATAGGCCCTACTAGCGAACCAAAGCACGCGACTAAGTATTCCTCTTTCCCATCCTCATTGAAGTCCTGCCGCAAAAACTGCACAGGGCGGTCGAGAAAGTCAATGATCCGTTCTTGCTTTCCATCTTTTGTGATGTGGACTATTTCGCCCCCTCGGCCCTGTGTCGGCATCAAATCCTCGCCAATGCAAAGCACATCAAGGCTCCCATCAGATGGTCGAACCAGCACATCAATGGGTGCTCGTTCTAGGTGCAATGTTTGCATTTGTTCGAAGCCGCTAAATACCATTAATTTTCGATCAATATCACCTGCATAAATAGTATTGTTCGTCGGCTCGTATTTCAACAACGATACAATGGGCACTGCACCCGTCACATTTTTCAGTGCGTCTGTTTTTTGAAAATCTGTGCAGACTTTATCCAGTTTTTTTGGTACTGTTGAGAGGGGTAGGGTAGTGGGTGCCTGGTTCAGGTAATACCGCTGGATGTTAAGCCAATCTTCTGGTTGAATCTGGTAGCCTTCTTTGTTCATTTCCATTTCCATGCTGAACAGCACATTGCTCCAGCTATTTCTGTCCAATAAATCGGGGCTTGGGTAGGCATGACAAGCACGGCAATGAATTTCAGACAGTTGTTTGCCAGCTGTGTCCTCCGCACTAAGTTCTTTTTTTGCTGATTTTTCATCTTGTCCACAGCTACTGTGAATATACACGACGGCCAGCATTCCCAAAAAGAGAACTGCCTGCGCCCGTGACCAGTTTTTTCTTACAGGTTGATCCATATTTGTTTAATTTTAACCGAAGCGCCGCGTGCATCACGGAATCCAGTAAGATGGCTTAACAAGGCTGCTGTTGGTAATCTCCGTGCATTCCCTACACTCGGAATATTGGGGCTTGAAACTAAGCGAACTGCATTTGGGCTCCACATAAAAACTGAGCGAAATAGCATCCATGAATTGCCTTCTGTAAGCTACGCCAGCTACTGAAAAGTAGCCTAGAATTTGGTCTTCTGGATCATTGGGGTTGTACAGGTTCCCTTGCACCGTACCTGGCGGTGGGTCGAATAGGCTGCCATCAATGTTCACGATGCTCCGCACGGACTCCCAATAATTGTACTCATCCTCGCTGATGGAATATTGGAATAAGTGAAAACAAAATTGGAAGGCAAAACGGTAATTGTAGTCGGTTTGAAGAAAGGGTTCATCTGTCAACAGCCCACTAGTGATTTGATGGGTATCAAAAACCTTGATATTGTTGATGTCAACGTTGTTTTTAATAAAACATGTTTTTGTATTGAGGGCACCCGGATAGTTTTCCTTGAATTCATACTCCCCCGTTGCTTGCCACCGCAAATAAGGACGATCGGCCATCCCGGTCACATCGGTGTTCATTTTCAGCGCTAATTTATTGGTGTTAACTGCCCTGCCATTGCTGCTAATGGTCGTGCTTTGCTCTATCCCTGCCGATGGTGGGAGTAACGGCGGGGAAGCTTTCAGTACCGTCGGTCTACTCATGATGACCTTGCCCTCTGTGGTTTTTACCTCAACGTGGTACGCACGCCCCACTTCACCTTTCATTTCTTTGGTGTAAACACCTGGGCTTGATTCCGTGAAATCAAAGCTATCACCTGTGTCGTCCAGCACCTTGACCGTTGCGCCGGGCACGGGAGTCTGGATATTGTCGTTGCCGACGCCAATGATGGCACTGTAGCTGACTTTGATGGTGTAAACCTGTAGGCTATCGGCGATTTGCCCATCTACTACCAAGTGCTGTTGGTCTTTGTCAATGTCCAATTTTATCTCGTCGATGCAGCTGTTGAGAATAAATGCCAAGCTGGCCCAAAAAAGCCATTTTATCAATTTCATCACAATATAATTTTGTTAGCTGCATCGAACCTTTACTGGCACCAAACAGCTGGCTGTTTCTTCTTTTTTTGCGGCAAAAATCCAAGCAAGAAATGCATGAATTTTTAAGGCCAATAGCTTGGTTTTTGGGTGGTGCTGTTTACAATGGACAGGCAATAGGCACATTCCGTACCCCGCCCACCACCATTCAGGGATTCGCACTTGCGACTTACGAAAGTTCCAATACTGGAAGCATCCGTGAATGCCCGTTTGTAGCTTACCCCCGCTACTGTAAAATATCCCACTACCAACTCCAATGAATCGTCTGGGTTAAAAAGGTTTCCCTTCACCGTGCCGGGTGGGGGGTCAAACATGCTGCCATCAATATGAATGACAGCGTCCACAGCTTGCCAGTATTTATACTCTGATGCACTTATGGCGTACTGTTGCAAATGGAAACAGTACCTATCAGAAAATCGGTAATTGTAATCTGTTCGCAAGAATGGCTCATCTATCAGATGGCCGCTCGCCATTTTATGTGTATCCAGCACTTTTATCACGTTCAATGCCACGTTATTTTTGACATAGCAAACCTTGGGATTAATGGTCAAGCCTCCTCCTTCCCAAAATTCGTACTCTCCCGTTGTTCTCCAAAGCAAGTATGGCCGTTCTGATAGATTGCTCAGGTTCGTGTTCAAACTTACTTGAAGGAGTTTGTTCTTTTCCTCATTCCCATTTGGGGTGAGGTAACTCTCTTCCACGATTTCAAATTTTGCATCGCTGATTTCTGGCGCCTTGCGCAGCAGTGCGGGGACACTGCGGATTTGCTTCCCATCTGGCAATTGAATTTCCAGATGGTACACCTTACCTGATTCGCCCTGAAACTCCTTTTCGTAAATGCCTTTTTCCGCCTCCAAAAATTGGAAACTGCTGCCAGCGTCGTCCTTTACCAGCACTGAAGCCCCTTCAATTGGGGTTAGAATATTGTCGTTGCCCACGCCAATGACTGCGCTATAACCCAACTGAACTGTCTGCACCTGGAGACTATCTGAAACCAAGCCATTCACAACCACCTTTTGCTGGTTGGTGTCAATATCGAGTTTTATCTCATCAATGCAGCCACTCGACAAAAAGCCCAAAAATGGAACAATGGCGAGGTGTTTTATTTTCATTTTCTAAGTATTTTAGAGAGACCAAATAGTATTTGCCTAAAATTTAAAGTCGTAGGTAATCGCAGGAAAAATAGACCCCAATACCGCCACCCTGTATGCCGTAACACTCTGGAACGGCTTCTGTCGGAAGAACACCGAGAACGCATTTTTCCTGAAATAAAGATTGTAAATGGACAAGGTCAAACTATTGCGCCAGCGTTCTTTCTTGCCCCATGGCCCTACGGTATAGGCCACGTCGAGCCGATGGTAATCAGGGATGCGGAACTGGTTTCTTTCAGAATAAATCGGAATGGTCAGCACATTGCCGCTCGAAAACGAACTGACAGGTGCCGTCGTTGGCCGTCCAGTACTGTAAGTGAAGTTGACGGAAAAACTGCTGTTAGACTTGATTTGCCAAAAATAGTTCAGGTTTAGACTGTGCGGCTTATCATAGTTGGAGGGGTACCATTCCCCCTTGCTCACACCTTCCTGTTCGTCGTTCGCTTCCACTTGCCGAAGGGTGCGGGAATACGTGTAATTCATTTCAAAATGATGGTGGCCATAAGCTTTGTTAAAATATAGCTCTGCACCATAGGCTTTTCCTTTACCCATCAACAGTTCCGTTTCGATATGATGGTTGAGTAGCAACTTCGCAAAATCCTTGTAGTCAATGAGTTGGTCAATTTTTCGGTAAAAAATTGAGAGGTAGGTCTGCACGGTATTTTCCTTAAAGTTTTGGTAGTAGCCGATGGAAAAGTTATCGGCATGCTGGGGTTTTATATGGTAGTTGGAGAGTTGCCAGATGTCAATCGGCGTAGCAGATGCCGTGTTCGAGATTTGACTAAAAAACTGGTACGAACGGTTGTAACCCAGCTTGACAGAGCTGGCTTCGTTCAAGCTTAAGCGCAGGGAAAACCGTGGCTCCAGCCCAGTATAGGAGGCAGTTTTTTCACCATCGGCAAACAGGAGGCTATCCTGAATGGTCTCCTCAGTTTTTGGCATCCCCTCCTCGTAGAGCAGCACGCGGTCAGGGCCTAGGTTTTTGAAAGAAGTGTAGCGTATACCTGCCATCAGCTCCAGTTTCTTGCTCACGGTCCATTGGTTGTGCAGGAAAATGCTCGACTCAATGCCTTTTTCTTCCGGCAGAACATCGGCTTTTACATTTGAAATTCCTTGCGGCACTAGTCTTCCAGGTGCTACGTTGTAGCGGCTTTGTTCCACCCCAAGCTCCAATTGGTAGCTATTGGCGGGCTGGTAAAAACCGCTCACTCCGCCCCGCAGGTACTTGATTTGGTTGGTAAACTTCGACATATCGTTCCCGTTGATGTCGAAAAGGTTACTGGTGTACTGCCCAATATTTGCGGTAGCTGTAATATTGATTTTGTCTCCAATCAACTGCCGCAGGTAAGCCGACCCACTTGTTGTAGCGTACTCGAACTTCACCTCGTCCGCAAACTGGAAATTATCGTGGGTATTGAAAGCCGTAAAGCCAATCTTGGTAGTTTGTGTCAAGCGGGCATCTGCCTTCGCTGTCAGGTCGTAGAAAAAAGCCTGGCTTTTGCGCAAGTCTACGTTTTTTGCCCGTTTCAAAATCCAGTCCACATAGCTTGCCCTCGCTCCTACGATGAACGATGCCTTGTTCTTGATGATAGGGCCTTCCAGCACCAGCCTCGATGAGGCAATGCCTACGCCTCCTTGTCCCGACAATTTTTCATCGTTGCCTTCCCGTAGCTTCACGTCCAACACGGAGGAGAGCCGACCGCCATATTTCGCTGGCACACCGCCTTTGTACAAGGTGATGCCCTGCACCATGTCTGGATGAAAGAGGGAGAAGAATCCAAGCGCATGTACTGGATTGAAAACGAGGTTGCCGTCCATCAAAATTAGGTTTTCGTCAGTATTTCCACCGCGAACATTGAAGCCGGAAGCACCTTCCCCGGCACTCGTCACCCCGGTCACGGACTGTAAACTGCGCAGCACGTCCGTTTCACCCAAAAACTTGGCCTGCCGCTCCAGTTTTTCGATGCTCATTTGTTCCACACCGGTCAGCACGGAGGTCACGTTCTCATCGGTTCTGGTTTCGGTCACCGTTACTTGAACCAGTTCGGTGGTGCTTTCGCTCAGGGTAAAATCATGCTTGGCATCGCCAAACACATGAAGCTTCACAATGTGTTCTTCGTAGCCCAAAAAGCTGATTTTCAAAGTGTAAATACCAATGGGCATGGTCAACTTGAAGCTACCGTCAGCGTCGGTCACGTCGTTTTTGTCTGTGGGGTCCAAATGCAAAACTGCACCAGGGATGGGCTGGTTGTTTTTTGCATCAAGTACCCGCCCCGTGAGGATGAGGCGTTCTTTTGGCTTGCCGTTGGTTTCTCCTAAAACCAGCACTTCCTGTTGGGAAAATGCCAAATTGCCGAGGGCAAGAAAGATGATGGTGTAGATAATTTTTGACATCAGATTCGTTGGTTGTTGCAGCGTCAGGACGCGTAATTGTTTGGGTGGGGGTGGCTCATAGCTTCGCCATTTTCATCATGTTTATCCCATTTTCAAGTCCTATTTTCAAAAAAAAGCAACCGGCGGGCAATGCTGACACATCTAATTCGGCCTTGTCATTGCCCACTACTTCCTGCCGCCGTAACATTCGGCCATTGGCATCATAAATTTCAACAAAATAGAGGGGCTGTTCCGCCACGACCTGGATTTTGTCGAAGGCTGGGTTGGGGAAAACGGTCACTCCCATCGCCTTCAGTTGTTCGTCTGCTGCGACCATGATGTCCGTTTTCAGCACTGTTCCGTTCACCCCAACGGCATACCCAGTCGTGCCGACTACATCGATACTGAAAAGGCCCGCCCCGGTATTGGGTGCTACGTTGCTCCAATAGCTACCGCCGTTTTCAGTTCGTTGGAGGGAGGTCACGGTCAGCGTGCCGCCCACGAGGTAGCCAAAATCGTTGTCGAAAAAATATAGGTCGAGGATATTGCTGGTGTTGGCGGTCATCGGCTCCGTCCAATTGGCACCGCCATCCACGGTCTTGCGCATTTCACCCGCCACGCCCGCTACGTAGCCAACGTTTGCCGAAGGGAAAAAAACAGACTGAATCAGAAATGGGGCAGGTAAGCTCACGTCAGTCCAGGTGCTTCCACCATTGGTGGTGTGTAACAGCCGACCAGTATTGGCATAGCCACCAGCGGCATAACCTTCGTTTTCGTTGAGGAAATGGATAGAATACAGGTCGGAATTGTTGTCGCTGAACTGCGAAGTCCAGGTGGCGCCGCCGTTGGTGGTCTTCAGGATTCGGGTATTTCCGCCGCAGAGATAGCCCACAGTTTCACTCACAAAAGTCAGGTCAGTAAAAATGGAAACCACGGAATTGCTGACCTTCGCCCATGACTGCCCACCATTGGTGGAGCGCACGATAAGGCCCACGTTGTTCGCAATGTCGATACCAACTGCCACTGCTACCTGGTCGCTGGCCCAGCGCACTTCTTCTAGGCTGATATTGGCATCTCCCGTGTAAACCGCTGTCCAACTACTGCTGCCGTTGGTGGTTCTCCAGATTTTGTTGCTGCCGCAAACCAGCCCGTTCTCCGTGTCCAGAAAATCAACGGAGGTGAGTGGGTCAGTGGTGAAAGCGGGAAGTTTTGTCCATTGGGCTTGCACCGAAATGGAAAGCCAGCATAAAATGAAAACGTAAAAATATTTCATGCAAAAAATTGATTTTCAGTTTTTTATAAAAATTAATGTTTCAATTGGTTAATCAGAATCATCAAGTCAATCCCTGTTTTTTGCCAATCCGCCATGTATTTTTGAGGTGTTGGGGTGGGGGAGTGGGGGAACGAACCTAACGCTAGGTCCAAGTCTCCGTCGCCATCCACATCGCCAGCAGCCATCACCAGCCACCTGCCTGCTATTGCTTCTGGAAAAGTATGGGCTGCGAAATCAAACCTGTTTGCCGACCTATTTTCGAGATAGACAAACGATTGCGCTGGTGCAGTTTGGTAGTCCGGGAAATAGGCACAAACCGCCAAATCCAAATCCCCATCTTCGTCAAAGTCCCGAGCAAGTACCCTAGTCGCCCCGGTGATAGGGTAAAAAAGGGCTTCGTTGAACCTGTTTTTTCCGTCGTTAATGAAAATCCGCACACCGTGGTAGGGTTTATTGACAAATGAAAAATCGGCGTTGTCGCCATTCACCGTGATGATGTCCATATCGCCATCTTCTTCATAATCAACGACTTCCATCCAGCTCGTACCCCAAACCGGACTGAAACGAAGCACTCGTTCGGCCTCGAATTGCAAGTCGGGTTTTTGAAAAAGAATGTACACGCCCTCATCGCCCTGGGCTGCTAGCACCACCAAATCGAGCTTGCCATCGCCGTTCATGTCCCTTGCTTCGGCACGAAGTGTACCGGGAATATTCAACAAGGTTTTTCGTTCGAAACGATTTCCTGCAACTTCTCTAAGCAGCGTTAGGCGTCCGGTGTAATTGCCGTATTCACAGACGACAATTTCCGAGATACCATCTCCATCAAGGTCTTCTACCAGCGAATTCACGGGCCTATGTAAGCTATCCTGCACAAGTATTTGCTGACCGTTTTGCAGCACCGTGAGCCGCCCCAGCACCTGCTCTGTTGGTGGCATTTCACCGATTTCCGTGACGTATGACCTGCCGTTTTTTTCGATGAAATCAACGATTGTGGACGCACCGGTAAAAATCACTTCCGGTGCGCCGGGCTGCGCTTCTGCCATCAAATGCCCGGACACATCGCCTTCCAAAAACCGCTTACTGCCTTCATCAAAACCAAGGAAGCTGAGGAATGAACCGGTTCTGTCCCCCAGCACTACCGATTTTGGAGAGAATGGAAAGACAGGATTTTCAAGACTCAAATCCTTTGCTTTGTAACCAGCTAGTGTATCGGGTGCATAAGCTAGGATGAATTTTTTCAGCAGTTCCCAATCTTTTTTGGGCAACAGAGGCTGTTTTGGGTAGGCGTTTGAATTCGCAATTGCGGCCTTTTCAATTTTGGATAGCCCGGCCACGGGGTTGTAACCATTATCGTAAATGCCCAGCCGGGCGCCCATTTCGGGCAGGACTTTTTCCTGCCAAATTGCCTTCGGCAAATCGGTAGGACTAGGGGCAAGATGGCAGCTGCCGCATCGGTTTTCAAACAAAGCAGCAGCCTGCTCCTCCTCCGATGAACAATTGGACAGTCCGGCCAAACACAGGGCCAGCATGATGAATTTTATTGAAAACCTGATTTTCACCCGTTTTCAAATTTCAACTCGTAATGTTCCACCATCGGTGGGTTTTCGAAGAACTGACCAATCAGTGCACGCCATTCCTTGAACAGTTCGGAACCTCGAAACCCTTCGGTGTGCGCTTCCAAGCTTGTCCATTTGATGAGCAAGACGTAACGGTTGTCGCGTTCCATACACCGCTGGAACTGATGGCCAATGTATCCCTCCGCACGACTGATGACAGCTTGGGCTTCGCCAAGATTTTTTTCAAAATCGGCGTTTGTGCCGGGCTTGATATCGATGGTTGCAATTTCTAAAATCATAGTTTTTTAAAATCTATTGTGGCATACGCTCGCTTTTCCCTATCTCCACTTTCCGTTTTTTCCCTTGATAATCAATTAATTCACAGGCTGTAGCTGCGACTGGCAACCATAAACGCCGGGCCGATTGGGAGAGAAAACTGGACCCGTAGGGCAGCTCTTCTCTGTATGCTCGACCATCTGCCAAGGTGATGACGGCAGCACAATCCATCGGTTGTAATTTGACAGCCTGCACTCCCGAATTTTCATTCTTGATGACCATTAATGGGCCCTTGTTTTGCCCAGCAGCAATGAGCATACTGCCATCAGCACCTTGAAAACGAGCGAGGCTCTTGCCATCACCGGCAATGCAAACGCCGCTTTGTTGCATAGAGGTGGGAGTGAAATTCCCTTTGCCATCACCCAATAGCAAAAGTCCATTGAAAGCATCGTAGCGTCCCATCCCAGTTTCTGCACCAAAGTCATTTCCTGAGAGTAAGACATCGGGCAGGTTGTCGCCGTTGAAATCCCCAGTGACCATGCCAAAGATTGGTGCCAATTGTACAGCAGTTGGCAACTCGTGCAGTGCAAACTTGCCCCCACCCATGTTTTCTAAATAACTGGTTTTTAAGTAATTGGCTTTCAGAACCAACGGCTTAGAATCGGGGAAATGTTTCATGACAGTCGTCATATTTGCTTTGCCGAATTCGCTGTGGTGGAGGTAGAGCTTTTTCATTTTTACCAACTGCTTGTCCATGTCTGCCCTTCCGAAAAATGGGTATTCCGTTAGTTTACCATTCACATCTGGGAACCAAGCAGAGGGAATTGCATCCAGTCCCATGTTGCCGCCGACGTTGGCATCGGCTGCAGGGTTGGTCATTTCGGTTTTATTGGCATCAAAATCGGCGGCATAGATTCCGATGGGGTGCTCCTCGTCAGCTTTCAGAAGTGTATTGGTGCCAAGGTTTCCTGCGATATAGTCCATATCACCGTCGAGGTCAAAATCTGCAGCGACAAGGCTATTCCACCAACCAGTGGCTGGCGATTGATGGTTGGTGATTGGTGATTGGGCAACCAGTTTACCATTTTGGTTTTTGAAAAAAGTCAGCGGCATCCACTCACCGGCCACGAGGAGGTCTTGCCAGCCGTCATTGTCGTAGTCTGTCCAGAGGGCATCGCAAACCAAGCCAATATTTTCGAGGCCAGGGGCTGCGTCTTTGTTGGCGATGGTAAAATGGCCTTTGCCATCGTTGCGGAGCAAATAACTAGAAACGGGCATGGGGTACTGAAAAGGAAGCACCCGACCACCAACGAAAATATCGAGGTCGCCGTCACGGTCGAAGTCGGCAGCCTTGGCGCAAGAGCCGCTACTCAGGAGAGAAGGCAGCGCATTTTTGGCCAGCGAAAAATGCCCATTTTTATTCAAGAAAAGCAGGTCCTGATAGCAGGTATCGCTAATGTCGAACTCGTAGCCTCCTGTGGCGAGATACAAATCAAGGTCGCCGTCGCCGTCGGCATCAAAAAGTAGCGTGCCAAGTTCTTCCTGCACTTTGTCATCTCCATTGGGGCCAGGAAGGAGGTCTTGTTCCACGAATTGGCCAGCTGGTGTTTGCACAAAGAATTTGCCTTTGTTGAAATGTGATCCACTCACGTAAAAATCATCCAACCCATCTCCGTTCACATCGCCAACGGCAATGGCAGGGCCGAATTGTGAAAGCTTGTGCGGCAGAAGGCGCTGTACATTGAAATCAATGTAGTCGCTTTCGGGTGGGGTGAAATTGATGCCGAGGGAGGCGGTGATTTCTTGGAAATTTGGAAATTGAGTTGTGGCAATATTTTGGGGTGAGTAGGGTAGGGCGTTTTGAATTTCAACAGTCAAAGTCTGTTTGGTAGGTACGTTTCTCCAAACTTGTTGCTTGCCTTCTTGCCAGATTACCACCACACTATCGAGTGAAGTCGTACTGCCAAGGCCAAAATGGGCACCTGTTTCCACCGATGAAAGATAGCCACGGTAAGGCGTATTATCCCAAATCTGTTTTTTCCCTTGATAAAAAACTTCCACGATGGCGCCGAGACCATTGCGGTTTTTTTCAGTGCCTTTGAACTTGATATTCAACCAATTAGCACTGTCAGTTTGCATGTCAACGAGCTTGTTTTTGAAGACGAAAGCGCTGTCATTAATGTTGTTCACGATGTAATCCAAGTCACCATCGTTGTCAAGGTCAGCGTAGGCGGCACCATTGGAAAAGGAAGGCTGGGTAATACCCCATGCTTCGCCAACGCTTTCAAATATTGGAACTTGGTTTTGATAATTGGGGTAATGTGATTGGTTGGAGCTAGAGTTTCGAAATGCGTAATTCCTTATTTTCACGGAAGGAATGGCTTCGAGGAGTTGTTGCTTCGTGAGGTAATTCCCTTTTTCAGAATTATAATCAATGAAATCACGGTCCGTCACATCCTTTGGAAAGCCATTGGTGACGATGAGGTCACGGTCACCGTCATTGTCAAAGTCAGCGGCAAGTGGCGTCCAGCTCCAGTCCGTGGAGGAAATGCCAGCGAACATGGAGACTTCGCTGAAAAGTGGGTTATTTCCATTAGGCCGATTGCCTTGGTTTATTTGCAATGTATTGCGGACATATTGGTATTGGTAACCGTATTTATCGTTGTTGAGGTAGGAATTATAGTTGTTGGGCATGAGCATGGTCTTTCGGCGAAGATTGTCCTCTGGCAACATGTCCACCGCTACGATGTCGGGCAGGCCGTCATTGTTGAAGTCGACCACATCATTGCCCATGGCGCTGTGGCTAGTGTGCTTGAGGTATTTGGATGCGACATCAACGAATTTGCGTTTGACAACGCCCGATTGTTGGTTGGAGGTGTCGGGAACGTTCAGCCAAAGCAGGTCATTGGTCAAATAATCATTGGTGACGTAGATGTCTTTCCAGCCGTCTTGGTTGATGTCGCAGATATTGACCCCTAAGCCGAAACCTTCAATGGTGATGCCCATTTCTTTGGAAACATCGGTGTAAACCGGGTGGCCTAGTTTTTCATCGAAATCGTTTCGGAAGAGTTTGTCCGTGCGCTTAGAGGAGCCATCGGTAATTTTCGGGCGGTAAATATTTGGGACGTGGTTCTCGTCCATCTGGTTCACGAGGAGGTAAAGGTCGAGGTCACCATCATTGTCGTAATCGAAGAAGGCGGCATTCATCGTGTGAGAGGTGTCTGCGATACCATATTCGGTGGCCATTTCTGTGAAACTTACCCCTGATTTTGAGTTCCCGTTATTTACAAAAAGCGAGTTTGCCCTGCGGCTACTGGGCTGGTAAGTCGTCGCGCAAACATAGAGGTCAAGCCAGCCGTCGTTGTTGATGTCCACCACAGCTACACCGGAATTCCAACGGTTTTTAGCGGCTATGCCAGCAGTTTCGGTTACGTCCTCAAACTTGAAATTTCCTTTGTTCAGGTAAAGTTGGTTGCCCGCCATGTTGCCCGTGAAAAACACATCCTGTAGTCCATCATTGTTGAAATCGCCGATGCCTACGCCACCACCGTTGTACACGTACTCGTAGGAGAGTATATTGAAGGTGTCGTTTTCGGTAATGCGGTTTGAGAAATGGATGCCCGTTTCGCTTGCTGGGAGTGATTGAAAAACAGTCTTTTTTTGCTGACAGGCCGTCAGTACAAGCAAAGTGATAAAGGAAATTGCTGAGTAATGTTGTTTTTTCATGGTGAAATAGCTAGGTCAAAACCGTACGCCGAGCAAGAGCTTGTGGGTGGTCAAAACATACCCATCGTCGAAGGCAACCTTTGTTTTTTCAAATTGGTATTCGAGGAGCGGGTGTAGTTTTTTTGAAACATTCAACATCACTCCGGCCGAGCCAACAAAACCACCTTCGTAAGGCTTGTACAATTCAGTTTTTTCTTGGAAATAAGTTTGACCACTTGTCCTGTAGATTTTTGTGACTTCTTTCTCATTTTTTATCGCAATAGAGGTCAAATAACCGGCTGAAAACATGGGGGAAATTTTTTTACCAACAAAAACATATTCAAGCCGCAAGGGAAATTGGACGTAATTGAAACTTATATGCGTAAGCACATAGTCCTGTGAAAACTGTTCCTGGTATCCTCCCTCTTTTTGCGTCAAATAAACCCCGGGACGGAAATGTAAATTCGACAAAATTGAGCTTCCCATTGCCACATCAACCCCGACCGAATATTTTACTGAATAGCCATCTATCTTCCTGGGGAATAATTTTTTGACGTTGGTGGTGGTTTGGTTCATGGCTACACCTGCTTCTACCCCAAAAGCAAAAGTGAAAAGTGACCTGCCTGTACCCGATTTGTAGCTAATATTAGGATCACGGCATTTGTTGTAAGTCTTGACGAGTTCGGTTAGGCTTTGAATGGTGAATTGCACTTCCTCGTATTTCTTATCTGGAATAGTGCAATCTGAAAACAAGGCTTTCAGAATACCTGCGAACCTCCTGTCGTCCAATTGCTTGCCATCAATGAGTCTATCCTTTTTTTCTAAAAGGTGGAACTCTCCGTTTTTTTCAAGGTAGAAAGTCTGAGAATTTTGGACATGGTAGAGGCTGGCAGCACCTTGAACCACGCTCAAAAGATATAAGTTGTCCACCTCGGAACTCCCCTTCTGAACGATGGCACAGGACTTCACAAAAGCCCCGTTATACAGGTAACCGATAATTTCTTCCGGCTTGTAGGTAGTGAATTTTTTGCTGTCACCTCCCCGAAACTGCACCTCCCGCAAAGTATTAGCAGGCAGGAAAATCTCCCCAAAGAGGGTATCGTTAGATTTTGAAATAATGTAATCCCCATCCTTTTGGGCATTGACCAAACAGGCGAAGGTGATTAAAAAGACAGTCGTGTTAAAAAGTTTTAGCTGCATTTTTTGATTGTTAAATTGATTGTTTTTCTAATACTTATTCATAAATGTACAATTCAAACCGCTGGATGGCATATTCTCCCATTGGCAGCCGCACATGCCGTCCTTGGTGGGTTTGGTCACCGTTCAGTTTCCGGCCAGGGGTCCATTTTCCTTCGGAAAACTGTCCTTCCTCATCGCTCAGAATCCCAGCGATTTTATTTCTATCAAGTGGCTGCAAGGTAATTACGACGCCCGTCCCCGCCACAAAATATTCCGAATCGTCTGTTTGCACGATCACTGCACCGCCTGACTCCCAGGTCTCATTTTTTGCATTTGGCGACCACCCTAAAGTGTAGTCGTGACGACAGGTCAACACAAAGTCTCCCATGGTCAGCACCTTTTCCGTGTCGTCCTTGTCAAAAAGCACGGCGTCCATCGTGCCTTTTCCTTGTTGCTGCGCAATGAGCGGAGACATTTGCGCCAGCAAACCGTACATTTTTCCCAACGGCTCGTTCAGTGGTTCTTCCGTTGATTCAATCGAAAATGGCGCAAAGCCCAGGCCTCCGTAATGTCCAATGGCGTATGCCGCTTTTGCGCCGACCGTTTTATCGAAACGATGTTCGGGAATAAAAAGCGGATTGTCTTGTCGGGTGTAGAGGTCGTTCCAGTGCTTGAAATCGGGATTATAAAAATCCGGAGAGAAAAAATCTATGGCCGTACCGGCTGCTTTCCAAATATCCATCAGATGTGGCAGGGGGCCAGCGCTGGGGTAGTTGCCAGGTTCTCGGCCGGTTCGGTTCAGTGCAGCGTTCACGAACATGGGCAGTGGATATATTTTTTTACCTGCCGCAGCAACAGCATTCGTGAATTTTGAAAAATACCAAGCCATGAACAGTTCGTCAGTGTGGGTTCCTTTGCCAAAAATCTCCTCCCATGCCCCATTGGATTTGAAGCCGTTTTGCTCCCAGATTTTCAAAAACTCCGGTACAAGTTTAGCTCTGTTTTTTTGCAAGTAGTTTATCAGTTCTGTTGGCACATTTTGTCCGAATTTTTCATTGGCTAAAGGGCAATAGTCTCTTGCGGAAGGTAACATCCCGACTTCGTTTTCGACCTGCACCATGAGAACGGTTTGCTGCTTTTGGTCAAATACTTTCAGGTGCTGCATCAGTTTTTCAAATGCCTGCACATCAGCCTTCAAATTGTTCTCGCTGAAAGGCGTCAAAATTTCCTGACTACACCCCTTGTCGTCCTTTGCCCGTGGGAACCGCTCCTGATTTTTCTTTATCCAGGCAGGAGCATGGCTTGACATGCTGTTTTTCCAAGAACCAAACCATAGCAAAATCAGCTTCAAATCCTGCTTGCGAGCTTCTGAAATCGTGCTATCCAACAGCGAAAAATCGAAAATACCTTCGGTTGGTTCAATGAGTTCCCAAAAAACGGGCACGAGGACAGTGTTTAGGTTCATCGACTTTAGCGTGGGCCAAATGGGCTGCAGGTAGTTCATGTCCGTGGCGGAGGAATTGCCCAACTCACCGCCCAGTACGAGGAATGGTTTCCCTTCAACTATCAATTGTGTGGCAGTACCTTGGTTGCGCAAATAGGGCTGGTTCGGTTGCCCTGAAAGCAAGCCTAAAACGCTTGCCACTAGTCCGATGATTAAGCCTGACCTCAATTTAGATTTGGGTTATTTTTTATGAAAATTTTTGCGCCCTCATTATTTCTAGCCACCAATACAAGCTTCCCTTTTTGGGTTGTGAAAACCGCAGCGTCCCGTACTTCTCCAGTTACGAAAATTCCCGAAAGGGTGGGGGAGACGTAAGTAAATCCTCCTTTCCCGTTACCTTTCAGCAGGATGCCCCGGCTTGAATCGTGCCGACCGACTTCTGGCTTCAGGCCATAAAAATTGCCACCAAGCCAAATATCCTTCACATCATCCCCATCAAAATCATCCGCAACAATGCCGAAGGCTGGGGAAATCTGTGCTTCCAATGGAAGTGCCTCAAGTCGGAATCCTGTGCCGTCGTTCCAAAGAACGGAAGTCTGAAGCCAGTTGGCTTTGTGTTCAATGGCATCTTTGCGTTGGGCGGCATCGAACATGGTTTCGTAAGTCATTTTGGCGTAGTCCTCAAACTTGAGCGCCCTTTTTTTCAGCGATGGAATTTGCGCCGTCATGTCCAACCGCCCTGCGAAAGGCCAGGGCTTGTCGTCGAGTGGAGGGTACCAGTTCACCACAATGTCGCTTTTGCCGTTGGCATCAAAATCCTTGGCATACATGGTCAACGGTCGATCTTTCGAAGCTTTGAACTTGGTGTTCAGTCCCCAGTTTCCCAGCACAAAATCAATGTCGCCATCACCGTCTAGGTCTGCAGGTTCGATGCAGGTCCACCATCCAGCGAAGGGAGATTGGGTTTGCTTTTTTGAAAAAACCAAGCGCCCGCCCTGGTTTTCAAAATGCATGATGGGCAACCAGTCGCCAATGATGATGAGGTCTTGGTCCCCGTCCTTGTCAGTATCAGCGAAGGCTGCGTCCGTGACCATGCCACAATTGCCGATTTGCTTTTCCGAAATATCTGTCCAGCGGCCACCGCCATCATTGCGGAGCAAAAAACTGCGAGGCATGAGGCCGTAGTTGCCTGGCACGGCGCGGCCACCGATGAAGAGGTCTTGGTCCCCGTCTCCGTCAATGTCAGCCGTTACCATACATGAAACCATGCCGCCTGCAGGGGGTTCTTTCAGTCGGTCAAGACGCAGGTGCCCTTTGCCGTCATTATCGTAGTAGCGCAACCGGAAATGGTCGAAGCCTTTTTGAAATTCGTTGCCGCCTGCGCCAAGCAGCAGGTCGTTGTCGCCATCGCCATCTGCATCGAAGATGACGCCACAGGTAGTTTCAGAGGCAATATCTTCGGCGGATTGCCAATCCGGCTGGCGCTCCCAAGTGCCGTTTTTTTGAAAAAATAGCTTGTCGGGGTCACCCTCCGCTCCGGTCAGCACGAAGTCCTCCTGGCCATCGCCGTTGAGGTCGCCTCTGATGATTTTAGGGCTATCCGTGGAGAGCATCCTGGGCAAAAGGCGTTCGTAGTCAAAATCATTGAACTGGTTTTCGTGGTGGCGGGTGTCGCCCTTGAGCACAGTAGCAGAGGCATCCTTGAAAAGCGGTGCAGGCTTTGGAATTGTAGGCGCAAATTTCCCATCGGCCTCGGCCTGTCTTAGTGTCAAAACTTGGTTGGCTGGTATGTTTTCCAGCACCTGCGTCCGCAGGTCAGGCCAAGTGATTTCGAGTCTGTCCACTCGTTGCGCAGCGCCCAACCCAAACAGCAAGCCGGGTTCCATGCTGCTCTGAAAGCCCCGTTGGGGATAGTGCTGTAAGTCTTGTTCTTGTCCACCGGCTTGGATTCTCACCTTGGTACCTATCCCAAGTGGATTTCCTTTTTCGCCTACCAGTTTGATTTTCAAATAATTATGATCTGGGTTGCCGCTGCCGTCATTGCGATAGATGAAGCAAGGCATGTTCACATTGTTCACGACGAGGTCAAGGTCGCCATCGTTGTCAAGGTCGCCGTAGGCGGAGCCGTTGGAAAAACTGGGTTCGCCAAGGCCGAGGGATTGAGCTTGGTTTTTGAATGTTGGAATATTCGGATTTTGAGTTTTGGAGGTTCCCAATTGATTGACGAAAGCATAGTTGGACAAGGGGTTGGAAGGTAGGTACTCAGCAAAATCACGCCAGTCGAACTTGCCTTTTTCCGTCACGACTTTTTTGATTTCTTCCTTGTCGTTAATGAAATTGGTAAAATCAAGGTACATGATTTCCTTGTAGAGGGCATTGGAAACGAAAATGTCTTTCCAGCCGTCATTGTCGAAGTCGAAAATCAGGGCGCCCCAGCTCCAGTCAGTGGCGGAGATGCCAGAGAGATTGGAGGTTTCTTCAAAGTCGGCGTTACCATCGTTGATTTGAAGGCAGTTTTGGAGGATTTGGTAGTGGTAGTCAGCCCGATATTTTAGGTCTTCCAAATGATAGGGGTCGAAGACGGTCATGGTCTTCAGGCGGTAGTTGTCCGCTGCAAGCATGTCGGTGGTGAACACGTCAAAACTGCCGTCGTTGTTGATGTCTGCGATGTCCGATCCCATACTTGCCACAGAGCATTGGGGGATTCGTTTTGTCAGTTCTTCAGAAAATTTGCCGTTACCCTGGTTAATGTAGAGATAGTCCCGCTCCCAGAAGTCGTTGCTGATGTAGATATCGGGGAGCATGTCGCCATTGAGATCGCTGACGGAAACACCGAGGCCAAAGCCAATGGCGCTGGAGTAAATGCCAGCTGCATCGGTGACGTTGGTGAACATTTCCCCATCATTTCTAAATAATTTATCGCCCCCAAGCGAGTCTTCCTGTAGGCGGGTGCTTTTAAAGGGGTCAATTTTTTCTGGGTTTTTATAGGAGTTGTTGAGAAGGTAACAATCTAGGTCGCCATCGCCGTCGTAGTCGAAGAAGGCGGCGTGTGTGGAGAAACCTTTGTCGTTGAGATGGTAAGCGGCTGCTTTTTCGGTAAAAGTCAGGTCGCCATTGTTGATGAAGAGCTCATTCTCTTTGTTGTCACCTGCCACGTCGCCGGAGTTGCATATGTAAATATCCAAGAACCCGTCACCGTTTACATCGGCCATTGAAACGCCAGTGCTCCAGCTCTTGGTGCCAGCCACCCCAGCTTTTTCGGTAATGTCTTCAAATTTCCAATTGCCCTTGTTCAAGTAAAGTTTGTTGGGCTTCATATTGGCGGTAAAGTAAATATCAGCTAGTCCGTCGTTGTTGATGTCGCCGATGGCCACACCGCCGCCGTTGTAGAAATTGCGATAGGTGAGCACGTTGAAGTCTTCGCCGTCCTGTACTTCGTTGACGAAGTTGATGCCAGTTTCCGAGGCGGGGAGTTTGTGAAAAAGGGCATTGCTACTGGTTGCCTCGCTATTTTTTGAATTGGAGTTGCATGCTGAAAGCAGCAGTAGGATAAGCCATGCAGATAGGTAGAATTTTGTCATAGTTTTCTCCATCAGTAAAAATTGAATTAAAACGTTCAAGCCAGCTTCATAAGCAACGTGCAATGGAGAACAATATTAAAACAGATTTTTAAACAAGAACCCAATGAAACAAGAGGCAGTCCGAAAACTGCCTCTTGTGAATTTATTTACTCTCACTAACTAAATTGCTAAGTTACCATCAATAGCCAGCGTTTTGCTGCAATTGAGGTACGCCTTCCTTCTTGCTCAACTCGATTTGCACCGATGGCAATGGGAAAAGTTCGTGCTTGTCTTCTAGGCCGTTTGTAGCCTCCAAGTAGGTGCGCTTAGTTTTTTCAATTGGCAAGTATTGGTTGTTGATGACATCCTTTGCGACACCCCAGCGGCGGAGGTCGAAGAAGCGATGTCCTTCCATAGCCAACTCAAGCTTGCGCTCAAAACGCACGGCACTGCGGGCCGCATCCTTGTCGGTCCAAGCAGTGGTATAATTGCCAATTTTGTTGTTCGCCCAAGTAATACTTGCATCGTCAATTGCCACAGGAGCGCCACCAGGGCCGATCGCAGCAACGGCAGCCCTTGTGCGGATCATGTTCACCAATTCACGAGCCCTTTCCAGGCTACCCACCTCCACTTCACATTCGGCAAGCATCAGCAAAACGTCTGCGTACCGGATAATAGGAAGGTTAACTGGGCTGAGCTGTACGTTCGACCAACCCACAGAGCTTTCCTGACCTTTGGCATGGATGAATTTCTTGACGCTGTAAGGTCCTGCCCAAGATCTTGCACGGATCCATGTTTCATCGTGAAGCCCCCAATCGAGGAATGGAACGCCGTCACGTCCTACTGTCCAATCCAGACGAGGGTCTACTGCATCACTTGCTGTAAGGTCTGAATTGTTAAATGTATTGATCATCGGGAGGCCGTTGGCATCTACCTTGTGGGAGTTCACCAAATTTTGAGAAGGTTGGTGGAACCCGCAGCAGCCAAATGGGCTACCACCGTGAGGGTGGTTGAGGCGGTCTGCGAAGTTGCCGTTAGAGCCATTGCCATCACCATCGTTAACGGATGCTTGGATGGAGAAAATCATCTCCGGGCCATTTTCGCCCGCTGTGGTGAAAATGTCGTGGAAATTTGGCTCAAGGTCGTAAGTACCGCTATTTACCACAGCGTCAAACTGCTCTTTCGCCTTCGAGTAATCATGTGTGTAAAGCAACAGCTTGCCTAAGTATGCTTGAGCAGCTCCTTTGGTGACACGGCCCACTGCGTCTTGTGTGACGGGTAGGTTGTCAATGGCAAACTGGAAGTCTTCTATCATTCTAGGAACAATATCCTCGCTGTTTGGCTTGCGGAAATCTTCGTCAGCCTCGGTGTAATACGGAACATTTTTCCACATTTTCCAAGCATCGAAGTGGTAGTGGGCACGAAGGAACCGAGCTTCCGCAGCGATGCGGCTAGCATCTTGAAGGTCTGAAACACTTGCCGCCAATTTGAGGGTGGCATTTGCGCGTGCAATACCTTCGTACAATGCCCGGAATTTCACGTTGAAGTAAACGTTTGCAGGCGCCCACTGGTAAAGCTCAACTTGTTGGACTTCGAGCTGGTCACCTGGCTCTGAACCTTTGTAAGCTTCGTCAGAAGTTACGCTGCCCCAAATCCAGTTACTACCCGCCCCGCCCCAAGGTGGACTGAAAACACCCCAGTCATCGTTCCAACCGTCCAGCATTGAGTAGGCAGAAATTAAGGATGCATCAACCCCGGCTTGGTTGGCCAAGGTTACGTTGTCCAAAGAAGCTTGGGCAGGTGCATCCAAAAAATCCTGTTTGCAGGCAAAGAAGATACTGCCTGCCAAGGCTGCTATCAAAAACCTGTTTAGATTCTTTTTCATAATTGATTAATTTTTTGATGAATCAGACAAATGCCTGAAAATGTTAAATCTAGAAATACTTAAAACCCAGCGTTTACGCCAATCATGAAGATTTTGCTTGCAGGGTAGTTACCGAAATCGAAACCGTTCCACAAGTCAGACTTGATAGCTGAGTTGAGGTCGTTTGGATTTGAGCCTTGTACACCAAAGTTAGATGGTGATGGGTCTAGGCCAGAATAGCCAGTAATAGTGAACAAGTTCTGAGCTTGCACATATACCCGAAGGCTGCTGAATACTTTGCCCAATTTGGCAGTTGGGAAAGTGTAACCCAATTGGATGTTTTTTGCGCGCAGGTAAGAAGCATCTTCTACGTAGAAACTACTTGGCTGGTAGCTGTAAGTGTCGTTTACGTCCAATTTTGGCAGATTGCCATTCGGGTTTTTGGTTTCGTCAAATGAATTGGTCAGGACAGACTTCCTTACGTTTGAATTGAAGAACCCGAAAGTGTCAAACAATTTGTTGTAGTTGAAAAGTTGGTTTCCAACGGAAGCAAAAAGGAAAATCGACAAGTCAAAGTTTTTGTAGTTGAAACCCAAGTTGATACCACCGAAAAAGTCAGGGTGTGCATCGCCAATGGCGCCCTTGTCGTCATCATTGATAACGCCGTCACCATTGAGGTCCTTGAAGCGGATACGGCCAACTGCTTTGCCATCTTGCTCAGCATGTGCATCTACTTCGGCCTGTGAGCGGAAGATGCCGTCAGCGGTCAAGCCATAGAAAGTAGAGATTGGCAGGCCAACTTTGTTGAAGTTGACGGTACCAATACGAGAATCGAATCCAGTTGGGAAGAAGGTTTCGGAACCTCCATCGATATCAACAACCTCGTTGGAATATTGAGAGAAGGTAATGCCTACACTGTAGCCGAAATCGCTGTTAACCTTGTTGCGGTAGTCGAGACCAAGGTCAACGCCTTTGTTCTCCATTTTGGCAATGTTGATATACGCCGGTGCAGCAGTACCTGCTGTGCCTGGGAGTGAAGCTGGGAACAAGAGGCCGTCCACTTTACGGTTGTAAACGTCAACAACAAGACCGATTTTGCCCTCAAACAACGAGGCATCCAAACCAAAGTTGGTGGAGATGTTTTCCTCCCATTTTGTTTTGGTGTTGCCACGCCTTGTCAAGGTGTAACCAGTAGTCAAGCCATTGTTTGAGCCAGTAATGTCGTAGAAGGTAGAGGCAGTACCGCCACCATAGCGGTCAAAGGCGTTGCCACCAGGTACTTGCTGGTTACCCGTGATACCCCAGCCAAAGCGGAGCTTGAGGTCTTCCAGCCAATCCGCACTTTTCATGAACTCTTCTCCGCTTACCCTCCAACCAAGACTTAGGGCTGGGAACACACCATATTTTTCATCTCCAAAATTGGAGGAGCCGTCACGCCTAACTGTGAAGCTAACCAAGTATTTGTCCATGTAGGAGTAATCCAACTTGCCAAAAACTGAGGCCAATGCATTGCGGCCACCACCGCTGCTGATCTGCCTTGTATCAGGGTTGGCTAGGCCACCGTTGAGGTACCATGCGTTGATGTTCTGTGTAAAGTAGTTGGCAAGTGATCCAGTGAGATACCGGTTCTTTCCTTCGATGGCTTCGTAGCCAACCAATACCTGAAGATTATGGGCATCGGCCAAGGTAGCATTGTAGGCCAAGGTGTTTGTCCAGGTCCAGGTAAAACCGTTGCCCCAGTCTTCAGTCCAACCATTCGTGGTGCTTGGCTCCCTGTTTTCATAAGAAGGGAATGAGAAACGGCCACGGTAGTTGTTATAAAAATCCATCCCGAAGCTGGTACGTGCTTTCAGGTTTTTAGTAAAATTAAGCTCTGCGTAAGCATTGCCAAGTATGCGGTAGTAAGTGCCTACGTTGTCCTTGTTGCGGATCAAGTTGGCTACTGGGTTCGAGCCATTGCTCAAGCCGTTTGCCTTGTCACCGCCATAACCACCACCTGCCTCGCCACCTACGTCATAAATCGGAGTAAGCGGGTTCATCAAAGTCACCCATGTCATAACGCCCTGCTCATCTTGGTTACCACCGCTGATACCGTCGTTGCCGACGCTGTTCACGCGGCTCAATGACATGTTTTCACCAAAAGTAAAGCGACCTTTTTTGAACTCAGTGTTTGCGCGGAGGGAGTAACGTTTGAAGTAGTTGTTCATCATGGTCCCGTTCTGGTCGGTATAGCCAGCGGAGATATAGTAGCTCCCTAGGTCATTGCCACCAGAAACGCCCAAATTGTGCTCAGTCACCAATGCTGGGTCAAAGACCTCATCGAACCAGTTGGTGCCGGATTGGTTGGCCCGCATGACCAAGCTGTTTGGGAAGGAATAGTCAGCATCAGACGGCGTGATACCAGAGCCGAATGGATAAGAGTAAGTAGGCAATACGCCCCTTCCGCCAGAATATGGATTGGAAGCGTCCACCGCAAGGCCAGCATTTTCATGCTTATCCCAAATATAGTTGGAGTAATCTTTCGGATCCGTGATCATGTAGTCCGGTGTGTTGATAGGCGTTGCCACACCGACATTTGCATCGTAAGATACGCGTACTTTACCTGATTTGCCCCTTTTTGTGGTAACGATGATAACGCCATTGTTGGCACGAGCACCATAGATGGAAGCGGCAGATGCGTCTTTCAACACTTGAATTGATTCAATATCATTAGGGTTGAAACCAGTGTTAAAGGCATCTTGCACCGGCACACCATCGATGATGTACAACGGGTCGTTGTTCTGGAAGGAGCTTATCCCACGTATACGCACCGAAGTACCTTCACCAGGCTCACCTGATGTGGAAATAGTCAAACCTGCTGCACGACCCTCAAGTTTCTGAGTGAAACTAGTAGCGTTTATTTTGTTCAACTCTTCAGCATCTACCACAGATACGGCACCTGTTATGTCCCTTTTCCGCTGGGTAGAATAGCCAGTTACCACCACTTCACTAAGCACTTCTGCGTTAGGCTGCATCTTAACGTTTAGTGATGCACTTTCCACCACAATGGATTGTGTTGAATACCCAGTGAAAGAAAATAAAAGCGTGGCACCCTTGTCGGCCCTGATTTCGAACGCACCGTCTATATCGGTGATGGTACCTGCAGAAGTACCTTGTGCAAGAATATTGACACCTGGCATTCCTACCCCAGTCTCGTCAGTTACCGTGCCTTTCACAACCATGGACTGTGCCAACAGCCCCGCTGAGAACAGCAACATGAACGAGAGTGTAAGACCCGTTGACTTCAGTAAACCTGTTAGCCCCTGGATTTTGAATAAAAGTCTCTTTTTCATAAGTTGGAGAAATTAAGTTATTGTTTTTGTTTCATGCATTACACTGACTATTCCTAATCAGGGCGGTGCTTTTTTGTGATGAGAGTAAACTGAAAGTTTCATGATTACAATTATTAAGTGATTGAAAAAATGATTGCTCTTTGTAGTATTTGACGATGTTGTTTATTCTGCAATAACAAACAAAATGGATATAAAAATTTGAAAGTCTGCCATTCTAGCGCATAATTACTCATTGGGCTTCAAAATCTGAAATGATATTTGTGCAAATCATTTTAACACAGCACAAACGTTAAATTCAGCGCCCAGCATCCACTTTTGCTGGGCGCTTTTGGTAAATATGAAACAATAAGTAAGCTAGGGTCAAGACTTTCTCCGACCTCTTAGTATTTAAGCGAACCGATTAATGATATTCTCAAAAAGTTCCTGCTTGCCGCTGCGCTGCTTTGGCTCTCCAACCACTTCTGCAATCTTCGCCAAGTCCTTCAAAGACAGCTTTCCTTTCTCGAAATCCTTGCCCTTGCCTTTGTCGAATGAGGCATAGCGTTCTGCCCTCAACTTGCCATATTCCGACTTTTCCAGGATGCCGTCTGCTGCTACCAATGCTCTAGCAAAGGCGTCCATGCCCCCGATGTGGGCGTAGAAAATGTCTGCCAAGTCCGTTGAGTTCCGGCGGGTCTTAGCATCGAAGTTTACACCGCCGCCCTGAAGCCCCCCTGACTCTAGCAGTACCAGCATGGCTTCCGTCAGCTCTACTACGTTGTTTGGAAATTGGTCAGTATCCCAGCCATTTTGGTAGTCACCCCTGTTAGCATCTAGGCTGCCCAACATCCCAGCGTCAGCTGCCACCTGCATTTCATGCTGCATCGTGTGCTGTGCAAGCGTCGCGTGGTTGAACTCTAGATTCAGCTTGAAGTCTCCGTCTAGCCCGTTGCCCCGCAAAAAATTGATACATGTCGCTGCATCAAAGTCGTACTGGTGCTTGCTGGGCTCCATCGGCTTCGGCTCAATGAAGAATGTCCCTTTAAAGCCCTGTTTCCTCGCATAGTCTTTCGCCATGTGCAGGAAGCGGGCGAGGTGGTCTAGTTCCCGCTTCATGTCAGTGTTCAGCAGCGACATATAGCCCTCACGGCCGCCCCAAAAAACATAGCCGGCACCGCCCAGCTTGATGGTGGCGTCCAGCGCGTTCTTCACCTGTGCGCCAGCATAGGCCACCACATCGAAGTCGGGATTCGTGGCTGCACCATTCATGTAGCGGGGATGACTGAACAGGTTGGCCGTACCCCACAGTAGCTTAACGCCCGTTTCTTTTTGCTTTTCGGCAGCATAATCCGTTATTTTTTCTAGGCGCTTGGTACTTTCCTGGAGCGTTTCACCCTCTGCAACGAGGTCAAAATCGTGGAAGCAGTAGTATGGTATTCCCATCTTGGTGATGAACTCGAAGCCAGCGTCCATCTTGTCACGGGCCTGCTCATTGGCATCTTTGGCCTTCATCCAAGGGAAAACCTTTGTGCCGGGGCCGAACGGATCGCCACCAGTGCCGCAGAGGGTGTGCCACCAGGCCATTGCGAAGCGGAAATGCTCCTTCATGCGCTTGCCCCGCACTACCCGGTTTTCATCGTAGAAGCGGAAGGCTAGCGGATTGTCGCTTTCTGGTCCCTCGTAGGGGATGCGCCCTATGCCCTTGAAGTATTCTTTTTTGCTCATTAAGGTTTAAATGATTTTAGCCAAGTCCTCCTGCCATGCCTCAAAAGCTTCCTTGTAAATGCCGTTGACATTCTGGGGCTCATAGGTTTTCAAAATATTGGTGTAACTCATAGCTTCCTCAACGGAAGCATAAACCCCTGTTGCCACCCCGCTTGCTTTTGCCGCTCCGACAGCACCCGTCGTTTCCACCATTTCAATGGTGTTTCCTAGCAGGTTGGAAATGGTGTTTGAAAAAATTGCTGATTGAAATAGATTGTCATTGCCTACCCGCATCATGGCAGCGTTCACGCCCATGTCTTGGAGTATTTTCACCCCATGTACAAAAGAAAATGCAATGCCCTCCAATGCTGCCCGGTAGAAATGAGCGTTGTTGTGGCGGTTGAACTGTAAGTTGCTCACATGGGCACCGGGGCTTTTGTTCTCTAACATCCGCTCTGCACCATTGCCGAAAGGCAAAATGCGTAAACCGTCAGACCCGACTGGGACTGTAGCTGCCAGCCGTTCCAGTTCGGGGTAAGGTTTGCCACTGTCCGACATGTTTTGCCGTGCCCAACTATACTGGATGCCTGCTCCGTTGATGCATAGCAGGATGCCGATCCTTGGTTTTTCCTTTTGGTGGGTCACATGAACGAACCCATTGACCCTGGATTGTGGGTCGTAAACGGGCTTGTCCACTACGCCGTACACGACACCGGAAGTGCCGCCAGTGGCTGCTACTTCTCCTGGGTTCAAGACATTCAGGCTGAGCGCATTATTTGGCTGATCGCCAGCCCGATATGCAACTGGGATGCCTTTACGAAGCCCAGTAGCTTCAGCGGCTTCGGCCGATAACTCACCTTGCAATGAAAATGTTGGGGCGATTGTTGGGATGAGTTTTTTGTCAAAATCGAAATAATCAAGTACTGTTTCCGAAACCTCATTTTTCAAGAAGTCCCAAAAAATGCCTTCGGACAGCCCGCTTGGTGTAGTCATTGCCTCACCTGTCAACCGCATGGCGATATAGTCGCCGGGCAGCATGAACTTGTCTATTTTTTCAAAAAGGACGGGTTCGTTTTCCTTTACCCAAGCTAGTTTTGTCGCTGTGAAATTGCCGGGGGAATTGAGCAAGTGTGAGAGGCATTTGTCGTGGCCAATCTCATCAAAAGCCCGGTTTCCGATTTCTACAGCCCGGCTGTCGCACCAGATAATGGATGGGCGTACCGGCGTATGATTTTTATCCACTACCACGAGGCCGTGCATCTGGTAGCTGATGCCGATACCCTTGATTTCAGCAGTATCTGCATTGGTTTTTTGGAGTAGCTTTCTGGTGGCAGCACAAACGCACTCCCACCAAAGTTCGGGTGCTTGCTCTGCCCAACCGGGCTGTACGGCTACCATGCTCATCTCCGTCTCCGGATACTGCACGACGGCCGTCACAGCACCAGTGTCCGCTTGGACTAGGGCTGCTTTGATGGATGAACTGCCAATGTCGTAGCCGAGTAGATACATAGTTTTTGTTTAAAGAAAATAGGCGTCATTTCACGGTCAAAACCGTCGTTTTCAAATCTTCATTCCTGGACGAACTGCCCACCATGATTTCAAACTCCCCCGGTTCCACCACCCAATTCATGTTGATGTCGTACATGGACAGTTCTTCTGGAGTTAGGGTGAACTTCACAGTCTTTGTTTCACCGGGCTTCAATTCCACTTTTTCAAACCCTTTCAATTCTTTCACTGGGCGAGTCACACTGCTCACTTTGTCGTGTATATAAAGTTGAACAACCTCTTTACCTGTTGCTTTTCCAGTGTTGGTCACATCTACGCTCACTTCGGCGTTTTCAAGCTTGTCAATGGTAGTTTTTGCTAGTTTTGGTACACCTATATTATAGGTGGAGTAGCTCAGGCCAAATCCAAAAGGGTATAGGGGCGTCACATCATCCCAGAGATAACCCCGGCGAGCAGTAGGCTTATAATTGTAGTAAGCTGGAATATGCCCTACTGAGCGTGGGAAGCTGATGGTAAGTTTGCCACTTGGATTTACGTCGCCGAAGAGTACATTGGCCACTGCCCGCCCACACTCTTGGCCTAAGTACCAGCATTCAAATACCGTAGAAGTCTTGGTTGCCAAATTTTGGATAGCAAGTGGACTGCCGTTGAACAACAAGCCGACGATTGGCTTGCCAGTAGCTGCCACTTGGTTGATAAGTTCATTTTGCAATCCAACCAATTCCAGACTCGTGCGATCCCCGAGGTGGGACTCAGCCCAGGCTTCCCGGCTAGTCAGTTCATTGCCACCAACAGCTAGTATGACAATATCGGCTTGCTTCGCAACAGCAACAGCTTCGGCAATTTTTTTTCGGTCTTCGGCAGGGTCGGTTGGCAGCACAGGGTCGAGGTACCAACTACCGGGCTGTGTAATCCCGCAACCTTCTGCATAAATTACTTTTGCTTTGTCCCCCAGTTTTTCCTTGATGCCTTGGAGCACAGTCACAAAATATTTTGGATGGTCACTGTAGCCACCCAGCAGCTCCTTGTCAGCATTTGGACCGATTACGGCAATTGTTTTGTATTTGCTGGCGCTGAGCGGGGCAAGGTCGTTGTTATCTTGAAGCATTATCATTGCTTCCTCGGCAGCATGGAGTGCTAGTTTTGCATTTTTTTCAGACCCAACCTCAACTACAGCTTTTGCCTCGTCAGCGTATGGATTTTCAAAAAGGCCTAGTTCAAATTTCTGCCGCAAGTTTCGAGCAACGGCAGAGTCGAGGACAGCCATCGGTAGTTCTTTGTTCTCAAACACTTCCTTCAACAGTGGGTAGGCCTCCCGTTCAGGTAGTTCTAGGTCAACACCAGTCGTCAATGCCAACATAGCGGCAGCTTTGTGGTCGGCTACAATGTGGTGACGATCGGCCAACTCCCGAACAGCATAGTAGTCAGATACGATATTGCCCTTGAAGCCCCATTCCCCACGCAGGATGTCGTGGAGCAGCCAATTGCTTGCATGGCTTGGCACCCCGTCGATTTCATTGTAAGAAGGCATCACGCTACGCACGTTTCCTTTCAGGACACATTTTTTGAAAGGAGGCAAAAACATTTCCCGCACCATGCGTTCCGGCACGTCGGCAGGGCTGATATTGTTACCTGCCTCAGGCTGTCCGTGCCCGGTCATGTGCTTGAGGGTGGCCATCACATGTTCATTATCAATGGTTTTTCCGCGACCTTGAAAACCATAAACAGCCGCTAATCCGATTTCACCACAGAGAAAGGGGTCTTCGCCGTAAGTCTCTTCGGTACGGCCCCACCGTGGATCACGCACCACGTCCACCACAGGCGCGAGTGCCTGTTGCGTACCACGCACTCGCGCCTCCCGGGCGGTCATGGTGAATAGTTCTTCTACCAGTTGTCGGTTCCAAGTGCTGCTGAGGCCAATCGGTTGCGGAAAGCTGGTAGCATCTTTGGCAGCATGACCGTGAAGGCATTCTTCGTGAAACATGGCTGGGATACCGAGGCGAGTTTTTTCTACTAAAAACTTTTGAATCTGGTTGGTAAAGCGGGCCTGTTGAGCGGCAGTCCTGCCAGTATTCTTCGAACGGTCAAAACCTTCGCTGGGTCGACCAATTTGTCCAATTCCATTTTTAAGGTAAACAGCGGCACTGTCGGGAAGGAGGTCGCCATTCTTGTCGATAAAAGCTGCTTTTTTTTGCCAAATGCATTGAATTTGTGCCAGCTTTTCGTCGAGGGTCATTTTGGAGAGAAGGTCGTTGACCCTAATATCAATCGATTGCGTAACATCTTTATAAATTATCTGAGAAGTGTGAGGCTGGACAAATGCACTTAAGGCAGTTACAGCTGCCACAACACAAGTTGCCAAACTCAGACGGATCGCCTCCATCTTACTCCCTTTAAGTTTCATACCATTTAGTTTAAGTCATTTGCCTTTTTAACAAAGACAATTTTACCAGTGAGAATTCTCGCAAAACTTCATTTCGAAACAAAGAAAGGCAATCAGAATGCACTTGGCGAAATATTGACGTACTGCAAAGTTTCGCCATTCTTTTTTTTATATACGCCAACACTACGTCAATAAGTGATTGGAATAAAAAAAACTTGACTGCGTAATCATTTTTATACTTAAAAATCCTCTAGGAATGCCACCAAGTTTTCCCCGCTCTCAATGCCCAGTTTTTTGCGAAGCCGATAACGTCCTGTCTCAACTCCCCTTGCCGACAGGCTGAGGCGTTGTGCGATTTCCTTTGTCGTGAGCTTCATTTTAAGGTAGACACTGAGCTTTAGTTCTTGCATCGAAAGGGTAGGGAAGCGCTTTTTGAGCTTTTTGATGAAACCATCGTTCAAGAGGTCGAAATGTTCTTCGAATCCCTGCCATGCTTGGTTGTGGTCTTCTAATTGGGCTTCAATCTTTTGTATTATTTTTGAAATAGCAGTGGGTTCTTGACGCAGTAGCGTTGATTTAATTTCAGCTAAAAATTCGTTGGCGGTATTAAGTTGTAGTTTGGCCGCTGCCAGTTCCTTGTTTTGGTTTTTGGTATTTGATGTGGTGTGAAAACCAGCTGATCTTGTGGTGGTGTTTTCTTTTTCCATAGCCAAGTGCAAGCGGGAAGACCAGTAATTGTAAGCTTGCTGGCAAAGTGCAAAGTTCAGCTGTGGCTCGTAAACGGCACCAGGGCGAACGTCTTTCAAGGCTTCATCCAATGAACCATATATGCGTGCAGCTACACCTGCTGCACGTGCAGCTCCAACGGCACCAGTTGTGTCCACTACTTCGATTTGGCTATTGAGCATGGTGGCAATCGTCATGGAGAAGATTTTTGATTGGAACATATTGTCGTTGCCGACCCGAATGACATCTACGTTCAATCCCAATTCCTTCAAGATGTTTACTCCAAGCACAAATGAAAAGGCCACACCTTCGAGGGAGGCACGGTACAGGTGTGCACGGGTATGGCGAAGGAAGTCGAGGTTGAAGATGTGGGCATTAAGATTCCGGTCTTCCAGCACCCGTTCGGCCCCATTTCCGAAGGGCAACACACAGAGTCCATCCGAACCGACTGCCACGGTAGATGCCATGCGCTCCATGTCACCGTAGGAGTGGTCGCTACGCGCTACTTGACTTTTAATCCAACTGTACTCACTTCCTGCCCCGTTGAGGCAGAGCAGAACGCCAATGCGGTCTTGATTTTGTTCGTAATTGACATGCGCAAAGGCGTTAACCCTGGATTTTATGTCAAAAACCGGACGGTCAACGATGCCATAAACCACACCCGATGTGCCACTAGTGGCGGCCACCTCGCCAGGTTGGAGCACGTTGAGGGCTAGTGCGTTATTGGGTTGATCGCCTGCTCGGTAAGTAACGGGAGTGCCTTCGGCAAGGCCAGTGCGGGCCGCAGCAAGCTTGCTAACCTTGCCTTGAACAGAAAAAGTCGGAACGGTCTCAGCAATCAAGTCACTGCGTAGCTCGTAATGTTTCAAAAGTTCGGTGGATATGCCTTTCTCCTTAAAGTTCCAAAATATACCCTCGGTCAATCCTGCAATGGTGGTCACTGCCTCGCCCGTGAGTTTCATGGCAATAAAGTCGCCTGGCAGCAGGAGTTTATGCGCCTTTTCATAAATATCGGGCTCGTTGTCCTTGACCCACTTCAGCTTAGAAGCGGTAAAATTTCCGGGAGAGTTCAGCAGCTCCTGCAAGCAATAATTTTCGCCCATTTCATGAAAAGCTTGCTGCCCGATGGCTACTGCTCGGCTATCGCACCAGATGATAGAGGGGCGAAGCACTTGTTGCTCTTTGTCAATCAAAACCAACCCATGCATCTGGTAAGCAATGCCGATACCTTTGATTTCGCTGGCTTTCACCTTGGTTTTGGCCAAAAGCCGCTGGGTAGCCACACACAAGTCCTGCCACCACACCTCCGGCTGTTGTTCGGCCCATCCACGTTGCCGCGATATCATGTCCATTTCTTGGTCAGGATAATGGGTAAGCCCAACCACCTGGTGGGTGTTGGCATTTACCAGCGCCGCTTTGATGGTAGAACTCCCGATGTCGTAACCTAGAAGGTACATTGGCTGAATCGTTTGTGTTTAGGTTAAATCTTTTGATGAGGCTTGGAAAGCTTCTTCTAAAACCTGTTGACTGGCATGCACTTTAACAAACCGCTTTGAGGTGCAAGACGCTGCCTTTGGCCCGATTTGATGAAAATCATGGGAAAGATTTCAATTTGATAACGCTGAAATAGGCTGGCTTTGGCTTCATTTCCCGGCCAAATAAAAGTGGACAGTTTGTCCTCCCCTGATTGGCCAGAGAGAAGCACAAAATTATTTTGAAAAATCAATCGATTGCGTAATTTTCATAAAAATTCTTTTATTGCAGCTTAATTCAGGGATTTACAATGTAATCAGTAGGTAATTGAGGAGAGATTGATGTGTTTCGCAACAGCCCAGAGTGGCTCTGAAAGGTCTTGTTTCCATGATAAAAACGGATATGAGTTCGAGATTTTAATAGATGCTTTTTAGCACTGGTATTCAAGTTAGTACAAAGTGGTTAATTGACAGGCCAAGGCTGGCTTGGCCCGTCAAACCGCTTAGCATGTCGGCAAGTTTGAAATTTTTGGCTTAAAACCACTCAAGATGAAAGCTATCCATTATTTGCTCCTATTATTTGGCATCTTGCTTTTTGCCTGTCAAGACACTGATAATCAATCGGTTGAACAAAAATCAATAGCAACTGCAGCGTTCGTTGCCAACCCTCAACCCGTACCAGAAGTGGAGGTGAAGACCCTAGAAATTGGAGCTCTGGCTCCTGACTTTAAGCTGCCGGGCGTGGACGGAAAATGGTACACACTCGCCGACTTCAAGGATGCAAAGGCATTAGTCGTTTTGTTCACCTGTAACCATTGCCCAACCGCCCAAGCCTACGAAGACAGGGTGAAAGCAGTCGTGGCGGATTACAAGCCAAAAGGAGTGGAATTGGTGGCCATATCCCCCAATAGTCCACTTGGGGTGATGTATGATGAGCTGGGTTATACTGACCTCAACGACGACTACTCCGAAATGATAATTCGGGCAAATAACCAAAGTTTTAACTTCCCATATCTATACGATGGCGACAACGAGCAAGTCTCCTTGAAATATGGCCCTGTGGCTACTCCACACGCCTTTGTTTTCGATGCAAACCGCAAGCTCGCCTACACAGGCCGATTGGATGCCAAAGAAAAACCGGGCAGTGGTGGCAATGCTGATGACCTTCGTGCCGCCCTCGATGCCGTGCTTACCGGGCACCCCGTGGCAACACCAGTTACGAAGACCTTCGGTTGTTCTACCAAGTGGGGCTGGAAACTTGAATACCGGGAAAAAGCTACCAAGGATTGGGAGGCTAAACCCGTGGCCATCACCAAAGTAGATACCAAGGGCATTGAAAAAATAATGAAGAACGAAGATTCTCAAAAGCTACGACTCGTCAATGTTTGGGCAACTTGGTGTGGGCCCTGCGTGCAGGAATACCCAGATTTTGTCATTCTTCAACAGACCTTCAGCAGAAGGGATTTTGAGTTCGTGTCCATCTCTGCCGATAAACCCGACCAAGAAGCGAAAGCCCTGAAATTTTTGCAAGAGAACCACTCAGCTGTTGCCAACTACCTCTTTTCAGAAGACGATAAATATGCCCTCATAGAAGCTGTGGACAAAGAGTGGAACGGAGCGTTGCCCTATTCCATTCTCGTGGAACCGGGTGGCAATGTTGTCTGGCGGCATCAGGGCACGGTTGACCTTTATGAACTCAAGAAAACCATCGTTGAAAATAAAATGGTAGGCAGGTATTTTTGAACTAGTCTCATTCACTTTTAATTTTTGCTAAACCCAGTCAGTGCGTATCAAAACAACTGCCCTCGCACATGAGCGCAGTGCTGATGACTGGCCTTGAAATGCCGAAGATGATGAGATAAGACCTGACCGCTTTTCCTTCCCTTTCGATATGGATACATGAAAAAATTATTCTACCTTCTTTTCGCTGTCGCAATATCCAGTACTACCTACGCCCAGCCTTCTCAGGCAGAGCGGGACAGCATTGCCAAATACACCCAACTGGATTACCTGCAAATGCTTGGACAACTGGGCATTCAGGAAAGTGAATTGCGGCCCGGCCCTTCCGGCAACCCAGACGCTCCGAATGCCGCAAACCGCTTTGAGGAAAAAGTCAATACGTATATTTTACCCAACCCGTTGGTTTTGAGAAACGGTGAAAAAGTAACGGGAACTGAAAAATGGTGGCAACAGCGGCGGCCGGAAATCGTGGAGGACTTCCAGCGTGAAATTTATGGCCATCTTCCAGCAAATATCCCTTCGGTGAAATGGGAGGTGGTCTCGGTGAAGGACACGGTGGTCGGCAATTTTCCCATCAAAGAAAAAAGGCTACGGGGTGTAGTGGACAATTCAGCGTACCCACCCGTCAGCGTAGAAATGGAGTTACTGTTAGCAACCCCAACAGAAGCGAGAGCTGCCGTTCCGGTCGTGCTTGAATTTGGCTTCATCACTAGCCCGTGGAACCCCGGCCCAGTGGTGCCGCTTACGCTTGGTGCATCTGGCGAGCCAACTTGGAAGGAACAGCTCATCGCCAGAGGCTGGGGCTATGCCATCATTGTCCCTTCCTCCATCCAAGCGGACAATGGGGCAGGGCTGAGCAGTGGGATTATTGGCCTGACGAGCATGGGCCAACCCAGAAAACCCGAAGAATGGGGTGCGCTGCGGGCATGGGCATGGGGCGCAAGTCGTGCAATTGATTATTTTGAAACAGACAAAGATGTGGATGTGAAACGCATTGCCATCGAAGGCTTGTCGAGGTACGGGAAAGCGGCTATTGTTGCGATGGCTTTCGAACCCCGGATTTCATTGGGCTTCATCGGCTCGTCCGGGGCGGGTGGTGCCAAAATCCTGCGGCGGGTCTTCGGCGAACAGGTCGAAAACCTTGCCTCTACGTATGCCTACCATTGGTTTTGCGGAAATTTCATCCGTTATGCCAGCCAAAAAACTGCCGATGATTTACCCGTGGATGCCCACGAACTCGTGGCACTTTGTGCCCCTCGCCCCATTTTCATCAGCGCTGGCTCACCGCAGGTGGAAGGCCAGTGGATCGATGCCAAGGGCATGTTTCTCGCTGGAGCAAATGCCGGGGTGGTGTACCAGCTTTTTGGTAAAAATGACTTAGGCACGATGGAATTTCCGCCGCTCGGTACGGCATTGGTGAGTGGTGAAATTGCCTTTCGGCAACATGCCGGCGGACACAGTACAGGGCCTAATTGGAGTACATGGATTGCTTGGGCCTGTAAGTATTGGGGGACCTGCAAATATTATTGATGACCTTTAAGCATGAGGAATTTGTCCATTCTGCAAAAAACACTTTGTGGTTTACTGGTTGCGTCCTGTACGGTAGTTTTTGGTCAAAAAATTGACCGCCAAGCCGTCGTAGGCAGGCACGATGTTCACCTCACAGAACCAGATACGCTTTGTGCCTTCACCCTCGGCAATGGCCGTTTTGCCATGACTTTCGACGTAACTGGTTTGCAGACATTCCCCGAATCCTATCAAAAAGGCATCCCCCTCGGTACTCAGAGTGAGTGGGGTTGGCACAGCTTCCCCAATTCTGAAAACTACAGGATAGAGGAGACACTTCAACCACTCCTTTCAAACAATCGTGAGGTGCCCTATGCCCGCCAATGGCCTGACAGTACGCGTGCAGGCAAAGCTGCCAATTACCTCCGCCAAAACCCTCATCGGATACATTTGGCAACTGTAGGCTGGGAGATTGAAAAGACGGATGGCAGCCTAGCCACTATTTCCGACATCAAGAACATTGACCAAACCTTGAACTTGTGGAACGGCGAGCTGCGCAGTCGTTTCGAAGTGGAAGGGGAGGAGGTGGAGGTCGTCACAATCGTCAGCCAGCAAACAGATTTATTGGTGGTGAAGATCAGCAGTAAATTGGTAGGGCTGGGCCGTATTGGGCTAAACTTGAATTATCCTTACCCATCCGACCAATTCCTTGATGAAGCTGTTCATTTTGACTTTTCCAACTCACAATGTTTTCGGTACAATATCATCAATTCAAAGACTTTTTCCATCAAGCGACAGATGGACAGTACCGTTTATTTTACAACCTTCAACTCCAACCTCCAGCTCCAGCCTCCTGGCAAAAGCGAAAAAGGGTTTTTCATAAAACCAAAAATGGGAAAAAACAGCTGGGAATTTGGTTGCTCTTTTTCAGAAAATGAAACCCCACCACTTGCCTTCAAATTTTCAAAAATTAGAAAACAAGTAAACCAAGATTACAACCAGTTCTGGCAATCCGGCGGCATGATTGATTTTGGGGAAACAACCGATACTCGTGCTGCTGAACTGGAACGGCGCATGGTGCTTTCGCTTTACCTCACCCACGTCAACTGTGGCGGGAGCACGCCGCCACAGGAAACAGGTCTGACCTACAACTCCTGGTACGGCAAGCCACACATGGAAATGGCGTGGTGGCATGGTGTACATTTCGCCCTTTGGGGCAGGCCACAGGTACTGGAGCAGCAAATGGAATGGTATTTTCGGGCGGCGCCCGTTGCGAAGCAGATCGCTGAGTGTCAAGGGTTTGACGGGGTCCGTTGGCAGAAAATGACCGATCCATGGGGTGGGGAAACGGCTTCCTCCGTTGGCTCCTACCTGATTTGGCAAGAACCACATTTTATCTATTTCTCTGAGTTGCTGCGGCGAACCAAGGGGAAGGATTTTGACCAAAAAAAATACTTGCCACTGTTGGAGCAAACCGCAGAATTCATGGCAGATTTTGTGAGTTATGACTCACTGCAAGGGCGCTATATTCTCGGCCCCGGCATCATTCCTGCGCAGGAGCGCTTCGATCCGGCGACCACATTCAACCCAACTTTCGAGTTGGCCTACTGGCGCTGGGCGCTGGAGACGGCGCAAAAGTGGCGGGAGAGGGCAGGAGAGGGAAGACTTGAAAAATGGGATGCTATTTTGGGGAAACTCTCCCCGTTGCCGCAGGCGAACAAAATGTACCTCGCTACAGAGAACGCCCAAGACTGCTACGAAATCCCCAAATACATGACTGACCACCCAGCCGTATTGGGGGCGTTTGGCATGTTGCCACTAACGGAGGGATTGGATGAAAAAATCATGCAAAACACCTTTGAAAAAGTCTGGAAGAACTGGCATTGGGACGAGACCTGGGGATGGGATTTCCCATTGACGGCCATGACGGCCAGCCGGCTTGGCTATCCCGAACGGGCAGTGGAGGCTCTGCTAATGCCTGTCACGACAAATACCTATTTGAAAAATGGACACAACTACCAAACAGGACGGCTAAGGCTTTACCTGCCCGGCAACGGCGGGCTACTCACTGCCTTGGCAATGATGGCAACAGGCACGGACGATGGCATTGGTGGTTTTCCAAAAAATTGGAAACTCCGCTACGAAGGCTTGAGCAAGCTACCATGAAAGGCAGCTTATTTGGTCCTGATTTCTATCACACCATTGGCACCACGAACGCCATAGAATCCGGTTTCTTCCGCGTTTTTCAGCACCCTGACGGACTTGATTTCATTGACGGGCACGTTTTGAACCGCATCGCTCAAGCCGCCGGGGAGTGCCATTCCGTTCAGCACAAACAAAGGTTCGTTGCTGCTATTGAGGGAGGAAACTCCACGAATTCGGACCTTGGCATAAATGCCATCACCTTCAATCTGAACACCTGATACATGCCGTAGGTGGTCTATCAAGGTAATAGAATTGTCAGGGTTCACGATGTCATCGTTCCGCTGAAAATTGTCGATGGACCCGGTGCTGCTTTTGGTCGAAGTACAACTGAAATGTGCAATGAAAAGGAGAGCAAAGAAGAAGGTTGTCTTTTTCATGTGATTGAAAATTTATGAATTGACAAATGGAAGTTGGAAGGTACGCCTTTTCGGAGAAAATGACAGGTTTTACTATGCTCTCAGGGAGATTTTTATGATTTAAACACCTTGGTTTGCAAACAAAAAAAATCAGAACTATGAACTTTGGCAAATTCATTTTTAATCCAATTCTGTTGCTGCTTGTGTCTTACTGCATGCAGGCACAAGATGAAACCTATGTCCTTGGGGCCGACTCGCAACGGCAGCATGGTGTGCCTCAGGGCGTTGTAACGAAATTCAGTTGGGAAAGTAAAATATACCCCAACACGAAGCGGGACTACTACGTGTACGTGCCCGCCCAGTACGACCCTAAAAAACCAGCAGCGCTGATGGTCTTCCAAGATGGCCATGCTTATGTGAAGGAAGATGGTGATTTCCGGGTGCCCATTGTCTTCGACAATCTTATCCATCATGGTGAAATGCCCGTCACGATTGGACTTTTTGTCAATCCAGGTTATTGGGGTGAGGTGCCGCCAGAGAATCCGTTCCGAAGCCAAAACCGGAGTTCGGAATATGACGAAGTGACCGACCTGTATGCCAGTTTCATCATTACGGAGCTGTTGCCGGAGCTTGAAAAAAACTACAATATTTCCCACGATTCGAACATGCACGCCATCTGTGGACTGTCGTCCGGTGGAATTTGTGCTTTCACAGCGGCATGGTTCCGGCCTGACTTCTTCCATAAGGTGCTTAGCCAGATTGGCAGTTTCACAGATATCAGAGGTGGTTATGTCTATCCGGCACTCATCCGCAAAAGTGCCAAGCGGGACATCAAAATTTTCCTACAAGATGGTTCCGGCGACCTCAACAACCAATATGGCGACTGGTGGCTGGCCAACCAACAAATGGCATCTTCGCTGAAATACAGGGACTATGAATACCAATTCGTCACGGGTACTGGCAGCCACAGCGGCAAACATGGCGGTGCTATCCTACCGGAGTCGTTGAGGTGGCTCTGGAACGACATTGCCCACTGAAATTTCACCAGCCTTATTTATTTATAAAAATGAAGACATGAAGAACACAATTTTAATTTTTTCCTCAATTTTTTGCTTTGCAATAAGTTGCCAAAGCCCAGCTGAGAAGAATACTACGGAGGGGACAGCAACGCCCTCCTTGCCCAGCCTCCAGCTGAAATGGTCAACGGACACCCTCATGACTACCAGTGAATCGGTTGTTTACGACGAAGTCAATGATGTAATTTACGTCTCCAATATCAATGGCGAGCCATGGGCAGAAGATGGTAACGGCTTTGTCTCAAAAATTGGCCTCGATGGCAAAATCATCGAACGGTATTGGGTAAAAGGGATGTCAGCTCCGAAAGGAATGGGCATTTACAAAGGCCATTTGTTTGTAAACGACAATGCCGACATTGTGGAAATTGATATCACCAGTGGCAAAATTTTGAAACGACACACCATGGGAGGCACGAAGCAACTAAACGACATCACCATCGGTGCAGATGGTACTGTTTACGCCAGTACCTCAGATGACTTCAGGGTGGTTTCCCTCCGAGGCGACACCGTTTCTACTGTTCTCGACAGCCTCGACGGCCCAAATGGTTTACTGATGGACGGTGACAAATTCCTCATGTTGCTGTGGAACCCCAAAACGCTTTCAACGGTGGATTTGGCGACAAAAAAAACAACTGTGATAGCACAGGGCCTCGATAACCCTGATGGTGTGGAGGCTGTTGGTAATGGTGGTTATTTGGTTTCCGGTTGGCAGGGTTTAATTAACTATGTTGACCCAAATGGAGAACGCCATCTGCTGTTGGACACCAGTAAGGACAAAGTTAGTGCTGCCGATATTGACTATGTTTCAGCTAAGAAACTGCTGCTTGTTCCTACCTTTTTTGACAACCGAGTGATGGCGTATGAGGTAGGCTGGTGAGCATGAAATTTTAGATGATCAGCGTTGGCTAACATGCTGCTTTTGGGGGGAGGTAAATTTTTGTTTTTCAAATTCAATGTTGCTTAGTTTCTAAGCTACTAGGATGCGAATGTTTCCTTAGTTGTGGAAATATTTCCTAGCCATCTTTCTTTTATAATAAATCGGCTCTAATTTTCCCTTTTTAAAGCCTATCTTGCTTTGCTAATCCAACCAAAATTCCTAGCTTTGATTGTAGGTTGTTTTTCTTAAAATTAGAATACATAAATTGAAGCCACTGTTTTCTCTACTTACCTATAAGCAGCAATCCTTTGTTCTATGCTTGGCATTGGTGGGGGTCTGTATTCTTATTTTTCAACTAAGCATAAGCCGTACGCTAAAAATATATAGCAACTATCGTAACGATGAGGATAAAATTAAATTAGCTGCCAATGCTTCTATTCGTATAGATACACTTCAAAAAAAACTTATCAGTATTCAGGCATCTTCTATTAGGCCATACAATCGTGAAAAACTGTTAGAGTATGTTACTGGTTTTTGCCGCAACAAAGAACTCTTAATCAGGTCTTTTCCAGAAGCATTAGTGGCTGACCAAAACAAGTCCGAGGTCATTACCAACCAGATAGAGGTAGAAGGAAGCTTCAAAGAAATGGTTCAATTAGTTTACCTGCTAGAAGTAATGGAAAAACAAGGAAGTATAAGCTCATTAAAATTTTATCTTTATAAAGATAGGTTAATGAAACGAACAGTTTTAAGGAGTCTTATTACAATACGTAATCTCGAATCGTAGATAATGAAAAAATTAATTTATCAACTGATACCCTTATTCTTATTATTTTCACTGCTTGCTGCCTGTGGAGATATTATTGAGGACGATTTGTCAAAAGATACCGTAATAATGCTAGCACCTTCCAATGGCGCCAAAGCCTCTAATACAGCAATAAAGTTTTGGTGGGAAGAACTGGAGGGTGCCACATCTTACCGCTTACAAGTGGTGTCACCAACTTTCGATTCTATCACCAATCTTTTGATTGATGAGGAAATTGTTGATGAAACCCAATTTGAAACAACTCTCCCGTCGGGGCATTATCAGTGGACTGTGATTGGGAAGAATTTTGGATATGAGACAGAGAAAAAAATGATTTTTGACCTTGCCATCGAAACGGATAGCTCAATTTCACTGGATGGGGACATCCTTGTGTTGTTGGCTCCCACACAAGATAATTCAACTAGTAATCCCATAGTTGAATTCAAGTGGCAAAGTCTGGAGAATGCCGACGACTACAACTTTCAACTCGCTAGCCCCGATTTTAGCAACAATGCATTCATCATTTCCAACGAATTATTGACAGCAACAACCGTCACCAAAACCTTGAATGAGGGGGAATATCGCTGGCGAGTAAGAGGGCAGAACAGCTCTAGCGTTAGCCAGTTCACTGAGCGGCGCATTACAATAGACCAAACACCGCCCGAACCCCCATTACTAACTTTGCCAACTGATGGAGTAACTGTCACACTGCCAGTGCTTCTTAATTGGACTTCCGATACTAACTCGACGATTGACACTCTCTACGTCTATATAGATTCTTTAGCCACCATGTCAGTGCTAAAGCTAGCCACAATCAATACTGAATATTCCTTCACGAACCTTTCATCGAATAAATTTTTCTGGAGAGTTCGTACGGTGGATAATGCTGGAAATATTAGTGCTTTTAGCGTTTTAAGGAAATTTTATGTCCAATAGAAATGGAAAAAAATCGAACAAAATATTGGTTGGCTGCTGCTTTAATAGGAATATGGGGGTTGGTGGCTTTTCGTTTCTACCAAAGAACTTCCCCTAATTCAGAAGTGCCAGCACCAAATCAATCATCAGAAGGTTTAAAGGCAGTTGTTACCTCACAAGATAGCTTTTCTTTATTATTAACATATGACAACCCTTTTTCTATGACAGAAACTCCAAGTAGAGTTCTAAGGCCTATAAAATTGCCTAGCCCCAAAAAGGTTGTTTTAGCAACAAGACCTAAAGAGGTAAAACCGGAACCTAAACCTATAGTTTTTCCAACTCTAGATTATAGAGGGAATATTAAAATGAAATCTGGTAGGATGGTAGCCATTATTACCATGGATGGTTCCATCTCAAATGTCGGGGTAGGGGAGAAGTTGCATGAGTTAACACTGTTGAAAATATACGAAGATTCCATCAGGGTGAAATACCAAAAAACAGAAAAGACTATTTTGAGGAATCGGCAATGATTATCTTTAATTCGAATTCTTTCTGAGACGTTCCTACCTCCTTGTATGTTAGGTGTTCTACTCTTGAGGACCAGCTAAACTTTTCAAGATACTTCAGCCATTCATTGTACTTCAAACTGTTTTCGCATTGTCCTTTCAGCAAAATTGTATTTGCTTCGTATTGAAAAACAGCTCCTGGTTCGTAATCAGTTTTATTTCCTTTTAGTGGGAATATTTCCATTGTCAATAGCTTGATGCCACTTGGTATCGAAGCTGCTATTTGATCTGCGAAAAAGGAGCTTTTAGTTGGTTTGTTTACTTGGGTTAGACGTATCAAATCCTCCTGTTCCTTATATTCCTTTTCCAATGAGTCGAGTATTGCCAGTTCAGCTAGCTTCTTTGACAATAGGATTTTAGCCATTTCGTCCTTGTGCTTGATGTGATAATAAAGAACCGAATTGACCAATAAAACCGCCAATAATCCAATGAGTATCTTCAATCCAACCTTTTTGAGCAGCATTTTATGAAAAAAAGCCTCCGCGTTTACTTTCAACGCAGGTATGTCCATTCCACCTGGTTTATCCAATATCCCTTTGAAGGCGGTGGCGTAAGCCGATATAAATCGCTCATCAATATATTCATCCCCGATTTTGGTGTCAGAAAATAAGTTCTGTTCATTTGATTTTTTAATGAAACCTATGAGACTGCCATCCGAATCGAAATTTAAATAAAAATCATGGACGGCAACTGTAGTGCCTTGGGGCAAAAAAGGGTATATGTGCCGGATATTGAATGGCCCTAGTGATATGCCAGTTACCCATAGATTAACTTGCCGAAACTGTTCCAACAGTTCGTCAATTATATTCTTTCTGACAATACTTACTGCAAAACCAGTCTGAATAGGCTCTTTTCGCCAATAAAAATCAGCCGTATCGGCGTTGGGTAATGCCATTTGGAAAAGACGTGACTCATCTTGCTGTGCAGGTAATTGTTTGTACAAAACACCACGGATGTTCACGGATAAGTGAATTTCCACATCATCCCCAATGATGCCATATAAATCTTTAATTTCATTGGCGTGCAATATTTTGGACTGCACCAATACTTCATCTTTTCTCTTTTCCAAAACAATTGCATGGAAAGCATAGCTCCCCTCCGCACTGAAAACATCTACACCAGCCAACTTTTTAGGCTTAGAAAAAGAGAATAGATGACTAAATTTATCTAGAATTGACATTTACATGAAATAAGAAAAAGAACGATCAATAGATTACGTTAGGTCTTACGAAGATAAGCAGTTGGCTCTTGCTCCTGGCTTTTCGGCGCTTGCTGAAAAACCATTTCAAGACGGGTACTCTCGATATCCAAGGCAAACCTGTGCCACTATCTTCCACGCCTTTGCTTTCGAGGCCACCCAACACAATCATCTCCTTGTCATAAACTTTGATATTGGAAGTGAAGCTACGGTTAACCGATGGCGGTGGGGCGTTCGCCTGTATCTGGCCGAGAAAGTCGGTCTGTGTAACCGCAATTTGCAGCGTAACGCTCTCATCGCCAGACACTATTGGGGTTAGTGTGATGGTAAAATCTGCATTGACGGACTCAAACCGCTTTTCCTGCAATGAAATCGGCGTTTGATTTCCCTGCAAAGTTGTGCGTTCTACTTGATAATACCGGGTTTCTCCAATGGAAAGTTTGGCCTCTTTGCCATTGATAGTGGACAGGCGCGGTTTGGAAACTACTTTTGCGTAGCCATTATCCTCTACAGCCTGCAATGTGGCGTAGAAATTTGGCTGCACTTTTCCTAGGTTCACGATCCCGTTGCCAGCCAGCAGGCTCAATAATTTATTGACTGCCTTTGCGCTGAAAGTAAAATCCACACTTGGGTAGATACTCCCTCCCGATGTGACAGGCTCATCGCTTACCCCCGCATCCAACCCAATTCGCACTTCCTTATCCGAGCGAAAATCAACTATCAGCATTTCAATCATGACAACCGGTACTGGTTTGTCAATATCTTTGATGAAAGCCTCAAGCTCGGCAATGCTGACTGCCGACCCACTAACCAAAAGCGAGTTGAGGTCAATGAACTCCTGTATTTGTAGGTTTTGAACAACATCTTTTGGGATGGTCGTCAAAATATCCTTTACCGATCGGTGCTGAAACTGTAAGACTTTGGTTTGTCGCAAACCCTCCTGCGTTCTTTCACCGAAAAGATAGATTCCACCTTCTTTTTTGAAAGTACACTTCGTGCCCTTCAGCACCTGTTCAAGCAAGGCTTCATAGGTAACATTCTCTACATTTAAACTGATGCGCTCTTCTGGCAGGCTGAAAAAAAAGTAGGACTGGTCAGTTTCTGCAGACGCTTGTTTAATGATATCAGTTACTCCTATGTCATCTGCATTTACGCTCAATGTTTGATGTTGTAGGCTGTCAACCGTTGAGGTCAGTTTCAGGTTCGGGATGGCTTGCTGTTGTGTCTTTTTAGATGATGTTTTAGCGTTTCGCTTGTTATCTAAGCCCTTCGAATCGTCTCCATTTACACTGATTGGGGCGTTGCTGGCCTTGTCAAAAATATAGTAACCTGACTCTTCCTTAGAGTATGTCAAGTCGTTTCGTTTTGCCAGTTGCTCCAGAGCTTCCTCAAATGGCACAGCGCCGATAAAGCCTTTGACAATTTCATTGCTTGCCGCTTTTGTTACAATGACATTTTTGGAGGTGACCTGGCTTATTTTTTTTACCACAAAGTCAAGTGTATCACCGGTTAGGTTCAACTCTAATTTTTCGTTGTAGGCGTTATATTTGGCGTCTATTTCCCTAGGTTGATAAGGAGTGGGGAGCGATTTGAAAGGAATCAGCGTGATTATGCTGCCTGAGAACATCAAATCCAAGCTGTAAAATTTGCACAGGTGCAAAAGGATATCCCTCGGTTTGGTATCTGCAAAATTCGCCACTATTTTTGGGTTGATGGACGGCTCGATAGTGAGGTTGGTTTTTGTCTCTTTCGAAAAAGAAATGGCAAAATCTTGAAGCGTACCAGTAAAGGAGATATCTATTTCTTTATCTATTTTGGGGTTTTCAATGGCATATTCTTCAAGTTTCAGTGCTAGTAGTTCAAACCTATCTTGAGCTACTTGCCCATTTGCGGTGCAAATAGCTATCAGAAAAAGATACATTATTGAGAGGGCTTTTATGAAATTCACGTGCTATATTTTTATTCTTTGAGCGTTTAACTTCTTGCTTTACAGTGTTGGTGGCATGATTTTTCACCCATTGCCACCAGCAAGTATCGGATATACCTCGTCAATGGAAGTAATTCCTTTTTCCAATAAATCAAAGGCATTTTCAGCTAGGCTTTTGTATCCCTTTGTACGTAAGATGTCAGATACATTCAGGTCACCCTCCTTGATGTACTGGGCGAGGTCATGGTCAATGACAATTACCTCGTAAATTGCACATCGCCCTTGGTAGCCAGTGAAGTGGCACAGCTCGCAACCCTTTGCCTGAAAAAGTACCTTGACTTGCCTGGCCTGCTTATATTGAGGCGGAAAAACGGGGCGGTCTTCTGATATTTCCTTGCAGTGCGGGCAAAGCAATCGCAGTAAGCGTTGTGCGACTGCGGTAGTGAGTGTGTCTGCTAACAGATAAGAAGGGATACCCATATCGGTTAAGCGGGCCACTATCCCCCATGCCGAATTTGTATGGATGGTGGAAAGCACTTGGTGGCCGGTCAAGGACGCTCGAATGGCCATAGCCGCAGTTGCCTGATCCCTGATTTCCCCTACCATTATTACATCCGGGTCTTGCCGCAAGAAGGTGCGCATCGTGCTTGGGAAGTCCAACCCGATGCTTTCCTTTAAAGCTACCTGATTGACACCTTCCAATGTGTACTCAATCGGGTCTTCAATAGTCAAAATGTTTTTTTCTATTTTATTCAAAAGCTGAAGCGTGGCATAGAGCGTAGTAGTTTTGCCAGAACCAGTCGGGCCACTGATAAGTACCATTCCATGAGGCCGCCTGATTCCTTCTAGGTAATTCTCGAGGTCGCTTTTTTCGAAACCAAGCTGCTCTAATTGGAGGTAGGTGGCATCCTTTCCCAGCAAACGCATCACTACTTTTTCCCCGTACAAAGTGGGGAGAACGGAGACACGAATATCTAGATTGCCAGTTTCACCTGTGTTCATGAAAATCCTCCCGTCTTGGGGTAACCGTTTTTCAGCTATATCGAGATTGGCTTGGATCTTTATCTTGTTGACCAAGCTGGGGTATTCTGCCTTCTGAATGACATACCGTTCTATGAGCATCCCATCTATACGAAAGCGCAGCCTGCAGCGGTGTTCGTATGGTTCTATGTGAATGTCACTGCTTCTGAGTTCTTTTGCCTCCTTAATAAGGGTTTTAAAAAAGTCTTTTGACTGCTGTTCATTGAAATCAACTTGGCATGTTCCCCGTGAGTTATTTGCGGGTTGACGGTAATACTTGCCTAACTCCTTTCTCAGGGCTGTTTTCGGTACAGGGATAAATTTTATGCGCTTTCCCAGTAGCACCTCTAACTCTTCTTCAACCTCCACCGTTTTTGCCCCGAATTCAGCGTAAAAACAGATGCTGCCATTCTGTGCCTCAAAAGGTAAGACCATGTAATGCCAAGCTTGCTGGGCGTTCAACAACTGGATGACTTCCGTCGATATTTTGTCATTTGATATTTGCTGCTCCATGGCGTGTTTTCGAAGTATTAACTATTGCCTGAAATATGCTGTGCTAATCGAATCAAAATGCTGTCGTCCCGGAAATCATAGTCAATGAATACATGAATGATCAAAACCACTATAAGGCAAATTGAGAAAAAACCTGCCAATGGAACGGTCTCAACCATTTTCCCAAAAAACATTCGGTAAACCAAAAACCACCCAATGCCAGTACAGAGACTCAAAACTGTGAAGATGATTAGGTTTCCCGGAGAAAACAGAAGGCACAGGGGTATAAAAAAAAGTATGTCCCCCCAGCCTAAGTATTCAGATGGGAGGAAAACAAGCCTAGCAGTTTTCACCGAGAAAAACAGTGTCAATGCCAGTAATTGAGTTGAAACCAATATAGAGTTGTACAGGCAAATACGCCAGTCAATGGGAATACACCAAATTATGCCGACAATGAAAAGTGCCAACCATGCCCAATGGATAGTGCGGTAGCGGAAATCTTCCTGTGCCATCATCAACAATGGGAACATCAAGGTCAATAGTTTCATCAGTCAGGCGTGATTTGGTCAAGTTTACCATCTTGGTCAATTTCCCATACATTGATATTGCCGTCCTTGTCAAAGTCGGCAACAGCCGTAGCCCTAGCCCGGAAGCTGTTCTTGCCAGCCTCCACTACTTCATAAAGATAGCGCGCATCACCTTCTTGATCAATTGTTTTAGGTTGTGTGAAGCCAATTTCATGCAAATCACCCGCATAGCTAAAGTTCTTTTGATAATAAGCCTGCTGCCTTGATTGCAAATATTTTAATTGATTTTGAGCCTCAATTGAATAGGTGTCACCAAAAAGGTCATCAAAAATGGGGAGGGCAATCAGCATCAAAATTCCGATGATGACCAATACAACCATTAATTCGGTCAGAGTAAAGGCAGAAAGCCTTTGATTAGGCCATTTTTTCATAAGGAGCGGTTTGTGTTTTTGCTTTAAAATAACCATACAATGGGCTTATTCTACCTGACAATGCACACATGAGTGCACGTATATTAGCAGGGAGCGAAACCCATTGAATGAATAATGAATATAGATTGACAAAAATACACCCCACACATGCCAATCATTTGGAATAATTAAAGAGTGCGGAATTGCCAAATCAATATGATGGTTCAAAAATAGAAAATAATCTGTAAATTCGCACAACTATCATTGAAAAAAACACGGCTCTTGAAAATTAGGATAAAACACGTAATATTACCTGCTCGGGCGTTGTTCTACGCTGTTGTTGTTTCCTTGCTTATCGCCCTCGTCTGTTCCTTGCTTATTGGGTTGGCCTACCTTCAACGTTTACAGCAAGATGAACTAACAGAACAACAAAAACTTATCAGAAACCTTAAGTCTGGCATCGCACTTTTAATGGGAAGCCACGAGGCGGATATTCCATTTCATAAATTAGATTTATTTGGAAACCATGAAGACAGCATAGCTATCAGCAAATCGCAATGGGGCCTGTTTTCGGTAGTTAGCGTCATTTCTTTTGGCCGAAATGTTTCAGGTGGCGACACTTTGCGCAGGACTTTGCTCGTCGGTGAGGATGCTCATTCAAACCCTTATCCAGCGCTGTATTTAGTGGTACAAAACCAACCATTGGTCTTGGCGGGAAATACAATGATACGCGGCACCGCATTCGTGCCAGCCGCCGGTATCAAAACGGCCATCATTGGAGGAAAGCCATACACTGGAGCTTCCTTGATTTATGGTGAACGAAAACTAAGCACTCCATACTTGCCGCCACTCAATGAACGAAAGCTGCAATCCTTGTTTTCCTTTTTCTCAAAAGCGCCTACAGGCTTTCGGGTATCAGGCGATTCCATTAGGCAGTCATTTATTGAGCCAACACTTTATCTGGTTGGTACAACGATAGATCTTTCCAACAAAACGCTCCTAGGAAATATCATTGTTCAGGCCAGCAACGAGATTATCGTACCTAAAAGCGCCAAACTGGAAGACGTGTTGCTTTTTGCACCAAAAATCAGTTTCGAAAAAGGTTTCGAAGGTACCTTACAAGCCTATGCCACGCAGGCGCTGGAAGTAAAAGCCCAATGCAGGATGGGCTACCCCTCCGTGCTGGGGCTTATTTGCCCAGAGCAAGCAGAGCCCAAGTTACATCTTACGATTGACTCATCATGTGTGGTGGAGGGCTGCATTTTTGCGTATCCGTTAAAGTATTTCAAAGATCCCATCAATGTAACCATTGGTGAAAAAACGCTAGTAAAAGGCTGGGTCTGGGCAAAAGGGGAGGTGGACCTGCGCGGCAGTGTTTATGGTAGTGTCCTTTGCAATATGTTTATCCTGGCTACATCATCTTACGTGATGAAAAACACTTTGGTAGACGCGATCATAGACCGAAGCCGGATGCCGGATGCCTATGTCAGTCCTTTTTTAAATGAAAAACCCGCCCGTGAGGCGGTAGCAAAATGGATAGAATGAAATTGCCGGCCAGCACAATCGTGGAAACTATGGCTGCCATGCTTGTTGTAGTGGTTTCGCTCGGGATCGGGATGATGATATTCAGCAATGTGCTCAATGCGGAGCTAGTGGTTGCCAGGGCAAAGGCTCAGACAGTGCTTGCCCGTTTGGCCGATGAAGCGATTTCTCAGGAGCTTTTCATCTCTGAATCCTTAGAGGTGGAAGGAATGCTAATAGAGAAAGATGTATCTGCTTATCATGCTGATTATCCCGGCGCTGCACTACTTACACTGACTGCTTACACACCTGGTAAAACAAAAGTCCTATGCGAACAAAAGCAAATCGTGTATCCCAGCAGCTCGTGGTAGGTGCCCTGCCCGCCTTCACCATTATAGAGGTGATGGTGGTGGCAGCGCTGTCTATGCTGACGATGCTCGCTGCGCTGGCTGCATGGCAGGTCATTGAACGACAGTTGCATTCTTACCAACAAGAAACGGATGAGGCCATCCATCTTCGGCAGTTGCAGGTGCTTTTGGAGCATGATTTTTTAAAAGCCAGCCTAGTGGTCAAGGAAGATAGTTCCCTTGTATTTCGATATCCCAACTATGATGTGTCCTACAGTATGGAAGAACAGCAGATTACCCGCAAAATTAATATCGAAGGCAGCCGCGACGAGGTTTTCCTATTCCCGGTCACATCTTGGAAGATATCTCGACGAGGCGAACCCGTGGACATTGGCATTGCCGATGCGGCACAAATTACAAGCTCATTGCTGGGTCAGCCTACAACACTGGTTTTAAGGAAAACATATAGTGCAAAAGAAATCCTTCAATTTGACGACTATGCCCATTAAATTAGACAATTACCCGCTCCCCCTACAACAGCCGACACAAAAATCGGCAACTCCATTTGCGGCAGCAGCTTCTGAAAGTTGGTGGCAGAAGGACATACAACTGTTCGGAAATGGCTTCAACGCCAAAAAGAAAAAAGCTGTCTACGAAGCTCTTTTCCTTTTGCTTTCGGCTGGCCTGGACATCCAAAAGGCGCTGCAGCTCATCGAACAAGGCCAACAGGGCAAGCGGCAGCAACAACTCATCGCTCAGGTTCGTCAAACAGTCATCACTGGGTCATCCTTCTCCGATGCACTGCACAGCGCTGGTGCTTTTTCCACTTACGAAACAGTAAGTGTGCGCATTGGGGAGGAGAGCGGACAACTACATTCGGTGCTGAAAGAACTGGCCGCTTTTTTCACTAAAACGGTCAGGTATCAGCAGCAACTCACTGGAGCGCTTGCTTACCCAATTTTCGTCAGTGGGTTTGCAGTGGCTGTGATTTTCTTTTTGCTGAAATACCTCGTGCCAATGTTCAGTGGAGTGTACGACCGATTCGACAGTGAGCTGCCGGCCATCACCCAGTACATCATCGCAATGTCCAATTGGGTAGGTCGTTACGGTTCCTTGGTCGGGCTGGTGCTGGTCGGGGTAGTGGGTATTCTATACCTAAATAGAAAAAAGCCGCTGCTCAGGAAGTTGTTCTCGGCAGCGTTGCTGCGGATGCCAATTTTCGGGGCCATCATCCACCATATTTACTTGGCCCGTTTTTGCCAATCCATGAGCCTGTTGCTCTATGCCAAGGTTTCGCTGCTGCGGGCAGTAGAGTTGGTGAAGGAAATGTGTGCTTTTTATCCCTTGGAAGTTTCCTTGGCACAGGTGGAACATGACATCATGCACGGCATGCCGCTGCACGAGGCGCTCGCCGCCTTTTCGTTTTACCCGCCGCAGCTCATAGCGTTGCTTAGGGTAGGGGAGGAGACGGGGCAAATGGACCAGATGTTCAACACCTTAGCTGAGCAATACAATGCACAAGTGGATTCCCGAACCGCTATGATAGGTAGCTTGCTGGAACCAGTGCTTATTATTGGACTAGGCGTTGTGGTGGGTTTTATCTTGGTGGCTATGTACCTACCGTTGTTCCAAATGAGCACGAATGTGGGGCGGTAAGTACATAGCTGCTAATTCAAGATTTCATTTGTCCGCTAATCTTTCAAGCATGTCAAGATAGAATTTCTTGAAAGAGGTAATCCCAGCTGACTTAGTCTCATAGCACAATACCTCTGCCGTATCTGTGGTAATGACCCAGCCCGTCAGATAAGATGTACTTGGATCCAAGAAGGTATTTAGATACGCAGCATTTTTTTCTTCAGATTCCAATATTTTTTCAAGCTGCTCTTCTGTCACCAATTCTACCTCGTAAGGATAGTGCTCCTTAATTTCAACTATAGAAATGTCAACACGCTCATCTCCTTTATAAGGAAAAGTACTCACTGGCACATACAGTTTCATACCTTTTAAACGGTGTTTTTCTTTCCCATATAATTCTTGGGCATCCTTAGGACGCATTTTTTTCAACTTGTTTTGTTCAATTGTCACTAAAGTGTTCTGAAGCACCTTCACATAGGAAGCGATTCGGTACTTTCCTAGTTTCCGTGTGGCTAAACCCAATGATGGTATGTAGGCATCATATAGTCTAATGGAATTTGAATAATAATTATGGGTGATACACATTGTCCAATTACCACCATCTCTGAGATCCTGATATAACGCAAAACCTAAATAAATAGCATTTTTTGGCTTTTTCTCCTTTTCCTTAACGAACTCATAAGGGCAAAAAGTCCAATATTTCTCGATAGCTTCCTTTAGGTATTCACTGTTTGGTAGCCAGTAGAAATTATTTTTCAGCGTAGTAGTGTCTTGTTCATAGAGCACCATACGCAATGTATAGTTTCTCATCTTTGCAACTTCGTCAGAGCTTGCCTCTCCTAGCTGCCCATACATAGAAGTAGCAACTCCCATCCATGCAAATAGCAGCAGTGTCAAATGTTTTTTCATCTTTTTTATTGTTTTTGGTTGAAGTGATAAAGCATACCTATGCCAAGCGTGAAATAGGTATCGATAAATCCAAGTTTTTTATCTGGCAACACGTTTTCAGCTTCTTGAAACTGGATAGTGAAATTGTAGCGACCCTCCATTGTAAGTGATAAGTAAGGAGCTAAGTCTATTTGAACGCCCAGCTTTGGCACTAGCCCAGACTTGGTTCCCCCTGCTGACCTGCCTGAGTGCCCATCAATCTCGGAGCGTACCTTGTAAAAAATATAAGGTATGTTAGCTCCAGCATACAGCTTGAATTTTTCTTTTTTCACCAAACTTCCATGCGCACCTATGGAGAGATGCATCAATAGAAAGTCGGTGAGCACCGCATAGCTCGCACCTTGGATATTGGTCAAACCTTCAATCTTAAAGCTGGGGGCACTGGGTGAAAAGTTGGTGTACCCCAATTCATAATCCAGCCGGAACCCCATGAACTTGTTTTTCTTCCAAAAGGAAATGGCATAGCCAGGAGCCGGGTCATAGTAGTCCCTCAAAGAACCAGTAGGCAAGTGATAGAAAGCAGTAAGCCCAAGAGAAGTCTGTTGTGAAAATGCCCCGCCAGCGATGAACAGGCAGACTGTAAAGAAAAGTGTACGTATAAAGAAGCGCATAATCGGTTAAGTTTGATGGTTGCGCTCCAAAATCTTCGGAAACGCAGAGCAAGTTTACAAAATATTTACATCCAGTGTACCGACACCCACAAAAAAAAGCCACCCACAGCAAGATTGCTGGGTGGCACACATACTCGTTAGCAGAAAGCGGTTCTCTAAAATCCCTGTATATGGACACAGTGCATGTAGGCCAGTGCCCCAGGTGGGCGACTGACGATTTGCTTGGATTGTCATTCGGTTACAGTGGGCGGGCAGCGATTGAATGCGGCGCAAAAACACACGGCAAAAACCCGATGGTGAATAGTAAAAAGCGCTACAAAAACCTACCTCAACGACTGTATTTGAAATCAAGGCAATTATAAGCCTTGTTTCCGAAAACTCCAAGTGGTTCGCAAAAAAAAACCGCCTACAGCAGGGCGCTGGCGGGCGGTTCGAGTTTGCAAGAGAAAGAGAGCGGTACTATGTTTTTTATTTTGGTGAGCTAGCTTTGGAAGCTGGAACACTTACCTGTGCCATCGTGAAAAACGCCTGCGAAGCCTTTCATGCACAGCCTGTGAAGTTGCAAAATTCACAGAATTTCTTTTTTTCGAACACAGTTGAAAAAAATACTTGCAGCAAGTGAGGGGCGGCTTGACACAATTGAGAAATGCTACATCAATGAACATTTCTCAATATAAAATTCACTTACTTTTAGATTACATTTCTCAAACTCACTTCTAGTCCGCCCTTCATAGTAGAAATAAACTTCTGGGTCTTCGTCTGTATTTAGATGAAAAAAGGCAAATTGATATCCTTGGTGCATCCAAAACACAAATGCATACGATGGTAATTTTTTTTCAAAATCGTTTTCTTCTAATAGTTCTTGAGCCCATGAGTTCAAATTAATGAGTTCATTAAAAAAACAAGATGAGCCTAACAAAAAATCACCAGCACCCTTACCCATTATTTGCAAAAATTCTTTAAATACTTGAGGTAGGGGTGCTTGAATTGATTTCTCAATAAAATTTATTTCATCAACGCTACATCCCACTAAACTGGAGGGTTGAATACCTTTTTTACGCAATTGCTGTATCAGGGTGCCTAAGTAATTCATAATTTTTCTTTTTCGAATATCTAAATTTTTAACAGCCACACTTACACTATTATGTAAGACTCTATGTGGTTGAGAACATGTGCAAAATTATCAGCTTGCTTCAAAATAAAGATGGGAATTTTGCATATGCTCTTGTCAGCAGGCTTAACGACGACGTTTTTGGCCAGTAAGGTGTTGTTGCCCGAAACTTTCACAGGCTATTGAAGTTATTTTGGCGCTACATATGGAGGTACTCCATTGTGTACTTTCAACTCAATATTTGGGAACATTTCCATGAATTGCTTTATAACTCCTTGGCAACTAGTACATGCTGGTCGTTCAGTTAATAGAGTGATTGATCCCTTGACTTCCTGATTATTGAGGAATTTTTTGGCAACTTCTTCAAGCACTTTAACTTCAGAATCAAATTCACTGCCTTCAATAGCAGCAAATATTCTGGTTGTTGGGATTTCGGCTGTACCTGCTTTTGTTGATTTCGCCCCACTAATCCCAATTGATAGTATGTCCTCTCCACCAATTGCACCTGTTGCTATGGCTATATTTCTCCCTTTTCCAACATTCCATAGTGTTCTTGCTAGAGAAACTGCTTGTTCCGCACCTTCGAATAAAGTTGTTCTAATCACTGCCATCTTTAACATACTCCTTGCAGCATTAGCAGGAAGGGCAACTACAACAAGAGGTGCTATTTGATTGTTGTACCATTTTTCTTTTGGAAGGTTAATTGTCTTAACTGCTTTTTTATTTTCTTCAGGATCGGTACTGAAAAGACTTTCTATAACCACTCCATATAACCTATATCTATCTTGTGCTGCTTCAGGTGCTTCTGACATCCTTTCCGGGATTATTTTATGCGTAAAGAAGTCATACGCAATTTTTTCAGGCCCCGGGACAGGAACATAAGTTTTATTATTTGCATTAAACATGACCTTAAGAACAGCTTCTCTATATACCGTTGGCACATCAATTGGTAATAATATTGGTCTTTGAACATTATCTCTGGCTTCAACCGTGCCATCGGCTGGTTCCAATCCATCTAAATCAATGAAAACTGACGGCATATTTCCAGCAAATTGATAAGGTGTATAAAAAGGGTATTCCTGTGTCAACGGATCCACACTTAAAAACCTTGCAATCGCCGGGTTGTAAATCCTAAACCCATAGTCGTAGTTGGTGAGTAGGCCTATTTCCCCATCCTCGTCCTTTTCTTTTCCATTGAAGCCATAGCGGTAGGCGCCCGGCTGTGTTGTCACCCTTCCGGGCATTTCCATACCGAAGGGGAAGTAGTCGGTAGCGGTCAGGTACTTGGCTTCGTAGTGTTCGGCCACCCAAGGGTCAGTTACAGCTATACCGTCTTTTTGGTCGCTCACGGTGGTGAGTACATTGCCGAGGTGGTTGCTCAGCTCATAGGCACGCCTACCTCGTAAGCGGTAATAATCCGATAAGTGGGGAGGGTTCTCCATGTCCCTCTCGCCTTCAAAGAACTTTCGCATACCCAAACGGGCACTGCCATACAAAGGTACTTCTTTCTGAACCAGTGGTAGGCTTGCGTTCACGTTTTTTTCGTAAACGGACATCACATTGCCAGTAGCATCCCGCACGTACCAGGTCACAATCTCCCGGCCGCTGTTGCCTTTCACCTTAAGGCCACGGTTGCCACTGGGGTCGTAGCGATAGCTGATATTTCGCTCTTGGGTCACCACGGTGCTGGGATAATATACGCCCTGTACTTTTCCGTACACCGTCCACAGGATATTATCTACCTGTTCTTCGGGTACGGCAATGATGTTGCCGATAGCATCGTACTGGTACGAGCTGGTGCCTTCAAAGTCGGCAGGATATGCAGTAGTCGGTATTTGGTCGGTCACCGAGGTCAGTTGGTTTGGCTTGCCTGTCGTATTATAATCATAGGTCAGTTTGTCCAACTTCCCTGTGTTGGTATTTCGAGCCAGATTTTTGATATTACCATTGGGGTCGTAAGCGTAATAGGTGGTGTAGGGTATATAATTAGGATCGTTGTTCTCGTCCTTCCAGTTGAGTCCGTCAAAATAGAAGGAATTAGCCTGCTTGATCCGGTGCAACTGGTCGTATTGGTAGGCAAAAGATTGCACGCCAGTTGGGTTTTGTGCAAAAGCGCCGATACGGGTGGCCATCAGGGCAATGTTGCCGTTGAAGAGCCCTTCACTCCAATTGGGGTTGTCAAGTATCTTACCTGCCATGTCACTCCAAGCATTTGCGAGGGCGTTGCCCATGCTAACGTTGCTCACTGGAGTATAGTCACCTTGATGGTAGCCCAAGAAATAGCTCATCTCATCCCTTGCCACATAGCTGTTAGGGTTAAATATGATGGCGCCCGGGTCATTGTGGCCATCTTTGCCAGGGTCTAATAGTTGCTGTCCCCCGACATTGATACTATTGACACCCTTTATCCAGCCCTGCATGGTGTAGTAATAGTCCATGCCCTGTACCTTGTCATGCCCCAGTTCTACCCGAGCCAACGGGCCGTGTGTATAATAAAAATAACGAGCGTCGTTTTCCCATATATAACTGTCCTCAGAGGTATAGGCCCGTTTTAGCCGGTTGTCGGCGTCGTATTCGTAACGGTGGTAGAACTGGTCGGGCTGTCCTTCTTGGTAGCTGACGGAATTGACATTCCCGCTGATGAGGTCGTAGGTGTAGTCAATGCGTTTATCTCCGATACCCTCTATTTCGGTAACGCCACCATGGTTGAGGTCATTGTCGATGACAATCTGATGTGAATATCTGTGCAACAGGGACTTGACATTGCCGTGTGGGTCATAGCTGTAATAGGTGCTCAGTAACTCGTTAGAGCTTTTTGCCACTCTGCCCCGTAGGTTTTCTTGTTCGAATACACCCACCAGCGTGGGGTCTGGGTTATCATACTCCGTAAAGGTTTGTTGCTCCAGGCTGTAACCTACGGGGTCTGGGAATGCAGGGTTGTTCACGATGCCGTAGATGATTTCGGGATCGTTGGTGGTCATGCCATGGTTTATTTGCCCTACTTCCGTGATGCGTCCTTGGCGGTCATAGCGGGTATAGGAATAGTATTCGAGTGGCCGCTGCTTGGCATTCTGGGACAAGCGGAGCCGGCTGGCGATATCATAGTGAAACTGCGTCATGCCGCCGTCCGGTGATTGTTGCCAAGTAACCTGTCCAAGCGTGTTATAGCGATATTGAGTCTTTTGGGTATGTGGCGGTTCGGCATTGCCACCAATCCATTCGCCGGTCTGTTCGTTCGTGATAGGATCCTTTCTGAAATAAGGATCGCTTATCGGCAATAGGTGTACTCCATCCGGTGGGATAGTCTGTACCAAGTCACCGGACTGGTTGTAATAGTATAGGGTGTATTGGTATTCCTTGTTCAGGTATCTTACGTTGAAGTGTTCAACAGCATTGTTGATACACGTCTTGGCACTTTGATAGTAAGCGGCCATTTCTATGCTGATGGCTGCTTGCCAAGCCTCAGTTGCCTCAGCAATGGCAGCGGCTTCGAGAGCTTCCTTGCAATCCACAAACATTTGGGACTGGCTGACGGTGAAACCTTTTGCACACTGGATAAAGCAAGGAATGGACAAAGAAGGAGTAGTATTAGTCCCCCCAAACAAGTATACTCGTTCAGGTTCTGTATCTGATTGGTTTGAATATATATTAACAGAGATTCCGAGATAGTGTAAATCGGTTAAATGGATACCATTAAATGGTGAAAATGATGGATCGGTCATTCTATAGGCATCGCACCACCTTAATTTGTTGCCATATGCATTAACCAAGTATAGTTTTCCACTAGTATTATCAAGACACGAAAAGTTATTGACTTGGATTTCATCTGGGTTTTTATTGTTGTTTGGGTCGGAGTTGGAATAGGTTATAGACGAAAAGCATGTTGACTGACTAGTAACTGTAGGGATAGAATTACAGTTGCTGTTGATAACTGGTAGTACTTGGGAGTTCATGATGTCCAAAAAATCCCAAAAACAATCACTCGTTTCATAGGTAGCAAGACCTCCTATGCCTAGGTTGGCCAAGGAGCTGAGCACGTTCGTTTGGCACTGTGGATCAGAGTTGTAGCTGGTTATTATCTGGTTGATTTGTGCGAGTGTGGTAATCTCGATACCATCACTATTGGTTGGAAATGGACCCACTTCTATCTTCAGTTTGAAAACCCCCTTGTTTTCATCTTCTGGGTAGCAACCCAATATACCATCCGGACCGGAAACATAAAAGCGGTAGGGATCTCCCTGGTTGATATAATCTATCGTGATAGTTGCATAATTTTGGCCAATATCGCTTTTAGCACAATAAATTGGCTCGCCCCCCTCATGAAGCACATATAGTTGGGGCATTTCAAGCATACCCGCCTGATGCGCCCCCCCTATCACAGTAATCCTGAATTGGGTTGCTCCATTCAACAAGTTCTCTTCTAAAGAAAACCCGACTGTTCCGTGCGCACCAAGGTCTGAAAAGCATAAACCAGGAGGGGCTCCTTCTACGGTGCTAAATTTATTGGTGAACCAACCTTCCCAATTGTTGGCACTTGGCACTTCGTATAAGTTGAGGTTTGGTGGGGGGAGTGGCATATTAGTCACTGTAGAGTTTGCCGGGTCTGTGGCATCCCAGTTCAAAATCCCTTCGCCAATTGGAGGAGTAGGTATCGCTGGTATAGAAACAGGAACTTCAAAAAAAGAAGTGAAATATTCTTCTAATAATGATTGTATGCTCAACTGGTCAGCGCTGGATAAGCTAATATTACAATCACTCAAAGTATTATTGATTTCGTCACTCCAGTTTTCTGCCTGTGCTTCAAGGTTGTTGTTATTGAACTCCTCTATCTGGTTATTCGACCATACATTGGCATCGTCGTCGGCAGTCCCCCCAAAATCAAAATAAGAATCACAATCACCAGGTGGAGTACCTGGAGGGCAAGGCTCATTGGACAAAGGTTTTTGCACAATTGCCCACTCATCCAAAACATAGGGACACTCTGTTCGACACTGGTCTAAAACTCGTTGCCTAGCAGTTATGTACATCATTTTGTAGTAGTTCCACTCCCGGTTTGCCCAGTATTCCGTGCTTGTCGCCCCGCCCGTATTGGGGTCACCCGCCTGCCCGTTGACAATGCTATTTATTGTGAGGTTCTGTGCTATTGAAATGGCTGATTCCAAGATATAATCGTTGTTTGTGTCCTCAAAGTGCTGAAGGGTGTAATACATCCACCAGCCTTCGCCGGCTTCGCCGCAATTGTAGCAGTTTGGGTTGGCAAAAAGTGGATCTGCTCCTCCTCCGTTCTGATTTACCAACGCAGCTTCTATTTGTGCCAAGGTGGGATTCTGGGCGCCAAGGTTCAAGAAGGTAGATACTGCCGCCACACTTTCCAGTGCAGCCAGCTTGACGATGAAAGCTTCCCCTTCGATATTCGGCTTCACGATGGTGCCATTCGGAAGCGTACAGGATCGACTGCAATCTTCGTAGAAGCAGTATTCCCGGTGGGCCTTTACCAATTCATATACCCACTGCTCCTGCCAAAATGCCTCAGAAGTCAATGCTCTATTCTGAATATCTATCTTGTTTGGTTGAAGTTTTGGGGATCCGGGAGGCACATTCATGATTGATTCCTCCTCTCCATCAAGAATTTCTATCTCGGTCTGATTAGCCCCTCCTCCATAAGCTTCGAATACATTGCTGCCGTCGTACCATGTGTACCAAATACCATCCTTATCCTCAAAGTAAAGTGGGTTGCTTGGCGTAATGATTACATTCCAAAAATAATCCCAGTCAATGGCAAGGTCTGCCGGCGAAATATCAGTGCCGCCAGGCGTTACTTGTTGCTTCATGGCTTCTAGGTAGCCCTCACACTTATTAACAGCAGCAGCATCGGCTGCGTCACTAATGCCTTCAAAGCAGTCTGTTGCCATGCATTCTTTAATCATATCCAACTGAGGCTGTGAGGGAACAGTGCCGGGCACTACATCGAACCCCATTACTTGGTGGTAACAGTATTGGCTGCATTCAAAATCACACCCAGAACAGTCTAGGGCTTCAAGTGCGGGGTCGATGAACTCGGTTTGTAAATCCGGCAACATGCCATTAACATTCAACTCCGTGAAAAGCTCTTCGGCACTTTTTTGCTTCATGCGCAAAATCTTTGTGACTTCATAGGATCCTATCTTGTTAAAAATAGCCGTAAACGTGACATCTGTATTAGGAGTAGGATCTTGGCTGGGCATTGGGCAATCCGGGTTGCCTAACGAAGTGTTGTTCGGAAAAAACTCTACTACTTTATAAATATCATTGTTGTAAGGCGGAGGGTTTGCACCTGTCGTTCGTGTAAGCGCTACAGGTAGTCCATCTGGGTCTTTAACGGTAACCTCTAATTCATATTCGCAATGCTTGCAGTAAGCCCCTCTATGTAAAATGATTTCGTTGGTAAGCCTATCCACGTTGTAAACGAATGTATGGGTTGGCTGAGAACCGACTGCTTCCTCCAGGTTCATAATATAGTTGACACTGGTCTTCAGCATGCCATCCACTGGCGTGTCGGTTATCAAACTCAACGTTACCATTTCTCCTGGGTCAATATTATCGAGGGCTTGGACATTGTCCGGGTTGTTGCCCATGAGGCTGGTCGCTACCACTTTGCCAGTCTGATCTAGGTAAGATGCACTTGCTTGACGGTTGGCATCGAGCACTACTTGTTTTTTATAGTGTTCAGCTTCACCAATATTGCCTCCGAATAAGCGTCGAAGTTCCGTCTCTGTGGCATTGACATAGAAATAGCGCGTGTCGTGGGTATAAGCCGCACTATTGCTTCCATTCGGCCCTGAGAGTTGGTATAGAGGCCCAACCCCGCCTTGCCGAGCCATCCGGCCAGTACCGTCACGCATATATTCCACTTGCGTAAGGGCAAAACCAGCAGCCATAGGAATATAATCAGAGAGGTGACCCAATACATCGTTGTTACCAGAAAAATATTTGCCGGCACCTGCACTCGTGTTCAAAGGATCGGCACCTGTGGACTTGTCGAAGTCGCGGTAACTATAGGCCACATTCGCCGAATTTTTGTTGAAATTCGGCTTGAAGAACAGATTGTTCTCGTTCGTTGGAGCTGGCAATATACTCAATGTCCCTTGGCCTTCTACGGAGTAGTCTGTTTCAGCCACCAGTGCTACGTGCGCATCGTTTAGCTTTGTCACCACTTGGCGAGGCCTCAAGCTACCATCAAAATAGGTAATTACCTTTTTGTTCTTTCCATCCTCAGCAAAACTGGCAGTAAACTGCCAAGATTTCAATTCTTCAAAATTTTGAATATTGGCATTATCATTTATTACCACCTCTTCTTTCTCCGACCAAGCGCCTAATTCCTTGAAGCTATGATCCCCGTTCACCCCTTCATCATTGGTATAACGCCCAATTGGCCTCACCCTGAAATAAACCTTCCCCGAGGGGTATGTTAGATCCAATTCATGCCAGTTGGCCCATGTCGTTATCCGGGTAGCTGTTCTAAAAAGTTCTTCGTCAGTGGCTGGGGGGGCATTTTGGTCATAGTCGTCCCAATAAAGATATTGTAACTCGTATTCCTGTGCCCCTAACACGTAAGACCAAGCTAGTGCAACTTTATTTAGCTCTTGGTTAGGTTGTTCTTCCTTAGACAAGATAGGAGGTGTGTTTGTGTCAAATTGGTAGTATTTTTCTACTTCCATCCCCAATTCCAATCGTAGATCATTCGGCAGGTCAGCATCTGGCGCTGGAGGGCCAGATGTTGAGACACTTGTCTCTATTCCTATTATTCTAAGGCGCAACCCGATGAAGGTGCCCAAGTCGTAGCGTTTGACATCTTCGTAAATACCCTCGTCCGGATCATGCTTCAGCTCCAACATGGCAGAGGTTTCGAGCACCTCTTCCGTGCCTGCGGCATCGTATCGCACCAAGGAGTAATATATTTTGTACCACCAGTACTTGCCTGCGACATCGCTCAACAGATCTTTACCATAAACAAAGCTGACAATACCAGTACGGTGGTCAAGGTCATAGGTGATAGGATCTTCAGATGCGTTTGGGTCTTCCAACTCCAAATTGCAAGGACTATTTGGACTACCAGTACAAGCAGGAAATGCTGTTTCGATATCCTGAATATTATGGTAAACCCGATATGTCAGGGCAGGGCCTATATAAGGGTCGTTGGCCATAGCCAATTGAACAAATAGGCTATTGAACGCCAGTAAAATGACTGCCGATAATAAAGGTGCTCTGTGGCGGAGGTGATTACTCTTGGATATCATAATCGCTGGTATTTATGATTTCAAAATTTTTGTACGCAACGGCAGGAATATATTTTCCCTGCTTTTTTGAGAAAAATTGGCGCTCTGAAAAAGTGTCCTCATTAAATACAGGTTTTGTTGTAGTGCCCTTAAAAGTGCTTACAACAATGCCTTGCTGGTTGAGAACTTTCGAGTCTGTCCAATAAATCATTTTTGTCAAGAAGTAGGTGCTAGGAGCAAGGTAAAGCTCGACCTTGCTTATCATGCTTCCTTCAGGTTGCAATATTTGATAGCATTTTTGCCCATCAACAATGCCTTTGTAGGTAATCTTGGTGTTTTTATCTAAAAGCGAGTCTAGGTTTTGTACAAGCATGTTTTCCAAAACTGGTTCTTCTTCCACATCCTGTACAATCATCATTTTCTTTGCACCTATAGTTGCCACTTGATATTTTGAGTTGATGAGCGTAGTCATGTCATCTAGTTTGTATAGGTATTTTTTACCTTGCTTCTGCACTATTGCCTTTTTCGAAAACTTGGGTCTTTCGTCAAGACTATTATGAAAAGCCTCTACTTTTATTTCTGTATAAAAAGATTCGGCATTCTGATAGGCCCCGTACATTTTTTTGATGTCTTCCTTGAAATTTTGTGCTGAGGCAACTAAGGTCGAAATGACGAACAGCACAATTGCAAACATGTACTTCATGTCATGATTTGTTAAATGATAGAATAATGAGCGCTTCCGTATTGATGTAATATTTTGTGTTGCTAACAGTTAGGTTGGCGCCCTGCCCAACCTAACTACTGTAAGGAACTTTTTAAACTACCGAATATAGCTTCCCGTTTCTTGAATGGTTTTAATTCCGTCCACGGTTTCTTTTTGGGTACTGATCAGGTTACCTTGGCTATCATATAGGTACCGGGTGAAATAATTATTGTTGTCCAGTATCTCGGTGATCCGGTAGTTTGCCTTGTCGTACACGTAGGACTGCATGTTCCCGTATTTCGGGTAGATGCGAAGGTCATCGAAATAAACTTCTTGCCCCCCGGTCTTGAATGTCAATGCCCAAAAGTCACTAGGGAGAGTTGGATTTTGACCCCCATCAAATTTTATGGTGCCTTCTATTTTTTGCCACCCTTCGATTATCGGACCACTTGGATATAGTATCGTTGATGGCTGACCGTTCTCTTTCCCTATACCAATACCTACTTCACCAGTATTGTAAGTATGTCCTTTTAGATTTGGACAATACACCCAAGCACTTACAATGTATGTTGAGTCAACATATGGATTGAGTGTATTTTGTGGAAATAAATAATCATTACCTGAAGCAAAAATACTCTGATGCCCTGTATGGGCTTTTTCACAGCTAATTGCCAGTTGGTTTTCAACCAAAGACATCTGAGAACCATTGATCTGCAGCCCACCATATGCGTCAACATCAGCACCTCCTACCAATAAATTCCCCTTTATCTGCCACCCACCAGTTGAGTCAACTTGGTTAAGGAATTGGACAAGCTCTGTAGTGTTATTTATGGCTGTATTGGTAAATAATTGGCCATTGACGGTCCATTGAACAGAATATGGCGGCGCTGGGAGTCCCTGCAAATTATACGTTCCACTACCGTCAACGATTGGATCATCACATACATAGGAATTGCAATTGGCAATGATGATTTTGCCAGCATAAATCCCATTGCCGAATGGAGGACATTGTCCAGTCATTTCAATATTCACCTTGGTCTGATCCACAAAGTAAATAGCATTTGAAACTGCCGCTGCTATACCGCTAGGAGTCACAGGGGTTTGAGTCGAAATAGTAATGGGAACAGATGTGGTGTTGCCAGCTTGATCGGTCAAAATCAAAGTAGCGTTTGCTGTAATTGGAGGATTACCTTCAAAAGGTTTGTCAATTAGTATTTCGGTATCACCATTTTGGAATCCACCAATAATATTGTATATCTCGTAAGTTGTCTTTGATGAATTCATAAATTCACAATTCCTTAAGTCAATATTCCCTGACTCGTCCGGTGTTAAGTTAGTAAAGTCCACACATTCGTATTCTTCAAAGCCTTCAAAACCCATTTCATAATTCCGCGTATTGGCCCCTACTGCTATCACCACGTTATCATTGTAGCCATAGAGTGCAGCGGAGTATTGGCCTATGATATTTTTGTTCTCTGCTTCTTGTCCGTTTCTAGCGTATTTGGTTATCTCATTTGTCAAGCGCCATTTAGATACTTCATTTGGTAGATAGGTGAAAAATGGATCCCGCCAATTGAACAATGGTAGCTCGTCAAATTCTCCATCCGTAGCAGTGTTTATAGCAATGGGAAGAGATTCTCCGCTAGCTTCAAGTGGTGTTCTGCTTGAAACATAAGTGTAGCTCTTGTTTGGCCTCCAAATACCCCTTTCGCCAGTACGGAAAGGATTTTTTATTTCATTATAACAATTTTCCTCTCTGTCTTTACTCCAAACATCACTAAAAACCACAGCGGAGGCACTAAGAGCGTTATCCACCGAGCTGTAATTGACCGATGCCGAGTGGCCATTCAACTGAGCTATCCCATTCTTAGCTGTCCTTTCTTGGGTTGGGTCTTCAAGTGCCGCTACGCTACCTGCGGAAGCGGATAGAAGGTTTCTCTTTCCAGAACGAACAAGCCGAAAGACTTTATAGGTGCTAGGGCTAGATAGCGGGCCTTCAATGTCAAACCACAAAGTATTTGTGCTTCCTTGTTTCTCTTTTTTCATCAGAATAGCAGTGGTTTCAGGGTGGGCCACATCGGTTGTGACAAGGCTTGGTGGATAATTGTATGGGTTTACTCCCGTATTCTCTCCTTCCTCCACTTCATTTACAATAAACTCATCCCCTTCCTGTAGTAGTTCAACCGCACCATTGTCATCGGCATCTTCCACAATGTAGGATTCACCTAAGCAAGGCTCTGAACCATGCCCAGGCTCAGCCTTTATGTTCAAGCCCCAATTTTGATAAGCAGGGCCCATTCTATCATAAGCAAAATGAGCTGGTATGCTGTAATTGTAAAGTGGCTCGTCGTAGTTGTTATTGACCCTAGTTAGAATGGCTTGGCCAGAGTATGGGTCATATTTCAAATTTTCAGTAATTACAATTGATTGGCCATCCTTGGCCTCTACTTTTTTCAGTACCCCTGATCGCTTTATGACCTTATTCGTCACAACTGTTTTTACATCAGTATAGTCAGATTCAAGATTTGGCCAGAAGGCTGGGATGGGTACAGAAAAAAGTGCAAAGAAAAGTACATCAACGTTAGCATTTATTCCAATTGTGGTAGAGAAGGCATTTGACTCCCTTGCGTCCACAAACATCTCTCTATCCACCCCGATTTCGGCTGTCTCCTCAACAACGGCATCCAAGGTAGGATCTTTGTCTGCCGTAATCACGGTTACATTGTTATCCAGTATTTTTCGCTGTTTAATATTGTTGCCCTCAGTATAGACATCTTCCTTGAATTGGTAATCATACTGAACCCAGCTCAATGGGGTCGGAATGAGTTTCCCTTGTTTGTCTTGCCCATAGTTGGTTACTTTCATGGGCCTGCCGTGCATGTCATTCAATTCAACCGTATAGCCTTGCGAGCCATAATAATGGTCGTTCCTGATAAAACCTATCAATGGAATATAAATGAATTTCAGATCATTGACATCATCGTCGTTTTTGGTTTCTCTTGTGATAATCGGAAAGTCTTTGTAAGTATAAAATTCATGTATGGTGGCTCCACTTGTAGCAAATCCATTAGGCAATGGTGTAATGCCATAGTCATCCGGTGTAGGTTCGCCATTTGCCCGCTTTAAGGCGTAGTCAGTAGCTAGACTTTTTACCGTCACTTTGCTGTAGCCAACGGAAGCACCGGGGTAATAGGATTCGTTAATTGGATACTCAAAAGTTGCCCAATTATCCGCCTTAAGGCGAAAATCTTCTTTATACTGTTTGGCGTACTTTAAAGCAGTTTCATCGCTTCCTATGGAAGGTTCATTTGTGGCCACACCACTGCTGATCATTCTACCTGTGGGGACCATACGATTCAATTGTGAGTTGTACTCCATTTCTTCAGTTTCATACTCATAAACGGTGCCGTAGGTCGGTGTATCTTCTTCCGTCCAATTATCATGAAGTGTTATTTTATCTACTCGAACACCATCTCCGTATTTTTTTCCATTGGGATTGTTTAGCCTTATGAAAGACCTATCCATGTTAATTTTCTGTCCATAATCCTTGTCACGGCAGGTAAGATAAAATGACCTGAAAATCCCTAAAAAATCAGTGAACTTATCCTTCAGTTTAAATACTTTCTTGGCTTTCTCCTTCTTTGTATCTGGCACAGTACCCATATCGCCACCAAAAAGTAAGTCTGGGCAATTATTTCTCAAAAACTGCCAACAGTGCACCAACATAGGGTGGTATCTTTTTCCCTTGATTTCAATAGGAAACTGTTTGAGCTTTATCCATGCCCTAGTATAACTGCCGTTCACTACTGATGTAGGATCGAAGTCCACATCTCCTTCAATAAATTCAGCATAGCCCGGCACATCTTCTAAAAGGTTATTATTCCCGATATCAGAACTGATTTTAAAATAAAGCTGTTTGATAATCTGACCATTATCATTTTTGTATTCGTACAAATCGTCGAAGTATCTAGCTAGCTCTTGGTCAGCTATAGGGTTGCTTGTTGAAATTGGATCTAGCAGTTCAAAAAATATCTTTCTTTTTTCATCTCCTATATCTTCATCTTTGGAAATAACATTACTACCATTTTGACCAAAGCCAGTTATTTTTATCATTTGCGTCGCTCTTCGATCCTGTACATAAGCATAATGATCTCTACCTAATTTTATTTCTATTTCTGCACCTGAGGGCAAAGTAATTTTTGTCAAGTGCCAAGTCGAAACATATTTGTCAAGATTAGGGTCTTTTTGATCTACATAAGGTTGGTGTATGTTGAGGCATTTTTCTGCTCCCCGAGGCTTATAGGTTCCCCAACGATCCATTTCATATGGGTTATACTTAGCAGAGGTATTTCCAGCATTATATTGAAATTCATAAGGGCTCAACACCCCTCTATCATTTTTTCCGTAGGTGAAATATACTTGTTTCAGCGTAAGTTTTCCACCTTCAGGGATGCTAAAGAAGCAGTTTGTTGGATTTGGACTTGTACAACCTGAATCGTGATTATCGCTATTTGTCCAAACACCTGGGCACAATTGTTCACTAGGGCCTGCATAAATGAAATGAACAGTCTTTATTGGAGTTTGTGTGTTGGCATACTCATCGTTGGCATAAAGCTCAATACTGCTCAATGCGTACGAATCGGCGCCGTAGATGTCTCCTGTATTTTGAAGCCAGCATTCAGCGCCTTTGGCGTCGCTTCGACTAGTATAGTGAAAGACTGCAGTATGCGTTTTAGTCATTATTTTGGCAGGGTAATATTGCTCGCGCTCTCCATATAAAAAAGAACCCTTATCGTCAGCATCCTTATTAGTGAGACCAGGCATGTAGTTTGCTCCTACAAAAGGTGTTCTCCATTTGAATGGATTTTGGTCATTAGTGGTTTTCGCATATTCTATTTTCATCCAGTAGCCATAATCAGCATCATCAGGGCCGTTACCATTCACATCCACGTAGTCGGCTCCTAAAATAGAAGTCAATAGATAGGCATGGGCATAAGCTGGGGTTTCCGTGATGCTCAAGAATTCATCTGTACCTGAAACTTTGTAATCAATTTTATGTCCTCCACAATTTCCTTGTCCTTTTTCCGGGACTGCTATAATCGGATCACATTCATTGATTGGGTCCAGCAAGGCAGGCACACTAAAACTGACTTCCTTTTGAACATTGTTCATGACAGGTAGTGCATAATTCCATCTTGCTCCTCCACTGGTTACTGTAGTATAACCTGCTATTTTATCTTTATTGGCAGCAGTCGCATTTCTATGCAATTGCAAGGGATTTGCATAATTGAAATTACCTCCAAATGCGTTGTAATAAGAAACCTTATACTCTGGCAGCAGTTCATCATTTGACCCGTTTAACAACTCACCGTTCGTAATGGGCTGGATTGACATGTTCCGAGCTTTTCGCTTATTCCTTTTACCTGTGCTATTCGATAGAGAAACACCGGATTTTGTTTTTAATTGGTCCCCAAAATCAAATGGTTGGGAAGCAGGGGATCCTGGCTTAGGCATGTACACCGGTTCATCGCCTCCCATGTATGCAAAGTTTTCTCCCGTTTCTGCTGTCATTTCACCCGCCGCTTTGTAGTAGTAAGGTTCAAATGGATCGTTGTACTCACCTCCCCGGAATTCAAAGTTTCCTAAAGCTGCTACTTGAGGGTGAATGGTAGAATTAGTAGCAACATTAAAATTAGTTCCAGCTCCAATATGCGGCGTAACACTAGGCCCTGCCTCTATTTGCAAGGAGCCTCCCACGCTTTTGGAGTCCACTGCTTGATCGTAATATGTACCCACATCCGACCGGCTTGGGGTATATACTCCACCAATACCTTGCCCGCTTACGGAAAGCACATCAGGCGTAGGCACGGGTATTGGCAGGTTGGGCTGCTTCTTCCGAATGCTACCATCTTTTTCCCGATTGAAATCCATTAATCCTTTAGAACTTGCTGATTGTGAGTGCAGGTAACCATAACTTGGATAGCTTTTGGTCTTGTTCCTATCTTTTAAACGTTGGCTAGAATAAAATCCAGAGACGTTCAGATTTAGGTAGGCACCCCAAAGCGGTACACCTGTTTTGAACCCTACACTGATGTTTTCACCCACAAAAGGAAGCCCAACTTGAGGAGAATAGCTTGGGCGCTCATAACTCAGCAAACTAACGCTGCTAGAGTATGCTCCTCCAGCCGAGTTAGATTTATTCCGACTTTCATCCAGTTTTCTAGCTGAGCTATTTAAGGTCAATCTTTTTGCACCTTGCATGGAGTTGGAAGTAAAGCCTAAGCCTAAACTCCCTTCAGTGAACCCTTTATTGTTTTTAAAAGTATTGCTCAATGAAACATCCGCGTTCACGCTTGGCCCCTCTAAAGAATTGAAACTAAACCCCAATCCTGAAACTACTGATACCCCATTGCTATTTGGATCGCGGTTGCCCATATTTGCACTAATACCGGGATCAATGCTGTAGCCCCAACCTTTATAGCTGTTGTACATTAATTTCGCACCCAATGACAAGTCCAGAAAGCTATGTTTTAGGAGTTCTTCTCCACCAACCTTGCTATACTCTGCTCCAAAAATTTCCAAATCTTTAAGTGCAGCTGACACCCCAAAACCTGCCGTCCAGTTGTTTTTCATGTCCCGCCTGACTTTGATTTTCTCACCATTGAAATCATCAGGCAACCCACGTACGGTTCTGTTGATTGCCCCAATACCAATGTTCCAGCCTAGCCCTACCATGCTTGCTTCCGATTCTCCATCTACAACTGAATTGTAAAATAAGTTGATAGGATAGCCACCGTCTGGCCCCGGAACCTCGAACAATGGGATATTATAGGTAAAATCACCAGAGAACAAGTCCACCATTTCGGTAGTACCCACAGGCTCGAAGGTTTGCAACTCTGGCTGTGTTGGGCCCGAGGTAAGTGCCAAAGCCTGCACTGGGAATACTGCTTGGCAGAAAATCAAAAACGCCAGAACACCAGCGGCTTTTTTAGAGAAACGTTGTTTGGCTGTTGACTTCATGATTTCAACTTTAAGGAAGGAATTTTCCGCAAATCCTCAGCATCAAACCTAACTTTCATAGGCCCAGTGCTGAAGATTGGGGAATCAAAAATCAGAGTTTTATCGTTTTTGTCTGTATTGGTGCTGCGGTCAAAAGCAAGAACAAAAGTGCTTGTCTTGCCTAGGTTGTAGGTTCTTTCAAAATGGCACAATCGTGGAGGTAAGGTGTCCGTACCATCCACCAATTTTATATTTTCTTGTATCAAAAAAGACAGGTAGTGCAGTCTTTGTTGTTGTTGGAAATCATTAGTGACATTGTAGTTAGTAATATCCCCCCCCCCATTCACTACACTCAGGCTCATATCAATGTACTGCGTTTTCTTCAACTCTTCTTCTCTATCTTTGAACTCTTTGATGGAAATATCTTTCTTTCGGATTTCTGAGGATATCACAAAAGGTATTGGCTTATAGAATGCCTGAAGTCTGATATCGCCCAAAGTCTTTTCTTTCAGCAAACCGCTTTCAGCACTTTTCACATAGCGCGTATATTCGATAGGAGCGAGCGTTTTATCACAACCTATACAGCTCATTAAAGCTAAGAACAAAACAATATTAGATGCCTTCATACCTTCTGTTGATAAATTCGATTACTTTTTCTGTGATGTCATTAGTTCCACCTGCATACATCATGGAGCCATTGCCACTAGCACCAAAAATGTAATCGTAACCATTCTCCTTACCGTATTCTAACACATACTGATTAATCTGCTTCCATATTTCTTCGGTATACTCGTAGTTTTTAGCCTGCTGTTCCTCCAGAAAAGTTTGAGCTGTCTGCTCATAGTGTGCTTCTCTTTCCTGTAGTGCAGTCTGTACAGCTTTGCCATCTCCAAAAGCACTGAGCTTAGTCCTCAAGACTTCGATGCCAGCACCCAATGAATCCAAAATGCCCTTTTGCTGGTTTTCTTCATGCTTGAGCTTTCGCTCAATTTCAACCTTACCTTTGAACTCAGCAAATACGGCTGCATTTTGAACATAAGCTGTTTTAGGTTGATTGAGAAGCTGAAACAGATGTATAAAGCAACTCCCAACAAGTAGCAGAGTTAGAGAAAATTGAGTTTTACGGTTTACCATTTTCTTGCGATTAATAATTCCATTAAAAATAGATTGGGTTTCTCCCTCAGTATGAATTTCTATTTGACAATCCTGTATTTGAATCGCAGATAATAAACTTCACCCTTGTTCGAATCTTTTACCTCCAGGACATAGTAACTGTCACCAACTAAATCCGTCGGAAGGTTAATAGTTTGCCAATTGACACCGTACATATTAGGCAACATAGATGGTGGAGGTATCGTGAACGTCGTGTTTGAATCGTAAATTTTGCATTCTACCAAGCTACTTTGATTGGTTGCATAGTCTTCTATATAGGTGAAATTAAGGGTGTTGCCTTCCACCAATGTATAGCTAGCGTCCAATTTCTTTTTAAGCACTATGTATGCCCCTTCTCCACCTGTAGGAGGTGGAGGCGGTGGCGGTGGGCCGTCTGGTACTTCTGGAAAACTAGCATCCACATCTATATTAGTTCCTGTATCTGGTGTATCCAAGAAGAAGGCACCAATTCTCATTTCTCCGGTAAATATGCCTGATGATGTGTAAACCAATATTTCATTTATATAAACCTCTAGTTGAGACCCTAACCTTCTGAGGATAAATTCGTCGTTGACATTTGGTGGTATCAATGCTAACAACTGTTGCCCATTAACCCATACAGAAGTACTGTTCTGATTAATTTGCACATTATAATCAATGCTTGATGCAGATGTTATTTGGTTAGCGGCTTGCATAAGGCCAATATGGTAATCGCACCCAAAAGGGCTTTGTAGCAAAGTGAACTCAACATGACCATTTTCTAGATTTTGTAGTTTGTTAAGGCTTTTAACGCCTACTGGCTGTCCTGTTAAATTGTAAAAGTCTCCGCTGATTGTTAATCCTGCAGGAATGTTCATCCAATTTACGTTATAAGGACAAATGAAAGAGGTGTTTATATCCAGATTTACCCCCCCAGGTTGTAGTTTCCCAAAATATGCCCCCACACGGTGAAATTCTGCATTTCCTGAATTTGTACTAAATAGCGTAAATCCGTTTTTATAAAATTTCACTTGCGTCCCCTCTCTTCTAACAATGAAAATATCGTTTTGATTTCCAACAGAAATTGGGGCACTTGAAACAATACCTCCATTGATTACAATATAGACTCTATTGATTATTGTCGGTCCAGACCTAAGTCCATAGAAAAAAAAGCTATACTTTATTTCAAATATGTCATTTATCGCCTGATTTGACTGGTGTAACCCCACGGCAAACCCGTTTGCAAATCCGTCTTGAGCGGGCACTATGCTACTTAGAAGTGTGATTTCAGCTGAACCATCTGAAGAAGGTAAGTTCCTGTTACAACTCTTAACTCCAGTGTTACCTGCTGCTCCGGAGAGTGCATAGTTATTGCCATTAATTGCTAACCCAGACGGGATATTTTCCCAAGTTACATCATAGATTGTCTGTGCAACAAGAGAGGTGGTTATGACGGAAAGTAAAAGAAAAAGAAATGTTCTGCCAAGTTTCATATCCAATGAGTTTAGATAGAGCAACTCCTTTGCACCTAATGCTGAACAATATTTGCAGAGAGCCTAGATTAGATTTATTAAAAAAATTTACTTTTGTAACATTTACCAGGTAGCTATTTTCGGTTGCGAATAGTTACCGCTGGCATCTTCCAATGAGCACTCAATTTGTCCACCTTTGAATATCTGAGGGAAGTCACCAAGAGACACAAAGACAACATCTCCATTTATCTCGGTTGGTAATCCAGATGGTGAGCTTAAAATTGTGTAATCATCCATCAATATAGATTGCTGACTGTCAAAAAGTTTTATTTTTATTTTATAATTGTTCTGATTGGTAGGAATTTGAAGTACAGCTTTGACACCGTAAGTTTCCATAAGGAGCGAGTTTATGTCAACATTATCAATATCTGTAAAATGATTACTTCCATTTATATTCAAAAATAAAACTTCCAATTTATCAGGAGGTGAAAGCGTTTGAGCATTTACAGCCCCAAAAGTTGAAAGCATTAAATAAATGATATAGAGCAAAGTGCGTGCTGACTTCTTCATAAAATTAGGTTTACAAAATGTAAGTAATTGAATATGCACAGATTTAATTTGCCTGTACAGAAAGGCTATTTAAATCTCATCAATGACAAAAGTATAATGCAAAGATATTAGCACTATCTCGCTTTGACAAGAATAAAAATCTATCAAAACGTTTCATGGTATTTCATTTACGCTTCGTCTCCAGATTTATCAAGTGATTCTACTTCAGGTGGGTAACCAAGAGCTTCATAGATAAGCTTCTGCCACTTAGGACATATCAGTCCGCTCGGTAAATCAATTCCAACAGACTTAATCTTTCGCCAGAATGTGGGATAACTAAAGGAAAATTCGTTCGCAATTTGTTGTCGAGTTTTTGAGCCGGAAAGAGCAGGTTTGTTATTCATAGAGCATATTTTTTTCCTTATCTAACCTTAACCAAATGAAAAAGCCTTTCTCGTCTTCAGATAAGGGCTAGACAAAGAGCGTGAGCTAAAATCCAATATATTATGACTGCATAAAGGTATAAAAAATCTCGTTTTTTGAAAAAAAATCAAAGCTTTGTTAAAAAATAGTTTCGAACAAATAAATGATGTACAGAATAATAAATTTCAAAGCCATTTGCATATGCATCATCCCTAAAAAGCTCATTAGTGAACTTTTTACAGTGGGACTGGATAATTAAAAATTAGACTACAATTCCCTAAGTAAGACCAACCCAAGTTCTTTGCATTAAAAACATTCCTTCTACAAACACGATTTGATTTAAAGTATAGGAGATTAGTTAACAATATTTAAACAAAAAATCAATTCAACATAACCCAAATTATGAATTAGTTGGTCACGTCCGGCTATACGTCTACACTCAATCCACAACGCAATGGAAACCAAGCGGAAAGACGAAGCTGCAAAAGTCGTTGCCGGAAAGAAAAAGTACAGCGTGCCATTTAAAAGGAAGGTCGTGCAGGAGTACCTTGTGG
>WGNL01000036.1 GCA_016124585.1 Bacteroidota bacterium | reverse complement strand
GCGCAGGAAGCGGTTGCAAGGGCAATCAACAATTACAACGATATACGGCCTCACGAGAGCCTTGGCTACAGGACTCCGTCTGAGGTACATGGTGTAATCTAAATTCCTTAATCTTGTGTAGACAAAAATCAGGACGCTACCTAAAAAATTAGCGCCCGGCATCGCCATAAAGGCTAAATTTATCCGCTAATTTTGAAATAAAATGCAACAACATGAGAGAACAGATTTTGCGGCTTATCGGGCAACGGGTAGAATTTCCACTCAACGCCTTCAGGAACAAAATCCCTGAAATCACGGGAGAGTACGATTTCATATTCCCTTCAAAGGGGGTGGAAAACTCCAACATTCTGCTCATGGCGCGGGTTTCCGAGCAGTTCATACTGACTATGCGGGACTTGATTTCGGCACAGGTACTGACCTTCGAGCCTGCCGACCCCCTGCTTGTCTCCTTAGACGGAGGAGAATTCTACGATATACCACTGGTCAAACGTAGGCAGCCCGCCTACAAGTCGCTCCATTGGCTGCCGCTAATGATTAAGCGGGGCAGGAACTTTCCAAAAGTGACCAGTTAGAGCCTGTTTTCAATGGCTCATCAAAAAAAGAAGTAATCGCGATAATATGGGCGCTATCACATTTTCTATCCGAAACTATCTTGACACCATTATTGATGTCGTCGGCATCAAATCGGGAATTGTGCTAAACCGAACGGAAGTATTAAACATTCTGAAAACCAGTTTTGATGATTGGTATCTGACAGAACAAGACCTCGAATATGGCATCAGGATTAGAAGCGAAGAATTGGAACACCACATCAGGTTTGTAAGAGTCAAAATTGGAAACTTGACGGATGAAATGCTAAACCCTTTCCTCTGGGGTGATACTTTGATGAAATGGTACGAAAAAGGAATTAACCCAATGCCTGTGATGAATTCACTCGCCCAGGTGTCTGCTAAATATGCGAATCAGCGAGTTGACCCGAGGGTGGTTATTCAAGAAATGAAAGATGTCACAGACGCACCAACTGAGCTTATCGTGGAAATTGTAGTGATGTATGCCAATCATCAGTTCCAAAGCTGTGATGTGACGTTGCCCGAAAGAAAGGACTGGGATGGGGGAACGCCCCTTCAAACACTGTTCAACTGTGAAATCAGACCAAACTCATCTGATTTCCTTGAACAAAAATTTCTGGACTACTTAGCGGTGAACGCTGAGCTACTGAAAACCATCCACTGGAGGAACTTTGAACGTTTTTGTGCAGCTTTTTTTAGTAGGATGGGCTACGAAATAATACTGGGCCCCGGAACAAATGACGGAGGAGTTGACATCAGGGCTTTTGATAAACTTGATAATTCTAAGCCCCTCATCCTAATTCAATGCAAACGTTACAAGGAAGAAAACAAGGTAAGTATTGAAACCGTAAAATCCTTCTATACCGACGTTGCTTTTGAGGATGCTAAACAGGGTATCATTATCACGACCTCTTACATTTCAGAAGGCGGCAAAAAGGTTTCTGAAGCAAGGAAATATCCCCTTTCGTTTGCAGAAAAAGAGGATGTGGAGAAATGGGCTGTCTCAATGTGGCAATACCAGTCTCAATAAAAGCGAACATCGAATCCCCTTTTCAATGATTACGCCATCCACAACACGCCAAATACTTGAAACCGCCCACATCGAGGACGTCATCTCCGAATTCCTTACCCTCCGCCGCGGCGGCGCCAACCTTACCGCCCTTTGCCCCTTCCACCACGAAAAGACCCCATCCTTCAGCGTCTCGCCAGCTCGTAATACCTTCAAATGCTTCGGCTGCGGCAAGGGCGGCAACGCTGCCAGCTTCCTCATGGAACACGAGGGCTTCAGCTACTCGGAGGCGCTGCGCTGGCTCGCCCTGAAATACAACATCGAGTTTCAGGAAACCAAACCCACCCCGGAGCAACTGGCAGCGCAGCAAGAAGAAGAAAGCCTGGTCATCGTCAACGACTTCGCCCAAAAGTTCTTCCAATCAAACCTGTCCGGCGTTGGACTCGACTATCTCAGAAGTCGGGGCTTCACCGAAGCCACCATCCAAAAGTTCGGCTTGGGCTTCGCACCCGACAGCTGGGACGCCTTGACCAAAGCCGCCACCCAAGCAGGCTTCAAGCTGGAACAGCTCCAAAAACTCGGCTTGACCACCCCATCCGGCAAGGACTTCTTCCGCAACCGGGTCATCTTCCCCATCCACAACCTCAGCGGCAAGGTCATTGCCTTCGCTGGACGCATTTTGTCATCCTTCGAAAGCTTGTCATCCTGGAAGGACCACCCCAAATACCTCAACTCCGCCGAATCTCCCATCTACCACAAATCCCAGACCCTCTACGGAATCCACCTCGCCCGGAAAGCCATTCGCCATAAAGACGAATGCATCCTCGTCGAGGGCTACACCGACCTGATTGCCCTGCACCAAGCGGACATTGATAACGTCGTTGCATCGGCTGGCACAGCATTAACAACTGAGCAGTTGTTGCTCATCAGCCGTTTCACACCTAACCTGCACCTATTATACGATGGCGACCCGGCGGGCATCGCTGCTGCCATGCGGGGTCTCGACTTGGCGCTCGAACTCGACCTCAACGTGCGCATTTCTAACCTACCCCACCCCGAAGACCCGGACAGCTTTTTGCGCCGGGTTGGTATCACCAGTTTTACGGAATACCTCACCGCCAATGCAAAGGATTTCATTGCCTTCAAAGCAGGTGCCCTACTCAACCATGCTGGTAACGACCCCGTAAAGATGGCCAGCGCCGTCCATGAAATCGTGGACAGCATCGCACGGGTGCCCGACCCCATCAAGCGCTCGTTTTTCACCAAGGATTGCGCCTCGCTCACTGGCTTGGATGAAGAGGTTTTGACAATAGAAACCAACAAGGCCATGAAGTCATTGCAAAAAAAGCAAGCAACCCTCATCGTGGAACGACCTTCTACTTTGTCATTGCCGAAGGCAACCTCTTTAGGGGGCAGGGGCATTGAACGCCACCTCGTTTACCTCCTCCTCGAACACGGCGCTGAAACGCAAGACGCTTCGGAAAACATCACTGTTGCCGAAAACTTGCTCACCAACATCAAGGACGTGCTGGAACATTTTGAAGACCCGCTATGCCTGCGCATTTGCAAGGAATGCATTGAGTTGGTATTGGCGAAAAAGCCCGTCACTACAAAACATTTCATAGCGCACGAGAACCTCGACCTGAGCGGGTTTGCTGCCAACTTGATGCACGAAAACACCATCATTCCTGACCCGCATTGGGAAGAGCGTGGATTTGTCCCAGAAAGCAGTTCCTCCGCAAAACACTATTTGGAAAGCATCGCCAATGCCATTTACCGACTCAAACTGAAAGTTGTCAACCAACTTTGCTTACAAAACTTGGAACAGATTAGGGAAGTGTCTCCCGATGACGAGCAAGCTATGGCTCGACTGCTAAGTGTTCAGGAAAAGCTCAATGCCGCAAGGATGGAACTGGCCGGAAAAATTGGGTTGGTAAGGTAATGGCCACTTGCCGAAGAACGGGGAGGCAGCCATTGCCACCTCCCCCGTTCCGAGCTGTACGTTTGATAGCACAGTTAGCTACACGAAATAAAAAAACTTCTTTGAAAAATCGGCGTTTTATGCTAAATTGCCTCAAAATTTTCCTCCACAGTTAGCGACTCCACACTTTTCGAACGCATTTCCGCATCACTATAATTGAAGTTTCCGGCTGCTCTTTACTGTACGTTTTCGTCCCCTACTAACGAAATGAAGCCAGGTTATTGCCACCTGTCCAGCACTGCACGCCTTGGACGGGCGTTGGCGCTTTATCTAAACTGAATTGGTATGAAAAGCAAAAACCGCAACACGCACCGCTCGTTACAGGATGAACACCATCCGGTTTCACAAGAACAGCTCGCACAATTCGGCATCTCACTACAGCACGACGTTTACACCGAACAGGCGGTCATCGGCGCAGCCCTGATGGTCGCCGGGGCATTCCAGAAGGTCAAGCGTTACCTGCCCAAGGCAGCGTTCTTCGACGAAAAGCACCAAAGCCTCTATGCCGCCATGGACGCCCTCACCAAGCGCATCGAAAAGGTGGACCTTATCACGGTCACCCATGAGCTAAAGCACATGGGGCTGCTCGGCGAAAACGGTGTCAGAAAGGAGGACAACGTCATCGAGATGAAGCCGAACGGCACAGTCCCACCGCACTACATTGCAGAATGCACCAACTATGTGCTGTCCGACGCCAACCTCGAAGACCATTGCCGCATCCTCTATGAGCTTTATATGCGCCGGGAAGCTGTCCGGCACGGTTTCCGTTTCATGGAACAGGCACAGAACCTGCACAACAACGTCTTCGAGGTGTACGAGGACATTGCGAAGCACACCCGCATCGTCAACCCATCCAAGGTCCTGCGCCACCGCACCATGAACGAGGTGATGGAATCGGGCAAGAACGAAGCGCCCAGCCGCCGCATCTGCGGCAACCTCGTCAAGGAGAACGAGGTCTGCATCCTCTTCGGTGATGCCGGGTCGGGCAAAACCATCCTCGCCTTCCAAATGGGCGACGCAGCAAGCAAGGGGACGCCGCTCTTCCCCAACGAAGCCGAGTTCGTCAACGAGACGGAGCCAAAACTGGTCATCTATTACGACTTCGAGATGCAGGACAACGAGCTGTATGCCCGCTACAAACCAGTGAACGGCACGCTCCGCTTCAACGAGAACTACCACCGCTCAGACCTCAACCCGGATTTCCTCGACCTGGAGAACGCCGACGAACTCATCATGAACGAAATCCTCCGGGACGTCGAAATCCACAAGCCGGGGCTTATCATCATCGACAACATCACCTATATCTCCTCCGAGAGCCAGGACCCCGCAGTGGCCACCAAGCTGATGAAGCGCCTCTGCGCCATGCAGCGACGCTACCCGCCCTTGACCATCATCGTCATCGCGCACACGCCAAAGCGCGACCTCAGCCAGCCCGTGCAGTCGCGCCACCTCGCCGGGGCAAAGAACCTCGACAACTTCGCCAAGAGCGTTACTGCCATCAGCTTCTCGAAGCAGGACCCCGACAAACGCTACATCAAGCAGACCAAGTGCCGCAACCGCACGGACGGCTACCAGCCCTTCGACGAAAACCATGTCATCGAGTGCGCCATCAGCCGGAACGACGGAAGCCTGCAATACGACTTCTATGGCTTTTCCAGCGAACTGGCCCACCTCACCGCCAAGGACCACTCCGAGGTCGAGGCGGAAGCCATCCGCTATGCCTACGAGGACAGGGTGAAGAACGGAACGTCCTTCCGCGACATCGCCATCCAGTTGAAGCAACTGTACGACATTGACTGGGCCCACACGACCATCAGCCGGAAGCTTGCCGCCCACCGACAAGGACTGGGCCATGATGAAGAAAGCAACTGCAACCCTCTGTGACCAAACTTTTTAGTTGCACGTTGGTGCGGTGCACCAATCCTGCAAGGGGACTATTTGTGCTATAAAACCATGATTTCCAGCCGTTTGCATCAACCTCTCCTTTTTTGGTGCAATGGTGCAGTCAGCACCACGTGCAACGTTTATGCCCCTACCCCACCCTGCCTGGCTGCCAAGTTCAACCATCCCTCCTGCCGTGCGCCGCCACGATGCTGATGCCTATCATTCATCGTTCACCATTTATCATTCATCATTGATTTCAACTATTTGTGCCATGAAGTCATCACTCACCATTATTTCCCTATGCCTTGCTTTTGCAGCATCCGCCCAGCTTGATTTGAGCAAGCTCCAACCTGTTGACCCGAACGTCGTCCGCTGCTTCGTCAACGCCCGCTGTGCCACCCACGGCGACAGCACCTTCACTGTCGAGCAGTTCCCGTCCTTTTTCAGGACGAAGTTCATCTCGAAGTTCTACGATTTCGGAGAGACCATCCCTTTCCGTATCTACTACGCCGAAGACGTAGGCAAGCCGCTCTACTACATCCAGCATGGTTGCTGCCGGGGCTTTTCCATTACCTGTCCCCTACCCCAGCCCGGCTTCTACTTCGTCCGCTTCTTCAACGAGGCCAAGCCCGCCTTGGTAGAGATTGACGCCCGTAAGCCCACCGTCCATGTCAAAATGTACGGCGCCTGCGAGATTCACGACTAACAGCCTTTGTCATCCTCAAAGAGGAACTTTTTCTTGTCATCCTCGAAGGGGAACTGTCCAATACACGGTTGCCAGTATAACAATTCAACAATCACAACAATCCAGCAATCTTCAACTATTTGTGCCATGCAAAACATCCTTATCACCACCCTTCTTTTGTGCTGCACCCTGCTCGTATCCTGCACCAAGGACGACGACGTACCGCAGCCAACCACTACCCCGGGCGAGCTAGCAAAACCTTGTCTTTGCGACAACTTGCTCATCGGTTATTTCGAGATGGAGGACTGCCAGCTCTACCTACCCACCGAGTCGCCATTTTCCTGCCAAGGTTACGATATACTCGAACTCTCCTGGAACTTCGAGATGCACCGCGTCACCTTCCGCTCGACGGATTACCGCTTCTGCGAAGCTCCGGTCGAGCTATGGGTGTACGACGGAGATACCTCCCCCTTCGCCGAATGGTCGTGCGAGGCGACGGTCGTCTCCGCCCAGCTCGACTTCAACGGGCATGAGCTGTGCCTGGAACTGGACGACGCTTTCCTGCCTTGTGCCTTTGAAAAGGAAGACGGATTCTGGTTTGCACTGGCGGTGGAGTGAGCAAAAGACAATTGTGTTTTGGATGCTGCACCTGGTCGGTGCAGCCTTTTTTATTTTGCACCTTATATCTATTACCACCACAATCTGTTGTTTAGTAAAGATTTTTACTTTAATTTTTAAAGATTTTTACTTTATTCCATTTAAACTAAAACCTCGTTATCGTTTCCTGTGTGAATTTCTTCCAATATTCCTACCTTGCAGCCTGTTTTAAAAATCTTTATTTTAAACAGCTTTTTTCTTTATTTTTTAAAGATTTTAACTTTATGGTCATAGGAGTTACCAATCTGAAGGGCGGTGTAGGCAAATCCACCCTCACCCAAAACCTAGCGGTAAGCCTCGTACACAGGGGCTACAAGGTCTGCATCCTCGATACCGACCTCGGACAACGGAGCAGTATGAAATGGGCGGCGCAACGGAGCGAGGAAGTGCCAGCCATCCCCGTACTTGGAACGGAAGCCGATAACGTCATCAAGGACGCCAAGGAGAACGAGAAGCACTACGACATCGTACTGATTGACGGCAGCCCGCAGTTGGAGTTGGCGCAAGTCAAGACCTTGACCGCTTCCAACCTCGTTTTGGTGCCAGTTTCTCCGAGCGCCCTCGACATATGGAGCATGCAACAATTCATGGGCAAGTACGAGCAGGTGAAAGCAGTCAAAGGAGACGGAATTCACGGCTTCATCATACTGAATAAGTTCAGCGGCAAGACGCGGCTCGACAAGGAGGTGACTGAAGCCCTTGACAGCCTCGGACTAAAGGTATTGAAAAGCAAGATAGCAGACCGCGTGGCTTACCGCGAAGCACCGATTAATGGTATGGGCGTCATTGAAATGAAAAACGACAAAGCAAAGAAAGAGGTCAACTTACTAACCGATGAGGTGATTTCCATGATGAAAAAGTTAAAATAAAGTAATTTTCTTTAAAAAAAGAAGATTTTTTCTTTATTTTTGTCTGTAAACTGTGTAACGCCCATTTAAAAATTCAGTGTTCTTACAACGCTGACAATGAGGAATGGGATGTATATGCAATGTATTTTCGACTAATAAACTGAATTTCGATATGGCAAAGAAATCCCTCCTTGATACCATCAAGCCCTCCCAAACTGCGGAGGAGTTGGACAAGATTGCCGAGCAAATCCACAGCGCCGGAAAAAAAACAAAGACTCCCCTACCCTCCCCTGCCGACGAAAACGAACAGCACCGCCTTACTATCGACCTCCCAAAATGGCTGGTAGCCGCTATTAAGTCCGAAGGAAAGAAAAACGGCTTGACGGTTAGGGGGGTAATCCTGTCCATTTTGCTGGAAAAATTCAAGCAATAAATTGATATACAGATTAAATCTTTAAAAAGTAAATAAATAGTCTTTATTTTTTAAAGATTATTACTTTTCAGAGCCATTCCGGGTTTGTCCCGAATCTTATCGTTTTTCTCGAAAAATTGCATGGCTTGTCCAAAAATGGCGCATCCGCTATTGATATAGTTTCCGTAAAGGCCATCCTGGGGCGTTTTGAGCGACTTTTCCAACCCCCTCCGAGGCAAAGTGTAACTGACGATTTTACTATCTTTAAAATGGACTAAAATCTGTTCGCACATTTTGGCAAAGTACCTCGTCATGGTGTACCAAAAATAGGGTCGTAGGGCAGTTGTCTTTATTTTTTACGGTTAATTTCTTTATTTTTTAAAGACAATCTAAAGACCACCGAAAATTCACCGCTTTCTTCCTCCAAAATGGCGCGCAATTATGACGTGCGCAAAAGCCTATAAGCCAAGTTCAGCGCACTCATGGAAAAACGCGAATTGTTGGCGAAAGGGGGATAGGCATAGCTTCCCTTTCAGGGATTGATGCAACAAAGGCTGCGTCTTGTTTTGTTCCTTTCTTTTCAGTAATAAAAAGAGAACAACAACAAGCGGCTGGCAAACCAGCCTTTGTTGTTGTTCTCTTTTTATTATTTTAAGCCTTTTTGTATTTTAGGTGTCCACAACTGATTGATAAACAATAACTTATGGGTCTATTTATCACTAAAAATACGGAATACCTCACTTATTTTACGGAATATATCACCATATCTTCGGAGAATATCACTGAGATTACGGAGTAGTATCACTTATTTTACGGCAACTATCACCGATTTTACGTAACTCCGCCTGCCGTGTGTTTTTAAGTATCGAACAAAGCTAACTCATTGATATTATCGGGGAATAGCGCATTGAAGAACCGTCAACTATCACCTAAAATACGGAAAATGGCACCTACTATCACCTTTTTTACGGTATAGACCCTTTGCTCGATTCCCCCAATGGTCACTTTCCGTATTGTAGGTGATAGTTCAAAAATCACTTTTACACTTCAAAGTGATGCTCTACTTTCGTCGCTCATTATCAGAAAGTTAGCGCATGAAAAAACACCAAAGAAGCAAGGAGGAAGGCGCGGTAAAGCTGATACGTAAAGCCAACGAGTTGGTAGAAGCCCGCTACCGTTTCGATATTTGGGAAACCCGCGTGTTTGCCAAGATGCTGACCTTGATTAAGCCCGACGACGAAGCACTCCGCCTGTACGACATCCATGTGGGCGACCTTCTCCGTGATTTCAACCTACAAGATGCCGGAGACAATTACCAAGCGGTCAAGCAGGCCGCCAAAAAGCTGATTTCGAGGGTTATTGAGATAGAGAAAGACACACCGGAAGGGGTGAAATGGTACGCCGTGCCGTTGCTGGCGGGTGCGCAGGGGTTCAGGGAAGCCCGGCGCGGCAACTACATCAGCGTACAGTTTCACCCGGAGCTAAAGCCATACCTACTGGAGTTGAAGGAGCGGTACCTACAATACGACATCCGTAACCTATGGGGCTTGTCGAGCGTGTATTCCGTCAGGATTTATGAGCTGCTGAAGCAGTACGAACGCATTGGAAAGCGCAATTTTTCATTGGATGACCTCCGCTTGCGCTTGGCAGTCCAGCCCGAAGAATACAAGCTGTATGGGCATTTTAAGGATAAAATCATTTTGAAGGCACAGACTGACCTGCGGGAGTTCACGGATATTTCCTTCAGTTTTGACGAGCAAAAGGAAGGCCGCCGCGTAGTGGCGCTCACATTCTTCATCCATGCCAATAACGGGCGCGGCATACCGACTCCCAAACAAGAACGCCCGGTTCAGCGGGCTGGAAAGGGTGGGGTAGAGGAGAATCAGGGCTTGGAGGACATTTACGCACAAGTGAAGCCTTGGGGCGTTACGGAAAGCACGCTGAAATCTTTACTGCACAAGCACGGCGAGGAACGGGTAAGGCAGGGCGTGGTTTGCACCCAAGACAATCAAAAGCAGCAAAAAGTGAAGGACAATATCGGCGGCTTCTTCGTGAAGGCAGTGGAGGAGGGCTGGAAAAGCACCCAACAATTGAAACAAGAAAGGGCAGCGGAAAAGCGCCGCCAAGCCGAGGAAACCAGAGCGCAAGCACTCGCTGAACTGGCGCGTTGGGAGGAACGGCTCGAAGACCTGTTAACTGCCCGCCGCACAGATGCCAACGAGGTCATCCGCCTGTTGACCCAGTCCGACCCCTTCCTCGCGGCGGAGGCGGTGAACAAAATCATGAACCACCGCACGTTCCGCAAAAGTTTGGAGAAAAGCACCGGCTTGGATTTGGGCAAGCTCCAAATGGACGATTGGCGCTACAACAAGCCCCTGCGGGATGCCGTCATCGCCCAAATTGAAGTGCTGCGCCCGGAGAGTTTTAAGGAGGTGCAGGCAAAATTTGATGCAAATGTTTTGCAGTCTCGAAAAGCGGTTGAGGGGTTGAGGAAGAAAATTTGATGATATTTTAAAGATTTTATCTTTATAAATTAATAAAACAGTAAGTGAAGAGTAACCCAGAAGTTTTAATCCCTGCATTTTTGCAGGGATTAAAACCAGGCAAAAAAGAAATCCATGTCAAAGTCCAAAGTTCTGACCGTTGAGGGAACAGAGATTCAGCTATTGACCCAAAAGGAGGAAGACTATATCTCCATTACAGACATCATCCGCCGCTTTGAGCAGCGCACCGATTTGGTGATTCAAACCTGGATGCGGAATATGAGCACCATCGAGTATCTTGGTCTGTGGGAGCAACTGCACAACCCTGATTTTAATCCCTACGGATTTGCAGGGATTAAAGAAAAGACTGGCTCCAACTCCTATTATATTTCTATCAGTCAATGGGTCAGTGAAACCAATGCGAAAGGGCTGGTTTCCAAACCGGGCAGGTATGGCGGCACTTTCGCCCACAAGGACATTGCAATTCAGTTTTGCTACTGGCTCAACCCAACTTTCCAGCTTTACCTCATCAAGGAATTCCAGCGGCTGAAAGAAGCGGAAAGTTCGCAGTTGCATTTGCAATGGAACCTCCGCCGTGAACTTGCCAAAGCCAATTTCTATATTCACACCGATGCCGTCCGCGAAAACCTCGTGCCCGCTCTCGACTGGAACACCAAGCGGGAATCCATCCAACAAGCCTCCGAAGCCGACCTGCTCAATCTGGCACTTTTCGGTATGACCGCCAAAGAATGGAAGTTGCAGAACCCAGAAGCAAAAGGCAATATGCGCGACCAAGCCAGCATTGAGCAACTCCTCGTGCTTGCCAACTTGGAAAGCCTGAACGCGGAGTTCATCCGCCTCGCCTACGACCGTGACCAGCGCGTCCGCCTATTGCACAAAGCCGCCCAGACCCAAATGGAGGTCATGGCAAAGCTCCCGCCCGTCGAGAATATCAAGAAGTTGAACCCTTAGCCCACCGTTAAGCCGAACACAGCTACCTGTTGCACCCAAGGTGTCAGCCCAATGGCTGCAAGCCCTCCTATTGACATTTGTCGTAACCATACACCATTTTTGGTGCAACTGGTGCGATTGTAACATTTGGTGTATTTGTAACACATGCCAGCCTCCTTGCACCACTCCCCGGCAACTTCATAGAAGAAAGAAAAGAAAGGATACTTCTTCTCTCTACGCCCCTATGGTGCAATTGGTGCAACTGTAACGCTTGGTGCAACTGTAACATTTACCAGCCCTTGCACCACGCCTTATGGGGCAGGGTAGGGCAGCGATAGCCAGTTCAACTTTTGTCGCCCTTTCCCTTCAACCGCCACGCGACAAAAGACGCATTATGTCGCCCCCCTCGACCCCCGCTGAAATGAAAATTTTTCCCAAAAATCCGTTCCAACATTCCAATCACGAAACCTTCGTTGCATGAAAACCATTTTCCAAGTATCTTTGACGAATCGAAATGGGAATGCACGGATAGCGCCAGCCGTCCGTGCATTCCCATTTTTGTTTTTGGCAGTTCTCCGACTATGGACTGGAAACTGGTGGACTAAAGACTTTACTATTTGTGCTATCGCACATCCCATTTCGACACGGTAGCGGGAGCAAAACCCGCTACTTTTTTCGGTTTGGCGGGTGCGAAGCTGTCAATTCGACAGCGAGATGAAAAACACATTCCTACCCGACGGCTTCAAGGTGCTTTCGCCCGGTATGCAGGAACTGCTGCTGGCGAAGTGCAACGTGCAGTACAAGGTCATTGCCCTGTTCATGATGGATGGCGGGCTGCGGGTGTCCGAGGTGATGGGGCTGCGGGTGAAGCACATCAACACCCTGAGCAAGACCGTACACATCGAGAGCCTGAAAAAGCGGAAACCCGAACACCGGGACGTGCCCATGTCCGAGCGGCTGCTCGATGCCCTGACCGATTATTGGAAGGATTTGAAGGATAGGAAGCCCGATTCGTTCCTGTTCCCCGCCGTAAAAGACCCGACTAAGCACAAGAACCGCAAGTCCGTTTGGCGGCGACTCAAGAAGTACACCGACGGCGCTGTCCATCCCCACATGCTGCGGCACACCTGCGCCACGCGCATCGTCAACGAGGGCAAGAACTTCGAGGCATTGCGGGCAGCGCAGAAGATACTCGGTCACAAGTCCATTTCCACCACCGAAATCTATACCCACGTCAGCCGGGAACAGATGGTCGAAGCCATCCAGAGCATCGAGCAGACAACCTGGATGGAGCGGATGGGCAGGCGCATTTTCCCGAAGAAAAGAATCCATATCGTACCTGTTGAGCAGGGCTTGACGCAGTTCCACATCGGCAGGAAGGAGGAACTGAAGCGGCTGAAGGAATTGACCGAAAAGAAAATCAACACGCTCATACTCGGCGCACAGGGCATCGGCAAGTCGCATTTGCTGGACAATTACAAAGCGCAGAACCTCATCAGGGTAGGGGAGTTCAAGAGCAACAAAGAGGTATTGGGCGGACTGCTGCTGGCCATCATCGAGCGGGAGCCGGAGCGGGCGGAGTTCATTTTGCAGGTGGAGGAAGCCCGTGCCAGCGAAATCGTCATGCGGAAAGCCCCAAAGTACCTCATCAACGACCTCATCGCCGTCACCAAAAAGCACGAGTTCACCCTCGTCATTGACGACGTGACCACCATCACGCCCACCGCCGTCACCGGGCTGGAGAAGCTGAAGAACCATTTCCACATCATTTGCGCAGCAAGGCGGATTCCCGTCGAGAAAGCCACGTTCCTGACCAACTTCGAGCGCATCGAACTGAAGCCCCTGCCCCGACCGGAGGCGATGGAACTCATCGCCCGTTTGTCGAAGCCCTTCCTCAACCGCATCGAGGACTACGAAGCCTACAAGAACCACATCTGGGAGAACACGAACGGCATCCCGCTCTACATCTGCGAGATGGCGGAACGCTACGGCAAGGAAGCCGACATCAACACCGAAATCGTCAAGGACATCCGCCACACCGCCGCCCTGCAGGAGGTCAACTTTGCCCCCTTCCTCATCGGCATCCTGGCGTGTTTGACCACCCTGCGCTATTGGAGCAAGATTTCCGGCGAGGACGCCGGACCGTTCTACCTGCTGGCTGCGCTCGGACTGGTGTTCCTGATTTTCGGAAGGGGCATCATTGCGGCAACGAAGAAGAAGTATATCTGATGGTTGGGATTGCTCAATTGCTTGATTGTCAAATGGTCGTGCGGCAACCCGGCAATCCCAACAATGAAACAATTCAACAATGAAGCCATGACCACTCCCAACCACCTCGCAGGCGGCACCGTCTTTACCGGGTTCTTTGCCAGCCTGCTCTTTGGCATCAACATACTCGCCAGCCCGGCGACGCTCATCACCACGCTCGTCGCCTCCGTGTTGCCCGACTGCGACCATACCCGCTCGCCCATCGGCAAGTTGCTGTTCCCCTTGGCAAAATGGCTCAACCGTCGTTTTGGGCACCGAACCATCACCCACAGCATCTCGGCGCTCATTGTGCTCACCCTGCTGGTCAGCTTCATCGAAAAGACCTACTTCGGGCATTTCCGAGTCTCGGTAGCCTTTTGCCTAGCGTACTGGTCGCACCTGCTTTTTGACATGTGTACCTTACAGGGAGTCCCATTGATGTACCCGTTCCGTAAAAATCCCTTTGTCCTTATAGGCAATCCCGACGCCCGCATACGGGTGGGCGACTACCGACGGGAAGCCATTGCCTTTAGCGTGTTCCTCGTGTGGGGAGCCAGCCTGCACTCGCTTGGCTTGCTCGAAAACGGCTTCTGGACAACTTACAACCGGACATTTTCAACGCTCCCTCACCTCCACAGCGAGTTCCGCCGATCCACCGACCTGCTGCAAGTGGACTATGTTTACAAGGAAGGCACGGTCGAGCATTCCGGCACGGGCTATCTCATCGAAAGCACGCAGTCCAAAGCGACACTGTTGGTCTCCTCCCCAGAAGGGGGAGGTCGGGAGGGGGGCGGAGAGGGTAGGGGAGAAACGAAGTGGCTCCTCCTCGACGACGCTAAGATGACCGTCAAAAAAGTCTATCCGACCCATACGGGCAAGCCCCTCGACATCCGCCACCTCGACCTCGTGAACGTCAGCGTTGACAGCCTCAACCGGGAGCTTTTCGGCAAAACTATCCTCTCGTTGGAGCTGCAAGCCAACCAGCCCTTCCAGGTCACCGAAGCCAACGGCTTTCCCAAAACTGTTACCAGTTATGACGGCAAATACCTGAACGCCGCCCCTAATTTGTCATTCCCGCAAGGGAACCTGCCGAAGGCAACCTTTGATTCGCTCCTTGCTGACCGCTCCCACCTCCCTCAAATCGAACTCTTGCAGCAAAAAATCGCCATCCAACGCCGGGAACAGTCCGCAGCACGGGCAGCATGGGACGCTACCCAATCACAAATCGCCCAACTCCACCACAAGTACGCTGCGACCGATGACCCGCTCCAGCGCCAAAACCTCCATGCCCAAATCCGGGAACTCGAAGCCGTCAACCCACCAAGGATTGACAACACCCAAATCGAAGAACTCCAGAACCAAATCCAAAAAATCGAAAAGGAAGCCGCCCTGCGAAAAGAAGCCAAACGCCAGGCCCTCGAACTGAAACGACGGCAGGAAACCGGGCAGTTGCAGGAACTGCGCTTCTCCGGGATTGTACGCTACGTCATCTTGTCATCCCTAGAGGGGAACTTGTCATTCCCTTCGGGAACCTAAACCGTCATTCCATGAAAAAGCTATTTGTGCTATTCCTCACTTCCCAACTGGCTGGACTGCCAACTGCACACTGCCAACTGCCGACTGCGGACTCCCTCCATGCTGCCCTCGACACCTTCCTCACCCGCCAGCTCGCTGCCCAACTCGCTGAGTTCGACGAATCCAAAAAGGGCAACTGGCTCTACTACTTCCCCTCCGTCGGCATCGGCTACACGCCCATCGCCAAGAGCGGCCCGGACGGCGACATCCGCTTCGACAATGCGCCCCGACCGACCATCTCCTTCTCCCTCTCGCAGGTGCTCAACGCCCGCCGCCGCGACCGCGACATCCGCGCCAAGCGCGAAAGCCTCGCTGCCAGCGCCGCGCTCGACCGCGAAAAAGCCCACCGCGAACTCGACCGCCAGCTGCACCGCCACGCCCTGCTCCTGCTAGAACTCGAAACCATGCGCCGCGTGCAGGAGATTGACCGCCAATTGTTCGTGCTCATCCAAGCCGATTACGATGCTGCGAGGATTTCCCCGCAGCAGTTTTTGCCGAAGCAGAAGGCGTTTTTGGAGGGGGAGCTGGTGGTGATGAGGAAGGGGATGGAGGTGGGGAATTTAGAAGGGGAGATTAGAGTGCTTGCTCATTTTTTAAGCGAAAAGTGATTCGATAATATTAAGTTTCTTGGTAATCTTACCTTTACCCCTTACCACATTTAATCAGGCTTATGCAACTCACAGCAATTTGGGTCAATGGTCACTACCTTTTTCACACTGCCACTTTTAATTTTGGAGGAAGATATTTGTACGAGTTCCATCTGAATGGGGATACGCTGGCCGTTGAACGAACCGAAAACTCAAACCACATCCCTGATTTTTTTTCTGACACAAGTCCTAACCTTTCGCTCGTTTCTGCTATCGTAGGTCAAAACGGGTCGGGAAAAACATCGGCGTTGACAATAATAAGGAATGCGCTGTATGGCGATCATGCTTGGGGTGGGTACGTACTTTACAACTTTGCCTTGCTAATTTTTGAAAACAATGCTGACGAGGAAGTCTATGCGGTTTTCAGCATTCCGATTTATGAACGCCTCAAAAAAAATTCCATTGAGACTCAATTCGTTGGTTTTTCTGCAAAACAAGAAGAACTAAACGTAGAAACGGTTTACTATTCCCCCTTCATCGAAGCAAAGGAGTTTTACTTGAATACCAGTGCAGCACCCGACATTGATGTTTCTGGTGATATGATGCTGCGACTTGACATTGACAGAAACAGCTCAAAAGATGATTCTGACCCGGTATTGGAACACAGTCGGCAAAATATAGAGCGGCAATTTGATTTCATGCAATCTCCTTTGGCTAAAAAACTCCAAGAGGATTACGGGTTTCCTTTCTATGATACGGTGAAGCTAAAATTTAGAGGACCGAAATTTTACCCTGATTCCAGTTTTTTCAACAATACTCCAGATGATTTTCGACCATTTATCAAAAAAATCTATGAAACTTGGAGAGATGAAATTCACACAACTTCTACTCAAGTGCGCAGGGACACGGACATAAACGAAGACAAGAAATTAATAAAACTATGGTTTTTGAGAACATTCTTGAGTAGTCTTTGCAGACCGTTAGAAGACTCCAATACTTACTTGGATGAAGGCAAGGTTAGAATCAAACCTGAAGATTTAGACAATCTTACTGGTGAAAACGCCTTGTTCAAGTTTTTGGACAGCCATTATTTCATCAAATTCAAAGGGGTTTCTTTGCCTACAGAAGCAATCAAAAGGCTCATCTCAAATAGCTTTAGGATAATTGATGCTCTTCCCAAAAGAAGCCTCAGAGACACTAACGCTGTTCACTTAGATTTTGATAGCGCAAGGAAAATACTGGATGCTCACAAGGATTTTCTGAACGGGATGAAGAAGTTTAGTGATGACCCGGTTGGATTTATTGATATTGAACCCGACATTGAATTAAGCTCTGGGGAAAAGGCGGTTTTAGACCTGTTTTCGAGGTTCAATTATTCAATCCGAGAAATTCAAAGGAGGAAAGACGATGATGATATAAAAGGCTACGGTTCAAACTTCCCCAACCACTTCATCCTGCTCTTGGACGAAGGCGACATGGGCTTCCACCCAGTTTGGAAGAAGAAATACGTGAAGACCATCGTGGATGTTTTGCCCAAATTCTTCGAGCAGTATGAGGGTGTGACTGTTCAAATCATTTTTACCACGCACGACCCGTTGACGCTGTCGGATATGCTTAACTGCAATGTGGTTTATATGAAAAAGGAAGGTGAAAACTATGTGGTGTTGGAAACCGGAAACGACTCCCACCCGAAGCAATCGTTTGGGGCAAACATCAGTACACTTTTGTCGGATTCCTTTTTCGTGGAGGATGGGTTGGTCGGCGACTTTGCGGTCCAGAAAATTGACAAAACCATTCAATGGCTACGGGATGAGAACGATTCAGTCGATGCGGATTATCATCAGCGCGTCATTGAAAACATTGACGAGCCTTTGATTCGCAAAAAGCTCTCTGAGATGTTTGCCGAGAAGACTGGGCAAAGCTTGTTAGAGTTGAGAGTCATTGAGGAACAAATCAGGATGCTCGAAGAACGCAAAAAAGAACTTCAAAAAAAGCCATGATATACTTGAACCCGAACGACTTCAAAAGTGCCAGTCAAAAGCATTTTGATGGCTTGGAGCAATGGCTGTTAAAGCGGATTGACAGTAGAAAGAAGCTGCGCGAGAACTTAAAATTGTTTATCAAAAGCAATCTCTCAGTCATCTTGATGGGAGAGCCCCGTAGGTTGAAAAACATTCATGCAAGATTCTATTCGGAGGTCTCGAAAGTAGTGGGTTTGGCAAGCGAAAGAAGAAAATTTGATAGCCACCTCAGATACATTTTCAACTACAAGTCCTTTGCTGATAAAAAACAGAAAGAATACGATGCTTACGACTTAGCCGAAAATTTGGGTATACGAGTTTGTGCGTACTGTAATCGGATGTACACCATTACAGTCCAAACAGGTGCTTCTAAACCAGACCATGTAACCCGTCCAGAGTTCGACCACTTCTTCTCCCAAGAAAGATACCCGCTACTTTCCCTTTCTTTTTTCAATCTGATTCCGAGTTGTAAAATCTGCAACAGCACCTTGAAGGGAAATGAAAAATTTGCTTTGCACAAACATCTTCATCCTTATCTCGACGACTGCTGGCAAGGTTTTCAGTTCTCTTTTGCGCCTGTCAATACGCAAAGCCTGCTTGGCGCTAAACCTAATCACGCGGTTTTGATAAATACCGATACCTGTACAGATGTTAAACTCGAAACGCGAATCAGGAAGAACTTAGAGGTTTTCAAAATTGCCGACGTTTACAACGGGCATGGAGAGGAAATCAGCGATTTGTTGCGGTTGAGGAATGTCCTGAATGATAGCTACCTTGAAATTTTGCAGAAACATACCTACCCTCATTTGAACATTTCCGAAGACGAATTATATCGTCTGGCTTTTGGGGCATATCGGACAGAGGGTGATTTTCATAAACGCCCGTTCAGCAAGCTAAAGAAGGATATTTTGAAGGAGTTGGGGATAATTTCTTGACCAAAACAACCCAACACCGTCCTCGTCGCCATCTTCAACTGAAATAAATTGGGTAAGGCATTTTTAACCAAGGTAGGCTCGTATCGCTTCCCTTTCCCATTCCGAAAATTTTTGAGGGCGCTCCAAAAACTCGGCCCAGGCATCGTTAAGTATGTGAACTGGAGAACCTTCGGAAGCATCGAAGAGGTAGGGACTGGCTTCTTCGAGCATGTAGTCAAGGTTTTCCTCAACAATGGATTCATACTCATCGGCGTAGTAGCCAAAATACTCTGGGGTTTTTATGTATTGTCTTTGCAGTTGCCGCCATTCGTTTTCGACCCTATCGGCTGCGTCGTAGTAGCCCAATTTTCTCGCCCGCTTGACCAGTAGGTGAACCCGTATAAGCGTTACGGGGTGTGTGCGACCGTTCAAGTCTTCCTTCCTTTGGTGAAACTCGTCCCTTCCCCCCATTTGGCAATAGCCAGAAAAGGCATATAGGTAGCTCTCCCCACCGATGACAAGCCCTACCGCATCGCAAAAAAATTCTTGCACCCATTTATACCACGTGTTGACGATAGCCTCCACGTTTTTGAATTCCTCTGCACTCCGGTCATCGTTGTGTACGTAGGTAGGGCGATTGAATTCTTCGATGCCCAATTGGATTTCTCGTACCAAGTCGTCCATTTCGGGTTTGTGGAGTTTGAACAAAAGGTGCCCAAACTCGTGAAAAAACAAAGGCAGGTAGAGCAATCCTTTTTGGTCGGTCGCTGGCAGATAATACAGCGTTGGAACCGTGGGGTAAATGCCAAATGCACCATCCGATATGGCGAATGGGATGGATACGGACTTATCATGCCTTTCGTGAAGCCATTTCAGCAGCTTAAGTGCAATTTTGTCGGAATGGATGCTACGATGGATAGGCGGTATATAGTAAGTGCTTAACAATCTAACCTGTTGGCTGACTTCCTCGGTATAGCTCAGAATATCTGGTAAAATACTGGCAACGTTCTTGTCCAACTTGCGTAGGTTTTTGTCTATGCGAGTGTTTACCTGCCCCAGAAAACCGAGCAACCATTGTTTGTATAATTCCAGTTCATGTGGTGCGTCTTTGCCCTCGGCTGTTTCGAGCAAAATGCCTACTTGTTGCTTGAGGGCGAGGTTGTGTCTGATTAAAATGTCTTTCATCAAATCTCCGGTACTAAGTTTTGAACGTCGGCTTGGTTGTGCTCTTCGAGCAGGATGCGCAGTTCCGTAAGCGCGCTCACCAAGGGTTCAAGGTTGTTTGGGTTTTCATTGTCCAATAGTTCAATGACCTTTCCAGGCTTATCCTTGAAAGTGACCGAGGAAAAGTCTTTTCTGCGTTTTGCAGAGACAAAGCGCTTGACAAGCGCAAATTGCCGGGGGTCAACACCGGGCAGGATTTGAAACATACTGCGCTCGTAATTTGCCACCTGGCGGTCGAACTCGACCAAAAAGTCCCGTATCAATATCCTTGCTTCCTTGACGTCCTCCTCATCCTCCTCGTCTTCGATACCCTCCATTTGGAGTTTCCAATGGATGCAAAGCGCATTGATGGCACTTATCAGGCTTTGGTTTCTGAAAAAACTTTGAACCGATAACCATTTTGCTTCCATGATGCGATTTTTTAGCCCCTGACGGGGATGTGTTGAAATTGCTTTGTCTTGAGTTTGTCGTCCAGTTCCTTCACAGGAAACGGAAGTCTTTGGGCAACCTGTGGGCTACCAAAATTAAATTGTGCCGCTTGGTGGAGGTATTCAGCCACATCCAATAGCTGTACGTTTCCGCTTTTTACTTCAACCAATAATGGATGAGCTGTACCTATGCGCAACGTCCCAGCGCCCGTGGTAGAAAGTACAAATGTCTTGCTGTCGAGGATAACTCCGGTTCCTTCAAGGACATTGCCAATTCCATCGTTCCACGACTGCGAAAGGCGTATTTCCTTTTGCGAAGTTTTGTGCAAATCTATAAGGTCAAATCTTGCGTCCTGAGCAAGTACGCACGCTTGTATCAAAAATTGCCGGGCAGCCTCTATGCCTTGATTTTCATCCCCGCACAGCTTTCCGTCACGAACAACCAGTACAGAGCGCAATGCTGCAAACCGCGCCTTCATCCGGGCTTCATTAAAAGTGTCAACGATTCTTCGTTCGAGTTGCCTCGCATTTATGCGTTCTTTCTCCTTGCTGTCCGGCTTATGGTGGGTATTCGAAATAAAAACAGGTATTGCCTTTCTGCCTTCTTGTCTGTTAATCATCAAGGAAACCCCAAAGAACTTGGCTTTTTCCCCAACGTCAATGACCAGCATACCATCATAAGAGGTAGTAAGGTCGGGTAGATAGGGGATGCATTGCATTTGCACAACTACATCGTAAGCGCAAAGCTCTACGAAGGAATTCCATCGCCTTTCTTTGCCATGCTGTATGTTCTCCCATTGGGTTATCAGCGTAGCATCGGCTATCCTTTTGATTGGCAAGTGTTTCAGTTCTTTTTCTACTTCATAGTACGCTTCTGGCTCTTCGTTCATCACAAAAACCACCATACCCGATTGCAAGGATTTAAGTGGTACGAAAACCTCAAGCTTGCTGTAGCGATAGGTCAATATTTCAGGGGTAATTTCTTTTCCGGTAAGGAAAGAAATTTTCTTGCACAAGTCATCAGCCAGCCTTTCCCGGATTTTCTCCGGTACTTGTTCTGGAATGGCAAAATGAATTACCCGGGAGATGCCGGGCGGCACATGATAACATCCCACATTGTCAAAAGTGTGCTTGACTTGCCTGAAATGATTATTATGGGTGTCAGGTGTGGCTTTCGCTGGCGCAGCGACACGGTTGTCTTTATTGCAAAGCACGGTTGGCAATGAAATATGGAAACGCTTGTTTGTGTCAGGTTTCCAGTAACCTCGTTGAACCTTCAAGGTGGAATATTGAAAAGGAGTTGCCCCGACTCCCTGCCAAAAAATGTCTTCCAAGTCAGCCCTTTCGGAAGGGACGATTTTGTCCACCTGTTTCAACTCTCCCGTCAAAGCATCATTCATCACCCTTACGTAAAGCATGTTTGCTGGAACGGAAACAGCATCCGACATATTCCCGCTAAACGACACTTTGGCCACCCTGTCTTCGGGCGTAACCGGCACGGAAGGATATTTGCGGCGATAGTAGTCAAAGAGGTTTTCGTAGCGTTCTCCCTCAATCGTCATGGGCTGGGTAGTGCCACAGGTGACCCCTTGGCAATAGGTTACGAAATAGCATTTCAGGTGTTTTTCACCTAATCTGTACAACAAGGTTCCCTTCGACCCCTCTTGCCTACTGGTGAGCTTCATAAACCGCTCTTCGCGCCCGCTTGAAAAGTAATCTTGCACGGAACGGTTGGTAAAAAAGGCAGTCTCGACATGTACTGAAATACCGATGCCCTCTCCTTCGATATCCATGCTGGAGGCACTGTATCTGCGGTAAGCGCTGATATCCCTATCGGTTTTAAATGGTGTTTCTTCATACCATATTTTTGGAGTGTCCATCCGCCAAAAGCGTGTGCCTTTTTCGAGCCGGGCATACATGGCTGCCATCAGCAAGTCAGCGAGCCACTTCCTGTCGCTGAGATTTCGGTAGGATAAGGTAATGAAGTCTTCGGTGTCTTCCAGTTCCACTACCCAGTTTCCTTCTTTCAGTTTGCTGCCGTGCAACGATTTTTTAGAAAGCACCAGCAGCGATTGGTTTTCCGAATCCCTTTGGTAAGGGATGGCCCCCAAGCCATAGATGTTCCGAAGGTTGGAGCACACCCTTTGGATTGCTTCGTCGTTCAATCGGTCTCCTTTCAACTGAACTACCCTGACATCTTGGGAGGTATGTTTCCCCGTCTCCAATAGTTTGATATTTACTTCCATGTTCATTGACAGATTTTTTGAAAAGGGCATAATGCGCAGATTTTTTGTTGATTGCAGGGGGTGAAAGCTGACCAATCACCTTCTTCCCCAAACTCCGCCATTTCCAGCATCACATCGGCGCTTTGACGGATGGCTATTTTGTTCATGTAAAATTCCCGCTCGGAAAGCCTAAACTCCTTGACCTCATTTTCGAGCAAGTAGGCTTTGTAAAGCTTGACCTTATCCAAAGGGACATTTTGGGTGTCCATAGCCCACCAGGTATAGGTTAACAATTGCATGGAATCATCCCCATCGTCCACCTTCCCGGTTTTCCAGTCGCAAATCACAAATTGGCCATCCTGCCAAAAGGCAAGGTCGGCCTCGCCAGAAACTTTTGTCCGGTCATCGAGCGGCAGTTTGAACTTCTTCTCAGCGAATGCGCCAGGTTTTTTGCCAGCTTCGACAAAAGGCTTGAAAACCTCTGATTGGTAGAAATTATCAAGCAGTGTTGAGGTCTTGTCTATAACCTCCTGATAGGTTACTTCGTAGTTTTCACGCTCTTCGAACACCTCTTGCAGCAGGTGTAGGTATGGATTTTTTTTCTCATCACCCTGCTGGTAGTTCTCAGTATAAACAATTGAATTGGTAACACTCTCTCTCGCCATTTTCTTCAATAAATCCAACGGGTAAATTGTCCCTTCTTGAGCTTTCGTTAAAAAAAGGCGAATAAGCGAATGGACAATTTTGCCGCTCACCAAATGCTGGTTGGACAGCATTTTCATAAAACGGATGCTGTCCAATTCTTTTGGCGAGCCGCGTTTTTCCTGTTTCCCACCGTAATACTGGTAGTAGTATTTGCGGGGGCAGGTCTCCAATGTACCTCTCCTCGAAAACGACCATTCAACGGATAGGGTAGGGGGCTTTGCCACCTTCGTGGTTGGTTGCTCCTCCTTGAATAAGGTGCTACCAAACAGGTCCATTTGTACGCCGCTGCCTTTCATCTGAGTCTTTTTAAATTTTCCGTCAACAGCCCCCATTCATCTTTTGATAACTGCATATCCCTCGCTGCGTTCATGAACTTCAAAGCAGCAGCATTTGAACCCAGCATATCTTTTAAATCCAAAGGAAGTTTGTTGCCGTGTGATAGCAGTTCCTCTACCGGAATACCAAGCACCGTGGCAATTTTCACGGTAGTCTCGGCAGCAGGTGGCGGCAGGCGGTCATTTTCAACTTTGCTGATGTATGAAAAGTCAACACCTATCTTTTCAGCCAACTCGCGTTGGCTGACATTTTTTTCCCGACGCAAGTCCTTAAGTAGCTTTCCAAAAGTTTCTTTCATGGTAGTGATTTGATTTCTGGGGCAAAGTTAATAAATGTTGAGTTGTTAGTCAACTCCATTTTATTTTTTTATTTACTTGGAGTGCCACGCTTGTAACATTCCTCCGCAACCGTTAGCTTTATACCGTGCTATAATCAAACTATTCTGTGCTATGAACCAACCCGCCACCACCACACCCCGGCGGGATGTCGGGGTATCCACCATTGGCTACTGCAAGGACTGTAGAGCCAGTTGGCAAGGCAGCAGCGCCGCCTATGACGCCATCTCCCACCACGAATCCACCGGACACAACATCCGGGTAGAACAAACCATCTTCTGGGAACGAAAATCAGTTGGCTACCCGCAGTCTTGTCATCCTGTAAGGACCTGACCTGACTGCCAACTGCCCACTGACGAACTGCAAACTTTAAAACTGTGCTATATGAAAAAATCACTCTCCCTTGCAGGCTTTGTCCTGCTCGCCTTCACGGCATTCGCCCAAGTACAAACGTACAAATGCCAATGCTCCTACTTTATGCCCTTCTTCTGGGAATTTAGCTACCCTGGAATGTTCCAAGCCCAGATTGACCCGGCGACCGAAATGATGGCCGTCACGCCCCTGAGCAACAACTTCAAGGGCATCGTGTCCATCGCTGTGTTCGAGTCCATCAACTGCGGCGACGAGCCAGTTTGTGCTTACAGCTTTGATGCGCCAGTGTCCGGGCTGGTGCAACTGCCGGAAGGCTTCACGCCCTGTGCGCTCGACGCCTCGCCCTTGTTCCTGAAACTCTGCTGGCGTAGAAAGGTGGAGTTCCCAAGCCTGCAAATGGCGGCGGTTGCCTGGTGAGTAGGGTAGGGGAGTAGCCCTGCAAATCAGCGGTTTTGGTGCAGCTTGGTGCATTGCACCAAGCTGTAAACTGATTTGACTGCAATGCAATGATTTGATTTTCAGTTGCTTGTGTCGTCGTTTCTTTTTTTTGGTGCAATGGTGCAGCCTGCACCAAGTGCTACATAAAAGGAAATTGGCGGAAGGATATCACCCGCATTTTGGAAAGTAGGTCTTTGCCCTTTACTCTACCTTGTTTTTCTTCGCATGATAGTCGTGCAAACAAACGATGGAGGACTTTTCGTCCCGCATTCCCCTGAAATGGTCGCAGCATCGGCAATCAATGTTCACGTTTGCGAAGTAGTTATAAAAACCACCCCCAATGGGATACGACTTCTTTTTGAGTGGGCAATTGTCAACGTGCAGCGCCTCGCCGTTGAACGAACTGAGGTTTTTGGGCCGCCTGACCACGACGGGCCTTTTGTAGCCCTGATAGAATTGTTCTCTTTGGGCCTTTTCCTCCATTTCCTTTCGCTGCCTTACTTCCCATTCCTGTCTTTGCCGACGGTTATATTCTTCTTGTTCCTTTTCCTCCGCTTCCAGTTCCTGCTGCCTTTTCAACAACAGTTCGCCCAGCCTCGCATTGAACTTCCACTGCTTTTGCTCGACCTGCTCGACCAGTATGTTTTCGAGCAGCAGAAAATCAAGCCCTTCCTTTAAAAAGGCCCCCAACTCCACCTCGATGGTCGAAATGCCCAGCGCCTTGATTTTTGCCAGTTTCTCGGCATCCACAAAATGGGTGACGGCAATCTCGACCAGCAGTTTTTGACCGTTGAAATCAAGCAGGAGGTCGGGTACGATGTCGCCCAATCGGCGCTCCACAGTTACGGCGGTCACTTTGGGGAAGCAGGCTTCGGTCAGCTGCTGCCTCCCAAACCTGCCCATGTCGTGCCATAGCTCCGGCAACCGGATTTCCCTTCTTTGTTCCAGGATGGATTTTGCCGCAAGGTGCAGGGCAGTTTCAAAACCATGTTCGCATTCCGGGTTTTGGTAGTGGGCGAAATGCGCCACTTTTTGCTCCCCCTTCCGGGCGACCAGCTTGCTGCCGCAGCCCGGACAGGAGCAGCCACAGCCCAAGCCCCGCTCGACTTCGGAGATTTCCACCAGCCTGCCATCCTTGAGTCCAAAGGGAAGTTTCAGGTTCATGACTTTGCAGGGTTGCTTTGAATTTTTATACGAACATGGAAGCCGTTGTTGCGCCATCATCAAGCCAGTTTCAGGAAAATGGGCAAAGAGTCATTGGAAAATTGGTTATCCCGCTTGCTACTTGGTCTTTTTCTCTGTTCTTTTGCGCCAAACAACCACCATGAAAAAGCAATACTCCTCACGCAACGCCGAAACACTACGCTCCCTGCTGGCCCAGCTCAACAACGCCGGCATCTTTCCCTTCGGTTTCACCACCAAGTTCGCCGAGGAGACGGGCTTGGCACTAACTTCTGTTCGTGCAGCACTGAAGGGGCAGGCTGCCGCCAGCGAGACACAGGAGGCGCTCATTGCCCGTGCGGAGGGGATGACAGGTGTCATTGCCACCCGCCCCAAACCACTCGACTTTTCCCACCTCAGCGTCGCCGAACTCATCGAGCAGCGGCTGCTGCCCACTGGCTACCTCGACCAAGCCGCCACCCTCGCCAACACCTCCATCAATGCCGTTGGCTGGTTCGCCAAAAACCAACGGGAAGGCGCCCACCGCTACGAGGCCACGGAACCCATCGAAAAAGCACTTATCCAATTGGCGGGCTACAACAAGGAATTGGAACTCATTCACCGGGCAGAAAGGATATTGGAGCACCTGCGGCGACAGGCGTGAAAAGGCCAGTTGTGGTGACTGGCATAGTTGGACTTCATTATTTTGCTCTTCGCCTTGTTGCAATAGCATCTCATACATTCTAGCCCATCCCCCATAGCACGAGCGGGCTGCCGCCCGAAGCAGATAGCGGTATTTGCGTTTAGTGGCGGGGAGGGGGCGCTCGCCGCCGCCCCCCTCCCCGAACCCCACCCCCCGGCTCTGGTTTTTAGGGGTTATCCTTTTTCTTTTTTTCCTTTTGGGGTGTCGCTTTGGCTGTCCTTTGCTGCGGGTGCGCCGCCCGCTCCCTCGTTGTCCTTGGTCGGGGCTTGGTTTTTTGGGGTCATGCCTTGTCCGCCCCGCTGTCGTTCTTGGTCAGTCCTCCGGGTCGGTGGGCTGCTCGTCGTTCCGTAGCTTGGCTTCCCTTGCCCCTTCCTTGGCTTCCTTCGCCGCCGCTTTCGCTTTCTCGGCTGCCGCCGCTGCCCGTTTGGCGTGGCGTTTGGCGGCGTTGGCGGCTTCCAGTTTTAGCCCCTCGTTTTCGTGGTAGCTCGCCCAGCTTGCGCTGCGGGCGGCTGCTTCGGCTTCGGCTTGTGCCCGTGCTGCCTGTTGTTTCGCCGCCTTGTGTGCGTGGGCTGCCTTGTAGTTCCGCATGTCGCCGTAGCTGGCCTCTTTCAGGTTGTGGCGTTGGGCCTCCTGCCGTGCTTGCTCGGCTTCGGCGGCGCTTTTCTGTGCTTCGCTGGCAGCGCTGCGGGCGGCTTGGGTCAGTGCGTCCGCTGGTGCGTCGGCTTGTGCCGCTGCTTCGGCTGCCTTGCGGTTTTGCTTCGCCCTTTCCGCTGCTGCCTCTGCCTCGTCGGCGTGGCGGGCTGCGGTTTCCGGGTCGTTGGCGGCTTGTGCCTTGCGGGCGGCTTGTTCCGCTTCCCAGCTTGCTTGCAGGGCTTCGGCGTGGTGGCGTTTGGCTTCGCCGTTCCGTTCCGGGTTGGTGGCGGCGCTTTCCTGTTCGGCATGGCGGGCGGCTTCGGCGTCCTTCTTCGCCCAGTGTGCGGCGGCGCTCGCCCGGTTTGCTTCCTGTTTCGTGGTGTTTGTGGTTGCCATCTTTAGCAGTTGTTTTTTTCTGCTTCTAAGTTAGCACTTTTATTTGTGCATCTATTATTTTTGGCACTTTTTTTTGTATTTTTATTTATTGCTTATCGGGTTTTTATATGTGTTTTTCACAGTCCATTCTGTTTCCTAAAGCACATTATTAATTGATATTGGTTGAGGTGTTATTAATAATTTAGCACTTTTATTTGTGTTTTATATTTAATAAAAATATGTTTCCAAAAACTTGACAAGTCTTGCTAATTAGCACTTTTGTTTGTATTTTTACATTATCAAACAATCAAAGAAATTAGACAAATGACAAACACAGCCTATCTATCCGAGAGCATCGAAGCTGGCAGGATTGCCGCCGCCGAGGCTTATTACGAGGAGCGCACCTTGCGCCCATACGAGCATTTTTCCATTACTCCCGGTTTTCAGGAATACGATGTGGTTTGCTTGCACGGCAGGTTGCCCGTTGTGAAGCCCTTTACCACCGAAGCCTACCGTTTTTTCAGCCGAAAAAGCAAGGTGGCGGGCATCGAAGCCGATACCCTGTCGGAAGGTAGCGACCGCTACAAAGTCACCGCTTGGGGTGGGCTGGAGGAAAGGGAACTGGCTGAGATACTTTACGAGCTTTTGATTTGACATACTGTGAGAAAACCGCCCTGTCGGGGGGCGTTATCCCCGGCGCTTTTCTTCCTCTTGCGCAAGTAGTACGGGCTTAGTTTTCGTTAGCAATTCCTTTGAGAAATAGCCTTTTCCGGGCATAGCCGGAATAAATCTGAAAGAGAAACCCGCTTTTCCCTCCCTGTGCGGCAACAGGTTGGGCAGGGGGCGCAGTATCCCGGTCAAACACTGCACCTTTTTTAATTCACATTAATTATTTATTTACTATGAAAAATCTGCTTCCAATTACCAGCGCCAACGGCAACCTGATTGACAAGAAAACGGGCGAGGTTTTCAACCTACGCTACCTGCCCGGCTATCCCCGTCAAATCCGCTTCGACGCCAGCAAGGGCAATTTCAACCTCAACGGCGACGTGTCGCTGACCAAGAAAGGGGAGGAGTTTTCCTTCATTCCCATTGCCTACCGCATCTTCAACGACAATATTTTGGGCATGGGCAAAAAGCGTTGGGCAGAGTTCTTTTTCCTCAACGAGGCCCGGCAGGTCTGCGCCGTGCTTTTTCACGGTTACAGCGTCGAGAATTTCATGCGGCTTGCAGCCAATGAAATGTTCTACGACGACGTGACGCCCTGCGACGTCATCCTCACCGCCCGCCCCGTCGAGAAGGAATGCAAAGACCCGGAAGCCCCCGGCAAGAAGTATTTCATGGCAGAATTCAGCTACAAGAAACTGGAAAAGGGTGACAAGGAAACCTTGTTCCGGGTCACGGAAGGGCTGGACTTCTGGCGGGAAGAAACGACCACGGGGGATGCCCGCATCGAGTTTTCATTGAACTGGAACCCGCCGCACCCGGTCATCGAACTGAACGGCCAGCCAGAAGAAGCGGAGGCCGAAGCGGTCGCAGCCTAAACATACATCGGTTTTTGGTAATGGTCGGATGGCCTGTCCCGATGATTCGGGAGCTTAAAAAGGCCATCCAGCCATTTACTTGCCAGCGGCGGCGGTCGCTGCTCCCCGCAGGACGCCGCCGACTTTTTCCAAAATCAATCACCGAAAGGGTAGGGTAGTGGCTTCTCACGCTCTCACCCTCTCACATCTCACTTCTCTTCAAATGACAACCACCAACACCCGCTTGGCAGACCTGGCCATTGCCCCTGCCAGCCAGACCGTTGCCACCCATTATGGCGACCTCTTCACCAACTTGACCCCGGAAACCCTCGAAACCATGCTCATAAAATGGACGGCAAAGACCGAGTGCCTGACCCGTGCCAGCCTCGTGAACTACCTGAACCTGTTCAGTCATTTGGGCTTTGAGGCATCCGTGCCGCTCGCCGAACTGCCGGACGACCATATCCGCAGAATCCCAGCCATCAGCAACGCCCGGCTCACCCGCTTCAAGGCAAAATTGCAGGGCGAGGAAATCCGCTACCCGGAACGCTGTCTGGTGTTCGGCCAAGCCTTCCACGCCGTCACCCTCGAACACGCCCCAAGCTGCGACCCAGTTTGGAACCTCCGCCCCTCCGAGTGGGAAGCCATCCGGCAAATGCGGGATGCCTATATCGGCGACTTCGGCGGCTTCCTCGCCAGCCACCCCAAGTTCAAAAGATTGTCCTACGAAAAGCCGAGGGTTTGGACGGACAAAGAAACGGGCTTACCCTGCAAGGCGCAATTAGACATCGCTTGCCGCAAGGCGGTTTTCGACGTGAAAACCACCAGCGCATGGAGCGGGGAACACTTCACCGAACTGCTTTCCGTGTACGACTACGACCGCCAAGCCGCTTTCTACCTCGACGGCAGCCGTGCCGAATGGTTCTACTTCGTCGGGGTGCAGAAGCGCCCGCCCTACGCCGTCCACATCGTCCCCTTCCACCGGGACAGCGATTTCATCGAAAAAGGACGCAAGAAATACCGCTACCTATTGCGCAAGTTCCAGGAATCGGGCGAGCGGGTTTAGCAGCCCCTGACTGCCAACTGCCAACTGTCGAACTGCCAACTGAAAACGTGTTTGTCGCCATCGCTCCGCCCGGAGCGCACCCGCCGCCACGCCCAAGGCGGACGGCGGGTTTTTCCCTTCATTTTCAAATGCTGCAATATGAAAGCCTCCAATGATAAGTTTCAAGAAATGACTGCTCGAATCATCACCCAATTGGAAAGCGGCGTCGTGCCGTGGCGCAAGACCTGGAACCGCATCCAAATGGGCGCACCCTGTAACCATTTCAGCGGCCACATTTACACGGGCATCAACCGCTTTTTGCTCGACGGTTTCGACGTGCCACGCTTCGCCACCTTCAAGCAAATCGGCGACGCCGGACACCGCATCCGCAAGGGCGCAAAATCGCTCCCCGTCTATTTCTGGAAAATGCTGTTTTTCGACGCCGACGGCAAGCGGGTGGACACGAGGAAGGAAGCGGAAAAAGTAGTGCCTTTTGTGTACGAGTACAGGGTTTTCAATGTGCTGGATATTGAGGGTTTCACCGCCGATATGTTCAAGGACGAGCAGCCCGAACCGCCCGCCCGTATGGAGGATTGCGAAGCCGTACTGACTGCCAATCCCCACGAGCTTCGACCCGGCGAACCTGCCTACAACCCCACCCTTGATTTGGTAAAAATGCCCGCCCTGACCGACTTCCAAAGCAGGGAGCATTACTACCTGACCTACTTCCACGAGTTGAGCCATTGGACGGGACACCACAACCGCCTCAACAGAATCGAACCCTCAAAATTCGGTGACGAAAAGTACAGTCGGGAAGAACTCGTGGCCGAAATGTCCGCCTGTTTCCTGTGCGCCCATTGCGGCATCGTCATGGAGGAACTGGTCGAGAACAGTGCCGCCTACCTCCAATCCTGGATTGCCACCCTGAACGGTGACGCCCGCCTGCTGATGACCGCCGCCAGCGCCGCCCAACGTGCTGCTGACTACCTGCTTGCGCCTTTGGGAATGCAGCAAGAAAGTCCCCAACCTGACACAGTGGAACAAACCGAATCGACAGCCTGACCATAGCGGTTCAAGCTGCCGCCAATTCATCATTCATCATTTATCGTTCATCATTTAATTTTTTCTCGCCATGGAAAACACCGCAAAATTGAAAGGCTACCGACCCGAAACGGCGCATGGTGGCAGCACCTGCAAAGTCTGGCTAAACGACAAAGCCTTAAGCCATGCCAAAAGCCTGAAACACGTAACCCACTCGCCCGAAGGCTTCAACTGGGGCTATGGCGGCAGCGGCCCGGCGCAACTCGCCTACGCCATCTGCCACGAACTGTACGGCAAGGACATCGCCCGGAAGGTTTATCAAGATTTCAAATGGCGCTACCTCGTCGCCATTGAGGACGACAGCTTTGACCTCGTGTTGGACTTGGCGGAGTTCAACGCCGTCCACGTCCTGCCCCTGCTCGACGAAGTGCCTGCCTGAACGCAAACGCCCCTTTGTCCGGTTTGGCGGACAAAGGGGCGCTCATCTGTACCCTGACTGCCAACTGCTGACTGAGGACTGAAGACTGCCCCCACCTCCCCCACCCACCCGTTTTCAGCGGTGCAGCCAGCGAAACCCCAACGCACCGCCGCAGCCTTTCTCACCGCTCACTGCTCACTCCCCTCACCGCTTGTTCGAAAGGCAGCGGCAGCGCTCCCGCAGCAGCAGCGGCATCCGATGGACGCCGCCCCTGCTTTCCAGCTCGACGGGGTTTCGTTGGCTGCAAACTTTGTAGCCCGGGCCGACCCACTAAATGGTAAATGCTTGTAAATCAATGGTTTGAGAACACCCGTTCTCTGTGTCCTTTCTTTGTAGGCTACGCCACCTCAGTTTTGAAGCATAAATCAAAAGCAATGAAATTGCCTTTCAAGATATGCTTCAGGTGCTGTACAACGAATGACTTCAGAAAAGTCAAAGCACTTGTGGCACAAGACCAACTCGAAGAAGCACTGACGGTACTGTTTCGATTATGCAAATGCAAACGACTTTTTGGGATTGAAAATGAAGTGATTGGATTTCAGCGACGGTTGAGTTCTCTCAACCGGGAAAACCGCAGCGGGTGCTTGCCTTACCAAGAGGTCGAAATGATGAAAAACAGATTGGTTATGGATGTTCTTTCATGCTTGAATAGCCTCGAAAATCGCTGCTCAAATTTGTAGTAGCCATGAGAAGATTGCCCAGAGTGAATCCCCCGCCTCCCCCGCCCACCCGTTTTCAGCGGTGCAGCCAGCGAAACCCCCAACGCACCGCCGCAGCCTTTCTCACCGCTCACTGCTCACTCCGTTCACTGCTTGTTCAAAAGGCAGCGGCGGCGCTCACGCAGCAGCAGCAGCGGCTCCGATGGACGCCGCCCCTGCTTTCCAGCTCGACCGGGTTTCGTTGGCTGCGAACTTTGTAGCCCGGGCCGACCCACGAAATGGAAAAGCCGCTCAAATTTTTTCAGCAATCAAATTCCAAGTATTTAGACACAGGCTGTAAACAAGATAGGCATCCTCGCTTCTTGCTTTAGGTTTAACTTGCAGCGAAGCCAAGCCTTGAGGTTTTTCATGGATGAATTTTGAGGCGTAGTCAAACAGGGCGATTAACCCTCTCATCAATTCGTCAAAACCAATGTCACTTCCGTTCCGTAACCTGAACATATCCCTTAAATCCTTTTCAAGTGGGTTGTTCTTGCCCAACTTTAATAGCTCGAAAAATTCCCTGGAATATCGAACCACCAAATCCCAATTTCCCTTTCTTACCTCAGATTCCATCATGTTCAGGTTCTCGGTTAGCCTTTCATAAATTTTATACAGGTCTTTCTTCACAGCTGGGAATCCCGACTTTAAGAACCTTTCCTGAACGAAGCTAAGATTGGCAGGAGGTAGCTCCACCAAGAGGAATTTGCCAACACCCAGTTGTTCGGCATATTTGTGTAACCAATCACTTTGAGGAATTTCAAAAGATGTCTCATAAAATTCATCAGATACTTTAAGAAATTCAGGTTCTCCTTCTCGCCCTTGTGTCGAAAATAACCTTCGGTCAAATTTTTGGGTCGCAGTTACAAGACTTAATGAGATACTTAGGACTGCATTTTTATGATAATGGGCTTGCCTAACACTTTCGACATGAGAAATGGCCCTGTGTGAAAGCTTTGCTTTTGCTTGAAACCTGATGGTTTCTTCTCTAGTAGGCTGTTTCTGGCCGATGTTATAATGAACCGAAAGCGGGCAATCAAGTCGCTGAACTTGAAAGTTGAGGTCAGAGAGTAACTTGCCATCCCCTGCACGAAGGCAGCCGTAAAAGGACAAGATAGCCTCCAATGGTTGTTCGTATGAAACGGTACAGTTGAAAACCAATTCTGGCTCAACGGCATGAGTGTTGACTTCTGGCAGCTTGACATTGATTTTGAACATAATTTCCCAATTAATTTTGATTTGGATATTGTCACTTTCTGGCTTGCAGTTTATACCTCCCAAACCGCAAGACCGCCAAAATTAGCAGTATCATGTATCCTTCGGAGTAGTTCTGGAAGCGGAAGTAACTATGCGCCACATTGTTCCGAAGGTTGACGCCAGAAGCGGTGAACAGGTACTTGAAAAAGGCAAGGTCGTTCTCATGGAAAAACGCACCAATCTTTGGAGAGCAGAGAATGTCCTCGATGTACATTTCCCGAACTTGCCCATTCCTGGTGGTGAGGGTGTTGATGTCTGCTCGCTTGGCAAAGTCCCGCAGAATACCCTCAAACTTCGGTGTGATGGAATCAATGCAGAGAACGTAGTTGGTGAATGCGTTTTTCGATTTCAGCGATGCCTCTTTTTGAACGAAAAACTCCAGCAAGGCGGGAGCCAGCAAGCCCAGCCAGTTGTATTGCCGAACAGGTGCACCTGCGTTGGGTTCTTCCAATACTTGCCCAAGCCATGTTTTCTCTGCCAGCCACTTGACCAGTGTATTTGCATTGACTTTTCCATTCAAGATGCCTTGCTCAATTACAGTTGTCAAAAATGGCATGAGGGCAAAACGCAGGTGAAGTTTGTATTCAAGTTGGAGGTCATCCAACTTGCTCGACCCATTGCCGCCTTCCTCTATTTTCACATTTGTATTGATGTCAAAATTCAACTTAGTCGCAAAGTCGAGGAAATCCAAGCCTTTCTTTTCTATCCCTTCCCGCATGGCTTTTATGGGCGGAAACATCTCTGGCGCACTCGCCAAATATTCAAAAATCTCAAAGCTGCTGCGCTCCAGCAATTTTTTAGCCCTGGCTTCCTCGTGTCTTATCAAAGCAAGCAATGGTTCAGAAGGCAGAGGGACGCTAATTTCGGCAAGCTGAAGTTCGTCTTTCAACCTTTGGAAGCGGACTCCAATTTCCGAGACCTTTTCCTCGTTTTTTGCAGCCTGATAACTGGCAAGCGCCCTGCCCAAAGAACTGAGCGGTATCATCCTGCTCTCATCGTCCAACCTGTGTTCAGCAAAAGCCTCGTATGCCTCGCCCAGTTTATTATGCCAGAACTTCACATCTTGTTGGAGTTTGGAAGCAAGCCGTTCTCCAGCTTGAAATACCCTTTCCGCTGTGAACGAATCAGGTTTTGCAATGCAGTTGCCCATGATGCTTTCAAGTGGTACAGAGAGTTTTTCAAGCTCGGCAACCTTCCAAACTTTGGGGTAATCAAGTATGGTTTCAATAACGGAAAGAGAGAAAAAGTCTTCCACCAATCCTGGGGTGAATAGCCAATGATTGGCGACAGTTTTCAATTCATCTATACGATAGGTGCGGATTTTGGAGGAAATTTTGACAGCACACTCAAAGAGGGCCAACTGCTCGAACTTTTGTTCCGAGTCATCAACAGGGACTAACTTGACCTTCTTGTCGAGCAACCTCAACAGGGAATCAATAGCGAGTTTTGCAGTTTCCTCATTACGATATTTTCCGGGAGCTGACCAAAGTAGTATGAAATACCTCGCTTTCAGGTAGTCATTAGTGGAGACATCTGCCCGTGAATAGAGATATTCAAAACCTTCCTCTCCAAATTTTTCAAAACTCGGGTAAGCATGAATGACTTTGCCGTCCCAAGTCGTCTGCTGGGAAATCGGACCGAGTTGTCCGTTGTTGATGCTGAAGTTCAAGGCGTCAATTTCCCATCCTAACAGCCCCATTTTAGCATCTTCTGCTAAGTCTTTGCCCATGATTGCAATCGTTCTTGTCAGCTCATAGGTCTGCCTGAATACCGAAGTATTGTCTTCCAAAAATTGAATTATTCGTTGGTATGAATCCATGTCTAAAATAAAAAGGCTCTGACGTCTAAGACGCCGAGCCTGCTGGTTTGTCCATAAAGACTCTTAATTTAAAAAAAGTTCAATTGTTACCGTGCGGAATTAACACCCCCGCCCACCCGTTTTCAGCGGTGCAGCCAGCGAAACCCCCACCGCACCACCGCCGCCTTGCCTTCCAGACAACCTGCCACAACACGCAAGGCATCGGCGGCGCTCCCGCACTTGTCCGCCCGTGGCGGAGCAGGAGTGGCATGCGATGGACGCCGCCCCTGCTTTTTGGCTCGGCAGGGTTGCGTTGGCTGCAACTGTGTAGCCCACCCCCACGTCGCCACAATCCCCCAAAACGTCCTGCCATGCACATTTACCACTATCCTTTGAGCCTACCTTTGGCAAAAAACAGCGACCATGCGACCGACCTTGCTTCTCACAGCCCTGCCCATGCTGCTCCTTGCCTGCCATTCCCAAAGCAGTCCTGACAGCCCGGCAACGGCAGCCGCCCGGTTTTCCCAACAGCAACCACCTTGGGCGGCGGCGGACACTTCCTTCAACCTGCCCGTGAAAGGCGACACGTTGCTGACCACGCCGCACTTCCGTTTCATCGCCCACGGCAGTGTGGATTTGGGGGCGCTTCGGAAAGTTGCCGAAGCGGGCGAGGAGGCATGGCGGCAGATAGTGGTCTTTGTTGGGAAAAAGAGCGAACTCCCACCCGTGGCGCACCATGTTTACCCCAGTGCCGAGGTGAAAGGCTTGCTGCTCAAGAACACAGCTGCCTGCCACCTGGATTTTGAAAAAACGGAAGCCCACACCGTGCTCGACCCCTATGCCGGAGGCTGTTTTTCCAGCATGGAAAATGAGTTGTTGCTGCGCAACCTGTTGGGCAAACCGCAAGTACCCGCCTTGGAGCACGGGCTTGCCATCCGCTTCGGGCAGGGCTGGCAGCGCCGGGGCTATGCTTACTGGTCGGCGAGGCTGGCGGCAAGCGGCAACCTGCTGCCCCTCGCCGAACTCCTCGACCCCGCCACTTGGCAGGAAGGTGGTGCACCCCTTCAGGCGTGGTGCCTCTCGGCGAGCCTGACCCTTTTTTTGGAGGAAAAATGGGGCAGGCAGCTTTTCCTCCAAAATTACCAAGATTGGCAGCCTACCAGCGCCGAACTTGACGACCTCGAACCCGCTTGGCAGCAATTCATGGCACAACAGGCGGCGACTTTCGCACCTGTTTTTGAAAAAGAAAAAAATGCGGCGGCGGGCGGGCTGCCCTATCTCAAAGGCTTCAACTTCACCCACGAGGGCTACCAGATTTTCAATGGCTACGGCTCGGCGGAGGCTGACCGGGCGCTCGACCGGCTGGACAGCCTGGGGGCGAATGCCGTTTCCATCGTGCCCTACACCTTCCTGCGCAATCCCCGGCAGCCTGCCCGCCTCCCGCTCATGCAGCGGCCCGGCTCCGAGAACGACGAGGCGGTCATCCACTCCGCCCAACACGCCAAATCGCACGGCATGGCGGTGTTGCTGAAGCCCCAAATCTGGATGCGGGATGGCAAGTGGCCCGGCGACATCGGCATGGACAGCGAGGCCGATTGGCAAGCCTTCTTCCGCCACTACAACCGATGGCTGGTGCATTACGCCATCCTTGCCGAAACCTACGGCTGGGACGCCCTCTGCATTGGCACCGAAATGGTACAGACCACCCTGCAACGGGAGACGGACTGGCGGGCACTCATCCAGCAAATCAGGGGAATGTACAACGGCAAGCTGACCTATGCCGCCAATTGGGGCGACGAGTTCGAGCAGACCACCCTCTGGAACGACCTCGATTTCATCGGACTGAACTGCTACTACCCCCTCAGCCAAAAGGACAACCCCTCCGACCGGGAACTCGACCGCAGCCTCTCCGATGTGATGGGCAAGATTGAAAAGGTCTGCGGGCGCTACCGCAAGAAACTGGTGTTCACGGAAATCGGCTTTCCCAGCGTGGAGTCGCCTTGGAAAAAACCGCACGAGGACTGGGGCGACGACCTCCAGTTCGACGCCGAGGGGCAACGCCGCTGCTACGAGGCGGTGTTGCGAGTCATCGAAGGCAAGCAATGGTGCGGCGGCGTACTCTGGTGGAAGTGCCACTCGACGCCCAACAAGCGACGCAAGCGGGACACGGACTTCACGCCGTTTGGCAAGGATGCGGAGGCGGTGGTGAGGGGGTGGTTGGGCAAGCGGTGACACCTTTCCAAAAAGGTGTCACCGCTGAAAAAGGGTTACTGTTTGTTCAGCCCCCAGTCATATTCGAGGTAGGTTAACTTCGCACCGCTGCCGATTTTCTTCGTAGCGTACTTGTTCAGGAAGCCAGTCACGTTCCCAAAGTCGGCAGCGTACCACTCGAAAATCTTCGACACCTGCACCGTTTTTTCGCTGATTTTATTGAAACGGGGGTTGTTAACGAACGCCAACGCCTGCTTCTCCAGGTTGCTTTCGAGGTTAGCAGCCGTCCACGCCCGGTTGAGCAGGGGTGGGCATCCCAGGGCCGCACAGTTCACGGCAAAGTGGATGCGGGCATCCTTGAATTGTGGGCGCAGGATGTCGTTCTCGATATTGTTCAGCGAGTAGGTCTTGCCACCGATTTTCACCCGTTTTACGTCCCAGGTCTTGCCGCCATCCAGTTTCGTGATGCTCGCCAGCGGGTAGTTGTCCACGATGAGTTTCACGGTGGAGGCATTGTAGGCATTTATCCAAAATGCCATTTTCTCGCCCCTCGACCAACCATCCTGCGGCGGATTCGATTCCAGCGTTTTCAGGTAGGCTTCCAGCTTGGCTTTGTCCTTTTTCAGCCCGTCGTAGTTCACTTTGCCCTCGGCGTTGACGTATTGCTGGAGCAGCTTGTCCCAGGCATCGTGCGAGGGCGGGGCGGCTGCTTTTTCCTCTTCGACGGGCTGCGGTTTTGGTTGCTCCGCAATGGGCGGCTGCGTTGCCTCCACAGGTTTCGTTTCGGCAGATTTTCCGGCGGTTGGAGTAGGGGAGGGATTTTCCCGTACCGCCACCTTTTCGCTGGGCTTCTCAACGGGGGCAGCCGCTTTTTTCGGCGAAGCCGGCAGCGGATTGTCAGCAACCCGTGTGGTTGGTTGGTTCGTTGCGAGCGCCTCGCCGTTGGCAGTTGTTTCCTCTGTTGGCACGGCTACCGGGGCGTTATCTTCTGCGGGCAGGGCGGTGGTTGCCGTGTTGTTCTCGGTAGCGGATGGGGCGGGGCTGCCTTGGCACGATGTGCCGAGCAGTAGCAGCGTGAAAAGTTGGATGAAAATGATGTTGCGCATGATGGCTTTTTTTGAAATGAATGTATCGTGGAGCCGCCTGTTTTGCGGCACAGTTCATGAGTAGGCAGAACCTTGGCATCCTGACAAAATCAAAGGTGTTAAATGGCTTTCTGCTCCGCAATTTTCCCAACCTGGTGCTTTGATAGTTCCAAAAATAGCACCAAGTACACCAGCACATACTCCACCCCCACCAGCCACGGATTCTCCGCAAATGGCACATTCCCATAAGCCGAATAACTGAGGAAAACCGCAAACGACCAGACCAGCGGAAACCGGAAATTGGTGAAAACGGAGAGTGCCAGCGGTGTCGCAAGGTACCAAGGATGCACGGTGGTGCCGAGCAGGTAGTAGCCGGATAGGGCGAGCAGCAGCGATGCCATCAAGCCGCTTGGTGTTTCGTTTTTTTTGGATAAGCTGAGGTGCAGAACCAGCGCCAGCGTCAGCACTGACAGGGCAGGTCCGAAAATGCCAATCATGTCGTAGCCTGCCAGCCAAAGCCCAAGCTGCCGCAGCAGGTAGAAGATGCTGGCATTGAACTCGAAGTTTTGGAAATAAAGCCCGATGCTTTGGAAAAAGCCTTCGTTGCCACCGAACACGACGACGGGCAGGAAAAGCAACAGCGTCAGCCCGCCCACCACCACAGCGAACGCCGCCCATTTGCGCCAGCCAAAAAAACGGAGGAACACGGGCACGAGTAGCAATGGCACCAATTTCACCGAAACAGAAAGTGCGAGTGCCGACCCTGCCAACAAGTGTTTTTTGCCGATGGCAAAATGAAGCGACAGCACGAGGAAAAAGACCATCAGCGCCTCGAAGTGCAGGTTGCCCGCCAATTCCACGATGACCAAGGGGTTCAGCGAATAGTAGAGGATGTCGCCGGGGGGCCTTCCGAGCGCCCGCAGCACCCGTGTGCCGATGAGCGCCGTGCCGAGGTTAGCCAGGATGATGAACAGCCGCATCGCCACCACGTTGGCGAGGATGCTGTTCGGGAACGCCCATGCGGGCAGGGCGAAGAACAGTTCGTTGAAGGGTGGGTAGCAGGTGTGGTTGCTTTTTTGAAGGTCGTTCAACTGGTCAAACAGCGCCTCGGACAGTGGCACGGTCGGCTTCACGGCGTCCAGCACGGCAGGTGGCAACACCCCGTAGGGGCTGATGCCGTTGGCGGCAAGCTGCCCGTCCCAGATGAAGCGGAAGTAGTCGTCGGAGAGGTTGGGCAGGTGCAGCAGCAGCACCAATTGCAGGGCTACCGAAACACCGATGCCGAGCCGGAGCGCATCCGCTGCCTTGATTTGTTTCACCAGCAATAAAAAGAGGGCGAACAGCCCGGTGTACAATGCCAGCAGGGTGGGGAAGTGGGTGCGCCCCGTTTGCCCCAAGGCAAAATAGCCTGCGGCAGAAAGGGCGGTCAGCAAGGCGATAGCAGTGACACCTTTCGGAAAGGTGTCACCGCTTGCCGTATGTATAGCTGCGTTTTTCATTTTACGAGGAGCCTAAAAATCACCGCCAAAATCTTGTACCCCGCCCCAATCGTCCCCCGCACCGTGCCGGACACCTTCGAGAAACCGATTCGCTGGCGGTAGTTGACGGGGACTTCGCAGCATTTCATACCCATTTTGGCGGCTTTCACCTGCATCTCCACCGTCCAGCCGTAGGTCATTTCCGACATTCGGAGTGCCAGCAGCTTGTCGAAGCGGATGGCCCGGAACGGCCCCAAGTCCGTGAAGCGGACGCCATAAAACCACTGCATCAGGGTGGTGGCCAGCCAGTTGCCAAAGACCTGCTGTGGGGTCATGGAGCAGCGTTGCCGTTCGCCCAATGCCCGTGAGCCGATGACCATGTCGCAGCCTTCTTCCAACATCGGGCGGAGCACGGCGGTCATCTCCTCCGGGTAGTCGGAGTGGTCGGCATCGAGGAAAACGACGATGTCGGGCGGGTTGGGCTTCTCCCGGAGGTACTCGATAGCCTTGGTGCAAGCCCAGCCGTAGCCCTGCCTTTTTTCAAAAAGCGCCGTTGCCCCGCTTTCTTCGGCGATGATGGCGGTGTTGTCCGTCGAGTTGTTGTCCACTACCACGATTTCCCGGACGAGGTGCTTGGGTATTTCCGCCACCACCAGCCCTACGGCTCGCTCTTCGTTGTAGGCGGGGATGATGACGGCGATATTGGGTTTTGACATGAACTATATTGAGAATTAAAAATGGAAAATTGAGAATTTTTTTGGAAGCCCCAATTTTCAATTCTCCATTTTCAATTCCCCATTCTTTATGTGTATCACCCGCAGGTCGCTCGCCCGCTCATGCACGTCGGAGGCATTGTTTTCCAAACGCAGAACACCTCTTGGGCACACCGCCGAGCAAACGCCGCAACCTACGCAGCTCGACCGCACGATGTCCTGCCCTTTTTGGGCGTAAGCCCGCACGTCAATGCCCATTTCGCAGTAAGTGGAGCAGTTGCCGCAACTGATGCATTGCCCGCCGTTCACCGTGATGCGGAAACGGCTCTTGAACCGCTGCACCAGGCCGAGGTAGGCCGCCAGCGGGCAGCCGAAACGGCACCAGACCCGGTTGCCCATGAGCGGGTAGAAACCCGTGCCCACCACCCCGGCAAACGCCGAGCCGATGAGGAAACCGTACCAAGTGCGCACTGTATCGCTGCTGAGGAACAGCACATTCTGCGACCCCGTGAAATAGGTGTACAGCACCAGCAGCGTCATCACCACGGCAAAGGCGAGCACGGCGTGGATTATCCAACGCTCGTACTTCCATGCCCGCAGGCTTTTGTCAGAAAGCTGGCGGTAGGGGTCACCGAGCGTCTCCGCCAGGCCGCCGCAACCGCAGACCCACGAGCAGTACCAGCGTTTGCCAAAAAAATAAGTGATGACTGGCACGCCCACCACGATGAGCACGATGCCCCACACGAGCATGAAGATGCCCAGCCCGCCGCCGTTGATGAGGTTGTTCAGGTTGTAATCGAAAAAGAAGGAGTAGTTCAGCGGCCAGATGTTCTTGAAGTCGTAGTAGGGCTGGTTGAGCCGTACCATGATTTCCGGGAGGAGAAAGGCGAAGGCCGTCTGGAAGAACATGACCGACCCCGTGCGCACCAACTGGTACTTGTTATGACGGTACTTCGCCATCATGCGGATGCCCATCACCAGTACCACGACCGTGTAGAGCAGCCCGTAGAGGAACCATTGGCTGGCCCCGTTGCCGCTCAGGGCACGGCTCACCGGGTCAACGATGCGCATCCAGCCCGTGATGTGCTGCGGCGCCCAGTAGAGCAGCAGGTAAAAGCCGATGAGCAAAACGCCCGTCAGCACCCCCAGCCAACCCGTGATGCCGGGCGAAGCGGAGCGGGCGGGCTGTTCCTCCTTTGATTTTTCTTTAATCAAAACACGCCATGCAATGAAGCTGCCGACAATCACCGTCAGCAGCGACCAGAGCCAGCCGCCGCCCATGTAGAACATCCCCCACACCAGTACGCCCACGATGGTGGTAGCGAGGAACGCTCCCCGCAGCCCCACTTTTAGCCCACGGGTCATGGGACTGTGGTAAATATGGTTGTTCTTGATGCCCGGCAAACCGCTGAACTTGGGCAGGATGTAGAGCAGCCCACCAAGGATGCCCAGCCCGAAAGTGAGCAGCAGGAACAGCAGCGGATGGCTCGCTACCGGTCCGGTAGCAGATAGCTTCGTGGTTTGCAGGGCGTAGTCCTTCATCGCCCAGTCGCCGAGGCGGTAGTCCCACTCGCCGACGCCCTCCGGCAAGCCCTGCTTGGCTTTCTCGTCGAGCGACTGCTGCGCCGTGTGCATGGCGTTTTTCAGGTCGGCGTTGAAGCTGAAACTGGAGCCGTAGGTTTTGTCCAGCATCCCCGATGCCTGTGCCGTACCGAGGATTTCTTTTTTGTGAAATTCGTTGCCCACACCCAGGTTTTCCGAGGTGAGGCGATAGCCGTCCAGCCCGTTTGCCAAAAGGAAAATGAGCAGGGATATGATGAAAAGGGCAAGCCCTGTTTTTTGTATGATTTTCATCGTTGGTTCAATTTCTTTAATTTCTGATTAGTCAATTTTCAAGCCCGCAGGAAAGCCATTGCCCCTGCCAGTCCCCGGCGTTTTTTCAAGGTCAAATTGCGCCCGCTCTGGCGGTTGTAAAGCGCCAGCAAATCCGCCTCGTACTGTTTGTAAAACTCCGGGTCGAAATTGGCTATGCCCAGGTTTTGCAGCACTTCCTCGATGTGCGTACCCATCCGCAGCCATTTCTCGCAGACCTCGTGGCGGTATCGCACGCCCATGAGGTTGAAGCCGAGGATGCTGCCCGTCTTGCGGTCATAGATGAGGCGGATGCTGTGCCTGCCGTCGGGGTGTTCCCAATAGAGCGATGCGTGGTTTTCCGGCGGGTTGGCCAGCACAGTGCCATACACTTGGTATTCGATGTCGAAGAATTTGGCACTGTTGAACCAGGTGCCGGGGTCGTAAGGGATGCTCCGTCCCTGACTGCCGACTGCCGACTGCCGACTGTTAACTATGTTATATGCCGCCGTTTCGCCCATCATGCGCCCGGTGTACCAGACGGCTTCGATGGGCCGCCTGCCGGGCTGGGGGTTGCGGAGCTGTACGCAGTCGCCTGCGGCGAAAATGCCGGGAATGTTGGTTTCCAAGTAGTCGTCCACGAGGATGCCCCTGCCGAGTTCGATGCCGCTGTCCTTGAGGAAATCCACGTTGGGGCTGACGCCGACGGTGAGGCCCACGAAGCCGCACTCAATGGTCTCTCCCTTGTTCGTCACCACCGCCCGTGCCTTGCCGTTGGTGTCGGGGAGGATTTCTTTCAGCTCCGTTTCCAGCCGCAGGTCAATGCCGTTTTCGAGGATGTGGCGGTTAATCATCTGTGCTTCTTCGAGGGGCAGCACGGGGTCCCAGAAGTTTTTTTCCCGAACTAAAAACGTCACGGGGATGTGGCGGGAGTGGAACATTTCGGCCATTTCGATGCCTATCAGCCCGCCCCCGACGATGACCGCCCGCCGAAGCCCGGCGCTGTGGAGCTCCATGCTTTCGAGGTCCTGGTAGTGGTAAAGCCCCTGTACGCCTTCGAGGTCTTGTCCCGGCCAGCCGAACTTGTTGGACTTGCTGCCCGTGGCAATGAGCAGCTGGTCGAAGGTGAGGGTCTTGCCGTCCTCGAAGAGCAGGCGGCGGCTTTCCGTTTCGACAATTTTGACGTGACCCCGCACGAGTTCGATGCGGTTCTTTTCCCAAAACCAGTCCTCGTAAGGCTTGGTGTCCTCGAAGCGCATGTGTCCCATGTAGATGTACATGAGCGCCGTGCGGGAAAAGAAGTGGTCGGTTTCACCCGAAACGACCGTGATTTTGTGGTCCCCGCCTGTCCGGCTGGCAGGGCTCAGTTTGCGGATGTGGCGGGCGGCGGTGATGCCGGCAACGCCGTTTCCGATGATGACGATGTGCATGTAGTAGTAATTTTATTTCAATGCAAAACCTGCCCCGTTGGCAGGCAAATTCGATGCTTCCATTCACCCCTGCGCAATGGCGACAGCAGTGGTTTTATTGGTTTCAAACCTTGTTTTGACGTATTCATAAACTTTGCTCAACCGCAAATCAATGGTGGACGGCCCGGTGCGGATGTAAAAATGCTCCAGCACGGCGTCCTTGACGTATGCAGGCAGGGTGGCTGGTTGACAGTCAACCCGCAGTACCTGGCCACCACTTATTTGTTCCACTGTGGGGTGCAAGAACTTTGTATGTAGCGGGCTGATGCGGTCGTTGACCAGTTGGGTCAGGAAGAGCAGCATTTTGTCCATATTGCCGAACTGGTCTGCGTCCAGCCCCAATACTTTGCCATCGTCGGCTACGCCGATGAGTAGCGTGCCACCCGTGCTGTTCATAAACGCAGCCAATGTTTTTAAAACGGCGTTTTCAATAGCTGGGTCTTTTTTCTGAGAGTGCAGGTTCCAGCGAAGTGTGGACTTGAACTCCACATAGTCGTTTTCGCCGCGGCATATCAGTTCGGTGGTGGAAATTTGCTCGCGGGTTCGCAGGTAATTTGTGATTTTCCTCGATAGCGCCATCACCACTTTCAGGGCTAATCTGGAAGGGATGTACTCCTCCTTGAACAACCTCGTGCCGCATACGGCAATGGCAGTGGATGGCTCTGCCGCCCATACCGACCCCGTGCGGAGGTCAGCGTTGATGATGCCGATTTCACCGAACAGGTCGCCTTCGTAGAGAGTCTTGTAGCTGTCGTTGACGGTATGGAGCAAAAAGCTGCCCTGCGCTACGATATAGATAAAACTGGCGGACTGTGCCGTGTCGAACACCAGCTCGTTCTTGCCAAATGCCTTGTGCTGCACGATGCCCATCAGTGCATCCAGTTCAGCCTCGTTGAGGGCTGAAAAGATTTCATTCTTGCGGATGGTCTCCTTCATGGCACTTCCAGTTGATTTTGAATGGTTAGAGGATTGCGTAGCAAAAACCGAACGATAGCAGGGATAATACCAACCCGCCTAAGAAAATTTGGTGCGAGCGCAGAATATTCTTGTACCGCATGGCGAGGTCAACACCAAGCCTGTGCATGTCCCTTACGAGCGAGTTGTGGACGAACCTTCTGTCTTTTAACATTTCGCCTACTGCCCATTCGTACTGTTCGAGCGGCATTTTGTAGAAGTCGTCGAAAGTGGTCAACCGCGCCTTCTTTTCGAGCACTTCTTCTTTTGTGAAAAGGCCATCCGCTAGCACGGGGCGGGTAGCCAGTATCGCAAATGCAATGGACAATACGTTTGTCAGCACCAATGGCACGATTGCCCAAAGCAAATGCGGGCTTTTAACAAGTTCGCTGTGCAGGTTGCCCAGAACGACCGAGAGAATAATGGAGTTTATCGTAATCATGATATGCGACTTGGCATCCACAATCCGGCGGCGGGTGTAGAGGTTGCCGCTGGCGGTGCGAAACCAAGTCTCAACTCCCTGTTCAGTGGGGGCGGTTATGTCTGGGGCATGGGGTTCAATAGGACTTCGGAGTACCATTTCCGCAGCTTGCGCAGGCGAGTGCTTTTTGGCGAAAAGGTGCATCAGCAAAAGGGTGTCTATGTCGAATGATTCCTGCCCCAGTTGCTTGGCAACTGAAACGCTCCCTTTTTCGGGGTAGTCGGGGTTTTCGTAATAGCCAAGGAAGTACAGCCAGGTGATAGTTTTTGCAAGTTCCTTTTTTTCAGCACCTAAGCCCATTCCATCCACGGTGGCAAGGCTTTCCCGCAGTCGTTTCTCGACATGGAATGCCCAAGCCTCGTACCCTGTGGTGGCGTAGGATTGCAGTTTGCTTTCAAAAATAGCTGCTCTCATGTGCTTGAAATTCTGATTAACCCGCTTGCAACAGCATTACCGCTCCCTGCCGCAACACCTCGATGAGCAGCGGCTGCCCCGGCGTCAGGTTTTCCACCTGCTCCTTGATGCTGTCAAAATTGTGCGGCGAATCGCACCGGATGCCCTGGATGCTCAGGATGATGTCGCCACCGAGCCAGAGTTTTTGCCCCAAGATTTCAGCCTCGAAAAAACCGCCTTGCATCCCTGCTTTTTCCGCAAAAGAGTTGGCTACAACCCGTTGCACGAGCACTCCCGGCTGGCTGTTCGGTACGTTGAATATGCCCGCCATATCGGCATTGAGGAACACGCCGTCGAAGCCCGTCCAGAAAACGTTTTTTTCCAAAAGTACCTTCTTGGCGGTATTGATATCTATGCCGAAACCGATACCCTCAAAGCCCCCGCTGCGGGACATGATGTAGCTCACGATGCCGATGAGTTCGCCTTTCAGGTTGAACATCGGGCCACCAGAGTTGCCGCTGTTGATGGAAGCGTCGGTCTGGATAAGCCCTGCCATCTCGCCGTTCAGCAGGCGGTTGCCCGTTTTTTTGCCGCTGATATGCCCGACAGACAGGCTGTACTCCAAGCCCAGCGGCGCCCCGATGACCATGATTTCGCTGCCGATGCGGGCAGCACCGGAGTCGCCTGATTTTGCCACCCTCAGGCCCGATGGAAGTTGGCGGAGTTTGAGCAGCGCAAGGTCGGCGGCAGGCACATTGGAAAGCAGGTCGGCTTCCAACAGTTGCCCATCATGGAACTTGATTAGTATGTTGTTGGCACTCTCCACCACATGGGCGGCGGTCAGCACCAGCCCCTCCGCCCCGATGACGACGCCTGAGCCCAATGCGCCCGACTGTTGCCATTCGGCATTGACCACCCGGTACTCAACCGTCTGGATGGTGACGACAGTGGGCAGCAATTCGGCGTATAAGCCGGAAAGGTCTTGCCCTGCCATTTGTTCTGCCCATATCAGGGCGAGGCACATGGCGGTTGATTTTTGAAAAAAGGATAGCATGGTGAATGTTATTGTGGTGTATAAATTCAAGCGCTCAATCCATTCAAACTGAATTTTTCCAACTCCTCCTCCCAGTCATATTCCCTAAAAACCAGTTTCATGCCCGCCGTTTCGAGCTTCAGTTTTTCTTTTAAAATGCGCTGGATGCCACCCCTTCCACCAAAGTCGCCCATGAACCACTGGAACAGGCGGGTGACGTGGATTTCCTTTTTTTCAGGAAAAACCTCCGTCTCGCTTTCGAGGAAGGAGAGGACGGCCATGTCCAATTGGCGGTCGAGCTTCTCCGGCGAGTAAAAGGCAATGGGCGGGCAGCTCTTTGCGCCGCAGTTCAGGGCGAAGTGGATGCGCCAATCCACTTGCGAGACCGCCAGTTTTTTCAATAGCCCAGGGGCGAAGGGGTTGCCCAAATAGCCCAGCGACCACTTGATTCTATTGCGCCTCAGGATGCCGTGCTCGATGTCGTCGAGGCTGAACGACTTCCCTGCTATTTTCAAGAATTTTTGCCGGTAAATGGCAGGCTTGCGGACATGGCAATCCCTTCTAAGTATTTGATAAATGGCATTGTAGGTGTTTATCCAAAACGCCTTCTTTCGGGCATCCGAATCAAGTGCGGCTTGCAGCGAGGCGAGCGGCAAGGCCTCCAGTTGAGCGAGGCTTTTATCGGACGGTTCCTGCATTTTTACCTGCAAGAGCAGGTTTTCGGAAAGGTGGTTGATGTACATTTTCAGTAGTTATATCCTTTGACCTCCTCTTCGCTGAACTCCACGCCGAGCGCCAGCACCATGCGGTTCACGAAATTGAAGTAGGCGACAACCTGCACGGCGTCAAGCACCGCACGGTCGTCCAAGCCGACATTTTTAAGCAGCTCAATGGAAGCCGAGGAAATGCCATAAGGCAACTGGGTCAGGTTGCGGGCGAGCTTGCAGAGTTCCCGGTCGGCAGGGGGCAGGTCGGGCAGGTCGAGTTGCGCCGCCAGCTTATTGACCCGCTCCGTGTCTTTCCAGTAAAAAAGCAGGGCTTCCTTGTGGTGCTCGACGCAGTAGCGGCACCTGTTCGCTGCCGATACGACCACGGCCATCATCTCCCGTTGGTAGCGTTTGAGCGCCGCCCGCCCGAACATCACCGCTTTGTACAGCTCCATGTGGGCGAGCAGGGAGGTTGGGTCGAGGCTCTGCATCTGGTGTACTTCGGCGAGCTTGCCCCGTGTCCCGATGATGCTGTCGTAGGCTTGGCGGAGTTCGCCTTCGGAGGCTTCGTAGCTGATGGTATGGATGAAAGGCATAGCTGGTGTTTGAAGGTGTTTGACCCTTTTGTGAAAAAAGAGAGAGCCGTTGGCATCACAGATGCCTGGCTCTCCCTGGGGTTTTCACCCAACTGTTTACTTGCTGGTTGCTTCGAGGTTGATTTTTACGTTCACTTGGTCGCCCACTACCATGGTGGCAGCCCAACTTCCAGTACCCACGCCGTAGTCGTTGCGGTTGATGGTCGTCTCGGCAGCGATGCCCATTACTTTGGTGCCCTTCATCATCGGGTGGTCGGTGGTGCCCAATACTTTGAAGGGTAGGGTAATTTCCTTGGTCACATCCTTGATGGTCAGTTTACCGTAGGCCACGTAGTTGTTGCCGCCCTTGCTCTCGAACCGGGTGGAGGTGAACTTGATTTTCGAGAACTTTTCGGCGTCGAAAAAATCGGCAGATTGCAGGTGCTGGTCACGCTTCTGCTCTTGGGTGTTCACGCTGGCAACGTCAATCGTGAAGCTCGCTTTGCTTTCCTGCAAATTGTTCGGGTCGAAAAGGAACTCATCCTCGAATTGGAGGAACCTGCCCTCGACTGCCGTGAACAGGTGGTTGATGCTGAAGGAAATGGCGCTGTGGGCTTTATCCACCTTCCATTGTTTGGCAGGTGCCATCAATAGGGTGAAGGAGAAAAGGGTGGCAACAATGGCCAATGCGGATGTCAGACGAAAAATGTTTTTCATGATTTAAAATATTTTTGGTTAGAAAATCAATTCGCCTAATTCGTAGCGGACGATTGGGAAACCTGACAACCGATTGACCAAAAAAATAACTCAGCAGCATTTTTTATTCTCTTGCATAGGCGGGCATTTAACTGTGCCATAGCTGCAAAACACGCAGCAATCGCCGGGTTGTGGCTTAAGCAACGACTTGCAGTTTTCGCATTGGTAAAAAAACTGGCAGGCATCGGTCGGCATGGTCTCCTCCTTTTGGTGGCTGCAACGCGGGCAGGTGAGGGTGGATTGAAGCTGTATTTTCATGTCTGTGAAATAAAAAAGCTGGCGCAAGTGCACCAGCTCACTCAATACTATGATTTAAAGTATAAAAAAACGCCAGCTTATCTGGTTAGGTCAGTTACAAGTAAGTGGGGGTGATAGCCCTTGTGGTTCAATTCAAAGACCATCGCCCCGGTTCCCCGCTGGTGCTGCCATTGCCGCAGGCTGTCCGACAAGGAGCGGTGCAAACCGTCGAGTCTGTGGCGCAGTTCCTCCCTGCTTTCCCGCAAATCTCCTTTCAGGTGGCGCAGCTTGCTGCCCAATTTGGCGTGGTTGACGAAGACGATTTCAAGGTTTCGCATGACAAATGGTCTTGATTTTGAAAATTGCCGCCAGGCACCCCTGCCCAGCGGCAATGCTTATGAAAATTACTACTAAGCAAGCACCGCAGGCTCGCTTGGGTGTTAGAAAGGTTTACATAGGGCTTGGTAGCGGTGATGTGAATGACCTGACAGGGCGGTGAGATAAATAGCGCCATATCGTCCATCAACGGACACTCACCACCCGGTTCACCCCCTCCACCTGCACCGTGTCCGTTTGCCCGCCCATGCGTTTTACCACCAAGGTTTTTACCGCCTCCTCCTTACCCAGCCCGAAAGTGACGACGTGCGTCTGGTCGGAAGCAAGCCCTTCGCCCACGGTGTTTTGGGCAGTTAGCACCTTGCCGCTGGCGGTGGTCAGTTGCACCGTGGCGGTCAGGTAGGCGGGCGATTCGGGGAGTCCCACTTTCAGGTAATTGTTGCCGTTGGCGGCGGTGCTGATGAAAGCTTTGGAGGGGCAGGCGAGGTTCACCCAAACAAGGTCGGGGTAGCCGTCTGCGTTGAAGTCGGCGGTGAGCGGCGTGATGCCGTTCCTGGGGTTGAGCGACTGGTTCTTTTGCTCTACGTTGACGAAGGTATGGTCGGACAACTGCATCAGGAAGCGGGAAGGCAGGGGCAGTATCTTGCTGTTAGGCAGGTCCACGTAGTTCTCCGCCACCACGAGGTCTTGCAGTCCGTCGAGGTTGAAGTCCTCAAAAACGCAGCCCCACGAGAACTCGTAATCCGCCACCCGTGCCTGTTTGGCGGCATCCTCGAACTGCATGTTGCCCTTGTTTTTCAGCAAAATCCAATCCGTGACGAGCGGCTGGTCGTCCCGCAGGTCGCCCCGCAGCAGCTTAGCGGGCAAGCTCTTGCCGACGTTGGAGAAGAACAGGTCTTGTAGCCCGTCGTTGTCGTAGTCGCCGATGGCGATGCCCATCGGGTAGCTGAACAGCCCGGTGAGCGGGTGTTTCACCAATTCAAATTTGAGGTTGCCGAGGTTGCGCCAGATGCGTGGCTCGCCCGTGTCGTGCGCCACTACGAGGTCTTCCAGCCCATCGTCGTCGAGGTCGGCGAACACGGCGAGGAAGGTGTTGTGGACGTACGCCAGCCCCGCCTCACGGGTGATGCTTCGGAACGTATTGTCGCCGTTGTTGAGGAACAGCTCGCTGGTGGAGCCGTAGCCTTCTTTGTTGAAAATGGTCTGCCCTTCCATCAGGTGTTTTTTGAGGTAGGTGCTCACGAAAATGTCCGTCCAGCCGTCCCGGTTCAGGTCGGTGAAGGTGAGGGAGGCAGGCTCCGATTTTTCATTGAAAACCAGTTTCAAGTCTTGTGGCGGGGCAAACTTGCCGCCGAGGTTTTTGTAAAAATAGACGGCTCCTTCCCGGCTTACCAGCAGGTCGGCCAAGCCATCGTGGTCGAGGTCGGTGACGGCGGCGCCGATGGTCGTCTGCGCCAGGTCTTTCTGCAGACCAACTGCCTGTGCCACGTCTGTGAATTTGTCGTCCGCAAACCACATGAGCGCATCCGCCTGCCCCAGCCCGCCGCCGAGGAAGACCTCTTCCGTGCCGTCGCCGTCCACATCAATGATGGCGGAGGCGACGATGGGCAGCGACTTTTCTGCATTGTATTGGTTGGAAAACGGGAACTCGACCTCCCGGAACATCGGTATGGCGCTTTCATCGTAGGGCGGTTGCTCGTACTTGTCGCCCCGGTCGCTATTGAGGTGGTAGAAAATCGCGCCCACAACGAGCAAAACAAGGGTGAGAAGGGTAAGGAGGATTTTTTTCATAACACGGAGTTTTTCTATTTTGAAACACATAGGCACATAAGGCACATAAGGCACATAGTGCGTAGTAAAAACCTATGTGTCCTATGTGCCTATGTGTTTCAAAAACAAGTCAGGTGTTTGATTTTGAAAAATGGTAAAAAGTCAGTCCGAAGAAGGCCAAATGGGCAGCATTCATAGCAGTTGGTACCAAATATTTGCCGAAGGCGGGCAACAGTAGGTAGGACAAAAATACCATTACCAACAGCAGGATGGGGCTGAAAACCGCCATCCATTTTGGGTAAATGGTCCTGCCTTTCAGCACTGCCATCACCCAAAAGAACGAGAGCAGCAGGATGAGCACCCGCAGCGCCTGCACCAGTATTTCATAATGGTTTTCGTAAAAAACCAGCAGCCCGTCGAGCGCAGCAGCATCGGTAGCGGTGGCACGAGCCTGCACGATTTTCACCAGCATCGCCCTCGATGTGACCCATATGCCGCCCGTCGAAAAGGAAACGACCGCCGTGACCAGCACGGCCAGCGCCCAGCGGCTTCGCCCCAAGGTTTGATAAATGAACCAGTAGCCCGCAAAATAGAGCGGTAGCCCCGCCACCATGAGGAAATGCCCCCAAGTGATGCGGCTGTCGGGGACTTTCGCCAGGTAGCTGAAAGGCTCGCCACCGTAGCCCTGCGCCGAGAAGTGCATCAGGAATTCGCCCATGCCGACCAGCAACGTGGCGGCGAGGCCGAGGAGGCCGAAAAGGCGGAGATGGGTTCGTTTTGTTTGCATGGTGTTGAAATTGTATTCCCGAACTCCCGTTCGGGAGAACAGTCAGGTCGCAGAACAGGAGTTCGGCGGTACATTTAATTCCCGTTCCCCAGCCCCAGTTCCTCCCGGAAATGCCCGTCCGCATTCGAGTTCCGTTTCCAGTAATCCAGCTTTAGGGTTTTGATTTTGGTGGCTTTCGTGGTCAGCATTTTGGCTTTGTCGCCCCAGCCGTCCTTGTAGGTCTCTTCCCAGCTCTCGATGGGATGGGGGAAGGCGTTGCCGTAGCGGATGGTCAGTTCCCGGTCGAGTTCCGGGTAGCGGACGGTGTAGGCGGTGGTGCCGTCGCCGAGGTCTTTTTTGGTGAAAATAGCCTTGTATGGCTTCAGTTCCTTGTGCAGCAGGCGGGTGTAAAACAGGGCGGGGATGGCTTCCTGCTCGCCCGTGGGCAATAGTTCGGGGTTCAGGCGGATTTTCGCCCAAAGCTCGTCCTCCAGCCAGGTCTGTTTCAGGCTGAAATCCTGGTCGCCCTCGCTCTCGAAGTAGCTGCGTGACTCCACCTTGTATTTGCCGCCCCGGTTATTGATTTGGGCGAAAACATGGCCGCACCATTCCTGCACGGTGGTCGTCACCTTCGTGGCATGGGCCTTGGTGTCATCCACCGGCACGAAGCTGGAAAGGAGCATAGAGTAAGGATAAATGCCCGTCGTGAACTTCTTTTCCATGTTCAGTTTCAGCACAGAGTAGTCACCCTTGCCGGGGTTGTCTGCCTTCACCTGCTTGTTTTTGGAAAAATGCTCGGTCACGAACACCAGCGCCGCCTCCCCGTTGCGAAGCTCGCCGTAGCGGGCCTGTTCGAGGCGGTAGCTGGTCAGCTCCGCTTCGCTGTTGTACCAGTAGTCATGAAATTCCTTTGGCCTGGGGGCAGGAGCGGTTTCGAGGATAGGCGAATAGGCATAAGCCGCTATCAAGGCTACGGCGGCAATGGCGAACAAGATTTTGATTTTCATTTTAATGGATTTGAAGTGGAAGCGCACTGCCTCCATTTGGTTCGTTTGGTAGCACACCTTCCCATTTCCTGACAATTTTTTAAAAAAAAACCACTTGCCTTGTCAGGAAACGAGCCTGCCCACCACTAACGCCACGTAATTCAAGTGACCATGAAACACCTGTTCCGGTACTTCTCAGCCATCTTCTTTTTTTCCGCTTGTTTCCCTTCGGTAAAAACTGCTGGGGAGTTCACAGCGCAGGAGTTCAATGACATGGCCGACCAGATGTCCAAAGGTCCGGTCAGGGATATTTCCGTAGCTGATTTGACACAGAAAACCGCGCCAAATACCGTCCTGCTCGATGCCCGTGAGCGCCGTGAATATGAGGTGAGCCACCTCGCCAATGCCCGCTGGGTCGGCTTCGACGACTTCAATTTGGAGCGGGTGACAGACCTGCCCAAGGATGCCCCCATCGTCGTTTACTGCTCAGTCGGCTACCGCAGCGAGCGCATCGGCGAAAAGCTCGAAAAGGCTGGCTTTGAGTATGTCGAAAACCTGAAGGGCGGCATTTTCGATTGGGCGAACCAGGGCCTTCCCGTGGTGGATGGGCAGGGTCAAAAGGTGCAGACCATTCACGGCTTCAATGAAAAATGGGGCAAGTGGGTGAAGCGGGGCAAGGTGGTTTTTGAATAGCAAGCAGCATAGCAGAACCCGCAACAAAATGATTTTTCAACCTTAACGCTTAAATATTTCAGCATGAGTAAATTGACAATTTTAACCGTCTTGGGCTTTCTTTTTGTGTCAGCCTCCCTCTTCCAGTCTTGCGACAAAGACGACGACAGCTCGACGCCGACCGAGTTCATCGCAGACAATACCACTTTTGCGGGCTTCGATACCTGGCACCTGCACACGACCAAAGAGGGTGTTGACCCAGCAAATGGCGGCCTGCATGACAACAACGATTCGACCGTAGTCCGAAAAATCTACATCAAAGACGACGCAAGCCGTGTCAATGGGGCATATCCGGTCGGAACACTCATCGTGAAACATGCCTATAGCCCTGATTTTGCATTCAACCAAATCACTGGCATGGTGAAGCGTGGCAATGGGTTCAACCCCACAACTGGTGACTGGGAATGGTTCATGCTCATGCCCGATGGCGCCATTGCCACAGATGCCAACGGGATGGCCATGCGCGGCGGCGCGGCCATGATGGGCGGAGCTTGCAATAGTTGCCACAACGGCGCTTCGGCAAAGGATTTTGTCTTCTCAAAGTAAAACAACAGCGAGCCTTTGGGTTGCCGCAGCTCAACCGTTGCGGCAACCTGCTTTTCAAGCACCTGCTACCAACAATTATGAAGCTGTTACCGATGCTTTTGCTGCAATTGATTCCGCTCACAAGGCTTAGGTCGCAAGATTCGGCCAAAACGTTCAATTTTTCAGGTCAAATCACCGCGCTGTTCGGCAAGGAGTCTGCTATCCTGACCTTTGGTGGCCCCGGTGTATCGTACACTGCCAAGAAAATGGAACTAAGTGCCCGCTTCCTGCCTTCCCTTCGCTATGCTTTCGACAAAGACTTCCTTAAACCGAACGACTCCATGCGCCCCGTACTCGGCCTCGGCTTTCAAGTGCGCTACAAAAAGCTGCTGGCCACGCTGCCGACGTTTTATTTTATCCAAAACCGATGGGAGCTTGCCGCTGGGGTCGGCGTATCATTGGGCAGAAAATAGCGTAGTCAAAACATTAACAATGGTATAAAGTGCAACCAAGACATTCCTTTCAACTCCACCTTGACCAAACGCACCAACTCTCCGGGTTTGCCTGAAAAGCCACGACTGGCTCGATACAGAGTCGGACGTGCTCCACACGGAAAAACCCGGCGGAGGAAAATGGGATTGATTGCCAATTAAGGCAGCAACCAGAGACATTCTTGGTGCATATTACGGTTTTGCCTTTGCCGCTGGTTGGATTGCGCTGGGTGCCTGTCTTGACATTCTTGGTGCATATCACGGTTTTGCCGCCCTGCCCGACTTCAAGCGGGAGGTCATATGGGTAAATAAGGAGTTGTTGGGCAATGACCTCGAAGCATTGGCGAAGGACCTAACAGAGCTAGTGTGTGCGGGAATGGAAAAATGATTAAAATATTTTCATACAGACTTGTCTGTTTTTAGAATTTTACTCATCTTTGCCCCGTGGAAAAAAAAGCCTTCACTTCTGACGTCAGGGAGCGTATCGTTGATACAGCCTCACGATTGTTTTACGCACAGGGCTACAACCTGACAGGCATCAACCAAGTTATTGCTGAAGCAGGCGTGGCGAAGGCAAGCTTGTACCAGCATTTCCCCTCCAAAGACGACCTTTTGCAGGCATATCTCTTGAAGGCCGGGCGGGAATGGATGGATACGCTGGAGCAAAAGGCAGCAACGCTGCACACACCAAAGGAGAAAGTGCTACTTGCCTTCGACCTTTTCAGCGAACTGACAAAAAGCTTTGACTACCGAGGCTGCAATTTCCAGAACATCGTTACCGAAGTGCCGCAGGAAAATATCCAAGTTTCAACCATTATCAAAAAGCAGAAAGACAGAATGAGGGCTTTTTTCAAATACCATCTTACCATTTTAGGTAAACCAGAATTATCTGACGAAATTTTTATCCTTTTTGAGGGCGCTTGTATCGTAAGCCAGATGTACGGTTCGACTTGGTCATTGGAGACCGGGCGACAATTGGCAGACCGAATGATTTGATTTTTTTTACACTTTTATAAACAGACTTGTCTGTATATTTTTTAATCATGAAGAACATCATTTTTGCCACAGCAATGTTATTCGGTTGGCTTACCACGACCGGACAGGTACAAAAAATTTCACCTGAGTTTCCGTACCCTTCGAAATTCCGAGCAATTGCCGCCGGACAGCAGTTGCACTACATTGATGTTGGTGAAGGCAATCCCGTCCTTTTCTTGCACGGCATCCCGATGTCGGTCTATGCTTGGCGAAACATTATCCCACATTTGTCGGGTAGCGCCCGTTGCATCGCCATAGACTTCATGGGCTTCGGGAAATCCGACAAGCCTGAAACAGGGTACGGCTTTTCGGACCAAGCCAACTATTTGAGCGCCTTTATTGACTCACTGCAACTCACCAGCATCACTTTGGTGATGACAGACATTGGAGGGGTCATTGGCACGGATTACGCCATGCGGCACCCTGAAAAAATCAAGGGTATGGTTTTTATGGAAATGCCTCTCGGTGATGCGCAGACCTTTCACAAAAACGGCGGCATGATGCAGCATCTGATGTTTTGGATGGGGCGGAAACAGAAATTGGGCTACAACATGATTGTAAAAAACAACATGTTCATCAAAATGATGCCCCGACTCATCAAACGCAAGCTTACCAAGGCAGAAAAAGCCGCCTACCGTCAGCCATTCCAAGCCCGACATTCCAGAGTCCCGTTATTCGTTATGCCGCACGCTTTTCCGAAAAAGGGGAAAGACGCCGTACCCGGCGATATGGCAGATTTCCTGAACAACAATGCTGTAGCCTTGCAAAAGTCAGACCTGCCCAAACTATTGCTCTATGCCAAACCCGGCATGTTGGTGAACCAAAATGCGCTGCAATGGGCTGAAAAAAACCTTTCTAACCTACAGTCTCAAAATCTGGGCAAGGCGAAGCACTTGATGGAAGAAGACCTGCCGCATGAAATTGGGGAAGCCATACGAGTGTGGCTTTCAGAACACAACGGTTGAGCACAGCATAGCCCGATTATTCACTTCTTAAACTTAACGATATGACACTCAAAACATTTTTGACCATCAATGCAGCCATGTTCGTGCCTTTTGGCCTGGGCATGTTGTCCGTACCCTTGCTACTTTTCCCGGTGCTCGATGTCCACCTTGACGGTGATGGGCTGCTCATGGCCAAAACGGTCGGCTCCATGCTGCTTTCCTTTGGTGTGATGTGCTTTTTGAGCCGCAGAGAACCCCTCGGTTCAGCAGGCATGAAGGCGGTGTTATTCGGTAATTTCCTGTTCCATGCCTTTGACTGCTTGTTGACAGGGAAGGGCGCCTATACAGGCGATATGAACAACATGGGGTATATTTTTTCCACAATGCACCTGCTTTTCGCCCTTGGTTTCATGTACTTCTTAATCGACTCCAAAAAATGATTTTAGGGTTGCTTAAATCAAAATTCTTTTAAAACACTCAAATGTTCAAGTATGCAAAACATTGAAAAAACACCTATTGGACACCTTCTGGTGGGAGGTGGGAAGCGCAAGGTCATTGCGTTGCACAGTTGGATGGATGATGCCGAAAGTTGGAGCACCACCATCCCTTTTATAGACCAGACAAAATTCACCTACGCTTTCATGGACGTGAGAGGCTATGGCAAATCGAAACACCTGAAAGGCACCTATACCTCCGACGAGATTGCCCACGATGTATTCAACCTTGCCGACGACTTGGGTTGGGACAATTTTTACCTGATTGGCCACTCAATGTGCGGCATGGCTGCGCAAAAAGCAGCTTTGCTGGATAAGGCGAACCGTATCATCAAAATTATGCTTGTGACACCTGTTTCGGCAGCAGGTTTCCCTGCCGATGAACAAACCAAGATTTTTTTGAACGCCTTGGTGCAAAACGAGGATGTCGCCAAAATGGGCTATGACACCTTCACTTCCAACAGGCTGTCGGATAATTGGAAAACCATGCGAGCCAAGCGGCATATAGCAGTAACTGACCGGGATGCACAAATAGGCTACATGAACATGTGGCTGAACGAAAACTTCCTCGAAGCAATGCGCACCGTGACCAAGCCTTTTTTGGTACTGGCGGGGCAATACGACCACCCGGAGTTCAGGCTGGATGTCCAAAAGCAGGCTTTCGCCGACTTCTTGAATGTAGAGTTACTGGAAATCGAAAACGCCGGGCACTTCCCAATGCAGGAAACCCCTGTTTTTTTAGCAACAACCATTGAATCGTTCTTCAGCTAGTTGTCAGATAACTCAATCAACTGCTTTCATGGATAGGCTTCTGACAGAAAAGTTTAGAGTCTAATAATGGGCTAAGCCCAACTTAGTCCCGGCATGGACATCTCCCCCAGTATCTCGGCTATTGCACTCAACCGTGACACCTGCCCATGTTGTTTATCAAACTCGCTCCATGCAAGCATTCAATTTTTTCACTAAATTCAATTTAAAATATGACTATTCCTTTCAAAACAACCCTGCCCGCACAAGGGCTTGATTCCTCCGACGAAAAAGCCGTGGCCCTGTTGGCCGCCACCAAGCAAAGCATGGGCATGGTGCCCAACATGTACGCCAATATGGCAAACCACACCGCCATGCTCGAAACCTATTCATTCGGCTACAAGGCTTTCAGGCAGGAAGGTGGTTTCACGCCTGCCGAACAGGAGGTCGTTTTCATGGCCGTCAGCTATGAAAACGGTTGCAACTACTGCATGGGGGCACACAGCTTCCTCGCCGACAAGATGAGCGGCGTACCCACCGCAGTGACCGATGCCATCCGGGAGGGTGGGGTAGTGGATGATGAAAAACTCGGCGCATTGCACCGTTTCACCTCGGCAATGATGGTGGGTCGGGGCAGGCCCTCGCAAGCCGAAGTGGAAGAGTTCCTCGCTGCTGGATACACCGAGCGACACATCCTGTCCATCATCCTCGCCATCTCGGTGAAGACCATCAGCAACTATTCCAATCACATTTTCGACACGCCGCTCGATGCGGCGTTCCAGTCGAGGGCGTGGGAACCAGCTTTGGCAACGGTTTGAGTATTGTAACATTCAAATAAAATCGGGCTTTCCCGGCACACGGCTGGGAAAGTCTTTTTCATTAGCCAAAACATCAAATGCCTTTTTTATGAAAAACCCAACACTTTACGGCGCAGGCTGGTGCCCCAACACCCTCCAAGCCAAGGTTTTCCTCCAACAACACAACGTCCCCTTCGACTACATCAATGTCGAAGTTTCGCAAGAGGCAACCGCCCAGATTGCCGAATACCTCGGCAGCAAGCCCGTCGTCCCGACGCTCGTATGGGAAGGTAAAACTTACCCCAACCCTGACGAGGCACTGCTGGCCAGCCTGCTCGGCATCAACCCGAAGCACAGGGTCGTCCTTTACGGCGCCGACTGGTGCCCCGACTGCCACCGCGCCAAGGCTTTCCTTCGGGAAAACGGCATCAACTTCCAGTACGTGGACATGGACGCCACGCCCGGCGCACCGGAGGAGGTTGCCCGCCTGAACAACGGCAAGCGCATCATCCCCACCGTCATCGTCAACGGCGAGGCTTTCGGCAACCCCAACAACACGGCCCTGCGCCAGGCGCTCGGACTGCCGGATCGCCAGAACCTCCCCGTCTTCGACGTGGCCATCATCGGGGCGGGGGCTGCCGGACTCACGACCGCCATCTATGCCCAGCGTGACCGCTTCGACAGCATTGTTTTGGAAAAAAAGAACATCGGCGGCAACGCCTTCCTCACGGAGACCATCGAAAACTACCCCGGCTTCCAAAACATCAGCGGCCCCGACCTGATGACCCGCATGGCGGAACAGGCGAAAACCTACGGCGCCCGGTTGGACATCGGCTCGGAGGTGCGCAGCTTCCAGCGGGAGGGACAGTTTTTCAGCCTCGACACCACCTCCGGTGAGGTGCGTGCCCGCAGCATCGTCATTGCCACGGGCAGCACCTATAGGCTGCTCGGCATCCCCGGCGAGAAGGAACTCATCGGTGCCGGGGTACACTTCTGCGCCACCTGCGATGGGGCTTTTTACCGTGACAAGGAGGTGCTGGTCATCGGCGGCGGCAACAGCGCTCTGGAGGAGGGGATGTTCCTCGCCCGTTTTTGCCGGAAAGTGACCATTGTCCACCGTGGCCCGGCGTTCAGCGCCTCGGAGACTTATGTGGAGAAGCTGCCCAGTTTTGCAAACATCGAAACCCGACTCGACTCGACGCCCGTAGCTTTCGAGCAGGAGGAGGATGGCGATTTCAAGGGCTTGAAAATCCGCAACAACGCTGATGGAGCAGAAGAACCGCTGACCGCTGACGGCGCTTTCATTTTCATCGGCTTGAAGCCCAACACAGGCTTTTTGAAAAAAACGGGGGTGGCGCTGGACGAACAGGGCTTCATTGCCAGCCCGTTGGGCCGCTCTGAAACCAATATTGAGGGCGTTTTTGCCGCAGGCGACTGCCGCCAGGGTGCTTATGCCCAAGTGGCCGCCGCCACAGGCGAAGGGGTGATGGCGAGCTATGCGGTGAAGGGGTATTTGGGGCGGTAGAAACCAGTTTTGAGGATAAGCAAATCAAATTGTTGAGGTGAGCGCAACAAAAATCCCCGTCCGATGGCAGTCTGCCATCGGCGGGGATTTGCTGTGTACAGCTTATTCAAACCTCTTTTCACCAAAACCACTTATGAAAACACCAATTCTTCATGCTAAGAAAAAAATCCCGCACAGCGGCAAAGCCGCTGGCGGAACCGCTGGAATTCCAGCTTATTAACCCCAAAAAACCATTCTTTGGAACTATCCTCAATCCATCATTTTGTACACCAGGTAGTTGCCACCGCCTTCGTTGGAGATATGTACGGAAACCTTGTAATACCCCGGCTTGAGCCAGGTTCCGTGCGGTGCGCTTGGCGTGTCGCAAATGCCTTGGCAGGCAGACCCAGTAAGATAGCGCTTGTCATTTATGGTAGCTGCCGCTTCTACAAGTCCATATCCGTACTGCTGCCCAAATTTTTCATAGCTGAAATATTCTGCACTGGTGCTTCCTTTCTTTAAATCACCAATGCTGGCACGGCTAACCGACAAGTTCTCAACGTCCTTTCCCGTTTTGTTCACGAATTTTATCATCACATAGTCAGTAGCGGGGAGGTCTTCCTCCTTGTTGCAGGCAATCAGCAGGAGGAGCGGCAGCATAAGCGCCAAAAAGCGTAATCTTTTCATAACGATTCTTTTTGTGTGTTAGAAAAGTAGTGAAAGGTTTAAAGTGGGTAGGAAAACGGAGGTGTTCGCTTTCTTTCAACCACGCCAAACCTTTCAAACCTATCACCTAAATAAAATTCTTCTTTTGAAGAAGTAATGCAAAATAGCGGCATAAACCCTTGCAATAACGTCCAGCCATGGACATCCAAAAGTGGTTAATAATCAATTTGTTAGCTATGTCCCGACCGGGACATTGGGCATGTCGGGCGGCTTGCAAATCACCGTTGGCAGGCAATCTCCAAAATCGAACCCCCTGACCCAAACCACAAAACATTTGACCCGATTCACAAAAGGCATCCTCTGTACGTCCCCACATCTTTGCGCCATTGTTTCACCAAAATTTGATTGAAATGGAAAACCTGAACCGCACCCAGCCCAACTACGCCATAGGCATCGTCCGCATCATGCTTGGCATTATGTTCCTGATGACGGGGCTGATGAAACTCTTCCTTTCGGACTATGCCGCCGCCTGGTCCATCCAACTGAAGGAAGCCAACATCCCGTTCTATACCTTTAACTATTGGTTCGTACCGATATTTGAAGTCGTCCTGGGCATCGTCCTGCTTGTGGGTCATTATTCGAGGATAGCGGCAGCCATGATTTTGCCCATCATGTTCGTGGCGGTGTATGTTCACCTGACCGTCAGCCATCCAGGGGCTTTCCCGTCACAGCCGCAAGCGCCCATTATGCCTGTCATAGTCATCATCATGGCGCTGCTGGTGATGGTGAAGGGCGGTGGCAAATGGAGCAGGGATGCCAAAATGGCCGTTTAGCCCATTGTTGCAAATTAAAGACTACGTTTGAGGGCTGCGTTTACCAAACTTCAAAAAGTTTGGTAAACGTTCCTCCAGCCATTTCAACTATGCTGATTGAACACCAAACCTTGAACTTGTACGGCAAAATGCTTTTTGAAAAAGCCGTCGTGAAGCCGCCGCACAAACGGGCTTACCCCATGCCCGACGAGGCTTGTTTTCTGTATGTGCTGAACGGAAATCTCAACCCCGTTTCGACAACCGGGGCAGCCATCGTTCAGGAAAAAGAAGCGGTTTTGATGAAATGCGGCAGCTATTTTTTCAGGATGTTCCCGTCCCGGAGCACCCATACCTACGAAGCGGTGGCTGTCCATTTTTACCCCGATGTTTTGAAAAAAGTCTATCAGAACGAAGTACCATCCTTTTTGGCAAAAAACCACGGGAATTCCCCAAAAAGCACGATGGTCAAAGTACGGGGCGAGGAACTGTTGCAGAAATACTTCGACCACATCTTGTTCTATTTTCAATATCCTGAACTGACCAGCGAGGAACTGTTGGTCGTAAAGCTAAAAGAGCTTTTCCTGCTGCTCGCCAATACGGACAATGCCCCCGCTGTCCGGGAAATCCTGGCACGCCTGTTCGAGCCGCAGGCGTTCAGCTTCAAAGAAATCGTCGAGGCGAATATTTTCAGCAACCCAACATTGGAAGCATTGGCGGAGGTGACCAACCTCAGCATTTCCTCTTTCAAACGGGAATTCAAGCGGCTGTACAACGACAGCCCCGGCAGGTATTTCAAGAACAGGAAACTGGAAAAAGCCGCCGCATTACTGCAAGCCACCGACCTCCACATCGGCGAGATAGCCTTCGATTGCGGCTTCAATGATTTGGCAAATTTCAATGTGGCATTCAAGGAGAAATATGCGTGTACGCCTTCGGCATACCGTAGCCAGACCAAGGGGTAGCAGACGTCCTCCGGTCGCCATTGTCCACCCAAAGACCAACCCTTCAGATTTTAGCCCGCCCGCCCATCGTTTTTACTGGCAAACAGGTTTAATGCCGTATCATTCCGCAAACCTGTTCCGACCATGAGACCCATTGTTTTGATTGCCTGTATTTTGCTGCCACTGGCGGCGCTCCATGCCCAAACCCCGCAGACCGATTCGGCTCATCACGAAAAGCTCCTCCGCAAGAGCAGTTTCATCCCCATCCCCATTGTTTACTACACGCCCGAAACCCGTTGGGCAGGTGGCATCGCTGCACTCTACGCCTTTCGCACACGGGGGCAGGCGGAGGAGGCACGTCCCTCGCAAATCACCCTCGGCTTTGCCTACACGCAGGAACAACAACTGCTGCTGTACCTGCCTTTCCAGTTGTTTTCAAAAGACGAGACTTGGCAAGCCAATGGCGAACTGGGCTACTACCGCTACGTCTATCAGTTCTTCGGAAATGGCAACGAGACCCGCAAGGAAAGCGAAGAAAGCTACGACGTGAACTACCCACGCCTGCGGCTGAACCTGCTCCGGCTGGTCGCCCCGCACCATTACCTCGGCTTGCGCTACTGGTGGGACGACTACCGCATCACGGGCATCGAACAGGGTGGCATCCTCGATTTGGGCGGCATCACGGGCAGCAAGGGTGGGGTTGTGTCCGGCACGGGGCTGGTCTGGAACTTCGACAGCCGTGACCAAATTTTTTACCCAACCAAAGGCTACTGGGCAGAGGCAGAGGCGTTCATCAACGGCAAAGCGCTCGGCAGCGATTTCAACTTCGCAAGGCTTTCGCTGGATGCGGTGGGCTATTTTTCCAACAACAAAAAACACGTCGTGGCGGTCAACGCCTGGCTGGTTTTCACGCAGGGCGAGGTGCCGTTCCAGCAACTGGCGTTCATCGGCGGACCGAAAAAGATGCGGGGCTATTTCGAGGGCAGGCACCGTGACAAGAACCTGTGGACGCTTCAAGCGGAGTACCGAGCGGTGCTGAAAGGCAGGTTCGGGGCGGTGGTGTTCGGCGGGGCAGGGGCGGTTTCCCCAGATGCAGAAAGGCTTTTCAGGCAAAAAACACATTTCACGTATGGCGCAGGGCTGCGCTTCATGCTTTCCAAGAAAGACCATATCAACCTGCGCTTAGACGTGGCGGCGAACGAAGATGGCGAGGTGCTGCCTTATTTGACGGTGCGGGAGGCGTTTTGAAAATCATTCAAAAATATATTTATCCAACGCTTCCAAGTCCCTCACAATCAAATAATTGCGGGTAAAATGTACGAGGCCCTCCCGTTTTAGTTCGTTGAGCACGGTGGTGACGGTCTGTCTGCCCGTACCCGCCATCAAGCTCATTTCCTGATGCGTGAGGGCAGGTTGAACGACCCATTCGTAGCCTACCTTCCGACCCGCCGTTTTGACGTGGCTTATCAGAAAATGGACGACCCGTTGCGGCGAACTCAGCATGGTGACCCGCCAAAGCCGCTCCTTGGTGCGGGCAAGGGAGGCGGAAATATTGGCAAGCACCTCTCCGTGCAGGGCAAGGTTGTTGCGCATTGCCTGCCGGACCGCCTCAATCGGGATTTTCTTCACGGCAGTTGGTTGGGAGATGGCTTCGGCAGCTACATTCTGCCGTTCATTCCCGAAAAGGGCTTCGCAGTTCACCACTTCGCCGGGGTGGTAATAGTCTTCCAGTACCTCCCGCCCGTCGTGATAGGAGTACAGTTTGACCATGCCCTTCGTCACTAACCAGAGGTAATGGTGCGAACCCCGGTCGGTAAAAATGGTTTCGCCACGCCGGAGGATGGTTTCAGGCGTTTTTTCAAACAGGATTTCAAAACAGGATGCCTGAAAAGAAACAGGCACAAGGGTGGGTATTCTTTCGCTTGTAACAGCAATGGTCATCATGCGCAGGATTTTTTGTTCCCCTGCTTAGTAGTGCATGGCTGGATTTCCTGACAAAACGTATTTGTCAGCTTTCAGACAGTCACGGGAAAGTGCCGCCTATCGCTGCCGCATCCTTTTCCAGTAAGGATTCGCAGGCGGAACTTCCCACCAATTCAGGTTTGGCAGCGGGGCCTAATGCCCGCCTTTTCCTCCTCGACAAATGCCTCAGGGAATAAAGGAAAACCAGCCCATAGCCTACCGCCAATGAACCGTGCAGCCACAGGAAACTATAATTTCCTGAAGTCATCGCCCAGGCCGAGGCTGCCAAAAACACCAATGCCAATAAGCCTTCAAGTATGGTGAGGGGCGTGATTTTGGCAGAAAGGTAAGCCCGGCGGCTAAAGCTGTCCGTTGCGGATTGGATGTTGAACTTTGGTGTGCGCACAAAGGCGGACTGCTTGCCCAGCCAGCCCTCCACAACGGCAATGGAATTGTGCAGCGCAAGCCCCATCATCATTGCCATGAAAACAGGAAGCAACAAGACCAGCCGGAAAAGCCGCCATGCAATGCCGCCGTTTTTGCCCGAAGGGACAGCGTTGGCTGCCACCTGCACCGCCACGAAGGCAGCGAGCCCGCCCATGCCCCACAGCAGGGGGTCGCTATCGGACTGCATTTTTTCCCAAAAAAGAAAAACAGGCAAGCTCGTCAAGCCCATGAGCAGTATGACCGGGAATATCGAACTGCCGAGCAATTGCAACGTGGCATGAAGTTTTTGGGGGAACCCCAGCCCGGATTGCCACAGCTTCGGCAGCATCTTGCGGGCTACCTGTGCACCGCCCTTCATCCAGCGGAACTGCTGCGATTTCAGCCCGTTCATCTCGGCGGGTAGCTCGGCGGGCGAGCCTACACCATCTTGGTAGCTTATTTTCCAGCCTCTTAGCTGCGCCCTCATGCTCAGGTCGAGGTCCTCGGTGAGGGTGTCGGGCTGCCAGCCCCCGGCGTCCTCGATGGTACTGCGCCGCCAGACGCCCGCCGTGCCGTTGAACTGGAGGAGGTAGCCCCCAGCGAACCGCCCCTGTTGCTCCACCCGGAAATGTACGTTGAGCATGAGCGCCTGCAAGCGGGTGAGCAGCGAGTAGCGCTCGTTGAGGTGTTCCCAACGGGTCTGCACCACGCCGGTTTTTTCATCGGAAAAAACGGGCAACGTTTTCCGAAGGAAGTCAGGTTTTGGCAAAAAATCGGCATCGAAGATGGCGATGAACTCGCCCTGTGCTGTTGCCATGCCGTCCCGCAGGGCACCCGCCTTAAAGCCTTGCCGCCGTTCCCGCTGTATTTGCTGGATGTTGAAGCCCCGACGTCGGTAAGCTTCCACTTTGCGGCGCACGATGTCCACCGTCTCGTCAGTGCTGTCGTCGAGCACCTGAACCTCGAAGCGGTCCTTGGGGTAGTCGAGTTGCATCACGGCATCTATTAGCCGCTCCACCACATATTTTTCGTTGAAAATAGGGAGCTGCACGGTGACGTGGGGGATTCGCCCCAAGGAGGATTTGGGCGAGGTCTTATCCTTGCGGCTGTGCCACAACAGGTGGAGTTGCAGCAGGCAATACAATGCAATGATTGCGAGCGTGGCGCAGTAGGCAAAAAAGGTCAGGTTCAAAAAGATGTTCATGCAGCTAAGTTTGTGAAACACGGAATTTGGGGCAAGGCATGGACGGACACGAGGCGCAGGCTCCCACTTTCCAACTTCATGCCTTTGGTAAATTTTTCAAAATATCCTTCACTTTCGACCGCTTGATGTAGTTCGGGTCAAAATGCCGCCAAACTATCACGCCGAATTTATTGATGATAAAAGTGGCGGGGATGGGCAGCCGCTCCGAATCGTCGGAATGGGCATTTTCGAGGTCGGCACGAAGGGCGGTGTTATAGACGCCCCGAAGGAGCTTGCCCGGCTGGAATGTCACGTCAAAAGCATCGGCGATTTTGTAGCCCTCGTCATAGAGCAGGGTGAATTCAGCGCCCGTCTTTTCGGAAGTCCTTTTCAAGAACTCCGATTTTTCGGGCGAAACGGCTACCACCGTAGCTCCCCGCTCATAAATCGCTGGTAGTTGGTCTTGCAGTGCCTTGAGGTGCATATTGCAGATGGGACACCATTGGCCACGGTAAAATATCAGCACGACTGGGCCAAGCTGGAGCGCATCGGCGAGGGAGTAGTGCCTACCGTGCAGGTCGTCCGCTTTGAACAAGGGGGCTTTGTCGCCCGGCATTAATCCTTGGGCGTCCTTTGCAGGCCTGATGGTTTTGACCATAATAGGAGTTTTTCATACACATAAAAATGGCACATACGCACGAAGCAGGTAGCCAATGGTTCAAAATATGGTCAAATCAAAACTGGCATGATGGGAAACGAAAGAAGAGGAGAGGCGCTATTGCTTTTGGCCATTCAGCTGTTGGATGATTTTTTCCTCCAGCGCTGCTGATTCCTTTTCAAGCTCGGGTGAAACAGGGGCATTTTCCTTCACCTTGAACAAGCGCTCAATGAGCCTGCTCTGCTCCTCATAGCGGCGGCAGGCATCGCACATCTTGGTATGGAAGGCAAGCTGCATTTTCCCAAAAAAGGAAATCTCCCCGGTGTGCTGTTTTTCCATCAGCCCCGTGGCAGCCTCGCACGATAGCATCAACTTGTTCATCAATTTCATAACCTTCAATAAAACCCGTTGCCGGGATTGGTTTGACCGCCCTATTGGTTGGCTTGTTCCCGGTTTCCTGACAAAGATTGGGGTTTATTTTTTCAAAATGAAAGCAAAAATAACCCCCGCTACACTGGTATGTCAAAAAAATGTCCAAGGCGGAACATCTGCCCCAGTTTTCTGCACCATGAAAGCTACATTGATATTTTAACTACCCATTTTGCGCAGCCAAACCAAAACGGTTTTCATGCAAATAAGCGTCATCATACCCACTTTCAACGAGGAGCGGAACATCGGAAAGACAGTCCGTCGCATTCTTGATGCCCATGCCGCTACTATTATGGAAATCATTGTCGTAGACGGCGGCAGTGAGGACGATACCGTGCGATTGGCAAAGGAAGCGGGCGCTTCCGTGATAAGTTCGCCGCAAAAAGGCAGGGGGGCACAAATGGACTTCGGCGCAAGGCAGAGCCGTGGCGACGTGCTCTATTTCGTCCATGCCGACGTGCTGCCGCCCGCCTCCTTCGCCGCCGACATCGAAGCGGCGCTGCAAAAAGGCTGGCTGATGGGTAATTTCCAATATTGCTTCGATTCCGACCGCCCCCTGTTGAGGCTGAACGCCTATTTCACTCGTTTCCGGTGGTTCTTCACACAGGGCGGCGACCGCACGTTTTTCATCCGCCGTGAAACCTACTTCGGCCTCGGCGGCTACGACCCGAATTTTGTGGCAATGGAGGAATACGACTTCCTGCGCCGGGCAAAGCGGGCTGGCTACGACTTCGCCATGCTGCCCTGCAAATGCACCGTCTCCGCCCGCAAGTACGAGCGCAACAGTTGGCTGCGGGTGCAAATCGCCAATTTCGTGGCGTACAACCTATGGGCACGGGGGCTGGCAACACCGCAACGGGTGCGGGAGGTGTATGGGAGGATGTTGAGGTGAAGAGGTTAAGGTGTTTCTCCGGCTGCTTTTTTCCTCTTAAAGTTCAGTTCAATCATTTCATTATGGTAAAAGACATAGATTCCTTTTATCAATTCTCTTATCCTTCTAATGAATCTAACCAAGAACTCTTGGTCACTAATGACTATTCTGTACTTGTTTTGATATAAGCCATCGTTTAAGAATGAAACGCCATTGAGGTCTTTTAAAACCTCAAAATCGTTAACAGAACATAAATAGCGGTTATGTACAAGTTTATTTCTTAATTTTCGGTAGGCTTTATCCACTACTTTTAATTCATCTCTTAATTCATCATTGCTTGTTTTGGAAGCTTTCTCTACAACCCTAAAATAGTAAGCTATTAGGCTTTCGCCATCTTTCCTTTTTGTATTTCCATATATATCCTTGGCAAATGAATTCTCACATATACCAAGCAGTGAGTTTTCAAAAATTGTGTATATATTTATGTAAAGCGAATTTGAATAAACAGCATTATAATTTTCAAAATTGTAACCTTCTTCATCTAATTCTTCTAACAATGTACTGCCCCCTAATTCATCAATACTGCTTGCCCGTATTCTTTCATAGTCTATGGTCAGGTTCTCAAACTCTTTATCGAGTAGTGTCAAGATGGATTTTAGCAATTTTTCATGATATTCCAATTCTAAATCTATCCTTTTCCAATGGTCTTGAAGAAGGCACCCAAAACCTGTTAGAAGCTCACTATTAAACACCCAATTAGACATCTGTAATTAATTATTTACCAAACAGTTACCCTTCCCAAAACCGACCAAATAATCCCACTTGGTCGGTTTTAGAAGTTGATTGTTTGACAAAAATAATAAAACATCGCTGATTGAGACCCCTCACTTCGCCTCATTCAAACTCCAGTCATAATCCAGATACGACACCTGCGCCCCTTCGCCCATCGGCGTTTCCGCAAACCTGTTCACGAACGCCTGCACCGAGCCTGCATCCTTTTTAAAATCACCGCCGAACCAGTTGAAAATCGCCGAAAGCTCCGCCTTGTCCGCACCGACCCGGTTGCGGAGGGGGTCGTTCACGAAGCGGCGCATGGCGTCGTCGAGCTGGCTTTCTAAGCGGTCGGCGACGTAGGCTTCCGCCCGGAGCGGGGGACAGGAGTAGGAGGCACAGTTGACGGCGGCGTGGATGCGCCCGTCCGGGAAGTTCTTCCGCAGGATGCCGTGCTCGATGGCGTTCAGGTCGTATTCCTCTCCCTGAATCTTGATGAATTTGATGTCCCAGACCGTGTTCACGAAGGGGATGCCGTTCTTGATGTCCTTGATGCTGGCGACGGGGTAGTGGTCAACGATGAGCTTCACCGTGTAGGCGTTGTAGGCGTTTATCCAAAAAGCCTTTTGCTCCGCTTTTGACCAGATGCGCTGCGGGTGTGAGGACTCCAGCAGGTGCAGATAGTTGTTCAGTTCGGCGCTGTCCCGAACCATCCCCTTGTAGTCCACGAAGCCATCGGAGCGTACGTGCTTTTTCAGCAGCCCATCCCAAATCTCGTGGCTGACGGGCGGCATCTGCGGCTTTACGTTGTAGGTCAGGCGGTTGGCGCAGGAATACAGGCAGAAAGTGCTTGCCAGCAATGCGGCAAACAGGAAAATTCTCTTGGTCATGTCGAATGGTGTTTTTTGAAACAAAAAGCAAGCGTCACCGCTGCGGAACGAACCAGTATTTTTCCAGACAGTCCCGCAGTTGCAGTTTCGCACGGTGAATCAGTTGCCAGTAGTTGGTGGTGGTGATGCCGAGTTCCTGACAAATCAGCTCGCCCTTTTTTTCATCCAAAAACTTGAGGCGGATGCAGGCATTCATCACGGCGGGCAGGTGTTCCATGCAGCCATCAAGGACTTTGTTGAAGGCGGGCAGGTCGGTGAGGTTCTCGGCTTCTCCTTGCCAGGGCTGTGGCATGGTGCTTTGCTGCCATCCGCCTTTCGAGGAAAAAAAAGCGGCTATTTCGTCGCCGGGTAGGGAGGTGGTCATGTTCTGGCGGAGCGACTTCCGGTAGTGCTCTGCGATTTTGTTTTTCAGGATGCCGATGAGCCAGGTTCTGGGCTGGCTTTCTTTTTTGAAATTGGAAATGCTTTCGGCAGCGGCAAGAAAGGTTTCCTGTACGAGGTCTTCAGAAAGCTCCCGGTCGGAGGTTTTGCGCAGCGCCCATGCGTAGAGGTCTTTGGTATAAAGCCGCACCCATTCGGTCAGTTCCTTCCTTACATTGATTTTTTCCATACAAAATAACAACTGTGCTGTAGCGTCATCTGAAACAGGGGTAAAAGTAGCAATCGTAGCAGGAACGACCGCTTTTATCCTTCTTAAATTAGTCATAATTAGCCATCGTGTATTGAATGTCTTTTCATGGACATTCCAGTTTTCGCAATTTACAGGCTCCCGATTTTACAAAAAATCAAAAAAATCCCTCCTCCCCTGTCAGGTTTTCCCCCAGCCCGCTACCAAGCTTCCAACCCGGCAATACCCGGCGCAGCATTCCCGCATGGAAGAAATCTTCAGCAATACGGCAATCCTCATTTTCACCCGCACGGACGAGCAGGAAGCATCCGCCAAGACCTTCGTGCAAGGCATCAGCAGGAGCGGGAACATCGCCATTGCACAGCATCTTATACACCACACCCTCGGCACGGCACTCAAAACGGGCTTGCCCGTTATCGTAAGCATGGGCAGCGACCAAGTGGGCGACACATTTGGCGAGCGTTTCGCCCACGCCATCGAGGGCGTCTTTGCCGAAGGCTACGAAAACGTCATCGCCATTGGCAACGACTGCCCCACGCTGTCGGCGCCCCTGCTGCTCGGCGCAGCCCGACGGCTCGAAAACGGTGGGCTGGTGCTCGGTCCGGCAATGGACGGCGGGGTTTACCTCCTCGGCATTTCAGAAAACTGCTTTGACAGGGCGGCTTTCACGGCGCTCCCCTGGGAAACCAGCTACCTGCAATCGGGGCTTTCGGCATACGCCGAATCGCAATCCATCGGCATTTCATGGCTGATAAAAAAGTCGGACGTTGACGACAGCTTCAGCTTTTTTGCAGCATTGGGGCAGTTGGGCTTCAGGCATTCGCTCCGCAAAAAATTGGTGGCGCTGTTTTCCACTTTTCAAAAACTGGTAGCGCATTCAATAGAAGTATTTCCAAAGCACCTTTATCAGCCTTCCAACGAACTGCGGGGCCCTCCCGCCTACCTAACGCTGCCCTTTCCTCCATTACATTAATCTTCACGAAACAAGCAGGTGGTGCCTTCCATGCGCACCTGTTTGGTCGTTGCACTTTGCAAACACAAAGCGGTGACCTCTTTTTAAAAAGATGCCATCGCTGCCAAAACTCAAAATTTATGCGACCATTTCTATTCACTCTCATTACCCTTTTCGCCACCTTGCTCACGGCGCAGGAAGACCTCACCGTTTCCATCCTCGACCCGCAAAACCAGCCTGTGCCCAACGTGCCCGTGCAACTAAAAAACGAGGCCCGTGGCTTCGAGCAGGTGCAGGAAACCAACGCCCAGGGCAAGGCGACCTTCCGCTCGCTGCCCGTGGTGGACGGCTACCAGGTCTTCGTGCCGAACTTTTTGCCCTTCCGGGCGACGCAGTCCGGTCTCATCAACCTGCGCTCCAATCAGAACCGGACGGTGCAGCTCGTGCTGTCGGAGACCTCCATTTCGCTCGGCGAGGTGACGGTCAGCGCCGCCAGCACCGCCAAAATCAACCGCACCGACGCCGAGGTTTCCTTCGAGCTTTCGCAAAAGGAAATCGAGGCGCTGCCCATCGAGGGACGGGACATCACCCGTGCGCTCTACCGCCTGCCCAACGTCTCGCAGGCAACGGGCTTTTACCCGGAAGCCCCCAACGTGAGCATCAACGGGGCGAACTCGCTGTTTACCAGCTATTTGATTGATGGATTGGACAACAACGAGCGGTTCCTTGGCGGGCAGAAATTCGCCATCCCGGTCGGTTTCACGAAGGACATCACCGTGCTGACAAACAACTACTCCGCCGAGTACGGACTGACCAACAACGGCGTCATCAACATCACCACCCGCTCCGGCAGCAATGAGTTCAGCGGCGAGGCATTCGTTATCAACCGGCCCGGGCCTGCTCTCGATGCGAGTTCGCCGTTTGCGCAGCGTGACCTCTCCGGCAATGCCGTGAAGGACGGGTTCCAACGCTACCAGGCGGGCGTCGGCTTTGGCGGCGCCATCAAAAAAGATAAGACATTTTACTACCTCAACCTCGAACACACCACCGACCTGAAGGACAACCTGCTCAACTCGCCCGCCCTTGGTGTGAACGAGACTGTGCGGGGCGAAAACCGTTTCAGCTATCTTTCTGGAAAAATAGACCAAATCTGGAGCAGCAAGTTCCGTTCGTCCCTTCGGGCAAACGTCGGCATCGTCGCCATCGAGCGGCAGGGTGGGGGATTGGAAGGGGGCGTACAGTTCCCATCCGCTGCTAATTTTCAAGACCGAAATTCCGTGCTGCTGGCTTCCAAAAACACTTACGTGAGCGGCAATTTCAGTTCGGAGACCAACCTCCAGTACGCCCGTTTCCGTTGGAACTACGGCAGGGCAGCCAACGAAAGCAGCCCGCAAGTGACCGTGCTCGACCCACAGGAGCAAGCCATCGCCGTGCTGGGGCATCCCGGCTACATCTTCGACGCCACGGAGAACACCGTGCAGTTCCTGCAAAAATTCAAGTACTACGCCGACCGCCACACGCTCAAGGGCGGCTTCGGCATCACTTCCGCCGACCACGGGCTGCTCGGCGGCGGCAACGTAAACGGCAATTACACCGTGAAACTGGACGCTTCGCAACTCAACCAGTTGGTGGAGGCAGGGCACGGTAGCGACCTCGGCGTGAACGACATCCCCGCCGACGTGGAGGTGCGCAACTACAACGTGGAACTTCGCCCGGCTTCCTTCGGAAAAACGCAAAACGTGTTCTCCGTCTATCTCGAAGACCAGTTCGCCGCCACCGACCGCCTGAACCTGACGCTGGGGCTGCGCTACGACTACGACAACCTCTCGAAAGGCGGCAGCGACCAGGGCGACCTGAACAACCTCGCTCCCCGTTTCAATTTCAACTACCAACTCGACAGGCGCAGCTCGCTGCGGGGCGGCTACGGTATTTTTTACGATAAAATCCTTTACGCCGTTTACAGCGACGCCCTCCAGCAAAACACCACCGACGGCGACTACAAACGCCAGTTGCAGCAGTTGGTCAAACTTGGCATCCTGCCTGCAGATACCGACCTCGACCGCATCACCTTCGACGGCAACCTGAGCGGCAGCGCCTCCAACGTGCAGTACCTGAACGGGCCCACTTTCGAGAACCTGCAAGGGCAGCGGGCGGGCGTGTTCAGCAACGAGCGCCGCATCCTCAACCCCAATGGTTACGACAATCCGCTGACGCACCAGATAGCCCTCGGCTACCAGTTGCAGTTGGACGAGAAGCGCCTGTTTTACGTGGACCTGGTTCACAACCGCTCGCAGAACCTTTTCCGCTTGCGCAACCTCAACGCCGCCGCAGCTTACCCCCTCGACGACCCGGACAACGTGACGGTGCGCACCCCCGCCGAGGCGGATGCCAGCCGACCCATCCCGATTTTCGGAGGTGGTTACGCCCTGATTGACGGCGACACGGTCTTCGGCGTCGCCCGCAACGTGGTGGTGTCGGAAACGGCGGGCGAGAGCCGCTACTACGGTGCCAGTTTCAACCTGCAACAAGACCGGGGCACGGGCAAGCTCGCCTGGCGCATCAACTACACACTTTCTTATTTGGAAAACAACACGGAGGACATCAACTTCCGGGCGATGGACGGCAACGACTTCGGCTCGGAATGGGGCCCTAGCATCAACGACCGCCGCCACATCCTCAACGGAATCGTGACTTGGTATCCCGTGGGCGGCTTGGGCGTCACCCTCGCCGGGCTGGTGCAGAGCGGGCAGCCCGTGAACCGCATCCCCGATGCCCTGCTGTACGGCACCACCGACCTGAACGGCGACGGCGCTTCCTTCGGCGATGCCTACGTGGGCAACAGCGACCGCCATCCCGGCGAAAGCCGCAACAGCGACCGCCTCGACTGGTCGAAGGTGTTCGATTTAGGTGTACAGTACGATTTTACCCTCGGCAAAAACACGCTGCAACTCCGGGCGGACGTGTTCAACCTTTTTAACACGACCAACCTGAGCGGGTACAGCAACAACGCCACGCAGAGCAACCAGATTCAAGTGGGCGGTAAGGAACGGGGCATCGTGGAGAAGAATGCGGGTGCGCCAAGGCAGTTTCAGTTTGGGGCGAGGTGGGTGTTTTGAGCAAATTAATTTGGATTAAAAGGTTTAAAAATGGTTATAAGGTTTATCTTTGCATAAATTACGCAAAAATAAACCTTATACCATGTTATTGGAATTCGCAGTTACCAATTTTCGCTCCATCAAAGAGCGGCAGGTTTTGTCACTCATACCCTCCGGAAAAATAAGGGAAAGGCCGCATCAGCCTGCTCGAAGCGATGTTTATCCAAATGTTTTTGCGCTAAAATCAGCCGTTGTTTACGGCCCAAACAACGCAGGCAAAAGCAACCTTTTGAAAGCATTGCGGGCAGCCAAGTGGTTGGTTGACAATTCGAATAGCTTTCAGCCAGGCGCTAAACTGGAAGCCAACGAGTTTTTCCATTTTGATTTGGGGACAAGAAAAAAACCGACCGTCTTCGAGCTTGATTTCATTGCACCTGACAACCTGCGTTACCAATACACGATAGAATTTGACCAGCAGCAAATTCTGAAAGAGGCACTTTTTTTCTTCCCTAAAAAAGAGGAGGGGCGGATGACCTCTACACGGCTTTATCTTCGGGAAAAAGGCAACCCGATAAAATTTGGGGAGAACTACCGGGGACAGAAAAAGTCAATTGAGGAGGAGTTGTTGCCCAACCAACTCTTTTTGTCAAAGGCTGTGAACAGAAACCAAGAGCAGTTAATCCCAGTGTTTTTATTTTTTTCCCAACACCTCGGCATTTCCATTTTGCCGGAAGATTATGATGAAATCCAATTGTCCATGCTGGGAAAATATATTGTAGAGAACAAGGAAACCCCCATTGTAAAATTGATTGAAAACCTTTTATCGGAAGTAGATTCAGGCATCATGGGAATTGAAGTGGGTGAGGATGGCGAAATGCCCTCCATCAAGTTCCCAGAAGGATTTCCAGAAACAGAAAAAGAAAAAATCAAAAAAGACTTTATTGAACGTTTCAAATATCGGATACGCATTAAGCACAGGATGTTTGATGGAAAAAAGGAGATAGGAACTGACACACTTCCGCTCAAGGAGCAATCAACAGGCACCGTCAAATTTTTCAATGTTATCCAACTTATGCTTGTCGCCTTAATTGACGGAGACACGCTGGTTATTGATGAATTGGATAAAAGCCTCCATTCCAATCTGACACTTTCCCTCATCAACTTGTTCCACAATGAAAAAACAAACCCAAAAAACGCCCAACTCATCTTCACTACACATGACCCGACTTTGCTTGCTTCTGGCAGTTTTGGCAGAGACCAAATGTACTTTTTGGAAAAGAATGAGTTCGGTGCAACAGAGGTTTTTTCCCTTTCGTCGTTCACAGGATTGCGACCTGAAACACCGCTGCGGGATTGGTACCTGAGCGGGCGCTTCGGCGCAATTCCGCTCCTGGATGAGGAGAAGATTTTTTCAGAAGTCGCTAATTCCGGTATTTTCAATGGCAAAAACTAAGCACCATTTTAGGCGGGAACAACCGAGGATAGCCAAAGCGGCAAAGGCTAAAGAAGCCAGAACAGATTTTGAGTTGTCCGACGATGCAGAACTGCGGGAAGACGAACTGGTTTCGCTGCCAAGGAAACGCTATCTTATTTTATGCGAAGGAGAAACAGAGTGGGTTTATTTCAGGGGAATCAAGTCGAACCTCATCCTCAAAAGAAGGCTATCGGCAGTCACCGTTGACATCATCAAACCTCTCTCCGGCAACAAAAAAGAACCTGATGAAAATACTTTGCAGGACAACAGCCTGAAAGGGTTGGTTTGGGAAGCCATGCAGCGCAAAAAAACAGCCGACCATAGAAAGAACAGTTACGATGAAATATGGATTGTCATTGACCATGACGGCAGGAATGGATATATCCTGACAGAAAAAGCCCAGCAACGTATCGTGCAGCAGGTGACTGGTGTTGAGCAAGGTATTTTGTCTCCACACAAAAACAAGGTGTTCATCTCGGAATTTGCCTTTCGCCAATTTCTAAACGAACGCTTGCCCGACAATGAAGCTATCAGCAAAATCATTGACCTGACCGATAAAACTACCCAGTTCGATTTGTACGCTAACCCTTCGCCGGAGGCATTGTTCTTCAAGGATGGCCAATTCGATTACAAAGACAAAAATGTCAGTGACTTTGATGAGGCTTGGAAAAATTACCTGCAAAAAGCCTACTCCTGCCGTGCGTTTGAGCATTGGCTGGTACTGCATTTTGAAAGGTGCAAGAAAGCATTTACAGCTTCAAATGACGAGGAGATAGACGAAGAAAAACCATTAAACCCAGATGATGTCATCCATTATTTGCGGAATATCAAACAATTCATCCCCCAATATTGCAAAGGGGAGGGCGACCAAGGGAAAAATAAAGTGGACGCCTATGAAGGGCTAAAACCAAATCCTTTCTCAAGGTTACTGGATGATGAAAGGGCGATAATAAAGAAACTTGAATCAGCCATTGAAAACGCCTGTTGGCTCAGACAGGAAATGCACCCCGAAATGGATGAAAATGGGCTGAGATATTACGAGGTGAATCCCTACACCAATGTTGACCGGCTCGTGAGCAGTTTGCTTGGCAAGCCTTTGCTCGAAGGCAATTTTGGCAAACTGTTGGAGGTGCCGGGCATCGTTTCGGCAACCCTTGACTTTGAAACCCACAATGCAATCTTGATGGTAGAAATGACCAACCGACAACCAACGTCTCTAATCGTTAACCAAGCAAATATTGGCAATTGGTTCTTAATACAGTGCAACATGAACGGTATGCGATTAGCCCCTATCCTGCCTGAAAATTTGCTGGGCAATGCCGTCCATTTGTTGCCAAACGTGCCTTGTGCTTTTCAAGTACAATTTCCTGCCTTGGCTAACGAGGGGGATTTTTATTTGAAATTCTGTTATTCGCAAGACACCGAAAATATTGCCCTTTATCCCATTTCGACATAGAGCAACAACTTTCTCAAATGTCCACGCAGGAACATTAACCCGGCTTTTTACGCTACTAAAAACAAGGCACAGTTTCGCCCAGCGTACTTTGCGTAAGCAAAATGGTTAGGGCATAGTTTATCCATCTTCAATGAAGCATATTTTACTCATCCTACTCCTCGCCACCACCCTGGCGACCACGGCCACCGCCCAAACGGGCTACCTGCCGGAGTTCCAGCAAAAATGGCAGAACGCCGCCAGCTACACCATCGAGGTGGCGGAAGCAATGCCCGAATACGGCTACGGCTTTAAGCCGACCGAGGCGGAGATGACCTTCGGGAAACAGTTGCTGCACATCATGTCGAACATGACCTGGCTCAGTCGGGACTACCTCGGCGGCGGCAGCTTCGACCATGACCTTAAACGAGAGGATTTGACTAAAACGGAAATTATCACCCTGCTGCAACAGGCATTCGACCATGCCGGAAAAGCCGCCGCAGCCCTAACGCCGGAGCAATTGGAGGAAAAGGTCGAGTTCTTCGCCGGACCGATGACCAAGCGCCAAATCCTGACCCTGATGAACGACCACCTGACCCACCACCGGGGGCAACTCGTGGTTTACCTACGGCTAAACGGGATAGAACCGCCCGATTACCGGGGCTGGTGAGGGCCTCAATTTCATAATTTCTAATTTCTCAATTTTAGCTACCATGTCCAATATCATCAAACCACCGTTCACCCTCGAAACTGCCCGTCAGAAAGTCCAGCTCGCCGAAGATGCCTGGAACTCCAAAGACACCGACCGGGTCGCCCTAGCGTACAGCGAGGACACCGAGTGGCGCAACCGCTCCGAGTTCCTCCACGGCAGGGAGGAAGTGCGCCAGTTCCTGCGCCGCAAATGGGCAAAAGAAATCGGCTACCGCCTGAAAAAAGAGCTTTGGGCGTTTATGGACAACCGCATCGCCGTGCGCTTCGAGTACGAATGGCACGACGACAGCGGACAATGGTTCCGCAGCTACGGCAACGAAAACTGGGAATTCGATGAGCAGGGGCTGATGCGGAAGCGCTTCGCCAGCATCAACGATTTGCCGATTAGGGAGGAGGAGCGGCGGGTGAAATTGGAAGATTAGAAATTTGTCTGGAGTCTCAATTTCATAATTTACTTGCGTGAATCTTCGATTTCTCAATTTCCAATTTCTAATTTCCAATGCATCGAATCCTATTACTCGCACTTGTTTTCCTCGCTGCCTGCACCAACGCCCCCCAGCAGCCCGCCTCTGACGCCACCGCCCTCACTTGGGAGCAGGTGCTCCAACAGGCGCAGGGCAGCACCGTCCACCTGATGATGTGGCAGGGCGACCCGCTCATCAACGCCTACATGCAGCGGTACGTCGCCCCGGCGGTGAAGGAGCAGTTCGGCATCTCACTCGAAATCGCCTCCGGGCAGGGCAACGCCATCGTGCAGACGCTGATGACCGAAATGGAAGCCGGAAAAACTACCAGCGAACTCGACCTGATGTGGATTAACGGCGAAACGTTTTACCAGCTCCGGCAGGTTGACGCCCTCTTCGGGCCGTGGACGGACAGGCTGCCCAATGCCCAACTGATTGACTTCCAAAACCCGTTCATCAATACCGACTTCCAGCAGCCGGTGGACGGCTACGAATGCCCCTGGGGCAACGTGCAAATGACGCTGATTTACAACAGCGAGTTCGTCAAAGACCCGCCCCGCAGACGGGAGGCATTGGCGGCTTTCGTGAAGGCGCACCCCGGCAAATTCACCTTCGACACGCAGTTCACCGGGCTGACCTTCCTCAAGTCGCTGCTGATTGACATCGCCGGGGGCGGCAATGCCCTCGACGGCGCTTTCGACGAAAAAAAATACCAACAAACCAGTGCGCAGCTTTGGGCTTACCTCCGGGAAATACAGCCCTACCTCTGGAAGGAGGGCAAGACTTTCCCCGATTCCCGTGCGCCCATGCACCAGCTTTTTTCCAACGGCGAACTCTGGTTCTCCCTCACCAACAACGACAACGAGGTGGACAGCAAGGTGAGGCAGGGCTTGTTCCCGCCCACGGCAAGGGCTTACGTGCCGGATTTTGGCAGTATCCAAAATTCGCACTACATGGGCATCCCAAAGCTATCGGGCAACAAGGCGGGGGCTGCCGTGGTGGCTAACTTTCTCATTTCGCCGGAGGCGCAACTGGAAAAACAAAAACAGGAAGTGTGGGGCGACGGCACCGTACTTGACCTCGACAAATTACCCGCCGAATGGAAGCCGAAGTTTGAAAGCCTCGCCGCCCGCCAATACGCCCCGCCCCGCTCCGAACTGCAAAAACTCGCCCTGCGGGAACTGGCGCCTGAGTACATGATTCGGCTGGCAAAAGATTTCAGGGAACAAATCATCGAGCAATAAACCATGCGGGACGCCCTTATCATCTTCATCAAAAACCCCATCCCCGGCAAGGTCAAGACCCGCCTCGCTGCTACCCTCGGCGACGAAATGGCGCTGCAAGTTTACCGGGCATTGCTCGAACGCATCCGGCAGGTGACGGAGCCGCTGCCCGTTGCCAAGTACCTGTTTTACAGCGATTTCATCGAGGAAAATGACGAGTGGTTGCCCACCCATTTCACCAAAAAACTACAGTACAGTGGCGATTTAGGAGAACGGATGGGCGATGCTTTCGAGCAGGTCTTGCGGCAGCACCAACAGGCGGTCATCATGGGCAGCGACGTGCCGGGTATCACGCCCGCCATCATCATGGAGGCTTTTGAAAACCTGGCTGACCACGACTTCACCATCGGCGGCACGGACGACGGCGGCTACTACCTCCTGGGCATGAACGCCTTCGAGCCTGCCGTTTTCCGGGGCATCGAATGGAGCACAACAGCGGTTTTTTCACAAACGATGGAAGCCATCGGGCGGCTGGGCATGACCTGCCACCAACTGCCCGTGCTGTCCGATATTGATTACGCAGAAGACTGGATAAAACATGGTTGGGAGATTTAACAGCAAATACGCAAGCCTTGGGCTGTTCCTCGCCCTGACCGGGCTGCCGCTCGTGCTGGGCATTGGTTACTCGCTGCTGCACAGCACGGGGCTGGCGGGCATCGGGCCAAAGGGCTTCACCCCGGCGCATTGGGGCGAGGTGCTGACGGGCAGCGAGTTTTGGCGGTCGCTCGGTTTCAGCTTTTGGGTGGCGGCTTGCAGCATCGGCTTGGCGCTGGGGCTGGCATTGGCTGCCGTGGTCCGCGGGCAGGAACGGTGGCAACGGGGCATCCTGTCGTGGCTGATTTACCTGCCGCTGGCGCTGCCAGCGATGGTAGTGGCGTTCCTCGTTTTCCAGACGCTTTCCGGGGCGGGACTGGCATCGAGGCTGGCGTTCCGGCTGGGGCTGACGGGCGGCATCGAGGGCTTCCCCAACTGGGTGAACGACCCCTGGGGCGTGGGCATCATCGCTGCGCACGTGCTCATGGCGACGCCGTTTTTCATCATCCTGTTTTCAAACCTCTACCAAAGCGAGCGCCTCGGCGAGTACGCCCAATTGGCGGCAACACTGGGCGCAACGGCCCGGCAGTCGGCAAGGCGGGTCATCGTGCCAGTGCTGTTGCGGCAGTCGTTCCCGACGCTGGTGCTGTACTTCATTTTCGTGATGGGCAGCTACGAAATCCCGCTGCTGCTGGGCAGCCAGTCGCCGCAGATGGTGTCGGTGCTGACCATCCGCAAGCTCCAGCGGTTCGACTTAGCGGACATGCCGCAGGCGTATGTGGTGGGGGTGCTGTACTCGGTTTTCGTGGTGGGGGCGGTGGTGCTGTTGTTGCGGAGTAAAACAGAAAAAACAACTACGGCATGAAGGCATTGGCAAAATACCTCCTCGCAGCCGCCGTGCTGTTCCCCTTCGCCTTCCTGCTGGCGCTGTCCCTGGGACAGAACTGGCGTTTCCCTGCCGTGCTGCCCACCACTTGGACGCTGGAGAACTGGCATTTTTTGCTCGCTTCGCAATCCGATTTAGCACAAAGCCTGTTGCGTTCGCTGAGTATTTCGGTGGGCATTGCCACCGTCGCCACCGGGCTGAGTTTTTTCACGGCAAGGCACATAGCCTACCACCGCTGGCGGGAGCGGCTGCTGATGGTCGCCTATTTTCCTTATGTCTTCGCCCCGGTCATACTCGCCGCCACGCTGCAATTTTACTTCCTGCGGCTGGGGCTGGCGGGCAAGGTGGGCGGTGTGATGCTGGCGCAATTGTTCATCGCCTACCCGTTCGGGGTCATCCTATTCACGGGCTTTTGGAACGACCGGATGCGGGCGATGGAGCAGCTATCGGCGACCCTTGGCGGCAACGGCTGGCAGACCTTCCGGCGGGTGCTGCTGCCTGCGGCAAAGGGGGCGCTGCTCGTCTGTTTTTTCCAAACCTTCCTCATCTCGTGGTTCGAGTACGGCCTGACGACGCTCATCGGGGTGGGCAAGGTGCAGACGCTGACGGTAAAGGTGTTCCAGTACATCGGCGAAGCGAATATTTTTTATGCGGCGTTGGCAGGGGTGCTACTGGTGCTGCCGCTGGTGGGGTTGTTGTGGGTGAATAAACAGATGTTGTTCAAGAATTAAGGAAAGAACCAAATACATTTACATTTTTAAATTCAATGATATGAATCAAGAGGAACTTACCTTAAGCAAATTGTTTGACAGCAAGAACAGAAGGTTCGAAATCCCCTCTTATCAAAGAGCCTATTCTTGGGAAGAAAAACAAATCAACCAGTTTATTGAAGACCTGAAAAATGCGGGTAAGAAATACTATTTAGGTCATTTCATTTTCGAAAAAAAGGAAGAGAACATCCTTTATGTTATTGATGGACAACAGCGATTGACAACCTCAATAATCTTCTTCAGCGTCTTGAAAAAAGAGCTGGAAAAAAGAAAAGACAACGGGGAGAACGTTTCGCTTGATTTAGCTGATATTCAGGACTATTACCTGAAAGATTTGCGAAAGGAAACACAAAAATTCAAGACCGTAAAAGATGACAACAACTTTTTCATCGAGGAGATAATCGAAGCAAAGCCCAGCCACTCGCAAGAACTCAAAACGGCATCAATAATCAGGATACGAGGTGCTAAAGAGATTTTTGAAAAAACCTTTTCAAAAGCAACAGTTGAGGAATTGGAAAGCTGGTGCTCTTTGGTTGAAAACGCCACCATCACAGAATATGTGGTCACAAGTAAAGTGCAAGCCACCCAAGTTTTTGCCTTTCAAAATGATAGGGGAAAAGACCTGTCCAAATTGGAAATAATCAAGGCTTTCTTCATGCTTCAAATCTACTTGTCAAGTAGTTCTGAAGAAAAAATCGAAGAGAATATTGGCTATCTTGAAGAGGAGTTTTCAACGATTTACAAGCAAATTGTTCGGATTAACCTGTATGAGGACGAAGTGCTGAATTATTACTGGCGAGCAATGAGCGGCAAGGGTTATTACAGCGAGGAAACCGTTAAAGGAATCAAGGACAAAATAGCAACTCTGGAAACAGGGAAGGCAGATTGGATTAAAGATTTTGTTGCTGGATTGTCCCAAGCATTTGAGACCGTCGAGAGAATAGAAAAGAGCGACAATAGCTCAATAAAAGACCTGTTCTACCTTGGGAATATGGCGCTTTCGTTTCCCTTTCTTATTCAAGCAAGGAGGCTTAATGCTAACGAGGAAACGAAAAATCGGCTTATCCGGCTACTGGAAAATATCACATTCCGCTACCTCCTGCGTGGAGGTCGGGCAGAGCTTGAATCACGGCTAAATCCTTTTTTAGTATCCTTAAACTCAGATGGGAATATTGATAAAATCATCGGTGATATTATTTGGAATATCCAAAACAATTGGTGGTGGAGTTACTGGAACGACAATTCAATGCACCAATACCTTAGCGGTCATTTTTACAGAAACCGGGTTGATAATTACTTCCTTTGGAAATATGAACTCTATATCAGTAACGAAAACCATCCCGTACCCCACAAAGTAACATTCTCAGACTTGATTAGCAATGAAAGCATTGAACATATTGCTCCGGCTACAGAAACTAATGGCGACGCAGTTTCTCATGGTTATGGTATTTATGATGACAGAGAAAATCCTGAAAAAGGAATAATTTCAGGCGGGTGGCTGAATTGTGTTGGCAATTTAATGCTCATTTCCCAAAAGCATAACAGTTCAATAGGGAACAAACCATTCAAGCATAAATTAGAATCTTACGGCAGGGATAATCTCTTAAACCAGCAAAAGGAAATTATTGCGTTTGTACATGACAAGTCAAACCCAATTTGGGATGTCGCCGCCATTTCCAAGCGGCAGGATGCTATGGTAAAAGCTGCCGCTGAAATTTGGAATTTGGACAATATCTAACCCCACACTTGCCATCATGTTTCTAAAAACAACCAACCTATCCAAATCCTTCGGCAAGGAGCGGGTACTCCAAGACCTAAGCTTCGCCCTCGATGACCACCGCATGATGAGCGTGCTGGGCCGTTCCGGCAGCGGAAAGACCACCTTGCTCAAAATCATCGCCGGGCTGGAGACACCTGATAGCGGCACGGTGGAACTCGGCGGCAGGGCGATGAACGGCGTACCTGCCCATCAACGGAATATCGTTTACCTCTATCAGGAGCCGCTGCTGTTCCCGCACCTCAACGCCTTCGAGAACATCGCCTTCGGGCTTCGGCTGCGGAAATTGCCGGAACTGGAAATCCGCCAAAAAACGGCAGAAATGCTCGACAGCCTCGAACTCGGCGGGCAGTCGAAAAAAATGCCGGGCCAACTTTCCGGCGGGCAACGGCAGCGGGTCGCCTTCGGGCGGGCGCTCATCGTGGAGCCGCAGGTGCTGCTGCTCGACGAGCCGTTCGGGGCGCTCGACTCGGAGACCCGCTCGGCGATGCAGGTACTGCTGAAACGAATGGTGGCGGCGTTCAAAATCACCACCGTCTTCGTCACGCACGACCTCAAGGAAGCCCTTCTCATGGGCGACGAAATCGCCCTGATGCAGGACGGTATTTTGAAAAAATATGAAACCAAAAGCGACTTCGTGCGGGATGCCCGGACGGGGGTTCAAGAGGAAATCGGCTTTTGGGCAAACTTAAAATGACCATGAAATCTGACTTCAACCATTGCGAGAGCCTCTACTGGGTCTTCACGCAGCTTTGCAACGACCAATGCGACCATTGCTACAACCTGAGCGGCCCGAAGGGCGCCCGCATCAGCGAGGAGGAATGTATGTCCATCATCGGAAACCTGCCCGACCGCATTGACCGCCTCATCCTCTCCGGCGGCGAGCCTTTGGCGGAGCGCAAACTGCTCTACGCCATCCTCGACCGACTGCGGGAACGCTACGCCGACCGCACCCAAATCATGCTCCAAACCAACGGCGACCTGCTCACGGAGGAAATCCTCGCCACGCTCATCGAGAAGGGCATCACCCGGTTCGACATCGCCAGCATTGACCGCTACCACAAGCACGCAGGGGCACGGCTCGACAAACTGGCGGCGCTCTTCGAGGCGCAGGGCGTGCGCAGCGACCACAAAGACCCCCTGCTCGCCAAGGACGACTACCTGCTCGACCGCCCCCTGAGCTGGGGCTACTGGGGCGCCACCGAGGAGATGTGGCTCGGCGGCAACTGGGCACGGGGCCGGGCCGTGGAAAAGGGCATTTGGATGCGTGACCCGCAGCACAACTTCTGCACCATCCTCTCCGGTGCCAGAAACTTCCTCGGCGGCTACGACGACATCCCGCAGGAAATCAGCATCCAGCTTTGGCGCATCAACCCCTGCTGCCCCGGCACGAAGTTCCCGATGGGCGATGCCCGCACAGAGCGGATGGCGGATGTGCTGGAGCGGGTTTCCAAACACCCCGTTTTCCAAAAACTGAACGAGGGCGACCCCTGGCGCATGGGCGAGCACCTCGGCATCAGCGAGGCGGACGCACGGGCGAGGACGGAGGCGCTGCAAAACGTCTGCCTGTACTGCGATGCGTTTTTTCGGGAAAATATGCAGGCCTGGAACAGGGAGGGGTTTGTGGAGCTGCCGGTGGTGAGGTGAGCTGTTGTCTTTCTACCCGCCTTTGCCAATTTTTAATCAACTATTTTCAGGACAAGACACAACAAGTTTTATTTCAATTCAACATAATCAACATTATATTAATTAAGGTCACGTCCGGCTATACGTCTACACTCAATCCACAACGCAATGGAAACCAAGCGGAAAGACGAAGCTGCAAAAGTCGTTGCCGGAAAGAAAAAGTACAGCGTGCCATTTAAAAGGAAGGTCGTGCAGGAGTACCTTGTGG